>NZ_ATYO01000023.1 GCF_000427725.1 Mesorhizobium sp. WSM3224 | reverse complement strand
GGCGCATTCAGGTCGACAAAAGACCGAAGGCCGCCGAAGGTGTCTGAGCGAGCCCCGGTGGAGTGTGCCGGTGCAAAGTGCGCATCATCACGCAAGTCGGACGGTGTGGGCGCATCCAGGTCCACGAAAGGCTGAAGGCCGCCGAAGGTGCCTGAGCGAGCCCCGGCTGAGTGCTCTGGTGCAAAGTGGGCGTCGTCGCGCAAATCGGACGGCGTGGGCGCATTCAGGTCCACAAAAGGCTGAAGACCGCCGAAGGTGCCCGAGCGAGCCCCGGCACCCTCGTTCTGAGCCGTTGCGGGGGGCTCCTGCGAAGGGCTGGGCCGCCCAGCGTCCAGCACTGCTGGCAAAGCCGGCTGCTCACGTGCTTGCGGCCGCAGGTCTCGATTGGCCTCGACTAGTTTTATGTAGTTCCGAAGATGCGACAAATCGGGAAGAAAGACTCTTCTTTCGCTTCCACTCCGTTGGAACGCAACCACATCGTTGTCCAGCCTTATCTGCTCCTGCCTAGAACCGTTTAGTCGGCCAGCTATGCTCCCCTTGCCCTGGCTTTGAAGCCAATCACTCAGTCCACGAAGACGTGAAGCCCGCACTTGCGCAGATTGCCTCTGCCCCAAAGTCGGGGCACCAAGATCTTTCAGCGTTTGGCCGAGCGCGCCCTCGATCAAGGGGGCGTCGTCGGGATGAGGAGTCAGCTTACGACGGCGCCCAATGCCACGGGGTTCGGGCCCTTCGGCCTCTTCAGGCCCAGGCAAGAACCGCCGGAGATCAGCCAAAGCCGATTTAAGGCGGTTCCGGGGGTCCCCCCCCACCGCCCGATACTCCGAAAGTTCCTTGTCCAGCGAACCGCCTTGCAACTGAGAAGCTAGAGGGGCCTTGTTGTTGTCTTGGAGCCACCGAGCAAACGGCCTAAATACGGAAAGGATGTGTCTGATCGTCCCTTTGGCGGCGATGTTGCGCTGCTCGGCGTCGAGCCGGAACCTTGTCAAAAGATTCACGTCTTCGGCAGGGAGCTCCGCAGTTAGAAGGTCTCGCGACGGGAGGCTCCCTGGCGCAACCTTTTTCAGGTGCGTAACAACAATAGAACGGCCACCAGCCTTCAGATAGTCCTGCACATCAGCTACAAAAGAAGCATGGTCAGGTGAATCACGGTTAAACCGGTCGAATATGGGCCTCCGATTTTCCTGGCGCAGCCAGCGGCTAAGATGGTGCAGATCGCTTCCCAAGTCCAGGACTGCCCGCTGGGACATCCTTTCGCGGGCCACTTTCTTGAAGGTGGAGACGAGTTCCTTGTCCTCGGGAAAGGGCCCGGAACGGTCACGTTTTGCGCCCACGCGGACCTCTTTGTTCACCGCAAACTCCGGTTGGCTATTCGGACCTGGGCCGGGTCCGTGTGCCGCCGCCTCCGACGTTTGGCGGCAAGGGATGAAGTCGTCACGCGGATCGGGCAACGACGGCACCGGCCGTGAAACGCCGAGATGCGTGCTTCGGCGCCCTCCAGCGCTCTCCTCAGACGAACCAGGCTGCAGTTGGTTCAACTGCTGCTCAAAGTCCGCTTGCGGACTCGCGGCGTCCGCCTGTTGCGCTACGTGCATGCCGGTATTCTGCCGCGCGAAGCCTGGCGCAAACGGGTTCAACTGCCGAGGATTGAACCGAGAACCATCCATGTCATTCTCCATTCGAAAATATAGGCTGCTGGCAAATCTGCGCAGACAGGCTCAGATCCAAGTCTCAATGGCGAATGGATTGCGAACTCGGACGCCAACGAAAAAGCTATCGCAACTAGCTGTCGAGAAGCTGACAGGAAAAAACGCGCGTCCACCGGCCTCCATTTTCTAACACGCGGTACTGTCAACTTGACGCCTGATCGGCATAGCTGCCGCACGTGCAGCCCTCAAGCCAGTCCTAATCAGCCTACAAGCACGGCACCGGCGACATCGCGCCAGGTGGCGAAGACGCGATCGCGGGCAGCCGGATACTCACTGGCGGAGAGGCGATGACGACGGAGCTGGAAGTGGCTGTGGATCGGAGAATGAGTGGCGAGAAATTGCTGGGCCTGCCGGGCTTATGGCCGCCCTCGAGCGGGCCAGCGTCCATCATGATATTGTTCCGTTCAGCCGCTTTCTCGCGGAGTTGGCACATAGAGGGATGTCCGGTGAGACGACCGCGACACTCCCGGCCAGTTAAGAATCATCCAAACGGAGACATAGATCGCGGATCACGTTCCCAATGGCGGCTACTCCACCGGCTCGGCACAGTCACGGGAACATAGTTGAGATAAGACCGAGCCAGCGCTTCGGGCTACTCGGTAATAGGAAGGCCGCTAAGCGAGAGCGCCAACTCAGGCGGCGGCCGGTTACACGGAAGGCACCCACCTCCAGCCCCGCAGTGCATCAACACGGCGCGACTATGGACTCTCTTCCCTCATCGAAGCATTCTTCCGTCGGGGAGAACGGACTTGGATAAATCCCGGCGGGACACTCAGTCTGAAGAGCGGCGAAAGCGCACAGGCGCCAAGCGCTCACGCGTGCGGCGTTGGGCACCCATTCCACGGTGACTGATCTTAGGGATGGCTGCTGCTGGCGCTTTAGCGCTCCAGTCAGCCACGCGGCACAGCGACCGCATGCCTGGGATCAGTCTCTCGAATCTGACCGGCCCGAGCCCGCCTCCAATCGTTGGGGTCGCCTCCGTCGTGGACGGCGACACGATTGAGATCCATGGTCAGCGCATTCGTCTCAACGGCATCGATGCTCCTGAGGGCAAGCAATATTGCGAGGACGCCAAGGGGTTCGAATATCCCTGCGGGCGGCGTGCGGCCGAAGCGTTAGACGCCTTCTTGACGACCTCGAGGCCAGTTCGCTGCTCGTTGGTCTCCTGGGATCGTTACGACCGGTTTGTCGGTGACTGCCAGCGGTCAGACGGTGTCGGCCTGTCCGCCTGGATGGTAGAGCACGGCCACGCCTTGGATTGGCCCCGTTACAGCCACGGCGCGTACGCACTGCAGCAGGTGAAGGCGGAAGCGGCAAAGCTCGGCGTGTGGGCCGGCCCGTTTCAGGCACCTTGGGAGTGGCGAGCGGAGCATGCCGATAGGGCGGCGCCGGGCCAAGCACGAGGCCTCGTCAGCCGCAGGCTTCTCGCGCAGAGTGGCTATTCGTGCGAGCCGCGTCGGCCATGTTCTCAAATCAGCTCATGCGATGAAGCAAACTGGTATCTGGCAAACTGCTCATGGGGAGGCAAATTGGACCGAGACAAGGACGGCATTCCTTGCGAAACGATTTGTTAGGCAAAGCTCCTTAACCGCCGGTGACTTGGCTGGCTGCGAGCGAGCAAAGTAGCGACCGGACCTGTGGCGAGATCCGACCTGAAATCGACATCGCGCCTTTGTTTATGACGCTAATCCGGATAACGGGTAAGCACGGCAGAAAGACCCGCCTGAGCGGCGCGTCTCAACAAGCCAAGCCATAACCAAACTCTTCGTTTGCGCCGCGCCTATCCGGCGCTCCACGCGACCATCGCAGGGCGCGCCTCTGTTAGACTCGCGCAGCTCCTCTGAGGGAATTAATGACCATTGCGGATCCAAGTTGAGTCTGGGCCGAGGATGACAGCCGGCGCCTTTAGAGGCCGATGGTCAAGGGGCAGGTCTGGGCGTCGTGGCGACGCTTGGAGGCAGGGTCGGATACGTCACCTGCGGCTGGTCTCCTGTTAGAGACGCCAAGAAGGCAATGATCTTGGAGACTTCCTCAGGCGCCAATTGGGTGCCTAGCTGACTTGTGCCCATCACCGCGACGGCCTGCTCCAGGTCCCATGCACGGCCGCTATGGAAGTACGGGGCGGTAAGTGCGATATTTCTCAAGGTCGGAACCTTGAAGGCATACTGATCGTCGGCTCTCGCTGTAACCTGGATACGGCCCTTGTCGTCGGGCGGTAAGAAGTCCCAGCCGGGCTTCTCGACCACCCCAAAGGTGGCGTACATGCCGCCGCCGACATTGATGCCGTTATGGCAAGAGGAGCATCCCTTGTCGACGAAAAGCCTGAGACCATCCTTTTCTTCGATCGTGAGCGCGTTCTCGTCACCCTCGAGATACCGGTCGAACGGCGCGTTGGGTGTGGTCAGCGTCGCCTCGAACACGGCAATGGCCTTCTCGATGTTGTTATAGTCGAGAGGATCGATTTCATCTGGGAAGGCTGCTCGGAATGCCTCCACATAGCCGGGAATGCCCTTGAGCTGCTCGACGGCCTGCTCAGGGGTGCTCCCCATCTCGATCGGGTTGGCGATTGGCCCACCCGCCTGCTCTGACAGGTCGGCTGCCCGACCGTCCCAAAACTGAGCGGTATTGAACACCGCGTTGAGCACAGTTGGCGCGTTGCGGCCGCCGTGCTGCCAGTGGTCGCCAAGGGAGGTGGAGCGCCCATCTGCGCCGCCGCGCCCGAGTTGATGGCAGGTGTTGCAGCTGATGTTGTGCGCTGCCGAGAGTCGCGGCTCGAAATAGAGCATCTTACCCAACTCGAGCTTCTCTGCAGTCGCCGGATTGCCGTCCAGGGCCGGCGCGTTCTTGGGAACGGGGCTGAACAGCGATTTCGCGTGATCGAGCAGACTGTCGTGCCCCGCCGCCATGGAGGTGAGCAGACAAGATCCGAGTGCAGCATATGGCAGACTCCATCCCATCGCCGTGCGCAAGTAAAAGACCACGCCTATTTTGAAAGGCGACATGCAAATATCCTGGCCATTCTCAACAAATCTTTCCTTGCGGTCCTGATCCTGCACGTGAAATCAGCGGCATTTCATCATCAGTTGGGTTGCGTCCTCAACAGCATGTGCGCCGTCGCGACGAGAGCAGCAAAAATCGAGCCAGAGGCGCAGGAGGAAAAACGAATAAATCTCCGCGCGATTTCACCCTTTCGGCCCATCTGGGCGAAAGATCGAACGCACTAGCGTATTGCACCCGACAAACCCGACAATGGGTGTTGCACCGGTGTTTTCGCGGGACTGGGACGAACTTTCATCGAGAGCGTGGTCGCGCCGCCAGTCGCTCCGGCGGGACACTTCCGCATGCAAGCGAGGAGCTTCTCCAGCAGAAGCACCGGGCGTTGTCGATCGCTGCGGATCTGCGCAAGAGGCGTCCGCGAATAGCCGAGCTCGTTGGCACTTGCTCCAATCGCTGCTGGCCCGATTGTAGGCCCTGGCACGGTCCGCGCCGGAGGCCCGGACACAATTGCCAAGACAGGAGCACGTAATTCAGACGTATTGTCATGCGCATCCAGATCTTTTAACGACCTTCGCGAAAACCCGGGCGTGGCTGCTGACGCCATCCTGGCGCGCACCATGCCCGCGCCGCATACATTGGTTAGCAGCGAAACGCTACGGTCAGCGGCGTTTTGCTATTGCTCGCTGATGCCGACGCGTCGACGGATCTAGGTTCCGGCTGCCAAAAAAATAGCGCCGCGCGTGCTCAAGCAGTAGCGAGGTACCTCAGGTCCATTGGTCTGCGGACGAGCTTCTCGATGCCTGTCCGCAGAGCCCTGTGGCGCTACCGGCAACCCACATCGAGAAATCACATGCGATGAGACGTTGGTGAACACGCCGTGACGGCAAGGACAGGGAGGTTAGCGGCGCGTCCTTAGCTCCTCAACGCCCACGGCGCTCTCGAAAACATAGCCCGCGCCGCGCTCGGTGCGGATATACTGAAAGGACGAGCGGTGTCCCAGCTTACGGCGAAGGCGCAGGATTAGCACGTCGATGCTGCGGTCATAGACTTCTTGATCATAGACCCTGGTCGCCTTCAAAAGCTGCTCACGCGAAAGCACCCGCCCTGGGTTCTTGAGGAAGGCCATCAGCAGGCTGAACTCGCCCGCCGTGAGCTTGATTTCAAGATCCGTCCCTCGGCGCAAGCGGCGACGCTTGGTGCTTACTTGCCAGTCATCGAAATTAAAGATCGCGTTGCGGTCGCGCCCCGGGCGCTGGCGTATAGCGGCACGCACGCGGGCCAGGAACTCCGGGTGGCCAAAGGGCTTGGTGATGTAATCGCGGGCGCCGGTTTCGAGCCCAACCACCTTGTCGGCCTCATCCTGATAGTCGGCGCTGATGATGATGATCGGAAGATTCCTGTTGGCGCCAAACTCCCGAACGAATTGCAAACCGTCCTCCCGGCTGAGGCTCAGATCGACAATTGCCAGATCAATCGCTTCAGACACCATCTTTCTGGCAGCCTGCTCGCCGTTTTCGACAGCACTGATCCTGAATTCATGCCTAGACAAGAAGTCCACAAGCAGTTCTCTGTCTGAAGCGTCCTGACTCAAGACGAGAATGTTCTTCATGGTTACTCCTGTTGACTGCATCTCGGGCTTCCGGACGCTGGGCCAAATTAGGCAGGGTCAGCAGGCGGCACAATCTTCGTTGTGCGTATGACACAATAGCGCGGACAGATGGGTCCTACACGGGATTGCTGATGTGGCCCAGGAACCGAGCTCGCCAAAGCTTCTAGACTTTATGGGCCGTGTTTTCCCGATTTTAGCGTTGAGTGTTGGCCCCTCCCCGGGAGCGTTCGCCCGTGAGACGCGCCGATCTTCTTCTCTCCTAGATCCCCTTCCCCGCGGATCGTCAGGCGGCGGCATCGGCGTTCAGCGCCTGTAGGTTCCGTTCATGCATCTCCCAATCGAATTCAACCTCGTTTCATCTGAAACCTCGAAAAATTTGACTTTCTCACGGCGAAGACTGCTTTATTACCGGACACGGCAACACATAACCAGATGTTCTTTAGCACATCTTATATCCACGAAAGCTCATATAGAAATGTACCCCTATCCTAGTATAGTTCTCCGTCGCTCAACACATGGGTCTAGCGCATTCTCTCCACCGCGAGCGGCCTTTAGTCTCAACCAAACTCAATCCAATTGCCAGCAAAATCAGAACAACTTGGGAGCAGAGCTCTCGCGACGTGCAACCGCAGGAGGTGAAATTGAGTAGACTCATCGTTGTATCGAACAGGGTTCCGTTGCCCGATGAACACGGGTCGGCGCCAGCGGGCGGGGTGGCCATTGCGCTGAAGGCGGCGCTCAAGCAAAAGAAAGGCTTCTGGATGGGCTGGTCGGGGAAGGTGAAATCCGAGGCGGCCCCAGCGGCGCTGATCCCGCGGGAAATCGACGGCATCAGCTACCAGCTTGTCGATCTCTCGCAGAAGGATCTGGACGAATATTACCACGGCTTTGCGAACAGGGTCCTTTGGCCGATCTTCCATGGCCGTCCCGATCTCGCCGAATATACCGAGGCACGAAGGTCCGGATATTATCATGTCAATCAGATGTTCGCAGGGCTGTTGAAGTCGCTCTTGCGCGAGGATGACGTCATTTGGGTGAACGATTATCACTTGATACCGCTCGCTGAAGAATTGCGTCAGGCGGGCGTGCGCAACCGGATCGGCTTTTTCCTGCACATTCCATGGCCGCCGGCAGACATCCTCTCCACCGTCCCGATGTACGCTACTTTGCTGTGCGGGCTTTCGGCGTATGACCTTGTCGGCTTTCATACCGATTACGATCTCAGCAATTTCAACGAATGTCTGGAGCGCGAGCAGCAGGGGGAAACCGTCGAACAGCGTTCCCGCGCAGTCGATGAGAACAAATCTCGCTGCGCCGTTTTTCCGATCAGCATCGACACGGCAAACTTCGAAAGCCTGGCCGAGCAAGCTGCGCGCGGCGAGCGTCTGCAGAAGGCTTATCCGAGGATCGCTGGATATGACATCGCGATCGGCGTCGACCGCCTTGACTATTCAAAGGGGATTGAGAAGCGCATTGGCGCCTTTGGCGCTTTTCTGCGGCGCTACTGTCAACGCGTCGACAAAACGCTGCTGCTGCAGATCACCCCGAAATCAAGAGGAGTTATACCGGCATATTTGGCGATTCAGAAGGAGATCGCCGAACTGGTGGGGCGCGTTAATGGAGAATTCGGAACCATCGATTGGGTGCCCGTGCACTACATTCATAAGCCAGTCAGGCACTCGGAGTTGGCAGGCCTCTACCGCAAGGCGCGCATAGGTTTGGTGACCCCGCTTCGTGACGGAATGAATCTGGTGGCCAAGGAGTATGTCGCTGCTCAGGATCCACTTGACCCCGGCGTTCTCATACTCTCGCGCTTTTGCGGTGCAGCCAGAGAGATGAAAAGTGCGATGCAGGTCAATCCTTATGACACGGAGGAGATGGCGCGTACCATTGAAGAGGCTCTTATCATGCGCCTAGAGGATCGGATTGAGCGCTGGAATGCAATGATGACGACGCTTCGCACCCACGATGTCCATCACTGGTGCGACGAATTTCTCCGGTCCCTGAATGAGTCTTGAGGTGTGGAAGCCGGTCCAGCTTGCGGCGATACCGTCGCGAGTACACCCTGGGCCGCGACTTGGTGAAGGAAGGCAGCGGTCCCTGGCGAGCGCCTTGCCCCTGCATCAGGCGAAACCGCAGGAGGCGCTCGTCGGCGATACCAACGGACTGCGATTGCTTCGCTGATTGAGGCCTGCAAACTCGAACCGCGTCGATTCAGCTAGCGAGACATCGCTGCTGTCACCAGCAAGAACTCGGCCCGCAATCTCAAATCTCAAGACGCCGGCCTGAGCACACTGCCAGAAAGATAAGGAGAGGCGCATGAACGACCTCGTTTACGACCGAAATAGTTCAAAGAACAGCGAGCGGCGGCAGCAGATTGTCACGGGCGCACGGGCCGCACGGCAACAGCGAATGCTGGCATCAATTGACCTGAAATTGCTCTTGGCTCTTGAGGCGCTGCTGGAGCACCGCAACGTTACGCATGCGGCTCGGCACGTGGGCGTGAGCCAACCGTCCATGAGCCGAGCGCTGGCAAGGTTGCGAGGAATTTTCAATGACGATCTGGTGGTCCGTGGATCGACCAGTCTGGTTCCGACGCCGCAGGCCGAGCGCCTGGCCAAGATCCTCCCGCCGGTCTTGAACGCTATCCGCGCGATGATGGACCGCAACTACGCCCACGAGAGATGGCGATCGAAAGCCACAATGGTGATGCCCGATCACCAAGCGCTGATTTTGCTGCCGCCTCTTCTACCGCTTCTGCGCCAGCACGCGCCTAATCTCGATATCGTTACCGATCCGCGTTTAGCCGGCGCTCTCCGGCGGCTTGAGCAGGGGGAAATTCATCTCGCCGTTGGTCAGATCGATGCTGCGCCACTGGGCTATTTGCGCCGTACGCTCTACGCTGACCGCCTTGCCTGCCTGCTACGCCACGACCACCCAGCCTTGGCGCAGGAATGGACGATCGAGACCTTTGCGGCTTTGCGCCATGCTGCCATCGCCTCGGACTCCAAGGATGGCTTCGGGCGGGTGCATGACGAATTGGTCGAATTAGAACTCCTGGAACGCGATCCTGTATTGGTTTCAAATATTCTGACGGCGGCGGCGGCGATCGCGACGAGCGATCTGGTGCTGATTGTCCCACGGCGCGTCGCCACGCGGATCGCCGTCTTGCTGCCGCTAGCGATTGTCGATCCGCCCGTGGAACTGACCCCCTACGAGGTCGCCCTGATCTGGCATGAACGGTGCCATCGCGATCCCGAGCACCGCTGGCTGCGCAACGAGATCACCGCAGCAGCAGCGGCAGCAGAGCTGACGCAAGTATCACAGAGTGGAAGTGCAGCAACGGATGCTTCCGCCTGGGAACAGATCTGACCCTTATCGCAATCGGGCTCTGTTCTCAGGTTGTGCGGGAGGGAAATCAGTCAACGCGGCAAACCGATGCCCGCCGATTTTCTGCAAGAAGCTGAAACGGCGATTTTGGAGAATATGGGCAAACGAGGAGGTTTTCACACTTGCACATTCAAATCAGTTAACCCTCTTCCCTCTTTGGCCGCCATTCAATTGAGCCAAGAGGCATAGCTGATACTTAGGGCTCAGCGCATTTGAGACGCCTCAGCAATCTAGACCTCACGTAGGAGAATAAGATGTCGAACAAATACGCACTGGATGTTCAGGAGCGTGAACAAAGATACTCGGACAAGAGTTACGAGGCAGCGCACGCATATTTCCTCGCCAAGCCTCTGCATTTCGCCCTGACAGATGCGGCACCCCCGGGGGAGGATAGTATCGCTAACGAACAAGGGACGATTCAGTTCCACCTCATCGGCCAGAAAACAGCCGACCAGATGTATAGCGCGATAATGAACGAAAACGAGGATAATCTTCTTGCGATTGGCGGGCTAATTCACGACTACATGCAGAGACATCATCCAAGCATTGATCGGAAGAAGCTAGACATCCGGACATGGACCGACGTTCTTAGCAACATCCCAAACCTCTCAATTGGAGGAGAACGGCAGAAAAGTTATTCAAAATCGGCTATTGGAACTTCTGTCTCAGCCGATATTCTTTCCTTGGTTGCGCAGGCGATCATCACCGACGGGGCGTCGCTGCTGACAGATTTCCAGTCCTTCCTGACGGCAATGGGTGACATCACCTTCAGAGCCAATGCCAACGCACAGCAATACAGGGCGGTGACATGCACGTATCAGAGCTACCTTCTCAACAATGGGGCCGGAGGATATTACGATTACGGAGCAATCGTTCTCCGCCAAATCAACTTCAAACAGCACTTCCTTGAGCTGAAATCCTGCTGCTCGTCGTCGCGGCATGTCAATGTCGACATTGACTATGCCGAGGTCACTAGCATCGTCCAGGCACGCAGGATCCGAAAAGGCGGACCTGACCACGAAAACTTCCTGAAACTCGTGAATACGAACTCCACCAACCGGTTCAGCACGGCGACGAACTTTTTTAACGGCGGTTCGACCCCACAAGACGATATCAAACCGCAGGTCTGAACTCAGCGCTCTTCCCGCGAAGGCAGCGCACCCAACCAACGGCGTGGTCCCAGGAATCTCGCTCGCGTGTAGAGGCCGTCGATCAAGACGGCCTCAGCTGGCGAAGGATATCCTCTCTATCTAGAAGCCCCAGCATCCCACAATACCGTCAGGCTGAGACGCTACAAACCATCTTGAGCATGGCAAGCCTAACCTTAACTAGCTTTCTCGCGGACGCGTGAAAATTGTGACGAGCACATTCCACGACAAAGACCAAGGTCATCAGGTCCAGCAAGAACTGCTGGATTGCGTCGGCGGTCATGATCGACTCGACCTGACGCAGCATCGTACGTGCATGATTGACGGCTTCGGCGTCGGGCGCATCGACCAATGCTTCAAGTCTTTCGAAAATTTCCATTTGGTCAATCCCCCTGACCGCGCGTTTACAATGCCAGGCGCCAAGTTACACCGCCAAAAAGTAACAAGGTACCGCATTTTCCTCGGCCCATTCCGGCGCTGTGCGGTTGTCCCGAACATCGGTTGCGGTCACCTGTCCAGCAAGCGAGCCAGTCTCACGATAGCGAGCAACGCGAACATGGACGATGCCGAGATCCTGACTCGACCCGGCCGCAGTCAAATTGCCTTTCCGGCAGGGTTGGGGTTCGATCTGGAGGAGAGGAAGCTTTCCCAACCTTGGGCGCGCAGTAAGCATGCTGGACAGGCTCCGCAACCGAAACCCCAGGCATGGGCGTGCTCGCGGTCGCCATTGTAGCAGGTGTGAGTTTCCTCGCAGATGAGTTTGACCAGCGCCTCTTTTCCTAGCCGTTCCGCCAAGGCCCAAGTCTGCGCCTTGTCGATCCACATCAACGGCGTGTGGATGACAAAGCGCGTCTCCATTCCAAGGTTCAGAGCGAGTTGCATCGCTTTGATCGTGTCGTCTCGAGAATCGGGGTAGCCTGAGTAATCCGTCTCGCAGACGCCAGCTATCAAATGCCTCAAGCCTCTGCGATAAGCGACAGCGGCCGCGAACGTCAAGAAGAGAAGGTTACGGCCAGGCACGAAGGTATTCGGGAGTCCATTCTCCTGCATCGCGATTTCGACACTGCGGGTAAGCGACGTTTCGCTCAGATCTCCAAGCACCGCTATATCGATGAGGTGATCTTCGCCGAGGCGAGCACTCCACCCCGCAAAGCCCCTCCGCAACTGATCGAGCACGCGCGGCCGGACGTCTAGTTCGATCCGATGCCGCTGCCCGTAGTCAAAGCCGATTGTCTCGACGCGCGCGAATGTCTCGAGCGCCCAAGCCAAACAAGTGGTTGAATCTTGGCCGCCGGAAAACAGAACGAGCGCAGTCTCGGAATCTTGTTGCATCGTTTCACCCTTCATATTCAGCCCCGCATTGCGGGGTCTCCCAAACTATTACCGATGCAATTTGCGGCAGCAGGGGCTTTATTCGGTCCCAAATCCAGATAGCGATATTTTCGGCGGTGGGATTTGCTAGACCCTCAACCTCATTTAGGCAGTGATGGTCAAGGCACTGCAAAAGGGGGGCGAAAGCAGCCTCGACGTCGAAGAAGTCCACGACGAAACCCGTCTCCCGGTCGACTGGGCCTTCGAGACGAAGATCCACACGGTATGAGTGGCCATGCATTCGGTGGCAGCGATGGGATTCGGGTACTTGGGGAAGGCGATGAGCTGCCTCAAAGGTGAAAGCCTGCGTGATTTTCATGGGATCCCCAGGAACTTGTGGGTTTGAAGGGTCAGCCGCCAGCTTGGATTAGCAAGACAATAGGCGACAGCGGCCGCGGTATTCGCGTCGCGTTCAGGTCCATCCATCGGTTGGAGCGACAGGTGGTCGAATGCCAAGCCTTCGAAGCGCTCTGGCTCGGCATTGATTTGGGGATAAACGAGCTTCAATTCGTCCCCGGCCGTGACCAGGAGCGGAGCCTCTGCCTTCGGACTGACACACAACCAGTCGATGCCAGCCGGCGGACGGATGGTGCCGTTGGTCTCCACAGCGATTTCAAACGCTGCGGCGCGTAGTTCCTCTATCAGCTCTTCATCAACCTGCAGAAGGGGTTCCCCTCCGGTAAGCACAACCAGGCGCTTCCCGCCCCCAGACCCGCGCCAGGCCCGTTCGACCGCAGATGCAAGCCCCTGTGCGGTCGCAAAGCGTCCGCCCGCGGAACCGTCCGTACCAACGAAATCGGTATCGCAGAATCCGCAGATTGCCATAGCGCGGTCGGCCTCACGGCCCGACCAAAGGTTACATCCTGCGAAGCGACAAAATACGGCTGCCCGTCCCGCATTCCGCCCCTCACCTTGTAGCGTATAGAATATCTCCTTGACCGCGTATGACATAGCTAAGCTACCTCCGATTGAGCGAGTGCCGCCTCAGTATCTCGACGACACGGGGAGACTGGGCGTAAGTCTGGCGGCACGTTCTGGACAGCGCTCCGACGTCGATCTCCATTCCCGAAGACCCAAACGCCCGGGGTAAGAAGCTAACGTCGGGGGCGGCAGCCTCAATGGAGGCCTCGCGCTCTTGGTAGCCTGTCATCATATGAATCACTTGAACCGCACAACGCTTAGCGACAGGGTTCTCTCGCGAAAGGCAAGAGGCAATCCTGCATGAGACCTTCTCCATTTAGGCAGCTCGGGATTGAGGGTGCGGTCTCGGGCGGTAGCCGAGCTGGTACCCTCCCAATCTGGTTAAAATTTTCAGACACTCGCCGCTTGTGCATCACCCAAAGGCGGCCTTTGTCTACCGCACCGCAGTGGCCGCTTTGCGCCTCGTATGCGGCCGTGGCCGACCCCCTCCTCGCCGATTCGAAAGCAAACGTTCGCGACAACCACAGATGGCGCAGAAGGGTAGTCGGCGACATGGCCGTTACTCCAGCGAAAGTCGCTTACTATCTTGAGAAACCGTCCCCTCCTCGGAGCACCGACGTCGGCAAAGCCAGAAACGGACAGCGATCGTCGTGCTTTCGACGTCGAACAAATTCAGATCGAAGCTCGCACCGTTGGGGAGCGGCCAGCGAGTCAGTTCGTCAGGCGGACGGGATCCGGTAACCGAGGTATGGCAGAAAGCATAGACGAGCCCTCGCTAGTAGTTGCCTACGACTCCATCTCGGCGCCAATGGCGACTAGCGTGTCGAGCGACAAGCAGCGGTAGTACAGCGGACCGCCGGTCTTGCCCATTCCCTTGACCAGAGACGCGTTGCCAAAAAATTGTCGGAAAGGGCCAGTGTTCCTGTCTTGTCCAGAAGGACGCCGAATAAATATTTGTCTGGCAACCATTAAGGCAACGCCTTACAGCATTAACGTATGGGAAATCAGTTTTCGATTAGGTCAATTCTTCGCCGCCCTGGCGAAAGATCAGACTGAACGCCGGAGCAGCCATGACCGCAGAGATTGCAATACTAAACCGGGAAGCCGTCGCGCTCGCAGCAGACAGCGCGATGTCGCTTGCCGGCCCCCAGTCGTCCAAGACCTATGACTCCGCGGAAAAAATCTTTGAGCTCTCCAGATTTTTGCCGATCGGTCTGATGATCTACAACAACGCACTCTTCATGAACATGCCGTTGGGCGTCCTAGTACGGCGGTACCGCGAGCGGCTTACCAGGAACGAACCCAGCGACCTGTTCGATGCTTGGGACCCGTTCGAGCGGTTCCTGATAGATACAGCATCGGACGAAGCCGACCACAATGATCATTTCCAAGTGATGTTGAACGAAGAGCTGAAAACCCTTCAAAGGATGGTCTTTAACTTGCTTTCGGAGGCCTTGGTTCGGGTTGGCAGAAAACCGAACCGTAAAAAGTTTCTGCAAAGGAAGATCGCCGAACGGGCGGCTGAAGCCCGGGCCGATCGTCACCACGATAACTTTCTGCAGGACATCAGCCTAGAACAGTTCGTCCAGATCTATGGCGAGCTCATCTCGTCTCGCGCGAAAGAATGGCTAGCATCCTTCATCAAAATCGACGAGGACCTGCTTCATGGCTTGCACGAAATGGTCTTCGCTGTAATTAGGTCCAATCACCGTTCTAATGCCTACACCGGCTTCGTGCTTGCGGGCTTCGGCTCAAACGACCTGCTGCCGAAGCTGGCCTCGATCGAATGGGACGGGATCTTTTTCAAGCGCGCGCGCAAGTTGAAGGCCGCGCCGCCGGTCGAAATCGACCGGCGCACCCTTACGGCCGCTGTCGTGCCCTTCGCACAGAAGGACATGCCCGAACGCTTCATGCTCGGGATAGATGGGAAGTGGGAGATCGACCTCGAAAAAGCGGCGGCGGCGGCGATCGGCGAGGTGATTGACCGGGCCGGCTCCGCCTTCAAGAAAAAGGCGGCGGGGGCGGCGAAAACCGAGGCGATTGCGATCTACCGGCAGGAACTGCAGAGGCTACGCAGCAAATCCCGTGACGCGATCGTCTCCGTGGTCAACCACATGTCCAAGAAGGAACTAGGAGAACTCGCGCACTCACTGGTCGAGATCACGTCGCGCAAACGGCGTTACTCCAACGAAAAGGAGACGGTCGGTGGGCCAATCGATCTCGCCATCCTTACTCTCAACGAAGGATTCATTTGGGTGAAGCGAAAGCACTATTTCGACCCTGCTATCAACCCGCAATATCCGCCCGCGGCGAGCACACTGCGTCAGTTGCGCGGCCTGAAATAACCCAATATCGACTTTTCTTGCCGCACGGCGATCTGCGTATGGTTGCGGGAATGAAAGCCGCCCCCGGGGTACAGTTCGCCGCCTTCGACGAACAAGCCCCTTACCGTGTTGAACGGGGGGACGGCAGGCACCTCGCCCTTCTTGGCCGCTTCCGTGGCGACTGCGTCGATGTTCTGATGAAGGTGCTCGATCACCGCACAGTCCAGTAGCCTCAATAGTTTGTCGCCCGTCCCGCCCTTCTTCGGATCCTGGTTTTCGGGCAGGGCCTCGCCAGCTTTCCTGAACGCCGATTCCAAGGACGCGAAAGCGTCCTTCAGCAATTCGAGATCGGACCTTTTAGTCAGGTCAAGGCAATGACCGAGGTCGATAATGGCGCCGACTACCGCCGCCTTCGTGAACTTTCCCCGGGCGACGCGGTCCTCTGCCCATTCTAGGGCACGCTTGGGATCACCCTCCCAGAAATATGCGCCCGGTCCCAGCCAATCATATTTTTCGGCGCTAGGCCTGATGGAGCCGCCTGCAAAGATCGCTTCGGCGACTGTGGCGTCGCATCCATGATAGCCCAAGACAAAGCCCGTGCGAACGTCGCTCAATCGTCCTGCTCGCCCTTACCCTCGCCGCCGAACTGGGGCTGAAGCTTGCCGTCCCTATTAAGGAGACCTTCTTCTACCAGCCACTGTTTGGCGAGCTCGGCGGTGGCGGTCCTTTCGCGTTCCCGTTTCAGCAGGAGTTCCTTGATGGCCTTTTTCTGATCTTCGTCCAACATCGACCTCACTTCGCATTCTTGGTTAGCCGCGTGTAAGCTGCGGTGATCATATCGATCATGGTGTCCCTACCATCCTCGGAAAGGCTCTGATCGGCGTACAGGACGCTTGTGATCTGGCTGAGGGGCTCCGTCGCCTGCGGCTTGGGCCGGCCGCCCACGAAAGCGTCGGCGCTCAGACCGGACCAACTGACCAGCGACGCGAGGCTGTCCACGTCCGGCCTTTTCCCTTGGGCCAGCCTCGTCAATGTAGATGCGCTCACGCCGGATGCCTCGGCCACCTGCTTCCAGTTGAGCCTTCGGATCAACCGCGCACGATCCAGTGCCTCGTAAAATGACTCAGTACGGAATTCCGATCTCGCCATCGAATTTCATTCTTGCAATTGAGACCTCTTGATTGCTAGATAGCAATTCAGAACGACTCATGCAACGGAGTTTCCGATGACTCAGGCTGGCAAGCATCTCGTCGACTTCATCGAGGTAGCCGACGTCGACCTCGTTTTCCGACCCATTACTGTTTCCGACAGGACCCTGACAGGCCATCAGATCCTAGCGTACGCAGACGCGGCGCCGCGCGAGGAACATGTAGTGCTGCACTGGCTACCAGGGGGCGATATCGAGGAGATCCGGCCCGACGAGGTCGTGCAGATTCCGCCTGCGGCCCCGGCGCGCTTCATCGTTTCGAAGAGCGACAGGCTGTTCAGGCTCGTGCTGGACGACCGGTCGATCGTTTGGCCAAAGCGGAAGATCAATGAAGCCGCGCTTCGAAAGCTCGCCCACATCGACGCCCATGCAGAGCTCTACCTCACCAAGGAAAAGGGCAGCGACCATTCGATCGCGAGGGATCAGGACGTGTCTCTCGCCGAGGCGGGGGTGGAAAACATCTACTCCAAGGAGACCATTTGGAAGCTAAACGTCCAAGGAGTGACGATCAAGTCGACAGACCCGGTCATCACGGTCCGGAAGGCACTGGCCGAAGCCGGGTTCGACCCCGCACAGGAATGGATAATTATTCTAAAGACATCCGACTCCAAACGTCCAGTGACATTGGACGACGCCATCGACCTTCGCGCACCCGGCATCGAGAAGCTCCGTCTGACTCCCAAGGATGTGAACAACGGCGAATTCGCGGCAAAATGCGATTTCAAGCTACTCCCTACAGACGAAAAGGGGCTGGCGGCCCTGGGACTGTCGTGGGAAACCGTGATTGAAGGCGGCCACCGGTGGCTGGTGATGCGGTCTTACTCGGTCCCGACGGGATACAATCACGCGGCCGTCACCATGGCGCTCGATATTCCTAGCAGCTACCCGGCCGCCGAGATCGACATGTTCTACTGCTCGCCGCGTCTGGAGCGTACCAACGGCCGCCCTATTCCCCAGACGGAGGCTAACGCGACCATCTGCGGGATGTCGTTCCAGCGCTGGTCTCGCCATCGTGGTCCGGCATCACGGTGGAAGCCGAGCGTTGACAATGTCCTGTCACACCTTGCACTGGTCGACTCCGCCCTGCTGCAAGAGGTCGAGGGATGAGCCAAGCGTTTGACCTGGTCCTGTCCGGCATCGACCACGATGTCCTCACGCGGCACCTTCTGCCGGAGGATGGGAAGGAGGCGGCGGCTATTCTGCTTTGCAGGGACATCACACCGGTGCGCAACCGGCTGTTGGTGACTGGGGTGCGTCTCGTTCCCCACGAGGAATGCCGGTCGCGCGAGCCGGACTGGATCACCTGGCCGGGCAAAAGGCTTTCCGACGCCATCGGAGAGGCGGAGGACCTGGGACTCTCCATCATCCTGATCCATTCCCATCCGGGTGGATACCCGGTGTTCTCGGCGATCGATGACAAGAGCGACCGCGTGACGATCCCGAGCATCTTCTCCGGTTGGAGTGGGCCGGAGCCGCAGGCAGGCCACGGTTCGGCGATAATGACTCCGCCAGGTGCTATCCGAGGTCGGCTCTATTCCGCGGACGGACAGATGGGCCACTTTCGGCGGGTAATCGTCGTCGGGGATGACATCAAGATCTTTCCTGATGAAGAACCAGGGCGACCTATCGCGATGGCTTTCGGGTCCGGAATGACCGAAACGCTAGCGGGGCTGCATGCCTGCGTCGTGGGGGTCTCTGGAACAGGTTCCATCATCGCAGAGCAGGCCGCCCGCATGGGTTTCGGCACCATCACATTGATCGATTTCGACACGGTGGAACCCAAAAACCTGAATCGCATCCTCGGGTCATCTATCGAGGACGCGAACACCTCGGCCATCAAGGTCGAGGTAGTCGCCTCAGCGATCCGGCGCTATCGCAACGACGTCGATCTAGTCACTGTTCCGGAGAACATCTTTTCGCGCGTAGCGGTGCTCGCAGCCGCAAAAGCCGATATCATCTTCTCCTGCGTCGATTCATCCGAAGGGCGTCAGATTTGTGACCTTGTCGCCCGTGCTTTCCTGATCCCTCTGGTGGATATGGGCGTGACCATCCCAACCCGACGCATACCCGAGGGTGGGACCGCCATCGCGGAGGTGATGGGCCGGATCGACTATGTCCAGCCCGGCGGTCCCACGCTTGCGGACCGGCAGGTCTTCACACCTACTTCGCTACGGGCGGAGTATCTGGCGCGGGTCGACCCAGTTGCCTACGCGCACGAGGTCAACGAGGGTTACATCCGTGGGGCGCCCAGGGAGGCTCCATCGGTGATCGCTCTGAATATGCGCGCGGCCAGTGCCGCGATGCTTGAATTCATTGCCCGGGCCTTTCCCTATCGGCACGAAGCAAACAAGCTCTACGCGCGCACGCTTTTCGCGCTGGCGGATGGGGAGCAGGAATACCTGCCCGAGAGCGTTTTTGAGAACTCGGGGGTTCCCCCCGGGGGGGGATTGACGGAACCACTTCTCGGGCTGCCGGCCTTGGGTATCTAAGATGTTCAAGTCGTTCTTTCGGGGCATTGCAGGCTGGTTTTCAAGGCTGCTCGGCCGAAAGCCGACGCCACCAAAATTACGCACCGTATTGTTCGTCGAGGGTGATGACCTTCCCGCCGAACTTGCGCCCATGAACTTGGTCGTCGCCCGCGAAGGCGAAACACTGTGGTCGGCCGGGATGATTTGCCCATGCGGGTGCGGCCGGCGACTTGAACTCATGCTGCTTAAGGGGGTCAAACCGAGATGGGATCTGGACGTGGACCAAAACGATGTCCCGACGCTTCATCCCTCAGTATGGGTGGCGGACGGGTGCCGGTCGCACTTCTTCCTGCGCAGCGGGAAGATCGAGTGGTGCCATGACGGTCTCACCCACGAAACCACATCGGGACGAGGCTTGTGAACTCAATACTGCAGGCGCCAGATCCGGCAGCACCTGTGTGATCCAGTCGGAGGTTGCTCAGAGGGTTTAGCTCCTACGTGCCGTAGCGTTGCCATACCACAAGAACTGCGCCTCTGCGGCAAACCTCACGTAACCTACATTAATATTGGCCGCGAGTTCTGGGGCGTAGCGGATAGCTCCAATGTCGCTAGGTCAGCTTGAGGCGACGTCGATCAGTAAGCTGCCTTGCCGCTACAGTGAAGAGTTTCAGGCGCCGGCGGGCGTACGAAAATCCCCGAGAAAGGAAACCGCGGGCCACAATCGATGGTTATGGGGATTTCGGATTTGGCGGTGTAGGCAGGTTGCGCGATGCGCCAGACGAACGAGTCGCGCGCCGGATCCGGACGATCCACCGTATGGGTGAGGAAGAAGCGAGCGCGGACACGATGCTGTCATCGTCGGCACCGGAACACCGTCGTCCTGCTGCTTGATCTGGAACCGTCGCAGGTGGTCGGTGGTCGCTGCATCTGGTGAACGCCCGAGGAACGTCGCCAAGTATCCGATGTCGCGGAGATAGTTGCGCTGGGTTCTCCCGTGAGAAACGCCGCATGTTCATATTGTCGATCAGCCGCTGGCGCAACAGGCTGATGGGAGCTTCGAGAACTGAATGAGGCATAGCAGGCTCCTTGTTGAAGAAGCCTGCTATGCTCTGCCCCTGCCGGACGGCGCACAACGCGAGCGCGGCGCTCGGCCCATTACCCCTAGCTCAACCGCAGGTGCCCTCCTGCGGGAGGTTGCCCTGTTCTGAGATGGCGCTGTGTCCATCGGCCTTGAGCGGGTAGAGACCGGATTTGATCATGGAGTTCCCTTAATGAGAGGAACTTGCCACGGCTATCTTGTCGACCGATGCTCCGAGATATGCTGCACGAAATACTTATGCGGGGCTTGGACGCGAAACAATTTAGCAAGTCGGTCGTAACGGTTCCTGCTTGTCGACCGTGGCCCAGAGCAGGCTGTAGGCGATCGGCGGCTCTCGGTAGCTGCTTCTCCATGACCCGGTAAACAGGATGATCCCGCAGAAGAAGAGCAATGCCGGGATCCTGCCTAGGCGGGCCGCGTCTGCAGGACAGTACGGCGATCGAGCGCCTGCAGCAGCACCGCCACGATCGCCGCCAGCAAAGCGAGCACCGCGCCGACCAGCGGCAAATTGGCATAGGAAACGCCCGCCGACAGCGCCACGCCGCCGATCCAGGCGCCGCCGGCATTGCCGACATTGAAGGCGCCCTGGTTGAGCGTGGCGGCAAGGTTCGGTCCTTCGGACGCCGCCTCGACGACACGGATCTGCAGCGGCGGCACGACGACGAAGATGAGCAGGCCCCACAGGAAGACGATGCCGATGGCGACGCTGGCGATGGCGCCGAACTGCATGAAGCCGACGAACAGCAGGGCCATTAGCAGCAAGGTGCCGATCACCGTCGGCATCAGTTTCCAGTCGGCCAGCCTGCCGCCGATGATGTTGCCGATGGTCATGCCGGCGCCGAACAGCAAAAGCACCCAGGTGACCGCCGCGGTCGACAGGCCCGACACGTCGGTGAGGTAGGGTTTGATATAGGTGAAAACGGCGAACAGGCTGGCCGAGGTCAGCGCCGCGATCAGCATCGCCAGCCACACCTGCAGCTTGCCGAGCACGCGGACTTCGGCGCGCAGACCGCCGCCGCTCGGTTCCGTGACGTCGGACGGCACCAGCCAGGCGATGGCCGCGACCGAGATCAGGCCGATGCCGACCACGGCCAGGAAGGTCGCCCGCCAGCCAAAGGCTTCGCCGAGTGCGGTGCCGGCCGGAACGCCGAGGATGTTGGCGAGCGTCAGCCCGGCGAACATCAGCGCGATGGCGCTGGCGCGCTTGTTGCGCGGCACCAGGCTTGCCGCGACGACCGAGCCGATGCCGAAGAAGGCGCCGTGGCCGAAAGCGGTGAAGACGCGCGCGGCCATCAGCAGCCAGTAACTGGGCGCGATGGCGCAGAAGAGATTGCCGACCACGAACAAAGCGGCGAGCCCCACCAGCACGGGTTTGCGCGGCAGATGCGCGGTGGCCATGGCGACGATGGGCGCGCCGAAGACGACGCCCAGCGCATAGCCGGTGACCAGCAGGCCGGCTGCCGGGATCGTCACGCCGAGATCGGCGGCGACCTCCGGCAGCAGCCCCATGATGACGAATTCGGTGGTGCCGATGCAGAAGGACGCAATGGCAAGCGCAAGGATCGGCAAAGGCATGGGAGGTCCAGACCGGTTCGATGACGATTCGCAGACAGCCAAGCACGCACCGTTCCAAGCCAGAGGTCGTGCCGAAACAAGATGATAGGGCTGAGACGGCTATCTCGATGTCCGACGATGTCGGACATCGCACTCGACGAGCCGCTTCTCTCAAATTTCGCTGGGCACGCCAAAAGACGCGTCTCTGCCGTTCCGGGCGCATCTGGGTGGGGTCGTGAGTCGAATGCCACAGAGGGCCATACCGCTAGAGACGGGCTTGGCGCCTAAGATGAGTATTTCGCTAGGGTGCAGGTGCTGTCCCTGAGACCGCGCAGAAAGGCGATGCGGCGGCAGGTTGCTTCGCGCTTTGGCACACGCTCGACGTGAACGGGCATTGGCGCTTGCAGGCCAATCTGTCGGGTTGCCGGCTGGCAAATCGGCGAAATCGGACAGGTTTCGATCAATCTCTTGGGTTGAAATTGACCCAGATCAAGGCTCGTCCGTCAATGGCATGCTCTCCTCACCCCGTTTTCAAAGGAGAATGATATGACAGCGGAAAGCGTTTTCGTGGCTCTTGGGATTTGCATGACAGTGATGGGCTTAGGGTCCTTCGCAGTCTCGTCATCACGCATGCAAGCGGCAACTGTCCCTGGCCGGAACCGGCGGCAGGTCGCCATCACACGAGGTTTAGCCGAGCCGAAAGCCTGAAGCATCAAATATGAGATGACGACCGGTGATCAATGGGACCATGATCGCTGGGCCGGCTTCGTTCTGATGATGCAGCGGCCGGCCGGCGACATAGGAATGTCGCTTCAGCGTTGTCTGCCAGATCGTGGAAAAATCGATCCCCTGTTCTCGCGCTGAATTGCACTCCCGGACGAGCCTCAAGACGATGTCGGCCATGAATCACCTGCCTGACGTTGCTCTTACAAGGATCGTCTGAACTCGCCGGTCGGCCATGACCTGGATCAATCTCGCCAAAATTTCCTTTCTCTTGAGGGGCAACATGTCGAACGGTGCCATGCGAACGCTGTCGGGAACGCCGGTTCCACCTCTGCTCCCTTCGCATCACTACGGCGTTAGCGCGACATGACCAGCTTTGACATCGTCGTCGTCGGGGCCGGCCCGGTTGGCTTGGCCTTTGCCGCGTCGCTCGCCGCAAGTGACCTCAAAGTCGCGCTGATCGACCGCCAATCGATGGCCGATCTGGCGCAGCCCGCCTTCGACGGACGTGAGATTGCACTCACTCACGCCTCGATCAAAATTCTACGAGAGCTCGGCGCATGGGATGCCATTCCTTGTTCGGAGAAATCCCCGCTGTTTGGTGCTCGGGTGCTCAACGGATCGAACCCTTTCGCACTGAGCTTCGATGCACCTGCTGGATGCTGGAAACCACTCGGGGTTCTGGTCCCCAACCATTGGATTCGCAACGCTCTTTTCAGCGTGGTGCGGACACGGGCGCATGCACGCCTGTTCGCCGGCTGCAACGTCGTCGCCGCCCAAAGCAATCCCCGCGAAGCGACGGTGACCCTTTCGGATGGTCGACAGCTCAAGGCCCGGCTCCTCGTTGCGGCGGATTCACGCCTGTCTGCCCTGCGCGATTTGTTGCACGTCGCCGCCGAGATCAACCGGCTCGGATGCTCGATGCTGATCTGTCGTGTGCGGCATGAGGTCAACCACCACCGGATCGCGACCGAATGGTTTGATCATCGCCAGACGATCGCAATGCTGCCGCTTGCGGAGGGCATGTCGTCACTGCTTGTCACGCTTCCGGCAAACGAGGTCTCCAGGCTTCTCGTTATGGACGATGCTGCTTTTCTTGCGGAGATGACGCGGCGCTGTTGCGGACGCTTGGGCAAAATGTCACTGGCCAGCAGCCGCCACGCCTACTCACTTGTCACGACCTGGGCACATCGGTTCTGGACGTCGCGCGCCGCACTTATCGGGGATGCGGCCGTCGGCATGCATCCCGTCACAGCGCATGGTTTCAACATCGGCCTTGGCGGTCAGAATAGGCTCGCTCAGGGAATCGTGACGGCTTGGTGCAAACAAAGCGATATTGCCGATCCAACCTTGCTGCGCAGGTATGAAATCCGGCACCGGCTGACCGCCGCGCCGCTCTACCACGCCACCAACATGCTGGTTAAGCTTTACACAGACGAGCGCCCTCTGGCGCAGGCTGCAAGGCATGTTGGCCTGCGGGTCAGCCAAAATCTGCCGTTTGTCCGACGTGGAATCTCTGCCTTCCTGAGGCGTTGACTTCGCTCTTGCAGCCCGCAGCCGGATGAACGCCGATCGTCTCGGCCGACGATGGAGGCCAACACGCCCAGATCACCTTCTTGAGAGTTCGCCACAACGACGTCGCCCATGATTGGTATGTTCAAGATGCGGGGCCACACCGAACGGCTTCAGACGGCCAGGGAATACCTGATTGTTCCCGTCTCGAGATATTTGTCGAATTTCGCCGCCACGGTCCTGACCAAAGGACGGCTCTCCTGCGGCACGATAAAACTGTCGCCATCAAGTTTTAGCAGCCTGCCTGAGCCACCGATCGCGAGGCGGCTAGCCTGGCAGAGAAGCCTTTGGCCGGCTTTGCCGAAACGCTCCACCAGATCGAGCGCCGAGAAGCCGAAGTTGCACATCAGCCGTTCGATGATCCAGCCCCTTGCCAGGTCATCGATGCTGAACTCAATCCCGCGTGCCGTCACCAATTGACCGGCAATCACAGCTTTCTCATACTCGCCCGTCGCAACGATGTTCTGGGCGTAGCCTTGCCGGAAGCGGCTGATGGAAGATGGGCCAAGACCGATCAGGGTTTGGCAGTTGTCCTCGGTATAACCTTGAAAATTGCGGCGGAGGCCGCCAGTGCGCGCAGCAATGGCCAGCAAGTCGTCCGGCTTTGCGAAATGATCAAGCCCGATCGCCTCATAACCGGCGCCCACGATTAGCCGCGCGGCAAGCTGCGACTGTGCCAACCGCTCGGCGGAGTCAGGCAACCAAGCTTCGTCGATCATCGTCTGATGTTTCTTGAACCACGGCACGTGCGCGTAGCCGAACAGCGCAATCCGTTCGGGCGCCAGCGTCAGCGCCTTCGCAACTGTCACGCCGACACTTTCAAGCGTCTGGTGTGGCAGTCCGTATAGTAGATCGAGATTGACGGACTTCGCTCCGCGCGCCCGAACCCCGTCCACCACCGCCTTGGTTTGCAAAAAGCTCTGCTCGCGATTGATGGCTTTCTGCACCTTGGGATGAAAATCCTGTACGCCAAGGCTTGCTCTCGTCATGCCGATTGCGGCGAGCGCATCCAGACGGGCTTCGTCGATGTCGTTGGGTTCGACCTCGACGCTGATGCAGGCATCGGGGAGAACGTCAAACCACTCCCGCAGGGCTTTTCCCAGCGCCAGGATGTCCTCGGGTGTCAGCATGGTCGGCGAACCGCCGCCGAAATGGATGGCACGCACGCCGCCCTTGCCGCGCACTAGAGCGGCGACGGTTTCGATCTCCCTATGCAGCGCGTGCAGGAAGGTCGCCACCCGCGTATAATGCCGCGTGTGCTTGGTGTGGCAGGCGCAAAACCAGCACAGCTTGTGACAGTAAGGAACGTGCAGATACAGCGATAGCTCGTGGTCGCTTTGAAGCGTCTCCATCCAGTTGCGAACCAGACCCGCATCAACACCCGGATGAAATTGTGGCGCGGTCGGGTAGCTCGTGTAACGCGGCACGTTCTCGCGCAACATGGCAGTCAGTTCGGGATCGGTGTCGATGGCTGCGGCTGCTGTTTTTTGCATGGCGGTATTTTGCCCTCAGATGCCCGCGGCGGCCTTGATTTCGATCAAGCGTGGCGCAGGCAGGACAAACTGACGCAAGGCCTAACGAACCAGCGGTGCTATCGTGCTGCGATTATCAATCTGGGGGCGATGCGATGACCATCCAACAAGACGTCCACAGTGCGGTCATTCCGGTGCTTTGCCAATCGTGCGACGTACGGCACGGCGGGGTCTGCGGCGCGCTCGAGCCTAATCAGTTGGTCGACTTGGCCAAGACCTCCTCGAGGCATAGCATCCCAGCAGGAACCGCGCTGGTCGGCGATGCCGAAGCGGTCGAGAGCTATTCAAACGTGCTTTCGGGTGTCGTGAAACTGACCAAAACCCTTTCGGACGGACGTCAGCAGATCGTCGGGCTTCAATTCCCGCCCGATTTTCTGGGCCGGCCGTTCAAGTCGGAAAGCGTGATCAACGCCGAGACCGCGACCGATGTCTCGCTGTGCTCGTTCCCGAAAGCGGCAATCGAGCGGATGATGCGGGAGGCGCCGGCTCTGGAACACCGACTGTTCAAGCAGACCCTGATGGCATTGGACGAGGCGCGCGACTGGATGGTGACTCTCGGCCGCAAGACAGCGATCGAGAAGGTGGCGAGCTTTCTCTTCCTGATCGCGCGGAATATTGACCCGGCGACGGATACCAGCAAGGGATCGGTAACGTTCGACCTGCCGCTCACCCGTGCCGATATCGCGGACTTTCTCGGCCTGACGGTGGAGACCATCAGCCGCCAGCTGACAAAGCTTCGTGACGATGGCGTGATCCGGATCGCGAACAATCGCCGTGTCGTGGTCGATAGCGTCAGCCGGCTGCAACGCTGTTCGGTTTCTGGGGAGCTTACTGACGCTTAGCCCTCCGGTCTATTCTTCAGTTCCGTTGTGCGATAAACGGCAGGATGTGCTCCCGCTCGAATGCGACATGTCGCCGCGACGCACAAAAGAAGGCCCTTAACATGAAGCCGAGGGCTTCGGGGTTGGCGACAGCCTCCCGATACCCGACCGTCAGCAAGGCATCGGTCAAATCCTGTGCTGCGTCCTCGTCCTCAATGTGCTCGGCCCGCAAGCGATTTATCGAAGCGGCCCGCTCTCCACCACTTGCGCCGCTCGCAAACGCAGGAAATACATGCTGTTCCTCACAGGAATGGCTCATGCGGAGCAACGGCACCAGTGCGTTTGCCGTCAGCAGACACTTCAACCGATCCACCCTGGGCAGTTGATCGGCTATCGCCTCCAGCTCATCGCATATCCGCAACTTGCGATCGTGCCAGAGACAGACATCTCGGCACGGCCGGCTGCCATGAACGCAGCCTTCGACAAACGGCAAGGCTTTGCAATTAAAGGCGATTGAGCATTCGCAGCTGGCCATCAGGACGTCTCCGCGTGAATTCCACACGAAGCATTGTCCAGCTGGCGACCATTGCCCTTGACATGGATCAAGGCGCCGACAGGCCATTTGCGCAAGAATGTGGAGCGGACCGCATCCGCATCAAATCCGCCGTCGGGAACCTGATATGAAGTTTGGCACCGAGATCGTCGCTTTGAGTCTGTTCGCGTTCGCGGCCGTGGTGGCCGCCGGCTTCGGTGTGGACGCACCTTTTCGGCAACATATGTGGGTGTTGTTCTTTGTCCTTGCCGGGTTCACGGCAATCTTGTTGCGCAACATCGACTTGAAACCGGCAGCTCCGATTGATCCCTCGGCTTATATGGATGGGCCGATTCGTTACGGGACCATCGCCACGGTGTTCTGGGGCGTCGTCGGCATGCTTGTCGGCGTGGTCATCGCGCTGCAGCTGGCCTACCCGGATCTCAACATCCAGCCCAGGTTCAATTTCGGCCGGCTGCGCCCGTTGCATACGTCGGCCGTCGTCTTCGCCTTCGGCGGCAACGCGCTACTCTGCACATCTCTGTATGTCGTACAGCGCACCTGCCGGGCGCGGCTGTTCGGCGGCAATCTGGCCTGGTTTGTGTTCTGGGGCTATCAGCTCTTCATCGTCATGGCGGCTACCGGCTACCTGCTCGGCATCACCGAATCCCGGGAATATGCCGAACCCGAATGGTACGTGGACATCTGGCTGACCATAGTCTGGGTCGCCTATCTCATCCTGTTCCTCGGCACCATCCTGAAGCGCAAGGAACCGCATATCTACGTCGCCAACTGGTTCTACCTGTCCTTCATCGTGACCATCGCGATGCTGCACGTGGTCAACAACCTGTCGATGCCTGCGTCGTTCCTCGGATCGAAGAGCTATTCGGCATTCTCGGGTGTCCAGGATGCCCTGACGCAATGGTGGTACGGCCACAACGCGGTCGGCTTCTTCCTGACCGCGGGCTTCCTCGGCATGATGTATTATTTCGTGCCCAAGCAGGCCAACAGGCCGGTCTACTCCTACCGGCTGTCGATCATCCACTTCTGGGCGCTGATCTTCCTCTACATCTGGGCTGGCCCGCATCACCTGCATTACACCGCCCTGCCCGACTGGGCGCAGACGCTTGGCATGGCGTTCTCGATAATGCTGTGGATGCCATCGTGGGGCGGCATGATCAACGGCCTGATGACGCTTTCGGGCGCTTGGGACAAGATCCGCACCGACCCGATCATTCGCATGATGGTCGCGGCCATCGCCTTCTACGGCATGTCGACCTTCGAAGGCCCGATGATGTCCATCAAGACCGTCAATTCGCTGTCGCACTATACCGACTGGACAATCGGTCACGTTCACTCGGGTGCGCTCGGCTGGGTCGGCCTGATCTCGTTCGGCGCGATCTACTACATGGTTCCGAAACTGTGGAACCGGGAACGGCTCTACTCGCTGCGCCTCGTCACCTGGCACTTCTGGCTGGCGACACTCGGCATCGTCGTCTACGCGGCCGCGATGTGGGTCTCCGGTATCATGCAGGGAATGATGTGGCGCGAATACGACGAGCAGGGTTTTCTCGTCTACTCCTTCGCCGAGTCCGTGGCCGCCATGCATCCCTACTACCTCATGCGCGCCATCGGCGGAGCGATGTACCTCTCAGGCGCACTGATCATGGCCTGGAACATCACCATGACCATCCTTGGCCGCCAGCGCAAAGAACAGCCATTGCCGGGTTCCGTATCCGCTTACCAGCCGGCAAGGAGCCAGACATGGGCTTGATCAGCAAACACGCCCTGATCGAGAGAAACGCGACCCTTCTTCTCGCCGGGTCACTGCTGGTCGTGACGATAGGCGGCATTGTCGAGATTGCCCCGCTCTTTTACCTCGACAACACGATCGAGAAGGTCGACGGCATGCGGCCCTATTCGCCGCTCGAGCTGGTCGGCCGAAATATTTACGTGCGCGAAGGCTGTTACCTCTGCCACAGCCAGATGATCAGGCCGTTCCGCGACGAGGTCGAACGGTATGGACACTATAGCCTGGCCGCCGAGTCGATGTACGACCATCCCTTTCAATGGGGTTCAAAACGCACCGGTCCCGATCTGGCGCGTGTGGGCGATCGATATTCCAACGAGTGGCATACACAGCACCTGACAAACCCGCGCTCGGTCGTGCCTGAATCGATCATGCCGAGCTATGGGTTCCTCAAGGACACACCGCTCGACGTCAAAGACTTTTCAACCCATCTCGTGGCGAATGCTGATGTCGGCGTTCCCTACACGCCCGACATGATTGCAAATGCCAATGCCGACCTGAAGGCGCAGGCGGATCCTGCCGCCGACACAACCGACCTCGAGAAGCGCTATCCCAAAGCCAAGGTCGGGGATTTCGACGCCAATCCAGCCGAGGTCACCGAGATGGACGCGCTGGTCGCCTATCTGCAGATGCTCGGCACGCTGGTCGATTTCAAGACCTACGATGATGCAGCCGGCTACCGCTGAGGAGGGCGCGATGAGCTATGATTTGATGCGGGAGTTCGCCGACAGCTGGGGTCTGCTTGCCATGGTCCTGTTCTTCGTCGGCTGCATTGCCTTTGCCCTGCGGCCCCGTGGCAGAACATGGGCCGATCAAGCCGCCCGGATCCCTTTCAAGGACGACTGATCATGAGCAGCGAGCATATCGACGAGGTTTCCGGCATCTCAACGACCGGTCACGAGTGGGATGGGATAAGGGAGCTCAACAACCCGTTACCGCGGTGGTGGGTGATAACCTTCTACATCACAATTGCCTGGGCGGCGGCCTACACCATCGCCTTTCCCGCATGGCCCATGCTGACTTCGGCGAGCAAGGGCGTGCTCGGCTATTCCAGTCGCAACGACGTCAAGAATGAGCTCGCTGCGGCGGAAGCGGCCAAAGGCAAATATGTTGCCGCCATTCAGCAGAAGACGGTATCGGAAATCGCTTCCGACAATGCGCTGCGTGAATTCGCTGTCGCAGCCGGCGGCGCGACATTCAAGGTCAACTGCGTGCAGTGCCATGTCTCGGGCGCTCAGGGCTCCAAGGGCTTTCCAAATCTCAATGACGACGACTGGCTGTGGGGTGGCAAGGCCGAGCAGATCCAGCAGACCATCACGCACGGGATCCGCTTTGGCTCGGACGCGGATACTCGCCAGTCAGAAATGCCGGCTTTCGCTGACGTGCTTGAACCCGAGCAGATCGCCCAGGTCAGCGCCTATGTGGCAAGCCTTTCGGGGTCGGTGCGCGACAAGACCCTGATCCAGCCCGGCGCGGAGGTGTTTGCGGACAATTGCGCTGGCTGTCATGGCGAAAGCGCAAAAGGAAACAGGGAGCTTGGGGCTCCTGACCTGAGCGACGCGATCTGGCTTCATGGCTCGGGCGAAAGCGCAATCGCCGCGCAGGTCCGCGCACCCAAGCAGGGTGTGATGCCGGCATGGGGCGCACGCCTGGGGGACACCAAGGTGAAGGAGCTTACCGTATACATCCATTCGCTTGGCGGTGGGGAATAGGTGACGGACCTATTCCCCGCCCCCCGCCGTCAAGCGACGAGGCCCGGCTGCGGCCGGGCCTCGACACTTCGCCGCGACCCACGCTGCGGCAAAGATTGTTAACGGGCAGCTGGAGACTCTCGATTGGAGGTGTGGTGCTGGACCAAACGCAGATAGAACGGCACGAAGCCGAGGCTGTGACCTGCGTCAAGCTTCGGCAACCGCTCTATGCCGCGCGCAAGAAGATTTTCCCGAAGCGTGCTTCGGGCCGCTTCCGCCAGTTCAAATGGCTGGTCATGGCGGTCACGCTGGGGATCTACTACCTGACGCCCTGGCTGCGGTGGAATCGAGGGGCCTTCGCTCCGGATCAGGCAGTCCTGCTCGACCTTGCGAACCGCCGCTTCTATTTCTTCTTCATCGAGATTTGGCCGCAGCAATTCTACTATGTCGCCGGCCTTCTCATGATGGCCGGCATCGGCCTTTTCATGGTCACGTCTACGGTCGGGCGGGCCTGGTGCGGCTACACCTGTCCGCAGACGGTCTGGGTCGACCTGTTCCTCGTCATTGAGCGGGCGCTCGAAGGCGACAGCAGTGCCCGCATCAAGCTCGACGCGGCCCGGTGGACGGCCCGCAAGCTATTTGTACGCGGAGCCAAGCATGCGATCTGGCTCATCATCGCAGCTGCCACGGGCGGTGCCTGGATTTTCTACTTTGCCGACGCGCCGAAATTGCTCGGTGCCGTCCTCACCGGAGCTGCGGCACCGGCCGCCTATGTCACGATCGCCGTCCTGACGGGAACGACGTACCTATTTGGTGGGCTGATGCGCGAGCAGGTGTGCACCTATATGTGCCCCTGGCCGCGCATCCAGGCCGCCATGCTCGACGAGAATTCGCTGACGGTGACATATAACGACTGGCGCGGCGAACCCCGTTCGCGCCATGCCAAGAAAGCCTTGGCGTCCGGAAAGGCCGTCGGCGATTGCGTCGATTGCAATGCTTGCATGGCTGTCTGCCCGATGGGTATCGACATACGCGATGGCCAGCAGCTGGAGTGTATTACCTGCGCGCTGTGCATCGACGCCTGCGACGGCGTGATGGACAAGCTCGGCCGGGCGCGCGGCCTGGTCTCGTATGCGACCTTGGCGGACTACAACGCCAACATGGCACTGGCGACAGCCGGCGGCACCGGTGCCATCAACCCGGCGCTGATCAGGAGCTCGAGCACAACCTTCGTCAACGCTATTGCGGGCTTCCACCTGCGCAAGATTTTCCGGTTGCGCAGCTTCATCTATCTCGGCGCGTGGTCGGCGATCGGCCTGGTGCTCCTGTTTTCGCTGCTGACGCGTGAGCGGCTGGCGTTGACTGTCCTTCACGATCGCAATCCGCAATTCGTAACACTTTCGGACGGCTCGATCCAAAACGGTTACACCGTCAAATTGGTCAACATGATCGCCGCGCCGAGGACGATCATGCTCAGCCTTGAAGGGCTCGCCGGCGCGGAAATGAGTGTCGTCGGCGTCGACCTGCCAGCGGGCCGCTCATTCGCCATTCCAGTGGCGCCCGACCGGCTCACAATGCTCAAAGTCTTCGTCCGCCAACCGGCCAACCAAGTCAGCAAGCCGGCGCAAAGCTTCGCGTTTCGGATTGGGGACGAGGCGAGCTCTGAATCCGCCGAGTACACCGCCAGCTTCAATGCACCGGAGATCACCCGATGAAACCCAATGCGGTTAGCGGAAACGAATTCACTGGCAAGCACATGCTGCTGACAGTTCTTGGTTTCTTTGGCGTCGTCGTCGGCGTCAACGTGACCATGGCAACGCTCGCCAGCGCGAGTTGGACCGGGCTTGTGGTGGAGAACACCTATGTGGCCAGCCAGCAGTTTAACGGAAAGGCCAAGGAAGGACGGGCACAGGCCGCCCTTGGCTGGGCTGGCAGGTTGACCATTGCCTCCGGCGAGGTTCGCTACAGCCTTGTGGATGTCAGGGGCAAGCTGGTTCGGCTGCACGGCGTGCGGATCCTGTTTCGGCATCCAGCCTACGACGCGCAGGACGGAGCCGTCACACTTGCTGCGGCTTCAGGCGGCAATCGCCAGAGCGCCGGGGAATTCGCCGCGCCCTATAAGCCGAAGGATGGCGTCTGGATCGTCGAGATCGACGCCGATGCAGGTCTTGCCTCGCCATACCGTGATGTCCGCCGCATCATGATTTCGAAGGGAGCGCTGCGATGAGCTGCTGCGCGCCGGGCGCCGAAACGGCACTGGATGTCGTCGACCCAGTCGCGCTGCCGTCGAGCGATGAAGTCAGACTGGCCAGCCGCAGTTTGGGTGGTGGCACGCACCAGACCGCTCTATCGGTGCCGACAGTTCACTGCGGGGCCTGCATACACATCGTTGAGACGGCCCTGAGCACGCTGGAGGGGGTCGAGAGCGCTCGCGTCAATCTATCCACCAAACGCGTGTTGGTGCGCTGGCATGGCGACCAGGTGCCACCGTTCTTCGCCACGCTTGGGCGACTTGGTTATCGGGCGTATCTGTTCGACCCGGAGACCGGCAAGGGGGACACAATCTTGTCGGAGTTGATCCGGGCGGTTGCCGTTTCCGGCTTCGCCGCCGCAAACATCATGCTGCTGTCTGTCTCGGTCTGGTCCGGTGCGCAAGGAGCCACCCGCGATCTGTTCCACTGGGTTTCGGCGTTGATTGCCATCCCTGCCCTCGCCTTCGCCGGCGGCATCTATTTCCGTTCGGCGTGGAATGCCCTTCGCCATGGGCGGATGAACATGGACGTGCCGATCGCCGTCGGGATTTCACTCGCCTATGCCATGAGCCTCTACGAAACGATCACCCATGGCGAGTATGCCTATTTCGATGCGTCGGTGTCGCTGCTCTTTTTCCTATTGATCGGCCGCACGTTGGACCACGTGATGCGCGAACGGGCACGCACCGCGGTGAGTGGCCTTTCGCGGCTGGCCGCACGCGGTGCCATTGTGCTGCGCCGCGGCCGTGTCCGCGAGTATCTGCCGGTGGGAGAGATTGAAGCGGGCATGGACTTGATGATTGCCGCTGGCGAGCGCGTGCCCGTTGATGGCGATATCCTCAACGGCAGCTCGGATCTGGATTGCTCGCTTGTTTCGGGTGAAAGCACGCCTCGCATGGTCAGTCCGGGAGCGCATATCCAGGCCGGCACACTCAATCTCACTGGTCCGCTCACGCTACGTGCGACGGCGGCCGCGAAGGATTCCTTCCTGGCGGAAATGGTTCGGCTGATGGAAGCCGCCGAGGGGGGCCGTTCCCAGTATCGCAGGATTGCCGACCGGGTCGCTGGCCTCTACGCCCCGGTGGTGCATCTGGCCGCGCTTGTGACCTTCCTTGGATGGATGGCCGCATCGGGCGACTGGCATTTGGCAGGGACGATCGCAATCGCCGTTCTTATCATCACATGCCCCTGCGCGCTCGGCCTTGCCGTGCCGATCGTGCAGGTGGTCGCGGCTCGGCGTTTGTTCGATGCCGGTGTCATGGTCAAGGATGGTTCCGCCATGGAAAGGCTGGCGGCCATCGATACAGCCGCGTTCGACAAGACCGGGACGCTCACGCTTGGACGGCCGCGGCTTGTGAACGCACCATCCATCGATAAGGCCTTGCTGGCGATCGCAGCCGAGCTGGCCACGCATTCGCGCCATCCATTCTCGAAGGCGATCGCTGCTTTTTCAGGCTCTTGCAACCAGCAGAGACCGGCTTCGATCAGCGAGCACCCGGGCTTCGGTATCGAGGCCACCACCCAGGGCCAGGTTTGGCGCCTGGGCCGACGGGAATGGGCCGAATGGAAGGCGTACTGTGGTGGGGAAGGCCAGCATGGCACCTGCAGCGGGACGGTGCTTTCGAGGAACGGTGTGGTCGTCGCTTCGTTTGACTTTGAGGACGCCGCGCGTCCCGACGCCGGGACCGCGGTGAAAGAACTGAAGGATGCGGGCCTGTCCGTCGAGATCTTATCGGGGGATACCGGCAAAGCTTGCCGTGACGTGGCCAGGTCCTTGGGGATCGGCAGTTTCATGCCATCGCTTCTTCCGTCGGGCAAGGTCGAGCACATCGAGGCGCTGACCCGGGCTGGCCGCAAGGTCCTGATGGTCGGCGACGGGCTTAACGACACGCCGGCCTTGGGTGCCGCGCACGTCTCGATGGCTCCTGCCACCGCCGCCGATATTGGTCGCAATGCCGCCGATTTCGTCTTCCTGCGGGAGAGCCTTCTGGCTGTGCCTTTGGCATTGGATATCTCGCGAAAGGCAGGCCGGCTGATCCGTCAGAATGTAGCCATTGCAATCGTCTACAACGTCTTTTCGGTGCCGATCGCCATATCAGGGCATGTGACGCCACTCATCGCGGCGATCGCTATGTCGGCCTCGTCACTGATCGTGGTCGCAAACGCCATGCGGCTTCAAGCGTCCACGAAGCCTGCCCGAAAGGCGCGCACCCCTTACATGGTGGTCCAGCCCCGATGACGACGCTTGTCTATCTCATCCCGGTTGCGCTGTTTCTCGGTGCGCTTGGATTGGCCGGTTTCCTGTGGGCTCTGCGCAGCGGCCAGTACGAGGATCTCGAGGGTGCGGCAGAGCGCATTCTGATCGACCGGGACGACAGGCCGGACGGTTTGACTGGACGCGCGAAGATGCGGCCCTGAAATCAACTCGAGGATTATTCCGTCCCGGATCAGCTCGAGGATGGAGCAAACCGTCTCGCCTGCGCACATGCCGGAAATTTGCCAGCCTATCTTCGGGCAAACACGCAGCACTCTTGGCGGTCGCAACGCAGCAACGCGCTACGCCGACGCTGATGTCCGAAGATTCATTCCTCATCCTCATGGCAGGTCGGCCACTGGCGCCGATCCTCCTTGGCGCCATCGGGATGCTTAGTGTCTTGTGCAACTCTCCCAGGACGCCTTGACCGCCAGATCAGAAAGAGCACGCTTCCGAAATAGCCTGCCTGGAGAAGCAGCGCACAACTCAGCGTCTTGACGATCACCGCTCGGATGGAATGCGAGACGAGATAGACAGCCAGAGCATTGATGGACAGGATCACCGCCATGGCGTGGCAAAACATTCTGAGAGTCACCGACGTTCTCCCGTTGTCTATCAGATCATGCTGCGGCGTTGTCGGCCGCTTCATGGGTCTGGCAGTTCTTTGCACAGACGCGGGCGCAGGCTCCGCAACCGATGCAGCGGCCAGGATGGTCGACGACCATAATCATGCGATTGAGCTCGCCGTCGAAGTCATCGTCCTCATCGCAAATGCCGAGGATTTCACCCGCGTCGTCGACGCCGTAAAGATGCATGACTTCGCGCGAGCAGACCTTGAAGCAACGGCCGCAGCCGATGCAGGTCGTGCCATCGATGGCGCTCAGATATGCAGGCATCCAACTGGAACCGTCGCGGGTAACGAACGGGCTGGTCATTGTAACCTCTCCAAGGCAGCGAGTTCTCTCTTTGCAGCATCCAACTCGACAAAAACGTCGGTCGCTTGCCGACTTTCTTTTGCAGTTCGTCACGATCCGACATGACGTCCTTCCTCCGAACCGTTGCCCTGCCCCCCGCGCTGCGGCGACTCCTTGGATGACACTTGCCGAACCGTTCCGGCCAGGCTCGATTTCTTCGTGCGGCAACTGACTCGATCTTCAGCGCGCCACAAGCAGTGGCAATGGCGGTTCCCCCGTTATCCATCTGGTGACGCCGCCGAAAATCCGCTCACGCAGCCGGCGGTGGCCACAAGCGCCCAGGACGACCATGTCGGCGGACGTGTCGATCGCGTGCCGCGCGAGAGCTGTGGTGACGGGCTGGACGGGGGTCGGCAGTCGGTCGACAACCACGCGAATACCCTGCTGGGCGAGAAAGGCCGCGATGTCGATTTCCGACTCGGGGCCGTTCCCGGTTGCCTCCGGATCAATCAGGGTGACACGAACGTGCGCTGCGCCGGATAGCAGATGCAGCGCTTGCCGAACGACACGCGACGTCTCCACTCGCGAATCCCAGCCGACCAGTATGCGGCGCGGCCGTAGCGAGGCCTTGACGCCGTTCGGAACAAGGAGCACCGGCTTTCCCGATTCGAACAGGCTACCGTCTATCGCAAGTGGTCCAAGATCGTCGTCGTTGAGGAGGGAGGGGCCGATGACCGTCAGGTCTGCACAGAGTGCTCTCTGCCGCACCACGTCGCCGACACAGGCCCGGTCAGAATAATCTGTGTCAATGTCACAAGGAACCCACATTCCTTCCAGCAGGGTATGGATTTCCCTGCACCGGTGTTCCAGTCTGGCGAGATCATGTGAAAGTGTTTCGGCAGACCGTCTTTGCAGTCCGAGCATGTCCTGTTTGCACTCAAGCCACCCGGTTGAAACTGCGTCGATGGGCCGACGCAGAGCAAATTTGATGACCAATACGGACAGGCGTGCGGCAACCTCGGCACACAGACTGGCGGCGATTCTGACGTCCTGATTGGAGTGGTCAACTTCCGTGACACACAGCACCGTTTTAAAAGCCATTTCACTGCTACTTTCCGAGTATTTTTCTACTTGCCACGCGTTCCAAGCCGCATCCTGCCCTCGGCAATAGGGGCAATGGGCAATGGCGCCGCAATCGCTGCATGGTCTGCCGCGCTCCTCCCCCAGAGACTAGCCGGCCAGTTCGTGGCACCGCTTGGGGCTGGCACCGAAGACGGACCTTGCCCACCCTTGATGTTCCTCAGTACCGGCGCGCGGCAGCGAAAGCGTTCCATCACGCCCGGGCGGCGTCGGGATAGATTTCGATGGCCGCGATCGCATCATCAACCAGCCTTGTCCCAGCCTCCGCAAGCGTCCGAAACGTCTCGAACCCGAACCGATGCACGTCGCGAAGCGTCTTCGACAGAACCACCAATCGCCCGGCCGTGAGAAGCACGCGTCCGAAGCCCTCATGGCTGATTTTCATCATGGGCGATGCCATGAGGCCGGTGCGCTCCTCGATGGCTAGCCCGACAGCGGTGTAATAGACGTCGAGCCTCCACAAGACGTCCGGATCAGGATCGCCGATGATTGGGATCTCACGACGCTGTTCTTTGGTGACTATGAAGTCGGCCAGTAGTTCTGGGTCAGGCTTGCCTTCCCACGCGCCGTAGGAATCCTGCGCGCGAAGCAGCCGCACGAGACACTTGACGAAAGAGGTGGCAAGCGCCGCCTTGTCCTCATTGACTGCTGGGATCATCGCCGCATCATCCATTGTGCATTCTCCTTGATTCAATCTTCGTCATCGAAAGACGGTTTCCTTTGGCGAAGGCCTGCGCCCGCTAACACCTTGCGCAGCCAGGGCGGAGGCGTCTTCCTGAGCATCCCCTGGGTTCGCCAAAGGACGTCAGAGATGGATTGAGGGTGTGGCACTTTGATCGGATGGATTTTTGCCGTAACGAGCTTGGCTGCGGAGGGCCCGCCGATCGCCAGACAAAACAGGAGATGACAGCCTTTCAATGCCCTCACTCTCGGGGTGATGCGGTCGTCGCCTTCGGTTCGCTGCGTACCGCTCTCGTTGGAAATGTCCTCGAACTCCACTGCTTCCACGAAACTCCACCCGGCGGGCGTCACGTCGTAGACGGCAAACCGCCTGGCCGATCCGAAATGGGCGTTAAGATTTTTCAAGTCTTGTGTAGCGATCGCCACGCGTAATGCGCCAGGTCGCCTCTCCGGGGGCATTGCGTGAACCTCGTCAGGAACGAGCGAGAAGCGACGAAGCGTCATCTGGCATGTCTCGGTTGCGAAATGGATCAAGTGTCTCGGGCTTCGGTGCATGCTGGGTGGCCTGGAAAAGGTTGGCGGCTTCGAAGAGGAGGTCGCGCGTCCCTTGATAGAGGATTGTGAGCTTGTGCTGGCTGCCGAGACGGTCGAAGATCGGGAAGCCGACGCGCATGAGGGGAATGCCGAGCCGCGCTGCTGCCTGGCGCCCGTGGGAATGGGTGACAATGAGGTCAGTGCCGGCAGCAAGGGCTTCCAGATCGCCAAGATCGCCGACCTGGACCGATTCCGCTGGAATTGTCTCCAGAATCCTCGACGTCTCGGCCGTGGTGACGGCCGCCGCAATTTCGGCGCCCATGCCGACGAAAAAGGTCGCCAGTTGATAGAGCTGATCAGGTTCGGCTGCGATCGCAATTTTCTTGCCACCGAAATGGAAATGTCCGTCGAGCAAGGCATCCTGCAATTGAGCCCGACGACGGCGTACCGTGACCGGCACCGCCGCGCCAGAAATCATGGAAAGAAACGAGATAAGCCGATCGACGGCCTGCAAGCCGATCAGAGACTGAGACAACATGTACGGCACCCCCGTCAGCCGCTGCAGCGCCTCCGCCGGACAGCGCATATGCTCGCCGATGGCGATGCAATGCGCCGCGGTGCCAAGCTCGCGAATATCCTTGACGCTGGTGCCGCCGTAGGTGGTGGGAACCCAGCGGTCAGGCACCATACCATCGAGCGAGCCGGAGACGTCCGGCAGGACCACCGGCTGCAGACCGAAGCTTTCCACGACCTCGCGCAAGTGCTCGATATCAGCCACGGTGAGATTCCAGCCGGGCAGGACCGCGACCTTACTGGCCTGCCGCACCTGCTCGCCGGGCCGTGTAATGCCTTCGATCATCGCGGTGACAGCCTTGGCCCAGCCCTCTTCGATCGCGCCGTCGAAATCCGGCGTCTTGGCCAGCATGATCTCCGTCCCCGCGAGTTCTTTCGCGCGATCGCGCTTAATGCTGGCGATGTCGCTCGCGAAATCTTCACCACGGGTTTCCACCAGCGCCGTTGTGCAGACTCCGATCAGCTTTGGCTTGGTGCGGGTCTTGAGGTTCAGGATCGCTTCTTCGAGATGATCCGCCCCGCCAAGGATCGTCGCCAATTCGTCCATCGCCGTTGTTTGCAAGGGCACTGCTTCCTTGAAATGCCGCACGAAGAGCACCAAAGCGAAGCTGGTGCAGCCTTGGCTGCCGTGGAACAGGGGAATCGCGCCATCGACGCCGAGAAAGGCGAAAGCGGCACCCAGCGGCTGAGAGGATTTCAGCGGATTGACCGCCGCCGATTTGGCCTGGGGAAGGATGCTGGCCATCGGGTTCCTCAACCCTGGCCAGCGGCGTAGGCCGTGCTGCAGGCGATTTTCTCACAAGCGCGGCCGGTCGTGCTGGCGCTGGTTGTGGACGTCGGCCCATCCGCCGAGACAGGATGGCTATCCCACGGTGCCGGCTCGCGCACCTGGCACCAGATCGGGTTGTGTATGGCAAGATCGATCTGGCGTACGAGTTCAACCATGCCGTCGTAGCCGGCATAGGGATGATGACGCTCCTGGTTGATGTCGAGCCAGGGTGTCTTTGCTTTCAGCGCGACGAATTGCGTGCGCCCGCCCGACAACATGATATCGACCTTGTCTTGCGAGAGCATGGCGTAAAGTTCGGGCGGTGCCAGCGACTCGAAGATCTGGTCCTCTTCCATCAGGATCTGTGTGATGCGCTCCTTGTCTTCAACAGTTGATTTCTTGACGGAGGTTCCGACGATCTCAATGCCGATCTCCATCAGCGCATCGACGAGCGACCAGGACTTCACACCGCCGGTGTTGATGAGCACTCGCTTACCTTCCAGCCTCCGGCGGTAGGCCGCTAGCTTTTCCCAAGCGATCGCCTCCTCCTGCGCAATCAACGCCTCGGTACGGTCGACGAGCTCCGGATGGGCCCCCTGGCTGACGAGCTGGTCAGCGATCTTGCGAAGTGCTTGGGAGGTGGCTGTGATGCCGTAGAAGGACCCCTCGAAGAACGGGATGTCCCAGCGCTTCTCCAGCTTACGGGCGAGGCCGATGAGAGCGGTCGAGCACACCACCATCGTGATGCGGGCGCGGTGCGCGCAAGCGATGTCGAGATAGCGCGCATCGCCCGGAATGCAGGCGCGCACGCGAATGCCGAGGCGATCGAGAAGTGGCTTTACCAGCCAGAACTCCCCCGAGAGATTGAATTCGCCGATGATATTGATGTCGTACGGGCCGACATCATCGGGCTCAGCAGTGCCGATGACGTGATCGAGCAACGCCTCGCCGGCGAGTTTGTTGCCAAGATTTTTAGAGCCGACAAAGCCTGGTGCATTGATCGACACCACCGGCAAGCCGAACTTCTCCGTCGCGCGCTTGCAGACGGCGTCGATGTCATCGCCGATCAGCGCCGTCACGCAGGTTGCATAGACGAAGATCGCCGGCGGCGCATAAGCTTGCTTGATCTCGCGAATGGCTTTGAAGAGCTTGCGCTCGCCCTGCCCCATGACGATGTCGAGTTCGCTGAGATCGGTCGTGAAGCTTGTGCGCCACAGAGTTGACCCGGACGAAGCCGCGCCGCGGTTGTCCCAGGAATTGCCCTCGCAGGCGAGCGGTGCATGGATCAGATGCGCGACGTCGGTGATGGGCTGCAACGCAATCTTGGCGCCGTCGAAGGCGCAGCCTCCGGCTGCGGCCCCGGGAGTCAGCGGCTTCGAACAGCCCTGTTTTCGGGCGTTGGCATCCTTGCCCTGGTTCTTCTGGCAAGCGGGCTCGTTGAAGACCTGCTGAAGTTTCGCACTAGGCAAGGACATACATGGTCTCCAAAGGCCGTCGGAAGCAGCAGCCAGCCTGCGGGGCGGGCTGGCTGCTGCTTTTAGCGGGTCAGATCGAAGGAATAGTCGGTGCCCGGCTCGATCGTCTCACGGTCGAGCTTGTCGAAGATCTTGTCTAGGATTGTCGTCAGCACGCGCAGGCCGCCCTGGTAGCCCATGAGTGGGAAGCGGTGGTGATGGTGCCGATCGAAAATCGGGAACATCAGTCGGATCAGCGGCGTGCCCGTGTCGCGCTCCAGATACTTGCCGTAGGAATTGCCGATCAGCAGGTCCACGGGTTCGGTAAAGAGCAGGGAGCGCATCGCCCACAGGTCCTTGCCTGCCCAGACCTGGGCATGCTTGCCAAAGGAGGACGCTGCGAGCATCCTCTTCATCTCGGCTTCCCAGGCGTTGGTGCCGTTGGTGGCCAGGCAGTGGGTCGGCTCTCCGCCCGTCTCCATCACGAAACGGGCCATGGCGTGGACGAAGTCCGGGTCACCATAGATCGCGTATTTCTTGGCGTGCAGCCAGGACTGGCTGTCGGCCATCGCGTCGACCAGGCGGCCACGTTCCAGGCGGATCGCCTCGGGGATTTCCTTGCCGGTTATCGCCGATACCCTCATCAGGAGCTCGTCGGTTGCCTCGACACCGATGGGATAATGAAAGGAGGCTGTCGCCTGCCCGACCTGCTGGCAATATTCCAGTGTCTTGCGGGTGTTATAATGTTGCAGCGACAGCGTTGCTTGCGCATTAAGCGCCGCTTTCACGTCCTCGATCTTCGTGCCACCATCATACATGCGAAATTCGCCGTCCGACGGGGTGTCATACTGGTCTGATGCGTCCTGGATGAAAGTGTAGGACACACCCATCAAGTCCAGCAGACGTTTAAGCTCTCGATTGTTGCCGACGCAGAAACCGTCGAAACCGGGAATGATGTTTATGACGTTGGGCACTTCAGCGCGCTGCTTCCCCATCCAGAAGTTTTCCAGCACGCCCTTGACCATTACGTCGTAGCCGTCGACATGGCTGCCGACAAACGCCGGCGTGTGGGCGAAAGGCACTTCGAAGTCCTGTGGTACGGAGCCCTCCGTCTTGGCATTTTCAATAAACGAATGCAGATCGTCGCCGATCACCTCGGCCATGCAGGTGGTCGAGACGGCGATCATCTTCGGGTCGTAGAGCTTGTAGGTGTTGGCGAGCCCGTCGATCATGTTCTTCAGCCCGCCAAACACGGCTGCGTCTTCGGTCATCGATGACGAGACCGCCGAGCACGGCTCCTTGAAGTGGCGCGACAGGTGCGAACGATAATAGGCCACGCAGCCCTGGCTGCCGTGGACGAATGACATCGTGCGCTCGAAGCCCGCGGCCGCGAATACCGCGCCAAGCGGCTGGCAAGCCTTGGCTGGATTGACGACAAGCGCTTCGCGCGCGAGGTTTTTTTCCCGATATTCCCAGGTCTTGGTGAATTCGCGTTGATCGGTCACGATCTCGACCGGGTGCGGACATTCGAAATTCAGCCTCTTTTCGGCAAGCATCTGCCTGTATTCCGCCTCGCGGAACAGAGGAGCGTGATCGAGGATTTTTTCGGCCGACTGCGGCATTGGGGGGTACCTTTTTTGATCTGGGCGCGCCACCCGGCGGCACAGGGACGTCAAGACGTTCGGGTCTCCCGCGGATCAATAGCCGCAGGCGTTCGAGGCCTCGCTGGCGCTGCGAAGCGAGGTTCTCATTCGGCTGCCATGGCGGTCGACGGCGTGGTGTTTTTCTTCCACGGCGCGTCGAAGAGATCCCAGACCGGGTTGTTGATGGCCATGTCCATGTCACGGGCGAAGATGGCGAAGCCGTCATAGCCATGGTAGGGGCCGGAATAGTCCCAGGAGTGCATCTGACGAAACGGTATGCCCATCTTCTGGACCGGATACTTCTCCTTGATACCGGAGCCAACGAGATCGGGACGGATTCCCTCGATGAATTTTTCCAGTTCGTAACCGGTCACGTCATCATAGATCAGCGTCCCCTCTGTCACGTAGTGACCGGTGCGCTGATAGTCGTCGTTGTGCCCGAATTCGTAGCCTGTGCCGACGATCTCCATACCGAGGTCTTCGTAGGCGGAGATGACGTGCCGAGGGCGCAGGCCGCCAACGTACAGCATCACCGTCCTACCCTCCAGGCGTGGCCAATATTTGTCGATGACTGCCTCCACCAGCGGGCGGTATTTGGCAATCACGTACTCGGTTTTCTCCTGGATCTCCGGCCCGAAATGCTTGGCTATGTTGCGTAGCGAGGATTCGATCTGGGAGGGCCCGAAGAAGTTGTACTCCATCCAGGCGATGCCGTATTTTTCTTCCATGTGTCGGCAGATGTAGTTCATCGATCGGTAGCAATGGATGAGGTTGAGCTTGGCTTTGGGTGCCCGCTCGATTTCGGCGAGCGTCGCGTCACCCGACCAGTTGCCGACCACGCGCAGGCCAATCTCCTCGAGCAGGATGCGCGACGCCCAGGCATCACCGCCGATGTTGTAGTCGCCGATGACGTTGACGTCGTAAGGACCCACCTCGAGCTCGACGTCCTTCTTCTCAAAGACCCAGTCGCGGATCGCGTCATTGGCGATGTGGTGGCCGAGCGATTGCGAGACGCCGCGGAATCCCTCGCAGCGCACCGGCACGATGGTTTTTTCGTGCTGCTTGGCCTTTTTGCGCGAGACCGCCTCGATGTCGTCGCCGATCAACCCGATCGGGCATTCCGACTGAATGGTAATGCCCTTGTTCAGCGGGAAAAGCTCTTCGATCTCGTCGATGATCTTTTCCAGCTTCTTGTCGCCGCCGAAGACGATATCCTTTTCCTGAAAGTCGGAGGTGAACTGCATGGTCACGAAGCTGTCGATGCTGGTGGTCCCGACATAGTAGTTGCGGCGCTGCGACCAGGAATATTGGCCACACCCGACGGGCCCATGCGAGATATGGATCATGTCCTTGACCGGCCCCCACACCACGCCTTTGGAACCGGCATAGGCACAGCCCCGGATGGTCATCACACCGGGAATGGACTTGATGTTGGATTTGACGTCGCATTCGGAGAGAGGTTGCGCCTCTCCGGCTACCACTTGGCCGCCGGCGGCGACGCCCAAGTGTTTCCTGCGCCGCTTTGCCGTTTTTTCTGGATAGCGCGATAGCACTTGCTCAATGAGCTTGGTGTTCAAAGCGCCGTCATTTTGAGAGTCAAGGCTCATAAAACTGCCCTTTTTGAGGTTCTTGGCCGGCGCCTTTAAACGCCGTTCGGTGAAGGCCCCGGCTTCGAGCCTCAGGCCCGGTCCAGCGGCGACTACTGAGCAGCCGCAGATGCAGCTTCCTTTGCTGCGAGCTCGGCCAGCATCTGCTCCTCCGTCTTCATGATGCCGAAGTCGAGCAGCATGTCTTCCAGCTCTTCCATGGTGATCGGCGTGGGCACGGTTCCTTGACCGCCATTGGCGTGGATCTTCTCGGCGAGCGCGCGGTATTCCCCCGCCTGCTTGGAATCGGGCGCGTATTGGATCACCGTCATCTTGCGCAGTTCGGCGTGCTGGACGATGTTGTCACGCGGCACGAAGTGGATGAGCTTGGAATTGAGCCTTAGCGCGAGAGCTTCGGCCAGATCGAGTTCGCGGTCGGTCTGGCGCTCGTTGCAGATCAGGCCGCCCAGACGCACGCCGCCCGAGTGGGCATATTTCAAGATGCCTTTGGCGATATTGTTTGCAGCATAGAGCGCCATCATCTCGCCGGACATGACGATGTAGATTTCCTGTGCCTTGTTCTCGCGGATGGGCATTGCGAAGCCGCCGCACACAACGTCACCAAGCACGTCGTAGGACACGTAATCCACGTCGTTGTAGGCGCCATTCTCCTCAAGGAAATTGATCGAAGTGATGACGCCGCGGCCAGCGCAACCAACGCCCGGCTCGGGTCCACCCGATTCCACGCATTTGATGTCCTTGTAACCGATCTTCAGCACATCCTGGAGCTCGAGATCCTCGACTGACCCTTCCTGCGCGGCCAGGTGGAGCACGGTGTCTTGAGCCTTCGCGTTAAGGATGAGACGGGTCGAGTCGGCCTTGGGGTCGCAGCCTACGATGAGAATCCTCTGCCCAAGGTCGACCAGGGCGGCGAGCGTGTTTTGGGAGGTGGTAGACTTTCCGATGCCCCCCTTCCCGTAGAACGCGATCTGACGCAGACGCGACATGTTGCTTTCCCTTCCTTCGTTCCATTAATTGCGGCTAGCGCACGCGTGACCGGGTCGGCAGCTCAGCCGCCTCGCAAGGGAACAATCAAAACGCGTGCCAACCTGGTCGGATCGAGTGATGGAAGAGCTTTGTGGTTGCTTTTCAGCTATTTAGTATGAGGCAAATCATACATTGGCTAAACAAGCCCATGTCGCGGATTGGACAAGCCTGCACGAAAGTGTCCATGGCTAGAAGTTGACATTCGCGGAGGCCACAGCGGCTGGCGGCCCCTTTCCCCTCACGGCTGGGCTCATGCGCGGCTACCCGCGATCCGATGTTCTTTCCACCATGTCGCAGCCGCCTATCTGGTGGCTTGCAGTGTCGCTGTAACCAAGGATTCCAGACCTGATCCATCTGGCGGCGATCCGGGCGGGTCCATGGTCTCGCCCGCCACCAGGAACGGACCGGCGCCCGTGTGTCGCTTCAGTCCAGCGTTTCAGGCCTGGCCGCCGCAGCGCCATGGTTGAAAGCACTCCCGCAGTCGCTAGATTACAAATGTAACGCGAAATCAATGCAACGATCGCTGCTGGGTGGTAGCCTTACAGTAGCAGAAGCTACTTAAGGAGTTTGAATAATATGGATCTCGACGTCTTTCAGGCCATGATCCCTGTCGCAAGACGCCCGGTGACACTCGTTTATCTCAAATTCACTTCATTCGCGGCTGCGCGATCTGATGCGCTGCTTGTGGGAAAAGAGGCGACAATTACCAGAGAGGAGATACCTTATGAACCGTAGCACCATTCCGATGCTCACACTCACCGCCGCCGTCGGCACATGGCTCTTCGACACGCCTGCTGTGCGGGCTGACCCCGTTGCCGATATGTGTTACCTTTTCTGCTCCTCGACGCAGGATCAGGATGATGCCGTTGCCGCGGTTTGTTCATCCTTTTGCTCTTCATCTGACTCCTCTTCTGACTCCATTTCGCTTCCAATGAACCCGCAGGCCAAAGCGACAAGCACGCCAGAGGGAGAAAGTCCGACTGCGACCACAAACGCTGGGAGCGCAACGTCAGTGACGCCTTGACGGGAGCAGCTTCCGACATCCCTGTCCAACCTTGCACAACAAGTTCGAGGGCGATGATCTTGGCGAAGCCGGAGCGCGCCGGGCATGCGCGGCAGAAGGCCGTGCAGAGCAGCGGGCGCAGCCGATGCAAGCCTTTCAGTAGATAGCTGTCTCAGCCTTGGGCACCGCGTCTGTGCCGTCATCGAACGGCCGCCGCTTTGTTATGCCAATTGAAGCGAGCGCCGAAATGCGGCGAGAAGTTCAAACCTCCACGCGAGCGAGAGCCTTGTTGACTGCCGGGATAATCTTGTCCCCCCAGAGATCGAGCTGGCGCAGCATCGCCCTTTGATCGAAATCTCCCAGTTGGGTTTGAATCGCGACCTGATCCGGTTTTAGGATGTCAATCTCTTCCAGTAGGCGATCGATCACACGATTGACCCCGCCGATCGGCAAGTTGTCGCGCATAGTCTCGAGCGACAGATCATGCTGCGTCGGCGTTTCCTGCAGCAGGTAGCCGTCCTGGCTCTGCTGGCGGCGCTGCTGCAGCGCTTCAGACAGCCGGCGCTGGAAGCGGGCGTTGTCGAGATAGCTGTTGATCTCTGCCGCGTCATCGCTGGCATAGCAGCAGCGAAGCAGCGAAATTCTGGCATCCGCAACATTCTTGGCCTCCGAAGCAGCCGCCTTCGCAATGCTATCGCGCAGCATGCTCACAGTCTCCAAACCATTGTGGAATGCCGTGACAAAAAGATTGTGTCCCTGACGATACGCGCGGCTCATGCTGCGCGCGGAGCCAGCGGCAATCCAGATCGGCGGGGTCGGCTTTTGGACGGTTTTTACCGAGATCGCCGTCGGCGGGATGGTCTCATACTGGCCCTGATGCTCGAAGACCTTTTGGTTGAGCCCTTTGAGAAGAATCTCCAGATATTCCGAAAAAACGGCTGGAGCTTCATTGACGTCGACGCCGAAGCGCTCAAACTCGAACTGCTGGTAGCCCGAGCCGACTCCCAGTTCGAGGCGGCCGTTCGACACGACATCGGCGAAGCCTATTTCGGAGAGCAGGCGCTGCGGTTGATAAAGCGGCAGCACGCAGACGCCGGTGCCCAGCCGAATGGCGCTCGTCACGCCGGCGCAGTGGGCGACCATCATCAAGGGCGACGGAACCAGGCTATAATTGTTGAAATGGTGCTCGGCGAACCAGGTGGTGTTGAAGCCAGCCTGCTCCGAAACGACTGCCTGTTCGACGGCGTTGCGAATGACGCTGTCGGACGATTGATGATAGCCGCGTTGAGCGGCCAGGATGAATGTTGCGAATTCCAATGTGATGCCTCGCTTACACAGAGAGTGGCAGAGACGTGTGCGGACGGCGTCGGAGGCGCTGTAACGTGTGGAGCGAATTCGCCTCGCATCCCGGGCCGCGGTTTGGTGCCACCAGCAGGAGCTTAAAAGCCCGTGAAATTTTCGGCTCCGAGGAGCCCGTCCAATCGCCTGGGGAACAGCCGGCAGTCATTCCACGGCCTCGATTGACTCGTGATCGGGTTCGTTGGCGAATCCCACATCGCCGAACGAGGTCGAGCCGCCATCCACGCAGAGGCTCGAGCCATTGACATATGAAGCATCAGGCGAAGCCAGGAAGAACACTGCGTGCGCGATCTCTTCGGGCCGTCCCATCCTGCCCATCGGAATGCGCCGGCTGATCGCTTTCGGGTCGATGCTGCCGGGCTTCGTCAAATAATCAGTGTCGGTCGTGTCGATGTAACCAGGAGCAACGGTGGCTGTTCGAATGCCGACCGGCCCGAATTCGGCTGCCATGCACCGGGTAAGGATTTCTATGCCTGCTTTGCATGCGCCATAGGCATGGCGCCTTGCGACGGGCAGAAAGCTGTTGATTGGTCCGAGATTAAGGATCACGCCTGCGGGACGCATCATCTTGATCGCCTCACGCGCGCAGGTGAAGGCGCTGGTAAGGTTGACGTCCAAGATGCGTTCGATCTCTGCCGGACCTTGTTCGATCCCCGACACAGACGTATCGACGACAGCAGCACTGTTGACGAGAATCTCGAGGCGGCCGAAGCGCCTGCGCAGATCATCGAAGAGCCCCACCACCTGACTCTCGCTGGCCACGTTCACGCGTGCTACCACGTGGTTGCCGCCGAGCGATCGAGCGAGCTCTGCCGCTGCACCGACATCGCTGTCGGCAATCACGACAGTGTCGCCGTTCTCGGCAAAGCGACGAACGATGGCCGTGCCTATGGCGCAAGCCCCACCCGTGACGAGCACGATCCGTCCATTGGTGTGTTCGGCCGGACGGGAGAGCTCGGCTTGTGGCGTCTCGTCCATCGGCGGATGCGCATCGCCCGGCTGGTTGAAGGACATCCAGCCTCCATCTACCGTCAGCACCGAACCGGTGATGTAACTCGCTTGCGGGCTGGCCAGAAACCGCACGGCCCGGGCGATCTCGTCGGGGCGGGCCATACGCCCGATCGGGACGCGGCGGCGCACCGTCGCTAGATCCACTTTGCCCGCGCGTTCAAGTTCGGCGACCATCGGCGTACGCACATAACCCGGCGCTACCGCCGCCACGCGGATGCCGCGCGAAGCCCATTCGCACGCCAACGATTTCGTCAAAGAGATGAGGCCCGCTTTGGAGGCGGCGTAGGCGTTGCGTTTGGGATTGCCGACCACGCCAGCGATCGAGGCCACGTTGACGATGACAGACCCTGGCAGCATCCGCCTCGCCGCTTCGCGTGCCATGACGAAAGGCCCGATCAGGTTTACTGCCAGGGCGCGTCGGAAGCACACGATGCTGGTGTCGACAGTCGCGGCCACGGAGGGCCCAACAGCCGCGTTATTGACGAGGACGCTGATCTGAGCGAACTGTGCTTCGATGCGGCGACAAAGGGCACGGATGTCCTTGGCTCTCGAGATATCGCACTCGAGGCCGAGATGCGGATGGCCAAGACCGCGGGCCAATTCAAGCACCCCGCTTCCGGGAAGGTCCACCGCCACGATGACGTCTCCATTGGCGGCAAACGTATCGGCTAGGACCCGGCCAATTCCGCCTGCAGCGCCTGTAATGATGACGACGCGCGCTGCCAGCTTCATGAGAACGCCACCGTGCTAGCGATCATGCCCAGCGGTCAGGGCTTCGCCGGAAGAAGCACTGGCACATTGCGGGGTTGTCATAGCCTTTTGCCTCCGCCGCGGCGCGTCCCCAGCCGATAGACCGGATCATCCGGATAAGGTGCACCGATCGTCTGCCGGGGCGGTCCGAACCGATCCGCTTCGCAGCCTGCCGGTGCGGTCTGCTCCTCCAGCCAGTCGTAAACCACCGTCCGTTCGGCAATCCGCCACTCGCCTTCCCTCTTCTCAAAAAGATCGCAGTAGCGGCCGCAGAGGAGCAATTGGCGCGTCTGTTGATCCTCATCCGTTCCGCGCTGGAGCGCAGTGAAATAGCTCTCGACGAGGGCGCGTGTCGGGCGAGTGAAGTCGATCAGAATGTTGGTAACCTGATGGACGTTGCGGGGTCGGGTCTTGAAGACACTCAGCGCAAACTCCACGAAGCCCTCGGCTGAGCCGCAATAGGTCCCATGATTGTCGTGGGCATCGGGCCAGTACGCGCTTCGCAGAGCCGACTCGTCCGCGCGGTCTATTCCGCGGCAGTAGCGGTAAAGGCAGTCGCGGATTGCCTCCCGGTCGAGCAGTTCGGTAAGTTTTGCCTGGTCCATTGTCTTGTCCAACTTTGAGATTGGAGGAGGTGTTTCCGCTCATGCAGTGACGCGGCACGATCGTGTGTCGCCTAATGCTGAAGGGAGCCGAACTGTCGACGAACTTCCCCCGGCGGTTTTGGGTCATATCGAGCGGCCGACGCCGGAAAGGGCCACCCAATGCCCAGTTGGACAAACCTGTCGCAGGAGAGAAGGGGCGCGGCGCTTTCCATACGCGGGATGCCGCTTGACTCGGTTGATAAGGACGAACACCCGTGTCAAGCGGCGGCCGTGAGATCGATTACCAGTGCACGTTCTGGGCACGATCGCGCGCCTTGTGACGCGAGCCGTTCGTCCTTCTCCGCCACTTTGATGTCACCGGGCAGGATGTAGCCCTCGTCATCAAGCTTGAAAATGTCCGGTGCGTGCGCCCAGCATCGCGCGTGGCCCTGACACTTCGTATTGTGGACGATGATCCGCATGCGCTAGCTCCATGTCTGTTCTCTGACGGCCGGCGTTGATCAGGACCAATCCAGGATCAGATTTTCGATCCCGAACACATGGCCGCCATGGGCAATAGGCGCCGTACCCTCCTTGATCCGGAAGGGCGGGATGCGCGCCAGCCACTCCTCCAGGCCAATGACAATTTCGCGACGCGCAAGGTGTGAGCCAAGGCAGCGGTGGGGACCATAGGCAAAGGCGGTGTGGCGGTTGTGCTCTCGCGCCAGATTGATCGTGTTTGGACAGTCGAATTCAGCCGGATCACGATTGGCAATCATTGAGGCGCAGGAAACATAATCGCCCTTTCGGATCGGCGCGCCTTCGAAGTCGATATCTTTGGTTGCCACCCGGATTATCTGCACAGTGGGATAAGCGCGCAGCAATTCTTCGGCTGCGAGCACGATGCGGTCGGGTTCGCTCCGCAGCCATTCCTGGTCTTTCTGATTGCGCGCCAGATAGGCCAAGTCGAAGCCTATCGCTGTTGCAACCGTGTCGAGACCTGCAGCGAACACGAGCACGCCGATGCCACGGACTTCCTCGTCGGAAAGTGGGCGGCCCTGCACCTGTGCCTGCACGACAAAGGTCATGAAATCATCGCCGGGCACCTTGCGGCGCAGGGCTGCAAGTTCGTCGATGAAAGCGACAATCCGTTGGGCCGCCGCTAGCCTTTTGGGAACATCGCCGTGGAACAGATTCTTCCCCCAGCCGACGAACGTGGTGAGCCGGTCGTCCGGTAGCCCCAGAAAGCGAAGAAAGATGTTGACCGCGAAAGGAAAGGCAAATTCCTTCATTAGATCGCAGCTCGTGCCCGCGGCGGCGATGCTGTCGATCAGTGCGACCGCCCTTTCCCGAACAGCCGGTTCCAGCGCTGTGACCCGCTGGGGTGAAAACAACGGGTTGAGCAGTGAACGAAAGATGCCATGGGCCGGTGGGTCGAGTTCGAGCGGGATCATCGGCCAGTTTTCGCCAAGCGCGGATGCGAAGATGCTGCGGTGGCTGGAAAAGGTTTCAGTGTCCTGCAGCACTGTGCGCTGGTCTTTGGCGCGTGTGATGACCCAGGTGCCCTGGCCATCGCGCGTGTTGTTGGGGGAATAAAAGATCGGCGGCCCGTCATGCACGCATGCCACAGCCGCGTGTGGATCTCCGTTGGCCGTCGGCGCCATCCCAGGCGACGTGAACAGGCTGAAGTCCCTTACCATTTCGGGCGGGACGTGATCTGGAAGCGGGTTGCTCGCAATCTGGTTTTTTCTCATCTGGCGGCTCCTTGGGGCCGCATATGTTCGGCCTTCGGCTCAAACGACTGTCACGAACACTGGCGAAGCGATGAACATCGCTCTCCCGGCACGCCGCCGGACCCGGCGCCGGCCACCTCGTTTCCGCTGACAAAAGCGGCTGTTAATTCAGATCGATGTCATTCCTGATCCGGGCCAGGAAGCTTTCGTCTTCCTCCGGGCCAAAGCAGCTGTCGAAATCACGGCATTCCCCGCAACTGGGCGCTGTACATATGGAAAAGCCTTCAGACTCGCAGAGCGTGCGGTAAAGGTATTTCTTCCATTTCATGTCTTTCGCGTTGCCGGCTGCCAGCAACGGGAAATGCGCGGCAAGCAACCGGCCAAGTTCGGCTCGGTTGAACAGGCCAAGATCTTGCCAGAGATGGTCATCGCGCATGGCGCGCCGGGCGATGATCTTGGCGAACCTGGCGCTCGCCGGGTCGCCCGGCCGCGCGTAGACGAGCAGCAGGTCGCGCAGGAGTTCTTCCTCCATCTCCAGCTCGGGGTCGGTCGCCTCGTCCAGGGCGAAGGCACAGATAGGGACAGTGGGGAAACTGAGCGTCAGGAGATCCCGCAGTTCGGCACACGAAAGCCCGGTTGCCTCCGTCGCTGTCGTCTCGCCGGCGTCAACCTCCTCGAGCGCTCGTGACAGGACACAGGCGAGCACATGTTCGTCGAACCTCGCCGCGGGGTCGATTGAAGGCCATGGACCAGTGCTGCGCGATCGTGAGTGTCGAAGCCGATGAGGCCGATAGGACCTTTGAAGCGCGCGCGGGATGCCCGTTCGCCACACAATGCGCGTCTGAGACTTACCTGACATGTTCCCTCTCCTCATCGGCCGCGATGTCACCTGCGCAACCCATGCCACGATCGGCAGGTTCATGCGGTCTGATCCTGTGGGAGGTTCAAATGCCGTGCCAACTGCACGAGAGGAGCTATTTCGGCTGATCATTCAACCGTTTGGCGGGCGCGCAGCAAGGAGGGGCGAACACCAACGTGTCGCGAGCCCGACAAATTCGACACTAGGGGTGTCCGTTCGCAGCATTTGCCAGAGATGGCGGACACGATATTTCCAAGGCGAAAACGGAATTCCCCGGCTCTTACGAGCGCGCTTCGCATTTGTTCAATGTTCGACATACAAATCCAACGTAGAACGCATCGCCTTGTTTAGAAAAGACTTTCTCCGTTGGCACGGGACGTGCGTAGGATCCGCGAACGCTTAACGCACCGCGGAGAGAACCTTGTTGCTGAGTGAATCCCAATGTCGATGCGGCTTGAATGCGGCGCGCGTGCGCATGCCGTCTGAGTGCGCTTGGCCCAACGCAGTCGTTGTTGACCGTGCGGCAAGGCGTTTCCGGTGCGATGAGGTATTGCTCGACGTTTACGGCCGTTCGACAAATGGTTGGACCGTCGGTCTCAAGCGCTGCCACCAAGCTGGTCGGGACATCGTCGATTGCGATGGATCTTTGTATCGTGGCGTCGGCAATGCTGACGTAATCGCCCCGCCGCTTGTTGATCGAGGACAAGTCACTCGTGCTCGATATCTCTTCCACCGGCATGGCCACACGAGGCGCGCCAGAGCGCCTGGACCGACGCCGACGGATGCCGCGGACCAGGAACCAGAGCCTCCCTTGCGGATGGTGAGGGATCGGGGACCGCAAAGGGCCTCAACTCATGTCCGGCCAGCGGTCGGGATGCCTCAACCCAAAGCGAGAAGCAGTGCGAAAGTTTCCCTTCCAGAGGAGCGATTTTGATGACCGTTAATAAGAAAATTCCGTCTGTTACCTTTCGCACACGGGTTCGCGACGACTTCGTTGGGGTGCCAAACCCCTACCGCTGGGCAGACTACACATCCGACGATTATTTCACAGGCAAGCGCGTCATCCTGTTTTCGCTGCCTGGCGCCTTCACCCCGACCTGCTCGACCTACCAATTGCCCGATTTCGAAAAGCTCTATGATGAGTTTGAGAAAGAGGGAATTGACGCGATCTACTGCGTCTCCGTCAACGACGCCTTCGTCATGAATGCGTGGGGCAACGCCTTGGGGCTTCGCAAGGTCAAGCTCATCCCGGACGGCTCGGGCGAGTTCACGCGCAAGATGGGCATGCTGGTCGCCAAGCACAATCTCGGCTTCGGAATGCGATCCTGGCGTTACGCCGCTGTCGTCAATGACGGTGTGGTGGAGCAGTGGTTCGAGGAGGAAGGTTTCGCCGACAATTGCGACACCGACCCCTATGGCGTTTCGTCGCCGCAGACGGTTCTTGAAGCGCTTAGGGGCCTCAAATTCACGGCCGCGAAATGGCCAGCGGAAGCAGACCGCTCACACGGTCCATCACCCAGACCCTAGCTGCATCGCTCGACGGGAGTTCGCGGTAGTATGAAGACCTCAGCAAGTCTGATTCAGAGCCAGAGGCAATCTCAGGTTCTAACACCGCAGCTCATTGCGTCGATCCGCTTGCTGCAACTGGCGCATGCTGAATTGCATCAATTCGTTGAGCAGGAAGTCGAGAAAAACCCGCTTTTGGAGCTGACCGAAAACAATGACGAGCCTTATGGTGGTGTTTCGGCCATTCCGGGGGAGGATCGGCCCATCGGCGACCGCGAAGGAGACGTCAATGGGCCAAGGGCCGAGCCCTCGGAGCGGCTGACGCAACAGAAGTCAACCCGCGACACGACCGGCATGTCGCCCGGAGAAAGCCCTGCCCTAGAGACGTTTGTCGCCACCCCCGAAACACTGCACGAGCATGTCGCTGGTCAGATCGCCCTGACTGTTTTCACGCCACAGGAGCGGCTGATTGCTGGCGAGCTTGCCGGTTATCTGGAGGACACTGGATATGTCCGGGTCAACGTTTTGGAGTTGGCTGAAAGCTTAAATGTTCCGGAGGCTGTGGTGGAACGTGTTCTTGGAACTCTGCAGCTTTTCGATCCGCCTGGAATATTTGCGCGAACTCTCAGCGAATGTCTCGAGATACAACTGCGTCAGCGAGACCGGTTCGATCCGGCGATGGCGGCTTTGGTCGCAAATCTTGAGATGCTCGCGCAACGCGATTTTAAGGCATTGAAGCGGCATTGCGGCGTGGATGAAGAAGACCTTGTCGACATGTTGCACGAAATCCAGGCGCTGGATCCCAAGCCTGGAAACAAATTCCAATCCGGAGGGCCCGAATCCATCATACCCGACGTCTGGGTCCTGCCCTCGCACGGGAGTGGGTGGCAGGTCGAACTGGATCCGAATACGCTGCCCAAGGTTCTGATCAACCAAAGCTATTTCGTCGAAGTCTCGCGCCGAACCGCCCAGGACCCTAAAGATCAGGCATTTCTCAACGAATGCCTGGCGAATGCGAATTGGCTGGTCCGCAGCCTCGATCAACGCGCCAAAACGATCCTTAAGGTAGCGGCTGAAATCGTCCGCCAGCAGGATGGCTTCTTGCGCCATGGCGTCGCTCATCTGCGGCCTCTCAATCTCAGAGCTGTCGCTGAGGTGATCAACATGCATCAATCGACTGTAAGTCGGGTGACGTCCAACAAGTACATGCTCACGCCGCGTGGCGTGTTCGAACTGAAGTATTTTTTCACCGTCGCGATCGGCTCCTCCCAACACGGCGACGAACACTCCGCTGAAGCCGTCCGCCATCGCATCAAGGCAATCGTCGGTGTCGAAACCCCTGACAACGTGCTTTCCGACGAGGACATTGCTGTCCAGCTCAAGGAAACCGGCTTCGACATTGCGCGCCGCACCGTCACAAAATACCGCGAGGCGATGAACATCCCCTCTTCGGTGCAACGCCGCCGCCAAATGCGTGGGTGGCGTTAATAGCCATCACATCTTGGCTGGCTGGTCCGCCGACGAACGGATTTTTGACCCCAATCGCGTGGGCGGTGTTGCTCGTGTGACGCGGCTTTCGTTTTCTTCGGATAGCGCAGCTTTCGACCGCAGCGCCTTTCCCGGCAACTGCACACGGACAGCGACATAGCTTCAGCCACGTAGACTATGGATAACTGCACTTCGTCCAGCGCCCCGTTTCTTGTTGCGGCCTTGGCGTGGCGGTCTCGGCTGGCCTCAGGTCTGGGAGCCCGCTTGCGGCGTGATATCGATTTGCTCCTCGTCCGGAATGTCGTTGAACGACGCATAGTTGAGGTTGTAGAGTTTCGAGTATAGCCCGCCGATGGCCATCAGCTGATCGTGGTTGCCGCTTTCGACCACTCGTCCGTTCTGGAGCACGATGATGCGGTCGGCACCGCGGATCGTGGCAAGACGGTGAGCAATCACGAGGCCGGTGCGGCCTTCAAGAACTCTTGCCAGAGCCTTCTGGATCAGCATTTCCGTGTAGCTGTCGATATTGGCAGTCGCCTCGTCAAGGATAAGGATCTTGGCATCGGCCACGAGAGCGCGAGCGAAACTGATGAGTTGGCACTGGCCCAGTGAGAGATTGCCGCCGCGCTCGCCGAGCGTGGCGTCGTAGCCGCCGTCCAGGCTCATGATGAAGTCATGGGCCCCGACGGCCTTAGCGGCATTCATCACGTCGTCGCGCGTAGCGTCCGTCTTGTGGTAGCGGATGTTGTTGAACACCGTTCCAGTGAAGAGGAACGGCTCCTGCAGGACCATGGCGACCTGACGTCCGAGCGATTCCTGCGTAAGATCGCGCACATCATGTCCGCCGACCAGCACCTGGCCATGCTGGACTTCATAGAAGCGGTGGAGAAGCGCCATCGCGCTCGATTTGCCTGAGCCGGTCGGGCCGACCAGCGCGACCGTATCGCCTGGATTGACCCGGAAGGAGACATTCTTCAGCACCGGATAATTGGGATCGTAGCCGAACGTGACGTTCCTGAATTCGACCGAGCCGTCCATCAGCGGCGAAAGCACCTTGGCGTCGGGCTTGTCATGAATTTCGATCTCGACGTCGAGCACGTCCGTCAGTCGCTTGCCCGACGCCATTGCGCGTTGCATGACCGAGTACTGTGCAGTGAGTGAGCGGATCGGATCGAAGAAGCGCTGGATGTAGAAAAGGAATACGATCATCACGCCCACATCGATGCGGCCATTCATGACCTTTGAACCGCCGACGACGATGACGACGGCTGTGGCGAGGCCCATGAGGCTGTCGACAATCGGCACCATGATCTGGGCATATTTGTCGCCAATCAGATGCTTCTTGAGACTGGCCCGGGCCTTGTCGTCGTAGAGGAGAAAATTGACTTGCTGGCGATCCATGGATTGCACGGCCCGCACGCCATGAATGGCCTCAGCCAGCGCGCCATTGGCGACTGAATTAAATTCCTGCGCGGTCGTGAAGGCATCGCGGGCGTGCGGCAGCCAGAACAAGCGTACGATGAACAGAACTGGCAAGACAGACAGCGTAAGGAGTCCCAGCCGAAAGTCCAGCCACAGCATGACGGAGACGATGCCCAAAAGAAGGGCAATATCGCCCACCGAAAGCACTGAGGTCTGGAGGAATTCGTGCATCGAATTGACGTCGCCCTGTAAGCGCGACATCAAACGCCCGACCTCGGTCCTGTCCATAAAGGAGAGCGACACCTTCTGAAGATGGGCGAACATGGCGCGGCGAATATCGAAGATAACATTCTCGGCCATTTTGCTGATCACTGTGTCTTGCGTGTAGCTGGCTGCGAAATTGAGCAAAATCGTGACCAGAAAGGCGCCGGCAGCCGCTAGCAGGGCAGAGCGATCATCGCTCCCGGGACGCATGCCGTGCTCAATCGCATAGCGGATGATTAGCGGAATGAGAAGCTGCGTGGCGGCGAAGATCAGTACCGCGGCTATTGAGATAACCAGCTTTGCCCGGTAGGGTCCGACGAAGGCCCAGATCCGCCGGACAATGTTCTTGTCGAAGGCCCGTCCGAATATCTCTTCTTCGATGCGGTGCGAGCCGACAACTGCGCGCGGCGGGCGCGTACCGAAATCGCGCATATCATTGCGCTCGGTTTCAACTTCGCCGGGATGGGCCATCAGCTCGCGCCCCCATGCGGGGTCAACATGCCATCGCCGGGGCGCAACTGGAGGTCATGAAGGGCTTTGTAGCGCCCCCCCTTGGCCAGAAGCTGTTGATGAGTGCCGCGTTCAACGACCTCGCCATTGGCGATGAACAGGATTTGATCAGCGTGCATGAGTGAGCTCAGCCGGTGGGCAATGATGATCGTCACGCGATCCTTGGCGAAGCGCCGCATCGAAGAGCGTATGCGCTGTTCCGTATCGGCATCGATCGCCGCAGTGGAGTCGTCGAAGACAATGACTGACGGGCGCAGCATCATGGCGCGGGCAATCGTGAGACGCTGACGCTGGCCGCCCGAGAGGGAAACGCCGCGTTCGCCCACGACCGTCTTGTAGCCAGCGGGCAGGCCGAGGATGTAGTTGTGCAGTTGGGCGGACTCGCAGGCGCCCGCAATACGCGGTTCCCTGGCCCAGGGATCGCCATAAGCGATATTGTTCTCGATCGTTGTGGTGAACAGAAACGCATCCTGTTGCACGACCGCGACCGCTCTACGCAACGTGGAAAGGGTGACGTTGCGGATATCTTGCCCGTCAAGCGAGATGGTGCCGCCAGTGACATCGTAAAAGCGGGGGATCAGATGAGCCATCGTCGACTTGCCCGATCCGGGTGGACCAACGATTGCGATCGTCTCGCCCTTGCGGGCCTTGAAACTGATATTCTTCAGGATCGGGCGGTCTTCAGCGCTAGGATAAGCGAACGAGACATTGTCGAAGCGCATAGTGCCCTCGCTGATCTCGAGGGGCTTCGCATCGGGAGCGTCCTTAATCATGATATCGAGGTCGAGGAACTCCAACAGACGCGATCCGCAGGTTGAAGCGCGAGCGAAGCCATTGACCATCAAGCCGATTTGGCGGACCGGCATTTGCAAGATGGTCATGAATGTCAGGAAGCTCGCAAGCGTTCCGACGCTGATCTCACCAGCGATAACCTTGTTGCCGCCAATCCAGAGGACCAGCCCCGTGGCAACCCAAAAGGAGAAGGTCATCGCCGAACTGTTGCGCACGTGAATGTCAACGCGTTGCTGGGCAAGCGCCAGGGCGCTCTTCGAGGCACGCTCGAACTTCAGCATCTCATGAGCCTGAGCCGAAAAGGCTCGGACAACGCGGATGCCGCAGAGATTTTCCTCCATGACGCGGCTCAGGACCGAAAGTCGCTCTTGCAGGTCCAGCCAGGTGGCGCGGAGCCTGAGCTGGGTGACCGATGAGCGCCATCCGACGAAGGGAACGAAACTCAGCGCCAAGAGGCCGAGCACCAGATTGGTGGACAGCAGCATATAGGCGCCGATTCCGATTAGCATGGTGAGCAGCACGGCGCGGACCACGGCGCTGGAAAAATAGATCCACACGCCTTCCAGATCGAGCATGCAGATCGTGATCAGATCGGCTGAATGCCTCCGGTCATGAAAGGAGAAGCTCAGGCGCTGGATCTTCTCATAACAGGCGAGCCGCAGCTCGTATGCGATGTGATGCCCAACCGATTCGGCGAAATAGGTCTGTGTCATCGTGAAAACACCGCGCAGCACGCTGACCGCAAGCAGCAAGAGAGCCGTGGTCCAAAGCGCTTGTTCCACGGCTCCCGCAGAGAAATCGCCGTTGTTGGCTGTCTGGACCTGGTCAACTGCGCGACCGATCAGTTGAGGAATAAGCAGTTGGAGGGTCGCTGCGACGAGAGTCGAGCCGATAGCGAAGGCAACCTGCCACGGGTGCCACAGATTCATGCGGCTGATACGCACGAGTGTGCTTAGGCCCCGACCCCAGCCTGCCGCCTCCACATGCGCGAACGATTTCCTCGGATAGGTCGCGCTGTCGATGACGTCACGGTTCACGGGCGTATGTTCCAGATCTGTTTTTCTGAGCCGTGGAGAGGGCTGAGTTGAGCCCGTGAAAGACCAAGGCGGCCGGAGATCATTACGACGGCAAGCCGTGCGCTATTCCTTGCCGTCCAAGTGTTCACGGTCACTGGCCGAGCACGCGTTAGCAGCAGGTCGCCCCTAGTCGGACTCGAGCTCGGTCACCTTGTGCAGGGGAAAGCGCTGAGGCGATGGCGGGGAACTGCGGGGCAGGACGCCCCGCAGTTCGGCACGCGAAGACCGGCCGACGCTATGGCCGCGCGCCGGCGTTGATCTCTTCGCGTGCTCGTGCTGGCCGCGATCTTAGCGTCAACCGGTTTGTTAGGGGTCTCGGTGAATTTCCGAAACGTCCAAGACCGGTTGTTGCCCGATGGGTCGGGTATCGCGGCCGACGATCAAGATCCTTCGCCCAAGGATGACAATGGCGGCGCGCGCATTTGGGGCGGCGGCCAATGCCGGCACCACTTTGCCGGTTGAATGAGGAACCGAGGCAGACCTGACACGTTGCTGTCCTTCCTTCGTTCTATCGATCGCGATGTCACCCGCGCCGCCAATGCCGGCCACCGCTTCTCCTGCCGGCTAGCGATGAGGCATCAAAAGTCATGCCAAGCGAGCAGGAAGAGCGTCACAAAAGAATTCTGCTAGTTTTCAAAGGCTTGAAGGAGCCACCAGAGAGCCAGGCCGAACATCGCCATGTCGTGGGCTCGACAAACCCGACAGTGGGTTGATTGCCAGACATAGCGCAGGCGCAGGACGATCCCAGTCACACGCGATCCAACCGTGTGACGCGTTGTCCGATGTCCGACGGTGTTAGACATTCGTCCGAGAGCTGTGCCACGGCTATCGCGTTGTTTAGACAGCGACTTTCTGTTTTGGCACGGTAAGTGCGGTGCCGTCCGCGAACGCATCGCGGACCGAGGAGAAATCGTCCCATGATCACGCTCACCGAAAATGCAGTCGCCGCGATCAAGACCGCCCTTTCCCAAGCCGACGAGCCGGCCGAAGGTTTGCGCATCATGATCGAGAGTGGCGGCTGCGCGGGATTGAAGTATCTCATGGGCCTGGAAAGCCTGGCCCGCGAGGGCGATGCGGTCATCAAGACAGACGGGGTCAGGGTGTTCGTGGACGCAGATACTCAACCCTATGTCGCGGGCATGACCGTCGATTTCGTCACCGGGTTCGAATCCTCCGGCTTTATCTTCGACAATCCGAACGCGACGGAGAAATGCGCCTGTGGGAAGTCCTTCGGCTAATCGCGTCGGAGCGACGGACCCATCGCGGCAGCGCAGACCTGTATGGCGGGCGTAACACATGTCCTTGCCCTGAAGAACAAGGCACAGTCGAGGCCATTCCGGGAGCGGGGATCGCTGCGGGCGGGATGCGAGAACGTCGCTGCCGAAACAGTTCCGTCCCAAGCGGGAGGCTGGCGGCCGCGAAATGACGACGCTGCAGGCAAGGCGCTGGGTCTGCGCTGCACGTGTCTCGCTCACCAGGAGGCCCCATGAGCCAGATCTATCTCGACAACAACGCAACGACACGAGTCGATCCTGAAGTCTTTGACGCGATGCGGCCGCTTTTTATGGATCAGTTCGGCAATCCTTCGTCGAAGCACGAATTTGGCGCTGCAGCCGGCGTGGCGGTGCAGAAGGCGCGCCAACAGCTGCAAGCGCTGATCGGCGCGGCTTTCGAAGATGAGATCGCCTTCACCTCGGGTGGAACCGAAAGCGATAATGCGGCGATCCTTGCGGGGCTGGAGGCGATGCCTCGCCGCACAGAGATCGTGACTTCCATGGTCGAGCATCCGGCTGTGCTGGCGCTCTGCGCGCATGTTGAGACGACGCGCGACGTCAAGGTGCATAGGATTCCGGTGGACCGCCAGGGCCGGCTCGATGTCGTCGCGTACAAGGCCGCCCTCACGCCGAACGTGGCAGTCGTGTCGATCATGTGGGCAAACAACGAGACCGGTACGATATTTCCTTTGGTCGAGCTTGCTGAATTGGCCAAGGAAGTCGGCGCCCTTTTCCATACAGACGCGGTGCAGGCGGTCGGCAAACTTCCCATGGACCTGAAATCGACAGCCATCGACATGGTCTCGCTTTCCGGCCACAAGCTGCACGGCCCCAAAGGGATCGGGGCGCTTTATATCAAGCGCGGCGTGCACTTCGGTTCGCTGATCAAGGGGGGGCACCAGGAGCGCAATCGGCGTGCGGGCACAGAGAATACCCCTGGCATCGTCGGCCTTGGCAAGGCAGCCGAACTCGCCTTGAAATTCATCGATGAACAGAGCACGCGGATAAAGTCTCTCCGTGACCGCCTGGAGACCGGACTTCTCCAGAGTATTCCAAACGCTTTCGTGACCGGCGACCTGGAGCAGCGGCTGCCAAATACCAGCACCATTGCCTTCGAAAATATAGAGAGCGATGGCATGCTGCTTCTCCTCAATCGCGAGGGGATCGCCTGTTCCTCCGGCTCGGCCTGCTCCTGCGGCTCGCAGGAACTGAGCCATGTCCTGAGGGCGATGAATATTCCCCACACGGCGGCACAAGGAGCAATCCGGTTCTCCTTGTCGCGTGACAATGACGAGAAGGATGTCGACCGAGTGCTCGAGGTCATGCCTGGGCTGGTTGAGATGCTGCGTGCGCCATCGCCGATCTTCAACGGATATGGCGATGGGATCTAAATATCCGAATCTCAGCAGACCAGAAAAGCCGATAGTCCGCTCATGAAAGGTCCGGTCTTTCTCAACGATACGACGTTGCGCGATGGTGAGCAGGCACCCGGCGTCGTCTTCACTACAGCGGAAAAGCTGGAGATCGTCGAGTCGCTTGCGGCAGCCGGCGTGCCGGAGATCGAGATCGGCACGCCGGCCATGGGCGCCGACGAAATCGACGCCATTCGGGCCGCGATCGCGCTGCGTCTCCCGGTTCGGCTCACCGCCTGGTGCCGGATGACGTCGCCGGATCTCGACGCGGCAATCGCGTGCGGCGTTACCGCGGTCAATCTGTCGCTGCCTGCATCCGACATCCAGCTCAGCGCCAAGCTCGGGCTCGATCAGCCGCGGGCGCTTGAACTTATCGAGCATCTTGTCGGGCGCGCAGCCGCCTGCGACTTCTTCGTGGCGGTCGGCTGCGAGGATGCCTCACGAGCCGACTGGGATCATCTCGCCCGTGTGATCGAGACGGCGGCGCGCGCTGGCGCAAGCCGCGTCAGGCTGGCCGACACGACAGGCGTTCTCGACCCCTTTTCCACCTTCGACCTTGTCACCGAGCTTGCCGCGCAATCTGCTATCGACCTCGAATTTCATGGCCACAACGACCTCGGTCTTGCCTCCGCCAACACACTGGCCGCGATCCGCGCGGGCGCGCGCCATGTCTCCGTCACCGTCGGCGGGCTGGGCGAGCGCGCCGGCAATGCTGCGCTGGAAGAGGTGGCCGTTGCGATGGCCGTCCTGGACGGAGTTGACACCGGCATCGACCTGACCGCATTGCCCGATCTCACCGCCCAGGTGGCGCGGGCCGCCTGCCGGCCAACGGCAGCGATCAAGCCGATCGTGGGCGCCGACGTTTTCACCCACGAATCCGGCATCCATGTTGCTGGATTGCTGCGCGATTGCCGCACCTATCAGGGGCTCGATCCGAATCTCGTCGGCCGACGCCGTCGTCTCGTCATCGGCAAGCATTCCGGCGCCACCGCGATTGCCCATGTGCTCAGCAAAAGCGGCCGCGATCTCGATCCGGATCTGGCAGCCGTGATGGTCGCCCGCGTGCGCGCCAAGGCGGCCGAGTCCAAATCGACCGTCACCGCGACACAGCTGATCGAGCTTTACGACAGGCTGTGTAACGAGGCTGTCCAAACGCATGACATCGAATGAGGGCCGGCGATGTCGTCTTCTCGCCATCCCTTTGCGTCTGTGCGGGCCCAACGTTCCCGACGCGCGCAAATCGCCTTCGACAAGCAGCGCTTCACATCGTCCGCATCTCGCGCTGGGACTTGCGGAACGCCGCAGCGACGTCAGCGTCCACCAATACCGCCGAGATCACCATTTCCGACCAGGGAGATTGCCATGAGCCACTGTCCCGCCGACAGGCCGATGATCGACGTCACCAATATCCTTGCGCGTTTGCAAGGCTTGTCGGCTGCGGAGGAGTTCTTCGCGCTGCTTGGTGTCTCCTATGATCCGAAGGTGCTCAATGTCTTGCGGCTCCACATCATGAAGCGCATGGGCCAATACCTCGCCGAGGAGGATTTCGGCGACCTACCTGACGGGGTGATCGCCGCGCGAGCGCGCAGCACACTGGCACGCGCCTATGAGGACTTCGCGACATCATCGCCGCTCGCCCATCGGGTCTTCAAAGTGCTCAAAGACCACGATCCAGATCAGCCGGCCACGCCGGGTCGTACCTTCGTCCCGTTCGACTCCATCCTGAAGCCGTTCGGAAAGGAATGAATGCGACAAGGCCGCCATCCGACAATGTCGTGAAGCCGACCAATCGGCGCTCGACGACCACGCCAAGGAGGCCAAGTGCGGCATTCCAAAGGATGAGGGGAATGCGAAGGGTTGGCACGAATGGTGCGTGCAAGCACATGAAGCGCCAAGCGCTGTCCGGATTGAGGCTAGAGGGACCGCCATGCACATTGTCGTTTGTATCAAGCAGGTCCCTGACTCCGCGCAGATACGCGTCCATCCGGTAACGAACACGATCATGCGCCAGGGTGTGCCGACCATCATCAACCCCTACGATCTGTTCGCGCTCGAAGAAGCACTCAGATTGCGCGACGCGGATGGCGGCGAGGTCACGGTACTCACCATGGGTCCACCTATGGCAGAGGACGCCTTGCGCAAGGCGCTTACCTATGGCGCGGACCGCGCGGTGCTGTTGACCGACCGCTACTTTGCCGGCTCCGACACCCTGGCAACCTCCTTTGCTCTTTCTCAGGCAATCGCCAAGATCGGTGAAACCTTCGGCCCGCCAGACATCGTCTTCACCGGCAAGCAGACGATCGACGGCGACACCGCCCAGGTCGGGCCTGGCATCGCCAAGCGCCTTGAGCTCATGCAGCTGACCTATATCGCCAAGATCGCCTCGATTGATCTCGATGCGCATGAGATCACGGTCGAGCGCCGCTCGGAAAGCGGCACGCAGATGCTAAAGAGCAAGCTCCCTTGCCTGATTACCGTGCTGGAAGGCATCAACGAGATCCGCCGCGGCTCGCTGCAGGATGCCCTGCGCGCCGCCCGCAGCGAGATCGTGACGTGGAGTGCGGCCGACGCGGGGATCGACGACCTCACAAAATGTGGGCTTCGCGGCTCGCCGACGGTCGTCAAGCGCGTTTTCGCCCCGACCGGTAGGGCGGAGAAGTCGGTGCAAATCGACACTGCGGACAAGGCTCTGCGCGATCTCGCTGACGAACTGATCGCTGCAATCTTCACCCGCCAGCCAGCGCTGGAGCACGAACTGGCCTGCGACGGCGCTTGAAGGCAAGGAGCAGAGGATGTTGAACGCAAACCGAGAACCCCCTCCTCCCGCCGCCGGTCGTGCTGGCATGAAGAAGGATCTTCCAGAGCATTTCAAGGACTACCACCACGTCTGGGTCTTCATCGAGCTGGAGCGTGGCCAAGTCCATCCTGTCTCCTTCGAACTGTTGGGCGAAGGCCGCAAGCTCGCCGACAAGCTTGGCGTACAGCTTGCCGGCGTCGTGCTCGGGCCGCCGGGCGAGGCCTCCTGGCACGCCGTCGCCGAGGCCTTCGCCTATGATGCCGATCTTGTCTACATCGTCGAGGCGCCGCTGCTCGGCGACTACCGCAACGAGCCTTTCACCAAGGCAATGACGGATCTGGTCAACACCTACAAACCCGAGATCCTGCTCCTCGGCGCGACCATGCGTGGCCGGGATCTTGCTGGTTCCGTAGCGACGACCTTGCTGACAGGGCTCACGGCCGACTGCACCGAACTCGACGTGGATCCCGACGGTTCGCTCGCCGCGACGCGGCCGACTTTCGGTGGCTCCTTGTTGTGCACGATCTATACACTCAACTGCCGGCCGCAGATGGCGACAGTGCGACCGAGGGTCATGGCTTTGCCGCAGCGGGTGGAAAAGCCGGTCGGGCGTATCGTCGAGCTCAAGCTGTCAATGGTGGAGGACGAGATCGTCACCAAGGTCCTGGGTTTCCTGCCGGATGCCCAATCGGCAAAGGCAAATCTCGCCTATGCCGACGTCGTGATTGCGGGTGGCCTCGGCCTGGGCGGCGCAGAGAACCTGCAGCTTGTAACGAAGCTCGCGCGGGCGCTCGGCGCCGAGTATGGCTGTTCGCGCCCGCTGGTTCAGAAGGGCTGGATGCCGGCTGAACGGCAGATCGGCCAGACCGGCAAGACCATCCGGCCCAAGCTCTACATCGCGGCCGGAATTTCGGGCGCCATCCAGCACCGGGTGGGCGTCGAGGGGGCCGATCTGATCGTGGCCATCAACACCAACCCGAACGCCCCGATTTTTGATTTCGCCCATGTCGGTATCGCCACCGACGCGATCCGTTTCCTGCCAGCATTGACGGAAGCCTTCACCCGGCGGCTATCGCCGCACAGTCGCGATAAGCTTGCGAGCTGAGAGAAAGTCATGGTCGAGGAAAAATTCGACGCCATTGTCATTGGCGCCGGCATGTCCGGGAACGCAGCTGCTTTCACAATGGCGAGCGGCGGGCTGAAGGTGTTGCAGTTGGAGCGCGGTGAGTATCCAGGCTCCAAGAATGTCCAGGGCGCCATCATGTACGCGGACATGCTGGAGAAGATCATCCCGGATTTTCGGGACGACGCACCGGTTGAGCGGCATCTGATTGAACAGCGCTTCTGGATGATGGACAATACGTCCCACGCCGGCGTCCACTATCGGTCGGACGACTTCAACGAGGCAAAGCCAAACCGGTACACGATCATCCGTGCGCAGTTCGACAAATGGTTTTCGCGCAAGGTGCGCGAGGCCGGGGCGACGGTTCTTTGCGAGACGACGGCAACGGAGCTCACCCACGATACCAAGGGGACGGTAATCGGCGTTCGCACTGATCGAGGTGGCGAAGCGATCCTGGCGGACGTGGTCGTCCTGGCAGAGGGCGTCAACGGGCTGCTTGGCACACGGGCGGGCGTGCGCGAGATGCCGAGGCCCGAAACCGTGGCGCTCGCCGTCAAGGAAATGCATTTTCTGCCTGAAGGACTTATAGAGCAGCGCTTCGGACTCAAGGGCAATGAAGGCTGCGTGATCGAGGCGGCCGGTACCATCTCGCGCGGCATGACCGGGCTCGCGTTTCTCTACACCAACAAGGAGTCCATCTCGCTCGGCATCGGCTGCCTCGTTTCCGACTTCGCCGAAAAAATGGAGAGCCCTTATGGTCTCCTCGACGCCTTCAAGAACCACCCCTCGGTCAAGCCGCTGATCGCGGGCTCGGAGGTGAAGGAATATGCCGCTCATCTCATTCCCGAAGGTGGTTACAAGGCGATCCCGCGGCTCTACGGCGACGGTTGGGTCGCGGTTGGAGATGCCGCGCAATTGAACAACGCGGTTCACCGCGAGGGTTCCAATCTCGCCATGACCTCCGGCCGCATCGCCGGCGAGGCGATCGTTCAGGTCAAGAGCCGCAACCTGCCGACGACCAGGCGGAACCTCGCCCTCTATGAAGCCATGCTGAACAAGTCGTTTGTCCTCAAAGACTTGAAAAAACACAAGGACATGCCGGCCCTGCTGCACACGAATTCCAACAACTTCTTCATGACCTACCCGAAGTTGATCTCGCAGGCGGCGCAGAACTTCATGCGGGTCGACGGCACGCCCAAAATCGACAAGGAAAGGGCGACCACGGCTGCGTTCATAAGCGCGCGTTCGCGCTGGGGGTTGGTCAGCGACGCGGTCCGCCTGGCCTTCGCCTGGCGCTGAAGGAGAGTTGGATGACGACTGCAGTGACGGCATTGCGCATCGAGGACAAGCTATTTCAAAACCGCTACCTGATCGATGCAGGGCGCCCGCATATCAAAGTGCGACCTCACCAAACGCCGAGCGCCAACCTGCTCGCGTTGACCCGCGTCTGCCCGGCCAAATGCTATGAGCTGAATGCTACCGGCCAAGTTGAAATCGCTGCCGACGGGTGCATGGAGTGTGGCACATGCCGCGTGTTGTGCGAGGCCAGTGGCGAGATCAAATGGGACTATCCGCGGGGCGGTTTCGGTGTCCTTTTCAAGTTCGGATGACTTGCGCATTCAGCGCAGCAGGGCGAGGCCGGCACAACCCACAATTGCGGCAACTCGTCGCATTACACATGTAACCGAGCACCTTTTCGCATTGTTGGGGTACATCGGAGTTCCGAATCGGGGAAGTTATTTTGCGGAACACGGTAGCCGCGAGGAGCGCCCTGATGCAAACGGAGTGATGAGGGATCAGATCGATTTTGGACTTGTTGAAAGCACACCGTCGCCGGTTTGACGGTGGAATGAAAACCTCGGATGGTGGCGCACTTCTGGTCGATCTGATGGACCGGCCGACCGGTTGGTCGGCCGCCTTGCCTGATGCCATTGTGGATGTCCGCAATGCGCATTGATAGGCACGGGATAACGACGCCGGTGGGTCAGCGCATCTTCGCCATCGCTCTGCTATGTGAGCTTGAACCACCATGACGAGGCGCGCCATGACGGGTCTTGCGGCGCTGGTCGGCAATCCATAGGATCTGTTCGCTGGGTACGATCGTTTGCACCAACTGCAAGCCTCAGATCGACCGCGTCTGCTCTCCACCGGCTGACAGTACGAGAAATGCGAGGGAACGAACTCGTAGTGCCGCGGCACAATTTGAAACCTTCAATGCAAAGGCCTGCTTGGCAAGAGCATCCTGGACAAACTCGGAGGCACTTCCATGGATCACATGCGCCAAAACGAGGTGGATAAAGTAGAGCCTCGGGACACCATCGAGACGATGCGCAGGGCGGATATCTCGCTCAGAGGAATCTATGAGATATCGAAGGTCTTGACCGCCCCCGCCCGGCTGGAGACGACGCTTGCCAATCTCATGACCCTGCTCTCCTCGTTTGTGCAAATGCGTCATGGAGAAATCATAGTCCTGAAGCCTGACGGAGAGCCCGAGTTTGCCGTAACTGCCGGCAACGTCTATCCGCCACAATCAGCCACTTGCGGCAGCATACCGCAGCCCGTGATCGACAAAATCGTGGCTACGGGGACGCCGTTCGTCGCACCCGATATCAGCCAGTCTGAACTGTTTCAGGTTGATCCCCAGATACCCTCGAGCGGCGACGCTCTCCCGGTTAGCTTTATTGGTGTCCCCCTAAAAACGCAGCACGAAACCATTGGAACATTATCGATCGATCGCCTCGGGCACGGCTCGACGAACGTCTGCCTTGAAGAGGACGTACGCTTTCTGACCATGGTCGCCGTCCTGGCCGGGCAAACCATCCGCCTTCATCGCCTGCCGAGCATGGACGGTCAGCGGCTTGCCGAAGAGACCCAGGAGCAATCGCCGGGCGTTAAAAGGACGGATCGTGACCGACATCAGCACGCCAAAATCGAAGGAATCGTGGGGAGAAGTCCGGCGCTCAAGCAGGTGCTCGAAACCGTCCCAGTGGTGGCAAGCACAAATGCCGCCGTGCTCTTGCGTGGCGAAAGCGGCACCGGCAAGGAAGCCTTCGCGAAGGCAATCCACAAACTCTCACCTCGCAAGAATAAGCCCTTCGTCAAATTGAACTGCGCCGCGCTGTCTGAAACCGTTCTGGAATCGGAGCTGTTCGGGCACGAAAAGGGCGCCTTTACCGGAGCTATTTCGCAGCGCGCCGGCCGTTTCGAATTGGCACATGGCGGCACCCTGTTACTCGATGAAATCGGCGAGATTTCGCCTGCCTTCCAAGCCAAGCTGCTGCGCGTCCTGCAGGAAGGCGAACTGGAGCGGGTCGGCGGCACCAGGACGCTGAAGTTCGATGTCCGGCTTATATGCGCCACCAACAAAAACCTCGAAACGGCTGTGCTGAATGGGGCGTTCAGGGCCGACCTTTATTACCGCATTAATGTGATACCAATCACCTTGCCTCCGCTGAGAGAGCGCCCCGGGGACATCCGACTCCTAGCGGACGTCTTTCTTGATCGATTCAACAGAGAGAACGATCGCGATCTCACCTTCGCGCCATCGGCCTACGATGTGATCTCGCAATGCTCTTTTCCTGGTAACATTCGAGAGCTGGAAAACTGCGTTCAAAGGACAGCTACACTCGCCCGTTCGGCGACAATCGTTGCCTCGGACTTCGCCTGCCAGCATGGCCAGTGCTTTTCTATATGCCTCCGAAAAGGAGACAACCTTTCCGGCGCTACCAACAATCTCGCCCCGGGTAACCTGATTGCCTTGGAATCGCCGTTGCCAGATAGCCGCATCTGCGGCTCGACGGGCGAGGCAATGCCCTTCACAACCGGCGATCGGAATGATCGCTCCAGCCCTCCAATGGGCACGCCTCTGACGCGCGACCGGCTGCTCGACGCCATGGAAAGGGCCGGCTGGAATCAGTCCAAGGCGGCTCGTATTCTCGGCCTCACAGCGCGGCAAGTCGGCTATGCCATACGCCGACATGGTATCGAGGTGAAGAAGTTCTAAGCGTCTGAACGATTGTCATGTCTTGGTGTCGCCCCTTCGCCCTCTGCAGGCCCGAGGTGGTCATGTTCCGTGACCGATTCGCTCCTTCACTGTCGGAAGCCTGACAACAATCAGGTCGTTGGCAAACCGACAAATCAGACACGACCAGCCAAGATGTTGCGTGAACGCAATGGTCTCGGGTTGGCATAGCTATTGCACCTTGACCTGCGACGTTTCACGCAGGAGCAGGCCCGTTCGATGTCCCCACCGAATTCGCATGACAGGCTGACCGGCCCGAAATCCTTCGACCGGCCGGCGACGGCGATACGCTGTGGCAGCGCGCCTTCATCCTGCGGCTCGCCCGCAAACTCCGGCGACATGAATTCGGCTATTTGGGAGAAGGTCAAGGACCATCCGTGCTACTCTGAAGACGCGCACCATTACTTCGCCCGGATGCACGTGGCGGTCGCCCCAGCCTGCAATATCCAGTGCAACTATTGCAATCGTAAATATGACTGTGCCAACGAGAGCCGACCTGGGGTCGTTTCGGAAAAGCTTACTCCAGACCAGGCGGTGCGCAAGGTGATCGCGGTTGCCAATGAAGTCCCGCAGCTTTCCGTGCTCGGCATCGCCGGACCGGGCGATGCCTGTTACGACTGGAGCAAGACAAAGGCGACGTTCGAACAAGTCGCCAAGACAATCCCCGACATCAAGCTTTGCCTCTCGACCAATGGGCTCGCGCTGCCGGACCATGTCGCCGAGCTCGCCGATATGAACGTCGACCATGTGACAATCACCATCAATATGATCGACCCGAAAGTCGGCGCGCTGATCTATCCTTGGATCTTTTACGAGCACCGCCGCTACACCGGCATTGAAGCCGCCCGGATCCTGCACGAGCGGCAGATGTTGGGGCTGGAGATGCTGACGGCGCGCGGCATTCTCACCAAGATCAATTCGGTGATGATCCCTGGCGTCAACGACGAGCACCTGGTCGAGGTGAATAGATGGGTGAAGGAGCGCGGCGCCTTCCTGCACAACATCATGCCGCTGATTTCGAGCCCCCAGCACGGTACCTATTACGGCCTGGCCGGGCAACGCGTCCCAAAGGCGATGGAGCTGAAAGCGCTTCAAGATCGCGTCCAAGGCGGCGCCAGAATGATGCGCCATTGCCGGCAGTGCCGGGCCGATGCCATTGGCCTGCTCGGCCAGGATCGCGGCCAGGAATTCACGCTGGACCAGATTCCCGAGGAGGTCACCTACGACGCCAGCAAGCGCGACGCTTACCGGGAGGTCGTCGCCCGCGAGCGCGGCGATCACGTCGCGGCTAAGGGCCAGGCGATCGAAATGGTCAAGGCAATGGGGTGCGGCAAGTCGCTCCTTGTCGCGGTGGCGACGAAGGGCGGCGGCCGCGTCAATGAGCACTTCGGCCATGCGAGGGAATTCCAGATTTACGAGGTCTCGCCGAGCGCGATCTGCTTGGTCGGGCATCGAAAAGTCGAGCAATATTGCCTCGGCGGATGGGGCGAGGCCGCCACGCTCGAAGGCGTCATCGCTGCGCTCGAAGGCATCGACGTGGTGCTGTGCGCCAAGATCGGAGATTCCCCTAAGGAACAGCTCAAGGGAGCCGGAATCCGCGCAACGGATGATCATGGTTGTGAGCATATCGAGACCGCGATCAGCGCGGTCTACGCCGCCGAATTTGGCGTGAAACCGTTGGCGGCGACGGCCTGAGGTGTCTCAGTCTGAGCGAAGCAGGAGTTGAGAAATGGCGTTCAAGATCATCGCGTCCCAATGCACGCAATGCGGTTCTTGCGAATTCGAATGCCCTTCCGGTGCGATCAAGTTCAAGGGTGACGCCTACGTAATCGACCCGGAGAAGTGCACCGAATGCAAGGATGCCTTCGATGCACAGCAATGCGCGTCCGTCTGTCCGGTGGAGATGACCTGCGTTCCCGCCTGACCTCAATCGGCCACCGCCTGGTCGCGTCCCAAAGCGTGCTTAACCTCCTTCATTGACAACCCGCAGCTGCGACAAAGGAAGAACAGCCATGACGCTCTGGCGCGAACAGGAGGTCGAAATCGGCAAGCCTCCGCACTTTATGCCGGGCGAACGGGTCCGTGCCACACGCCACATAAAGAATGACGGCACCTATCCCGGCAAGGAGATCGGCGAAAACCTTGTGCGGATGGGTGACGAAGGCTACGTGCGCGACATCGGCACCTTTCTGCAGCAGTTCTATATTTACGCGGTCGAGTGGGTCGGGCGGGGCAGCGTCGTGGGGATGCGCGCGCGTGAAATGATGAGCCTCGACAGAGCCAGTACCCCTTGCAGTGCCGAAATGACTGCTGCTCCCGAAGAAGGATCAGCTGGATGAAGGTAACGATCCGCAGGACCGGCGCAGGCCTGTCGGCATACGTTCCCAAGAAGGATCTCGAAGAGCCGATCGTCGAGATTGAGAATGAAGGCCTGTGGGGCGGGGCCATCGTGCTCAGGAACGGTTGGCGTTTCGTCCTGCCCGACCTTCCGCGCGATACCAGTCTGCCAATTACCGTTGAGGCCAGGAAGATTTCCGACGGGGGCTGATGCCGCGGGCTGACGCTGGAACGGCAAGAGGAATGAGCATGCACACGATCCCGACCTCGGGTCACCTTTTAATCACGCAGGACAGCCATGCCGAGAGGCGGCTTGACATGTTGAAGGAAGCGCTCGCCGCCGACGCGATCATTCCCTATCTCGGTCCGGGTCTGCTGCGGCTCAGTTCCGCGAAACCGCCTGTACCGGATACGCCGGAAGCTGTCGCCGCCGCGCTCACAGTGCGGGCGCCCGCCCCTTCCAAGATCCGCACCAATATGTGGTCGGTCGCCCAGTTCATCGAACAGCGCCGGCACCGCCGGACGCTCCAAGCCTGGATGGCCGAGATCTTCGCGGCGCCGGCGGCGCCGACTATCCTCCACGATTGGCTCGCAACACTGCCGCTCTCCCTTATCGTCGACAGCTGGTACGATGGCGCCATGCGCACGGCCCTCGCCGCGGCCGGACGGGCGGATGTGGTCGAGATCCAAGGTGTTACGCGGGCGAACGAAATCGGCGACATTTGGACGAAAGCCTACGATTTGTGCGGGAGTGAACGCGAACCCGGACCAGCGGCAAAGACGGTTTTGTATGTGCCTCACGGCAGTATCCGGCCGGCTGCAAACTTCCTCGTGTCAGATTCCGACTATGTCGAAGTTCTAACAGACATCGACATCCAGACGCCGATCCCCGAACTGGTGAAGGAGCGGCGCACCAATCGTGGCTTTGTCTTCGTCGGATGCCGCTTCGACGATCAGATGCTACGCACCTACGCCCGGCAGATCATGAAGCGCTCCGACGGCCCGCGTTTTGCGGTGATCGACGGGGCGGTTCTGACCAAAAACGAACGCCGTTTCCTTGCAGCATGCGCGGTCACGGTTATTGACATTCCGATCAGCGAGGCTGCAGCTCGCCTTGCCGGATCAGGAGACTGACCCTCGCCGAGTCATATCGATCTAGACCCGTGATGTCCCCACCGGCTGCGTTCTGGCGACATGTCCTCGTCATCGACAATTCCGGACATCAACCAGGCGAGGAAGGCTCAAGCTGCCAGGTGCCCAAAACCCAACCGAGGACGTCGCGGCGAATGCCACCTTAAGATCTGCATCGCTGCGTTCGGCTCATCCAATTGGCAAGGGCGACCGGAGATTGCTGAGCTCCATCTCAATCGTTCGGTAACTGGGAGGCTGCTGCGATCGGCTACGAACCGTGACAGCGATGAGCGCTTGGGAGCCGTGGATCCTGTAAAGGCTTAGGGGCATGTGGAGTGGTCAAACAAAAAAATCCACCCAACCTGCGGTCTAGATGAGACAGGCGTCGCGATCCCGGCGAGGGCGGAAGACCTACTCGCGCGAGCTGGGCCAAGCGATGTTCGTCGTCCCATATGGCCGGATAACCGTCCTCACTGCCGGCATGCCAAGCGCCACACCGCAGCGATCTAGCTGAAAGCGCTCCGATGCTTGGCCGTCCGCCAGAGAGAAGGCCGGGGTGAGGACCTCTCTCTCAAAGCGGGCGGCTTCCAGAGTTTCTGTCGGGAGTCTATCCGTAAGGACATCTGCTGCGCGAACACGCAATTGCTAGCTCTCAGCGAAGCTCGTATTTCCGTGTGAATCCATGTTCCTGCGGCGCGAAGTCAGAACTCCACACCGATATTGCGATCCGGCAAAGTGATGCTAGAGGTGTATGATCATTCATTCATATGTTTTCCGGCAGATAGATGTCGAACGGCAGAAATGTCTGCCCTGGCGTTTCCGCGATACCGGTTTCGATGGCTCGTGCCATTAGCGTCGTTAGCTCCTGGCAAAGCAGGCGCAGCGGCGTGGCCACCGCCATCGTGAGGATGCCATCTGCGAGCGCTGCCCGTGACTCTGGCGTGATCTCGTTAACGATGGCGACGATGTCGCGATCTTCGGCTTCTTCCCGGAGCGCCAAGATGGCGCCCTCCATGCCACCGCCGGCCACATAGAAGCCGACGAGCTCGGGTTCCCGCTGCATCAGATCGAGTGTTGTGTCGTAGGCGATCTCCGGTGTCTCGAGCTCCATGGATACGTCATGCACCTCGAATGTCGGGGCGTTTTCACGAAAATAGGACCGAAAGCCGCCTTCCCGAAGCTCCTGACTCTGGAAACGCTCGCTGACCACGAAAACCGCCGCCTTGCCCGGCCGTTTCGCGGCTTTGGAAAACATCCAGGCAGCCGTCCGCCCGACTCTGCGGTTGTTGAGGCCGACATAGCCCTCGCGCACGCCGGCGGCGAAATCGGAAAGCAGCGAAAAAACCGGGATCCCTTTCGCTTTGAGGTGTTCAACGGCTGCCGTGATCGTCGGATGATCAGGCGCCACCATGGCGATGGCGTCGCAGCGGCCGCCAAGGTCCTGAAGGAGTGCAATCAGATCGCCCGGCACATCCGACGGCGCGAATTCGATGAGCGAAGTGCCGTGAAAGGCCTGTGCCGCATTGACTGCCGCTTCGATTTCGCGCCCGAAGTCCTGGTAAAAGTGCTGGGTTGGTTTTCTCAGGATAAAGCCAAGTCGACGTTGCGGCAGGTCCCGCTGCCGGCGCCGCTGAACAAGGCCGGCCTCGTGAAAGCCAATAGCATGGGCCGCCTCGTGGACCCGCAGCGCAGTCACCTCCCGCACCGGATGACGGGCGTGGAGCACCCGATCAACGGTTGCCACGCTGACTCCGGCTTGGCGGGCCAGATCCGCAATTGTTGGTCGCTTCGCCATGATCCGGTTCTGATCAGACATTCTCGGCACGGAGACAAGGGCTATGACAGAGGTTAATAGCTCCACCGCGTTCACATTGATGCCGCCATCGAAAGCTTGCTTCATCCGCAATCCGGCGGCGCCCCGGGCGAATGGTACCGGCACCCACGGATGATGATCTGGGCCGTCAATCGATGGAAGCGATCGGGATTGCCGGTGAACGTCGTGGCCTTTCCTACGGCGCGTAGTGCCTCGCGATACCGTGGTCTTCATGGCGGCCGGATCGCCGCAGAACAATCATCCTAGTCCAGTAACCGCAAATTCCATCGTCTGGGATGACGCGGAGTTCCAGAACCGGTAGCCAGCTTCATTTCGCGCGGCTTCACCGGCGATCGAGGCCGACATACCTCAACGATGCGGTCTGGAAAATGGAGCGCATACCTCCCGGGCGCCCGAAGAGGCCTCAAGCCGTCTGATGCGGCCGAGCCATGCGGGCCGCCTCCTCCATGAGTATGCCCCGCATCCAAATACTTGCCGAATCGCTGTTGTGAAGCGCAGGCCATTGAACGATCTCTGTGAATGCGGGAAGCGGCCACGGAAGGTCGACGATCCGCAGCGGTATCGATGTTGCGAAATGCTCAACCAGCCGCGACGGTACCGTCGCTATACGGTCGGTGCCTGATAGCACCGGCGGGATCATGCTAAAGTTCTGGACGACCACCTCGATACGTCTGTCGATACCGTGTTCGAGCAAAAACCATTCCTCCATGGAGGGTTGCAGCGCACGGCCGAAGTGGGGTGCAACGTGCCCCATCGACTTGTATTGCTCGAATGTCAGCTGGGGTGATAGCAGCTTGTTGGTGGGGCAGCCTACGCACACGAGTGTATCGTCGAACAGTGTCGCTCTAGGATGCGAGCCCGAAATGAACACTTCCGGAAGGATTAGAAAGTCGACCTCACCGCGCCGGAGAAGCTCATTGGGATCATCGGCGAGAGGCAGCAACTCGAAGCTGACGGCGGGAGCTTCCTGCGCGACACGCTCAATGACTTTTTGGAAGAACACGAGTGTCATGAAATCGGAAAGACTGATCCTGAAGCGGCGCTCCGATTGAGCTGGGTCGAACACGTCCCAGGAAATGATGGAGAGCTGGATGTGCAGCAGAGCCTCGCGGACTGCTGGGGCGAGCCCTTCCGCACGCGGTGTCGGGACAAGTGCGCGGCCCCTCATCGTAAATAGCTCATCGCGAAAAAAATCGCGTAACCTAGCGACGGCCGCGCTCATGGCAGGCTGGCTCAGGTTGATCGTGCGTGCTGCAGCGGTGAGCTTACGCTCGCTCATCAGAGCGTCGAACACGACGAGGAGATTTAGATCAAGTCCCTTGAAACGCATCAGCTCGTTTATCCACGCTATGGATTGGATGCATTGAAACAATCAATTTTACCTATTTTATCGAATGCTGCATTAGAAAAATCGCGGTTACCGAATTAGCATTCAGGACCCGAAGGATAGCGGTCGATAGCTTGGGTTACGAGGTGCCGAGTATGCAACCGAGACGCATTCAATGCGGCCATTTTCTTCTTCGGTATCCAGGCTAGCTCTACGATGGCGGCTGGCGCGACAAAACCCCAAGCTGCTCGGACGCTTACCAGCGGAAGCCCCCTGTAACTTTTTCAAATACTTTCTAGATCGGATCGCATGATGCGTGCCTCAACAAAAAGGCAAGAAAGAGGACGTCTTTCCACCCGCTGTCAGGTGCGCTGCAAGCTGCGTTGGGAAAATGAACTTGGACTCGCCCATGTCGAATCCGTTCCTTCCAGACCGACTGGGACGCTCAACGCCAAGCCCTTTGGGGCGTCGAACTTGGGTCGGCGCGTGGCCTGTCCAATCAAGCTGACGCGAAGGTGTAGCGGGTCACATCGGCCTGTTGCGCCGTTTCGTCCGGGTTGACGCCGTCGCTCTCCCAAGCCCCAGCCGCACTGTCGCAACCAATGTTAATCGGAGATCCATGCAATGCCTCAACCCGTTCCGTCGCCTGGGCCGTTTGTGATCCTTGCGATGCCGAGGACGGGCACGCATTACCTGGAAGAATTGCTGAACGAGCATCCGAACGTCCTGAGCAATGGTGAATTGCTCAACGCCTACGATAGGAATTGGCCCGATAAGGATCGCTTGCTCGGCAGCAATCGCGATCTCCTCGAACTTGCCTACTTTGGCTACCCCAACCGAAGTGACAAGAAGGTGACGCGCGTTGGCTGCGCGATAAGCGAACCTCAGTTTCATGGTCGTCCGGGCTTTTTTGCCGAACTCGCCCGTTGGCCGGGCCTCAAGGTCATCCTCTTAATTCGCACAAACACATTGGAATCGCTGCGATCGCTGGCCCAGGCGAGGCAAACCCGCCGCTGGCTGAAATTCAGTTCGGACAATGACGCGGCTCCATCAGTCAGCCTGTCGACCGCCTGCTGCGAGGCTTATTTCAAGACCGCGGACGATTTCCACGATCGCGTCACGCACGCGTTCGCGTCAGACCACTTGCTCGTGGTCGAGTACAAAAGTCTCCTTGGCGACCCTGCGGCGTGCTTGGCGACGATGTGGGACTTCCTCAAGGTTCCAGCACTTCGGCCCTGCGATGCCACAATTTCTCAGCGCCAGGAAGCGCGACCGCTGGACCAAACGGTAGAGAATTTCGGTGAGTTGCAGCGCCACTTCGCAGGCGGACCCTACGCGAGATTCTTTGATGTTAGTGACCCGTCCGATCGGCCCTCACACGGCCAAGCTTGCTCAAGTTCGAACGATCTTGAGGAAGGCCAATGCCGCCTTTCTAATACAGTTAACGGAGAGTGACATGCTGTGTTTAGGCTTGAGCGGCGGGCTAGAAAGAGTTCATGAAAATTCACTCGAGCTGCCGAAAACATTTCTGCACGATGGCGCTGCGGTGCTCGTGCGGGACGGACGCGTAGTAGCGGCCGTTGAGGAGGAGCGTCTCAATCGGATCAAGCACTCCAACAAGATGCCAAGCCGGTCGATTCAATACTGCCTTGCATCCGCGGGAGTTCAGCTCAGCGACATCGATCGCATCGCGTTCTACGCCACGGAAGCCTATTGCAATGCCATGCTCGAATACCTGTTTGCTGCCCAGCCGGACGTGTCCGTTCCGTTGGACGCGAGACTGTTGCTGCCTCAGTTGCTCGCCCGGGAATTCGGCACCGAGGTCGACCCTTCGCGCATCTTCTTTGTGGATCACCATCTGGCGCATTCCGTGAGCGCGTTCGCGATGTCAGGGTTCGATCAAAGCCTGATCCTCACGATCGACGGCGGTGGTGATTTCCTCTCGGGTCACGTGGCGCTAGGGTCCGGAACAGAAGTTACGCAGCTGGAGAGTTTCCCGGAGAACAATTCTCTGGGCCTGTTTTACCTCGAGGTGATCCGGTATCTCGGCTATGGCTTGTTCGACGAATACAAGGTCATGGGGCTTGCACCTTACGGGGATCCCGCTCCTTATCGCGCGCTGTTCGAGCAGTTCTATGAACTCTCCGCCAACGGTGGCTACCGCGTCTACATGGATCGCATTGGCCCGACGTTGCTCCGCAGCATCCAGGCCCGGCGGAAGGGAATGCCATTCACACAGCAGCATCAAAATGTAAGTGCTTCCTTGCAAGAAGCGCTTGAGAAGATCGTGTTTCACATTCTCAGCCATCATCGCGAGGCAACCGGTATGAAGCGGTTGTGCCTGGCCGGAGGCGTCGCTCACAACTGCACGATGAACGGCAAGCTGCTGTACTCCGGACTTTTCGAAGACATCTTCGTACAACCCGCATCGCATGACGCAGGTTGCGCCCTCGGCGCTGCACTCATGATGTCAAACGAGCTAGGCCGGCCGGCGCCGCGTGAGCGATTGCAGTCGGTTTATTGGGGGCCTGATCTTGAGGAAGACCGCACTTTGGAGCAGGAACTGAATGCCTGGGCCGGACATCTCGACGTTCAACGCAGTGACGACGTCGCGAGCAGCGCAGCCGATTGGCTAGCCAATGGCGCCGTGATCGGCTGGGTGCAGGGCCGCTCGGAGTTCGGGCCCCGTGCACTTGGCAACCGCAGCATTCTGGCCGACCCCAGGCCCGCCGCGAACAAGGACCGGATCAACGCGATGGTCAAGAAGCGCGAGGGTTATCGACCGTTCGCGCCATCGGTGCTGGAGGAGGATGCCGGTGAATTTTTCGACCTCCCGGATGGCAAAGGTGAATTCCCCTTTATGAATTTCGTCGTTCGCGTGCGCGACGCCAAGCGCAGCGTGCTCGGCGCCATCACGCATGTCGACGGTACAGCGCGGCTGCAAACTGTGTCGCGCAACACCAATCCCGCCTACTGGGATGTCATCAACGCGTTCAAGCAGCGGACGGGCATCCCAGTTCTGCTGAATACATCGTTTAACAACAATGCCGAGCCGATCGTGGATTCGGCTGCAGACGCGATCGCCACATTTCTGACGACAGAGCTGGATGGACTCGTGATAGGATCGTTCCTCGTCAAAAAGCAGGCTGCAACGCTGGAGGATTGGACGGCGCTCGCGGTGTCGCTGCCAGCTTATACGTCGCTCCATCAAGTCCGCGCTTACACGGTGGAAGATCACCAGGAGACGGTGTGCGAAATCCGTGCGGGCGGCACCAGCCGTGAGACCATTTCACATGAGGTGTTCGATCTGCTGATGCAAATCGAGGGTGAAGCGGTGCTCGGGGATCTCCTCGATACAATGACGCCCAATCGGGCGAAGCGTGAAAACCTTGTCGAGGAATTGCGCGGATTGTGGGAGCAGCGTCGCATTCGGCTCCATCCCTCACAAGCCCGTCCTTAGTCTGGCCAGCTTGGGACCAGCACCGGACTATAGCGGACGCGGCGGTGGCGGTGGAGCGATCCACCATCCGCCACCGGATGCGGCGGAAGCTGTTGGCCATGCGTCTTCACCGCGGCGGCGATCCATATCTGATTGGCGGCGCCGCTTCCGCCGCCGCTGGCACAGCCTTTTCCAGCAGGGAATGGCCGTTCATTCGCACCACCTTGCCGACAGGAACTGTGCGCTCCCTGTTCACCGTGGCACGCCAGAGCTTGTGGAGCAGTAGACAAACCGTTGTGACGATGGCGCCGAGCTTGGGCAGCGCCAAATGGCGGCGCCTCCAAGTACGGCAAGAAGCCCCTCCCTAAGGGGCAAGTGCGTGCCCTGCTGACCATTCCGGCTAAGACCGAACTTTGCTTGCGCGTCCCACACAGCGTGAGGTTCGCGGATTGCCATTCTTGAGTACCACATCACGCAGAATGGGCCGCTATCGGCGATGGCCGCGCTGCTGGCCGACTGTCTCAGCTTAAGGCCATTTGCGGTCGCGATGGGCGTCGTTCGCTACCGTCGAGCGGCACAATCAGATGCGATCAAGTCCCTTGAGATGAGGCTTTGTAATATCCAAAGCGCGGATGGTTACCATTGAAACAATCGATTTTACGGACTTAAGTGAATGCTGCATTAGTGCAGTCAGTTGGAGAATTAGCGCTTAAACATAGAAGGATGAACGTCGAATAGCCTGGATGACGATAGATATTTCCATGCTTGTGCCAAGCATCATCACCCGATGCCGGCGCCAATTTCGGTCATGTTCTTCTTCGCCCTGCGCAAACACTCGCACCGGCGGCTCCAAACAAGGATCGCGTAACTTACCAACTTATTACCTAATTCCCTAGTGCTTACTGATCGGACATCGTGATGCTGGCATCTACAGAACAACAAGAAAACAGCAGTCTTTCCAAGCGCCCTCAGGTGCGCTGGAGGCTGTGTTGGGAACATGAACTGGGGCTTGCCGATCATGTCGAACTCGCTGACTTCTTTCGAAACACCTATGGGCCGACTGGCGCCTTCAACGCAGAACCATTTGAAGGCAGTCGAAGTTGGGCAGGCGCAAGGCCTGAGTTCCGCGCAATCGGCTACGATTCGAAGGGCGTAGCGGCTCACCTCGGCCTGCTGCGCCGTTTCATTAAGATTGGCAAGGTCGATCTTCTGGTGGGTGAACTTGGACTGTATGGGGTGCGTCCGGATCTTGAGGGACTCGGAATCAGCCGATCAGTCCACATCATCCATAAAGTACTGCACGAGCTTGGCGTTCCATTCGGGTTCGGCACCGTTCGGCCTGCCCTTCAGAAACACATTCAGCGGTTCGACCGATACGGTCCGGTGACCCTTTTGTCGGGAATTCGCGTGCGGTCCACTCTGCCGGACGCGTATCTCGACTTGCCGCCTACGCGCATCGATGACGCAATCCTCCTGGTTTTGCCGATTGTTCAGTCGATGTCCGATTGGCCGAGCGGCACGATGATCGATCGGAACGGGCCCGAGCTGTGACCCCCCTCACCTGCTTGTCCGACATGCGCGATGCGTGTGCTGCTGGCGCAGGCCGGCGAAGCGTTTATTTGACGTTCGACGACGGACCCAATCCGCTTTGCACGCCAGACATCCTCGATCTGCTGGCGGAAGCCCAGGCGTCGGCGACTTTCTTCGTGATCGGCGCGTACGCGGCAGACCAGTCCAAACTGATCCGACGGATGGCGGCAGAAGGGCACGGGATCGCCAACCACACGATGACGCATCCGGACCTGTCCCGATGCGGACCCGGCCAGGTCCAATATGAGCTCCTTGAGACGACCCGGGCCATTCGCATGGCCTGTCCGCGGGCCTCAGTGGGGCACATGCGCGCGCCCTATGGCACCTGGACTGAACAAGTCCTCCATACATCAATGGGCGCTGGACTGGTCCCGGTCCACTGGTCGATCGACCCCAGAGACTGGTCTCGTCCAGGTGTCGACGCGATTGTCGATAGGGTGATTGTCTCTGTCGAGCCGGGCGCAATCGTGCTGTTGCACGACGGGTGTCCTCCCAACGAGTTCAAACCGGGCGCCCAGACGGGGCTGCGAGACCAGACTGTCATGGCTCTTTCTCGTCTGATTCCAGCGTTGCATGAGCGCGGATTTCAAATCCGTTCCCTCCCCCAACACCACTGAACAAAGCGATCTCCCATGAACCTGCTTGACGTTATCAGCACTGGTGCGGTCTCGACCTATGCGCTGCTCTCGACCGCATACAAAAGCATGCAGACGGTTTATGCCGTGCCGACGAACCTTCCATCGGCCTCGGAGGCCCTGCTTGGCTCCGCCCTGCTGCCGAGCGTGGATGTCATCATCCCCTGCTACAATGAGGATCCCAGTACGCTCTCGGCGTGTCTGGCTTCGATTGCAAATCAGGACTACGGAGGGAAACTGCAGGTTTATCTGGTGGATGACGGTTCTGGAAATCGTGATGCCCTCAGACCTGTTCATGACGCTTACGCGCCCGACCCGAGATTCAACTTCATTCTGCTCAGCAAGAATGTTGGAAAGCGTAAGGCGCAGATCGCCGCGATACGCGGCTCGTCGGGAGACCTGGTACTCAACGCCGACTCCGACACGACTCTGGCACCTGATGTCGTAGCAAAGCTTGCATTGAAAATGCAAAACCCGCAGGTCGGTGCGGCGATGGGTCAATTGGTGGCGAGCAATCGGAGCGACACTTGGCTGACCTGGTTGATCGACATGGAGTACTGGCTCGCTTGCAACGAAGAACGTGCGGCACAGGCTCGTTTTGGTGCCGTCATGTGTTGCTGCGGCCCCTGTGCCATGTACCGCCGCTCGGCACTGATTTTGCTTCTTGATCAGTACGAAACCCAACTGTTTCGGGGCAAAGCAAGCGACTTCGGCGAGGATCGTCATCTCACGATCCTCATGCTGAAAGCGGGCCTTCGAACCGAGTATGTTGCGGACGCGATCGCAGCCACAGTGGTGCCGGATAGGCTGGCGCCATATCTGCGCCAACAACTCCGCTGGGCTCGAAGCACTTTCCGGGACACCCTGCTTGCGCTACGTCTCCTGCCCAGTCTCGATCCCTATCTCACGTTGGACGTGGTCGGACAGAACCTCGGGCCCCTACTTCTCGCCCTCTCCGTAACCACAGCGATCGCACACCTCGTGTTGACTGGCGAAATGCCCTGGTGGACGGTCATGATGATTGTATCGATGACTATAATTCACTGCAGCATGTCAGCGTTGCGAGCTCGTCAACTGCGATTTCTAGGCTTTTGTCTGCACACACCAATCAACCTGTTTCTTTTGCTTCCCTTGAAAGCCTATGCGTTGTGCACATTGAGCAATAGCGATTGGCTGTCGCGCAACTCTGCACCCGACGCACCAGACGGGGACTGGAAACAGGCACCCGCAACAAGCAGCGCCTTCGATTTGAGCACCACAAAGTTGTCGGAAGAACTGGTGTCACCTCGCAGGCTCAGCCTTGCGACGGATGGTTCATCGGTAACATCAGCCGGCATTGCGGCGACTGACTGATCGTCAGCTAGGAGGACGAACCTTGGTGCAGGACCAGAATTATCAATCGTTGCATTTGGAATTGGCCGCGGACGACCCGTGGCGGCTGGACGGCAATCCGTTCGAGCGGCAGCGTCACGCGCAAATGCTGCGACTGTCGCTTTGCCAAGGCTCTATCACCAATGCCCTCGAAGTCGGATGCGCGGCCGGCGCATTTACGGAACGATTGGCGCCGCACTGTCGAAGGCTCACGGTCATCGATGTCGTGCCGAAGGCAATAGCGCGAACGCGTCTGCGGATGAACGACCCGTCGCACATCAGTTGGGTTGTCGGAGACGTCCAACAGTTCTCGCCTGAGGAGCCGTTCGACCTGATCGTCGTGGCGGAAGTGCTCTACTACCTCGAGAGTGTAGCCGAGATGCGCGCGGCCATCTCAAACCTGGTGAGCATGCTTGCGCCAGGCGGGCATCTGGTTTTCGGATCAGCGCGTGATGCCGCTTGCCGGCGCTGGGGCCACGCCGCCGGCGCCGAGACCGTGATTGCCATGCTGAACGAGATGTTGATCCAGGTCGATCGTCAGCAGTGCCAAGGTGCATCCGTCAACGAAGACTGCTTGCTCGCCCGCTTTCGAAGCCCGGTTCGGCCGTCGCATGAATCGACTTCCGCTCAGCAGAAAGCGGGAATCCCCGCTGTCGTGCATCTCGACGGATCAGCGCGACTGCAGCCCATTTCCAGAACCTCTCTGCACAAAGTCGCCGAGCTCCTCGTCGACTACGAAAACTGACAGGCATTCCGCTGCTTTGCAACACGAGCACCAATCCCCATGGACGTGGGTTTTTCCCGGATCCCACCGCAGCCTGCCAGTGGGACGTGTTGAACACGTATGGTGCGACGGACTGCTGTTGACCAAAAAAATGCCAGCAACCGAGCTGTCGCTGGTCGACGGCGTACTTCAACCTGAGTGAGCGCATGTCCACGATAGCAATCGACCTTGCCAACGTCAGCAAGTCATATGGCAGCAAGATGGTTGTCGACGGGCTGTCGTTCACGGTTGCCCCGGGAGAGTGCTTCGGTCTGCTCGGGCCGAATGGAGCTGGAAAAAGCACGATTGCGCGCATGATCCTCGGCCTGACACCGCCTGACGCGGGTAAGATCACGGTGCTCGGCGTACCAATGCCGGCACGCGCTCGCTTGGCACGCCGGCACATCGGCGTGGTGCCCCAGTTCGATAATCTTGATGTCGAGTTCACTGTACGCGAGAACCTGTTGGTGTTCGGGCGCTACTTCGGCATGAGCACGCGCGAGGTGACAGCGGTCATACCTTCGCTGCTCGAGTTTGCCCGGCTTGAGGGCAAGGCCAATGCGCGTGTCGGTGCACTGTCCGGTGGCATGAAGCGGCGCCTGACACTCGCACGTGCGCTGATCAACGACCCGCAGTTGCTTGTCATGGACGAGCCGACCACGGGACTCGACCCGCACGCACGCCATCTGATCTGGGAGCGGCTGCGCACACTACTGTCGCAGGGCAAGACAATCATTTTGACCACGCACTTCATGGAAGAGGCCGAGCGGCTGTGCGACCGACTTTGCGTGCTAGAGGCCGGGCGCATTCTCGCCGAAGGGCGACCACACGCGCTCATCGAAGAGCAGATCGGGTGCCACGTGCTCGAGATCTACGGCGGCAATCCGCATGAGCTGAGTGCTCTGACCAAGCCATACGTGCAGCGCAGCGAAGTGAGTGGCGAGACGCTGTTTTGCTATGCGCCCGATCCGGAGCAGCTGCGCGTGCAGCTGCGTGGGCGCGCGGGTCTGCGTTTCCTCCAGCGGCCGCCGAATCTGGAAGACGTTTTTTTGCGCCTGACCGGGCGCGGAATGGAGACATGATGATGGGTCAAGGTTGTGCCGCGGCTCTACCAGCCAATCCGTGGAACTGGATCGCAGTATGGCGACGTAACTACCTGGCATGGAAGAAAGTCGCGCTTGCATCGCTTCTCGGGAATCTGGCCGACCCTATGGTCTCCCTGTTCGGGCTCGGCTTTGGGCTCGGAATGATGGTGGGGCCCGTCGAGGGCACATCCTACATCGCATTTTTGACAGCCGGCATGGTCGCCGCGAGCGCGATGACCTCTTCAACTTTCGAAACGATCTATGCGGCTTTCGGTCGTATGCATGCGCAGCGCACCTGGGAAGGAATCCTGTACACACAGCTCACGCTTGGCGACATCGTGCTTGGTGAATTGGCGTGGGCGGCCAGCAAGGCCCTTCTCGCCGGCGTGGGAATCATGATTGTGGCCACCGTGCTTGGCTATGTAACGTGGCCTTCGGCTCTGTATGCGCTGCCTGTCATCGCTCTTACTGGCTTGGCCTTCGCAAGCCTGGCGATGGTCGTGACGGCCCTCGCGCCCAGTTACGACTACGTCGTTTTCTACCAAACGCTCATCCTCACACCCATGCTTTTCATCTCCGGAGCTGTTTTCCCGGCGAGCCAAATGCCGGGGGGTTTGCAGCAGGTAGCTGGCTTCTTGCCGCTTGCACATTCGATCGAGCTCATTCGTCCGGCGATGCTTGGCCGCCCGGCCGTGAGCGTCGGCCTGCATATCACCGCGTTGTGCATCTACACGGTGTTGCCGTTCTTCCTATCGGCGGTTCTGCTGCGTCGACGTCTCATGCCGTGACGTACTTGCGGCCGACCGATATCGCCCTGGACACGGCGGTAGGCGCTGCTTTGCCGCCCCCTTCCGGCCACTTCCTCGGAGAGATCGAACCCGTCGACAAGGACAGCAGACATGCTGTTCATGTCACAGATAAGCTAATGTTACGTTCTTCGAACAAGCAGACCACAACACGTAATAGACCTCACGAAGTCTGAGTTTTGAAAAAAATTAACATATTGCCACTTCTTTTCACACCATATCGCTCCAACTATTTTAGACTGGGCGGAACGTTACGCAACTTTCCCAATCGATGCTGTCAGATTTCCGCCCGCATGCGGGATCGAATCGGCTGAAGCGGTGATCGCGTCCTTGGCCGACTTGAGGGAAAAACATGCTTACGAACAGACATCAGCTCATGATCCACGCAGAGTTTCTGTTACTCGAGCCGACTATTACGATTGGTTTCGAAAGCCGTTGAACCTTCGGAGACCGTGAGATGACAGGTCAGCAGGAGGCCTAGCAGGTTGATGAAAAGGTCCCATAGATACCCGGTTTGAATCGGGTTTGTGCTCTGTCTGATTCCGATACGTTCGGTGAACAAAACAGTTTTTCAACATCCTGCTAGGACACTCGCAGTGATACTGATCAATGATCAAACGGTTCGCGTCCCCTATGGACTGAACGAAAAGACACAGCGGATTGACTATGACCGACTGCGCGAAACAGCCAAGCGGGAACGGCCGAAGCTGATATGGGTCGGCGGAACCGCTTACCCGCGTGCCTTTGGCTACGCGGCAATGGCCGAAATCGCTCTTGCGGCGGACGCTTACAACGTCGCCGACATCGCGCACGTGAACGGCCTGATTGTCTCAGGCGTGTATCCGAACCCGGCATTGCAACGTCCTCGCAGACTTCCGGCGAGCGTGCGGAACGACGTTGCTGACTTCTGCGCTGCATTCGGGGTGCATGGCATCGACCGGTAACACACCCCAACCGAGACACATACAACTCAAATACCTGAAGCGAGGCTAATCCATGGCTAGACAATTCGTGTTCTCCTCAGAGTCCGTCGGCGCCGGACACCCAGATAAGATGGCTGACAACATCTCGGATGCCATTCTGGATGCAGTTCTTCGTAAGGATCTTAAGGGCCGCGTGGCCTGTGAAGCGCTGGTGAAAAACTGTGAGACTTTGGTAAAGACAGGCATAGTTGTGCTGGCTGGCGAGATCACCAGTGATGCTCAGATCGACTACAGCCAAGTCGCCCGCGATACCATTCTCGATATCGGATATGATGACGATGCCATCGGGTTTGATGGTCGGCGGTGCGCGGTCGTTCTGGCTATCAACGAGCAGTCGTCTGACATTAGCCAGGGCGTGGGACGAGGGGTTGATCTCGATCAGGGAGCGGGGGATCAGGGCCTTATGTTCGGGTACGCTTGCTGCGAGACCGATACACTGATGCCCTTGCCGATCCAACTCGCTCATCACTTGACGAAAAAGCAGGCAGAGGTCCGCAAAGCAGGACAACTCAGCTGGCTGCGCCCCGACGTGAAATCACAAGTCTCCGTGCGCTATGAAGGTTTGCGCCCGGTGGCGCTGGATACCATCGTCCTGTCGACCCAACATGACGAGGAGGTTTCACAGGAAGCTGTCCGGGAAGGCGTCGTTGAGGAGATCATCAAGCCGGTCTTGCCGACCGGCCTGGACACGACAGGGATTAGACTCCTGGTCAACCCGACAGGGCGGTTCGTGGTCGGTGGACCGCGCGGCGACTGCGGCCTCACTGGACGCAAGATCATCGTGGACTCCTACGGCGGGATGGGCCGCCACGGCGGTGGTGCCTTTTCGGGGAAGGACCCCTCCAAGGTCGATCGTTCGGCTGCCTATGCGGCCCGCTACGTCGCCAAGAACGTAGTTGCTGGCGGACTTGCAGAGGTTTGCGAGGTGCAGCTTGCGTATGCAATCGGCGTGGCCGCACCGGTTTCGGTTTTCGTCAACACCTTCGGGACGGCAGCGATTGAGGAAGTAAGGATCGAGCGCCTCATTCTTGAGTTGTTCGACCTGAGGCCAAAAGGCATTATTAAGATGCTTGACCTTTTGCGCCCGATATACCGCAAGACCGCCACCTACGGGCACTTCGGCCGTGAAGAGCCTGAGTTCACCTGGGAGAGGACGGACAGAGCCGATCTCTTGCGGCAGGAGGCAGGTCTGGCTGCGGCGTGAGGCTGCTGCCAAGCGCTGTAGATTGAAAGGGTACCCGCGCGGGCATGGCGAAAAGCCGGCTCGGTTTTTGGCGGAGACATTGATGCCGGATTATGACGTGCTTTGCATCGGCAATGCGATTGTCGACATCATCGCCCAGTGCGAGGAGGACTTCCTCGAGATCAACGGCATCATCAAGGGCGCGATGAACCTCATCGACACCCACCGCGCCGAATTGCTCTACAGCCGCATGGGCCCGGCGATCGAGGCCTCCGGCGGCAGTGCCGGCAACACGGCGGCTGGTGTCGCCTCCTTCGGCGGACGCGCCGCCTTCTTCGGCAAGGTCTCCAACGATGCGCTGGGCGAAATCTACGCGCACGATATCCACGCGCAGGGCGTCGCCTTCGACACCAGGCCGCTCGAGGGCGAGCCGCCGACGGCGCGTTCGATGATCTTCGTCACCCCCGACGGCGAGCGCTCGATGAACACCTATCTCGGCGCCTGCATCGAACTCGGGCCGGAAGATGTCGAGGCCGACAAGGCGTCGGGCGCCAAGGTGACCTATTTCGAAGGCTATCTGTGGGACCCGCCGCGCGCCAAGGAAGCCATCCGGCAGACGGCCAAACTTGCGCACGCGGCCGGTCGCGAAGTCTCGATGACCTTGTCGGATCCATTCTGCGTCGACCGCTACCGCGACGAATTCCTCGACCTGATGCGCTCGGGCACGGTCGACATTGTTTTTGCCAACAGCCANGAGATCAAGTCGCTTTACCAGACTTCGTCGTTCGACGAGGCGCTGGCGCAGATCCGCAAGGATTGCAAGATCGCGGCGGTGACCCGTTCCGAAAAAGGCTCGGTCATCGTACGCGGCGACGAGACCGTGGTCATAACGGCAACCGCCATCAAGGAACTGGTCGACACGACAGGCGCCGGCGACCTCTACGCCGCCGGTTTCCTGCATGGCTATACACAGGGCCTGGACCTCCAGACCTGCGGCGATCTTGGCTCACTGGCGGCCGGATTGGTGATCCAGCAGATCGGCCCAAGGCCACGACAGAACCTGCGCAAAGAGGCCATAGCAATTCGGCTTTGCTCTTGAACGGACAATGACAAGGCAATTTCAAACTGGGTATCAGACGACGAAAGTTGCCTTAAAGCGCACCTGTCTCGTCTTTGCAACGTATTGCGGGGCGGACGTATGGGAGACGACACAAAATGCGCGTGGCGATGGTGCAGGCGACCCCACCACGCTCAAAAAGGCTCACGCGTGTCTTTGACGATGGCTGCATTAAAATCGACCTGTCGAGCGCTCGATGGGTGCAAGCTGAACGATCTCGAGCCGCTCAGCTACTTCGCCAAAACGCCCTCACAAGCATCATCAACGGCCATCCTAGCAGCCGGCTCGAGGACCTTCTGCTCTGGGCTTAAAAGAGGATCGCGGCTTGATTTCTGAAATCGAGATCGTTCTGAACCGCGACTGCGAGCGGCTTAATCCGTGCGGAATATAACTCTCGAAGACGAGCTGCATTTCCTCCTGCGGCTGTTTTCAATTAAATTTGGGACTTTCTGACTTCTTGCCAGCCACGGCGAGGAGGCTCGCCCCGAGATATTCGAGCTGGAGAAATTCACCGCGGTGACGACTCCCCGGACGTTCGATCATGTGAAGGTAGACGCGTGCGACCTCCACGCCGGTTGCGGTCAGCCGCGCGTTCATCCAGATCCAGCGGGTCAAAAAAGCTGCCCTGCCGGCAGGGAGGTACACCGGCAGGGCGCGCCGCACAAACGCCCCGGTCGTTGGGCAACAGGACAGCGGCGGCAGAACTGATTTGATTACGCTGCGATCGAACTCTGAAGCATGCTTAGAATCTGACGGCTTCAAGTTTAGCAGTTTCGGTCGGCTCGGCGCGAAATGCGCTGTCAACCCGTCTTCACCATGGGAACAATGGGCGGCCAGTCCTAACGACAGCCTGACGTCAAAGCGTCTGGTTCGTGGGAGAATTCATCCCAGGGACCAACACATCGGCTACCCGGGATGGTGCCGAACCTCCGGCTACCTCCCGTGGGCGTTCGCATGTTCATATCGCACCCTCGGCCTTCAACGCGCGATAGGTTGTCTCGACAGATTTAGCTGTTGCGCCGACGATTATGTCGATCTCCTTCCGGGTGATGATCAAAGGCGGGGCAAAGCCGAGGATATCGCCTTGCGGCATGGCGCGGCCGATGACACCGTTCTCGAACAGAGCAGCGGCGACGCGAACGCCGACCTGAAGACCGGGCTCAAACGGGATCCTTTGTTTTGGATCCCGCATCAACTCTACGGCGGACAGGATTCCGACACCACGAACTTCGCCAACGATCGGGTGTCCGGCCAGTTCGGCATTCATGCGGGCATGCCAATACGGTCCGACATCACGGACATGCTCCACGATATTTTTTTCCTTTAGGAGTCGAATATTGGCGAGCGCGGCCGCGGCGCAAAGGGTGTGACCTGAATATGTCCAGCCATGACCCAGCGCGCCGTGCTTCTCTGTTCCTTGTTCCAAGACCGACCAGACGCGATCGCCGATGATCGACCCGGAGATGGGCAGGTAGGCGGAACTCAAACCCTTGGCGATGGTGACGAAATCCGGACGCATGCCATAGAGGTGGGAACCGAATTTCTCACCGGTTCGTCCAAATCCGCAGACCACTTCGTCGGCGATAAGGAGGATATCGTACTTGTCGAGTATGCCTTGGATGGCGGTCCAATATCCTTTTGGGGGCGGAACGATGCCGCCTGTCCCAAGCACCGGCTCTCCGATAAAGGCTGCAACGGTCTCCGGGCCTTCAGCGAGGATAAGGGCTTCAAGTTCATCCGCGCAGCGTTTCGAGAACGCTTGCTCACTTTCGCCGTCATGCGCCTGGCGATAGTGATGCGGTGTCGTGGTGTGGCGTACCAAGTCCAGCGGCAGGTCAAAGAACTTATGAAAGAAGGCAAGGCCTGTCAGGCTCCCAGTGACCAGCCCAGACCCGTGATAACCGCGGTGTCGCGAGATGATCTTCTTCTTTTCAGGGCGGCCTAGAATGTTGTTGTAGTACCAGACCAGCTTGATGTTGGTTTCGTTGGCGTCGGAGCCCGAAAGGCCGAAAAAGACCCTGCGCATGTTCTGACCAAAATACTCGACCACGGCCTCTGCCAAGAGGGCGACTGGCTCTGTTCCTTGACCTGCATAGACATGGGCGAACGGCAATTCGTGTGCTTGCCTGGCAATGGCCTCGGCAATTTCCGTGCAGCCATATCCCATGTTGACGCAGTAGAGCCCACCGAAACCGTCGAGGCTCTTTCGGCCTTCGGTATCCCAGACGTACACGCCTTCCGCACCGGCCATGATCCGATTTGGGGTCTCGCCTCGGCTGTGCTTGGCCAGATGCGTAGACGGATGAAAAACGAAGCTTCGATCTTTCTCTCTGAGTTGCTCGGCTCCCAGATTGCTCAACCGCATGGTCCCTCTCCTCGCAATGGATTGGCGGATAAGCTTCGGCCCGCCGCCTCCTTGGTAGAGAGCATACCGCAAACGCCTCTCGAGTTTCGCGGGAATGCACCTCTTTAGCCGACGAATTCGCGGAATCGGGATCAAAAGCAGTGGAAACCAAGCCATCGAAAGGTACCGCATATGGTCGGGAGATGGTGGTACGAGATGCGCTGTCCGTAGGCCGCCGTGCTGGAGTTCAGCAGAATCTGCCCGAACGCGTCCCTCGTGTCGTCGGAATAGGTTCGGCCATAGCTGAAAACGAACAAGCACGACGACCGCGACGCCGAGTTGGCGACGCCACCACGATGCGCTTCGTGCCGGTCAAAGCAATAAGTCTGGTGACGGAGCGGACGGCGCTGTTCAACAATCTGCGCACCGTTTTGCTGAGTTTGCGAGCTCTGGGCCTTGGCTGGGAGCCAACGAACATGGACGCAGCGACGCAGCGACGCAGCTTGGCCGAGTCGTCATTGCGTGTAGCTGGCGTGCGCCTTACTGCACTGTCTCAGCTGGCCTACGAGCTTACGAGGACGCTCTCGTTGTCGAGCGCGTCAAACTTTTCGTCGGCGACGAATGGAATGCATTCGCAACTGCGGCCGCGGGGATGCTCATCGCGATGAACACCTGAGAGCACGAGAGACAAATTATAGGCGGCTATGGCCAGAATGGTTGAGGGCCGGCCGGCTGGGCAGGCGAGATAGTTGCGGCCTGTCCGGTGCTCGGCCTTGATGTGGCCGGTCACGGGCTCGATGGCCGAGTGGCGCTGCACCTGGCCTTGATGGCCGGGGTGACATGGCGTTTCTGGCCCGCGGTGCAGCTCCTGAGCTTGCGGTTCTCAGTAGTGTAACCGCGCTAGCGCCGCATGGCCGTCGTCACATCGCAGTCGCTCCAGGACGCGCTCTAGATTTTTCTTTCATATAGGTCTGATCGGGCCCGCCAAGGCTCGACCCCCGTGTCGTCACACCAGTAGACCCCTCCCTCGCTAATCCAGAAATGGCTTAGGCATCCTTTGGTTCTCCAAACAGAGGGATACAAAGTTGGCCGGCCCTCCACGCTCACCTCAATGCGCCACCTCGGGTTATGTGGCGGATGCGTTGCTAACGAAACCACATCGCCACACCCACAGGGGCACCTAAAGAGCGCCCAGTATGGTCGACCTTCGTGCACGACGCTGATGAACTGTCCCGGCCGAACCGTGTCATTGGAAGGCGTTTTTTCAACCACATCACTGCGCGCGAAAAATATGTCTGGGGGCGGTGCCTCAGAAGGATTTCGGTCCTCGGACGTTCGTGGACTGCATGGGCCGAGAATGATTTCTTCCAGCCACCGCAAGAAGAGTAACAGCCAAGACCACATGTGAATCAACACAGCTTGCCGAGTGACGGCATTCTGAGCCGATAGCCATTCTCGGGTTCAAGCAATAAACCGTTTGGACCGCAGCAAAAACACTCTGTGTTGTCCTTTGGCATATTGCTGTAAATTACCATATGCACGAAGTCGTACCATATATTGTCGCGGCGAATGTCGCTCGGAAGTCGCCGATAGGGGCGCACCAGATCAAACAATGTAGCAACGGCCATGTCGGCAGTCGCACTGGTGAAGGGGCCGACTCCGGGCGCCCGCTCCCCGCCCCCGACCAGATAGTGCTCTTCCAGGAGCGTCTCTGGATCCAACTCCACCAAATTCGGACGCGCCTTCAGTGCACTCTCGTAACTGAGTTTTTCCTCGGTGACCACGCCTTGGCATCTTAAGCACCCACCAGATTCGGGAAGAACTATGCTAACTCGGCCTCTATGGTCGCGTAGGTACGGCTGACGCTCCTGGTCAACACCAATCTTGCCGGTGAGCCCGCAGTCGATAAGCCCTTGGCAGTAATAGTACACTGCTTGATTGAGAACTTCTCTTCCAGCGACATCGTCTGTACAGCCGAAAACCAGGTCGGCGCTGGAAAGCGCATCGACCGCTTCTGGAGACTCGTTCACATACGCCTCAATCGCAACGACAGTCAACATTAGGCCCAGATCGCGAATGTATCGCGCCAACGTGGCCGCTTTGCTCTCGCCCACATCGCAACGGCGATATCCGCGGACGCGGTTGAGATTGCTTTCTTCGAGTAAATCGCCATCAATTACGATGAGTTCGCCTACACCCGCGCGAGCGATGAGTGTGGCGACTGAAGACCCGGTTCCGCCACCTCCGACGATTGCTACGCGCAATGATCTGAGCTTCTCGTTGAATGGTTCGCCAAAGGCAGCTTCTTGACGCCTTAGTAGTTCCGATGGCACAGCATCACCTGTCTCGTTGATGTGAACTGCAAGCTCCGTCCCGAGCACACAGACATGCCGGACGTCAGTCACGCGTTGAGGAGCCGCACCCGGCCGAACTCTCGCACGCCACTGTCCATCGGCTAAAATCATCGCAACAAGTGATACTTCAGGGCCGTTACAGCCGGCGTATCCCCTCAGAATGCTTTGTTCGTTCTGATCATCTTTCGTGGAGAAACCCAGCAGCCCTCCTGGATGACTATGTGCGAATCCCAGCTCAAGCCGTTCCTGCTCGCAACGAAGGTAGATATCCTGAAACTTGCGCAGATTAATGCGTAAGTGAACCGGGGAGCTGTCCAACACCCAGTCACCGTCCATCTCAATCACATCAACAGCCACAAAACGTGTAGACGCCGGCAGACCCGATATAGTCCTGTCCATCTTGCGAAAGAGAACCAGCGCGCCCCGTTCGTGACCGCCCAGGTGCCCCGTCAGCCAGCTCTTCAGCTTACTGTCGAAGGAACCGATAATTGAAATGCGATGTCCGTTCATGAGCGCCTCGCGTCAGGGTACTTAAACGCCCATGAGATCCGGTCCATAATTGTCCGGATGTTGTCGACCTTTGGTTTCCAAAGATTGTTATGCCAGTGCCTGGACCACCGACAGAACACTAGCCCGTTGTGCGTACGCGAATCCTCATTGGAACGAGGCCCGCCAGTATTTGGTATTGGCTTTCCGTCAGACCGATGGAGGCGTGGGTGAACCCAGAACATGTCCCCGCCCGAGCTATTGTAATTCTGCGGAATTACATACAACACATGGACCGCATCGGCGGGCTTTTCATCTACCAGATAGACATCTTTCGGCAGCGGAAAATTCTTGAATAAAAGAAAACGGGCGCCGTCTTCTTCCTCAAAATCGACGCCTGCTTTGTGAAGAATCTCGTAGTCAGAATCGAACAACAGCGGCATTATTGACTTCCGGCTTCGGAACTAGCATCCTGGGCGTAAAACTTTTCAATCCCCGGAGGCAGCAAATCGATTGAGTCACCAGGCCCAACCGGCTGACCAGGATGGCCCGGCCTTTTCACATAAAGGTCCATGCCATCCGGTATACCAGGGCCAACGCCTCGAACTTCAGCGCCGGTTATGAACCGGTTGCCCCATTCGTAATTTTCGTTTTCGATTTTGAATTTGAACTTCTCTTTCGGAGCCATAGGCTTCGATCCTTCTCGCAGTTGCTCGGTTTTCCAGGTTGCTCAGGCTCATCATCCTCTTGCCGCCTTCGATTGAGGAGACGCCGACCAGTCGCCTCTTATACGGGGAGCGTCCCTTGGTGTTTCACGGAAATGCGCGTGTTTAGCCACGGAATTCGCGGAATGAAGATCCAATCCCGTGGAAACCAAGGGCACGGGGAGTTTACCGTTGCGTTAGTGACGACAAGGGAATCGGCGCATTGGATTTCACCGGTTTGGTCACGACGAGACTGTAATATTGATCGATCCCCAAGCCTGCCTGCAGCAGTCCCTCCATGAAATCCTGATAGGTAGCCATGGAAAGAGATGCGACGCGCATTAGATAATCGATCCGCCCGCCGATAGCCCAGCAGTCCAGGATTTCCGGATATTCCTGCATCGCCGTCTCGAAGTGTCTTTGGTCCTCGAGGCGATGACGATCCAATACGACCTCCACCATGACGAAGACCATGCCGCTGATGAGGGCGGGACTCAGTCGCGCGTGAAATCCCTCAATAATCCCTGCGACCTCAAGTGCACGGAGCCGCTCCGAGCAGGCCGACGCCGAAAGATGGACGCGTTTTGCAAGCTCGCTTTTTGAAATCCGGCCGTCTGACTGAATCTCTGAGAGAATGCGGAAGTCCCAAGCGTCCAGGCGCGCAGGATTGGGTTTCGACTTCATGACCTTCTGCTCTTAGCCGTTGTCACCAATGGAATTGACGCCAACCAACCGAGCTTGTTCGGAAGGCTCAAACGCCGATGTTGCGTGCGATGCTGTCCGCCGCCATGCGCTTGCGCCACTCAAGAGGTCCGGAATTGTGAATGGAGTTTCCTTCAACATCGACAGCCATGATGACAGGCATATCCTTCACCTCGAATTCATAGACTGCTTCCATGCCCAGATCTTCAAAGGCAATGAGCCGCGCTGATTTGATCGATTTTGATATCAGGTAGGCAGCCCCCCCAACTGCAATGAGATACGGCGTTTTGTGTCTTACAATTGACTCGATGGCTGCCCGCCCTCTCTCCGCTTTGCCCACCATCGCGAAAAGCCCGGTTCCGGCGAGCACCTTGTCCGTAAAATCATCCAAGCGGCTGGAGGTTGTTGGGCCAGCCGGTCCGACGGCCTCATCTCTCACGGCGCGGACGGGTCCAACGTAGTAGATCACGCGTCCCTGCAGATCGAACGGAAGCGGCTTGCCGGCGTCGATCAACTCGATCATGCGCTTGTGGGCCGCGTCACGGCCTGTCAGCATCTTTCCGGACAGAAGGAGCGTTTCACCACAGCGCCACGATGCCGTCTCTTCCTTGGTCAACGCGCCGAGGTTGACTCTTCGTACGCATGCTGGACTCAATTCGTCGGTTCCAATGTCGGGCCATTCGCACAAATCGGGCGGCTCCAGCCTGATTGGTCCAGAGCCATCCAAGGTAAACTTCAGGTGCCGGTTGGCGGCGCATTGCGGAATGAGCGCCACGGGCTTGGACGCTGCATGGGTAGGATAGGTCGCAACCTTGACATCGACGACTGTCGTCAGGCCACCAAGGCCCTGAGCGCCGATGCCCAGCGCGTTAATCCGTTCATAAAGTTCAATCCGCAGTGCCTCCTCCGCGCTCGACGCCCCTCTGGCGATCAGTTCCGCTATATCGATGGGCTCGTTCATGGCTTCCTTGGCAAGCAGCATCGCCTTTTCAGCGCTACCACCGATGCCAACGGAGATCAGGCCGGGCGGACACCACCCACTGCCAAGCGTCGAGACTGTCTCAACCACCCAATCGGAAACAGACCCGCTGGGGTTCAAGGTGGTAAAGCGTGCCTTATTCTCCGATCCGCCGCCTTTTGCGGCGATGGTGATCTCAATCTGGTTCCCTTGTACGAGGTCGACGTGGATGACCGCTGGAGTGTTGTCACGGGTGTTGACCCGTCCGGCGAGCGGATCGGCAACGATCGATGCCCGAAGGGGATTGTCAGGGTCGAGATAGGCCTGACGGACGCCCTCATTCACAAGGTCGGCGAAACTGACCGTTGATTTGATGCGGGCGTCCATGCCGACCTTCGCGAAGACCACCACAAGGCCGGTGTCCTGGCAGATCGGCCGCCGCCCGAAGGCTGCCATGCGGGAGTTCAGCAGAATCTGCCCGATGGCATTCTTCGCCGCAGGGCTCTGTTCGCCCGCATAGGCCTGCGAAAGAGACCGGATGTAATCTGGAGGATGGTAGTACGAGATGTACTGAAGGGCGTCGGCAACGCTCCTTGTGATATCCTTGCCGGCGATGGTCCGTGTTCTTCGATCCACGAAAACTTATCCAAATGATCCGAGGCCATTTACCATCTTGAGGATTTGAAAGCTTCGCACCCCCTGCTCGCCGCCCTCGTATCCATAGCCGCTTTGCTTGACGCCCCCATAAGGCGCGTCCGCGGAAACCCCCTTCAGGTAATTCACACTGACAGCGCCTGCCGAAAGGCCGTTAATCATCATCTGTTGCGCGTCGGCAGCGCCAGTGAACAAATACGCGGCCAGGCCGTAATCGGTCGCGTTGGCCTCCTCGATTGCCTCTTCGATACCTTCGAACGGCGCCACCGTGAGGATCGGTCCGAAGGGCTCTTCATGAAGCACTCTGGCATCCTTTGGCACGCCCGTCAGGATGGTTGGCGGCCAGTAAAAGCCCGGTCGGTCGAGGCGGGCGCCACCGGTCTCGATGCGGGCGCCGCGTTCGACCGCGTCCTTGGTCAGGCGCTGCATGGCCTCGATTCGCCTCGCGTTCGCCATCGGACCCATGTCCGTTGCAGCGTCGTCTGGTACGCCGATCCTGATTTTGCGGACCGCCTCCGTCATCCGGGTCAGAAATTCCTCGTAGAGTGGCCGCGCGACCAGGATCCTGCTGGGCGCATTGCAGCTCTGGCCCGCGCACTCGAACTTGTATTCCGAGATCGCCTGTATGGCCTTTGGGAGGTCCGCATCCTCGCACACTATAACCGGAGAGTGCCCGCCGAGTTCAAGAACGCAACGCTGCAAGTTATTCGCCGCTAGTGCGGCCAGCTGTTTTCCAACCGCCGTGGAGCCCGTGAAAGTCAACACCTTCACGATTGGCGAACCGAGCAGATGCCGCGATATGTGCACCGGAACACCAAAGACAAGATTGACCACGCCGTCGGGGATGCCTGCTTGGCGCAATGATTCAACGATATGGACGGCCACGCTCGGCGTCTCTTCAGCCCCTTTGAGGATCACCGGGCAGCCTGCCGCCAGTGCCGGGGCGAGCTTGCGGGCGATGAGGACGGCCGGATAGTTCCAGGGCGTAAAGGCAGCAACGACGCCGAGCGGCTCCGGGACGATCATCCGGTTCGGCCCCATCGGAATAGGGGCCGACAGCTCTTCGGCATGCCTGCCGTTCCACTCCAGCGTTTCGACGGCACGGGTGTACTCACCTGTCGCTTCGGCAATCGTCTTTCCTTGTTCGGCCGCCAGGTCCCTGGCTGCTGATTCAATCTTCGTTGCCAAGATTCTTGCGGCTGCTACCAGGATCTCGCCACGTTCTTTTGCAGGCCATGAAGACCAAGCCTTGCGGGCGCGTTCTGCCGAAGCCAGGGCCTCATCCAGATCCGACACCGTCGCCGAGGCCACCGAGGCAAATACCTTCTCCGTTGCCGGATTAATCACCGGCAACGTGGCTTTGCTACCACCGGCCCGCCATTTGCCGTTGATGAAGAGCTTGTGGCTCCTGGCGTGGGACATCGCGTGCTCCACTTGTGTGAATTCCAGCCATGCGAGTGCCGTTCGACGTTGAAACCGGCAACTCGCTTGAGTCAGTTTCATCGCGACGGTCGCGGCGGGTCAAATATCGATTAGTGCCGAAATCCATCTGGAATCCAGATCGATCTAATCCATGGTAAAAAAGGTCGTGTTTTATAGATCGACGGCTGTCAGGCCGCGTCAGGAGCCGCGGCTGCCCAGCCCCGGCTCTCAATTAATTCTCTGGCGACCTTGGGGATGAGCTTGCGGACCGCGGAGACGGCCGCGGAACGCTCATCTTTAGGATTTACAGCAAGCACAACCGAGCGTGTAATCACCGGATCGACGATCTTGACAGTCCGCACCAGCCCTTGAGAGGCTTCTTTCTGGACCGCGGACGGGGCCAGAATAGAATGGGCTTTTGCCTCTACGACCATGTTGATGATCGTTGAGAGCGAGTCCACTTCAAACTTGACATCCAAGGCGCAGCCGTGTTGTGCGACGACGTCAGCCACCGAGCGCCTGACGTTGTTATTGCGCATGGGAACCGCCAAGGGGAACGCATGCAGGTCCGTCAGACATATCGTCTCCTCGAAAGGCGGCTCGCCTGACGGCACCACCAGACAGAGGTCTTCGCGCGCCAAGACAGTCATTCGCCCCACACTGTCCGCGGTGCGGTAGAGAACTGCCAGATTGAAGCGTCCAGCAGCCATCCACTCCTCTAGCGGTCCAGTCATGCCCTCGACCATCTTAAGGGAAACTTTGGGCAGTTCGTTTCTTACCGACTCAAGCAGCGGGCCGCTTAGGACTCGAGCAGCTCCAGACGGAATGCCAATAGTCACCTCCCCCGCCGGGGAAGCAGCTGAGTTGGTCAATTCCACTTCGGTAAGTCGGATTTCCCTGAGAATCGCCCGCGCCCGATCGAGGAGTTTGGCTCCCGACGCCGTGACACTCACGCCGGTCCTATCGCGTATCAGCAACTGGGTGCCGAACCCTTCCTCCAGTTGGCGCACATGTAGGCTCAGCGCACTCTGGGCGACATTAAGGAAGCCGGCGGCCTTCGTAAAACTGCCCGCTTCAACCACGCCGACGAAATATCTTAACTGCCTGATTTCCACGGGTACTCTTCCGAGGGCCAACTCCAATTTATGTAATCTATCTCGAAATGCGATGGCGCGACAGCAATAATTGTGCCACTGTAGAGACCCTCGGGCGAGGCAATTGGACCGCGTGGTCTCGTGTCATCCCGTCTGGGCTCTTGAGTCGCTAAGGACACGCACGCCCAGCTAGGCTTTCTGGCGTATGGCGAGGATTTCGAGGGCCCTTCGAACGACCGGTGCATCGATCATCTTTCCGTCCAAGGCGAAAGCACCTCTGCCCTGCGCGGCGGCATCGTTTTCTGCCGCGACGACACGATGGGCCCACTCTAGTTCCTGTGCGCTTGGCGAAAAGGCCTCATTGAATATGGAAACCTGTGTGGGATGGATCGCCAAGGCTCCGACAAAGCCAAGCCGCCGCGCACGCGTCGCGGCTTCACGAAGTTTATCACTATCGGAGAACTCGCCGATGCTCCCTACGAAGCCCAGCGGGAGCAAGCCTGCCGCACGGGCGGCAAACAGAACGGAAAGGTTCGGCCCCAGGAGAAGGTCGAACTCCGGGACCCCGCCAACGGCAGCACTGAAGTCTTCGGGACCAAGCGCCATTGCGACCATCCTGGGATGTGCCAACGCAATCGCCGGGAGCCTTTGCAAGGCGCCCGGGGTCTCGATCTGGGCAAGGAACCGGATGCGTCCCAGCGGAAGACTTCTTTCCCGTTCAAGTTCTGAAACTGCATTGGCGATCTCAAGTACCCACTCTGCCGAATCCGTCTTCGGAAGAACAAGCGCGTCAACACCCGCTATCACTGCTGCGTCAAGGTCGGCCGCCAAAGCGCGCAAACCATGATTAACGCGGACCAAAACCGATGCGCCTTTCCGGTTCACCTTGGCCACGCATTCAGGAAGCTGCCGCCGTGCTTCTCCCTTCTGATCCTGGGGAACGGAATCCTCGAGGTCGAGTATGACGCCATCCGCATCCCGCTCATGGGCCGTCTCCACAAAGCGCGGTACGTGAGTGGGTACGAAGAGCAGGGATCTCCAACGTGGTACAGACATCGCGGTTTCAACTGATGGAAGGGGGTCCGCGATCATGGAGTCACCTCTGCAATCAATCTAGCGAGCCTAACGGCAGTGGGCTTGCTGGATGGCCGACGCGCTGAGATGATCCCGAGGTACACAGGCTTTTCGCAAACGCAAGCGCACTCCCCATACTCAGACGCGCGCTCACGCTGACGCGGCTCTGTCGCGCAAAAGCTCTAGAACCTCCTCGCGGACAGCCTCGGTATGAGCGCCAAGAGCCGGGACTGGGCGTAGCGAGGGCTGCTCATAATTGAAAATTGCCGCCGGCGCGATCGTCTCGACGCTTCCTTCAGGCGTGCCAATCTCGACTCTGCGGACATGTGGATGTCTTGAAACATCCGCCACTTCGCTCAGTCGGCCATATGCCAGTCCGGCCGCCTCAAGCTCCTGCATTGCTGCCTGGCAGGATAGTTCAGAGAACCGCCGTTCAATGATCTTATCAAGTTGCGCACGGTGACTGAGGCGCTCCATATTATCGGCAAAACCAAGTGCGCGTGTAAGTTCCGGCTGCTTGAGGAACTTCTCGCAAAAACTCACCCATTCGCGGTCATTCTGAACCGAAAAGATGACGTCCTTCCCATCGGCACAACGATAGGCGCCATATGGCGCCAGAGACGGGTGTTTCACACCGGCGCGTTCCGTGTGGTAGTCGCTATAGTCGTTTTGCAGAACCGGAACATTCATCCAGTCAGCGACAGCATCGAACAGTGACACCTGAATGCTGGTCCCTTCGCCGGTGACCTCGCGGTGATACATCGCCTGAAGAATGGCGCTGTGCGCTGTCATACCCGCTGAGATGTCACAGACCGAGACCCCGACACGTGCGGGCCCTTGTTGGTTGCCGGTGATCGCACATAGACCTGTTTCGGCCTGGACGATGAGATCATAGGCCTTCAAGTGTGAATAAGGCCCTTTGTCACCGAAACCCGAGATGTCACAGGTTATCAGGCGCGGAAATCGGCGGCGCAGGTCAGCAGACCCGAAACCTAGTTTTTCGATGCTGCCCGGCTTCAGATTCTGGATAAAGACGTCGGCCTCGGCAATGAGCGTGTCGAGGACCTCGCGGTCCGCCTCCAACCTCAGATCCAGACACACCGATTCCTTACCCCGATTAAGCCAGACGAAGTAAGCACTTTGCCCTCGGACCAACTTGTCGTAGCTTCGGGCAAAGTCCCCTTCGGGCCGTTCGATCTTGATCACCCGGGCACCGGCATCCGCGAGCCTAGACGACGCGTAAGGCGCGGCCACGGCCTGCTCCACGGCTACGACAGTGATCCCCTCGAGAGAGTTCTGCATGCGACACCGCGCCTCTCATCCAACGTTTTTGGCTCGAACTCGACGACGATTCAGCATCGCCAGCAAGCGGTTTTGCTCGTTCCCGACGATGGAATATGCCTCGTCGACACCCATTCCGGGCTTCGCAAGCATCATGTCGGCCTGGGTTGCCACCGATACGTGGACAGAAGCCTGGGCGGAGAGATCCGTCTCGGTGCAGCTTCCCCCGACATAGGCCCCTACCCCATTCTGCTTGCAGATGAGAACGGCGCGCGCCGTATCGGCAATTGAGCCGACATCGGGTGTCTTGATCTGGACCAGATGCGTCGCTTTGGCTTCGACAAAGAGCCGAATGTCCTCAAGCGTATTGCATCTCTCATCTACGACAATGCGTGCGCTGGAACCCCGGTTGTCCAAAATCGATACGATCTTGGCGTAGTTCTCAATTTGAGCCCGTGTAGAACCAAAGTCCGCCGGGGACTCGATGTTGATCGTAAAACCCGGAACGGTATCGGCAACCTTGCAGATAAAATCGGCAATGCTTTGCGGCTCCAGGCCGATTTCCTGGCCAATCCAGCCGTACACATCGAAATGAAGCACCGGATGATACCCCGGGCGGCCGAGTTCGCGCGTGCGCGTCGCAACCCACTTCACGAAGTCAAGGAAAGTCTGGCCGCATTGACCGAATTTCTGCCGTGAATTGATCAGGCCATGGGGAAGCACATCCACCGCCTTCAAGATCATTTTGTCGACATTGATTTCGCGGGCATCGCCGCTCTGGCAGTAAATCGGGACCCTGCGCGTTGGCAGCGGTAGATCAAATTCACTGCATATGATCTCCGCCATCGTCATACGTTGAAGATGAGCCGCTGCACGAAGGAGCGCCTGGCTCACGCCATACTCAATAGCGAGAGGTAGCCGCTTATGTTTGCAAGGCTCGAGAACCGTCGCACAGGCATCAAGGTAACGAGAAGCATCGGCATCAAGAAGCCGGGGCACCACAACGCGCGACGTCAAATCCGAGATTTGAGCGGTTTCAAACACGGGATCGCGCCCGCCGGCACCAGAGTACTGCACGTTCATCATGTCGCCCCAAACGACAGTGTCGTCGGCAAGGACAAGCCCGATGCTGAGCGAAGATGCTGGAATGCGAATGGAATTGAACCCAGGCGTTTTCGGTTCGCCGACATAGATGAAACCGTTCTGGGTTGCGCCCGAGCCAATGGCAGCTTGATCGTCGTAGAAGAATGCGCCGGTGCCAGGCGCAAGGAGGACGTCTTTGATCTGCAATTCGGTCACTCGATTCATCCTGACGAAATTCTTTCCGCTACTGACACGCGAGGCGCCAGTTGCCACCCGCCTCTTATTTCTTCAGCGGCCGCGCAACTAGCGCTACCACTTTGTTGGCGTCGACATGCGCCCCTGATGCTACGGCCAAGACGATGGAGGTTTCGGGCGCGTGCATATTAATGGACTCGGCGGACAGCGAATCTATCGGATGCAGGATACCTATGAGATCTCCCTGCTTCACTTCATCCAGCACCGAGCAGCGAGGTTCGAAGATGCCCGCCGCAGGCGACTTCAACTCGTCGGCGGGGCGCGTTTCGAGCGTTTGTCCGGACTTGTGTTGACGGAAAGTTGGATACTCGGCCTCCCCCTCAATCAGCCCGAGCGCGATGAGCGCGTTGCGCACTCCAGCCTCGTAGATCGCGAGATTGTCTGCGCCGACCGTGCCGCCGCCGAATTCAGTGCAAACAAATACCTTGCCCTGGTTTTGGGCCGTGATATCAAACATTCCAGCCGTGTCGTTGTGTTGCCAGACCAATGTCAATGGCAATTTGAACGCTTCCGCCATTCTCACCGTCCTGGCCATGAGACCGGGATCGGTAATGGGGTGCGTCGTGGCCGCCGGTGGGAAATCCCACGTTGGTCCGAAGCTGTGCAGATCAAACACGGTGTCGGCCATTGGCAATAATACCCTCGAAACCGCATCCGCGATTCGTTCAGTCACCGAACCGTCGGCGCGGCCCGGAAAAACCCGATTGAGGTTCAACCCGTCGAGGGGAGTATTGCGGCTCCATGCCTCCACGGCCAATGGATTGAGCACTGGCAGGACGATGACTCGCCCACAGGTTTGCGCTTCTGGGAGCCACTTAATAAGCCGCCGCGCGACAATTGGCCCCTCCAATTCATTGCCATGATTTCCGCCGGTGACAAGAAGACGCGGTCCTTCTCCTTTATTGAGACTAAACACCGGGAGCGAAAGCTCCGCACGGTCGCCACCTCCCGGGACAACAAGATGCCCCCTGCTCACGCCGGGCTCATCAAGATCGACGGTAAGATGTGGTGCTTCGCTCATTGTTCTGCCTATTTGTGAATAACGGGCGACCTTGGCGCCGGGATTGCGGTCCTCGCTTTGCAAGTATGCGCCAGCGTGTCTTCAATTCGCCAATATAATGTCCCGCGCGGTACCATCGCGTTCTTAGATGGCCGCCAGCCGGCTTGACGCAACTGCCGCTGCTCGATTTCCAAAGGAAGAACTGTGACGTTGCCCCCAGTTTCTATCCAGTTTTGAGTTCGTTTCCGGCGTGGGTTGCCCTGCTGAGCGTGAAGCGACGGGCGCTGGCGCGGAGCCTTTGGCACAGCGCAGCGCGAGCGACCGTCGCGGATTGAAGGTGCTGGCGAACTCGGCCGGTGTCTTCCAGGCGATTTAGGAGTGCAGCCGCGCGGTGTTGTAGTCGGCGGGCCACTGGCCTTGCTCGGCCCGACATATCGCTCGTCAATATCCCAGAAACCAGCCTGTCCCCGCGTCCACTGCCTCCGAGCAAATCAACGCACCAAGTGAATCAAAATTCGGTTCCAAACGCGAGGTATTTCGAACTGTCTGTCCAATCGGCACAGCTGCCCCGTGAAGGCGGGGCGGCCGCGAAGTATCGGCGAACGCAGCGTGCCGCTCCAGCATGTCGCCGATATCGCGCAACAGCAGAACAGGATCGAGTCCGGCGTATATTTCTTGCAGACGGGCAATCGGCCGATCGTCGGCAAATCGGGGCAACGAGCTGCGACGCAGCCAGAAAGCCCGCAGCTCAAGTCGCAAGTTCCGAAAGCGTGTGATGATCTCTCGGCCGGGCCCGCCACCACATGAGATAGAGGACAATGAGCCAAAGCACGGGCACAAGCATTAGTAGGGAGGCCACCGCGGCGATTGTGGGATCGATCTGGTTGCGTATGTTCTCCCACATTTTGAGTGGGAGGGTGCGGATCGAGTACCCGCTAACCAACGATGTGATGACCACTTCATCGAAGGAGTGGAGGAAAGCAAATACGGCGCCGCCGATAACCCCCGGCCGGATCAATGGCAGCGTTACCCTCAAAAAAGTCTGCAGCGGCCCCGCCCGCATGCTTTTGGCTGCCTGCTCCAGCGTTCGATCAAGATTAGCCAGCGTCGCCGATACGATCACGACGACAATGCCAATGGCACCGAGGCTTTGGGCTAGGACGATCCCAGTTTTCGAGCCGATCAGTCCGAGATTGACCAGCCCGAGATAGGTCGCGATGCCTACGACGATGACGGGAATGGTGACCGGAGTAAGGATCGTCATTGTCAGGAAGCCGCGTAGCCGAGGATGGGTGCGGTTGAGGCCATAGGCCGCGAGCGTCCCGACGACCGTCGACAGGATAGCCACCGCTATACCGATCTGGATGCTGGTCCAAGCGGCCCCATTCCAGGACGGGTCGCCGAAGAAGGATCGATACCATTGCAGCGAAACGCCCGAGGGCGGGAACTCGAGAAAAGTCCCGGCGCTGAATGACATGATAACGACGATGAGGCCAGGGGAAAGAAGGTAGACCATGACGATCAATACGAACACCGCGCCGACGATGTTCGACAGGCGGCTGTTACCTCCTGCCTGGTAGAGCTGGGTCGTCCAAAGCTTCGCCCGATAGCGATTGGGAAACTCACTAAAATAGTGTTTCCGCATGGCAAAGATGGGCAGCCGCACTACCCAAGACCTAGGCGCTGATGTCGCCGCGCGGCCTTGAGCACCCGCGAGATTGAGCCCTAACATGGAAAGCACCGCGACGGCGATGGCAAGGAGGATGAAGGCCGAGGTGGCGATTTTTGAGATCTCGAAGGAGCTTGTGACCTGCGCGGCGATAAAGGTTGACAGCATGGCATCGCGCAACCCGCCGAGGGCAGCTGGCGTTATGTAGAACCCCAGACAGAACACGAAGACAAGCAGTGAGCCACTGCGCACGCCTGGCAAGCTGAGCGGGAAGAACACCCGCCAAAAAGCTGCGAGTGGCCGGGCTCCCATGCTGCGCGCCGCCGCCATCAGCGACCTGTCGATGCCCATCATCGCGCTAACCAGAGGCAGGATCATCAGCGGCAGCATGATGTGCACCATGCCGATATACACGGCCGTGCGGTTGTAGATGAGCGGCAGTGGGCTGTGGATCACACCGAGGTGGAGCAACAGATTGTTGATCACGCCGCGATCGCCGAGAATGACAATCCATGCATAGGTACGAGCCAACCCGCTGGTGAGATAGGGGATGATGACGAGCGCAATGAGGGTCAAGCGCACTCTCTTCGAAGCGGTCACGATCAGATAGGCCGTGGGATAGCCGACGATGAGGCACATGCCTGTGGCCAGGACGCTCACTTCGATGGTTTGGAATAGTACGCGGACGTTCGCCGGCTGGCTGAAGAATTTATAATAGTTGGTTACCGAAAAGGCCGGTGCATTGATGCTGGACAGGAACAAAAGGATGATCGGCATGCCGAATACTATGAGCAAGATGGCGAAGGCCGGTACGGTGAGCCCAATCGGCATTTGACCCAATTTTTGAAAGATCTTCATCAGTCTACCCTCAGGTGCCTCACGCCGCGACGAAACGAATGTCTGACCGCAGCCAGTCCAAGCATACCCCGTCGCCGGGTCGGAAGATTGGCTGCCCTGCGGCGACGTGTTCACGCACGATGAAAACGCTGCTCCCGACGCGCACATGGTATTTCCGCAAGGGGCCGGCATAAATCATATCGTCGACGGTTCCAGTGATGGACTGACGCCGGTCTGCATCGCCGCGATTCGCCGCATCAGGAGCGACAATGCAGATGCGTTCGGGCCGGATCATAGCCACGGTGCCGGACGGCTGCGCTGCGTCGGTTTCAAGCTCGAAGTTGCAATTTTCGAGGATGTTGGCCTCGCCCAAGAATTTTGCCACGAAGCATGTTGCCGGCCGGTCATAGAGGGCCTCCGGGCTATCGGTCTGCTCGATCTGACCCGCGCGCATGACGACGATGCGGTCCGACAGGGTGAGCGCCTCCTCTTGGTCGTGTGTAACGCAGACCGTAGTGGTGCCGAACTCTTTGTGCAGGCTCTTCATCTCGATCTGCATCTGCTCGCGGAGGTTACGATCGAGGGCGCCGAGCGGTTCGTCCAGCAAGAGGAAGGGCGGATCTGCGATCAGCGCGCGGGCAAGCGCCACGCGCTGCTGCTGGCCGCCGCTTAATTGCGACGGCATACGGCCGCCAAAATCACCGAGGTGCACGCGCTCCAGCATGCGGCGGACCCGTGTTGTCCTCTCAGCAGCGTTTATGCCGCGCATTTCGAGCGGGAACTCCAGGTTCCGTGTCACCGTGAGATGCGGAAACAGCGCGTAGCTCTGGAAAACGATGCCTTGGTCGCGCCGATAGGAAGGCACTGCGGCGACGGAGCGCCCTGCGATCAAGATATCACCCGCAGTTGGGGCCTCAAAGCCAGCGAGCAGCATCAGGGTTGTGGTCTTGCCCGAACCGCTCGGACCGAGAATTGTCAGGAACTCGCCACAACCAACTGTCAATGACAAATCTCTGACTGCAGTGATCTTTCCGTAAGTCTTAGTGACACTGCGGAATTCAATCTGCGGCAGAACGGGGTTCTTCACCAATGCGTGAACCTCTCATTGGAACGGTGGGGTGCATAAATGTTCACTGTTGCTCCTCCAGCAGATCCGACAGCTGACAGGATCCTGCTATTTAACTATAGCTGCCGCCCCACTCTATGTGACCGAGCAAAGGGTAGCCCTCCTGCGCCCAGCCGGTCTTCGGCGCCATTGTGCGCAAACTCCAGGTTTTGCCAAAAACACGGGGTGATAGACACGTTGGATACCTGATCTCGCGATCGGCAAGCGAAGCGGACCGTCCGCCTTGCCTGATAACTCCACTGGAAACCAGGTCTATTGAAGAACCCATTCGTTCCAGCGCTGGGTGAGCCGTTCCGTATTCGAAAGGCCATCCGGCCCGATATCATTATACCATTGCCCATTCACGGAAACGCTGCTCTTCATATAGTCAGGATAGGTAGGAAGTTTGCGGGCGACCTTATCTGGAATTAATTTGAAGGCCTTGCGGTTGCTTGGACCTTCGGGAAATAGCTGCGCGAATGCCGCTTGGCGGTCAGCGCGAGTGGCGAACTCGATGAACTTCTGCGCATTCTGCACATTGGGTCCCCCCTTGGGGATCACCCAATAGTCCCATTGTAGCTTTGCCTGATTCCGATTGATGTCGGTTGGTGCCCCCTGGTCCATCAGAAGGAGCGCCCGTCCGTCGTATGATTGCGCGAGGTCGACCACCTTATCATGCAACATTTGCTGGATTTCGGAGCCTGTGCCCCACCACTTGCGTATATGCGGCTTAATCTTATCTAGGCTGGCAAAGACGCGATCGATGTCCATCGGATAGAGTTGGTCCACGGATACACCATCCGCCAGCAGAGCCTCCTCCCAAGGCCCTTCTGATCCGTACTGCCCTGACACCAGCGTTCGAACGCCCGGAAACTTCTCGACGTTCCAGAAATCGGCCCAGGTTATGGGTCGCGGTTTGCTAGCAGGAAACGATTCAGTGTTGTATACCATGTTGTACGAATAGATGAGCGCGGCAATGCCGAACGGCTGCTTGGCGAATTCAAAAATGCCGTCCAGCTCTTCCTTCTTGAAGCCCGAATAATCGACCTTCTCGAGGACGCCTTTTCGAGCTGCGGTAAGGGCAGAACCTTGCCCTAGTGTGGCAACGTCAAGCGTGATGTCGCCCGATTTCACCATCAACTCAATCTGGCCCAAATTTGTATCGTCGGTGATCGGCGTCACCTTGACACTTGTCTCAGCTTCGAATGGTTTGACATAGGCTTCGATGTTGGCTTTACCCCAATCGCCCCCGCCCACCGTCACTCTTAACTCACCCGATGATTGGGCCGAAGCCGGGCGACGAACCGACGACAATGCGCCGGCTGCGATAGCCGACGACGTCGTTTGCATGAAACGTCTGCGATTTATCCACAAGTTCATTTTAATCCCCTTTCTAGACCGGCCAGGATGTCTTTGCAGAGCCGTCTCGACCAAGCTTACCCAGAAGCCAATGCCATACGGCAGGGCTTCGTCGTTGAAATCATATGCCGGGTTGTACAGGGCAGCGGTCGGGCCGTTGCCAAGTAAAATGCAAGCACCGGGCCGCACCTCAAGTATGTAGGCCAAGTCCTCCGATCCATGCTCGGCTTGATCTTATTCCCAAAGATGCAGGCCTTCGAGACCTCGTGCCGCCTCGACCGCCCGATTGGTCCCGTCCGTGGATTGACCATGAGACGCTCGAGGCGCGGGTGCCTGAACTCGACTTCCGCACGCGATACCCCGCGCACGCCTCAGCGATCTGTCGTTCGCGAAGCCCCGCGGCGCGGGCGAGAGTGTCCTTGCGGCTGCCGGCGATTTCATAGTGTTCTGGAATGATGTTGTAGGCCCGGCCGGCGGCCCAACTTGGTAGCGGAGGTGACGAGCGGCTCCATCGAGTCGGTGTTGCGCGAGACCAACGTCTGTAGGCCGATGAGGACCTAGCTACTATGACAATGGGATCGATGGTAGGGTTGGGGCTCGCCGCATGGCCGCCCCTGCCCTTCACGATGATGTCAAACTCGTAAAGCGCGGGCGGGATCGGCCCATCGAAAATCCCGAATTTGCCAATCTTCAGGCCCGGCTGATTGTGCATGCCAAAAACCTGGGAAATGCTATAATGATCCCTTCCTGGCCCATCCCTTGGCCGCCATCTACATCTTCTTCCGCAGGCTGAAAGATCAAGGAAACGGACCGCTGGAAATTGTCCGTAGCTGCTAGGTATTTCCCGGCCAGCATAGCGGGGTGACCCTCGTGGCCACATGCACGCATCTTTCCGGGATTTCCTCGACGCCGCCAGCTTGTTTGAGGCTTCAAGCATTGGCCAGGCCGTCCACGTCCGCTCGTGGGCCGGTCGTCGGCCCGTCTCTGCCTTCGCCTAGAATCAAAGCAACAATACGGGTTTCAGCGATGCCCCTCTCGATGTGATTGATGCCGAACGAAGAGAGTTTCTCGGTCACAAAACCGGCTTTATCGAGTACCCGACAATCGAGCTCGCTATTTTTATGGAGGTGTCGGCGCCAAGCAGTTGCCTTACCCTGAATACCCCTTAACTTTTCAATGCTGACCACGCGTATTTTCCCGAATTTGAGTACTCTACGGCCAAAAAAGCATTATCAGCGATAATCAGTGGCACATGGTGTTTTCGTCAAATGCAGATTGGATATGCCTTCATCTAGAAGCGAGATGGACCCTACATCTAGGACGAGCTCATGTGTGTCTGGTTCGTGCTGGTGATGACGTTGATGGTGGTGATAGCCAATGCGACAGCTCCCATACGTTCGTGGTGTTCGAGGAGGTTTGAGGCGTAGACGCCGCCGACGATGCACTTCGCGAGGCAAGGTCTGGCGAAGATGCTCGGATCGTGGATCGGTCGCGGCACCTAGAGATCGCCGATACGGCCAGCATGCCCTCGCTCGCATCCTTGGCGGCGTTTAGCAACTGGCGCTGGTGCGGAGGTAGGCCGCAGATTGTTCCTATTCGCCAGGGGTCGGAAATGGTATGATTGACCAGCCGATTAAGTCCACGGCCTGCTGAAGTATCGCCTCGGTCCGAGCACTGCTGGGTGAAGCAGCGATAACGTGTCCGATCCAGTCACGGTAATCGCCTTGTCTGACGATCGGCGTCTTGGGTCCAACATACAGTTTGACCTCGGCGACACCTGGCACAGCAGCCGCCTGACTGTATCCATCGATCCAATCGAGGGTGCCATCGCGATCAGGAACTAGGATCCGCGCCGCCGCGGTGTGCGAATGCCTTCTGCGCAAATCCCATTCGTCGCCGATGGCAAGCTTGATGTGCTCGGTGATGAGATCGATACCGTAAGCCAGCTGAATCAGTTGGGGAGCGGGCGTGCCATGAAGCCGCGGATTGACTTCAATGACGACTGGGCCACGCTTCGTCCACCGGAATTCAATGCCCGTTGGACCCCAGCCGAGGCCGAGAGCTCGCAAACAGCTTAGCGACACATCGGCGATACGATCGTGCTCGTCATCGGTCAGCTGGGCCGGAATGGTGCACTCACCACCGACGAAATGCGGTGGAGGGACGTCCTCACCGCTGCCAATTCCAATGATCTGATCTCCCATTATGTCGGCCCAATAATAAGGTCCTTGTGCGAATTCCTCGATCAGTACCCTTGGCGAAGAGGGCCATTTGTGCTGTCCGCCCAACAAATAGGTTGTATGGTCGGCCAACTCTTCGACGTCGCGGCACAATCGAACACCAATGCTGCCGCTGCCTAAGGCCGGCTTAACAATCACCGGCAGGCCGATGTCCGCTGCACAGCTTTCTACTTCTGTCGCATTTGCTGCCAGCCGATAAGCCGGTATCGGAATGCCCGCCTCCGCGAGGAGCTGACGTTGAGTGAATTTGTCGCAACATTGTTCTATTGATTCGGGGTTCGGTCCCGGTAGATCGAAATGACGGCAGAGCTTGCCAACTGTCGCATAAAACGACTCCTTGGCGCTCGTAATTCCTGCGATGTCATAGGTCGAACGCAGTCGGGAACATTCGTGGATCAGCGCATCGAGATTGTTCGTATCGATGCGGATAGCCTCAATATTTTCCGCTGCGAGATAGTTGTACTGAGCTGGGTCAGCCGACAGGGAAATTGGATTAAGACCGAGACGGTAGGCCGCTTCTACGTATGGCAGACCGTTACCCCTTGTCCCTTCAACCAGGATGAGCACTCTTCTTGCCATTGGCCGTTAACTCCGACGTTGCGTACTGTTCGGCGGTCCGAGTGTAAATCGGTTTTTCAGCCGTGCCTGACTCACCTTGTGAGTTAACATATCCTTTTGGGCGTTTGCGGGTGTAAAGATTCTTTAAGCTTATTTGAAGATCAGTTACTCGTTTGTTTATTATCGTGTGGCGGGCCTGGGACCAAGCTGGACGTTCAAGCGAGCCAGCTTGAAACTGTGCATGTGCTACCATCTTCCTAGCTCTAGAATCTCTGCCTGCGTGGCTCGATCGTAAGACCGTATGTCCGCCTCTGCCGGTGAGGTGGCTCGCCCTACATTGCGCGTCCGAGGGTTGCTCGGGCGGGCCAAGCCGATCCTCACCACAGGAGGACGAGCCGTGGCGAATTATAGAGAAGCATTTGTCTGAATCGATGTTGCGAAGCTGAAGAACGCTATTGCGACTGCGGAGGCGGGCCGGGAGGGAGAGGTTCGCTTCTTCGGTGAGGTCAACGCGTCGGCACCAGCATGCGGCGGGTCATAGGCCGGATCGCCAGCCGCTTTGATCACGTGCATTTCTGCTATGAGGCCGGGCCGACCGGGTATGTGCCTTTATCGCCTGATCCGGTCGCTCGGGCACGAGTGCACCGTGGTTGCGCCATCATTGTTACCGAGGAAGCCTGGCGATCGGGTGAAGACATACCGCCGAGACGCCATTTCCCTTGCCCGGCTATTGCGCGCCGGCGAGCTGACCGCGGTGTGGGTTCCCGATGAAGGGCACGAATCCATACGGGATCTCGAGGCGGTTCGCGTCTCGAAAGAACGGGTCGAGCGGGTGGAGCGTGTGATCGAAGAGTTCGTCCGGCCTGGTCGCTGGCGCCGATCGCGTGGGCGCTTCAGACATTGCGCGGGGTAGACCTGATCGTCGCGCCGTGACGCTCGTCACCGAAGTCGGCGACGCTAGCCCGTTCGAAAGCCCACGTCAGCTCATGGCATATCTCGGACTCGTTCCGGGTGAGCGCTCAGTCCGGCGCGGCGGCATCACAAAGGCAGGCAACGGTCGTGTTCGCAATGTTGGTCGAGAGCGCCTGGACGTACCGGCATTCGCCCAAGGCGAAGCTATACCGATTGGAGCAGGCGCCACCGAAGGTGCGTGAGATCGCCTGGAGGGCACAGTCCCACCTGACAGCCCGCTACCCCATGCTGAGCGCACGGGGCAAACGGACAACGGTCGTCTGCACCGCGATCGCCCGTGAACTGGTCGGCTTCATGTGGGCTGTCGCAAGGGAGGCGCGCGCCACCTGATTGCCCGCCGCGACGGCGAACATCTCGCGCATGGGCGGAGGCGGGACCACGGCAGGGGAATGCCCGTCAGACGCTTTGTGGCCGGCCAACCGCCGACGCCAGTAAGATAGGAACAGCCCCGGACGCACAATCGGGAATGCGGTAGCCAACCCCCGCATCAGAGCTTGATCACCGACATCCTTCAGTTCCGCCTCCATCCATGCGCGACCATCCTCATGGCAGCCGATCCTCGGACCGGGTGATCATCGGCGCGCCTAACCTTGACAGCGGACATCAGAGCGGTGTTTCCGGAGCACCTTTCGGGAGTGGCCGCAATCTTGAGGTTGCCGAACCTTTATCGGGTTCGGAGATCGGCTTGTGTCTGGACTTGATCTACGCTTGACGCGGAGCGGCAGCCTCTGCGTTTCGAGGTGATCACCGGTGCTGGCGGTCTGCATCAGTGGTCGGTGTATGACAAGTTCGGGTCATCGCGAAGACGCTGGAACCGAGCGCAGTCATTTCCGGGGTTACCCGCCGGTATGGCATTAGGCCGCAGCAGGTTCGCCTGGCGCCGCCAAGCGGGCAGACAGAGCCGCGTCGGTGCAGCAAGTTCTGCTGCCTTCGTGCCGGCGATTGCGGCGGCGGAACCTCTAGCCAGGCATTCCCCGGATCAGCGGAAACGGCAAGCCACTCGAGATGCGGGCATGAGCATGAGATCGATGGCAGCGCGATGCGCGTCGGCCTGGCGCCGATACCAAGACGGTGGCCGCAGTGATTCCGCGCGCTGAATGCGGCGCGTGATCGGGCCGACGGGCGCGTCAAGGGGCAACGAAACTCGCCGCGGCCCGCCTTGTTGAAGATGCCGCCGCGCAGCCGTGCCCTAATCGCATGCAGCTCGGCTCACTCATTGCGCCCTTGAGATGCACCGAGCCATCAGCACAAATGAAATTCTTGTAAATTTTTCCATATGTCTTTAACATCTATAACAATTAAATATTTGACCTGAAATATCGGTCGATTAAAACCTTAACGATGTACATACTTGACATCTAGACTTCTGTTGACGTAAAATCTATCAGTAATCGGGTGTTATAGACATGATTTCACATTCAATTGATGACCTGGTGTGCGATAGAGTTTTTCTCGATATTTCGCGCCATATTAATAGAGGCAGCAATAAAGTCATCTTAAAGATCGAAGGATTTAACCCCGCCGGGTCGGTAAAAATTAAAACCGCTCGGTATCTCCTTGACGCAGTGCTAGCGACGAAACCCAATGACTTCGAGGGCATTATCGAATCCTCATCCGGGAACCTCGGCATTGCACTAGCGGCGATTTGCGCTGCGCGGGGTATTCCGTTTGAATGCGTCGTTGATGCCAATGTATTAGAAGAAAAGAGCGCGCAAATCCGATGTCTCGGAGCTCAGGTGACGGTCATTTCGACCAGAGACAATAATGGCGGATACCTCGGTACACGCATAGCCTATATTCGGCAGACAATAGGCCGGCGTCCGGGCTTGCTCTGGACAAACCAATACGCGAACGAAGCAAATGTCGCTGCGCACTATAGCGAAACTGCCCCCTCGATACACGCGGAGTTCCCGGCGCTCGATTATCTGTTCGTTGGCGCAGGTACGACCGGAACATTGTTTGGCTGCGTCAAGTATTTCGCGATCAACGCGCCTCTGACAAAAGTGATAGCGGTCGATGCGGCTGGCTCTGTAACCTTCGGTGATCGAGCGGGAAAACGCTTCATTCCAGGTATCGGAACCAGTCATCGGCCCCCTCTTGTATCCATCGTCGACGCAAGTCCGAGCGAAGTAATGCACGTCCAAGAGAAGGAGAGTGTATTGCGATGCCGATCATTCTCCCGGCAATCAGGTCTCCTTGTCGGCGGATCGACGGGCAGCGTGATCACCGCCGCAGAGCGCTATATTGATGAACATGGTCTTGAGGACAAGACCATTGTCATTATCGCCCCTGATCTCGGGCATCCATACCTGTCAACCATCTACGACAATGGATGGGTCCGCGAGCACTTTCCCGCGCTCTCCCTGGCAACGCCCGTTCCCGATGTTGAGCGCCCGCCTAATTCGGCCTGACATTATTAAGGAGCAGGCGTCGTTTTGCCTGCAATGGCGCACAAAGCGGCAGGTGTAAGAACAATGTCGACAACTCTATACTTTATCTTTAATCGCAATTCAACTTTCGAGTATGGATACTCTATATTTCATCGAAGTTTTCCTGGACAAACAATCCTGATGACGAATTCCTTGTTGATCCGGTCGTAGGAATCAACTGAAGAGCCAAACAGATCTTTAGGCGAGATAGCGACAGGACCTGATGGAACAGCGAAACGAAACCAACCTCCCTGACATCGGGCGAACGGCGACGTCTGTAGTGGAGGTTGTCTCCTCGGGGCTTTGTATCGGCTGCGGACTATGTGAGGCCGTTACGGTCGGTCGAGTCCCCATGCACCTGACAGGATATGGGGCGCTCCGTCCCTCGATCGTCAATAAGTTCACCCGACAAGAAGAGGACAGAATCTTGGCGGCTTGTCCGGGTGTCATCGCAGAGTCACGGCTCGAAAATGCACCCCACACAGATTTAGTTTGGGGTTCATATTTCTCGATGAACTATGGGTGGGCAGGCGACGCAGAGCGCCGTTTCGCGTCCTCCAGCGGCGGTGTGCTCACAGCGCTCGGATGCCATCTGCTCGAGACAAAAAAAGCGAATTTGATCCTCCATGTCGGACCCGACCCGGACATGCCCATGCGGAGCCGATGGAGGATGAGCAGGACGCCTAAAGAAGTGCAGCGCAATGCCGGCTCACGTTATGGACCAGTAGCTCCGCTCGCGGGCCTCGAAAATGCCCTTCAACTCGAGGAGCCATTCGCAATCATAGCGAAGCCTTGCGACCTTGGAGCGGTGCATAGGCTGTCGAAAATCGACGATCGCATCGACAGGGTCTGTGTCGCGAGGCTCACGCTGGTCTGCGGCGGTCAATCGCGCCTCGGCAAATCGACCGAACTGCTCAACCAGTTTGGAGTGCTTGAATCGGAATTGGCGCTTTTCCGGTACAGGGGGTTCGGCAACCCCGGTCGAATTCGCGTGGAGACGCGGGACGGGCGAGCTTTCGAAATCACCTATGCAGAGTTTTGGAAAGATGAGGGGGATATCGAGACACGCTGCAAGTTCTGTCCCGACGCCCTGGGAGAGGCGTCCGACATAGTCGCGACCGATGTCTGGCCGGGCGCCGATCCCACCGAAGAAGATTCCGGTTTCAACGGAGTCATTTGCCGCACGCAAGCTGGCAAAGAGCTGCTGGAAGGGGCAGTCGCCAGTGACGATCTCGTCCTAGGTGACTCCATCACACCTCGCCGGTTCGATTCCTTCCAACCCCATCAGGTGCGTAAGAAGCACGCTTTGCTGGCGCGCCTCCAAGGTCTGGCCCAAGCGAAGATGCCGATCATCGAGACCGTCGGATTGAGACTCGATAAATTGGCCGAGCCTTTGGACGTTCATCGCCGCCAGGAAGAAACGTCTGCCACCATGCAGCGGGCGCTTTCGGGTCGTTTTGGCGAACCGTTTCGAAGCTGATATGGGGCGGCGGCGGCAACGTTGCCCCGGCAATCCCAAGAGATTTCCTGTCAGTTGCCCCTTAACGGGCGAAACAAACCCTTGGGTGGAATCTAACACGTACCGGTCTGAACAGTTCGGCGGCACATCTGGGATGACGCTGGCGCGCGCTACCAGTCCTGCGACATCCAGGCAGAGGTCAGCCGATGAGCCGATGAACTTGGACGCACCCGCATTATGAGCCGGCTGCACCCTGCTGGTGCGCTCGAATAAGGTATCGAGCCTCAGAGCATGAGCATGAACATCGCCAGGCGGCGTGGCACGAGCAGGGGACGGTGGCCCGCAAACTGGGCCTCATCCTGCATCGCATGTGGGCCGACGCGACCGGTTTTCCGCTTTGCAAAGGAGCCTGTTCACTTGGCCCGCGTGAACTGAGAGATCTAAAAACCCTGGGTCGGTCAAAATCCCCTAGGCATGGTCACTTGAAACTCCCCCACCTGATGGTCACCGGCAGCGCCGCTGAACAGCGTAGCCGGTAAGCCATGCGGCGAGATCGGCCTTGGCCTCGGCGAGATCGCGCCGGTCGTAGAGCCATCTGAGTTCCTGCAGGCAGTCGTCGCCATGCTTCCTCGGCAGGTGATCGAGCGCGTTCCTGAGGAAGTGCACGTAGCAGTGCTGCCAGGCCGCTTCCGGGATCACCTCGCCGATCGCCGCGACCAGGCCGGCATGGTCGTCGGACACGACCAGCTCGACGCCCTTGAGGCCGCGCGCCTTCAGCGCGACGAGGAAGTCCCTCCAGGCCGAGCGGCTCTCGCGATTGGCCATCTCGACGGCCAGGATCTGGCGCCGGCCATCCCAGTCGA
>NZ_ATYO01000003.1 GCF_000427725.1 Mesorhizobium sp. WSM3224 | reverse complement strand
CCGCGCAAACAGCGCCAAAAGCCCGCCCACATCGCCCGCGGCAAGCACGTGCCGCGACAACCGCTCGCTGCCCGGCGATTGCACGCTCACCAGCCACTTCGTTGTGCTCAGTTCCAAAGAGGCTGTGACTGCGCCATGATGGCCACGGGTGGCGGCGCTCGATGCGATACTCGATTGGTCATGCGACATCGGTCTTCTCCCTTGTTGCGTGGGTGGAAAACCAATCTTGGCGAAACATCGCGCCGCCATCCACGCCCTCATAGGATCTTGCGGGGGAGATGCCCGGCAGGGCAGAAGGGGGTGGGCGGGAACTCGGCCCAGCCACTTGATCGACCTCGCGCCGCCCTCATCCCAACTCCACCCAGACCGGTGCATGATCGCTGGGATTGTCCCTTCCCCGCACCTCACGGTCGATGCCCGCGCCCTTCAGCTTCCGCGCCAGTTTCTTCGACAGCAATATGTGGTCGAGCCGCAATCCGGCGTCGCGCGGCCAGCGGTTCCGGCGATAATCCCAGAAGGTATAGAGCCTCTCTTCCCTGGGAAAAACCTTGCGCAGCGCGTCGGTCCAGCCCTGCTCGATCAGCGCGGCAAAGGCAGCGCGGCTTTCAGGCTGCACCAGCGCGTTGTCGTCATAGGAGCGGGTCTGGTATATGTCGCGCGGCTCGGGCACGATGTTGAAGTCGCCGGCCAGCACCACCGGCAGGCCGGTATCGAGAAGCTCACCGGCATGCGCGGCGAAGCGCTCATGCCAGGCGAGCTTGTAGTTGAATTTCGGCCCCGGCCGCGGGTTGCCGTTCGGCGCGTAAAGGCAGGCGATGACGACCCCGTCGACCGCCGCCTCGATGTAGCGCGCCTGGCGGTCGGCGTCGTCGCCGGGCAGCGCGTCGCGCGTCAGCACCGGCTCGGCGCCCTTTGCCAGGATGGCGACGCCGTTCCAGGTCGGCTCGCCCTTCCACACCGCGCCGTAGCCGGCCTTGGCGAGCCGGGTCAGCGGGAATTGCGTGTCGCGGGATTTCAGCTCCTGCAGGCAAACGACATCGGGCTTTGCGATGGCGAGCCAGGCCAGGAGGTTTTCCATCCGGCTGTTGATGTTGTTGATGTTGAAGGTGGCGAGCTTCATCAGTTCATCAGAACAAGAAGCTGAGGCGTGTAGCAAGGGCTCGGACGACATGCCTGGCGCTGGCCATTGAGCGTCGGCGCTGCCCCTCATCCGCCTGCCGGCACCTTCTCCCCGTGAACGGGGAGAAGAGGATCTGGCCGCGACCTCGGCGCCTTTCCTGCAACGCTGGCGGTTGGCGAAACCGGCCGCGGCAAGTTCCTTCTCCCAGTGCACGGGGAGAAGATGGCGGCAGCCAGATGAGGGGCAGCGCCAACGCAGAAGGCTATGGCTGCGCCATGCGTGCCTTTATGGTTTCCGCCAGCATGTTCAAATGATCGGCGGTCGAAAAGCCCGAGATCGCCTTGCGCGGCTTGAGGTCGTGGTCGCCGTCCTCCAGCCAGATCACCTCGATGGCGTCGGAGAGGCCGTAGGTCGCGATCTCTTCCCTGGTGCCGAACTCGTCGCGCGTGCCTTGAAAAATCAGCGTCGGCGTCTTCAAGTCCGCGAGATGCTTTGTCCTGAGCTGTTCGGGCTTGCCCGGCGGATGGAAGGGATAGCCGAAGCAAACCAGGCCTGCGATCTCGCCCTTGGCGAACATCTCGTCGGCGACCATAGAGGCGACGCGGCCGCCCATCGACTTGCCGCCGATGATGAGTTTGCCGGTCACGCCCTTGGCGCGCAGGTCGGCGATCGCCTTGATGTATTCCGGGTTCACCGTCTCGGCGCGCGGCGGCGGCTTGCGGTGGCCGTAGCGGCGCGCCGCCATGTAGTGGAACTCGAAGCGCGCGACCTGGAAGCCGGCGGCCGCAAGTACCTTGGCGGTGGCGGTCATCGAGGCGGAATCCATCGGTGCGCCGGCGCCGTGGGCGAGCAGGATGGTGACGGGGGCGGTGTCGAAGCCGTCGAAGAGGAAGGTGGTCATGGGGCGAGCTTTCTGGAGAGGTCGCACTCCGTCCCACCCCCCTCTGCCCTGCCGGGCATCTCCCCCGCAAGGGGGGAGATTGGCAGCTCGCGCGCCCTGCCCGATTGCGCAACCTTGGAGATTGGCGAAACCGAACGAGCGCATGATCTCCCCCCTTGAGGGGGAGATGGCCGGCAGGCCAGAGGGGGGTGTTCAGGCGCGAACATCTCGCTCACCCGCCATATGCAGATCCACGAACTGGATACCCTTCTGCGCCAACCTTGCCCATTCGGACCCTGCGTCCAGTTCCAGATACCGCACCCACAGCCGCCGCGCCTCCGCGAGATTCCCCCCATCAAACTCCAGCCGCGCCAGGTTGAACACCGGGTCGGCGTAATCCTTGTCGAGCACGACCGCCTTCTGCAGATGGCGCCTTGCCGAAGCCACCTTGCCCTCGTCGCTCATCAGGCCGGCGAGATTGAACCAGGCCTCGACGAAACCAGGATCGAGCTTGATCGCGCGGGCATAGTCGTGCGCGGCTTCCGCCACGCGGCCGGCGCCGCGCAGGCAGTTGGCGCGGTTGAAGGCGGCAATCGCGTCTTTCGGGTCGATCGCCAGGCAGCGCTGGTAAAGGGCCGCCGCATCGTCGTGGCGCCCCTCCTCTTCCGCGGCTTCCGCCTCGGCGAAGAGTTCTTCGAGCGTGTCGTCTTCCGGGCTGCCGAGGTCGAACAGCAATTGGCCGTCGAGTTCGCTGCGGCCCTCGTCGAGATAGATCGCGTCCGGGCGGCCATGCTGCGAGCCAAGATTGAGCGACTTGGCGGTGAGCGAGGCGACCGGACCGGAGCGGTGGACCGAACGCGCGATCGCGCCCCAGGAGGCGCCGCTGGCGATCAGCCCGGCATATTTGCGGGCCAGGATCAGGTCGCGGAAGGAATAGGGCTCGCCGTCATGCTCGAAGGCGTCGAACAGCGACAGCATGTCGAGATCGGCGCCGGCAAGCCGCGACTGGTCGATGAGCGACTGCCGCGACAGCGACGAGGCGTCGGGCGCCTTCATCAGCCCAAGCAGGCGCAGGAAGCCGTTTTCGCTGATCAGCACGCGGCCGGCCTCGCGCTCGGCCTTCATCCGACGCTCGATCTCGACATCGCCGGTCTTCGTCGCCCTGGCGAGAAGCGCGCGGCCGAACACGACATGGGTGGTGCGGCGGGTGACGCCGCGCCTCAGCTCCGCATGGCGGCGCTCGACCTCGCGCGCGGCGAGCCGCAACGGAAAGGCGGCCAGCGCGCCGATGACGCCGAAGACGGCGCCGGGGACGATCACTGGCCCTGCATTTCCCGTCACTTCTTGCTCTTGCCGACGGCCTTCAAGAGGTTCGCCTTCAGCGGATTTTCGGGCGCGCCACCCGAAGCCGCCTTTCTGGCGGGCTTGGCCGGCGCTTCCTCGGCCTTGCTCTTCGACTTGGCCGGGGGCTTCGCCTGCTGCGACAGGCTCGCCTTCAGGGCATCCATCAGGTTGATGACATTGCCGCGCTCCGGCGCGGCTGCGATGATCGGCTTGTGGCCCTTCAGCTTCTCGCGGATCATCGCCATCAACGCCACCTCGTAGCGATCCTCATAGTTCTTCGGATCGAAGTGGGTTTGCTTCTGCTTGATCAGCGCCTCGGCCAGCTGCAGCATTTCGGGATCGGGCTTGGCATCCGGGATGTTGCCAAAATATTCAGCCGTGCCGCGCACTTCGTTGGGGTTCCTCAAGGTGCAGACGAACATGCCGTTCTCGCGCGCGCCGATCGTCACCACGCGCTCGCGGCTGGAGAGCACAAGGCGGGCGATGGCAAGCTTGCCGGACTTGCGCATGGCTTCCCGCAGCACCGTGAAGGTTTCCTCCGCCATGGCGCCGTCGGGCGCCAGGTAATAGGGCGCGTCCTGGTAGATGACATCGACCTCGTCCTCGTCGACGAAGGCCTCGATGTTCATCGTATGGTTGGATTCGATCCTCACCGCATCGAGGTCGGCATCATCGATGATGATGTACTGCTTGTCCTCATACTCGTAGCCGCGGACCAGGTCCGAGCGCTCGACCAGGCCGAGCTCGGGATCGACCGGCTTCATGTTGATGCGGTTGTGGGTCTTCTTGTGCAATTGATTGAATGAGATGCGCTCGCTCGCGCTGGTGGCCGGATAGAGCCGGACCGGACAGCTGACGAGGCTGAGCTTGAGGTAACCTTTCCAACTTGCCCTGGGCGCCATGATGAACTCCTACGCGGCCATGCACTGACAGTTACTTGCAGCGCTTCGTCCGAAGGACGAGCAGCGCCGTGGAAATCCTACACCGACCCCTGATCTTACAGCCGAATTCCTAGCGAAGTGTTCTTGGGGCGGAGGTAGATGAGAGGATAGTTCAAATTGTAGCGAGATGGAACTGAGACGCTGGCGGGACAGAGGGGGGTGACGGAACGCGACGCTCGTTGTCTATCCCGCCTTGTCCATAGCCGGCAAATCCCTTGCAGCCTCGTCGATCTCCGCCCACGGATCGCCCGATGTCTCCAGCAGCCCCGGCAGCGAGGCGTAGTTCAAATCCTCCGGCGCGTCGATCGTCTCCAGGTCGGTCCAGCTCACCGGGGTCGAGGCCGGCAAATTGGTGCGGGCGCGCAGCGAATAAGGGGCGGCGGAGGTGTGGCCGCGGGCATTGCGGTGGAAGTCGATGAAGATGCGCTTCTTGCGGTTTTCCTTGCCCATGGTGGTGGTGAAGGTGTCGGGGGCGCTTGCCGCCAGCAAAGTCGAAATGGCGCTCGACGCCTGGTGCAATTTCTTCCAGTTCTGCTTGCGCGTCACCGGTACGGTGATGTGGATGCCCTTGCCGCCCGAGGTTTTCGCGAAAGGCACCAGCCCCAGGCTCTCCAGCCCGCCCTTGATGTGGACCGCCGCCTCCACCACCTCGCGCCATGAAATCCCCTCGCCGGGGTCGAGGTCGAAGACGATCTGGTCGGGCTTGTCGAGTTTTGACCGGTGCGTGCCCCAGGTATGGAACTCGACCACGCCGAATTGCGCCAGCGCCAGATAGCCCTTGGCGTCCTCGACCGAGAGATAGGTTTTTGTCTCGCCTTCCGAATTGGTGCTCTCGAACACCGCAACCGAAGGCGGCATGCCGGTGAAGGCGTGGCGTTGGAAGAAGCAGTCCTGCGGCTTGCCGGTCGGGCAGCGCACCAGCGACACCGGACGACCGATGATATGCGGCAGCATGAAATCGCCGACCAGCGCGTAATAGACGGCGATATCGAGCTTGGTCGGTCCGGTCTTGCCGAACAGCCGCCGCTCCGGATTGGTGACCCAGATGGTGGCGAGGTCGGATTCGGCGATCAGCCGTTTGCGCTTGACGGGTACCGGCGTGGTCAGCCCGCCGACATCGCGCAAGCCGCGAAAGACGCCGTGGCGCAGCGAATTGTCGGCCGTGCGATTGGCATAATGGATGCGCGCCGACAGCAGCGGCTTCACCCAGCGCATCTCGCGCATGATCTCTCGCGGCACGCCTTCGGGCGGCGTGGCGCCGGCCGTCAGCCGCTCCAGCCGGGCAAGCAGGTCCGTCGCCATGTCGCGGTCGAAGCCGGTGCCGACCTTGCCGCGATAGTGCAGTTCGCCATTCTCGAACTCGGCCATGCCGAGCGCGGCAAGCCCTTCCGCCCGGTCGGAAACGGTGTAGCCGGCGATGACGAAGTCATCTTTCTCGAGCGCCTTGACCTTGGTCCAGCTCTTGGTGCGGCCGCTCTGGTAGATGGCGTCGGCGCGCTTGGACACGACACCTTCCAGCCCGAGTTCCGTCGCCTGGTCGTAGAGCCCTCGCCCATCGCCCTCGACATGGTCGCTGTACTGGATGGCGGAGTTCGCTGCCTGACCCGCGAGCAGTTCGGCAAGCAAGGCTTTGCGCCTTTGCAATGGGGCCTTGCGCAGGTCCCAGCCGTCGAGATGGAGAAGGTCGAAGGCGTAGAAATGCAGCTTCGAGCCGGCGCCTTCGGCCAACGCGTCCTGCAGCAGCGCGAAGCGGGAAATGCCTTTCTCGTCGAGCACCATTATCTCGCCGTCGATGATCGCCTGATTGACCGGCAGCCGCGAAAAGGCCTGCGGAAGGTCGCCATAGCGCTTCGTCCAGTCGATGCCGCCGCGGGTGATCAGCCGCACCTCGCCATCCACGACATGCGCTATGGTGCGGTAGCCGTCGAATTTTATCTCGTGCAGCCAAAGCTCGCGTGTGTTCTCCGCCGGCCCCTCGCCGCCCGGCGGTTTCGGCACCTGCGTGGCAAGTTGCGGCTCGATGCGAGCTGGCGGGCCGGCCTTGACGGCGCCGGGCAGCGCGCCGGGTTTCAGCGAGCCCGGCTTTGGCGGCAGGCGCTCGCGCTTCTTCGGCTGCGCCGCCAGCTCCTCGATACGGCGGCCGGACTTCACGCTTTCCGGCCGCGCCTCCAAGATGTCGAGCGAAGTATCGGAGGCGAGGTCGCGCTCCTTGAACAACAGCCAGTTCTTCTTGTTCTCGTCCTCGCCGGGCTTGGGCTTGAGGCGCGTCAGCATCCAGCCGCCGTTGAGCTTCTGCCCGGCCAGCCGGAACTTGAAGGCGCCAGTGCGCAGGCTTTTCTCGACGTCGTCCATCGGCGCCCAGGTGCCGGTGTCCCACACGATCATCGGCCCGCCGCCATATTCGCCCTCGGGAATGACACCCTCGAAGTCGATATATTCGATCGGGTGATCCTCGGTCTCGACCGCGAGGCGCTTGTCGGCCGGGTTGAGCGAGGGTCCGCGGGGCACGGCCCAGCTTTTCAGCACGCCGCCGACCTCGAGCCGCAGGTCGTAATGGTCGGCCGTGGCGTGGTGCTTATGGACGACGAAGCGGTTGGAGCCCTCGCCGGCCGTGCTGCCCGCCGGCTCCGGGGTGCGGGAGAATTCGCGCTTGGCGCGGTAGGGCGTGAGTTTGGTGGGGGGCATGACTAGGCGGGGGCAGCCAAAGACAAACGCCGAGTTCCTTCGCGCCCCCCTCTGTCCTGCCCGTCCTTCGCAGCAGCTGCGCTGCAGCTACGGCGGGTGGACCGGACATCTCCCCCTCTTGGGGGGAGATTGGCAGTTCGAGCGCCCGCACGCCGTTTGCAACATTGGCGATTGGCGAAAGCAGCGGCGACATCTGATCTCCCCCCTTGCGGGGGAGATGGCCGGCAGGCCAGAGAGGGGTGCTGTCCCGCCAGCATCTCGGATTTTTCTACACCGCGGCGAGGCAAAGGAGTTGGAATCAATCGTCGGCAGCCGGCGTCAGTTCTAGCTCCGCCGGCGTCAGCCCTTGCCTCAATTGCGATAGCCGGAACTCGTCGACCCAATAGGCCTCGCCGTCGACCAGCACGCGGGCGCTGTAGGAACCGCCGGAAAAGCGCTGCGCGGTGACATAGACCTTGTGGCGCTCGAGCGCGGTCTTCACCGCGGCGCGGCGGGACTTTTCTCTGGCAACCGGACTGGCCATGGCCTCACTCGAAAACACGCTGCCGCTGACACAGCGGCTGCCCATAAGCATGGCGGAGAGCGGAATATGAGTCAATTTGCCAGGCTGGAGCCCGATCAGCGCGGCGCCCGCAGCCGCCGCCAGCGCTGCATCGCTTCCTGCGCGACCTTGAACAGGCGCGGGTTGTCGCGCACCAAGGCGACGCCCTGGCCGCGGTATTTGATGGCCTCGCTCGCCGCCTTGCCCTTCAGCGTGATCCCGTAGCAAAGTTCGGCCAGAACCGACTTCACCGCGCCCATATGTTCCTTGTAACTCTGGTTGCCGACCGACAGGTCGAAATAGTCGAAGCCCTGCCCGCGTCCCCATCTGATCAGCTCGCCCATGATGCAAAGTCCCGGCGAAACATTGGGCACCGCGCCCTGGTCGATCGCGACCAGAAGCGCATGCAGGGTGCCGAGATGGACCGCCAGGTACTGGACCGCGACCATGACGTCGCCGGCGCGCAGGCCGAAGATCCGCACCGAACCGTCCGTCAGGCCGCGATGCGCGGCGCTACGGTAGAAATCGACGACCGGTGGCTGCGCCAGGAGATCGAACCGGCCGAGGTCGCGAAAGCGGCTGAGCCGCATGTCAACCAGCCGATCGAAAATGGAATCCACCAGGGCCGGCGTGTCGGCTTCGACCAGGGCCAGGCCGCCATTGCGGTCGAGCCTGCGCAGATCCTTGTTGAGCGCCTTGACGAAGGACGGGCGGCAGATGCGCTTGACGACGGTTTCGGCGTCGCCATCCATGGCGATGCCGTAGTGGGAATGGATGGAACCGCGCGCCGGTGAAAGCAGCGCCAGCGGGTTGGCGACGCCGCCGACCTCCTTCGGGATACCGACGATGTGGATGCGGTCCGCCGGCGGCAGCACGGAAAGCACCGCCGCCCACGCGGCCTCGGCGGATTGCCTGGTCCAGGGGGTCGCGTTGGCGAGCAGCGGCGCGGAATAGTCGCACACCCCGCAGCTCAGCCACTCGATCACCCAATGCTGGAACGCGCGGCGCCGCATCAGCGGCAAAAGCATCACCGGTTCGCCTGTCGCGGCGTCCCGCAGCTCGACGATGGCAAGTTCGGCCTTTGGGGGCACAAGCCGTTCGACGATGCCTTCGGCCCAGGCGAAATGCTGGTGGCCGGTGCACACGCCCTTTGTCTCGAGACGCAGCCAGAGCGGCTTGACCGCTTCGAGGCTGGTGTGCAGCCGCGCCACGTAAGCGCCGCTGGCGACGCCGGCGGCGCCGGCCGCGTGCACTGCTGCCTCATCGTCGACCAAGCCGGTCGTCATCGCGGCCATCGGCATTGCCTGGCTTGCCACATCGTTCTCCTATCGTCTCTGTACTGCCAGCGTGGCCGCGCGGCGCCAGGCGCCGACCACGGTGTGGCGCTGCTCGTTCGGATGCTTGAGGTTCCACATGCGGTTGGCCGCGAAATACCATGAGGCCACCAGCACGAAGGTTTCGGAAACCGCGGCGCCGGCCAGCGACCATGTCGGCGGCGCGATCGCCAACAGGATCCCGATCGCCGTCAGCCCGACAACCGCGCCGGCCAGGGTGATGAAGGCGACGATGCGGAAGTCGCCGACGATCTCGAGGACCACGCGCGGCATAACATAGGCCATGATCGGCACGAAGTTGGCGATTGCGAAAATTCCGATCAGGCCGACCGAGGCATGCTGGAGGGCCTGGGATTTGATCATCGGCAGGACGAACAGGACGCCGCAGCCATAGGCCAGACTGCCGACGCCCATGACGAGCGCCCAGATCTTGGCTTGAGTCCATACGCGTTCGAACTCTTTGTTGCGCACCAGCTTCGCAAGTTCCGGCTGTGCCATGTTCGAGAAGGCAAGGCTGGAAATGCGCAGCGGCGCAAACAGCACCAGCACGGCCGCGAGCGGCGCGTAGGCGGCAGGCCCGGCGATGCCCGCGACGAGCAGCGCCAGGCATTGCCCCTGGATGTTGGTGGTGGTGGCGCTGAATCCCGACCAGCAGAGCTGCGGCCAGAGCTTCGCATAGCGCCGCCAGGTCGGCGCGCGGAAGGAGATGCGCATCCTGCGGCGCGCCAGCTTCACCAGTACGGCGATGCCGACCACATTGGCCGCGGCAAGCGCGTAGAAGGTGGCCTGAAGCGCGTCCGCGAAGAACCAGATCGCCGCTCCCGCGAGCACTATGCCCGCGATCGTGAAAGCGGCGTCGCTGATGGAGACGACGAGCTGCATGCGACGCGCGAAGAAGGCCGTGCGCATGTGGCTGCGCAGCGACCAGGCGCCGACGAAGCAGGCGGCGCCGATGCCGCTCGGATCGCCCAGGAGGCGCATCAGCAGCCCGGTGCCCAGCCCCATCAGCAGCGCCACCACCAGCGCCGCCGATCCGAAGGTCACGTCATGGGCGTCGACGCCGGCGCTGTTGGTGCTCTTGCTCATCCATATGGTGGCGGGAACGGCGGTGAGCGAGCGGATGTAGGACAGGCCGACGCCGCCCATCACCATGGCCAGCGCGAAGAGCCCGTAGCCTTCGGCCGACAAAAGATGCAGCAGCGCGATGTTGAGGGCGAAATGGAAGCCGCTCTGCATCGCCTCGCCACTGACCATCAGCATGAGGCGCCGTACCAGGTGGGCCGGGAAGGTGAACTTCACGGGCTCGTCTCCGCCTCGCGGGCGACACGCGACCGCCCCTGCCGCGGCGTGGGCGCCTTCAGCTTGTCGGCCACGATCGCCACGATCGCGGCGGCGGCGATCGGTTCGCTGAAGACCGCCTCGTAGCGCGCCCGGCCGGCGGCGGCGAAGCCGCGCCAGCGATCCGGCCGCAGGATGATCTCTGTGAGCTTGCCGGCAAGGGCGGCCGCGTTGCCCGGCGGCACATACCAGCCGGTCTCGCCGTCGGCCACCACTTCCACCAGCCCGCCGATCGCCGACACCAGGGGCGGCCTGCCCCAGCCCATCGCCTCGATGGCGACGCGGCCGAGCGACTCCGGACGGCGCGACGGCACCGCCACGATGTCCGCCCAGCGGTAGTGGTCGGCAGGGTCGGAGACGAAAGGCAGCACCTCGACATGCCCGGTCAGCCCCATGCGTCCGACCAGTTCGGCCAATGCCTGCTCGCGATCGACGCTTTCGAAGGCGCCGCCGACGAGGCGGACCTCGACGCGATCACGCAACGCGCCTTCCAGCGACGCGACCGCTTCGAGAAGCACCTCCTGCCCCTTGATGCGGTTGACGCGGCCAAGCAGCAGGACCCTGAGCGGGCGGCTGCCGTCATAGGTCGTCGGTAGCGCAGCCACGGGCCCGGCAACGCCGTTATAGATGACATGCGTGCGCCGCCCCTTGGCATCGACGGAGGGGGGAGCGCCGAAGGTGGCGCGCGTGGCGCGCGAATTGAAGATGAGGTCGGCGCGGCTCCAGCGCATCAGGGCGACAAGCACCTTGCGCAATATGCCCTCGGGGATTTCGTGGATATGCAGCAACGCCTTGCGCGGCAAAAGCCGCGCGGCCAGCGCATAGTCGGCGATGATCGAGGTGTTGATATAGGTCAGGTCGTTGTCGCGCATGCGCCGCCAGGCCCGCCAGAGCGCCGCCGGCAGCCTCGCCATCTCGACGGTTGCGAGCTTGAGCATCGCCTGGCGCCGGAGCACCCAGAGCGGTTCGAACACGATGCGGCTGGCATGCGGCTCGAGGATATCGACGATCGGCCCCTCGCGCGGCAGCACGACCTCGATCTCGGCGGACGGAAACGCGGCGCGCAGCGCAGCCACGCTCTCCGCGAAGCTGCGGTCAGAGCCATAGAGCTCGTAGCCCTGATGAACGCAGGCAATGCGCATTGCTATCTTTCCACCTTGCACCCCGAGTCCGCTCAGCACCGGACCCTTCAAGCGCGGAAGAAACTTCATGCCAAATCCGCACGCCGCTCTGCCAAGCGGTGGCCACCGCAGGCCCGGGAGCAAGGATCATGCCGGGTCTGAATTGCCCGGCCGCGAACCGAGAACACCAGCCGCGGCCCGTATCGACACAGATACCTCCCGAAGGTTGACCGATAATGAAACAACTCCGGGATTCTGAAGGAATATTTTAAAACTCCATGTGAATATTGGCCAAGGGGTGACCTGGCACGGAAGTTGCTAGGATTGTCGTTAAGATAACAGAAACCATACCAGCCCCCGGGAACCCTTGCCTTGAAATCGGAACGACCTTCCATCCTGATCCTGGGAACGCGCGGCATTCCGGCTTCCCATGGCGGGTTCGAGACCTTTGCCGAGCGCCTGGCGCTTTTCCTGATCGGACGCGGCTGGAACGTCGGCGTGTATTGCCAGAAGGAGGTCGAGCGCGTCGGGCAAAGGGTGTCGAGCGAAACCTGGCGCGGCATAGAGCTCATCACCATCGAGGTCGCCTCCGAGGGCGCGCGCGCGACGCTGGAATTCGACTGGCAATGCGTGCTCGACGCCGCCAGGCGGCCGGGCGTGTGCCTGGTGCTCGGCTATAACGGCGCGGTGTTCCTGACCTGGCTCAGGCTCATGCGGCGCAAGATCATCACCAACATGGACGGCATCGAGTGGCGGCGGCCGAAATGGGGACCGGCGGCGCGCAGCTGGTTCTGGCTCAACGAATGGATCGGCGCCTGGATCTCGCACCGGCTCGTCGCCGATCACCCGGCGATCGCCGACCATCTGGCGACACGGCGGCCGCGCAGCGCCATCACCACGATCGCGTATGGCGCTGACCCGGTGACCTCGGCGCCGGAGGAACCCATTCGCGCGCTCGGCCTGGAGCCCGGCAAATATCTGGTCTCGATCGCGCGGATCGAGCCCGACAACAACATCCTGCAGATCATCGAAGCCTTCCGACGCCGCGAGCGCGGCGACATGAAGCTGGTGGTGCTCGGCACGCTCAATGACGACATTCCTTACCACCGCGCCGTGCGCGAGGCGGCGGGCAGCACGGTGATCATGCCGGGCGCGATCTATGACAAGGCGGTGGTGAGGGCGCTGCGCTACCATGCGCGCGCCTATATGCACGGCCACACTGTGGGCGGCACCAACCCCTCGCTGGTCGAGGCGCTTGCCGCAGGCAACATGGTGATCGCGCATGACAACCGCTACAACCGCTGGGTCGCCGGCGATGCGGCACTTTATTTCAAAGACATCGCGAGCCTGAGCGAGCGGATCGACGAGGCGCTGGCCGATGATTTGCTGGTTGCGCGCTGCAGCAAGGCGGCGCGGGCCCGCGCCCGCGAGGCCTTCCGCTGGGAAGACGTGCTGCTGGCTTATGAGAACGAAGCGCTGCGGCAACTCGGCGCCACCACTGCAGCACCAGCGCCGGCCGACCGCGCCAAGCGCGCATGACCGGCTGGTCGCGCCGCCGAATCCTCGGCGCGGCGCTGGTTGCGGCGACGGCACCGCTGGCCACGGCGGTTCCGCCGCTCGTATTCCCAGCGCGTGCCGCCACCGGCGAATGGCCTTTCAAGCGCGGTGTCAACGCCTGGCCGTGGTTTGCGCTGACGCGTGAGTTTCCCGCACCTCGCACCGACTATGACTGGCCGCCCTTCCAGTCGCAGCGGCCGGTGCCGACGCCCGCCGACCTTGCCCGGCTGCGCGCCAGCGGCCTCGATTTCATCCGCCTGCCCGTCGATCCGGGCCCCTTCCTTGCCGCTGAAGCGGGCCGGCGCGCCGACATGATGGCGATGCTGAGCGCGGCGGTCGAGGCGGCGCGGGCCGCCGATCTCGGCGTCATCGTCAACGTGCAGGCCAACGGCGCCACGCATTACTGGAATCCCGAGCGCATGGTTTCCAGCATCGAGGCGCCGGAATTCGCGCGCTACCAGGTCTTCGTCGGCGAAGTGGCCGGCATGCTGGCGGACATGCTGGCGGACATGGCGCCCGCCAGGATCGCGCTGGAGCCGGTCAACGAGCCGCCGCAGGATTGTTCCTCCGAAGCCTGGCCCAAGGTTCAGGCGGCGCTGCTGAGCGCCGCGCGGGGTTCGGCGCGAAAGCTGCCGCTCGTCGTCACCGGCGGCTGCGGTTCGATGGTGCGCGGGCTCGCCGCGCTCGATCCGGCGCCGCTGGCGGCCTTCGAGCCGATCCTGTTCACCTTCCACTTCTACGAACCCTATCTGTTCAGCCATCAGGGCGCGCCGTGGATGCGCGAGCCGGTCTACCACGCGCTGAACAACGTGCCGTGGCCGGCCTCGGCCGGCTCGCTCGACAAGACGCTGGCCTCGGTCAGGGCACGGATGGCTGAGGACACCGAGAGGTCGGACGAGGCCAAGCGCGCCGCCTATGCCGACACCGAAAAGGTGCTGAAAGTCTATTTCGACGCCCAGCCCGACCGCCGCTTCATCGACAAATATCTCGCTCAGGTCCGTGATTGGGCGGACAGCCATGGCATCGCCCCCGAACGCATCATCATGGGCGAGTTCGGCGCGCTGCGCACCGATGCCCGCTACACCGCCGCGCCCAATCCGGACCGCTCCCGCTACATCGCAGATGTGCGACAGAGCGCGGAGACGTTCGGCTTTCCCTGGGCGTTCTGGGACCTGTTCGACGGCATGGGCATGATGGACGACACCACGCGCGCGCTCGATCCGGCCATGATCGAGGCGCTTGGGCTGAGCTCGGGCTGAGAATGCCGGAGGGCTACGTTTCACGTTCAGCGCTCTGGTGCGTAGTGCGTCGCGCCTCATTCCTTCGCGCGCCCCTCTGTCCTGCCGGACATCTCCCCATTTGGCGGGAGATTGGCAGCTTCCGCGACCGCGCCTCACTTGCAACGTCGGTGATTAGCGAAAGCCGGCGTGACGGCTGATCTCCCCACTTGTGGGGGAGATGTCCTGCCGGACAGAGGGGGGCGCCGTAGAGCGCTACGCCAGCGTCCCTGAACGCATCCCCACCCTCGCCGGCCGATAAAGCGCCAGCGCCATGACCACGAATTTGGTCATCAGCGTCGTCTTGGAGGCGATGCTTTCGGAAGTGTTGAGCAGGATCAGCCAGCCCAGCATCGGCAGCCAGATGCCGGGGTGGCAGCGGCGCGCGACCTCGTGCATGAACAGCGCGAAGCCGAAGAAGATCAAAAGCGTGAAGAAGGCGCCCTGGTAGAGCGTCAGGCGGATGACCGGGTTTTCGATGCCCTGCTCCAGGCCGGTGATGCGGCGCATGCTGTCCAGCAGGTCGACATCGGGCCCGACGATCAGGTCGCGCAATTCCAGATGCCTGAAGAGATCGAACATCTCGACGCGCGCATTGGCGCTGCCGCTGTCGGAGACGAAACGTTCGAGCAGCGCGTCGAAGAAGCCGTAATAGCCGGCAAGTGCGATCGCCAGCGGCAGCAGCGCGGCAAGCATGATGACCAGCGCGGCGCCCAAAAGGTTGATGCGGCGGGTCCTGAGCTGCGCCAGGCCGCGGATGAGGATGTAGGCGCCGCCGAGAACCACCGTCAGCACCATCGCCGAGCGGCCGCCGAAGGCGACCAGCGCGCAGAACTGCAGGCCGACGAGCCCGAGCCTCAGCGGCGTCGACAAGGAACGCGCGCCGGACAGCAGCGACAGCACATAGATCGAGGTGACCGTGGCGTTGGAGAGCGGGTGCCCCTGCAGGGCGTTCGAGCGCAAATCGTTGACGAACACCGCGCCGTCGAACCGGTACGGAAACACCAGGTGCTTGGTGCCGAACTCGAAGAGCGCCAGCAGCGCGTTCACGGTCATGACGACATGGATGACGAGCTGCAGCCGGGCAAAGGTCTTCTCGTCATCCTCGCTCAGCAGAAGCACGAGCAGCGCCGGCGCGACGAAAGTGTCGATCATGCCGGCCATGCCGGGGCGCTGCCTGAGGATGACGACGAAGAGAAGCACCGTCGAGATCACCGCCATCAGCGTCGTGGCCGGCCGCTTGTTGGTGACATAGACCGCATAGCCGATCGGATTGCCGAAGGTGCAGGAGCGCCAGATGAAGACGAGCACGAAGAGATAGGTGGACGGGTGGATCTTGCTCAGCGGGCTGCCCTGCAGGCCGTCGTAATTGTAGCCGACCAGCCACAGCATGCCGCCGGAGACGGAAAACAGAAGCAGCACCGCCACGGTCAGGCCGAGCCGGGTCAGCGCATCGACGGAGACAACGCGCTGGCCAGGCATCCCATAACCCGAAGCAGGGACAGGCCGGGCGGAACCGGCCAGGATCGAGGCCATTTCAGGCAGCCTCGTCGACCAGCATGGCGCCGGTCGGCAGCCGCCCCATGACGGAGACCGCTTCCGAGGTCGTGGCGACGTCGCGCATCGGCGTCGCGTTCAGCCGGGCGACGAGCAGTATCTCGTCGGCCATGGCGACCAGCGGCAGGACGTTGAGGTCGTCGGCCAGCGCGCCGCCGTCGATGACGACAAGCTCGAAGCTGTGGTTGGCCTCGGCCAGCATGCGATGGGCAAAATAGAGCGCCTGCGCTTCCTGGAACACCGCGGCCGGCCGGCCCCGGCCGAGCAGCGCGACGGAACTGCCCGGCGCATAGCGGCTGACCGCATCGAGCGGATATTCGCCGCGCAGCACGTCGAGCACGCCGGGCTGCGGGTCCTTCTGGCCTTTGCCGGCATTGATGTCTATGAACAGCACGCGACGGCCCCTGGCCGCCGCCGCATTGGCAAGTTGCCATGCCACCCTGGACCGCTGCGCCTTGTCTTCGGGCGGCGACGCCACCAGGATCGAGGGCACCAGCGGCCAGTCGGACGGACGCCTGGTAGCGGCGGCGATGCGCTGCAGCGCGAGCCCGGCCACGGCGTCGGTCTTCTGGGCCATGGCGCCGGAGCGGCCCCCGCGGCGCCGCGCTTTGCCCGGCAGCACGCCCAGCACCGGCGCTTCGATGGCCGACTGCATCTGGTTGGCGGAAAGCACGGTCGGCGAAAGATATTCGGCGATCAGCGCCATGCCGATGCCCAGCGCCAGTCCGCCGAAGATGGCGCCGAACAGAAGCAGGCCCTTCGGCGGCCAGCTCTTCTTCAGCGCCGGCATGGCATAGGAGATGATGCGGGCATTGGTGCTGTTGACGTTGGTCTGCTCGCGCGTTTCCTGGGCGCGCTGCAGGTAATTGGCATAGACGGTGCGCACCGCATCGAGATCGCGCTGCAGCTCGCGCAGCCTGACCGACGCCTGGTCAGTGTCGAGCGATTTGCCCTTCAGCGACGCCATCTTGGCCTGCAGATCCTTCTGATTGGCCAAGGCGCGCTCGTAGTCGGTCTCGGCGGCGGCGACGAGGCGGCCGAGTTCACGCGAAATCAGCTTGCGCAGATCGCTCAGTTGCTGCTGCGCGGAGATCATCGAGGGATGGCGCGGCCCAAGCGCGGTGCCGAACTGGGATATCTGATCGACCAGCGTCGCCTCCTGCGCCCTGAGGCTGGCGATCACCGGCGAGCGCATCGCCTCGGTGGTTGCGTCCGGCGCGCCGCCCTGCCGGCGCAGCTGGTCGACCTGCGCCTTGAGCTGCGCCGTGCGGGTCTGGGCAGCGGTCAGCTGCGTGTTGAGGTCGGTCAGTTCCTGGTCGCTGACCAGGTTGCCGGCGGCCATCACCATGTTGTGCTCGGCCTTGTAGGCCTCGACGGCGTTGGCCGCCTGCTCGACGCGCTTGCGCTGGTCATCCAGCCGAGCGCTGATCGCATCGGAAGCCTGGGCGGCGGCCTGGGAGCGCGCATCCGCCTGGTCGGCCAGATAGGCTTTCGCTATGGCGGTGGCCAGATCCGCCGCCGTCTGGGCGCTTTTGGCCGTGACGATGATGTTGAGGACCAGCACCTTGTCGTCGCGCTTCACCGCAAGGCGGCGGCGCAGCGCATCGAGCGTCTCAGCCGTCCTGTCGCCGCCGTCGGAGCCGAGGAACCCGCCCAGCCAGCGGTCGAGCACGCCCTCACCGTTGAATTCCGGATTCTCGGTCAGCTTTGTCGCCGCGATGGCGCGCAACAGGACGCTGTTCGATTGCGCGACGCTGACCTGGCTTTCGACCTGGGTGATGCCGCCGTCCGGCGAAATGCGGCTTGGATTGACGTCGTTGGTGACGACCTGGAGATCCTGTGGATCGATGATGATCTGCGCCGTCGAGCTGTAAAGCGCCGGCGTCAGCATGGCATAGACAAGCGTCACGGCAGTGAGCAGCGCGGTGACGGCAAGGATCAGGAGGCGGCGCCGCAACAGGATGCGGCCGAGATCGCCAAGCTCGACCGTAGCGGGCGCGGGCGCCTGCGCGTAATAGGCCGGCGCCGGCGCGACCGCGTCGGGAGCGTGCTGCTGGGGCACCATGAGCAGGGATGGTTGCAAAGGTCGCTCCGACAACGCTCCATCGGCCGGCAAAGACGAAAATGCGGCGTTGGCCTAGCTATTCCCGGCAACGATTAAAACACTGTTAATTATGTTCATAAATTGATGCCGTACTGGCACGAAGTTTGCACCGACGCAGTACAATTTAAGTGCAGCCCAAAGTTAGGAGACGTGGTGCGCATGCGGCGGGAACTTGACTTGGCGGGCCGGGCCGCCGGCCCCGGATGTGAGTCGCCCAGGGGTCGGGCATGCGCCTGAATCTGCGCCTCAACGGCGATTGCGTGCGCGCTTTCCATGTCGCGCTGGCCGAGCGGCTGTCGCTGCTGCCCGGCGTCGAGCTTTCCGTCGACGCCCGCCCGGCGGCGGGCGGTGTGCCGCACGCAGCCGAAGCGCTGTTCCAGCTTGAGACGCTGATCCATCGCCTGCCCGCCAATGGGACGGCCAGGCGTGTGCCACTTTCGGCGCTGGCCGGCCATGCAAGAGCGTCGGCGCCAGCCGATCTCACGATCGACCTCGTCGGCGACGTCGAGCCGCACGGCAGAAGGGTCTGGCGGCTTGCCTATGACGGCGTCTGCGGCGAGGAAGCCCTGCTGGCGCTGATCCTTGCCGGCCGCACGCCGCTGGCCCGCCTCGAACAGAACGGCGCAACCGTCGCCGAGGGACGGCTCGGCACCGAATATCACGGCATCGCGTTGGCGTCCTTCCAGGACATGCTGGCGCGCAGCGCCAGCCTGATCGCCGCGGCGGTCGACGGCGCCGCGCGCTCGCATTTGCCTGTGCTGCCAGAACCGTCATCGGAGGTGCCGCCGCCGTCCATGCCATCGGCCACGAAGCTCGGCATGCGGGCGGCCAAGGCGACGGCAAGGCGCATCGTGCAGCAGATTTATCATCTGTGCTACAACGCCCCGCATTGGCGGGTCGGCTGGCGCGAGACCGGTGGCAAGGACCTCTACGATCTGCGCGCCCATCCGCAGTCGGGCTGGCACGACCTGCCGGACGACGGCAGCCGCTTCTACGCCGATCCGTTCCCGGTGCTTCACCGTGGCCAGGTGACCTTGTTCGTCGAGGATTATATCCACCGCACCGGCAAGGCGATCCTTTCGGCGGTGGCTTTCGGGCCGAACGGACCGGCCGGCCGGCCGAAGCCGGTGCTGGAACTGCCCTATCACCTCTCCTACCCCTTCGTGTTCGAGCGTGACGGTCAGATGTGGATGGTGCCGGAAAGCTCGGCAAACCGCAGCGTCGACCTCTACCGCGCCACAGCTTTCCCGGGCGGCTGGGTGAAGGAGGCGACGCTTTTGTCGGACGTCGTCGCCGGCGACGCCACGCTTGTCGAGCATGGCGGGCGCTGGTGGATGTTCGCCACCGTGCGCGACGGCGGCGGCGCCTTCTCGGACCAGCTTCATCTCTGGTCGGCGCCGGATTTCCGCGGGCCGTGGGCGCCGCATCCGAAGAACCCGGTGCTGATCGACATCGCCTCGGCGCGGCCTGCGGGCCGCATGGTCAGCCGTAGCGGCCAGCTTCTGCGCCCGGTGCAGGACTGCCGCAGGAGTTATGGCGCCGCGCTCGGCATCGCGCGCGTCACCCGACTCGACGAGACCGGCATGGAACAGGTCGTCGAGACGATCCTCAACCCCGGCGTCGGCTGGGCCGGCCGCAAGCTGCATACGCTCAACGAAGCAGGCGGACTGGAATTCATAGATGGTTCGGCAATGGCGCCGCGCTGGAAGCGGCGGGAACCCATGCCAATGGGCCGTGGGGGCGAAAAATGAGCATCGCAGAGGCTCGCGAAACACCCGCCGTGCCGCCTGGCCGGACCGAGGTCGACGTGGCGATCGTCGGTGCGGGGCTCGCCGGAACGCTGCTCGCGCTGTCGCTCGCCAAGGCGGGCCGCAGGATAGCGCTGGTCGATCCGCATCGCATCCACCATGACGAATTCCGGGCCGAGAAAACCCGTGCGGAGCAGATGGGGCTGTTCGAGAAGCTCGGCCTCGGCACGGTTTTCAGATCCCTCGCCACGCCGATGACCGATCTCCATGTCTTCCGCTTCGGCCAGTTGTTCGAGCGCAAGCAGGCCTGGGAGTACGCCTTTTCCTACACGCCGCTGATCAATGGCATACGCGCGGCGCTGCCTCCGCAAGTGCCGCTGACGGTGGGCAAGGTCGCCGAGGTGTCGACCGGACCGGACCGGCAGCGCCTAGCGCTTACCGACGGCTCCATCATCGATGCCCGGCTGCTGGTCGTGGCGACGGGCTACAGCGAGGCGGTACGGCGAGCCATCGGCGTCGAGCGCATCGAGGAATCGAAGGCGCATTCGCTGACGATGGGTTTTGACCTGGCGATCTCGCCGCAGGAGTTCGGTCTCCAATCGCTCACCTACTACGGAAAGCGGGTCGCCGATCGCATTGCCTTTCTTACCATCTTCAGGATCGGCGAGCGGATGCGGGCAAACATGTTCATCTACCGGACCGTTGCCGATCCTTGGGTGCGGACGTTCCGCGAAAACCCGCAAAAGATGCTGCTGGAGCTGATGCCGGAGATTGCCGAGCGATGCGGCGGCTTCGCCACCGCCAGCGAGGTCGAAGTGAGGCAGGTCAGCCTAACAACGTCACAGGGCCATCGCCGCGACGGCGTCGTCTTCATCGGCGACGCGTTCGCCACGACATGCCCGGCGCAAGGCGACGGCATCCATCGGGTGCTTACCGATGTCGATTGCCTCAGCGCGACGCATATTCCCGCCTGGCTCGAAACACCCGGCATGGCGGCCGACAAGATCTGCGCCTTCTACGACGATCCGATCAAGATCGCGGCCGACGCAAGAGCCATGCGGGCCAGCATCTATGCCAGGCGGATCACCACCGAGACCGGGCTGGAATGGCGGCTGCGCCGCCTGCGCAACAACACCGCGCGCCATTTGATGATCTTCGCCCGTCGGTTCCGCGAGGCGGGCAAGCCGGCCACGCCGCACCTGGCGCAGGAGGAGTTGCTTTCGACCACACAGAAGCACATGTCGGGGGATTGCGCGCCGGCTGGGAACATGATCGTGAGCGAGCTTACCAATCCGTAAGTCGCGGTCCTTGGCGAAGCCGGTTTAGATCATCGTGAGCAGTGTCTCCTGCTCGGCGGGACAGCACTCCCGTCGCACCAATAGCCCGCTGCCGCCCCTATCGGTTCGGCAGCGGGCTATCGGACGGCAACCGTGCCGCGAATTAACCTAATCCTTCATTGCTACCAGGCTCGCGCCTGGGTTGCTTGAGATTGTTTCAGCTACCCGGGTATTCATCGCGTGGGCTGTGGAGCAGAAAAATGAGCACTGCACAGGGCCGCGAAACGCCTGCCGTCCAGGCTGGTCCGGCCGAAGTCGAAGTGGCTATAGTGGGCGCCGGGCTGGCGGGCACGAGCCTGGCCGCCGTGCTGGGCAAGGCAGGCCGCAAGGTGGCGCTGATCGACCCGCATCTGGTCCATCACGACGAGTTCCGTGCCGAGAAGATCGGCATGAAGCAGATGCAGGTGTTCGAGAAGCTAGGCCTCGGCCCCGCCATCAGGCCCCTTGTCACGCCGATGACCGACATCCACGTCTTCCGCCTCGGTCAGTTCTTCCGGCGCGAACGGAAACGGGAATTCGCCTTCTCCTATGGCGCGCTGGTCAACGGCATGCGGCAGGCCCTGCCTCCGCAAGTGCCGCTGACGGTGGGCAAGGTCGCCGAGGTCTCGACCGGACCGGACCGGCAGCACCTGATGCTTGCCGACGGTTCCGTCATCGAAGCCCGCCTTCTGGTGGTGGCCACCGGCTACAGCGAAGCGGTACGGCGCGCCATCGGCATCGAGCGCGTCGAGGAATCGAAGGCGCACTCGCTGTCGATCGGATTCGACCTCGCGATCACGCCGCAGGAATGCGCCTATCCGGCTGTCACCTGCTACGCTAGGAACCCGGCGGACCGCGTCGCCTATCTCAGTGTCTTCCCGATCGGCAACCGCCTGCGGGGCAATATGTTCGTCTACCGCGCCGTGGCCGAGGAATGGACGCGGGCGTTCCGTGAAAATCCGCAGGCGATGCTTTGCGAGCTGATGCCGGAGATCGCCAGGCAATGCGGCAACTTCGCCCTTACTGGCCCCGTCGAGGTGCGGCAGGTCAGCCTGACCACGACCAGGCAGCATCGCCGCGCCGGCGTCGTCACCATCGGCGACGCGTTCTGGACCACGTGCCCGACGCCAGGCATCGGCATCAACCGCGTGGTGACCGATGTCGACCGGCTTGCTTCGACCTACATTCCGCAATGGCTCTCGACGCCCGGCATGGACGCCGACAAGATCTGCGCCTTCTACGACGACCCGGTGAAGGTCGCCACCGACGGCGCCGGGATGCGCTCCAGCATCTATGCCAAGCGGATCACCGTCGAGACGGGGCTCGAATGGCGGCTGCGCCGCCTGCGCAACAACACCGCGCGCCAGTTGATGATTATTGGCCGTAGGATGCGCCGCCGCGAGGAGCTGCCGGCCGCGAGCATGGCTTAAGCCGACGGGCGCCTCGCTACACGCCGCGCTTCGCCCTATCTTCCAGATTGCAACGAGGACCACGAAGATGACCCGCATCCGCGCGATGACGAGTGACGACCTTGCGGCAGTCTCGCGTCTGCTCGGCCAATCCTGGCGGCGGACCTATGCGCCGATCATGGGCGACGAGACCGTGGCCCGGCTTTCCGCCGAAAGGCACGCGCCGGAAAAGCTCGCGGCCGAGCTCGAGGACGAGGACAAGATGTCCTTCGTCGCCGAAGACGCCGACGGTTCGATCACCGGCTACGCGATGGCGATGATGGACACAAAGGGCGACGTCATGCTGGAGCGGCTCCACGTCGAGCCACGGGCGTTCGGCAGCGGTCTGGCGGTCGACCTGCTGCACGCCGTGCTTGCCGCGCATGCCGGCATTCCCTCGATCGCGCTGGAGGTGATCGAGGGCAATGACCGCGCGATCGCCTTCTACCGCAAGCACGGCTTCGAAGTGGTCGAACGGCGGGAGGCCTCGCATGGTGTCGGCGGGCACGCCTCGCTGATCATGCGCCACATGCTGCCGATGGCTTGAGTTCCACGCAGGCGATCCGGATGGTTCGTCAGGGCTCCGAGGGAATGGTGCCGGCCGGAACCACCCGCCCGCCTTGCGTCCTGCCCAACACGAATTGACGATAGGACCCTCCGCCCAGCCTGCCTTGATCCCGATCAAGCGAATATTGGCGGCTGGACGGTTCGCTTCCGGCCTCTATATTTTCGCGAGCGCTTATTTACCTTCGGAGAACATCGATGAGCCTCGGCAAACGGAAACTCGGCGGCCAGGGGCTCGAAGTCTCGGCGATCGGCCTCGGCTGCATGGGTATGAGCCAGGCCTACGGCCCGGCCGACGAGGCGGAGTCGATCGCGACGCTGCACCGGGCGATCGAGCTCGGCTGCACCTTCCTCGACACGGCCGAGGTCTACGGACCCTTCGTCAACGAGGAACTGCTCGGCCGCGCGCTGCAAGGCCGGCGCGATCAGGTGACGATCGCGACGAAGTTCGGCTTCCGCATCGCCGACGGCAAGCAGGCCGGCCTCGACAGCCGGCCCGAGCATATACGCGAGGTGGTGGAGGCTTCGCTGAAGCGGCTCGCCACCGACCGCATCGACCTTTTCTACCAGCACCGCATCGACCCCGCCGTGCCGATGGAGGATGTCGCCGGCGCGGTCGGCGAACTGGTGGCTCAGGGCAAGGTGCGCTTCTTCGGCCTGTCGGAAGCGGGCATTTCCAACATCCGCCGCGCGCATACCGCGCATCCGGTCTCGGCGCTGCAGAGTGAATATTCGCTGTGGGAGCGCAACCTCGAGCCAGAGATCATCCCGGCGCTGAAGGAGCTGGGCATCGGCCTGGTGCCGTTCGCGCCGCTCGGCCGCGGCTTCCTAGCCGGCGACGTCAGGCGGGCGGAAGACTATCCCGAGGGCGATTTCCGCCGCGGCGACCCGCGCTACCAGGGCGAGAATTTCGACTTGAATGTCGCGGCGGCAGCCACGGTGCGCGACATCGCCGCGGCAAAAGGCGTCAAACCCGGCCAGGTCGCGATCGCCTGGCTGCTCGCCAAGGGCCCCGACTTCGGCATCGACATCGTGCCGATCCCCGGCACCAAGCGGCGGACCTATCTGGAGGAGAATGTCGCGGCGGCGGACATCAGGCTCGACGCCACCGAGATGCTGGGACTCGACATGGCGCTGACGGCCGACAAGGTGGCGGGGCCACGATACAATGAGCGGGCGATGTCGACGGTGGACCGGTAAGCGTTTACGGCCCTATTTCTTCTTGCAATCCGAAAGCGCCTCCATCGCCTTCCTGGCCTCCCCCTCGCTGGCGTATTTCTTCTTGCCGAGATCGATGACAAGCGTCCCGTCGGGCTTTTTCGGCACGATCTCGCACTGTTTCGAGACGGCATCCCTGGCGACCCAGTATTGCTCGGCCGCCATGGCGGGCAGGCTGGCCATGCCGGTGGCGAGAATAACGAAAGCGACGGTGCGCACCATTGCGGATCTCCCTTGTGCCGTTGGGAAAGCAGGCCGGGCCTCGTGGCACCCCTTGCGTGGGTGGCGGCACACTGCTCCAATCATGACGGAAAACACACGCGCGCTTCCCGAAACTGCTTGAACGGAAACGCCCTGCGCGGCCTTCTGTTCCGGCATCGCCCGGCGTTCCCGGGCGGACAAAATGGCTCAAAATCATTGCGTCCGGCGGCCGATCGAAGAAAGCCTGGCGCGGCGGGAAGAGCGGGCCTTGACTTCGCAGAGCCGTTCCCCAGATCGATGCTAGCCGATCTCGTGCGCAAGCGCTGGACGTGCGGGGAGTGCTCGGAACGCGGCCGACGCCCCGGAGGACCAGTCAGCCAGCACAGCCTCGAAGCTGTCCGGTACCCAGGCACCTGCATCGCCTCATGCAACCGAGAAGGAGACATCGAAATGGCAATGCGTGATCTCATCCCGTGGGCCAGGGAAGGCAGTAAGGTTCCCGGTCTTTATCGCGACGGCGATCGCGATCCCTTCGTGGCGCTGCATCGCGAGATGAACCGTCTATTCGATGATGCATTCCGCGATTTTGGCAGCAGGATGCCGTCGCTTGGCGACACCTTTGGCGGACGCGCCGGATGGCCGAGCGTCGAAATCTCCGACACCGACTCCGAAGTCCGCATCACGGCCGAAATGCCCGGCATGGAGGAGAAGGACGTCGAGTTGATGATGGACGACGGCGTGCTGACGTTGCGCGGCGAGAAGAAGTCGCTGACCGAAGACAAGGACAGGCAGTTTTCCGAGCACTTCTATGGCCGCTTCGAACGGCGCATTCCGCTCGGCACCGAGATCGAGGAAGACAAGGTGCGCGCGGACTTCCACAACGGCGTGCTCACGGTGACGCTGCCCAAGACCCAGCGCGCCCAGGCGAAAGCCAGGCGTATCCCGATCGGAGGTGCCGGTGCCGGCTCCACCAAGAGCAAGCATTGAAGGCCGGCCGGCGGCCGGCACATAAAGCAAGGGCAATTCCAGGAAGCGGCCCCACCTGGAATTTGCCTAATTTAGAGAGCCGCCGCCGGCCGTCCTCACCCGGCTGAATGCGGATCGATGCTGTAGGGATGGACGGGATAGCCCGGCCCGATCGCCTCGCCGACCCTCTCCACCCAACCGCCGACCGCCGGATAGTCGGCGAGTGAGAAACCGCAATCCTCGGCGCGATGGCCGTACGCATAGACCGCGATGTCGGCGATAGTGAGCGTATCGCCGACCAGGAACGGTGTGTCTTGCAGGCTTCGCTCCAGTGCGCCAAGTGACCGCACGCCCGCCTCATGCTTGCCCGCGACCAGCGCCCTGTTACGCTCCAGCCGCCCAGTCAGCGTCCAGAAGCGCAGCGAGCCGATGACCGGTTCAACATAATACTGCTCGAAGAACAGCCACTGCATCACCTTGGCGCGAAGAAGCCGGTCTGCCGGCAGATAGGATGTGCCCTCGGCGACGCAGACGAGGATCGCGTTGGACTCGGCGATTGCCTGGCCATTCTCCACGGCGAGCACCGGAACGGCCCCGGCCGGGTTGAGCTTCAGAAAAGCCTCCGTGCGGCTCTCGCCTTCGAAGATCGACACCATGCGGGTTTCGTAGGCGACGCCGAGGAGGCCGAGCAGGACGCGAATTTTCCAGGCATTTTGCGACGGGAGATAATCGTAGAGCGTGAGCATGGAGTGGACCCCGGTTGATGGGATGGCTTCGCATTATGGGTATGACGGGCGCCACCCGATTCAGGCAATCGCAACGCTAGCACCTGGACGTCGGCGCGAAGGCACCCCCCTTTGGCCTGACGGAACTCGGCTTATCGGCTTAGATGCCCCGCCCCGCAATATCCTTCGCCACCGCCCGCGCCTCGATGCCGATCTCGCGCAGCAGGCCGGTGACCGGGTTGTAGAAGCCGACGAGATAGACGCCCAACTCCCTGGCGCGCGCATTCACGCCGCTCTTTTCCGGTCTGAGTTCTGGAGGCAGGAAGCCGTCATAGCCCGGACGGTAACCGGTGGCGAAAATCACCGCGTCGAATTTCTTCTCCACTCCATCGGCGAATTTCACGCCGTCGCCGGTGAAGCTTGCGATATCGGGCGCGATGCCGATCCTTCCCTGCTTGATTGCCGCGACCGTGCCGACATCGATCATCGGAATGCGCCCCGCGTCGATCTGGGCGAGGATGCCTTCTCTCGGCCGCACGATGCCGTATCTCTCCAGCCGGCCCAGCGCCAGGTCGAGGATTTTTGGGAACATCCAGTCGTTCAGCGACTGCGGCATCGTCCGGCTGGCGATGCCCACCATCTGGATCGGCACGCCGAAGAGTTGGCGCGGCACGATGTGGACGCCCTTGCGCACCGAGATGGTGGGCCTGGCGCCGCTCTCGGCTAGGTCGAGCGCGATCTCCGCGCCCGTATTGCCCATGCCGATGACCAGCACGTCCTTGCCGACGTAAGGTTCTGCCTCGGTGTAGGCGGCGCTGTGCAGCACCTTGCCCTTGAAGCCTTCGATGCCTGGGAAGGCCGGCGTGATCGGCTCGGCGTTGTTGCCGGTGGCAACGACAATCCTGCGCGCATCGAGCGGCCCGGCATCGGTCTGGACCAGCAGGCGCTCGCCTTCCCGGCGGACCGATTTGACGGTGACGCCGAAGCGCGGCTTGAGGCCGAAACGCTCGGCATAGGCATCGAGATAAGCCACCACCTTCTCGCGAGGCACATAGCGCGGATGGCTTTTCGGGAACGGCGCGAAAGGCAGCGAGGAGAAGGATTTCACCGTGTGCAGATGCAGCCGCCGGTAATGCCGCCGCCAGGACGGCGCAACCTCATCGGCCTTTTCGAGGATTACAAAGTCGATTCCCGCCTGCTTCAGGCAGGCGGCGACGGCGAGCCCGGCAGGGCCGGCGCCGATAATGACGACATTGGTGTCCAATCGCTTTTTCCTCCCGCCAAAGCGGCAAAAGCTATGACGGGGGGTGTTGCAGGGGCAAGTAGGGAGAAACACCTAAGTGGCGGCACCCTATATCATCGCGCCCGGCACGCTGACGCCTTATCCCCCGGGGAGATAGAGCGCGGCGCTATTCCATCGCGCCCGGTGCCGCCGGCTCGTCTTCCGGCGGTTCGAGGATCTCGATCAGTTTTGCCACGCGGGCGCCGGGCATGGCATGGCCTTCATTGACCAGCGCCTCGTCGGCGCCGATCCAGGCGAAGGCCTCGCGCAGTTCCTCGACGCTGGCGCCGGTGAGCGCGATGTCGGCGATGACGGCCTCGTCGACCGGTCCAAGCACGGAAATGATGTCGTTGCGGGTCATCTTCTTCCTCCCCCGTGGGTTGGGATGATTGCCCAGGGAAACGACCGACGGGTGGAACGGGTTCCGGAAATACGCGGGCCGACTTCTGCCGAACGAGACCCGATGCTATGGATCGCTGCATGAAGCCCGCCCTCCTCCTCATAGCCCTGCTCCTGTCCACGCCGGCACGCGCCGACTGGAAACCCGTCGAGAAAATCGACGCCTATGCCGTCTCGGGTCAGAGCGCCGAGCAGCTCTATCTCTCGATCGGCGAAAAGGGCCCGCTGGTAGGCACCGCCGGCAACGCGCGGCGCGTCATTGCGCACACTTTCTTCAAGCTGACCTGGCAGCGCGACTACCAACCGCAAGGCAGCGCCTGCGTGCTGAAGACGGCCCGGCCGAAGCTCATCATCACCTACACGCTGCCGAAGCCGGCGGGAAAACTAGCGCCCGCGTTGCAGTCGCGCTGGGATACATTCGCCGCCGGGCTGATCGCGCATGAGAAGGTGCACGGCGCCGGCATTGTCGACATGGTGGACAAGATCGTCGCCTTCAGCACCGGCCTCACCGCCGAGAACGATCCCGGCTGCAAGAAGGTCAGGGCGGCGCTGACGGCCTATCTCGACCAGCTCTCCAAGGCGCAGCGCCAGGACAGCCACGACTTCGACGGGATAGAGTTCGGGCAGGATGGCAACATGCTGAAGCTGATCGCGGCGTTTTTGGGCGGGGGTTAGCGGAACGTCACCAGCTTCGCCGCATCGCGGATGGCGCGCACGGCACCCGGATTGGTGATGGGGTAGCCCGATATAAAACCCTCCACCGAGAAGCCCGGAAATTCGCCGCGCAGCCTGCCCGCGATGGCAGCGGCCTCGAGGCTCTCGCCCACCATCGCACAGGCGAGCATCAGGAAAATCAGCACGTGGGGAGAATCCAGCGTGCTGCGTCGCAGGGCGGCAATGGCTTCCCGGTGCCTGCCCTCAGCGAACAGGACGCGGCCCTGCATGCCGAAATACCAGGGCGGGGCAAGCGGGTTGAGGCGCATGGCTCGCTCGATGAGCGGGATGGCCTCTGCCGGATCACCCACGACGAGCGCCTTGCTGCCGGCAAGCAGCACCAGCACGTCGGCCTGGTTGGAGCCATATTCGAAGGCCCGCCGGTACGCGCGTTCGGCTGCCGCGAAATCCCCGAGGCAGCCCATGAGATCGCCGAAGCAGACGAGAGCGCTGCTGTTGGTCGGGTCGAGGCGCAGCGCATTTTCGATTGCCCAACGCCATCGCTCGATCGACTCCTTCGGGTCGCCGCCGTAGCCGTTGCAGGCCTCGATCGAATAGGCATAGCCCAGTTCGATCCAGGCGTCGGCCAAGTTGGGGTCAAGCTCGAGCGCGCGTGAAAACAGCCTGATGGCCTCTCGGTTGCCGCTGAGGCTGAAGGTGTTGTGCTGTTCTACCGCCAGCAGATAGTGGTCGTAGGCCCGCAGGCTGGCCGGCGGCTTGCGCCGGATCGCGTTGCGGCCGGCCGTGGCGAGCGCCCCGAAGCAACCGGCCAGCACGTTGATGACGCTTTCGGTCAGACTGTCCTGCAGCGCGAAGATGTCATCCGCCGGACGGTCGAAGCGCTCGCTCCACAGGCTGACCCTGGTCCGAGCGTCGGCAAGTTCGACCGTCAGCCGGATGCGGCGGTCGTCGGCCCGCAATTGACCCGACACGATGTAGGCAGCGCCCAATGCCTTGCCGTCGGCGGCGAAATCAGCGGGCCTACTGCCCATCGATCTCATGGTGTGGAAGGCGATCACCGGCATGTCGGCGTAGCGAGCGAGATCGACGGTGATGTCCGACGACAGACCGTCGGCGAAGCGGCGCCAGCGCTCGTCGGCGCTGATGCATTCGATCGGGAACATGGCGAGCACCGGCGGAGCATCGGGCAGGATGGGAGCCGGATGCGCCGCGCCGTTGATATAGCTGGCAAGCGCAATCTTGTTGCGCACGCCGAGCTTCTCATAGATCGCGGCGAGATGGGTGCGCACGGTGGACGGCGCAATGAACAGTGCCTCGCCGATCTCGCGATAGGTCATGCCGGCAGCGAATTTTTCCGCAACCGCGCGCTCGCGGTCCGACAAGGCCTCCGAGGTCGTCATGATGCGGTTCATGTCCTGTCCTGCCAGCGGACGTAGATGCGTTCAACCGTGTGGGGGCAAAATACTACAAATGCAGGACCCAAAACACTGCATGCGGCCGATGGCTTGGCAGAGGGCGGAGGTTCAGGCTCGGCGCGTGTCCTTCATCAAGGGCAGCGTTTCAAACGAGGGAGCCGAAGATGAAAACGATACTCAACACCTTATCCGGTTTCTACGGCGCCGTGCGGCTGGATCTCCGCGCTCAGGCGGCGGACGCCGGCCCTGCCGGGCGACAGCCCGGTGTTTTCAGCCTGCTGTCGGCATGGCGCGAGCGCGCCCACTTCCGCGAAGAGCTCGCGCTCAGGGCACGCGACACGCCCTACCTGATCGGCGACATCGGCCTGACCATGGACGATGTGCGGGAGGAAATCGCCAAGCCGTGCTGGCGTCGGTAGGCCTCAGAAACTCACCACCACCGCAGCGACGCTCCGCTTCGCCTCGCCGTGGAACACCGCCTCGATGTTGTTGCCGTCGGGGTCGAGCAGGAAGCAGGCGTAGTAGCCGGGATGGTAATGGCGCTCGCCCGGCGCGCCATTGTCCTTGCCGCCAGCGGCGAGCCCGGCCTGGTAGAAGGCATCGACCATGGCGCGGTCCTTCGCCTGGAAGGCGAGATGGTGGCGGCCGGTGAGCACGCCGAGCGCGGCGCGGCTGTCGGCGCTGGAGATGAACAATTCGTCGGCCCAGAAATAATCCTGCGCCTCGCCGCCGATCGGGATGCCCAGCACCTCAAGCACAGCGCCGTAAAAGCGCCGGCTGGCCTGGAGGTCGCGCACCACGAGCTGGATGTGGTCGATGAGCCGGCCGCGATAGAGTTCCATGCGGGTTCTCCTGTTGTCAGGGGGCAATTTAGAAGGGACCAGCGTGCGGTCAATGCGGGGTACTGGAAGCTGCTGACATACAGAGAGGCTGGCGGACAGCGGCGGGCGCGAAGGAACGCGACTTTTCAGGCAACAGCCAAATCTCCACCCGTTCAAAAAATCCGGATAAAAAATGCAACCAGATTGTAGGATCGGCTCCCGCCTTGGCGTCCTTCGGACGCAAACGGCCCGGTGGACTGGAAAAACCGTGCCGCATCAAACAGGATGCCTTACGGCATGGGAGCAGAACCATGAATCATTCCTATCGTTGGGTCATCGTCGCGGCCGGCGCGCTGATGACCTGCGTGGCGCTCGGCGCCATGTTTTCGCTGGCGATCTTTCTGGAGCCGATGTCACTCGACACCAACTGGTCGCGCACCGGCATTTCCAGCGCCATGACCTTGAATTTCCTGGTGATGGGCCTGGGCGGTTTCGCCTGGGGCGCGATCTATGACCGGGTCGGCGCGCGGCCCGTGGTGCTTGCGGGCGCCGTGCTGCTCGGCCTGTCGCTGGTGGTGGCGAGCCGGGCCACCTCGCTCTTGGTCTTCCAGCTCAGCTACGGCATCATCGTCGGGCTGGCGGCCAGCGCCTTCTTCGCGCCGATGATCGCGCTCACCACCGCCTGGTTCGACACCAACCGCAGCCTTGCCGTCTCGCTGGTCTCGGCCGGCATGGGCGTCGCGCCGATGACCATCTCGCCCTTCGCGCGCTGGCTGATCAGCGCCTATGACTGGCGCACCGCCATGTTCGATATCGGCATCGTGGCCTGGGTGCTGCTTTTGCCCGCCGTCTTCCTGGTGCGCCAGCCGCCGGCGGCGCTCGCAGCCGCCGACGGCACGCCGGCGCCTGCCACCGACGACCCCGGCATGAGCGTCGGCCAGGCGCTGCGCTCGCCGCAATTCATCGTGCTGGGCCTCACCTTCTTCGCCTGCTGCGCGGCGCATTCCGGCCCGATCTTCCACATGGTGAGCTATGCCATGTCCTGCGGTGTCGCGCCGATGGCGGCGGTGTCGATCTACAGCGTCGAGGGGCTCGCCGGCCTTGGCGGGCGCGTGCTCTATGGCGTGCTCGGCGACCGGCTGGGCGTGAAGCCGGTGCTGGTCGCCGGGCTCGTCATCCAGGGGCTGGTGATCGCCGCTTACCTCACCGTCGGTCAGCTTGAGCAGTTCTACCTTCTGGCCGTCATCTTCGGCGCCACCTATGGCGGCGTGATGCCGCTCTACGCGGTGCTGGCGCGCGAATATTTCGGCCTGCGCATCATCGGCACCATCCTTGGCGCGGCCACGATGCTTTCAAGCCTGGGCATGTCGCTCGGGCCGCTTGCCGGCGGCATGATCTACGACGCCACTGCCAGCTATCACTGGCTGTTCATCGGCTCGGCACTGATCGGGCTGGGCGCGGCCGGCATCGCCATCGCCTTCCCGCCGCAGCCGAGCCGGCAGAAGCTGCAGCCGGCGTGAGCTTCGAAAAACACGCGGCGGTTCCGACGCTTCGCGGAACCGCCGGCCCGTGACGCAAAATCCGTTGCCGGACGACGGCGAGTGTGAAACCCTCTGCAAGATAAGCCGGCCACATGCCGGCGCGCGACCATGGTCCGGGAGCATTGTAGTGACGGCAGGCTTGGAAGCCGAAGACGCCAGGGGTTGGTCCAACCTGCTGGTAGCGGCCGAGAAAGGCGACGCCGAGGCTGTACTGGCGGAGCTCGCGGCCGGGGCGGACATCAACCAGGCCGACGAAGGCGGCTGGTCGGCGCTGCACCTTGCCGCCCACAATGCCTGCATGGCTGTGCTCGAAGCCCTGGTCGCGGACCCGGAAATCGACGTCAATTCGAGGAACAAGTGGAAGAGCACGCCCCTGAGCCTGGCCTCGGCAAAGGGACATTATGACTGCATCCATGCGCTGGTGCGACACCCTGAGATCGATATCGATGCCCGTGCCGACTTACTATGGCCGTACAGCGCTGATCGAGGCGGCAAGGAACGGGCATCTCGATGCCGTCAAGCTGCTGGTCGAGCATGGCGCAGACGTCAATGCGGCCGACAAAACAGGACGAAACAGCGCCCTCATCGAAGCCATCAAGGGCCGGCACTTCGCAGTCGCTGAGTATCTGCTGGAATCCAGGAAGGTGAACTTCCTCAACAAGGACGTGCGCCTCAATGCACTGATCTGGGCTGGCAGCACTCGCAATGGCGAGCTCATCGAGAAATTGGACGCCGCGATACACGTGTTTTTCGAAGGCAAGTAGGGCAAAACCTCAAAAGCGAAGCGCCGAGGCTGCCGATCGCCTTACACCAACAGATTATCCATCAGCATCGCCGTGTAGCCGGACTCGCCCGAAGGCGCGGCGTCGACCGTGCTGCCCGCCGCTTCCACGCGGTTAGCGCGATCACCAGCGCGCAGCAGAACGCGTCCCTGTGAGACGCTTCACATGGGCGGCCAATTGCCGCGCCGGTGCAGGTCGACTCACCCCGCCCCCGTTCCCGTGCGCACCGCCTCGCGGTCACTTTCGTCGCGGCGCAGGCGCTCATCGGAGATCAGCACCACCGGGCACGGGCTGCGGCGCAGGACGGCCGTCGTCGTCTCGCCGAAGATGAGCTCCTCGCCCTGGCGCCTCGCCACGCCCATGACGATCAATGCCGCGTTCCTGCCGGCCTGGCGGGCAATGGCATCGGCGGCGGCGGTACGCGAGCGGATGGCGGTCTCGATCTCGACGCCGTAGCGGTCGGCGAGCGCCACGATGTCCTTCAGCACCGCCTCCCGGCGGCGATGCGAGACGGTGTCGCGCGGCTCTTCGCGGCCGCCGCGCGCGACATAGAGCATCTTGACCGGCGCGCCGGTGACGGCGGCGATGGCCAAAGCCAGCTCGGCGCCGCGGCGGGCAACCGCCGTGCCGGTGACCGGCACCAGTATCTTGCCTGATCCCGGACCGAGCCCCGGCATCTGGCGGCCGGCGGTTGGCGGCTTCAGCACCAGGCAGACCGGCCCGTCGAAGGCGCCGGCGACTTCGTTCAGCCGATGCGAGAAGCCGCCCTTGGCGGTGACCGCGCGGCCAAGGCCGACGACCAGCATGCCGTAGCCCTTGCGCGCCTCCTTGGCGACCGCCGCGGCCGAAAGCTCCTCATGCTGGCGGCGGGTGACGGGGGATTCGCGCATGGGCGCCTCATCGGACTTCTTTGCCGCCTCGCGGCTGTCTTCGGCGCCCTTCTCGATCTCCTCCAGATGCAGCCCCTCTGTGGGCTCGGCGTCGATCTCGCCGCTCGAATGCAGCACCGTCGTCGGCTTGCCGGCGCCGATGACGCCGGCGAGATAGGCGGCGAAGCGGCCGACGACGCCCTCGTCGACCACCACCAGAAGCCGCTCCAGATTGGCGACGAAGCCGCGCTGGTCGATTTCCTCGCGGTCCAGGCGCTTCTTCTCGTTCTCGCCCACCGGCAGGCGACGCAGCGCCCAGCGCAATGTCGGCGGCATGACCAGGGTGGTGATGACGGCCATGGTGAGGATCATGGTGAAAAGGTTGTGCGAGAGCACGCCGATCGACAGGCCGATCGAGGCTACGATGACCTCCGTGGAACCGCGCGCGTTCATGCCGCAGCCCACTGCGACGCCTTCGGCGCGGCTCATGCCGGCGACTTCCGCGCCGATGAAGGCGCCGCCGAACTTGCCGATGCTGGCGATCACCACCAGCGCCACGGTGAGCAGCGCGAGCTGAGGATCCATCAGCACGGTGAGATCGGCCGACAGGCCGGCGACGCCGAAGAACACCGGCATGAAAAGCGCGGTGATGATGCCGCGCAACTGCCCTTCGATGTGGCGCGACAGGATCGGCGATTCCCCTACCAATATGCCGGCGACGAAGGCGCCGAGCACGGTGTGGACGCCGATCAAGTCGGTGATCAACGCCATTGCGCCCATGATGGCGAGGATGACGGTGACCACCGCATATTCCGAACGAAACGTGTCGTTGGTCCAGCGGATGGCATCGAAGACGATGCGCCGCCCGAGCGTGAAGGAAAACGCCATGAAGGCGGCGACGCCGAGGATGGTGAAGGCAAGACCGCCGATCTCGATCCGCCCCCTGGTGGCGATGCCGATGGTGATCGCGATGATCACCCAGCCGATCGTGTCCTCGATGATGGCGGAAGACACGATGATCTGGCCAAGGTCGCGGCGCATGAAGTTCATGTCGCGCACCACCATCGCGACGATCTTGACCGAAGAGATCGAGAGCGCGGTGCCGAGGAACAGCCCGGCGACGATGCGCCCGCTGCCGGCGGCAAGCAGCGCGTCCGGCATGAACTGGGCGGCGGCGAAGCCGAGCACGAACGGCACGGCGACGCCCGCGGCCGAGATGGAAAAACAGGCGCGGCCGACGCGGCGCACCAGCCTCAGATCCGTCTCCATGCCGGTGAGCAGGAGCAGCATCAGCACGCCGAGCTGGGCGATGGCGTTGATCATCGACTTCTGCGAGGGGTCGCCGGCGAAGATCAGCCGCTCGGCCGCCGGCCAGACCCAGCCGAGCAGCGAGGGCCCGAGCAGGATGCCGCCGATCAGCTGCCCCATCACCGCCGGCTGTCCAAGCGTCTCCAGCACCTCGCCGATGCCGCGGCCGACCACCAGAAGCAGGACCAGTTCGGCGACAAAAATGCCTTCCGAGGACATGCCTGTTTTCCCGGCGGCGGCGGCGACGGCTGGCATCAGCAGAAGCGCGATGACGGCAAACGCGACCGACCGCCGATTGAGTATTTTGGACAAGCCTGTATCCCCTCGATTTCGCGTCATAACGGTTTGGCGCAGGGTTCGGTTGCACGGTCGCCGGCAGCCGTTTCCTCGCCCCCATGAAGTGGGGGAGAGCTGGCTCGGCCAAGCCGAGACGGAGAGGGGAGCGCTGGTTCGAGCGGCGAAAGCGCCTCCTAGAGGAAGACTTCCGCCCTACGAAAGCCCCTCTCCGTCCGCTTCGCGGACACCTCTCCCCCGCCTTGGCGGGGGAGAGGAAAAGCTCCCTACAATTCTATTCAAATGCCATCGCCGTTTTTTGCTTCCCGGTAAGTCGACTCGGGGATGTTCGCGGCACGGCGGGGCAACAAGGAGAAGCTAATGAAAAGCGACTTTGCCGCCGCCCACCTGCACCTCGACCGGGCATGCCATTACCTGCGTGGTGACGACGAAACGAGCCGCGCGGCGCTTGCGGCGCTCGACCTTGTGATCGACGCAGTGGCGGCCGCCCAGCATGCCCGGCCAATGGCCGAGGTGCTGCCCTTTCCGCGGCGCGCGAATGGCGGTCTTCCCCCGCTTGCATCCTGACTTATCCGCCTGAAAAGGCGGGAACATTCTGGCCGGCCGCACGTTATGAAAGTTGGGGTGTGGCCGGCAGTTCTTGACGTCAAGGTTCGGCCGGCCACGGCGGCGGGAGGCGCATGGCAGAGGAATGTCCCAGACGAAGGCCGCAAGATCCACCGACGCACAGTCGACAGAGACGGCTGCGCCAGTAAGATCAACCGAGGCGGCCGCGCCGCCGCGAGCTTCCGACACGCTGGCGCTGAAGCTCAGTTCCCCCGAATTCACCACAACGCTGTCGCATTTCCACCGCGCCGAGATCGCGCGCATGGCCGGCTGGCGCGACCGGCTCGACCGCACCAGCAACTGGGCGATCACGGTGGTGGCAGCGATGCTGTCGGTGTCGCTGTCGACGCCCTCCGCGCATCACGGCGTGCTCCTATTCGCCATGCTCCTGATCACGCTGCTTTTGTGGATCGAGGCGCGGCGCTACCGCTTCTTCGACGTCTACCGCGCCCGCGTGCGGCAGTTCGAGCGTTATTATTTCGCGCAGGTCTTTTCGCCGCAGCCCGACTACGCCTCCAACTGGCTGGCCATTCTCGGCGAAGGCCTTCGCTCGCCGCGTTTCCTGATTACGCAACGCGCGGCGCTGATCCGCCGGCTGCGCCGCAACTACATCTTCATGTACACAATCCTGCTGCTCGCCTGGATCCTGAAGATCACCACGCCAAGCCTGTCGCGCGAAGGCTCGCCGCTCGGCTTCGGCGCCTCGCTTGTCGACACGTTCCGGGTGGCGACGCTGGGGCCGATCCCGGGCGTCGTCGTCGTGTGCGGGGTGGGCGCCTGCTATCTCGCGCTGCTTGCCGCGGCTTTCCTCATCCGAGCCGATGACGGCGAGCTATCCTTCGGCGACGTGCATGTGTGAGTAAGGGAGTGAGGAAGTGAGACTCCGTCGACGCCGCGATTTTCTATTCCATATACCCCTACTCCCTACTCCCCTCAGTTCATCGAAAACGCCGTCCGGAATTCCTGCGTGGTGTTGCGAGCGGGATAGAGCTCGTCCGGTACGGGAACGCCGAGATGGGCGCAAAGCGGCTCCCAGCCGTCGCCGAGCTTGTGGATCAGAAGGCGCTCCGCCGGCACGGTTTTCAGCACCGCCTCGACATTGGCCTCGTAGACGGCGATCGCATGCGCGCGATCCTGCGGCCGGCCGCCGAAGACCTGCTTCGTGAGAAGGGCAATACCCAGCGAGTCCTGGTCCTTGCTGTCGGCGATGCCCGGCAGGATGGTCTTTTGGAAACTTTCCCACCAGCTTTCGGGCGAGCGCCAGGTGAGGATGACGCGCGCCTGGCAGTAGGTTTCGACCAACTCGCGCCAGTAATACGCCGACGGCCAGTCGACGCAGGATTTGTAACCGGCAAAGAGCCTCTCCCAGTCGGGCGCGGCGCCCTTGGCCAGCGCCCGCCAAAGCCGCTTCTGCTCCGCATGCGCCATCACCTCCGACATGTGATGGCAAGGGCCGAAGCCAAGCATGGTCAGCGCCTCGCGCATCGAATCCGTGCCGGTCCGGCCGAAGCCGGTTCCTATCACTGTGAGCGACATTTTCCCTTCCTCTACGTTCCCCTCGTCAAACAGCCGCGGTCAATCTCCCTGGACCAGCCGCAAGCGGTTGCCCTCCGGATCGGCGGTCGAAACCACGCCGCCATCCCTTTTCGCCGGCACGTTGGCCGCTTCGAGCCTGCGCTCCACGGCGGCAAGTTCCTGCGCGGAACCAAGCTCGATGGTGAAATGGTCGAGGCCGGCGGCATTCGGCGGCGGCTCTCGCAGCTCATCGCGCGCCCAGATGTTGAAGGCGACCATATGCGCGCGGCGCTGGGTGCCGCAGTCGAACATGCCGAAGGTCCGCGACTGGATATGCGGCCGGAAGCCGAGCACGCCGAGATAGAATTCCATCAGCGTCTCGGGCGCGCGAGCGCGCAGGTGGATGTGACCGATGAAGGCATCCTGCGCCATCTTCGGCTCGACATGGCCGGAATTGCCGATTTCGCGCAGCAAGCCCGATACGTCCAGCGGCTCGAGCCCGGAATGCGCGCTGCCGTCGGTGGCGATCAACGACACCTGGCCGTCGGGCGATACTTGCCGGCGCAGGAAGCGCTCCGGCGTGTCGAAGCATATCTCGATGCCGTTGCCGGACGGGTCGGAGACGTAGAGCGATTCCGAAATAATGTGGTCCTGGGCGCTGTATCGCAAGCCCGATGTCTTGAGGCGGGCGGCCGTGTGCGCGAGGTCGCGGCGGGTCGTGACGTGGATGGCGACATGGAACAGATCGCGCGACTTCTGCGGCAGGGCGACGTCCGCGCCGGCATGGAGCACGATCAGAACCCGGCCGCCGGCACCGAGCTCCGCAGTGGCATCGTCCTCATTGAATAGCGTGAACCCGAGCGTGTCGCGCCAGACGGTCAAGGCCGCCGGGATGTCGGTCACCCTAAGATGGACCGACCCGAGACGAGTGGCTTGAGACAGCAATCCTTCGTCCATCGTCGCCTGTCCGATTGCGGTCGGTAAATATATTAGCTCCAGATGATATTTCTGTCTTGCACCAAGTTCGGGTTGACCCCTTCCTGGCGTGCGGCGACTATTGACGAAGGCAATTTGTTTTCGCGCAATTCCGGACAGAAAGCCGCTGCAGCTTTTCCTGGAATTGGGTTTTCGTTTTGACGCAATTCCGGACGAAAAACCGCTGCGCACTTTTTCTGGAATTGCTTCAGGCAGGAGGACTTCGCATGGACGACACCGACCACTGGCGCAACATGGCGAGCGCGCCACGGGACGGCAGCCGCATCCTGGTGACGGTGCGCTCCTCCGAGCAGGGACCGGCCGAGGTCGACATGGCCTACTGGTCGCGCGCCGACCAGTTCGGCGAGGAAGGCTGGCGGGCGTCGGACTCCTCGCCCGGCCGCGTCGTCGAATATGCCGAGCCGGAGCTCAGATGCTGGATGCCGCTGCCCACGGCGGGGCGAGGATCAATGCCGACGCCATGGGAAGGCGAAGACGTGCCGCTGGTGGATGGGGAAGGGATTTAGGCGGCGGTGGTGTCCTGAAAGCCCGCCGTCAAGTGGAAAGGCCGGCTTTCAAAGGCGAATTGGCGAGGCGGGTCCTCGCCCGGCACGCCGGCGAGAGAGCGTTGCGCCGATGGACATCAGTAAGGCAAGGAGCCGACACGCGACGGTTGGCAGATTGATACCGGGCGCAGCGGCAATCCGTTGAACGCACTGCCGCTCGAGGTAGCGCGCCTGGGCGATGTCGTGACGAAAGATTGGGGGTGCGTTGCCTTGCCGCCGGCGGAGATTGCCTTCTTGCCGGAAGGGCCAGTCAGTCGGGCTGAAGGGCAGCATTGGGGTTCTCCCGCGTTTCAAGTCCGACCAACTCTCCGCCGCGACCGTGATGAAGCTGGAGAAGGCAGCGTGATCGAAACGTGAAAAAGGCAGCTTGGAAGAGATAGCGGTTGAATTAGCAGGGGCTAAGCGAAAGAATTGCCCAGAACCGTGGCCGGGGCGCAATCCGATGATCGGGCCTCATCTTTATCTTTTGGGCGGATTCGACTTTGCCGGTAACGGAGCCGCGGCTCCGGCCTTCGGCCGCAAGGCACGGGCAATAATGGCTTATCTCGCTCTGCAAGCGGGACAGCCACAGTCGCGCGAGAAGCTTGCCGCACTACTGTGGAGCCTCAGTGGCGAAACGCAGGCCCGGATGAGCCTGAGGCAAGCCGTTTCAGCCATCCGAAAGGCCATGCACAAGTGCGGAAGTGAACGGTTCCTGACAGAAGGCGCCGGCATCGCGCTGCGTCTCGACGATTTCGATTTCGACGTCGCCCGCTTCGAGGCGCTGGCGGCTGGCTCCTCGCCTGGAGAGCTCGAGCAGGCGCTTGTCGTCTACCGCGGTGACCTGCTCGACGGTCTCGGCTTGAAAGAGGGGCCGTTCGAGGATTGGCTTCGGATCGAACGCGAGCGCCTGAGAACGATCGCGGTCGCCGCATTGGACAGGCTGGTCGCGCACTACAGCACCTCGAACGACCTTTCGTCCTGTGCGCGCACGGCCGCGCGACTGCTCGTCATGGAACCCCTGCGCGAGGATACCCACCGGGCTCTGATGCGAGTCTATGCCGCGCAGGGCCGCATCAATTTCGCGCTTAAGCAGTATGAGCTCTGCCGCGACGTGCTGCAGCGAGACCTCGCGCTGCTGCCCGACCCGGAAACGCGTCAACTGTATGAGACGCTGAGAGCACGCCGGATGCACACATTGCCCCGCCCGAAGCGTCCGGCTGCGATCGCCGAGCCCGCGGCCGGTTCCGTGACAAATGCCGACGGGGGTCTTTCCGGCGGGGAGCCGATGCCGCCGGCCATACACTACGTCAAATCGGCAGGGATCAACATTGCCTATCAGGTGACCGGCGACGGCCCGATCGACGTCCTCTATGTGCCGGGCTGGGTCTCCAATCTCGACATTGCCTGGGATTCACCACGGTTCGCGCATGTGCTGAAACGGCTCGGCGCGTTCTCGCGCTTGATCCGCCTTGACAAGCGCGGCACCGGCTTGTCCGACCGCAATGTCGGCCTGCCGACGCTGGAAGAGCGCATGGAAGATGTTCGCGCGGTGCTGGACGCAGCCGGCTCCACCCGAGCGGTGCTGTTTGGCAGCTCGGAGGGTGGACCGATGTGTATGCTCTTCGCCGCCACCTATCCCGAGCGCACAGCCGCGCTGGTTCTCACCGGAGCCTACGCCAGGGGCACGTGGTCGAAGGACTATCCCTGGGCGAGAACCGTTGCGCAGGTGGATGACGACGTGGCCGCCGTCGAGAGGCAATGGGGCAAGCCCGCCGACATGAGCAACGCAGCGCCCAGCCTGACGGAAGACTTGGTCGAACGTGAGTGGTTTGCGGCCTACCTCCGAAATTCGGCCTCGCCCGCGGACGCGATTGCGCTCTGGCGCTGGGGCACCGAAGTCGACGTTCGCGACATCCTGCCCGCGATCGGGGTCCCGACCCTGGTGGTGCAAAGGACGGGGGACCGCTGGGTACGGCCGGAGGAAGGGCGTTACCTGGCAACGCATATCAAAGGCGCCAGATACGTCGAACTGGCCGGCGGAGACCACGTGATCTGGGGCGAAGACTGCGACCGCCTGATCGAGGAGATACGAAGCTTCGTCACCGGCCTAGGATCGACATCGCGAAAGGCCATTTCGACACCCACCAGATAAGCGCTGGCACGTGTAGGCGGAACGGCCGATCTCCCCCTCACGGGCGGAGATTGGCAGCTTCGGCGACGGCTCCGACAAGAAGCCTAGCCCTCAAAACATAAACGCCGCCGTGGCCGGGTCTGGCCCCGTCCGGGCGTCAGCGGAATCCATCCCACGGATGGTCTGCATGTCCTCGGTATCCAGCTCGAAATCGAAGACATCGAAATTGCCGGCGATGCGCTCCTGATGGATCGACTTCGGGATCACCACCAGCCCTTCCTGCAGGTGCCAGCGGATGATGATTTGAGCCACCGACTTGCCGTGCTTGCTGGCGATCTTTTCCAGCGTCGGGTCGGCCAGCAGCCGGCCGCTGCCCAGTGGGCTCCAGCTTTCGATCTTGATGTCGTGCTTGGCGTGGAACTCGCGCTTGTCGCGCTGCTGGAAGCGTGGGTGCAATTCGATCTGGTTGACGACGGGCGTGACACCCGTCTCGCCGATGATGCGCTCCAGATGGTCCTGGTTGAAGTTCGAGACACCGACCGACTTGATGCGGCCGCCCTCCTGCAGTTCGACCAGCGTCTTCCAGGCCTCGACATATTTGTCCTGGCTGGGCACCGGCCAGTGGATGAGGAAGAGGTCGATCCCGTCGATGCCGAGCTTTTGCATCGTGTCGTCGAAGGAGCGAAGCGCCGCATCGCGCTGGTGGCCGCCGTTGCGAAGCTTCGAGGTGATAAACAGCTCGGATCGCGGCACGCCGGCGGCGCGGATCGCCTCGCCCACGCCTTCCTCGTTGCGATAGCCCTCGGCGGTGTCTATCAGCCGGTAGCCGGCCTCGATACCCCAACGCACCACCTTGGCCGTGATGTCCGGATCGACCTGCCATACGCCGAGCCCGATCTGCGGAATGGTTGAGCCGTCGTTCAATTTGAGCTGTTCCGGCATGAATCGTTCCTTCTGCACGGTGGGTTGGCCACGCCTATGTAGTTTCCAGATTTGGAATGACGAGTTGATGCACGGAAAAAAGGGCGACGTCGTAGTCGTCGGGCCCCTCGTCCATCAGCAATCGCTAATTGACAGATCTACGGAAAAGGCGCTGGTTGGCTGGCGGTGGATCGCAACAAGGCGGTCGATTTGGCCTGCCGGCGTCACCTCGGGAGGATTTCATGCCAACTGTCATCGGCCACCACAACATCACAAAAGGCGCCAAGCACTGGCTTACGTCACCGAAGCGCAAGGAGATATTCGGCGCGCTCGGCATAACCAACATCCGCACCTTCGTCGATCCGAAGAATCGTGACCGGGTGGCGGTGATGATGGACGTTCCGGATATGGATAAGCTTGCGACCCTGATGCAGAGCAAGGCAGCCGTCGATGCCATGGAATTCGACGGCGTGGTACCTGAATCGCTGGTCATCCTGGTTGAAGAGAAGGGCTAGGCGCCCTGAGAAATTAGCGGGAGATTTTTCGTAGAGCGCCGTCCCTACTGGTTCTTTGCCCCGAACCTCAGCCCATCCATCAGCAGCTTCACCAGCCGTCCCGAGCGCTCGCGCCAGTCCGGCGTGTTGGGGGCGGAGTAGATGCCGCCCAGCGCGTGCATGACATCGGAGGCGTCGACATCGGCGCGGATTTTTCCCGAGGCGGCGGCGGCCTCGATCAGGCTTCGCATGGCGCCGGAGACGCGGCCCGATGTGTCGGAGAACAGCGTGGAATTGGTGGTGAGCAAAAGCCGCAGGCTGGTGGCGAGGCCGCGCTTGGTGGCGATGTAGTCGACGAAGCGCTGCATCCAAAGCTCCAGCGCGACATCGGCCGGATGCTCGCGCACCAGGTCCTCGGCGGCATGGCAGAGCCCTTCCACCTCGCGCCGGTAGACCACCTCGACCAGATGCTCGCGCGTGGGGAAATGCCGGTAGAGCGTGCCGATGCCGACCCCTGCCCGCTTGGCGATCTCCTCCAGCGAGGCGTCGACGCCGTCGGCGGCGAACGCCTGCGCGGCCACCTCGACCAGCTTGTCGCGGTTGCGCTGCGCATCGGCGCGCATCGGCTTTGGCGCTGGCGTATCACGCGTCGCTTCGGCGGTCGTCTGGGGGTCCGGCACTTTTTTCTCCACTGAACGCAATATGGGGGGTTGAACCATGACTGGCCAGACCCCAGTTAAATAAACGGAGGCACCTCCGCTTTAGTGGAGTGCTTTTATCATATAACCAGGGGAAGCGGTATGTCACGTGTTGAAGGACGGAAAGCTTGCCTTGGCCGCTGGAGAAGGGTCGGGGCGGTGACGCTGCCAATCTCCCCCTTTCGGGGGATCAGTCTCGCCGCCGCCGGCGCCCTCCTTCAAGCCTCACCCTTGCCCCTCTCCTCCCAAGCCCCATTTCCATCCGCCTAGCGTCCAGCAATTGGAGCCCGACGCCATGAATGACCAAGTCACCATCAGTCCAACCACTCTCTCCGTCCACCTCACCCTCAACGGCCGCGACCATTCCCTTGACATCGAGCCGCGCGTCACCCTGCTCGATGCGCTGCGCGACCGGCTGCACCTCACCGGCACCAAGAAGGGCTGCGACCAGGGCCAGTGCGGCGCCTGCACCGTGCATGTCGACGGCGAGCGCGTGCTGGCCTGCCTGACGCTGGCCGCCCAGGTCGAGGGCCGCTCGATCACCACGATCGAGGGGCTGGCCGATGAGGACGGCACACTCAACGTCGTGCAGGCCGCTTTCCTCGAGCAGGACGCCTTCCAGTGCGGCTATTGCACGCCGGGCCAGATCATGTCGGCGGTGGCCTGCATCCGCGAGGGACATGCCGGCTCCGACGAGGAAATCCGCGAATACATGGCAGGCAATCTCTGCCGCTGCGGCGCCTATCCGCACATCGTCGCCGCCGTCCGCCAGGCCGCACAGGAGCTCCGCTCATGAGAGATTTTGCTTACCTCCGCGCCGACAGCGTGGAAGCCGCGCGCAACGCGGCTGCCCTTCCCGGCGCCATGCTGCTGGCCGGCGGCACGACGCTGGTCGACCTCGCCAAATGCGGCGTCGCCGAACCAGCAACCGTCATCGACATCAGCCATATCGAGGGGCTCAGCGCCATCAATGTAACCAGCGACCGCGCCGTCATCGGCGCGCTCGCCAAGATGAGCCATGTCGCCGACAATGCAGAGGTGAAGAGCTTGTTTCCGGCCGTGTCGGAAGCGCTCTGGCAGGCGGCGTCGGCGCAGCTTCGCAACATGGCGACCATCGGCGGCAACCTGATGCAGCGCACGCGCTGCCCCTATTTCCGCGATCCGCAAAACTTCCCGGCCTGTAACAAGCGCGCGCCCGGCAGCGGCTGCTCGGCGATCGGCGGCGTGACGCGCGGCCATGCCGTGCTCGGCACCAGCGAAGCCTGCATCGCCACCTATCCGGGCGACCTCGCCGTTGCGCTGGTCGCCTTCGACGCCGAGGTCGATCTCGGCGAGCGCAAGCTCAGGGTCGAGGACTTCTTCCTCGCCCCCGGCGCCACCGCCGAGCAGGAGCACGACATCCGCCCCGGCGAGGTGATCACGGCCATCGAGATCCCCGGCTCGGCCGCGGCCAGACGCTCGACCTACATCAAGGTGCGCGACCGCCAGTCCTATGAATTCGCGGCGGCAAGCGCAGCGATAGGGCTGGAGCTCGAAGGCGACGGCCGCACCATCCGCGACATCCGCGTCGCGCTCGGCGGCGTCGCCACGAAACCGTGGCGGGCGCGGGCCGTCGAAGACGCGCTCAAAGGCAAGGCGCTCGACGAGAACACGGTCCGCAAGGCGAGCGAGCTCGCCATGGAGGGCGCCGTCGACCATGGCGCCAACCACTACAAGATTGCGCTCGGCCCCCGTGTCGTCGCGCGCGCCATCCTCAAATTGGGAGAGACGGCATGACCGTTCATGACATGAAACATGCAGCGTCCGACAGCGCGCGGCTCGAAGCGGTCGGCGGACGGCTGTCGCGCGTCGACGGCCCGGCCAAGATCACCGGCGCGGCGCACTACGCCGTCGAGCAGCAGCTCGAAGGGCTCACGCATGCGGTGCTGGTCGGCGCGACCATCGCCGCCGGCAAGGTGACCGCCATCGACACGCGCGCTGCCGAAACCGCGCCCGGCGTGCTCGCCGTACTGACGCCCGATACCATCACGGAATTGAAAGGCGCGTCGGACTGGTTCGGCAACCCGCCGGGCGTGCAAACCTACTGCCCGCTCGTGCGCGAGGTCACGTTTTCCGGCCAGCATGTCGCGGCGGTGGTGGCCGAGACTTTCGAGCAGGCGGTGGCGGCGGCAGCACTTGTCAAGGTCTGGTATGACGAGACGCCGGCCATCGTCGACCTCAGCGACGGCAAGGCCGGCGACGGCATCCCGATCGACGCCATGACCAAGGAATGGGGCGACGCGCAAGCCGCCTTCGCCGAAGCGCCGGCGCGCATCTGCACGGCCTACAACACGCCGCGCGAATTCCAGGCGGCGATGGAGCCGCACGGGTTGATCGCGCGCTGGCAAGGCGACGAGCTCACCATCTGGGAGCCCAGCCAGTGGCTGGACGGCATGGCGCGCACCTATGCCGAGTGGTTTTCCGTGCCGTTCGAGAATGTGCGGCTGGTCTCGCCCTATATCGGTGGCGGCTTCGGCTCCAAGGCTTTGGCGCTTGCGCACAGCGCGGTGGCGGCCGCGGCGGCCAAGATGCTCGACCGGCCGGTGAAGCTGGTGCTCAACCGGCCGCAGAATTTCACCTCCTATGGCGGCCGCGCCGCGACGCGGCAGACCGTCGCGATCGGCGCTGACCGCGAGGGCCGCATCCAGTCGATCGTACATCGCGGCGTCAACGAGACGGCGGTCGACGGCATGTGGGTCGAGCCGCTCGGCTCCGTCACCTCGATCATGTACGCCACGCCCAATTTCTCCTCGAAGCAGAATGTCGTGCGGGTCAACACCGTGGTGCCGGGGGCCAAGCGCGCGCCGGGCGAGAACCCGAGCGCCTTCGGCATCGAGAGCGCCATCGACGAGCTCGCTTATGAGCTTGGGCTGGATCCGCTGGAGATGCGGCTGATCAACTATGCCGAACAGGACCCGCATGCGAAAAAGCCGTGGTCGACGCGGCAGCTGCGCGAAGCTTTTGCGGCGGGCGCGGACGCCTTCGGCTGGGCGAAGCGCTCGCCCCAGCCGCGCTCGATGCGCGACGGCCACCAGCTTATCGGCTGGGGTGTGGCGGCCGGCACCTATCCGGTGCGGCGCGCGCATGGCGAGGCGGTGGTGAAGATACTGGCCGACGGTTCGGTCGAGGTCGAAAGCTCCTCCATCGACATGGGCCAGGGCACCTACACGATCCTAGCGCAGACCGCCGCCGAAACGCTCGGCGTGCCGGTGGAGCAGGTCTCGGTCAAGCTTGGCGACTCCCACTTCGCCCGCGCCGGCGTCACCGGCGGCTCGCGGCTTGCCGGCGTCATGACCGGCGCCGTCTACAAGGCCGCCGGCCAGGCGCTTGACGAGCTGATCGGGCTGGCGCTTTCCGATCCGCGTTCTCCGTTCCAGAAGCTGCAGGCGAACACGCTGCAAGTGCGAGACGGCCGCATCGCCTCGCCGCGCGGCGAAGGGCCGGAGCTGTCGATCGCCGAGCTGATGAGCGCGCTTGGCCGCGATCATATCGAGGCCAAGGGCGACACCCTGCCGGCAAACACGACGCCGGAGGAGCGCTACAAGAACTACACCACGATAGCCATGTCGATCCCGCACACCGAGGGCGACTGGTCGCGCCATTCCTGGTGCGCGCATTTCGTCGAGGTCAGGGTCGATGAGGATTTCGGCACGGTGCGTGTGTCGCGCGTGGTGTCGGCGCTGGATTCCGGCCGGCTCTACAACCCCAAGCTGGCGGAGAGCCAGTGGAAGGGCGGCATCATCATGGGCATCGGCCAGGCGCTGCTCGAAGAAGGCATCGTCGACCGCCGCCACGGCCGCATCGTCAACGGCAATTTCGCCGATTACATGCTGCCGACCAATGCCGACATCCCAGATATCCAGACGATCTCGGTCGGCATTCCCGACCCGCATTCCTCCGCCCTTGGGGGCAAGGGCGTTGGCGAGCTGGCGATCGTCGGCATCGCGCCGGCGATCGCCAACGCGGTGTTCCATGCGACGGGCAAGCGGGTCAGGGATTTGCCGATCACACTGGAGAAGTTGATATAGGGCGGCGCTGGGACTGCTGATCTCCCCCCTTGGGGGGAGATTGGCTGCTCGCCCGCTTTCGCCAGTCCCCCGGCCCGGGGTTTACCAGAGAGTGCAGATCAGAACTTGTAGCTCAGGCCGAACCGTAGATCGTGTGACTTGAGATCGAGATTCGAAACCGTGCCAGGACCAAAAAGCGGCACCGACATATCCTTTTTGCCAAAGTCGGTATAGCGGTATTCGACGCGGGCGATCCACTTGTCGGTGAAAGCGTGCTCGACGCCGGCCCCGACCGTCCAGCCAAGATAGGTTTCGTCGTGGATTGGGATTGAACCGCTGTTGGCGATCACCGTCACTTCATATTTGGCGGCGGCCACGCCTGCCGTGATGTAAGGCAAGGTCCGATCGAAGGCATAGCCGGCCCGCAGCCGCGCGGAGCCCGACCACTTGACTTCGCCTTTGAGCAGCGCCCCGGCACCGGTGAAGGTGTCCAACCCATCTGCATTGCTGTACGCAATGTCGGCCTCGGCGCCGAGCACGAAGCCGTTCGCCAATTCCTGGTTGGCGCCGATATGGACGCCGCCAATAAAACCGCTCGGATCGAGAGGAACGTTGACGTCGGTGCCGCCAACGCCCGCACCGGCGATGAAGAGATTGGATTTTCCGGCGACGTAGCCGAAATGAACGCCGGCATAGAGGCCGGACCAGTCGTAGGCGGCGACAGGCGAGCTCTCACCGATGTCGGCCGCGGACGCAATGCCGGCAGGCGCGAGAATGATGGCTGTCGCGAGAAGTATTGATTTCATTGTCAATTTGCTGCCCCAGAAATGTTGCGTTCCCCGCCGCGGAAATGCTTCGCGGAGATCCAGCTGTTGTCGACGCCCCGGTGTTGCATTGTCCGACGCCTCGCGTCTTGGGCTGGGTCGCAACGGAATTGTCCTGGAACGCACCCCCGCACTTTCCCGGTCGGTGTGGCCGATCAGCCGCAGCTAACCGGCGCGCCGCGGATTTGGCGGGACTAAGAGCAATTCCAGGAAAAGTGTGAGCGGTTAAGTTCGGCGTCTTCGCCGTAATTTTCCGTCCGGAATTGCGACAAAACAAAGAGATAGAGTGGTTCGCCGTTTCCGTGAAACGGTGAAACGCTCTAACGGAGTGACGCTACGCGATCACTCTTGAGACGGCGCGGCGCCAATGGGACGCAATGGGGCGCCCATGTCCGAAATGAGTTTGACGAGATCGGCCTGGCGCCGCGTGCCGGTTTTGGCGAAGATCCGGTTGAGATGGGTCTTCAGGGTGTTGTCGCCGATGCCGAGCGACACCGCGCTCCTGGGCGCGGACAAGCCGCTGCCGATCCTGAGCAGGACGCGCGCCTCCGCCGGCGTCAGGTCGAACAGCGTGGTGAGAACGGCCTCCGGCAGTGGCGAGGCGGACGTCGTGGTCGACACGAAGACAGCGGCACGAGCGGGCCGGAAAGCCGCCCGCGCGGTTCCTTCGGTCAACGGCAGTATATAAGCGACAGCGGGCGGCTGGCCCGGGGCCGAAATGGGCAGGCCTATGCCGCGCGAGCCAAGCGAAGCATCCGCGCTCGCCGCACTGGCGATCGCTTCCTGCAGGGCGAGGACCACCGCCGGGTTCTGCGCCTGGAGCAGGCCGTGCCTGGAAAGAATGGGGCCTTGCGCCGAAAGCATCTGTTGGGCAGCTCCATTGGCATGGAGGATTGCTCCGTTGGCGCCAGTCAGCACGACAGGCACGGCCAGATGGTCGAGCGCCTGGCGATAAAGACTGGCGGTTACGCGAGCCTGATCGAGCAGATCTCCAATCAGGGAGGCGCGGCGCAGATGCGGCGAGAGCAATGCCATGAAACGCTGCTCCTCGACCGATATGATCTCCCGGTCGGCTCGCGTGGTGCAACCCATGAGGCCGATCCGGTCCGGTGTATGAACGAATTTGATGATGCAGCCTTCACGCAATCCTTGCGGCTTGGCCCAATTCTGGAAGAAAGGCGTCTGCTGGAGTTCGGCTTCGCTCATATGCGACAGCGTCGCGACGGGCGTGTCGATATCGCCGACGACCGCGGCCTTCAGCCCGGGAATCGCATCGAAGTCATAATCCTCCTGGAGCACGCGCATTTGCATGGGATCCCAGGGGGATTGGGCCGCGAACCGGCCATGATTGTCGGCGGTGCTGGCAAGCGCGATGGTGGTATAGGCCGCGTCGATAGCCTTTGTGATCCGGGTCATTACCCCGGCCCAGCCTTCCGGGTTCAAAACGCAATCATAGATGTCGCCGATAATCGAACCAAGAACTTCGCTGCCCAGCCTCTCCACCACGCCTCCTGTCTCCTGCACGCCCGGTCTCGCTGGATTCCGCGGCGTCATACTTTTGGGTGACGCCACGCGTGGTTGAACTCGATTAAAGATCGATCACCTGAACGCCAGGCAGTCAATGTCGCTGGTTATTCTTGGAATGGAAAGCATCGCGCTCACATATTAGAAGTCGCGAATGTTTATCGGGGGTAAGCTATTGTCACGGAAGACGGTGTTTTCATCGGCTGATTTGCCGGAGCATCTTGGCGAGCGCGATCGATTTTCCCTCTGGCAGGATATCCACGTCGCCGAGATCTGGTCGGTCGAATACGGCATATCGGAAAATCTGCCTTTCGAAGCGGCAATCGAGGCCACGGCCGTCGGATCGCTGGTGCTTGGCCGGATGGCCGGGACGATCAAGCATGCGACGAGGAAGGCAAGCAACATCGCCGATGACGGCAATGACGGATATTTGCTGCTGATCAACAGCGCCGACACCGTGCTGACCGGGGCGCAGGCCGGCCGCGAGTACAGCGTCGGCCGGGGAGAAGCAGCCCTGGTCACCGCGGCGGAAGCGCTGAAAATGACCGGTGCCGACCAAAACCTGTGGACGAACGTCGTCGTCCCGCGCGCGATCCTCACCCAGGCCTTCCCACAGATCGATGACAGGCTGGCGTTGAAGATCGGCGCCGAAAACGAAGCCCTCGATCTTCTCAAACGCTATTGCCAGTTGCTTGAGAGCGGTTGCCCCCTCGCCTCGCCCGACCTGATAACCCACGCCACGGAAACGATCGTCGATCTGATCGGCCTGGTGACCGGCGCGAAAGGCCAGGTTGCCGAATTGGCCGGGCTGCGAGGCCTGCGGGCGGCAAGACTGCAGGCGGTGCTGGCGAAGATCTCGGGCGATTTCGCCAACCCCGGCATCTCCGCGCAAGGCGTCGCAAAGGAACTCGGCCTGTCGGCGCGCTATGTTCACGATCTCCTTCAGGAGACAGGCATCAGCTTTTCCGAGCGCGTTCTCGAACTGCGCCTGCAGAGCGCGCACAGGATGCTCTCGCAGAGGCACAATGGCGCTATGCGCGTCAGCGAAATTGCGCTGACAATTGGATTCAGCGACGTGTCCTACTTCAATCGCTGCTTCCGCCGGCGCTTCGGCTGCACGCCAACGAGCGCGAGATAGCCGATCACCCTGGAGAAGGTCGCGTAGGAAAGAAAATCGCGCGAGGCATCTGCGCTGCCCGCCCTCCGCGGCAGCCGCGCTGCAGCCACGGAGGGTGGACCGGTCATCTTCCCTCAAGGGGCCTGTCCACCTCCGCCTCGCCAATCTTCTGCTGCCATGGCTTCAGCTCTTCCTACCAATCCAACCCGAACACCAGCTTGCCGAAATGCAGGCCGCCGGCGGCCATGTGGGTGTAGGCTTCGGTCGCTTCATCTTGCGAAAACACCTTGTCGACGACCGGCTCGATCCTGGCAGCGCCGATGGCGCGGGCGGCGTCGCGCAGATCTGAGACCGATCCAGTGTTATTGCCAACCACCTTCAGCGCCTTGATGATGATCGGCAGCAGGTTGACGCTCGCCTCGGCACCGGTGACGAAGCCGATGGTGAACAGCGTGCCGCCGGGCGCGGTGGCGTTGACGGAGCGGGCGAAGGTGGCTGTGCCGCCGGTCTCGACGACGAGGTCGGCGCCGAGGCCGTCGGTCAGTTCCAGCACCTTGCCGTCCCAGTCCGGCGTCGCGCGGTAATTGATCAGGTGGTCGGCGCCGAGCGCCTTGGCGCGCTCGAGCTTCTCGTCCGAAGACGAAGTGATAATGACGGTGGCCCCGGCCGCCTTGGCGAGCTGCAGCGTGAAGATCGAGACGCCGCCTGTGCCGAGCAGCACGACGACCGAGCCCGGGCCGACATCGGCGGCGCGGATGGCGTTCCAGGCAGTGGTGCCGGCGATGGGCAGGGTCGAAGCCGCCTCGAAGGAGAGATGCGCCGGGACGGGCACGACCGAATTGGCCGGCAGCGCGGCATATTCGGCAAGCGAACCGGGCAACGAGACGCCGCGCATCTGCCTCATCTCGTAAGGCCGCGGCCGACCGCCGATCCAATGTGGCTTGGCATGGGCGACGACACGGTCCCCGACAGCCAAATTCGCAACGCCCTCGCCCAGAGCGACGATCTCGCCGGCACCGTCAGCGACGGGAACGAGCGGAAAGACCGGTCCGGGGTAGTTGCCGCTCGCAACCGCGACATCGACGAAATTGAGGCTCGCCGCACGCTGGCGGATCAACACTTCGCCGCGTTGCGGTTCGGGCGTGGCGACGCTGGCGGCGCGGAAGGCGTCGAGCCTTGGCTGGCTGAGTTCGATGGCTTTCATGTGTTCACTCCATGGGTGGTCGATTGCCGATTGAGCGAACCTAGCTGCTGCGCTATTCTTCGATAATCGTTGGACTTTGCATTTTAGTATTGCAAATTATGCAGCAATCCCATGAGCCCTCCGCCCTTGCCGAAATGGCGGCTTTCGCGGCCATCGCCGAGGCGCGCTCCTTCACCAGGGCGGCGGCGCGGGTCGGGCGCGACGCGACTATCCTGTCGCGCCGCCTGCTGTCGCTGGAAGAGCGGTTGGGGGTGCGTCTGCTCCACCGCACAACGCGCAGCGTGTCGCTGACCGAGGCGGGCGCGGAGTTCCTATTGCGCGTGCGCGCTATCCTCGCCTTGGTCGACGAGGCGGAAGCGGCCGCCGCCGCGCATGCCTGCGGCCGGCCGCGTGGGCTGCTCCGGCTGGCGCTGCCCGGCACGTTCGGGCGCATGTGGATAGCCCCGTTCCTGCCGCAGTTCCTTGCTGAGTTCCCGGATGTGCGCATCGAGGCCGAGTTCTCCAACCGCTTTGCCGACCTGGTCGCCGAGAATTTCGACGTCGCCGTACGGCTGGGCAGCTTGGAGGATTCGCGCCTTGTAGCGCGCAAGGTGGCGACGCGGCGGCGGCTGCTCTGCGCCGCGCCCTCCTACCTGGCCCAAAGAGGCAGACCGGAGACGCCGCAGGCGCTGCTCGAACATTCCTGCCTGGGCTTCACAGGCTTCCAGACGTTTCCGGCCTGGGAAATGACCGACCGCGAAGGCCGGCGCGCGCGTGTCGAGGTTTCGGGGCCGCTGGTCAGCGACGACGCCGAGGTGCTGGTCGAGGCCGCCGTGCAAGGCCTCGGCCTGATGATGAGCACCGACTGGCTGGTCGGGCGCGAGCTCGCCGACGGAAGGCTGGTGCCGATCCTGGAGGACTGGACGCTGGCCGACGAGGGCGCGGTCTATGTCGTCATGCCCTCAGCCAAGGGCCAGGCCGCCAAAACCCGTGCCATCGCCGACTGGATCGGCAAACGATTTTCGCCCGAGCCGCCATGGCGGCGGTAGATTTGCCGATCGCAGAAGAAATAGCGACGGCCTTATCTCCTCCTTGTGGGCCCACCTGGGGAGATTGCGCACTCGCCGGCTTTCGCCAATTTCGGTATGATCGAGCCATCACAAGGGGGCGATCATGAAATGCGTATCGACAGCAATCATCGTGGCACTGCTCGCCACCCTCCCCGCCCATGCCGCTTCCTGTGCGTGGTCCGCCAAGATGGAGGAGGACGAGGGCGGCAGCGTGATGACGGCATCGGTCTGCGGCGGGCCGAGGGGTGATGCCCATCTGATGCTGGCCTGCTTCGACAAGCCGGTGCTGAGCTATGATCTCGGCGCCGCGGGCGGGCAGCTCGAACCCGGTATCAGCGGCTCCTTCACCTTCAAGGCCGGCGACAAGAGCTTGACGAAGAAGCTGGAGCTCGAGGCGATGTATAATTACTTCACCGCCGAGCTTTCCGGCCCGACCGACCCTTTGCTGGCACTGCTGCACGGCAAGGGCGACGTTGCGGTGTCAGCCGACAAATATGGCGAGGCCAGCTTTCCGCTGAAAGGCTCTGGTGCCGCGATCGGCAAGGTGCTGGCCGAGTGCGGCAAGGGGTCGGGTGGCGAGGCGGATTGAAACCGCCCGCTATTGAGGAACAGGGGTAATGCTCACTTGCCCTGCGCCTTCATGAACTGCCCAAGCAGATCGACCGGCAGCGGGAACACCACCGTGGACGAGCGTTCGCCGGCGATGTCGTGCAGGGCTTCGAAATAGCGCAGCTGCATGGCCTGCGGCTCCTCGGCCAGCATCTTGCCCGCCTCGACCAGCTTCGCCGCTGCCTGCTGCTCGCCGTCGGCGTTGATCACCTTGGCGCGGCGCAGCCGCTCGGCTTCGGCCTGCTTGGCGATGGCGCGGACCATGCTCTCGTTGAGGTCGACATGCTTGATCTCCACATTGGAGACCTTGATGCCCCAGGCATCGGTGCGCTGGTCGAGGATCTCCTGGATGTCGCTGTTGAGCTTGTCGCGCTCGGCCAGCATCTCGTCGAGCTCGTGCTTGCCGAGCACCGAGCGCAGCGTGGTCTGCGCCAGCTGGTTGGTGGCGGCCATGAAATCCTCGACCTGGATGATCGCGCGCTCGGCATCGACGATGCGAAAATAGAGCACGGCGTTGACCTTCACCGAGACGTTGTCGCGCGAGATGACGTCCTGCGGAGGCACGTCCTGCACCACCACGCGCAGGTCCACCCGCACCATCTGCTGGATGAAGGGCACGAGGATGATCAGGCCGGGGCCTTTGACCCCGGTGAAGCGGCCCAGCGTGAAGACCACGCCGCGCTGATATTCCCTCAGGATGCGGATAGCCGCCGACAGGAACATGATCACCACAAGCGCAAGGATCAGATAGGCGACATAAGCGACTGTCATTGTTTTGCTCCGTCGTTTCCTGCCCCGTCGTTTCCGGCGTCGCGCCGGCGCACCGTCAGCACGAGGTCGTTGACGGCGGTCACCTCCGCGCGATCTCCCGGCGCGATCGGGTCATCGGCCTTTGCCCGCCAGCGTTCGCCGAGCGCCAGCACATGCCCCTCGCCGCCTTGCCAGTCGAGGATCTGCACGGGCAAGCCGCGCATCGCCTCGCCGCCGATGCGCGGCGGATTGCGTCGCGCCGCCCAGAGGTAGCTGCCGGCAAGCAGCGCGAGCCCCAGCGTCAGCGCCGCGGCGGGACCGATGACCGCCCAGGATATGGCGAAGCCCGGACCCTCGACCTTGAGAAGCATGGCTGCGCCGAGCAGGAAGGCGGCCACGCCGCCGAGCCCCAGCACGACGGTTGGATTGAAGGCCTCGACGATGAGGAAGGCGACGCCGAGCAGCATCAGGGCGAGCCCAGTATAGTTGATCGGCAATAGATCGAGCGCATAGAGGGCGAGCACGAGGCAGATGCCGCCGATGACGCCCGGAGCCACCGCGCCGGGGCTCGTGACCTCGAAGACGATGCCGTAGAAGCCGACGAGCATCAGCAGGACGGCGACGTTCGGATCGGTGATGACAGCGAGAAGCCGGATGAACCAGCCGGGATCCAGCGTCTCGACCTGCAGACCCTTGGTCGCCAGCACCTCTTTCTTGCCGGCCACGTCGACGGTGCGGCCATCGGCCAGCTGCAACAGCTCGGCCGTGTCGCGGGCGACGAAGTCGATGACGTGCTCCTGCAGAGCGGCACTCGCCGACAGGCTCGCCGCCTGGCGCACGGCCTTCTCGCCCCAGTCGCCGTTGCGGCCGCGCAGCTCGGCGAGCGAGCGAATGAGCGCCACCGCGTCATTAGTTACCTTGGCCATCATCGCGTCGCCGGCCCCGCCGCTGTCCTTCCCGTCCTTCTCACCGCCGGGAAGCGAGGGCAGCCCGCCGAATTCGACTGGCGTCGCCGCGCCAAGATTGGTGCCGGGCGCCATCGCCGCGACATGGGTGGCGTAGAGGATATAGGTTCCGGCGCTCGCCGCATGACCGCCCGCCGGCGCGACATAGCCGATCACGGGAACGCGAGAGGCCAGGATATCGGCGATCATCTCGCGCATCGAGGTGACCAGGCCGCCGGGCGTGTCGAGCTGCAGGATGAGCACTTCGGCATTGCGCTCAGCCGCCGCCTTGAGCGCCTCCTTCAGCTGGCGCGCGCTCGCCGGACCGATGGCGCCGTCGATCGAAATGCTGACGGCTACCCTCTCCGTCGCCGTTCCGGCCGAGGAGAAGGGGAAAAGAACCGCGACGGCCACGAAGGCCGCTGCCAGAAGGGCCACCCGCGCGAGTCTCACGCTCAAAGCTCCTTCGATACAATATGGGGTTGTGCCGGGCGAAGTCCAACGAGCTGCCGATCCCGACCGGCCTGGTGGACAGCCTCAACCCCGCGGCGGCCCTGGTTCAGGCCGGCGCGCGGAAAAAGCGCGGCGTAGGAAACCAGCTTGTGCAGGGAATTATGGAGACAGAACGCGCCCGGCTCGTGCTTCATTCCGCACGAGCCGAGCCGTGGACATCAGTAGTCGGAGCCACCCTCGATAATGACTGGACGATGATGGTGCCGGTGCCCGATCGAACCCGTGACGATCACGGTGTCCGGACGGCGGTGATGGCGATGGCGCCAGGCGCGCTCGCCGTTGTCGTAGAAGGCGACCGTGCCGTGATGGCGGTGATGCAGGCGATGGCCCTCGTCGTTGATAATGACGGCGGGGCGGTGGTGGTAATAATGCCTGTGGTGCGTCCTGATGACGACATCGGCCTCGGCCGCGGAAGCGACAGCGGGTGCGGCGACGCAGAGCGCCAAGGCAGCAAGAAGCACTGTTTTCATTGCTCTATTCCTAATTCCTGCATTATCCCTTCGCCGGGTAAACCGTTGCCTGCCGCTTTGGTTCCGGCCTGGCTTTGCGTCCCGGCGCGGGATCGCGGCAGGAGAAGCTTGGCCGACAAGGAAGAACGGAATGGGTGAGGCCGGTGCCACAGTGGGTGGGGGTTCGTGGGGTAGCTGGGGCACCGGCCGAAGGCGGAATGGACACCGCCGCCAGACAAAGACTAAGCTTTGCGGGCGGCGGCGAAATTACGCGATCGCGGAAGTGCTATGCGGGGCGCTTTGCCGGCAGGCTGAGGACGGCCAACAGAACTGCCACCAGCACCAATCCCGCCGCTATAGCGAAGGTGAAGCGCATGCCCTGCGCGACGGCCTCGGCCGCCGCGCCGGCGACATCGCTCGACCCCACCGCGAAGGCGAACACCGCGCCCATCACCGCCGTGCCGGTGACGAGGCCGAGATTGCGCGACAGGCTGAGCATGCCCGACACCACGCCGCGCTCGCTGCCGTCGACATCGGCCATGACGGCGGTGTTGTTAGCGGCCTGGAAGAGCTGGTAGCCCGGCGTCAGCAGGATGATTGCCACCGCGTAGCCGGCGACGCCGAAGAGGCCCGGCAGAAGGCCAAGCGCGGCGCAGCCGGCGACCATCAGCACCAGGCCGGCGATGACCATCGATGCCGCGCCGAGGCGGTCGACGGCGCGCCCGGCAATGACGCCGCAGAACGCCGAGACCACAGGCCCGATCGACAGCACCGCCCCGGTCGCCGCTTCGCCCAGGCCCAGCGCGCGCGACAGGAAGAATGGACCGACGACGAGCGTGGCCATCATCACCGTCGACACCAGCACGTTCATGGCGAGGCTCGGCGCCAGCACCGGGTCGCGCAACAGCGTGAGCTTGACCAGCGGCGACGCCACCTTGGCCTCCACGACGACGAACAGCGCCGCGCCGGCCCCGGCCATGCCGAGCAGCGCCACGTTCAGCCCGCCGAAATGACCGCGCCCCATAGTCATGGCCAGCGCATAGGCGGCGAGCGTGGCGGCGAGCAGCAGCGTGCCCAGCGTATCGTAGCGCGCGCCTCCCCTCGCCTCGCGCTTGCCGCCGCCCGGCGTGCGGACGATGCTCGCCGCTGGGCTGACGATGCTCGCCGCTTGGTCACCCGGCAGGAAGCGCCAGGCTGCAAGCACGGCGACGACGCCGAGCGCGGCGCTGACGAGGAAGATCGAGCGCCAGCCGAGAACGGCGATCAGCAGGCCGCCAAGCGAGGGTCCGAGCGCCGTGCCGATCGCCGACATGGTGCCGAGCAGGCCCATGGCGCTGCCAGTGCGCTCTTTCGGCACCGTCTCGCCGACGAAGGCTATCGTCAGCGCCATCATCACCGCCGCGCCCAGGCCTTGCACGGCGCGCGCGGCGATCAGCAGCGCGAGCGACGGGGCCAAGGCTGCGGCCAGCGAGGCGGCGCTGAACAGCGCGAGGCCGGCGATCAGCAAGAGCCGCCGGCCAACGAGATCGCCGAGACGCCCGACGCTGACGATCAGCGTCGTGATGGCCAGCAGATAGGCAAGCACCACCCATTGCACCGCCGGAAAGGACGCGGCGAAGGCCACGCTCAGCGTCGGCAGCGCGACATTGGCGATGCTGGTGCTGAGCGAGGAGATGAGCATGGCCAGAGACAGGCTGGCCAGCGCGCCCGCCGTCGAATGGCGTGCGGGCGCGGCGCGGGGTTCGGCGATGTCGGCCATGATTTCTTCTCCGTCGGCTGATTTTCCGGGGAAGATAAGCGTGTGGCTGACATGGCGGAAGACGCAGCATTTGCACTTTACCCGTGCATGAAACGCCATATCCCTTCGACGTATCCGTGCTATGGTCACGCCATGTCGCGGCCCGATCTCAACCTGCTCGTCACGCTGGACGTGCTGCTTGCCGAAGGCAGCGTCGCCAAGGCCGCGCGGCGCCTGAAGCTTAGCCCCTCGGCGATGAGCCGGGCGCTGGCGAGGCTGCGCGAGACGACCGGCGATCCGCTTCTGGTGCGCGCCGGGCGCGGCCTGGTGCCGACACCGCGCGCCGTCGAGCTCGGCGCGCAAGTCGGCCGTCTGGTGAAGGAGGCGCAAGCGCTGCTGCGGCCCGCCGAGCGGCTCGAGCTCGCGCGGCTCACGCGCAGCTTCGCCTTGCGCAACAGCGACGGTTTCGTCGAGAATTTCGGCCCGGCGCTGCTTGCCCGCGTGGCTGAGCAAGCGCCGGGCGTGCAATTGCGCTTCGTGCCCAAGCCCGACAAGGACAGCGGCCCGATGCGCGAGGGCGCGGTCGATCTCGAGACCGGCGTGGTCGGCGGCTCGACCGGGCCGGAGGTGCGAACGCAGGCGCTGTTTCGCGACCGCTTCGTCGGCGTCGTGCGGGCCGGCCATCCCTTGAGCGAAGGCCGCATCACCGCCGCCCGCTTCGCCGCCGGCCGCCACATCTTGATCTCACGCCGCGGTCTCGACCGCGGCCCGGTGGATGACGCGCTGGAGCTCGTCGGGCTGACGCGGAAGGTCGCGGCCGTGGTCGGTGGCTTTGCCGAGGCGCTGGCGCTGGCGCGCGGCTCCGACCTCATCGCCACCGTGCCGGAGCGCTATACCGGCACGTTGCGCGAGGGCTTGCTCACCTTCCCGCTGCCGGTGAAGCTCGCCGCGCTGACGATCTCGCTCCTGTGGCACCCGAGGCTCGATGCCGATCCGGCGCATCGCTGGCTGCGCGGGCTGGTGAAAGAGGTGTGTGGGGGTTCCTCACCCACTTGAACCGGTGAGGAACCCAAGACCATGCCGCCTCGCAGCGCGGAACCAACCGCGCGTTGCAGGCGGTATCCCTGGAATATTAGGTATCACTAACATATACCATCGCACGCAAACCGCGTCCGTCATGGAACAAGCGGCATGGTCAGCGCGTTGCCGGGCGCCTGTGAAACAGCCGGAGGGCTCACTTGAGCGAATTCAGGAAATTCACCTGCCCCCGGTGCCTGGGTGCCGGCAAGGTGTTCGAGTGTGAAAAGCAGGTGGCGTCGAACGGCGCATGCTGTCCCCCTGGGGTGTTGCGCGACAATTGCCCGGGTCAACGGGTTTCCTGCAAGGCCTGCAACGGAACCGGCCTGCGCGGCTACAGCGCGCCCTCCATTTTGCAGGACTGAGCCGCCGTCCGGCCTTGCCGATCACGGTATTTGCGGCTGGCAACCTTGCTACACATTCTGAACTTCTAATATAAACGCCTCCACGCGAGAAACGAAACGGCGGAGCGCTCCGGGAGGCGCGCATGAAAACCTATCGCGTCGAGGAAATAGACGGCGAAACCGTAGTCGCGGTCCATTCAGTCGAAGCAAAGACGCCTTTCGAGGCGGCTGAGGAGGCGCTTGGCCTGAAGGTGACCTTGCGTGCCGGCGCCGCCAGGTGGGTCCGCGTCATCGACCTCACCGAGCGGCCGAGGCCGGCAAGGCTGCGGCCAGCGACGTTTGAATTCAAGGCGATCGGGCAAAGGAAATAGGAGGCCGCTTTTGCTCTGTGGCAATTGCGGACGGAAATCTGCTCTAGGTGCTGGCGCCACCCATCAGCGCGGCGACCAGTGTCGCCAGGAAGACAAGCAACCCCAATGCGACCCGATCCAGCCATGATCGCCGTCTGGCAAGAACCTTGAACAACAGATTGGCCATCGCAACTTCCCCCTTCGATGCATTCTATCACGTCTTTGATGAGAACATCATGAAACTGCTCACAGAAGCGTCCGGCGCCGCTTAAAGAGGCAGTCAACTGTTGCCGAGCGCCAATGCTGCATGCCGAAATACGCCCAAAAAAAGTCGGGGTGGAAGAGAGATGTCGGCCGGCGAAACAGCTGCCTATTCAAGCAGATACGCATATATCTCCGGCCGAGCCTCCGAGACATTGGAAAGCCCGGAATTCCGCCATTTCGCGATCTTTCGCCACGACTTCGGCATGGTTGAAAAGCGCGCGGCGGGCACGAAAGGCGGCCAATTAGGCGCCTCCGGGCAACCCGCAGGCGGCGTTGACAGGAAACCGCGCCAATGGCACTCCGCAACCACTGGTCACGCCATGACCGTTGCTGTTGGGGACGGACGGGGTTTCAGCAGCTTGGCGGCGGCGCCGGACGGGCGGGCACCTGCGCAGTGTACCGCCCGCTCCTGGCCGGTCTGACTCTCAGCTTTAAAACAGCTTGCTTAAAAACATCCGGCACCGGCCGCGATGAACTTTACGACGGCCGCGATCACCCCGCGTGCTGCAGCCAATGGCGGTCGAACACGTCGAGGATGGCGCGGAACTCGGACGGGGGGATCTGGTTGACGCCGCCGTCGCTGTCGGCGCTGAGGAATTGGCCGAGTTGGCTGTCGATTGCTTCCGGGTGCTCCATGACGATGCCGAGACTTGCCAGGTCGGCGGCGATCGAGATGCCGGGCGGCAGGGGCCCGCCCCATTGTTCGGCGGCGGGCGCGCGCAGGCGCACCAACAGGATCCTGGTGAGCGAGGGCTGCGCTTCCGGGGCGAAGATGGCGGTGCCGACCATATAGCCGCCGAGCACACTCACCGGCTGCGTATGCGGGAACAGGCAAAGGAAGGACTGCGCCTCGCCGCCCACCTCCTTCAGATGCAGATAGAGACTGCGCTTTGTCGGCGTGACCGGCCCGGAGAGCTGCAACTGCCCACTCGGCAATGTCTCGCGATATATGGCGGTGAAGGCATGCGCACCCGGCCCCGCCTCGATCGCCAGGCGGCCCCTGATGAGCTGGCCGCGATAATAGGGCGACCAGGCGCTAGTGTACCAGGCATAGGTCCCGGCGAGCGCCAGTCCGATGCCTTTGTCGTCATGCCCGGGCGAGGCAGCGGACTGCGCGTGGGCGCGGCGTTCGAGCTCCGCCACGCCGATGCCGTGGCGGGCCGCGATGGCGGCCGCGAAGCTCGGCAGATCGCTCTCGGCGATCCAGGCGCCGGGCTGCTCGAGGCGCAGCACTTTCGCCCAATCGTCGTAGACGCTTTGCTCGCGAGGCTGAGCCCGGCCCTGCAGCCATTTGTCGGCGCGGCCAAGGTCGAATGCGGTCCTGGGATTGACGGCGCGGAACGCTGCCGCGAGATCCTTGCGGGTCACAGTGCCGAGCAAGGCCGATGTCAGCCGCAGTTTCTGCGCGATATGCTGTGCCATCGAACCGCCCCCTCGGAACCCGTGCCCTCCGTGGAATCCAGTCTGCCCATGACCGGCTGCCCGCCGGCACGGCGCCGACTCGGGATGATACGTATCGCCGCCATGGTTCGCGCCGGACTTTCGTCGCCGCCATACGTCCGGCGTTCCAATCTTCCACGGGCCGATATTCGTGGAATTCCAGAGAATTCCACGCCCTTCCACATTGCTGGCCTTTGCCATCCGCCTGTCGACGCTAAGCTCGCCGCGGGCTAGGGGCAGACCATCATGAAAAACGCGCTGAATGTGGGCTTGAGCACGTCATCCCCTTCCTTCGTAGAGCAGTGACACGCTCGATTTTCGAGCAACGGCGAAACCCGGTTCGCAGAGCCGGGTACAACCGAACCGTAAAGCCACCTCATCAGGAAGGAACGATCAGATGACGTCGACCACCTCTTCGACACTCACCTTTGTCTTGTTTACCGCTGGATGCATCGCGCTGGGGCTGCTGTTCATGTACGCGCCCGCGGGAGAATTTCAGTCGAAATACGCCAGAGCTGCGCCCGCCGCGCCCGCCGTGCAGCCCACGCGCATCGACGTCGACAACGACGCGCACGCGATACGCTTCTACATCGACGGCAAGCAGGTCGCTCTGCTCGACGCAACTGGCTTCAAGCAATGAGGAGGCCACGGAATCAAGAAGGGAACCCGTTATGAAGATCATCCTATCCACGCTATCGGCACTTCTGCTGTCGCTTGCACTGACGCAAGCCGCAGGGGCCAAGACGAAAATTCCGGAAAGCGACAGCAAGGTGGCCAAGACCGAAAAGAGCAAGCCGCCGCTCGACCAGACTGCCACCGGCGGCGTCCTGCCTCTGGCGGTCACGATGACGCCCGTCGATGCCGGCCAGGCTTATCCGCAGCCGCTGGACTTGCACTTCTAGAGCAATTCCAGGAATCGTGTTCGGCGGTTTTGGTCCGGAACCGCGTAAGACAAAGGTGGCCATTCCGGGGACCCATAGCGGTCCGCCATTCGGGATCGGCGAGGAAAAGGCAGCGCCCGGACGGCCGAACCAAAGAGCCACCCGGCCAGCCTGAGGGCCGGGCTCGGCGTCGCCGGCGGGGCCGGCGCCTGCCCGCGCGGATCGCAAGGCTGCGGCCCGCGCGGGCCAAGTTTTCGCGCCGAGTCTTTTCGGACCCAGCTCTTCAGGCCCTGCCTTTTTCTTCGAACCCAAGTTCTTCGAGCCCAAGTTCTTCGACCCCAAGTCATTCTTGACGAATGGTCGCCGAACCGGAAAGCTCGGCCACGGCGCTCGATGGCGCTGTACGACGAGTTCCGAGGGAGGCGATGCCATGCCGGGTGCCGACGAAAAGCTTGCCGCGCTCGGCATCGTCCTGCCGCCGCCGCTGAAGCTCCCGCCGGGCATGGTGCTGCCCTTTCCCTGGGTGAATGTGCGCGGCGACCGCGCCTATATTTCGGGCCATGGACCGCAGGAGCCGGACGGCTCGCTTGCCGGTCCGTTCGGCGCGGCCGGCGAGAGCGTGTCGCTGGACGAGGCGCGGGTGTCGGCCCGCAAGGTCGGACTGTCGATGCTCGGCAGCCTGAAACGCGAGCTCGGCAGCCTCGACCGGATCACCGGCTGGTGCCGCGTGCACGGCATGGTCAATTCGGCCTTGCGCTTCACCGAAACGCCGGCGGTGATGAACGGCTTTTCGGAGCTCATCCTCGAAGTCTTCGGGCCGGAGATCGGTCGCCATGCCCGCACGGCCATCGGCGTTGCCGCGCTACCCCTGAATTTCCCGGTTGAGATCGAGGCCGAGGTGACGATTAAGGTGTCATTGGCTTGACCGCGCCGGCGTCGGCGCGATAGGCGGACGCAGGCCATCCAACCGATGAGAGACCCGCCATGACGGACGTAAGAGACAGCAACGGCACGCCGCTGAAGGATGGCGACTCCGTGACCCTGATCAAAGACCTCAAGGTCAAGGGCACGTCCGAAACGATCAAGCGCGGCACGCTGGTGAAGAACATCCGCCTCAACGGCAATCCCGGCGAGATCGAATGCAACACCAAGCAGGTGAAGGGCCTGGTGCTGAAGACGGAGTTTTTGAAGAAGGCGTGATTAGGGGCCGAGCCCCTGCCCCTCCCGGTCAAGATCGAGGCCGAGGCGTTGACCGAAGGGCGATTGGCGAAAGCCGGAGCGGCAGCGTCCCCTTCTCCCCGTTCACAAGGAGAAGATGGCGGCAGCCAGCAGCCAGATGAGGGGCAGCGCGACGCTGGCAAGATTTCGAGCGTCAATCGTTGGTGAACGACAGCAACGGAGCCTCGCCAACACAGGCATGGCGCTGCCCCTCATCCGCCCTTCGGGCACCTTCTCCCCGTGAACATGGAGAAGGAAGAGCCCTCCCATTATGTTGCACTGCGTTAGATTTGTTGCATTGCGATATCAGCCCATAGGGCCGAACCTCTGCCTCAGGCGGGATACGAACGAACAGTGCGAGGTTCGTATTCGTGTCAGCATCAGCGTGGGATTTCCGGCCCGACATCGAAGGATTGCGGGCGCTGGCCGTGGCGGGTGTCGTCGCCTACCATTTCGGCCTGACCGCGCTGCCCGGCGGCTTTGCCGGGGTCGACATTTTCTTCGTCATCTCGGGCTCCCTGATCACCCGCCATTTGGTCGCCGAGATCTCCGACACCGGCCGGCTCGACCTTTTGCGCTTCTATGCCCGGCGCGCGCGGCGGCTGCTGCCGGCCGCACTTTTCGTCATCGCGGCGACGCTTGCCGCCGGCGCGGTCCTCCTGTCGCCGGAGGAGCAGGCGCTCTATTCCAAGGGCGCCATGTTCGCCTCGGCCTATATGATCAATCTGTGGCTGATCCGCTGGTCGTTCGACTATTTCGCCAATGACGCGGCAAGCAACCCTTTCATCCACTATTGGTCGCTGTCGGTCGAGGAGCAATTCTATCTCGCCTGGCCGGCGCTGCTGATGCTGGCCGCCTGGTTGGAGCGGTTCACCGTTTCACGGAAACGGCGAACCGCTCCAACTTTTCGTTCTGACGCAATTCCGGACGGAAGGCTACGGCGAAGCCGCCGAGCCCAACCGTTTCACACTTTTCCTGGAATTGCTCTTAAGCCCGGCAAGCGCGCCATCATGCTTGCGATCGGCATTGCCGGCCTCACCTCCTTCATCCTCTGTGCCTGGCTGACGAGCGTCTCGCAGCCCTGGGCCTTCTATTTTTCGCCGCTGCGCGCATGGGAATTTGCCGCCGGCGGCCTCGCGTCGATGGCGCCGGCAAGGCTGTTGCAGGAGCGCCCGCAGCTGGGGCGGGCGTTGAGCCTGGCCGGCCTGGCGATGATCGGGGTCGCTTATCTCACCTTCAGCGAGGACGCTCCCTTCCCCGGCTTTCTGGCGCTTCTGCCGGTGGCCGGTACAGTCCTTCTGCTCAAGGCGGGAGCGGCCGGCGCCAGGGACGGCACTCCTCGTCCACGCAATTCCGGATGGAATAGCGTGAACGCCGCCCTGGCGCTGCCGCCTTTGCAATGGATCGGCAGGCTCTCCTATTCGATCTATCTCTGGCATTGGCCGGTGATCGTCTATGCCGGCATGCTGGCGCCGGAGCTGACGCCGGCCGAGCGGCTGCTGTGCCTTGCGCTGACGCTGGCGCTCTCAGCTTTCAGCTATCACCTCATCGAGAACCCTATCCGTCGCAACGGCTGGCTGATGGCCAATGCGGCGCGGGCGCTGGTGCCGGCCCTCCTCCTGACCGGCACCGGCGTCGCAGCCGCCTATGGCAATGCCAGGCTTGCCGTGCGCGACCTCGATCCGCAACAGCGCATCATCGCGGCAAGTGCCGCCGAACCTTCCACGGCGCGCGCCAAAGCGGGCTGCGTGCTGGACTACGAGACGGTGACGCCGAAACCCTGCGTGTTCGGCGAGGGACGGCGCATCATCGCCCTGTTCGGCGACTCCCACGCCGACCACTGGTCGACGCCGCTGATAGAGGCTGGCCGGAAAAACGGCTACCGGGTGGTGACCTGGCTGAAGAACTCCTGCCGTGCCTCGCGCATCAGCGTCTGGTCGTCGGAGCTCAAGCGCGCCTACCTGGAATGCGACCGCTGGCGCGAGCAGGCGATCGCCGAGATCATCAAGGCGCGGCCGGCGCTGGTGGTCATCTCGGAGCTGGCGCTGACCAGCGGGCGCAAGATGGCGGGCCGCGGCGGCGACACGGAAAGCCAGGACGCCGACTGGCGGGCCGGCCTGCGCTCCACCCTCACCAGCCTCAGCAAGGCCGGCCTCAAGGTCGCCTTCATTCGCGACGTGCCGTTCAACAACGCGAATGTCGACACCTGCGTGGCGCGGGCGCTCTGGCGGGACCAAACGCCCTCAAGCTGCGACCAGACGCGGGCCTATGCCGCCAACGACCGAATGGCGGCGGTGGAACGCGAGATCGTGACCAGCGTCCCCAACGCGAGCTATGTCGACCTCACCGACCGCTTCTGCAGCGCCAGCGTCTGCCACGTCTTCATCGACGGCAAGCTCGCCTTCCGCGACCAGCACCACATGGCCACGCCCTTCGCGGAATCGCTGGAGCCGGATGTGGAGAAAAGAGTGATCTCGAAGGTGGGGCGGTGAAGCGGCCAGAGGGGGCGCCGCGCAAAGAGCCGACGTCTTCTCTCTTCGGAGGCTCCTCGGAAGGCGTCGGCACTTCACGCGCAGCGACCCCCTCTGCCCTGCCGGGGATCTCCCCCCTCGAGGGGGGAGATCAGCAGTTCCTGCGGCGGTGCCCCTTTACCCCACCACAACGACGAAATGCTTGGTCACCGGCTCGAGGATCTTCCAGGTGCCCTTGAAATCGGCCTCGACCACGAAGGCGTCGCCGGGGCCGACCTCGATCGGCTCGCCGCCGTCGGGCGTGATGACGATGCGGCCGGCGATCATGTGGACGAATTCATAGTCGGTGTAGGTGGCGTGGTAAGTGCCCAGTGAGGCGCGCCAGGTGCCGGACATCACCTTGCCGTCCTCGGTGGTGTGCTGGACAGCCGTCTGCATCGTCGGCCTGCCCTCGACGACAACCCAGCCCGGCAGGTCGCCGGCCTCGGCATGGTCAATGGCGCCGAATTTGAGGATGGTCTGCTTGGTCATCGAAGGCTCCTACGTTCGCGGGTTTGGCTGGGAGATGAATAACGACTGGCGCCGACGTCCACGCGCGGCGCCGCGACAGCAGGTGGCGGTATGGCGACGGCGGCGCCTCCTCGTGGGCCCTTGCGGGGAGAAGCATTTTCCTGCGTTTGCGAGCAGGCTTGCCCTCGAGCGGGCCGGGCATTTCCCCTCACTTTGCCCCATAAGGGGCGCCGCCCTCGCGATTCCGGGGAACACCGGCCGCCCGAAACCGTTTATTGCTCGAAGGGGCGTCTATCTAAAGGAGGCAGCGATGAAAAAGCTTCTGCTTGCTTCGATGATCGCCATCGCCTCGGCGTTTGCGATTGCGCCGGCCAGCGCCGGCAGCGTGCAGTTCGGTATCGGCATCGGCCCGTCCTATGATCCCTACTACGACGACTATGGCGGGTACTACCCGCACCGCTACTACCGGCACGTCTACAATGACGATTACGACAATGACGGTTATGTGGTGCGCTATCATCACCGGCGTCATTGCCGCACCGAACTGGTGAGCCATTGGCGCCACCACCACCGCGTGGTGGAAGAAGTGCGGATCTGCGGTCACGGCTACAACCGCTACTAAGCGAGCCTGGATAAGTCGCGTGGGACGGCTTTTGGCCGCCTCGCGCGATCGTCCGCCATGCAGCCGGGCGGCTTCGGACGCTCACGGACCCTTCAAATCTTGATGATCCTGCATGGCGGCGAGGCCTTTCGGCGTGCCGCGCGTTATCATGGAGAACCTCAGGAGGTTGCCATGCGAAAACTCCTGTTTGCATCGGTGGTCACACTCGCCTCGGCAGCGGCTACCGTCACGCCGGCGGATGCAGGCAATGTATTCCTCGGCGGCAGTTATTTCGACTACGGCCCGTTCGGCGACTTTTACGACAGTTACGGCTCCGTTCCAATCTACGGCTCTTATTGGGGCGGCCCCTATCTCAACTACGCCCCCGGTGAAGAAGACGGCTACGACGGCGGCTACGTCGCCCCGCCGGCCCGCCATCATGCCGTGCGCCACGGCCGCCATTGCCGGATCGAAACGGTGGGGCATCACAGCCGTGACCACCGGTTCATGCGCGAGGTGCGCGTCTGCGAGTAGCCGTATCCACCGCCGAGACGCAGGGGGCGGCTTCAAATCCCGCCAATTTTCGCGCTAGGCCCCTGCCCCCTAAACGTGTCGCGCTGAAACGGATTCAGGCGGCACGCTTCTTTGTTTTTATGCATGTCGTTGTCCCAGAACCGCTGCACACTTCTGGGCGACATGCATTTAGGCAGCTTTTCGGCCCGTCAAGCGTTGTCAGTGCGAACCTTCAGGAGGAGGTTGCCATGAAAAAGCTTCTACTTGCCTCGGTGATCGCCGTCGCGTCGGCGGCGGCCACGGTCGCGCCTGCCGATGCCCATGTGTTCCTCGGCTTCGGTGTGGGCGGCTACGAGTCTTATCCGTTCTACCGCGGCCCGTACTATGGCGGCTATCGTGACTATTACGATGACGACTATTACCCCGGCTATATGGTCTACCCGCGGTACCACAGGTATTATTATTACCATCACCGGCATCATCACAGATACTTCTACTACCACCACCGGCATCACCACAGGCACCACCATCGATACTACCGGTATTAGGTACGAGCGCGCAGCAGGGCGGAGTTGGCAAGGTGGACGGTGACGCGTCACCGTGTGGCTAGGGTTTGCGCGCGTCGCTTCACTCCTTCTTCCGCCCTGGAATAACGAAGCAACAGCGCATGCCCGCTCCGTCCACGCTTGCAAATCCCCGCCGACATGCCATCTAAGTCGCCGGTTCCGAGGAGAACAAAAGGTGACGCAGCGAAGCGGCAGCGCCGACCTGCCGCTGCATGGCGGGCGGGTCCCGAAATGGCTGGGCGATCGCATGACGAAGCTCGGCGCGGTGCTGTGCGAAGCCGTCATCCACCATTACGGCCGCGACGAGCTTCTGCGGCGTCTGGCGCATCCCTTCTGGTTCCAGTCCTTCGGCGCCGTGATGGGCATGGACTGGCATTCCTCCGGCATCACCACTTCCGTCATCGGCGCGCTGAAGCGCGGGCTGAACCCGCTTGCCGGCGAGCTCGGCATCCATGTCTGCGGCGGGCGCGGCGCGCATTCGCGCAAGACGCCGGGCGAGCTCATCGCCATCGGCGAGCGCGTCGGCCTGGACGGCGAGGCTCTCGCCACCGCCAGTCGGCTCGTCGCCAAGGTGGACAGCGCCGCCGTGCAGGACGGCTACGACCTTTATCTGCACGGCTTCATCGTCACCGATGATGGGCGCTGGGTGGTGGTGCAGCAAGGCATGAACGGCGACGCCCGCCAGGCGCGCCGCTACCACTGGCTGTCGGAAGGGCTGACGAGCTTCGTCGACCAGCCGCATGCGGCGATCGAGGGCGAGCGCCAGGGCGAGATCGTCAACCTCACCGACCGTCGCGCCGAGAAGGCGCGCGGCGGCCAGATCCAGCTCTTGAAGACGATGAGCCCGGAAAAGATCCTGACCGAGCTTGCCGTGCTGGAGCCACGGCCCGAGCCTGAACCCGCCGCGCAGCCGCTGCTGCCCAACCTTGTCATGCCCGCGCATCACGACGTGCGCGAAAGCGACATTGTCATGCGCCGCCTGCACGGCAACATCGCGTCGGCCATCGAAAGCGGTCCGAAGGATTTTCCTGAATTGCTTCTGGTGCCCGGCGTCGGCCCGCGCACGGTGCGGGCTCTAGCCATGGTCTCGGAAGTGGTGCACGGCGCGCCCTACCGCTTCTCCGACCCGGCGCGCTTCTCGCTCGCCCACGGCGGCAAGGACCGCCACCCCTTCCCCGTGCCGCTGAAGGTCTATGACGAGACGATCTCGGTGCTGAAATCGGCGGTGGGCAAGGCCAAGCTCGGGCGGGACGAGGAACTGCAGGCGTTGCGGCGGCTGGACGGAGAGTCACGCCGGATGGAGCGGTATGTGACGGGACCGAGCTTGAAGGAGATTGTCGCGGGGGAAATGGACCAGTCGCATCTGTTGGGAGGGCGGAGTGTGTTTGGGTGGGAGAAGGCGCCGGAGGGTGGCGAAGAGCCGACGAAGGCAGACAAGAACGGAGCCTGAGAAGCGTTCGGTTGGCGCCGCCCCTCATTGCCCTGCCGGGCGTTTCTCCCCGTAAACGGGGCGAAAGAGGCTGCCGCCGGCGCCGCGCCTCTTCCTTCGCCCCGTTTACGGGGAGAAGGTGCCCGAAGGGCGGATGAGGGGCAGCGCCATACCTCCGCAAAGTTCACGCAAGCCACCTCGCATCGTGAATCACCTCGCTGCCCTAAGCGCCTGTTTCGCCGCGGCGATCCCCTCACCCCGCCTTTCGCCCCATCAATCCATAATGCACCGCCAGCAGGTCCAGCCCGACTTTCAGCAGCTTCACCACCACATCGCGCCCTTCGCCGGTGCGTTCGGCGATGGCCTTCACCGACTGGCCTTCGAGGCAGGACTTGCGAACCACTTCCGCCACCTCCCAGTGGGCAAGTGCGGCGGCGGCGTGGGCATGGGCGCGGCCGGCTGAGAGTATGCGGTCGGGGATGCCGCCGCCCACTCGGCCGCCGTCGACGCGCTCGCTCCAGGATTGCGGCTGCAGGCCTTCGCGCTGGGTGCGTTCGAAATCGTCGCGGAAGCGTTGGCCGGCCTCGCGCTGCTGGCGGCTGAGCGAGGTGATGCCCACCAGCGGATCGACATTGCGCAGGCGCACGATGCCGCCGGTGGAGGTGTAGCCGCCGTTTGACACCTCGTAGACGCGGCGCGCCTCCGCCGTGCCGGGGGAGAGGCGTTGGCGGCCGAAGGCATCCTGCCTCAACGCGAAGTCGTGGCCGACCTCGCGGCGGATGCGCACCTGCTCTGCCTCGCCCTTGGGGAGTTTCGGGGGTTGGGGTTTCTTGGAGGGTTTGCGGGGCATGGGGATCCTTGGGTGTGGGATGGGTAATTGGAAGCGATGGCGTTCGTTAGCGCCCCCTCTGTCCTGCCCGTCCTTCGCAGCAGCTGCGCTGCAGCTTCGGAGGGTGGACCGGACATCTCCACCGCAAGGGGGAGGTCGGCAGCTTCAGCGCCGCGCCCATCATTGTCTCCTCCCGTGGTGGCCGTGGAACCTGGCATGATGATGCGCGCAGTAGCTGCGCGTGGCGGTCGTGCGCAGGCCGCAGCACAGCATATCCGGGCCGGGGCGCGCCCCGGGCGGGTCGTGTTCGGGATCCTCGCGCAGCGCGAGGTCGATCGGCGCGCGGCAGCGGCCGAACAGGCAGTCGAGGAAGCGCATGGCCGCGACATGCGGCTGGCGGCCGGGCGGGACCGGAGGTGGCGGCGGCGGGAGTTTGTAGAGCTGGGCTTCGGATTTTTGGCGCTCGCCGGGAGCGAGCCAGGCGGGTGGGAGCGTGCGAGCAGGTTTTCGCGGCTTCGGTTTCTTTGGATTGGCGCGGGTGGTGGTGTTTCCGACGACAGACACGTCGGCGGGACAGCGCCGCCCTCTGTCCTGCCCGTCGTCCGTAGCAGCTTCGTTGCAGTTGCGGAGGGTGGACCGGACATTTCTCCCTCTTGCCGATGTAAGATTGGGCGGGATGGCAGCTTCGGCGCCGGCGCCCTCTACCAGTTCGGCGTATCTGGAAAGAGCGGCCGGTTCCGATAGCGTGGCACTTCCAGCGGCCGCCCTGCCCCGCCTGCTGCCTTGCGCGTGTAGCCGCGCATGCTTCCTCGGCCGGCCGCCGGCGCGGCCGCCCTTGGGGTTGGCGAAGCCGATGGCGCGAAGGCCGGCGTTGCGGTGAACGATGCCGATGATGGCGTTGCGCGAGACCAGGCTGCCGCGCAGCGCGCTGAAGCGGCCGGCGATGCGCGAGGCCGAAAGCCCCTCCTTAAGCCAGGCGGCGATCTCGTCGATTTCCTTCTCGGTGTAGGCGGCTGCCATCTTCTCATTCCGTTGATTGCTTGGGCTTGGGCTTGCGAAGGGGCTCGGCTCGGGCCGAGCGTCAGGGTTCGGCCGCGAGGCCGTCGGTCGGGTTCGGAAAAGTTGGGATCAGGCGGGGCGCGCGGCCCCTTCCAGTTCGCGAAGCCTGGCTTCAGCCGCCGCGCGCGTCAGGCCCGACACCGCCCGGCCCGTCATCCGGTCGAACAGGATGACGGTGCCGTCCTCGGTGCGGATGCAGCTTGTGCCCGAATTGGGGGCCGGAGTCGGGGGAGGAGCGGCTCCGGCCGTTCCGGTGAACCGGGGTGCGGGCGGTTCAGCCGGACCCGGGGCAAGCGCCCCGGAATGCGCCCGGACCGGGGAGGAGGACAGTCCGGACGATTGGAATTCGACAGGTGACTCAAAGTGGAAAGATGGGGGCAGCGCGTTCAGCGCCGGAATCACGGACAGTGCGGAAATGCTTGCGGGATGCTCATTCATGCGCTAAGCGTACGTTATGTACGAATTGCACGCAAGCAAAATCGTACACTTTGGACGATAAATTTCAGGCATTTTGTACGATGATGGATTCTCGGCACAGATTGCAGCAGGCGCGCGCCCAGGCTGGCTATGCTTCGCCCAGTGATGCGGCCCGCGCCTTGCGCGACATCAACAAGAACACGCTGATCAGCCACGAGAACGGCAACCGGCCGCTGTCGCGCAAGGCGGCGGAGAAATACGGCCGGCTGTTCGGGGTCGACCCCGGCTGGCTCTTGTTCAATGGCGACGGCGCCGAGGCCAGCGCGGTGCACCTTGCCCCCTCGCCCGTCACCATCGACGTGCCGATCGTGTCGTGGATCAGCGCCGGCGAGCTCGGCAGCCAGGACAGCGTGGTCAACCTCTCCGACTATCCGACGATCCCCACAGCCGACCTCGAGGAAGGCGAATGGATCGCGCTGCGCGTCGACGGGCCGTCGATGAACAAGATCTCGCCGCCGGATTCGATCATCTTCGTCAATCTGCGCGACAAGCGGCTGGTGACCAATGGCTGCTACGTGATCTCCGACGAAACGGGACGCGCCACCTACAAGCGCTGGCGGCCGAACGACTCCCCGCCCTTCCAGCCGGCGTCGTATCTGGATATTCCCCCGCCTGAGCTTGAGGGCGCGATTACCATCATCGGGCGGGTGAAGCGTTCGATGATCGATATGTGAGGCTTAGAGCGTCGCAATAGTGTAACGGTCTTGACGAAGAACAAAAAAAGAACCTTTCCGTCTTGTACTTGTTGTCGAAATCCTTTTAGATCACGGGTGCGTGAGGTTGGGGTCCCGTTAGCGGGAGGGGGTCATGAACAAATCAGTCAGGGAAAACCTGATTTTTATCATGGTGGCGCATGCCTGCTTTCTGGCGCAGCCGGCCATCGTGCATGCCGAGGACATGGACTATCATCCGCAAAATTTTACCCGGCCTCTGAGCGCCGCCAGAGGCACAATCACTCCGGCTGGTGGCGGCGCCATCTACCTGAAGCCGGAGGACCGCTGCAATCTGGTGGTGAAGGAGTTCGGCTGGGACCGTGACCAGTGCGGCTCGATCGACCAGTTGATCTTCGGCTTCACGCCGGAGATCGACAACCTCACCGTCGAAAAGCCGGTGTCGGACGGCTATGTCAGCCTGGCGGACTGGGACAGCGCAGACCGCAACGAAGAAATCAGCTCTCTTGAGCAGAGCTTCAAGGACTCGGTGAAGGCGCAGTCGGAGCGGCTGGGCCAGGACATCCGCTTCGACGGCTGGCTGGTCTATCCGCAAATCGACAAGGCCAAGAACATCCTCTACTACGCCAACATCCTGAACTGGGCCGGCGACAGGACCATCAACATCTCGGTCTCGATCTTTGACCGGCAGGGCTATGTCCCGGTCAAGATCGTGCCGGTGAACGGCAACATCACAGGCGATGCCGTGCAGACGATCGTCGAGGCATCGGCCGACGCCTACAAGTCGAAGGCCGGCAGTTCTTATTTCGAATTCTCCAGCGGCGACAAGGTGGCTGGATATGGCGCGCTGGGCGTCCTGGCGACAATGCTCGGCGTCAAATACGGCAAGGCCGCCGGCGCCGGCCTTATCGCGCTGGCGCTGCTGGTGCTGAAGAAGGGCGCCTTCCTGCTGTTGCTGCCACTGGTCTGGCTGAGAAGGCTGTTCGGCCGCAAGAAGGCGGACAGCTGATTGGTGCGGCCCAATGCGTTCGACCTATGGCTCCCTTCGTCCTGCCCTACCCTAAAAACTCATTCGTGTAATACGCCTCGAAGTCTGGCATCGCGGTCAGCGCCTTGCCATTGCCGTCGAGCAATATCCCCGAGGCAAACAGGTAGCTTCCCATGGCCTCCATCTTGGCCTTGTCCATCGTGCCGATGACGCCTTGCGCGCTTTTCAAAAAATGCCCGTCGTTCAGCGCCTTTAGCGAGGCGTGCACCAAGGCCGGGGTGGTGAGCGTGTCCTTGTTTGCGGCGATCAGCAGGTCGCCGGCTTCTTGCGCATGATCCACGGCGAACGCGTAGCCGCGCTGCGTCGCCTTGACGAAAGCGGCGGCGGCCTTCGGATTGGCGGCGAGGAAGGCGCTGCTGGAAACGATCAGCGTGGTGTGCTCGTCCGGCACGCCGTAATCGGCATAGCGGAAGCTGCGCTGCTTGAGACCCTTCAGTTCGGCCTCGACGCCTTCCCAGGTCGAGACCTCGAGCGTGAAATCGACCGCGCCATTGGCCAGCGCCTCATAGGCCGAGGTGCCCAGCGTCACGGTCGAAAAATCACCCTTGCCGCCGTCATGGCGGATGATGGTCGAGATCAGCGCGTTCTCCCAGGCGCTGCCGAAGCCGCCATAGGTCAGGCCGTCGAGATTCCTGGGGCTCTTGATCGCGGCGCGGTCGGCGTTGAAGACGACACGGCCGGTCTCGGACTGGACGACGGCGTAGACGGCCTTCAGGTCGGCGCCGGCGCTCTTTTGCGTGAACAGGCCGAGCGAACCGGAGATGCCGAAATCGGCGACACGGTTGGCGACCAGCGTGCCCGATCCGGTGTCGCCATAGGGCAGGATTTCAACGTCCAGGCCCGCGTCGCGGTAAAAGCCTTTGTCGCGGGCGACGAACAGGCCGATGTGGTTGGTGTTGATGGTCCAGTCCAGCGCGACTGTGATTTTCTGCGTGGCGGCCCGGGCACTAGTGGCGGCCCCGGCACATGTGATGGCCCCGGCACATGTGATGGCCCCGGCACATGTGATGGCCCCGGCAAATGGCAGGCCGGCGGCCAGAAAGAACGCCTGGCGGCGGGTCAGGTCAGTCATTTCAATTCTCCATCGGATGATCGGGAACTCGGATCGGCGGCTGCCCAAGCAGCGTGTCGAGGATGCCGGCCTCGATCGCGGCAGCCTCGCGGGCGAGCGCCGCGCTTTCGGTGCGCGGGCGTGGCAGCGGCACCGCCACTTCGCGGACCACGCGCGCGGGGCGCGCCGAAAGCACATAGATGCGGTCGGACAAAAGCACCGCCTCACGCACGTCATGGGTGATCAGCAGCGCCGTCCAGCGATGGCTCTGCCACATGCCTTCGAGCCAGCGCTGCATGGCTGCGCGGGTGAGCGCATCGAGCGCGCCGAACGGCTCGTCGAGCAGCAGCATGTCGCGCTGCTGCACCACGGTGCGCAGAAGTGCGGCGCGCTGGCGCATGCCGCCGGAAAGCTCGGCCGGCCAGGCGCGCTCGAAGCCGGCGAGGCCGAACTCGGCGAACAACGGCGCCACGCGCTCACGCGCCGCCCGGCGCTTCATGCCCTGCACTTCCAGGCCCAGCGTCGCGTTGTCGATGACGCGCCGCCACGGCATCAGCGCGTCGCGCTGCGGCATGAAGGCGAAGCGGGCGCCATCGAGCGGCGCGCCGTCGAAGCGCATCGAGCCCTCGCCCTTCAGCGCGCCGGTGAGCAGTTGGAACAGCGTCGATTTGCCGGCGCCGGAAGGCCCGAGGATCGAGACGAACTCGCCCGCGCGGACATCAAGCGAGATTCCGGCCAGAACCTCGAGCGCACCGAAGCTTTTGCGGACATCGCGGAGCTCGAGCCGGGTCATGCCCGGCCTCCTGCGTCAGGATCGGACTTGCCTTCGCTCCCTGCATTTTCCCAGGGCATGGCGAGCCGCTGGACGAGCACCGCCAGACCGAACAGCGCCAGCGTCAGAACCGAGCTGACGGCGACCGCGGCAAGCACGAGGTCGGGCCGAAAATTGTTCTTGGCGCTGAGCATGTAGATGCCCAGCCCCTTCGCGGCACCGGCATATTCGGCGAAGATCGCGCCGACCACCGCATAGGTGATCGAGATGCGCAGACCGGCGAAGAAATAGGGTAGCGCCGAAGGCAGCCGCGCGGCCCAAAAAATGCGCCAGCGCCCCGCTCCCATGGCGGCGAGCATCTGGCTGATTTCCATGCTCGTGGCGGCATAGCCCTCGACCAGCGCCACCATCATCGGGAAGAAGGTGACCAAGGCGACCAGCAGGATCTTCGGCAGCAGCCCGAAGCCGAACCACAACACCACCAGCGGCGCGATCGCCACCAGCGGCAAGGTCTGGCTGGCAATCAGCAGCGGGAACAGCGCGCGGCGCAAGCGCGGCAGGAAGTCGACGAGCGCGGAGAGGGTGAAGGCAGCAAGCAGCGAACAGGCGAAACCGGCCAGCGTGGCGCGAATGGTAGGGAGTGTGTTTTCGGCCAGTGCCGCGCGGTTCTCCCATGCCTGCGCCAGCACGCGGGACGGCGCCGGCAGCACGGTGGGCGCGATGCCGCCGAGGCGGGCGCAGAGCTCCCAGGCCGTGAGCAGCAGCGCGAATGCGAGCGCGGCGGGGAGGATTTTGGCGAAGGGGCGGATAAGAGCCAATCTCCCCCCTTGCGGGGGAGATGGCCGGCAGGCCAGAGGGGGGTGTGAAGGAACGCCGGCATTTGAAACTTCGGCGTGAGAATTCGCCGAACGCCACGCTCGAAACCAGCTGGTAGGCCGGCGGGACAGCACCCCCCTCTGCCCTGCCGGGCATCTCCCCCGCAAGGGGGGAGATTGGATGTCACCCCGGCTTTCGCCAATCGCCAAAGACTTCCGTTCTCCCCGCGAGGCCGGATCAGATATGGGGTTCTTTCCCCCACGCAATGGGTCGAACCAAACAGCCACGACACTCTCCTCGACAGCTTGCGCTCAAACCGCGGTCGGGCTGTTCGCCGAGATGGTGATGTCGAGCGTCACGTGCCCCGCGCCGGAGCCGAAGCGGCAGAAGGCTTCGTTGAGCGTGGCAAACACCGCGCCGACGTCGCCGCGCAGCTTGGTGCAGAAATTCTTCGAGCGCTCGAAGACGCCGGACTGTTTCAGGAAATCGATGCAGCCGTAGATCTCGTCCATGTGGTCGCCGGTGCCCATCACATAGAGCGAGAATTGCGCCGCTGCCGGCTGGTTGGTCGAAGGCGTCGCCTGCACTGCGCTGAGCGCGGCGAGCTTGCGTTCGTCAAGTGGGATCGCCGGGCCGCCGATCTCGTCGGAGCGGCAGATCGGATCGTCCGGCTCGCCGGGGCAGCCGCGCGAGACCGCGGCCGACAGCACGCAATGCTTGCCGCTTCTCGCCGCCGCCACGAACAAGTCGCGCATGGCCGGGAACAGCACTTCGGGCGGCCCGACCAGCAACGTCGAGATGTCGTCGGTCTCGATCCTGAGCCTGTCGCGGTAAGGATCGAGCGCGCCGAGCGCGCCAAGGATGACGCCGACGAAATCGTCGGTCATGGGATAAAGGGAAATCTGTGCGCCGGAAAACATGGCCCGCCTCGCTCCGCTGGTATTATCCAGATCAGCTTTAGGGTCCGGAGGCTTGCCGCCCCCATCTCAGCCCCGACCGTACGGAGCACCCCTGTGGATGGGCGCGTTAAAGCACTGTTTGCAGCGGCGGGAAAGAGGTTTTTTTGCCGCGCAATCAGGCCAGGAAGTGTCATCTCCCCCTAGGGGGAGATGACCGCGTTACAAGATTTTCGCGGATTTCTTATAACTGCTTTCAACTCCTATCGTTCAAATTGTACGAATCTCGCTTGACTGTATTTCGTACATAAAGTACGATACTTCCCTTCCTTTGAGGGGATTTGCTTGGACACCGCGAACCACGCCGCTTTTGCCGACCTCTCCCACCCTTTGCTGTCACCACTGCCGCTTGCCGAGCGCGAGCGCCTTGCCGGCGCCTGGCGCATGGCCAGCCAGGACATCGCCGACGACATCCGCTTCATCCGGCAATATCTGAAGGTGGTCGCCGAGAAGGAGGACCGGCTTTCGACCGGCACGCTGGTGCATGGCCGCGCCTATGTCGAAGCCTGCGCCGCCTGGCTGCCAGAGACGGTGGCGCGGTATTTGCGCAATCTCCGGCTGATCAGCGAGTGCGAAAGCGCGATGCTTGCCGCCGGCGTGCGGTTTGCCAGGTCGAGCGATGCGTGGTGAAGTGTCTCTCCCTTCTCCCCTTGTGGGAGAAGGTGTGCCGAAGGCGACGGATGAGGGGTGTTCCACTACCAGCGCAAGCGTCTCACTCCGCTGGAACACCCCTCATCCGTCTCGGCGCTAAAGCGCCGATCCACCTTCTCCCACAAGGGGGAGAAGGAAGAACTCCCGCCCCGCTCAAGCCCGAACGGCCTGGCCTCTGCAACCCTTGGGCCACTCCTCGAAAAATGCATCGTTTCACACAATCGCCAATTGGTGGACGCCGGCGAGCGGCCGGTGGTTAATTCCTCTCAGGCGAAGGAGGGTAAAGCCGTATACCAGGGAGGAACTCGTTTTGATGGACCAGCAAATCGACATCGGCATTAAGCTCGACGATCAGCCCTACGAAGTCACCTCATTCGCCAGGAGGCATGGCCTGACGATCCCAATCGCCGATGCGGTGCTTTTCGCCAAGGGTCCGTCGTCGTCGCGGGCTGCCTGCGATACAGCCGCGCTGGCCTTCCTTTGCGCGGTCGCGCGATACGCCGGAAAACAAGGGCGGCGGTAGCGGTCCGGGCCTCGCCTACCAGCTGAACTGCAGCCCTGCATTGCCGCCGACTTGGCTGCCGGCGAAGGCGATGCCGAGCGTGCCGGTCAGCCGGCCGCCATGGCCGAAGCCCTCGCTCAGCACCGCCGCACCCGTGATGCCGAAGGCATTGGCGTCGCCGGCGTTGCCCCAGTTGATGCGCAGGCCGAAATGCTCGCCCTGGACGAGATCGGGCGCGGCGAGCGCGGCCGAGATCGAGGCGTTCTCGAAAGCCCGGGTGATGCGGTTATCGATGTCGTCGACGTGGGCAGCCAAAGCCGTTTTGCCGACCTCGGTCATCTCGCCGCCATTGCCGTCATCGACCTGCCGCTTGGTCATGCCCGTGTCGGTGTTGATGCAGGTGTTGGTGCCCGGGCTGTAGTAGTAGTTTGCGCCGTACATGTCGCATTCCCGGACATATTCGACCGGCTGCGCAGCAGCCGCAGGCAAGGACAGGCCACACAAGGCTACCGCGGCGGCCGCAAAAAGATATTTGAACATGATTGGCCCCGGCCACGCTACCAGGTGAGCTGCAGGCCGGCATTGCCGCCGACTGTCTTACCGGAGAAAGCTACGCCCGCGGCGCCGGTCAGCCGTCCGCTGCCGCCAGGAAGGAAGCTCTCGCCCAGCACCGCCGCGCCGGTGACGCCCATGGCGTTGGCTTGGCCGGCATTGCCCCAGTTGACGCGCACGCCGAAATGCTCGCCCTGCACTAGGTCCGGGCTGGTGAGCGACGAGGCCACAGAGGCACCTTCGAAGGCGCGCTGGACCCGGCCATCGATGTCGTCGACCTTGCTCGCCAGCGCGGTCTTGCCTGCAACCACCTTGTCATCATCCGTCACAAGCCGGGTCTCGCCGGTGTTGGCGTTGATGCAGGTATTGGTGCCTGGGCTGTAATAGTATTGCGTGCCGAAGGCGTCACAAGCGCGCACATAGTCGACCGCCGCCGAAGCCTGTGTCGCAAAGCCGCCTGCCGCAGCCAGAAACGCAAATAAAATGAAACGGTCGATGCCCCGCATACCCAATCCCCAAGCATGACGTTAAGAAAGCCCTAACGCGAAAGGCACATTGGATGGGTGCCGATGTCAACTGGGCAGTCGGACCGAAGACCGACTTTTACCGGGGCTATCTGACTTAAAGAGCGCCTGTTGCCGAGACGCCACAGTGGATGGCTCGATCTGTTCAACAACTTGCGATCGTGCGGAGCTTATCTATTAAGCGAAAACTAATCTTACCTTCAACGGCGGGAGTTCCAGCGTCTTCACGCGCCCAAACTCCGGGCGCGGGCTTCCACGTCTCTTCGACCGTTGTCGGGATGAGCCAGCGGCGACCGGTCGCCGAAATTGCTCAGCCCTTGGGCTTGGTCGCCTTTGCCTTGGCGGGGGCCTTGGCCGGCTTCTCCGCCTTCGCCGCTTTCGGCTTTTCGACCTTGGCGGCGGCCGCCTTCTTGGGACTCTTCGCCTTCGGTTTCATCTCGGCGTCGACCTCGGCCGCCGCCTGGTCCCAATGCTCCATGTGAGCGCCTTCCGGCCTGCCTGCCTGTTCCCAGATCTCGTGCGCGCGCTGGCGAATGCGTTCGTGCCTGTCGTCCGTCACTTGTCGCCTCCATTTGGTTGGACGGTTCCCCGGTGCGAACATTAGCCGAATTTTCGCGCCGCGTCTTGCGCATCGACACGTGGATGGCTGTACTTCGGCGACGATTTTCCTTAGTGCCCGTCGGCGATGACGGCGACGCCGAGATAGGCTGCCTTCTTTGTAATCAATCCGGCCAAATCGGCGTCAGACCGCTCAGTACCTGTGCGCTTGCGCAGGATCGCTATCGCGTCCTTCATCGACAGCAGGCCGGTGCAATGTTCAGCCAGAAGCTGGTCGACGTTCTTGGCGAGGTCAGGTGATTCGACGTGTGGATGATGCATGGCAACGACTCCTTCCCGAACGTTGCCTCCCAAACCACTGTCCAATCTAGACGATATGTCCAGGTGCGAGAAGAGCCCGACCCTTCCCCCAATGCATCGGGGAAGGTCGGGCTCTTCGGCAACCAGGCGCTACTGGATCACCTGGACGACGCGGCGCGTGCCAGGATCGATCAGCACCGTGTGATCGTTGACGATCGCATAGCGGTACTGCACATCCGGGACCTGCTGCAGCTCGACTGTATCGGGTATCGTGGAGCCGACGCCGAGTTCGAGGCCGAGCACGTTGACCGAGGCGATCGGATGCCTGTGGACATATTCCTTGACCACGGTCTGCTGCTCAGGGGTGACGATCACCTCGTCCGCGGCCGCGATGCCGATGCCGGCCATCAAAGCCAGGCCGGCGACAGCTGGAATGAAGGTGGTTTTCATCGTTTATCTCCTGTTGCGTTACGAGCTCCGCCCTGCCTCCGCGGGGGCGGAAACACCGGCAAGTCGAACATGGGAGCTCCGGGGGCAAACGCCCTCAGCAGGGGTGTTGTTCCGTCAGCGACGACTAATTGACCTGGTGAATTGACTTGGCGGAACCTTCGCATTGGCTCTGCATTGGAAGGCTTTGAAATCCCCAAGACTTTGAAATCCATAGGGTGCGCCGTCATGCAAGAAGGTCTCATCGGACACGAAGGTCCCATCAAAAGCGACATCGAATTTAGAACCCCGGTGGCCGTTGCCGTCGGCGCCGGCTTCAAGCGCGAGATCGCCTCGCTCACCGCGATGCAGAACTTTCTCAAGGAATGGCCAGCCGTCTCGCGAGGCGAAAGCTACGCCATGGCGGTGCGCGCCTGCGAGGCGGCGCGGGCGGGAGAGATCGATCTAGACCAGGCGCGGGAGGCGTTCCTGGTCTTCGCGAAGAAGGCCGGGATCGAGTGGACCGGCGCCGATCCGGTGGCGGTGCTGCGCGAAGCAAAGATCAGGCGCCGCCGGGCACGCGAAAGCCGCATACAGCACCGACAAGCGCCGGGGTAAGCCCCCTCACCGGCGAAGGCTCCGGGCGGAGCGTCGCAACGTCTTGCATATCAGTTTCAGGATTTAGCCGTGCGGATCCCGGAGCAACGGGGCGTCGCTGCGCGCCTGTCCGAAGACCGTCGCCTTGCCGGCTGACGGTCGACTCGTTCGACCGGTGATTTTCGGCTGGTGGCCGCTGTCAGTTCGGCGTCGATTCGCCCAGCGCCTCGGTAACGAAGGACGCGGCGATCAGATCGTCCGCCTCAATGCGTAGGGAGCCCTCGCCGCCCCCCATGATGGCCGCGACCTTCTGGAAGGTCTTCATCTCATGCTCGGTGATCCTGGCGTCCCGCATCCTGGCTTTCAGATCGGCGACACGTATCCCCAGCGAACGGGATGTTCCGATTTCTCGTCTCGACATGTCGGTTGGTCTCCTCCCCCACCCGTGCCTGTTTCGCCACCGCCCTGGTTCGCAATCCTGCGCACGCTTGTGTCCTCTATGAGGCAAGTGCGAACACAGAGGCGGCAACGCGTGCCCGGATCGAAGGTTCCGTTAGCAAGTGGTAACGAATTAATACTGGTTAACGGCCAGCCGCCGCGCCGGCGGCAGGCCGTTACTCAGCCGCGAATTGATCCCCTACTCGATCACCTGGACGATCTTGCGCGTGCCGGGATCGACGATGACGGTCTGGTTGTCGACGACAACATAACGATATTTGACGTTGGGAACCTCGTGCAGCTCGACGGTGTCGGGAAGGACGCTGCCGACGCTGAGCTTGATGCCGGGAACCTCGATCGAGGCCAGCGGCTGCTTATGCACATATTCCTTGATGACCGTTTCCTGCTCGGGCTCAATCACGACATCCTGCGCAGCGGCGGCGCCGATGCCGGTCAGGAGCAGCAGGCCCGCGGCAGCGGTTGTGAGGTGCATTTTCATCGATCTTCTCCTCGAGTGGATAGGATTGCTTCTCACGCTGCGCCTGCGATTTCACAGCAAGTAGACATTGTGCGTAACGCCCTTCCATAGGCCTTGTTCCGGCAAAAATCGGTTCTTGTTCCCGCAAAAATTTGCCGCCAGCGTTTCAGCGGAACGTCACCGGCGCCAGGGCGCGACAATTTCGGAACAATGCGTTTCGGGCCGGGTTACCCAAAGCGAAGGGACCGACATTTTTCGAGGAGAAATCCAATGAAACATCTGCTTATCACGAGCATGATCGCGCTCGGTGTTGGTTGCGGCGCGGCGATGGCGCAAACCGAATCCGCGCAGCCGAGCGGTGGCGACAATTGCGCGGCCGGCACGGCCGACTGCCAGAAGGGCGGCAAGGCGGGCGGGCAGGCTCAGGGCGAGATGAAGTCGCAGACCGAGCAGAACGCTCAGGGCAAGGCCGGCGCCAACACCGAAGAGCAGGCTCAAGGCAAGACCAAGATGAAGACCGATGAGCAGGCCCAGGGTCAGGCGGGCGCCACCACGGACCAGAACGCCCAGGACAACACGCAGCTGAAGAAGAAGAAGCAGGCCCAGGGCAAGGCCGGTGCGACCACCGAGCAGAATGCTCAGGGCAACACCAAGATGCAGACTGAGCAGAACGCCCAGGGCAAGACCGGAACCAGCACCCAGCAGAATGCCCAGGGCGGCACTACAAAGATGCAGACCGAGCAGAATGCCCAAGGCAAGACCGGAACCAGCACCCAGCAGAANGCNCAGGGCGGCACTACCAAGATGCAGACCGAGCAGAACGCCCAGGGCAAGACCGGAACCAGTACCGAGCAGAATGCCCAGGGCAACACCAACGTGCAGACCGACCAGAACAAGACCGCCTCGATCAACAACGTGACCGTTGAGCAGAGGACGCAGATCACGCAGGTCATCCATGAGACCAACGTGCAGCCGGTGCGCGATGTCAGCTTCGACATCTCGGTCGGCGTCGAGGTGCCGCGGCACAAGATCCGCCTGCATCGCCTGCCGGCCCGTATCGTCAAGATCGTGCCTGCCTATGAGTCCTACGAGTATTTCGTGCTGGCCGACGGACGCATCGTCATCGTCGACCCCGACACCTACAAGATCGTTGCGATCCTGGAGGCCTGATGCGGACAGCATGAAGAGAAGAAAGGCCTGCCGATCGGTGGGCCTCTTTTTTGCAAAAAGTGAGGCTCGCAAAGACTGCGCCGCTCTTACCCGCGCCTGGCGGGCGCCGCGCTCCATTAGGCATTCCTTGAATGCATGTTCATCGGGAACGATGTGGCGCAATTCCCAGTTGTCACACAGAAGTCCTGCGTCCGTGGTCCCTGCCGGATCGGACGAAAGGGCTACGGGGCCGCTGGCAGGTCGTTGAAGCTTGCGGTCCTAGCGGAAAAGGTGCATGGGTCATGGCGGGTAGAGGTATGGGCGAGACCGTCGACGACCGGACATGGCCGCGGCGCTCGGTTGGGCAAATGTATTTTCCGCAGTTTCTTGTGGGAATGGTGGCTACGCTTCTGGTGATCCTCGGCTGGACATTCGCGTCCACGGGATCCATCTGGCAGGCATTGGGCTGGACGGTCCTTGCCGCCGTTGTTCTGCAGGCAGGCTACTTTGCGCTGGTGCTGTGGCTGCTGCACGGCGAGACTCGCGTGACCGACGAAGCCAAGTCGGGCGACGGCGCCGCCTCGCCCGCCAAATTGCCCGGCCCGTTCGAGCGGGACGGCATCATCCAGGCGCTGCTGTCGCGCCTCTTTCCAAGACTACCCTAAGCGCAAGAAGACGAGGAACTGCGGGTCCGCGGGAGCCGGCAAGCCGAGCGGCGCAAAGGTTGCTCGGCCATGAGCGACGGATCTAAAGCGCGTCGCGCTGAAACGGATTCAGGCGACACGCTTTAGGTTTTTGTTTTGACGCATGTCGTTTGTCCCAGAACCGCTGCGCACTTCTGGGCGACATGCATAGCGCGTCGCGCTGAAACGGATTCAGGCGACGCGCTTTAGGTCTTTGCTTTGATGCATGTCGTTGTCCCAGAACCGCTGCGCACTTCTGGGCGACAATGCATTAGCGCGCTGGGGCGACCGTGGCCGAGCGCACCGGCTGCGCGGGCGAGAACACCATATAGGCAAAGATCAGCACGCCGGCGGCGACGATCAGCGATCCAATGCCCAGGATCGGCTCGACGGCGTCCATTCCATACGCGTATTTCAAGTAAAGCGGCGGCAGCATCACCACGAGGCCGAGCGTGTAGAGGCCGTAGTGGATCATGGCCAGACGCCTTTCGGCCTTGGCCGGATTGAGCGCGTAGTAGCCGCCGAAGATGGCGCTGGTGACCCAGCCCAGAAGATTGAAATGCGCATGCGCCGGGAAGGCGCCATGATCGCCCGAAATGCCCATCTTGATGCCGATGGTGATGCCCAGCAGGAAAAAGATGATGGCCGTCTTGAAGAAGAGTTCCGATACCCGTGGCATTCTGTCTGTGCTCCCATATGCCTTTGTAAACCCGACTCTGTGAAGTCTACATCTTGCAAGCCATATTAGCCATCGCGCACGGTGCGACCTTCAGGCGAAAGCCGCGAGCGGCTTGCAAAAAAAATGGCTCGCCTCTTTCGAAGCGAGCCAAAAGGGAGCCGGGCTTGAGGTCGGCCCCCATTCAGGTTGCCACCTGAATTTCAAACGGAGCTAACGTAGCAGAGGCTGTATTTTATTCCAGAGCAATAGTGGATTAGTCCGGTAAGGTTTTCTAACCCCTACGGGGATATAATAAGCGAGCCGCTTCACATGAATGGCGTCAAAGCCAGCCTCGGCGCCTTGCATGCGGGCAGCATTTGGGCAATGCTTGGAGTTGGGGAGTGGTTTCCGTAATTGCGGAAGCACGATTACATGTTCATTGATTACTACGAAGCTCTGGAAATAAGCCCGAACGCCAATTCTGAGACAATCGAGCGGATTTTCCGCTACTTTGCTATGCGTTACCATCCCGACAATCGGGAAACCGGCAATGAGGCGCGTTTCAGCGAGATCGTCGAAGCCAACAACACGCTCCGGGACCCGGTCAAACGGGCCCAATACGACATCCTTTACCGCGAGCATCTGGGCCTTCGCCACGAGCTTACGGAGGAAGCGCGCAACAGCGGCGGCCTTGAACGGGACTCCGTCATCCAGGCCAATTTGCTGTCGCTTCTCTATGTGAGGCGCCGGCGGGACGTCAACAATCCGGGCATCGGCGACGAAGAACTCGAGCGCCTGTCGGGCTGCCCTCGCGAGCACCTGGAATTTCACCTGTGGTACCTCAAGGCGAAGGGTTTCATCGGCAGGACCGAGAACGGGACGTTCGCCATCACGGTGGAAGGCATCGATCACGTCGGTGCCGAGCACGAGCGGGATCGCCCCGACGTCACCCGCCTGCTCGACCACGCCGAAATGACGCAGCCTGCCTCGCGCTGATCATCAAAAGCCCGCCTACTGGCCTGAACCAGCGGCGGGCTCGATGAAGGAACAGCTACATCCCTGAGGAATCGACTGTCGTTCTTCTGCTCCCCATATCTGGGCTCGGTTCCACTGGGGGCAGTGGAGCATGAACCATGCGCCATGAGGGCAAGAACGGGGAGCGCGCCAGTGACATAGGCGTTGTGTGCCGCCGAATGCAAGGCGACTGAGGTCCGACACGCCGTCGAATTGGGCCCGCTTGGCCCGGCCAAAGCCTATCGCAAAAACGAAACGCCGCCGGGCGAGCCCGGCGGCGTTTCGTTCACCCTCTGGTCGGTTCGACCGACCGGTGTTTATGGAGTTGTCGACGTTGTGGTTGTCGGCGCCGCGGCGGCGGCCGCGGCATCGATCTTGCCAGCCAGCGTATCCTTGGCCCAGGCGGTGACGTCGGGGTCGACCGGCTTGTTGGCCATGTCGGCAAGGGCGGCGTCCAACGACGTATCGGTGGGGGGCGGGGTATTGGCTGCCGCGTTTGTGGCATCGGTGAGCGCCGCGTTGGCGGCATCCAGCGCCGCCTGTGCGTCATCAAGCTCCTGTTGGGTCGGAACCTCGTCGGGCGGGGTCGTCGGGTCAGCCGCTTTGGCATTCAGGTCAGCAAGCGCAGCCGTGGCGTCATCCACGGCCTGCTGAGCCGCGTCCACCGCCGCCTGCGCATTCTGGGCCGCCGCGGCTTGCGTCACATAGGCCTGGACGCCGGCGAACTTCTTGCTCTTGGAATTCATGTAGGCGTTGATGTTGCGCTTCAGCGAGTTCAGCCGGCCGAGCTTGGCGTGAAGGTTCTTCTCCTTCGGCGAGGCAGCCGTTGTGGTGTCGTCGGTCGAGTTGTCGTCCGACGCGCTGTCGTCGGTGCCCTTGTTGTGGCCCTTGGCCGAGGCCGACTTGCCATGCGAGGCGCCGCTGTTGCCATTGCCGTTGCCGCCGGCATTGCCGCCATTACCGTTGCCGCCGCTATGGCCGTTGCCGCCGCCGTGGCCGTTGCCGCCGCCATGGCCGTTGCCGGCAAGCGCGGGCGCCGCCGCTAGCGCTAGAATGGCAAGGGATGCCAGAAGTGTCTTTCGCAATGTCATTGTGCTTCTCCGCAGATGAATCGTCGTCATCGCCCTACCGCTAGGCAGCCTCTTATGAGAATTTCCTAATGACGTCGGATAAACTTTAAGCAATTGCGGTCGCGAAATGAGAGCGGGCCCGCCGGTGCCGAGGTATTTCCGCAAAATATCGCGTTAACATATTGAAATTCAATGGAAATACAAAGGGCCGGGCGGCGTTGGGCCGTTTGGAACAATGAGGGCCCTTGTCTCGCCAGACCATGGTCCCAGTGACGTTCTTGCTTGCGTGGGAAACCAAGAGTACGAAGCCCTCCGGGGCACGCGACGGCAAGGTCCGGTCGAGCAGAATGCGCCTGGTGCGGCGTGACTAAATGGAAGAAGGCGCTTCCGTGCCGCCGGCTTCCTGATCCGTCGGCGGTGCGGTGTCCGGCTCCTGGTCTTCACCTGAACCGGTCGGGGAAAGCACCGTCAGATCCATCCGTGCGATCCGGGACGCGGCTTTTCCTTGCGCGTTCGGTTCGGTGGCACCTGTCTCGGAAACCGAAACCTTTGCAAGGTGCCCGATGCTTTCGGCGCTCTTGCCCGGGAAAGTTTCCGACGATGCCTGGGGTTTGCTCGCATGATGGACAGCGCCGACGCCGGGCTGGCTTGCAACGGGAGAGGTCATGGCTGTGCTCCTGATAGGGATGACGGCAACTGCCTAGCATTGCTGGCTGGCGCCAACCTTGCGGAATTTAGACATCGCTAATGTCAGACGTTGATGCGGACCGGCGATCGCAATTCCGGACGGAAAGCTGCGGCGAGGTCGCCGAGCCCCACCGCTTTTCCTGGAATTGCTTCTAGCCGCCGATCAGCGGCACGGTCACCGAGGTCGTGTAGCTGATCGGGTAATCGCTGAAATAAGGAAAGCTGATGACGAAGGCATAGCTGGCGTTGACATGCGCCATGCGGAAGCCGCCGCTCGGCGGATCGGTGGTGATGGTGACGTTGACATTCTGCAGGCCCAGCGCCTGCAGCTTCTGCGTCGCGATCGCCTGGATATCGGACTGCGTCAGCGTGTTGTTGAGCTGCAGCGAGCGCGCGGAGGCTTCAAGCGCATAGCGCACGCTGGACACGCTGTTCATCGACCAGCCGAAGGCGAAGATGCCGAACAGGAGCATGATGAGGATAGGCACAACGAGCGCGAACTCGATGCCGGCGCCGCCCGAGATATTGCCGGCAAATGCTTGAGGTCGTTGTTTAGCGGACACGGACCACCTGCACGTGACCGAGGCCGGTGTTGTCCGGGTAGGGGCCGAAGGTGAAGGGCGGGATCCAGGTGCCAGATGCGTGGATCTGGACGAAGACCGAAGGCACTTTCGGTCCGCTGCAGATGGTGGTCGACGTGACCACGGTCGTTCCGCATTGGTAAGTGCGGCTCACCGCGACCGCCGCGTCGCCCGGTTTCTGCTCCCAGCTCGCCAGCGCCACGGCCTGGATTGCGCTGTCGTCGGTGGCGCCGGCCATCACCAGATTCGCCGCCGTCTTCACGCTTGCCCGCATCGCCAGCGAACTTGAGACGTAGGACCAGCCGTCCGTGACGCCGAGAAGAGCGGCGCAGAGCACCGGCGTCACCAGCGCCAACTCCACCGCGGCGATGCCGGCGCGGTTTCTGCCAAAACGGATAATCGGTAGCCGCACTGCCACTACTCGACGACTGCAACCGACTGAGCGGCCGGGATGTTCTTCATCCCAAGGCTCGAGCAGTCCTGGTTGATGGTCGAATTGCCCGACCACTGAATGGTGTCGGCAACGACTTGAGTGCAGCCGTTCTTACCCGAGAAATTGCCGAGATAGTTGACCTGTTGCCTGGGAAAATAGATGGCGCCGGTCAAAAGCGAAGTGGCGGTACCGTTGAAGGTGCTCTGCGCCGCAGTGCCCGTCCTGTCGCCGTAGAACAGCACGCCGGAATAAGTGCCAGAGGTCGGCGCGCTCAGGTTCACGGTGGCGTTGCCATTTATGCTGACTGTGTTGCTGCCGGCCATGAAGATGGTCACGCCGGTGCAAGGGGCGGCGCAGGTGATGACCGCACCCGCGTTGATCTTCAAATTTCCCTGGACGACATAGGTCCCGGAAGAGAGCGCGACATTGCCGTTGAGGTTCATGCCGCTGCAGTAGGTGCCGGCCTGGATCGTTTGCGTCGTCTTGTTGCCGTTGATATTCTTGCAGCCGCCGGTGGCCGCTGGTGTGGGCAGGCTCCCATATGGATCGGCAGCCGGCAACGCGTGGGTGATGGGGGCCTTGCAGACCATCGTCGGCGGATTGTTCAGCACGACACCGCCGACGGTGATCAGACAGTCGGTCTGGACGGCCGCCGAGCCTTGGATCTTGATTGCGTCGGAGGCGTTCGAATTCGCCATGTCAACGCAGCCGATTTTCTTCGCGTTGGTGCTGCCGGAGAAAAGCAACGCCTGCGAGGCCGTGAGACTGAGAGCTATGTCGCAAGCGTTGGAGGCATCGGTGATCAGCGCCACCGCCCTCGCCCGCTCCGGCACCTTGGTCTGCGTGAAGATGGAGGTGAACATCCGGTCGAGGTTCTGGTTGAGGATGACCTCCACCGCCTTGTTGGCCTTGTTCGGCCCTGAGGTGGGCGGGGTGTTGACGACAATGATGCCGCCGCCCAGTCCGTTCGAGCTGGCCGATGTCGTGGCGGCGGCGGTGATGGCGGTCGTGTTGGATCCCGCGATCTTTTCCAGCGCGCCGGCATAGGCGGCCGCGTCCGCGATCGCCTGCAGCTTCAGGCTCGAATAGTACCAATAGGAGGTCTCGACGCCGAGCCCCGCGCCGCCGATGACGACCGGCAGGGTCAGCGCGAAGATGGTGGCGACATTGCCGCCCACGCCTTCGCAAAAGCGTCGCAAGACGCGTCGAAAAAAAAGAGGTTTGAAGAACCGACCCGAAAAGGCCATGGCTGAGCGCACCCAAGGTATCCCAGCCGTGATGTCATCATTGCCATATGAACGAATGCCTAATTATTTCGCTCGACTTGCGCTGGTAGGACTGCAGCGGCTGCTGCCCCCATCTTGCGCCGCGCACACTAGGACTTAAGGCCCAACAAACTTCGGACTTAAGACGTAAACCACGGGAAAGTCTAATATTTTAGCTTCTTCTGCATTTTATCTTTTTTGGAAATCGCTCGTAGAGACGGCGCGCCTATCACTCTTTGCTATACGACGAGGGCGGGCTCCATGTTTGGACGGTTTTGGGCATCGAGGCGCGGCAATTTCGCGATCGCGACCGCGGTCGCCATGGTGCCGGTGGTGCTTGGCCTGGCAGCTTCCGTCGACCTGATAGGCATCAGCGACGACGCCGCGCAGTTGCAGAACTCGCTGGACGCGGCCGGCCTTACGATCGGCACGAAATACCAGGCCACCATGTCGGCGAGCGACGTGCAGCAACTCGGCCAGACCTTCTTCGCGGCCAATATGAGCGCGGCCGACGCGCAAGAGTTGTCGGGCAGCATCGCCGCCTTCCAGGCTGCCGCCAGCGGCAATCCGAGCGCCTACTTCATTTCGCTGTCGTCGAGCGTCAGCCGGCCGGCCTTCGTCAGCGGCATGCCGGTATGGCAGGCGACGCGCTCCGCCTCGGTCAAGGTCAAACCCGGCGCGCAAGCCTGCGTGCTCGCGCTCGACCCGCACGCCGACGACGCGGTCAACCTGCAGGGCTCCACCAATGTGGCAATGAGCGGCTGCGTGATCGCGGCCAATTCGGACGCCGCCGACGCGGTCAACCGCGGCGGATCGGCGATGGTCAGCGCCGGCTGCGTCTCGACGGTCGGCGGCACGCAAGGATTGACGCCGCCCAACGCCACGCTTTCCTGCGGCGCGCCACATGAGAAACAGTATGCCTCGTTCGATCCGCTGGCCGACGTCGTTCCTCCCGCCTACACGCTCTGCCTGCCGGTGCCCAACGGCAAGACGGTGACGCTGTCGCCGGGCACCTATTGCGATAAGACCTTGTCGGGAAAGATCACCCTCAATCCGGGCACCTACATCCTGCGCAACGTCACCATAAAGCCGGGCGGCAACGGCAGCCTAAGCGGCCAGGGCGTGACGATCTTCCTGATGGAGAACTCGCAGGTCTACATCAACGCCAACGAGCAGGTGAAGCTCTCGCCGCCGACCAGCGGCCCTTACGCCGGCATCACCATCTACCAGGCGCACGGCAACACACAGGCGCTGACGCTGAACGGCGGATCCGGCTCGGTGGTGAGCGGTTTCATCTACGCCCCGGACGCCACCGTCACCTTTGCCGGAAATTCGGACATGAACGCCCAGGGCAGTTGCCTGCGGCTGGTCGGCGACACCATCGCCATGACGGGGACCTCCGCCGTGAAGGCGGACTGCACGGCCGAACTCGGGAACCGCGAGATGTATGCGGGACGGATGATCACCCTGGCGAAGTGAGACGAGAAGACGGCGGCGGCCCGCAAGGGCCGCGATGAGCTGCGGGGAAATCGGCGGCCTGTGTCGCCGCCCTAGAATTCCGCAATGATGTCGGCGCCGGGTTGCTCGTCGAAGAGCACCGCGCAACCGCGCTCGAGCGCAACCTGCGTCAAGGCGTTGGCCGCATCCTCATCCGACGAGACGAAATCGCCGGTCAGCACGCGCAGTTCCTCGACGGCCTTCGACATCGGCACGACACGCCCGGCCGAACGGTCGCTCGCGCAGGCGTCGATGACGCACAGAAGATCGATGAGTTCGAAATTATCCATGGCGGCCTCCGCCAGCGCCATCCCTTCGCTCAATCAACGGCGTGAGGCGCGGACTGGTTCCCGCGGCTTCATCCTGGCGGCCTGGCGGGAGCAAGCTTGAGATCGAAGCGGGCCGGCAGGCATTGCGCGAGGCAAGCCTTGCGCACCGATCCGGTCGCTATCGTGTCGATCGGCAGAAGGATCACCATTCGGGCTCGGCGCTCGGGCCAGAGCGGCCTGCCGAAGACGAAGAAGACGCCGCCGACCAGGCTCGCCAGAAGCAGCGCAGCAAACAGATTCGCGATCGTCTTGCCGGGTTGCACGGTCTGCAAACTCCAGGAAAGGCGTGCCCGCCATATCGCAGGAATGGCGAGCACGCCGTGGTCAACCGCCGATGAAGGGACTTTGTCCGGCGGCTTGCTAGGCAATGAATTTGACGGGGCGGTTGTTTCTTCAAAATCGGCGGCTCGGGCCTCTGCGTTTACGCAGTGAGACTTCAGTCCGAACGCGGCCCCGGACCGTCGCCCGAGGCCCCGGAGGCAACGCTTCCCGCTGCCGCTGCCCGGACTCGGGATCGCCCTCCTCAATCATAATATTAGCAATTACTCATAGCTAGGCGTATGGATAGGTGCGGTCGCCGACGATCGCAACGTCAGGCGCCGCTTCACTCATGGGAGGGAAACCATGGCCGAAGTTGCAATGAACGTGACAAAACTTGAATCCAAATCGCACAACAATCCCGACGAGGTCCGCGCGCCCGCCAAGACGCGTGTCGAGATCGTCCGGCTGCCGGGCTATACTCTCGGGCGGATGAACATGCAGCCGGGTTGGAAATGGTCCGAATGCGTGAAGCCGGTGGTCAAAACCGAGAGCTGCCAAGTCTCGCATGTCGGCTACGTCGTGTCCGGCTCGATCACCGTGCGCATGAATGACGGCACGCAGAAAACCTTCGATGCCGGCACGTCCTACACCATCCCGCCCGGCCATGACGCCTGGGTGGAAGGCAACCAGCCGTTCCAGTGCATCGAGGTGCTGAGCGCCGAGCAATACGCCAAGCCGGCATAGGACGGATCGGGCGAAGGCCGGCACGGCCGGAGCCGTGGCATTTCTTTCCGGCAGCCGTGCCGAGCTTACCCCGGCTTCGTCCTTAAGGATGCGTACCGGCATACGAGCAGGAGCGTATATTTGTCATCAGCCGGCGCCGTGTTTCTTTTCCGAGCCCCCGCCGGTTAGGCCCGGCCCATGCTGGCCTACCCCGCCACGGTGCCGGGCCGCTCCCGTGGACTCCGCCGCTTCTCCGGAGTTGCGGGATGACTTGTGAATTGCACCCGTCGACCACCACGGTTGACGGCAGGGCATTTGACGCACCTGACCGATGGATGCAGTTTTGCCACACCGGGCGATATTTTAGCGACTACTAAGATGAATTGATTCGGCCCATCGCGCTGCAGGGATCATAAATGGGTATCACCCAGTTTTGGCGGGGGCTATGGGTGAGGCCCGACCTGCAGGCGCCGTTGCGCTGTTTCTCTGCCGCATGGCCTGCAAGTCGGGTCCTTTTTTGTCCGGCCGAAGGCCCGTCCGTATCGGTCCTTGGCGCAGTCGGATTCCGAAGAACTCGCCGGGCGAGACCCCAACTCCTCTAGCCCGGCGAGCCTACAACCTGATCAAGCTACGCGATCAGGACCGGGATCAACCGGCAGAACCTGCGGAGCAAGACCGATGCCAGCGCGCATGTCCTAGAGTGGGACAGAAAGGCGGATGGCAGAATCAGGGGAAAACCTCCAGTTAAGGTTTAGATGCTGGGTTGCTAATATTACGATGTGCCTAGCCGACTCGCACCAGTCGGTTAGGCCCGGCGGTCGGTGACCCTAACCACCCCAACGGACTGTCGGGCCGCTATAGGGGCGCCTTGAGCGCCGGGCACTGCCAAGTTTTGCCAGCAAAAGGACGACCAGCCGAAGCCGGGGCAGTTGCGGTATGGGTGAGCCGGCTTGCACACAAGGGGTAGGCGCAAGCGGACCATCCAAAAGCCGTACCGGAAATTCCATACCTCTTTCGGCTCAGCCCTCATCCAAATGGCCGTGAACATCTTATGTTAGAGATACCCTCTATTTCGAACATCGGGAGAACAGAAGGGAACCGTCGCCGGGGGCATTGCGGGGCGACGTCGGGCCGCAGTTCGGCGCCTGCAAGCTCGGGTTGTGCCAAGCTGTGCAAGGCTGCATGTTTTGGTGTGGCGGCTTGACACTAAACGCTTTTTGTTCTCTTTATGTTCTGTTAATTCCCCTTGCAACAGACGCAGCTAATGCTGCAATGCCGCACAAATGGCCATCGAGCGATGCGCACCACAAACGACGCTGCGGCCGCCACCATCCTGCACGCCGATCTCGACGCCTTCTACGCTTCGGTCGAGCAGCTGCTCGACCCGTCGCTGCGCGGCAAGCCGATCGCCGTCGGCGGCGGCGTGGTGCTGGCCGCGTCCTATGAGGCCAAGGTCTTCGGCGTGCGCGGCGGCATGCCGGGCCGCAAGGCGCGCGAGCTCTGCCCGCAGCTCATCTTCGTCGGCGGCCATTTTTCCGAGTACCAGCGCCTCGGCGACGCCGCGATCAAGGTGCTCGACGATTTCACGCCGATTGTCGAGCGCATCTCGATCGACGAGGCCTTCGCCGATGTCGCCGGCTGCACGCATCTGTTCGGGCCGCCGCAAGAGATCGCGCGAAAAATCCGCCATCGGGTAAAGGCTGAGCTCGGCCTGCCGATCTCGATCGGCGTGGCGCGGACGAAGCATCTCGCCAAGATCGCCTCGCAAGTGGCCAAGCCCGACGGGCTGGTGGTGGTCGAGCCAGGCACCGAGCTTTCGTTCCTGCACGACCTGCCTGTCACGCTGATGTGGGGCGTCGGCCCGGCGACCAAGGCGCGGCTGGCCGAGATCGGCGTCGAGACGATCGGGCAGCTGGCGCGCACCCATGGCGGTGCGCTGGAGCGGCTGATCGGCCATGCCGCCGGCCAGAAGCTCGCCGCGCTCGCCTGGAACCGCGACCCGCGCAAGCTCGAGACACATCGACGTGCGATTTCCGCCGGCGCGCAATCGGCGCTGGGCAGGAAGCCAGCGGTGCCACACGTCTTCGTGCCGACGCTCTTGCATCTGGCCGACCGCGTCGCCAGCCGGCTACGCGCCAAGGACCGGCCGGGGCGTACGGTGACGGTGCGCGTTCGCTTCGCCGATCTGCGCGCGGTCACCCGCTCGGTGACACTGGAGCAGCCGATCCAGGCGACCGCGATGCTCGCCGAAATCGCCGAGGAGCTGGTGCGCGGCGTGCTGGCCGCCCATCCGGGCGAGCGTGACATCTCGCTGCTCGCCATCTCCGTCTCGCATCTGGAGGAGCATGCCGAGCTGCAGCTCGAACTGCCGCTCGGCCTCGCCGATGAAAAGCTCAAGCCCGGCAGCCGCAAAGGGCTGGCCCGCTTCGGCGCCGACCGCGCCATCGACAAGATCCGCCAGCGTTTCGGCAAGGAGGCCGTCGGCTACGGCGCCGTCGCGCTGGAAGGCACGCGCTCGGTGCCGGACGGGTTCAGGGAGCTGGCGGAGAAGGAGCTGTAAGCGAGGTGCTTCGGCATCTTCTCTTGCGGCGTTGGAGATTGGCGAAAGCCGACGCGCCGTCAATCTCCCCCCTCGTGGGGGAGATGTCCGGCAGGACAGAGGGGGGCGCTGTCCCGCCAGCATCTCAGATCGGTCCAGCCAATCCCGCCGCAATAACAATATGCTGACAGACATTGTCGATATCGCGGATAACCTCGTCGTTCCAGAAGCGCAGGACGATCCAGCCATCCTGTTCCAAGCGCTTGGTTCTGATCTCGTCGGCACCTGCGAGACCTGCTTCGCCGTGTTGCGAGCCATCGACCTCCACGATCAACTTCTTCTGCGGACAAGCGAAGTCGACGATGTAACCCGCGATCGGAAACTGTCTGCGGAAGCCCAGGCCCATTAATCGGTGCGCACGAAGTTCATTCCACAGCTTCAGCTCGGCGTCAGTCATGACCTTGCGCATCGATTTCGCGTTGGCCCGATGTCTTGGTGGCGGAGGCGTATGTGGCATGGTCGGAGTTAGGACGCTGAGGTTTGGGTCACACCAACGCTTCTACTCTACGGCGCCCCCCTCTGTCCTACCGGACATCTCCCCCACTTGGGGGGAGATTGGACGTCGCCTCGGCTTTCGCCAATCTCCAACGTTTCAAGAATGGCGCCTTCGCCGAAGCTGCCAATCGCTCGCGGCTCAGAGCGCGTCGGTTTCCATCACCGCCCAGTCCAGCCGCATCGTCGCGCTCATCGTCTCCCCGTCATCAAGCGGCGTCAGCCCCTCGCCGTGATGCGCGTCGACCGGGTGCGAGACCGGCTCGAAGCAGAAGAAGCCGGCATCGGGCGACGGCGAATAGAGGATGTAGACGTCGAGCTCGCGTGAGGCGGTGAGCGTGATTGCGATCCCCTCTTCCATCTGCACGATCCTGGCGCGGCCGTCCCATCCGTCGAAGGCGTTGTTCACCCAGTCCGGCGGCAGCGGAATGGGGCGGTCGAAATCCCAGGCCGGGCGCTCGCTCACCGGCACGACGCCGACAGGCAAATGGCGCTCGTCCTCCAGCCAGACGCGCCTAGCCCTCGCCTCCAGCAGGGTTGTGTCGGCGCGCGGGAACCAGGGATGGAAGCCGAGGCCGTAAGGCAGGCGCATGCCGGCACGGTTCTCCACGGTCAGCCACGCGTCGAGCGCGCCGTCGCGCAGCGCATAGGTGACCGATGCCGCATAGCGGTAAGGACCGATCGCGCCGTCTTCAAGCACCAGCTCCGCCTCGGTATCCGTGCGGCTGGCGAGCCGCCACGGTTTCTGGAAACCATCGCCATGGATCGGGAAGGTCTCGCCCGGTACGTTCGGCTCGACGGCATGGAAACGGCCTTCGAAGAAAAAGCCGCCGCCGGAAATACGGTTCGACCACGGCACCAGCAGCTGGCAGCCGGAGGTGCCGGTGCCGTCGCCTGGCTTGAACAGCGGAACCGGGGCGCTGCCGATCACCAGGGCGTCATAACGGGCGATCGCCGCGCCGTTCTCCGGCGTCAAAACCAGCCTCGACTGGCCGTCGTTCAGCTCGATGGCGCCGGCCATGCTCACCAGCCACCGTCGATGGCGATGTTTTGGCCGCTGATCATGTCGGAAGCGGGCGAGACGAGAAACAGCACGAGCTCGGCGACATTTTCAGGCTCGATGCGCTTCTTCAGGCTTTGGTTCTCGAGGATCCAGTCATTGTACTGCTTGAGCCGGTCGCCGAAGACACGCTCCTCGGCCTCCGAGACCACCGCGCCCGGCGACACGGCGTTGACGCGGATACCATGGGGGCCGAGCTCGCGCGCCAGCGATTTGGTGAGGCCGAGCATGGCGCCCTTCGACGCGACATAGGGCACGTAGCCGTCCCAGCGGCCGTTGAGCGTGATGGAGCAGAAGTTGACGATCTTGCCATAGGCCCTCGCCTTCATGCCCGGCGCGCAGGCGCGCGCCAGCGCGAAGGCAGCCGAGGAATTGACGCGGATCTGGTCCTCGTACTCGGTCAGTGAAAACTCCTCGAAGGGCCGGTTGATGATCAGCGCCGCGTTGTTGATCAGGATGTCGATGCCGCCTTCCTTCGCCGCCAGCGCGGCGACCGCCGCTTCGGCCTCGGCCAACCGGTTGAGATCGCAGCCGATGAAGGCGATATCGCCCTTGGCCTGCTGGCCAAGCGCCGCCACGGTCTGCTCGGCGTCTCCCATGTCGGGGCGGTCGAGCAGCAGGACGCGCGCGCCGGCCCGCGCCAGCCTCACCGCCTGCGCCCGACCGAGCGAGCCGAGCCCGCCCGTCAGCAGCACGACACGATCGCCAAGCACCTTCATCGCCGCCACCTCTACAAAACGCCATGGACTTCGTCGATCGAGGTGTCCCCGATGCGCTTGTCCAGCACTACCTCGCCGCGCGCCATCGCCACGATGCGGTCGCAGCATTCGAAGACATGGTGCATGTTGTGGCTGATGAAGACGCCTGTCACGCCTTGCTCCTTCAAGCCGCGCACGAAGCCGATCACCTTGTTCGTCTCCTTGACCGAAAGGTGGTTGGTCGGCTCGTCGAGGATCATCACCTTCGACTTGAAATGCATGGCGCGCGCAATCGCGACACCCTGGCGCTGGCCGCCGGAGAGCTCGCCGACCAGGGCGTCGGGCGAGCGCAGATGCAGGTCGACATTGGCGATCGCGCGCACGCTCTCCTCGGCCATTTTCTTCTGGTCGAGGATGCCGACGCCGAGGACCGAGAAGCGCGTCGGCTCGCGGCCGATGAACAGGTTCCTGGCGATCGACATGGTGGGAACCATGGAGTTGTACTGGTAGATGGTCTCGATGCCGAGATCCATGGCGTCGCGCGGCGTGGCGATGCTCACCGCCCTGCCCTCGACCTTGATCTCGCCCTGGTCGGCGCGGTGGACGCCGGACAGGATGTTGATAAGGGTCGACTTGCCGGCGCCGTTGTCGCCGACGAGCCCAAGCGCCTCGCCGCGCTTGAAGTCGAGCGTGACCCCTTTGAGGGCATGCACGCCGGAATACCATTTGTGGAGGTCGCGCACGGAGATGATGGCGTCGCTCATCGCTTCAGCCCTCCATCTTGATCGCCTTGGCGCGCTTGCGCATCCAGGCATTGGCGACGACGGCGAAGATGGTCAGGAAGCCGATGGCGAACTTGAACCAGTTGGCATCGACATGGCTGAGCACAAGGCCGTTGTCGATGACGCGGATGAGCGTCGTACCGATGATGCCGCCCATCACGGTGCCGATGCCGCCCAGCAGCGATGCGCCGCCGATGACCGCCGACGCCACCGCCTGCAGCTCCATCCCCTCGCCGATCGAGGGGAGCGGCGAGCCCAGCCGCAACACCTGCAGCATGCCGGCGAAACCGGAGAGTACCGAGCACAGCATGAAGCAGACGATCTTGACCCTGGCGGTCGGGATGCCCATCGCGGCTGCCGCGGGCAGGAAGCCGCCGGTCGCCTTGATCCAATTGCCGAAATTGGTGCGCGACAGCATCAGCGAGGTGAGCAGCGCAACCGCCGCGAACCACAGGAACGACATACGGAACATGTTGCCAGGGCCGACAAAGGAGGTGAACAGCCAGTTGGGCAGGTCGGCGGGCAGCAGGGGCGGGAAGCCGCCGGAGACGACGACGGTGAGCGAGCGCGCCATGAACAGCATGCCGAGCGTGGTGATGAAGCTCGGGATGGCAAAGCGGATGGTGATGTAGCCGTTGATGAAGCCGATGGCCGCCGAGACCAGCAGCCCGGCGAGCAGCGCCAGCGGGAACGGCCAGCCATGCACCATCAGCACCGCCATGGTCATCGGCATCAGCGCGAAGACCGAGCCGACCGATAAGTCGAACTCGCCGCTGATCATCAGGATGGTGACGCCGATGGCGACGAGGCCGGCCTCCGGCAGGATGCCGAGGATGCCGCGCAGGTTGTCCTGGTTGAGGAACACGCCATGCGAGCGGACCTGGAACAGGATGATGAGCAGCACCAGAAGGATCAGCCCAGCAAGTTCCGGCTTTTCGAGATAGGTCTTGAACAGGCGCTTCAACGAAAGGCTCCGGCGGTTCGAGATTTATGCAGCGCATTGGCGGCGCATGAGCGCCGCCAATATAAGACGTGCGAACTGGAACTCAGCGCATGCCTTGCGCGGACAGCGCCATTATAGCGTCGGCCTGGTTCGGCCGCACGATGCCCTGCCCCGTGTCGATGTCGGAAGGAGCGAGGCCGATCTTCTTGTTGAGATAGGCCTCCATCACCGGCATGAAGCCCTGCATGTAGGGCTGCTGGTCGACCAGCGCCTGGACATAGCCCTTCTGCATTTGCTGCAGCACTTCAGGCACGAGGTCGAAGCCGCCGAGCAACACCTTGCCGGGCGCGACGCCGCGATCGGCCAGCACGCGCGCCACGCCTGCGCACCAGAAGCCGGTGTCGAAATAGGCCGTGGTGTCGGGATGCGCGTTCAGATAGGCGCCGACGCGGTCGGAGGTTATGGCGAGGTCGGTGCCGCTGTCGATGCGCTCCCACGACACGTCACGATCGGTGTGCGCGGCCTTGTACTCCTCGAGGAACTGCATCACGCCGGCGCCGCGAGTTTCCGACCAGTTCTGGCCGGGAGCCGAAATGCCGACCAGCACCTTGATCGGGCCGTCCTTCGGGAAGCTCTCGGAAATCGCCTTGGCGAGCGAATAACCGGCGGGCTTGAAACCCTGGCCGACGAAGGCCTGACGCGCATTGCCCTTGGCGCCTTCGGTGTCATCGACATTGACCGCGATCACCAGCACGCCGGCGTCGCGCGCCTCCTTGATGACGTCGTCGAAGGCATGGTCGTCGACGATCGAGGTCAAAAGCGCATCGGGCTTGGCGGCAAGAGCGGCGCGCATGTTGGCGACCTGCTGCTCGATCGAGCCCTCGGTCTGGGTGAAGACCATGTTGCAGGTCGCCTCGACCTTGGCGCAGCCGTCGTCGAAGCCTTTCTTCACCGCCTGCCAAAACGTATTCGAGGCCGACGAATGGTGAGTGAAGACGATGTTGAGGCCGTCGGCTCTGGCGGCGGATTGCCCGCCGACAAGGGCTGCGCCGAGCAGAAGCATTGCAGTCAGTTTTCTCATGTCTGTTCCTCCCTTTGGATCTTTCTAGATGTCCGCCTTGTCGCTGACGCGGCGGTGGACGGTGTAGGCCTTGCCAAGATCAGGACTGAGCGCCAGCCCCAGCCCTGGTCCGGGCGGCACGGTGATCATGCCGTCCTTCACCTCCGGCAGCGCCGTCACCAGGTCGCGGTACCAGGTGCGGTAGAAGGCGCGCACGCTTTCCTGGACGAGCGCGTTGGGGGCATTGAGCGACAGATGCGTCGAGGCGGCGAGCACGACCGGACCGGTGCAGTCATGCGGCGCGACCGGCAGCCGCCAGGCCTCCGCCATCGAGGCGATCTTGCGCGCCTCGGACAGGCCGCCGCACCAGGAGATGTCGAGCATGACGATGCCGGCAGCACCGGTTTCCAGAAGATCGCGAAAAGCCCAGCGACTGCCCAGCGTCTCCGAAGCCGAGATCGGCGCGGGGCTCGCCGCGGCGTAGCGCTTCAGGTCGCCGAGGCTGTCCATGCGGATGGGGTCCTCGTGCCAGTAGGTGGCGTAGGGCGTCAGGGCCCCGGCGATCCGCATGGCCGGCAGGAGCTGCCACATCGAGTGGAACTCGACCATGATGTCCATCCGGTCGCCGACGGCTTTGCGAATCTTTTCGAAAGGTTCGAGCGCCGCCTTCAGGTCGGCCGCCGAGATGTCGTTGCCGCGCGTCTTTTCGGCCGCGTGGTCGAACGGCCAGATCTTCATGGCGGTGATGCCGTCCTCGAGCAGCTCCTCGGCCAACTCGCCGGCGCGGGTAAGGAAGCTGTTGAGATCGTCATAGTCCCGCTTCGCGCCGATGCCGTAATTGGCTGTCGTCTGGCCTTTGGCGTCCTTGATGTATTCGGTGCCGGCGCAGGTGTTGTAGGTACGGATGGAGGGGCGGCTGAAGCCGCCGAGCAGTTGCGCGATCGGCTGGCCGGTGGCCTTGCCGAAAATATCCCACAAGGCGATGTCGAAGGCCGAATTGCCGCGCACCTCGGCGCCGCTGGAGCGGAAGCCGAGATAGCCGACCAGATCGGCGGCCAGGAGGTCGATCGCGAGCGGATCGCGGTCGATCACCCTGGGCGCGACATATTCGTGCAGATACTCCTCGACCGTGCGCGACAAATAGAACGTCTCGCCGAGCCCGGTGATGCCTTCGTCCGTATGCACCTCGACCCAGAGCAGGTTTGGCCGCTCCTCGACGCGGACGGTCTCGATGGCGGTGATCTTCATGTCAGGCGATCCCCGCATCGAGCAGCGCCTTGACGCTCTTGTCGAAATGCTCGGCCATGTGCTCGGCCGCCAGCCGCGGTTCGCCCCTGAGGATGGCGTCGGCGATGTCCTCATGGCCCTTGATCATCTTGAGCTGTGCCTGATCGGAGGAGCGGGTGCGCCAGCCGATCACCCAGGTGCGCCGCGTCACGCCGCTGAAGGCGGTGACGATCAGCGAAAACACCGGATTGTGCGAGGCCGCCGCGATCGCCTCGTGGAAGGCGATGTCGTGCTCCATGACGGCCTCGGGGTTCTTGAAATTCTCGCGCATCAGCCGGGCCGACTGGGCGATCGCCGCGGCTTCCATGTCGGTGCGGCGCAGAGCCGCCAGCGCGACGGTGCGCATCTCGATGGTGCGCCTGACATCATAGACCTGCTGGACGCTGATCTGCTGGGTGGTGATGCCGTGCTCAATGACCATCGACATGGCGCCGGTGTCGAGCTTGGCGACGGTGGCGCGGCGCCCCGCGCTCAAGTCGATGAGGCGCATCGCCGACAGCGAGCGGAAGGCCTCGCGCACGACGGTGCGCGAAACGTTGAGCCGGCGCGTCATGGCGGCCTCGCTGGGCAGCGGATCGCCCGGCGCCAAGCCCTCCGAGCGGATGTGCTGGGTGATCGCCTGGATCGCCGTGCTGACCAGGCCAGGACTCGGCCCGTCCGGTGGGTCCGTCTGCTCTTGCATTCCGCTCCCTCGAAACCTGTATGACAGGTTGTTGTTGAATTGCTCATAGTTCAGGCAAAAGATATATGTCAAGTCGATTTCTAACCGGAGGAGCCCTCATGCACGAAACGGAAGCCAGCCTGATCTTCGACGCGCGCGACGTTGTCGGCGAAAGCGTGGTGTGGGACGAGCGCCGCGGAAGGCTGGTCTGGGTCGACATCATCGGCCGCAGGGTCCATCGGCTGGATCCGTCGAGCAGAGCGCATGAAAGCTGGGCGACGAACGACCTTGTCACCTCGGTCGGCCTGCGCAAGGACGGCGGCGCGATCGTCGGCCTGCGCAAGGACATCACATTGTGGGACTTCGGCGGGTCGTTCCGGATGATCGCGGCCATCGAGCCTGACCGGCCGGGCACGCGGCTCAACTAGGGCGTGGTGGCACCGGACGGTTCGTTCTGGGTCGGCACAATGGCCAACAATATCGGGCCGGACGACGCGCCGGCGGCGATCACGAGCGATGAAGGCCAGCTCCACCGGGTCGGCCCGGACGGCGATGTGAGGAGCCTCAGCGAAGACCGGTTCGGCATCACCAACACGATGGTGTGGCTGCCTGACGGGCGCTTCATCACCGCCGACACGACGAAGAACGCGCTCTATAGCTATGACTTGGACACGAAGGCGGGACGGCTCGGCGAAGCGCATCCCTTCTTCTCCGGTTTCGAGCGCGGCCTGCCGGACGGCTCCTGCCTCGACGCCGAGGGCCATGTCTGGAACTGCCGGGTGGTGGGCGGAAGCTGCCTCGCCCGCATCGCGCCCGACGGCAGGCTGGACCGGATCGTCGAGCTGCCCTGCAGCTGGCCGACGAGCTGCGCCTTCGGCGGCCCAGACCTCGACACACTGTTCGTCACCTCCGCCCGCTTCACGATGAGCGCGGAGCATCTCGCCGCAAACCCGCACGAGGGCGGCCTGTTCGCGCTGCGCCCGGGCGTGCGGGGCGTGCCGGGCAATCGGTTTGGGTGACGGCATCCCAAAGCGCGAGCCGCCGACGCTGCCAATCTCCCACACAAGGGCAGGGGGAGATCACGCGCTCTGCCACTTTCGCCATCGCCAAGGTTGTTGGCGCAATCCAATCCAGTTCATCCCCTGCCCTCGGCATGCTAACAGGATCGCTTTCAACTTTAACACCCAGGATGGACCAGGACATGGCAGTGGAAAAAGTAGCTCTGGTGACGGCGGGCGGCAGCGGTATGGGCGCGGCGGCGGCTGAGCGCCTGGCGGCGGACGGATTCAAGGTCGGCGTGCTCTCCTCCTCCGGAAAGGGCGAGGCCCTGGGCAAGGAACTCGGCGGCTTCGGCGTCACCGGCTCCAACCAGTCGAATGACGATCTCAAGCGCCTCACCGACGGCGCGCTGGAACGCTGGGGCCGCATCGACGTGCTGGTCAACAGCGCCGGCCACGGGCCACGCGCGCAGATCATCGAGATCAGCGACGAGGACTGGCACAAGGGCATCGACACCTATTTCCTCAATGCCGTGCGCCCGACCCGGCTGGTGACGCCGGTGATGCAAGGCCAAAAATCGGGCGTCATCATCAACATCTCGACCGCATGGGCGTTCGAGCCGAGCGCGATGTTCCCGACCTCGGCCGTGGCGCGCGCCGGGCTTGCCGCCTACACCAAGATCTTCGCCGACACCTATGCCGGCGACAACATCCGCATGAACAATGTGCTGCCCGGCTGGATCGACAGCCTGCCGACGACGAACGAGCGCCGCGACAGCGTGCCGATGAAGCGCTACGGCACGTCGGAGGAGATCGCCGCGACGATCTCCTTCCTCGCCTCGGACGGGGCGGCCTACATCACGGGCCAGAACATCCGCGTCGATGGCGGCATCACAAGAGCGCTGTGAAACGGGGGCGCTGTGAGGCGGAGAGGGCGTCGCCTCAAGTCATCCGCGGCTGCGGGAATTAAGCACCCACAGGAACGCCATTGAAGCCACCAGGACGATCGAATTGCCGACTACGATGTTCCAAAATCGTGTCGGATCGTCCGCCAGGGCGACCCAATGCAACTTGCCCCGGACTTCGCCTGTCTTGATGCCGCAGGCAATGTTGTAGATCGCCACGGCGGCGAGCGCCGCCATCAGGACAAAGAGGTCATTGTTCTTGTTGCGATTGCGATCCATGGAGCAAATTTAACCGCGCTTGGTGAAATTTTGCTTACCTCAGGTAAGGCGGCGGCCGCGGCACCGGCCGCCGCGCACGTTTTCGCGAACTTACTGGTTGATCTCCGGCTCGACGAGCTTGGCCAGGTTGCGCAGCGATTCCTGCCAGCCGAGATAGCAGGCCTCGGCGGGGATGGCGTCCGGGATGCCGGCCTGGGTGATGTTGATCTCGGTGCCGACCGACACTTTCTTCAGGATCACGGTCACTTCGATCAGGCCCGGCAGATTGGGATCGTCGAAGCGGTCGGTGTAGTGCAGGCGCTCGCCCGGAACGAGCTCGACGAATTCGCCGCCGAAGGCGTGGCTTTCGCCGGTGGTGAAGTTGCGGAAGGACATCTTGTAGGCGCCGCCGACCTTGCCGTCGAATTCGTGCACCGTGCAGGTGAAGCCGTTCGGCGGCAGCCACTTGGCCAGCGCATCGGCCTCGACGAACGCGCGGTAGACCTTCTCCGGCTTGGTCGCCAGGACGCGGTGCAGTTGGATGGTGCTCGGCATATCTCGATATCCTTCCTTTGTTGATCGATGCCCCAAGGACGGGCGGGCCCCTGCCGACCCGACAAAGGCTGTCAGATTTTTTGCCTGACAGCCACCCTATCGCTTTGCAGCGGAGGCAGCGGACATGAGCGCTTCGATCAGGCTGGGCATCGTCGGCGGGCGGGCTGGCGGGGCGGCGCCATCGCCGGCCACAGGGGTCCATGGCCCCGCGCTCGGCCAGCAGAGCCGCTTTGTTTGCGGCGGAAAAACAAAGTGATCTCCGGCGCCTTCAAATCGCGCAACGCGTCGGGTTTGTTCCGCCCGAACGAGATGATGGAGAGGCCGATGAAACCGTTCGTTATTGCCCTTGCTGGCGCTGTGCTGTTGCCCTTGCCCGCAACCCAGGCTGCGCCGATGCTTGCCGCTCCGCCAAGGATCGGCCTTGTGTACCAGGCGGATGTCAGATGCGCTTACCTGACCGAGGACGGCTACTGTGTGCGGCCGCATAAGGCGCACAAATATTGGAAGCACCGCCATTACCACCGGCGCATCTACGAAACCTACGAGCCGCAGCCGCCGGACGAGTATGACTGGCGCTACCAGCGTCAGCGGCCGATTATCCGGGTCATGCCCAGCGATCCCGGGGACGACGACAACTGGGACGACTGGAACAACTGACAAGGCATCCCCGATCGACTCCACTAGTCGCCGAATCGGCTCAACTCCACTCGGTTTCCGGGTCCTGCGGACTCAAGGAGGCGTGGTAGCCAGCCGGGTCCATCCGACAGATGCGACACGGCAACCAGTTGTTCTTCGCCGTAGATGCCGAACCATCTTGCCGCCACCTGTTCGGTGAGCAGTTCAACGCCGGTTTTGGACCGTCGGCAGGTGCAGGTGCTCCGTTGCGCCAGCTGCATCCATCCATGGCTATCTGCACAATCTTTTGGCAAATAACCTTGCAAAATTAAGTAAAATTTGGAAGAACTCACGCCATGATTGTATTAGATATCCCTTATTCTATCTGTACAAAATATCGATAAAAATACTGCCGATTTTCTCTGTACTATTTGCTTGTTTTCAGGAACGATAGTCCACGTTGCAAGCTGGTTCGAAGCGGTCGCTTGAACCCGCAGTGAACCTCCGGGTGGGGCAGCGCGGAAGGATTGTCCGATGAGCTTCGTCGTCAACGCGGTGGGCGTTCCTCTTTACTATAGCGGCGCTTCCAATCATTGGTTTTCGGCAACGTCCGGACCGACATTCAACGGCAGCAGCGGCAACGACTCAATCTGGGCCTCCAGCGGCGTCAACGTCACCATGTATGGCGGCGCCGGCGACGACATCTATTACCTCTATTCGGCGGGCAACAAGGTGGTCGAGAACCCTGGCCAGGGCATCGACACGATCAACACATGGATGAGCTACACGCTGCCGAACAATGTCGAGAACCTCGTCGTCACCAACGCCCATAATTATGCCTTCGGCAACGCGCTGGACAACATCATCACCGCCACGGCGGGCGGCCAGACGCTCGACGGCGGGGCGGGCAACGACGTCCTGATCGATGGCGGCGGCGGTGCCGACACTTTCATCATCGCCAAGGGCAACGGGAGCGACTCGATCGTCAATTTTGCCTCGAACGACACCGTGCGCCTCGATGGCTACGGATTCACGTCGTTCGCCGCCATCCACGACAACATGATCCAGGCGGGACCCAATGTGATGCTGAACCTCGGATCGGGCGAGGTCCTCGAATTCAAAAACACGACGATCGACAAGCTGCAGCCCAACCAGTTCGAGCTGCCGATCGACAAGTCTGGCATGACGCTGTCCTTCAGCGACGAGTTCAACACGCTGAACCTTCACAACAGCCAGGGCGGCACCTGGGACACCAACTTCTGGTGGGGGCAACCGAACGGCAGCACGCTCACCCGCAATGGCGAGCTGCAGTGGTACATCGACGCCAATTACGCCCCGACCAGCTCGGTGCATCCGTTCAGCGTCGACAACGGCGTGCTCACCATCACCGCAGCGCAAGCCCCGGCCGACATCAAGCCGCTGATCAACAATTACGAATACACCTCCGGCTTGCTTACCACGCATGACTCGTTCTCGCAGACCTACGGCTATTTCGAAATGAAGGCCGACCTGCCGGAACACGCCGGCGCCTGGCCGGCCTTCTGGCTGCTGCCGGAAGACGGCTCCTGGCCGCCGGAGCTCGACGTGATGGAGATGTATGGCCAGAAACCGAATTCGCTGCTGATGACCGCGCACACCAACCAGACGGGGCAGCACACGACGGTCGGATCCACGGTGAACGTCATGGACACCGCCGGCTTCCACACCTATGGCCTGTTGTGGACTCCGGACAAGCTGGTCTGGACCTATGACGGCGTGCAGGTCGCCGCGGCGGCAACGCCGTCCGACATGAACAAGCCGATGTATATGCTGGTCGATCTCGCGGTCGGCGGCCAGGCCGGCGCGCCGCCGGACCATCTGGCGACACCGGCGCAGATGAAGATCGACTATATCCACGCCTATACGCTGGACGATTTGCAGCAGAGCCATTTGAACGTCACGGGCGAGCACGCGGCCTAGAGCCGGATGATTTAAGGTCGAATCGACCTGAAATCTGAATCCGTCTCTAAGTTAAGGAGATAGAGCATGATGTCGCCCGAAAACCGCTTCACACTTTTCGGCATTATGCTCTAGGCGGCCGGGCGAATGTCACAGGAGAGCGCTCCGGATTCGATCGGGCAGGCCGGCCTTCGGGCGGTGTTTCGTCGCGCCGTCGCCGACGTGGGCCTGTTCTCGCTGCTCATCAACCTTCTGCTGCTGGTGATCCCGCTTTACCTGCTTCAGGTCTATGATCGCGTCCTGCCCTCCTCCAGCGTCGAAACGCTTGTCTATCTATCGGTCATCGCGGTGGCGGCGCTTGGCTTCCTCGGCTTCCTCGACGCCATCCGCGCCGTCTACACGCAGCGCATCGCCGCGACGGTCAACGCCAGGCTGGGCGCAAGAATGTTCGCCGCGTCGCTCGGCGCCAGGAACGCGCCGTCGCCGCTCACCGACCTTGCCGCAGTCTGCGCCTTCATCCGCTCGCGGGGCGTTTCGGTGCTGTTCGACCTGCCCTTCGCGCCGATCTTTCTCGGCCTGCTCTATCTCATCCATCCGGTGCTGTTCTGGGTGACGCTCGGCGGCGCGGCGCTGCTCGTCATGCTGGTCGTGGCCAACCAGCTCGCCATCGGCCGGAACGATGCGCTCTCGGCTGAACGTTCGGCCTTGGCGAGCCAGGCCGAGCAGGCCTTTGCCCGCAACGCCGAGACGCTGCGCGCCATGGGCATGGTGGAAAACGCCGCGCGCCTGTGGGGGCGGCATGTGGCCGACGCGCTTGTCCTGCATGATCGTTCGGCTGGCGCCAACGCGGTCTTCAGCGGCATTTCGCGGGCGCTTCGCATGATGCTGCAGCTGGCGATCCTTGGCGCCGGCGCGTGGCTGGTGCTCAAGGGCGAGATGACGGCCGGCATGATCTTCGCCTCCTCGCTGGTGTCGTCGCGCGCGCTGCAGCCGCTCGACCAGCTGATCGGCTCCTGGCGGCAGATCCTCGAGGCCAGGCGCGCGTGGTCGCGGCTGGGAGGAGCGCTTGCGGCACAGCCGGCTCAGGCGCGCAAGCTGACCTTGCCCGACCCGACCGGCGCGATTTCAGCGCAGGATCTTTTCTTCATCGCGCCCAACGCCGGTTTCGGCGCCGAGCCCATCCTCAAGCGGCTGAGTTTTGCGATTCAGCCTGGCGAGGCGGTGGCGATCGTCGGCCCGAGCGGCGCCGGCAAATCGACGCTGGCGCGGCTGCTTGTCGGGGCCGCGCAGCCGAGCGGCGGTTCGGTCAGGATCGACGGCGCCGAGCTCGGGACCTGGGACGAAAACCAGCTCGGCCGGCATATCGGCTACCTGGCGCAGGAAGTGGAGCTTTTCCCCGGCTCTGTCATTGAAAACATCGCCCGCTTCGACCCGGACGCGGACGATGCGTCAATCGTGGAAGCGGCAAGGCGCGCCGAGGCGCATGAGTTGATCCTTTCGCTGCGCGACGGCTACCAGACGACGATCGCCGGGACGCTGTCGGGCGGCGAGCGGCAGCGGATCGGGCTGGCGCGCGCCTTCTACGGCAATCCGCGCATCCTGGTGCTGGACGAGCCGAGTACGCATCTCGACGGCGCCGGCGAAGCGGCGCTCGAAGCGGTGCTGGCGGCCGCGCGCGCGGCCGGCGTCACCACGATCGTGATCACGCATCGGCCCTCGATTGCGGCTGCCTGCGACCGCGTGATGGTTCTGCGCGGCGGCGTCATCGAGGCGTTCGGACCGAGCGCCGACGTGTTGCGGCAAGCAATTATCGATAAGGGCAAAGGCGCACAGCGCAGCACGGTGGTGACGGGATCGTTCGCGCCGACCATCCGCGCCTCGCCGACCATCCGGCACGGGTCGTAGACGATGACGCAGAGCCTCACTTTCGAAGGCAGCCCGCGCACGGACTTCCGGCGCACGGCCTTCGCCGGCTACGCGGCAGTCGCGCTCATGGTCGGCGGCTTCGGCTATTGGGCGGCCAAAGCGCCGCTGGCCGGCGCGGTGATCACGCAAGGCACGATCGCGGCGACCGGCGGCAATATCCTGATCCAGCATCGCGAGGGCGGCATCATCAGGCAGCTGCTGGCGCATGAAGGCGACCGCGTGCGTGAAGGCCAGGAGCTCATCCTGCTCGACCGAACCGCCCCGGAGGCCGATCTCAACCGGCTGACAAGGCAGTGGATCGCGCTCAAGGCAAGTGCGGCGCGACTGGAGGCCGAGCGCGACGGGCTGGGCAGGCTGGCGCCGATCGCCGAGCCCGCGCCTGCGCCGTTCCAGCGGGAGTTCGAAAACCTCATCCGCGAACAGCAGAAGGAATTCGAGGCCAGGCTCGCGCGGTTCCGCTCGGAGCAATCGATCCTGGCGCAGCGCGTCGCCATGCATCGCGAGTCGGTCAAGGGGTTGGACGCGCAGAAGCTCGCCATCGAGCAGCAGGCCGAGGTGGTGAAGAAGGAGCTCGGCATCAAGACCGACCTGCTCGGCAAGGGCCTCACCAACCGCACCGAATATTCGCAGCTGCTGCGCTCGGAGGCCGACCTCGTCGGCCAGGCCGGCTCGCTGGAGGCCGACCTCGCCTCGGCCAGCACGCAGATCGTGGAGGCCGAGGCGCAGACCGAGCGCGCGACCACCCAGCGTGTCGAGGAAGCGCTGACCAAGCTCGACGACGTGCGCACCAACCTCGCCGACATCGAGGAGCAGATGCGCGCCGCGCAAGCCGTGCTGAAGCGCACGACGATCACAGCGCCGGCGGCGGGCATCGTGGTGTCCTCGACCTACAACTCGCAAGGCAGCGTGGTCGCGCCCGGCGAAAAGATCATGGAGATCCTGCCTACCGCATCGGGCCTAGTGGTCGACGCCAAGCTGCGGCCGAGGGACATCGACCAGGTGCATGTCGGCCAGCCGGCGAAGCTCAGGCTGTCGGCGCTCAACACACGCCTGACGCCGGAAGTCCCGGCCACGGTGAGCGAGATTTCCGCCGACCGGCTGATCGACGAGGCCACCCACGAACCCTATTTCCGCGCCAGGCTGAAGATCGCCAACGCCCTGCCCCCCGGCGTGAAAGCCGAACAGCTCTATCCCGGCACCCCGGTCGACGCCTTCATCAGCACCGACGACCGGACTTTCTTCGAATATCTGGTACGCCCGATGATGGATTCGTTCGCACGGGCGTTCAGGGAAAGGTAGCGGGCGGAAGGACGCGAGAGGCATATGTCGTATGATGCCTGTCGCCGATGGCGGCTCGGCCGAGACGTGACACGAGCGGCCGCTTCACTCCAGAGGCGTCCTCGCCAGGGCAATCTCCAATGTCCTTTTTGGGCCGAGGAACAGACGGTCTGGTGTGGGACGAACTAGCCAGAAAGGTGCCATTTCCGCTGGCGCCCGATCTTGACCGCAACGACTTTGCTTGCCGTTGCCTGAAACCAGACACTCGACTGCGGCGCCGCGTTGGCCGCATTGCGCTAGCACCTGCCTCGTGACGCTTCCGGCCGCAATACGCTCCTACCAATCGGTCATCATGCGTGTGGCCGAAGGCGAGCGACGAGCGTGGCGAGTTCCGCCTGACGGTGAGTGTTGGTCTTGGCGAATACCGCTCTGAGCTGGGTGCGCGCGGTTTCGCGGCTGATCCCGAGTGCAATTGCCGCCGCATTGATGCCATCGCCCGACGCAAGGCGCGCGGCCAGCCTGGCCTCGGCTGCCGTCAAGCCAAATGCAGCGCGCAAGCGCAGTGCATCCGGACGCTCCAGAGACCTTAGGTCGGTCAGCAGGAGGACGGCGCAGCCGGCCGTGAACAGATCGCTGCCTAGTGCGCTCAGCGGCATCACCTCCGCCAAAAGCCAGGGGCTTTCGCTGCGGCTGATGACCACTGGTGCGGCCGCAGGCGCTCCGTCCCGCCGGCCAGGCAGACCACCGGCGAGCAGCCGCCGGACCCGGTCATTGCTGCTGGGGTCATCGGTCGCCGGGCGACCTCTCACAAGGTAGAACTCCTCACCAATCAGCTTCTGTGCCGAAACATTCAGATCCTTCGCGCGGCCCTCTTCGTCGAGCAGAATGGCCGCGCAGCTTGCTCGTTCAAGCGACGAGAGTTCCGACACCTGCTGGAACGCTGCAAACCGCTTCGCGAGCCTTACGATCCTGCCGAGGTGCGGGCCAACTTCCGCGAAACAGTTGGTTTCCTCGGGAAAGAACCTGCCACGGCGAGCGCCACGATAGAGAGGCATACTCCAGCGATGTTCATCGACCATAAAGGGAGTTGAGGCATACCAATCCCTTGCCCCGGGACGGGCAATCTCTTGGTAATAGGGCAGCGTCCTGCGTTCCTCCTTCGTGGAGATCTGGTCTTCGATGAGCGTCGTATAGCCTGCCCGGCGGAATGCGGGCGCTCTTGTGACGTGCGGATCCGGAGCATCGCTTTCGTTGCGCAGCCACAATTCGTGGAATTCGGCATGTTCGGTGGAGATGGGCATCTTGGGCGGCACCTCTTCATCGTCTGAGAAGAAGGTGCAGCTTTCGGCGCCTAGCGACTCTGCAAGCAATTGCAGCGCGCGAGGCCACTCGCCTGGCGCCAGGACCGCATCGTAACAGGCCTCGATGGCCCGCTCAGTTCGTTCCACAAGCATCGACCAACTCCGTGGTCGTGAAGGCAAGCTTCAGTAGCACGTTGCGCCTTGGGGAGACAGCGCTGGATGCTGGCGCACACTATCAGCGAAAGCGCAGCCTCGGTTCACCCTTACGGGTGATGCGAGACAAAGTCGCCGGCAGCATCCTCTCGTTCGATCAACCGGATGGACGCGCCAATATGATGCCCTTCGATCCACCCTTCGCTGGGCAAGAAGAATCGGGACGGGCACGAGGCTGGCTATTTGCCCTCGCGGTGAGCCTGACAACGTCGCTGTCGGCCACGGCGGCGCAAGTTTCCTCGGTGGATCTCGAACTGGTTCTTTGCGTCGATGTATCGTCTTCAATGAGCGAGGCGGAACAACGGCTGCAGCGGGAAGGATATGTCAACGCACTGCACGATCCCGCGGTGTTGCAGTCCATCGAATCCGGTCGAAGTGGCAGAATTGCCATAGCTTATGTTGAGTGGGCAGGCCCGAATCACCAGAGCGTGCTGATACCATGGACTGTTCTCGATGGGCCCCAAGATGCGGCCGCCTTCGGCGAGGTGCTGCGGGCTCAGCCGATCGTCAGAGGACGCGGCACGTCAATCTCAGGGGCGATCCTGGCGGCGGGCAAGCTACTGGCCGAAGGGCCGGGAAGCGATCGCCGGGTAATCGATGTTTCTGGCGACGGACCCAACAATGCCGGTCTGCCGCTTCAACCCGTGCGCGACGCACTCATTGCTGCCGGCGTGACCATCAACGGACTGGCGATCTCGCTGCAAGCGGCCGACATGCTCGACAGCTTTGGTCCGCGCTTCGTCGAGCTGTATTATAAGAGCTGCGTCATCGGCGGTTCCGACGCTTTCATCGTCAGGGTCGACAGCACAGCCGAGTTTGCAACAGCAATTCGGAAGAAGCTCGTGAATGAAATAGCCGGTCTGTCAGCCGGTGTGCAGCCTGCGGCTTATCAGATCCGCTCACGAGCTGACGTCGATTGCGTCACGATCGGAGGAGCCCCTGGACGGTAGGGCTGCGCCGGTCGGCCGAGAGCGGACCGGCGTCTTCGGGTTGGGTATCTTCAAGAGCGGACACTTCATTCGTGACCTGACTCAGCGCACCCGACAAAGGGTTGCAGCTCTGTGCAGGAATGGCTTTACGCATCGGTCGCTTGTGCACTCGGCAACCGGCGATGCGATCGAACGGCTACAACGCATTCAGCTCATTTTTTGGAGAGAAACGTCTTGCAGGCAGGGGTGAGCTCACTGATGTGCTGTTTAAGACAGCTAAACCCCTTTGCATTGTCGACCATCTTGCACACTCGCTGGGCATCCGCCCTGCATGGTGTCTTGTAGGCGTCTTTCGCTAAAGCGGCGTCGGCGAGGAAAAGCGATATGGAAGCCAGAAGCGCCAGTCCAAGCGATTTCTGTTTGCGCATGATTTTATTCCCCTCTGAAAATGAGCAAAGTAACGCAGCCCTTATATACGCAAGTCCTGATATAAAAGGAAGACCAAGGACTTTTCGTTTCTTACGCCATAGGGGGGTAGAAATACCCCGCTGTCACCTTCGCCCAATACACTGCCTCTCGCCGATACGGAGAAACGCCGTAGCAACGACGCGCTCCGTGCCGCGTTGGCAAGGGACTATGTTTCAAACTGAGACCTGCCAGGTTTCCACGGCAATTTCGACGCCCGCTCCAACGCTGGTTCCCCCGCTCGCCTGCGACAGTCCTCCCATCGGCGACGCGAATGATCGCGCGCAAAAGATGGAGACGACAATGACGAGTTTGGAACACGCCGCCTGTGAAACCGGCCGTGCGCGCCTCGGCCTGACCGGCTTTGCCGGCCGCGCGCTGCGGCTTGCCTATCACGCGATGAAGATGCGCAGCGAGCGCGCTGCCTTGCAGGCCATGCCCGACTATCTGCTCAAGGATCTGGGCATCGCCCGTTCGGAAATCGACCACTACACCGCGATGGACTACGCCCCGTCCAACACCGACCGGATGGACATCGGCAACGTCAGGTGACCGCCCGACGGCGATCGTGGCCACGCTGCCGATGGACCCCAGGGCGCTTCCCACGCCTAGGGTTTCTGCGTTCCGGCGCATTCGGATCAAGCAAACATCCGATCCATGGAATCGACCGATCAGCACGCGTTTCAAACGATACGTCCAACGCAATTTCCACGGTGGGTGTATGAAAAATTCCACGCTCGCATCCACTCTCGTTCAAACGCTTCATCGGCAAACAGAGGCCGTCACGGCAACCAAGCCGCAAACAATCTTTGGAGATGACGATGCAACCCAACACCAAACCTGCACGGCTTCCGCTCAATGGCGTCGACACGCCGAACCTGCTGGCGACGATCAATTTCGTCGCGGCGCAGCCGGAGCTGGCCAAGTTCCAGTTCCGCGCCCACAACGAGTGGATCGAGGGCACGCACAGCAAGACCGTCATGCATGGCTTCTTCGGCGCCGGCCAGGAGCAGAAGCACGAGAAGCCCCATTTTGCCGATGCCGACCATCCGGCGATCCTTTGCGGCGCCGACAATGCGCCGACTCCGGTCGAGTGGCTGCTGCACGGGCTGGCCGGCTGCCTGATGGCAGGCGTCGCCAACATCGCCGCTGCACGCGGCATCAAGCTCACCAGGGTGAAGTGCTCGGTGGACGGCGATATCGACCTGCGCGGCATCCTCGGCATTTCCGACGAGGTCCGCAACGGCTTCCAGAACATCCAGGTGTCGTTTGAGATCGAAGGCGACGCGCCGGCCGAGAAGCTGCAGCAGCTGGTCGAGCAGTCCCGCGCCCGTTCGGCCGTGTTCGACGTGCTGACCAAGGGTGTCCCGGTCACCGTCGGGATCAAGACCATCCAGTGATCCAAGCCTGATCAGCGGTCCGGATCCGATCCGGACCGCTCCCTTCCCCAGACGGACCACAATCATGAGACACGCGGTCATCATCGGCGCGGGCCAGGCCGGCCTTGCGCTCAGCCATTGCCTCGGCCAGGCCGGCATCGACCATGCCGTGCTGGAACGCGGCCGCATCGGCGAGCGCTGGCGCTCGCAGAGCTGGCGCTCGCTGCGGCTCTTGACGCCCAACTGGCTGAATGCCCTGCCCGGCTCGCCCTACAAGGGCGGCGATCCGGACGGTTTCATGACCAAGGGGGCTTTCGTGGAAGGGCTGGAGCGCTATGCCTGGCAATGGGATGCGCCTGTCGAGACCGGCGTCGACGTCATCTCCTGCAAGCGGACCGGCGACGGCTTTGCCTTGCATACCAGCGCCGGCGAGAAGTCGGCGCGCGCGGTCGTCGTCGCGACTGGACATTGCGACCGGCCGGTCATCCCCTTCGCGGTTGGCGCCAGAGGCGGACTGCTCAGCATCCACGCTTCGCAATATCGCTCACCCGGAGAGCTGCCGGGGGGCGCCGTGCTGGTCGTCGGCGCTGCATCTTCCGGTGTGCAGATCGCCGACGAGCTCGCCCGCGCCGGGCGGCGCGTGGTGCTTTCGGTCGGCAAGCATACGCGCCTGCCAAGGACATGGCGCGGCAAGGACATCTTCTTCTGGCTTTGCGAAATGGGCCTGATGGCGCAGCGCCAGGAAGACCTCGCCGATCCGGAAAGCGCCCGGCGCCAGCCTTCGCTGCAGCTCGCCGGCCGGCCCGACAAGGCCGATGTCGACCTCGCCACGCTGCAGGCGCTCGGCGTGCAACTGGCCGGGCGGGTGCGTGGCGTTACCGATCGCGAGATCATCTTCGCCGGCGATCCTGGCGAGCACATCGCGGCGGCCGAAGCGAAGCAGGCGCGACTGCTTGACCAGATCGACCGTTTCGCGGGGACGGCGACACCATACCGGCGCGAGCCGGTGGCGATGCCATCGGCCTGCGCGGAGCGGCTTTCGCTGACGGACGGATCGATCCGCAGCATCATCTGGGCGACCGGCTACGCGCGCTCGTTCGGCTGGCTGGAGCCGCTGGCGCTCGGCGCCGATGGCGAGCTTGCGCATCGGGGCGGCATCACCGGCGTGCCCGGCCTCTACGCGCTCGGCTTCCGCTTCCTGCGCAAGCGCGATTCCAACTTCATCGGCGGCGTCGGCGCGGACGCGAAGGCGATCGCCACCGAAATCTCCTGTCATCTCGACTGCAAGGGCCGCAAGGCGGCCTGAGGTCGACTGCAACGGCCGCAAGGCGGCCTAAGGACAATAAAACATGGCAATCAATCCTGTCTCCCTCATGGCCAGCCCCGGGCGCGGTCATTACGACGCCATCATCGTCGGCGCGCGCTGCGCGGGTGCGGCGACCGCGATGCTGCTCGCCCGCGCAGGTCTCAAGGTGCTTGCGATCGACCGCAAGCCCTATGGCTCGGACACGCTGTCGACGCATGCGCTGATGCGGCCGGCCGTGCTGCAGTTGTGGCGATGGGGCCTGCTCGAGCCGCTGCTCAAGGCCGGCACGCCGCTGGTCGAGACCACGACCTTCCACTATGGCGACCAGGCGATCACCGTCCCGCTCGTCGACGGTTCGGACCTTCCCGGCCTGATCGCGCCGCGGCGCACCGTGCTCGATCGCATCCTGGTCGATGCGGCGCGCAAGGCCGGCGCGGAAATCCTGCACGAGGTGGCGGTCGGCGACCTTTTCGCCGACACGCGCGGCCGCGTCCGCGGCATCGAGATCCGCGCCGCCGGCCGTGCGTCGGTGCGGGTCAGCGCCGATATCGTGGTCGGCGCCGACGGCATCGGCTCGCTGGTGGCAAACTGCGTCGACGCCCAGCTGTTGCGGCAAGGCGCCGTGTCGGCCGCCCATGTCTATGGCTACGCCCCGGTCGAGCCCGGCGCCGGCTACCACTGGTATTTTCGCGATGGGATCGCCGGCTCTTTCATCCCGACCAATGACGGCCTCGCCTGCATTGTCGCCTCGGTGCCGACGAGCCTCTTCGACCAGCGCTTCCGCCTCGGCCACGCCCGCGCCCGCATAGATGTGCTCGATGCCCTTTCGCCGGCGCTGGCCGCGCAGGCGGCCCAAGCGCCGAAGGATGCGCGCCTGCAGACGTTCCGGGGCGTGCCGGGCTATATCCGCCAGGCGCACGGCCCGGGCTGGGCGCTGGTCGGCGATGCCGGCTTCTTCCGCGATCCGATCACCGCGCACGGCATTTCCGATGCGTTGCGCGACGCCGAAAGCCTGGCGCGCGCCATCCTCGACGGGTCGGAGGCGGCGTTCAGGACCTGGCAGCAGCAGCGCGACATGATCGCCAACCGGATTTTAGACACGACCGATGCCATCGCCGGCTTCGACTGGACGCTCAACGATATCGGCGAGCGGCATCGCCGCTTTAGCGCCGTGCTGAAGGCCGAGGTGCAGGCGCTGGCCGGGCAGCCCGCGCCGCCCCGCCGCGCGCCATCCTCGGCATCGAAGCCGACGACCTATCGGGCACCAGCGAACCAGGACAAGCCGTTGGCCGGCTCGAACCTTTCTCGCGACCGAACAGGAGCAGGATCATGACTTTGCAGCTGATAAAGGATGGGCAGTCAATGAAGGATGGGCATTTGATGCAGGACGGCTGGGTTGGCGTCATCAAGGGCCGCCCGCAACCCGGCGCCTTCGCCGAGCGCTCGCGGCGCACGCAGCCGCAGGATATCGACGCGTTCGCCGAGATGACCGGCGACCGCAACCCGTTGCATTACGACAAGGCGCTCGCCGAGGCTTCGGTGTTCGGCAAGCTTATCGTGCAGGGCGGCGTCACCTCGGGTATCCTGAATGCTGTGGTGGCGGAAGACCTCCCCGGCCCCGGCTCGGTGTTCCTCGAAGTCTCATGGAAATTCGTCAAGGCGGTCGGCGTCGGCGAGTTGATCACCGGCCGCGTCGAGGTCAAGGACGTGCGCGCCGACAAGCCGATCACCAAACTGGAGACATCGGTGCGCAACGAAGCCGGCGAGCTTTGCCTCACCGGCACCGCGACGGTGTTCACCGTGCCGCTGGCCAGAGGCTGAGGCTGCGAGCTCCTGTTTACGCGCCCGCCGTCTCGGCGATGAAGGCGCGGACGTGGTCTATGAACTCTTCGAAGGCGGGCTCGCCTTCGAGCAGGATATGGTTCTGGCTCTCGAGCTCGATGAAGCGCGCGCCGGGAATGCCGGCGGCCATAGTGCGGCCCGACTCCACCGGCGCCACGTTATCGTCGCGCGCGTGCAGCACCAGCGTCGGCACCCGCACTTTCTCCAGCAATTCGCTGACATCGATCACCGAAAAGGCGCTCTGAAGACGCCAGGCGTCGTCGGGCGAGACGGTGCGCAGCATCAACTCGTCCATCCAGGCGAAATGTTCGTGCGTCGCGCCGGGGATGAACATGGAGCAAAAGGCCTGTCGGAACATCGGGTTCGGCTTGCCCCAGCTCTCGCGCATCAGTGTCGCCGCGGCCTCGCGCGTCGCGATCTCGCCCGCGTCGCCGCGCGCCCGCCAGCCTTTGACGTAACCGCCGTAAAGGATCATGCCCGAGACTTTCTCGGGATGGCGGATGGCATAGGCAATCGAAACCGCGCAGCTCTGCGACAGGCCAAGCAAGGTGAAGCGGTCGAGCCCTGTCGCCTCGATCACGCATTCGAGGTCCGACAGCATGGTCTCGAACGAGATATCGACGACGTGCCGCTGCGACAGGCCGTTGCAGCGCTCGTCATAGCGCACCAGCCGATTGTGGCGCGACAGCTCCCGCATCCAGTGCCGCCAGATCGGGCTGTCCCAGTCGAAGGTGAGATGCGACATCCAATGCGCGGCGCGCAGGATCGGCGGGCCGTTGCCGGTGCTGGCATAGGCGAGCCTTGTGCCGTCGACACCCCGGCAGAATTGCACGGCGCGGCCAGGATCCTGCGGAGACGTAGCGGGTTTCGACGGCGCGTGCGGCGGCGTGGGCCCAGCAGGCTGCGGCGCGCGGCCGGTGGGCTGGGCGGCGACCGAGCGGACCTTGCCCTCCAGCGCCTCGATCTCGGCATCGAGCATCAGGTCCTCGGGCGCGAGGCGGCGCAGGCGCTGCGCAAGCGGCAGCGCCCGCCGAGGCTGGTCCGCCAGGCGCTCGACCAGCTCGCGCAAGATGCCGAGTTCGGCGATCTCCACCTCGCTGGCGATCGCGTGCCGCCAGGCTTCATATTCGAAGCATCGTTCGAGCGAGAGATCGGCCAGAAAGCCGCCGCGGATCGAGGCCAGGGCGGCCTCAAGCTCCTCGGTCGAGCGGGACGAAAGGTCGGCCTTCACCAGCGGCGCCAGGCGCGCATAATCCGTCTCGACGTTGAGCGCGACCGCGTTGCGATCGGTGACGAGGGCGGGTTCGCCGCCGCTCAGGACCTGTCGGATCTTGGAGAGGCTCCAGCGCAACGCGCCACGCGGATCGTCGGGAATGTCCCAGAATATTTCGCACAGCCGCTCGCGCTGGTGCTGCCTGCCGGTGACGGCAAGGTAGGCAAGCAGCGCCCGCGTCTTGCGCGATGGCGGCAGGTCAAGCGGTCGGCCGTCGCGCGTCACCTGGAGATCGCCAAGCACACGCAGCTCCAGCACCTCGTTCATGCGTCCACGCGCTTGTCGATTGCCGCTATCCCCCTTCGGCCTTGGCCGGCGCTGCCAAAGGCAGCCGCCCGCCAATAGCAAAATCGGCTAATTTAGGAAAGCTTGGTCCGACACTCGGGGCACGGGGAACCAAATCGGCCAAGCGACGCGGACAAGCCTTCGGCTTCACGCCTTTGCCGGAACTGTCCGCGACTTGATCACCGTCGCCAGCACCACCCCGGCGATGATGAAGGCCGCGCCGACCAGATCATAGTCATGCAGGCTCTCGCCGAGCAGCAGATAGGCGAGCACGGCGACGAACAACGTCTGCAGATAAAGCAGCATGCTTGCCCGGCTGGCGCCCAGCGTCTCGACGCTCTGGTTGTAGAGATAGTACATCAGCGCGCCACCGGGCCCGGCCAGATAGGCGAGCGCGAGCAAGCCGTGGGCATTCATGGCCGAGCGTTCGTCGTTGACGATCTCCCACAGGTGGAAAGGCAGCGCGACCAGCGCGCCCGCGCCGAGCAGGAGCACGACCAGCGGCAAAAGCTCGAGGCCGAATTTGGAACGGCGCAGCAGCACCGTGTAGAGCGCCCAGCACAAGGCGCTGCCGACGATCCACAATTCCCCGACATTGAAGCGCAGTTGCACCAGCGCCTCGATATTGCCATGCGCGACGATGACCAGCATGCCGGCGAGCGCGGCCAGCGCGCCGAGCGCCTTCCAGAGCCCGAGCGGCTCGCCAAGCACGAAACGCGCCAGCACCATGGTCATGATCGGCGACATCGCCATGATGATGCCGGCCGTGGTCGCATCGGTGTCGTTCAGGCCGTGATAGATCATGCCCTGGCAGAGCGTGAGGCCGATCGCGCCTACGGCGACGATCTCCAGCGGCCGCGATTTGAGCAGCGCAATCATCGCGCCGTGATGGCGGTGCACGATCGGCAAAAGGATGGCGCAGGCGAGCGCCAACCGCCAGAAGCACAGGCCCCAGGGCGGCATTTCCGGCGCCACCCACTTGGCCGCGATATAGACGCCGGCCGAAAGCAGCCAGCACAGCACGGCGGTGGGATAGCCGCCCAGGGATGGTACCGCCGGGATGGCCGGCGGCTCCGGCTGATGGACTATCGGTATCGCCTGCATCGCATGCCCCCCGTTCCATGAACGCCAGTGGCCGGCAGTCTACCGCATATCGGGGGTGTTACATATATCTGCGGCCGGATGCCGATCCTTGAGAGATCAATGCGACGTGTCGGACATGTGCAGGAGGTCCCAGGTCGAGCCGACGCGACCGTTGAACTGCGCTGCGAAGCGTTCGGCTTCGATGTCTTCGAGGCCGTCGTCGACAAGGGCCTCGATGCTTCGCCGCAGCAAAGCGAGCTGCATCTGGCGCGCATGCCTTTTGTCGGATTCGCGCATGATGGCCGTGACGTGATAGGCGACGACGGGCTGGCCAAGACAGGACAGAAGCGGGCTCGACTCGGCTGTCGCTGCTGTGACTGCTTCTTCGATGTTCATTCGGCGCTCCTCATCAAAAGATGCTGGGCGCCTCCCCGGCAGATGGCGACGGTATCCGCCGCTTCTTTTCTCATTTCGGCAGTCGCGAAATCATTGCTCGCGGCCAAAATCAGTATCCTCCAGAACCGTATTAAAGGCGATCGGATAGTTAATCGATGGTTAACGGCAACGGTCGCATCTTAGGCGTCCGGCACGCTGAACAACACACCGGTCAGTGACCGGGATGTTCCGCTCAACCGATGGCGCCAGGCTTTGCGATCCGGGCACCGAAACGGGCGCGCCGTGCAGAACCCAGTCGGCCGCGATCTGTCCGATCACCGGAGCGAGCTGGATGCCGTAGCCGCCGGCGCCGGCGGCGGTGATCAAAGTCGGTTCCGAGGCATCGATCGGCCCGACGAAGGGCCGGTGGTCGGCCGTGACGGGATAGAGTCCCGCCCAGCCCCGGCCGAGCCGCGCTCCGGGCAGATCGGGCACCCGTTCCAAAAGCAGCTCGGCCAGATCGACCTTCGACCGCTCCTCGCACTGGTCGTTGTAGTTGTCCGGATCTTCCGGCGCGATCGCATCCACCTTGTGTATCTCGGCGATCAGCTCGCCTGGCTTCTCATGGCGGAAATTGAGGCCGCTGCCTTCGCCGTTCACGAGATCCATGACCATCGGCATCGTGTAGTCGAGCGGCTCGTCCAGATGGATGACGATTGCCTCGTGGCGCTCGGGCCAGATGTGCAGGCGCTGGCCGAAGAGCGCGGCGACCTGAGGCGCCCAGGCGCCGCCCGCATTGACCACGGCATCGCAATCGATCAGTCGTCGCTTGCGATCGATCAGGCGTCGCTTGCGATCGATCGGGTCGCCGTTGATCTCGAGCGTATAGCCGCCCGGCCACCGTTCTACGCCCAGCACTTTGCGGTACTGGCGGATCTCGCCGCCCTTCGCACGGACGAAGCCGGCCAGGAAATTGCACATCTCGTGCGGATCGAGGAAGCCGTCGTCAGGCCCGAACAAGCCACCTTCGAGCCCGTCCGGGCTGATGTGGGGAACGAGGTCCCTGAGTTCGTTGGCGCGGATCAGGCGCGACCTCAGGCCCGCCTCGCCCTGGATCTCGACCGACTTCGCAAACAGCTCCATCTGCACTGACGTGCGCGCCAGCCGGAGATAGCCGATGTGGTTGAAGCGAAGCCCCTGCCCCTCCCATTGGCGGAACCGGCGCAGCGAATGGACGCGCAGCATGATCTCGAACGGATCGGTCAGTTGCGATCCGACGACGCCGACCGACCGGCCGCTCGATCCGGAGGCAATCGACTGGGCCTCCAGCACGGTCACGCGCGCGCCCTGCTCGACAAGGTTGAGCGCCGTGCAGACGCCCAATGTGCCCGCGCCGATCACCACGACATGAGGAGCCGTCATCTATGTCCGCCTGTTTTCAGGATTGCGCGGCGATCTCGCCAAGGGTCTCGTCGATCGCATGAAGGATGGCACCCGCGTCCGCCTCGGTCATCGGCGTCGACAGCGCGAACAGGCCGTAGCTGGCCGACAGGACGCCGCGGCCGAGCAAGCCCTTGTGGAAGGCGTCGAGTTTTTTGCGCTCGGCCTGGCCGGGATAGACGGACCGGTAATCGGTGACCGGGTGGGAGGTGAAATGAACCTTGAACAGCGAGCCCAGCCCGACGCATTGGCCGGCAAGACCATGGCTGTCCAACGAGGCGGCGACGCCATCGCGCAAGGATGCGCCGAGACGATCGAGATGGGCAAAGCTTTCTTTCGTCAGCGCCCGCATCGCGGCCAGCCCGGCGCGCATCGTGACCGGATTGGCGGTGAAGGTGCCGCCATGCGGAAGCGCGGGCTTGCCTGCGGTCGGATCGAACACCGCCATGATATCGGCGCGCCCGCCGACGGCGCCGACCGGGAAGCCGCCGCCGATGATTTTTCCGAGCGCCGTCAGGTCGGGTTCGATGCCCCACAGCCCCTGCGCGCCCGACCATCCCAGGCGAAACGAGATGACTTCGTCGAAGATGACCAACGCGCCCGCCGCGTGGGCGATCTCGATCATGGCGCGGAGATAGTCCTGGCGCGCCGGAATGAGCCCGGCACGGTTGGGCATTGGGTCGATCAGCACGCCGGCGATGCTTTCGCCGTGAGCGGCGAAGACCGCGCGCAATACCTCGGTGTCGTTGAAGGGCACGGCGATCACGTCGTCCAGCACCCCGCGCGGCGTGCCCTTGGCATAGGGTGTCGAGCTCGGCAGGTCGCCCCAATTGGCGGGCGAGGAGTCCAGGCTCACTTCGGCGAAATCGTAGGATCCGTGGTAGGCGCCCTCGATCTTGACGATCTTCGGCCGCCCGGTGAAGGCGCGCGCGGCCTTGATCGCCATCATCACACCTTCGGTGCCGGAGTTGGCGAAGCGGATCTGGTCGACCGAAGGCAGCCGATCGACGAGGAGCTCGGCAAGCTCGATCTCGCTCAGCGTCGGGGCGCCGAAAGCGGTGCCGAGCGGCATCTGCCCGACCACGGCCGCAGCGACATCGGGATGCGTGTAGCCATGGATCATCGAGGTGAAATTGTTGATGCAGTCGTAATAGACATTGCCGTCGACATCCCAGACCCTGCACCCCTCGCCGCGCGCGGCATAGATCGGAATCGGGTCGACGAACACCGTTGTGCGCGTGTTGCCGCCCGGCATCACCTTCCTGGCGCGCTCGAAGAGCGTTTTCGATCCGGGCATGGCGTCGGGATAATGCGGCATGGCTCTCGCAGCGGATTTGACCATCGAAACAGCAGCGGCACCGCCGCTTGTCACGAAACTACGGTTCGTTTGCGCACCGGCGCAATCGGCCAGGCGGGGCATGCGACACGACCACGGCCCTCCTGCCCCGTCGCCGCGCGCTATGACAGCCCGGCGATACGAAGGCCACTGGTGTAAAGCGCGCGCTTCTCCGGCTTGACGATCGGGTGATGCTCTTCAATCCAGGCGACCGACAGGTTCGGCTGCAGCCGCCGAGCCTCCCCCAGCGCCATGGTGGCCGTGGCGGTGTCGCCGGCGAGCGCCGCGGTCGAAGCGTAGGTGCGCCAAGCCGTTCCGAACGCTGGCCGCAGCTGTATCGCCCTGCGCTCCAGACTGGCCGCCACGTCGAACCGCCCCGCCGTGAAGTGGCAGATGCCCATGGTGGAAAAGATCGCCGCCTGGGTGAAGTCGCGCGGGCTGAGGCGCGTGGCGATCGCCAGATGGTGAAGGCCGTCCTCGGCCATGTCGCCATAACCATAGGTCGAGCCCAGAATGCAATGCGCCAGTGACAGGCTCGGATTGCGGTCGATCGCTTCCAGCAATTCGTCCACGGCCGGGCGAAAATTGCGCGACACCATATGGACGTAGCCGGCCGACAAATGCGCCCATGGATCGTCCTGGTCGCGCACGACGGCGGCTTGCGCCCGCGCCAGCGCGGAAGCCAGTAGTTCGCGGGGTTTCGGCGTCAGGCCAAGTGCGGCGCGGGCGCCGGTGGTCCAGGCAAGCAGGCTGTTGGCGCGCGCATAGTCGGGATCGATGTCGAGCGCCCTGACCAGCAGGCCCTCGGCAATGTCGAGGTCTTTCTGCGATCCCCACGTCCAGACATGCGGCATCGCCTTCATGACGAAGCCCCAGGCATCGAGGCTCTCGGCCGGCCGGCTGTGCAGGCGCAACCGCTCTGCTTCATAAAGCTGGGGCTCGATCGACGCCATGACCTTGTGGGTGATTTGGTCCTGCAGCGCCAGGAAGTCACCGACCTCGATGTCGAAGCGTTCCGCCCATACCTGCGTGCCGACACTGGCATCGCTCAAGCTCGCGGTGATGCGCAAGGCGTGGCCGGACTGGCGGACGCTGCCCTGGAGCACGTAGCGCACCTTCAATTCGCGGTGTAGGCGGTCGAGCTCGATATGCCGCGGGTCATAGGCGAAGGAAGCGCTGCGGTCGCGCACATGCAGGCCGCGCAACCGCGACAGGCCGGTGATGATGTCCTCCGACAGGCCGTCGGCAAAATAAGCCTTGTCGGGATCGTCGCCTATCGCGCGAAAGCGGGTCACCGCGATCGACGGCCCTGCCTCGAGCTCGGCGCCGTTACGCGCCTCGCTTGCCTGCGGCCGCACATCGCCGACCAACCGATAGCCGACACGCGACACCGAGACGATGGAATGCGAACCCTCGGACGACGACGTTCCTTCGGGTCCCTCCCCCAGCACCTTGCGCAGGCCGGCGATCTGCACCGAGAGATTGCCTTCTTCGACCGCCAGCCCCCTCCAGGCGGCATCGATAAGCTCGTCCTTGCCGACGACGGTTCCGGCGGAGCGCAACAGGCGTTCCAGAAGCAGCATGGCGCGGTAGCCGATCGGAACAGGCACGCCGCGCCGGTAAAGCAAGCCGGCTCCCGCATCGAGCAGGAAGGGGCCGAAGATGTAGCGCTGCTCCTCCATCATCGAACGCTAATGCAATAAGGAACATTTTGGAAGTTTTCGAAAGTTTTATAGGCGCTCTTCGCTACTTTTAGCGGCGCAGATTCCACTGTGATCGCACCCGACCAACAGGAGCGATCCGATGACCGCCGCCACAAAAATCGAAGTTGCCGCGAATTCCTCCGCCCGTCTGTTTCAGGACATGTGGGGCATCTACCGTAAGGTCGTGGACTACAATTACCTCAATCATCGCGAAGCTTACGCGGCACTTCGGGAGGTTCTGCGTCATCAGCGGCCGGGCTTCACCTTCCTAGACATTGCCTGCGGGGATGCTTCCTTTAGTGCCGCCGCCCTGGCAGGCCTGCCGGCCGGCCGCTACATCGGTATCGACCTGTCGCAGCCGGCTCTCGACGATGCCGCCGCCAACATTGCCGCTTTGCCTTGCCCAAGCGAACTTCGGCACGGCAACTTCGTCGAATGGCTGAGCGCCTGCGAGGCATCGGTCGACGTCGCCTGGATCGGCCTGTCGCTGCACCATCTGCCGTTCGAGCGGAAGCTGGAAGCCATGCAGCACCTAAGGCGCCTGGTCGGTCCGTCAGGCACGCTTCTGGTCTACGAGAACACACGCAGGACATCGGAGAGCCGGGCCGGCTGGATGAAACGCTGGGACCGGCAGCGAAAACACTTCTCGGCGTTCAGCGGCCTCGAATGGCTGCTGCTCACCACCCATGTGCACAGCATGGACTATCCTGAGACGGCGTCTGATTGGCAGGAGCTTGGCCATCAGGCCGGTTTTGCCCGGATGCGGGAGCACTATCGCTCAACCTTTGACTTGTTCCGCCTGTTCAGCTTCTCGGCTTAGACCAAGGCAATCCCTCCTCCCGGCGCCGCCTCACTCCGGCATCATCCTTTCGCCGCCCCATTCGAGGCGCGGTTCGGATGCCTCAGATTGGTCGGCGTGATGCCGGTGTGCTGGCGGAACACACGGCTGAAATGGCCGGCATTCTCGAAGCCGCATCGGTAGGCGACGTCGCCTATCTGCAGGTCGCTGCCTTCCAGCAGCGACTTCGCGTAGTGCACCCTGAGCGCGAGATACGCGGCCATCGGGCTGGTGCCCAGTTCGGCGCCGAACAGGCGCTCGAGCTGGCGGCGCGAGCAGTTCAGCCTGACGGCGATCTCGGCCACCGACAGCGTTTCCTGCAGATTGCTTTCCATCAAAAGCAGCGCCCGCTTCACCGCGCGGCTCGCGGCCGCGGGGAAGAGGTCGCCGACCGGCTGCACGTCGCGGCTGGAGCGGATGCGGTCGAGCACCAGGATTTTCGCTGCCTTCTCCGCCGCCTTCTGGCCGATGAATTGCGAGACGAAATAGCCGGCGAGGTCGGCAGCGCCCGTGCCGCCGGCGCAGGTCGCGCGGCCGCGGTCGACGGAATAGAGGCTGTCGGCATGGGCGCTCACATCGGGGAACTCGGCGCGAAAATCCTTGATGTGGAACCAGCTGACGGCGGCACTGTAGCCGTCGAGCAGGCCGGAGCGCGCCAGCACGAAGCTGCCGGTGCAGAGTGCTGTCAGCGGCACGCCCTTCTCGGCGGCGCGCAGGAGGAACGCCTCCTTTTCGGAGCTCAAGGCGCGGTTGGTGTCGAGCAGGCCGCCGACCACCACGACATTGTCGAAATCCTCCGGATTGCCGATCGCCCTGGTCGGCAGCAATTCGACGCCGCAGCTTGCGCGGATCGGCAGGCCGCGCTCGCCGACGATCTCCCAGTCGAACTCGATCCTGCGGCTGCGGTCGCCCTCGTCGCCGGCGAGCCGCAGCGTGTCGATGAACAGAGACAGCGGCGACAAGGTGAAATCGCGCACCAGCAGGAATGCGAACTTTCTGGCCATTCTTTCGCGAGCCGACCTCTCATTTTGCTATCCAGGATTGCTATCCAGGATCGCTGGCCGCTACGTTTATCAACCGGCGAGCGGACTGGATAGCGCGTGGCCTTGAATAGCGCTTTAGACCGTTGCATGATTCCCCGCGCGCTGTCGGCGACCGCCGGGCGTCGCAATCCGGCACGGCGCCGTCATCGCCGGACCTTCTCCGAAACAGCGGAACCATCGGCGATGACGACCATCCATCAATTCGCTGTGTCGGAGGGGCAGGAATGGGTGCTGCCGGTCGATGACAGCTATTATGAGGTCCTCTCCAGCCTCGACGGACGATCGCTGGACGGCTGGGCGCCGCCGGTCATGCGACGCGTCGAAGAGGGCAAGCCGGTCTATTCCGACTTCCCGTGGCTCGGCGAGCACGCGCCGCTTTTGCGCCAGCCGGCCGTCGACGCGCTGGCGGCGGCGCTGCGCCCCTATGGCGAGCTGATCCCGCTGCGCGGCGAGAAGGTCTGGCTGTTCAATGTCACCAATGTGATCGACGCGCTGGACGAGGCAAGGTCGCAGATCGTTCGCTTCGACGACGGCGCTATCCTGGCGATCGAGCGATACGCCTTCGATGCCGAACGCATCGGAACGGCCGAAGTGTTCAAGCTGCCGATGCGGGCTTCCCCGGTCTTCGTCAATGAAATGTTCGTCGAGCGGGTGGGCAAGGCCGGGTTGCGCAACGTGTCGTTCGAGGCGGTATGGACTTCGGGCAGGGCCATCGCTTGAGACGAATAACAGTTATTCCATCACCGACGTCGGCGTGGGATAGTCAAGGCGTCACGCGAGCGATAGGCGACGCGCGGCCCTGCCGTCGCTTTAATCGCATAAGTGGTTCCCCCACTCCGTCTCGGCGCTGCGCGCCGATCCACCTCTCCCCCCGCTGGAGGGAGAGGAAAACGCCAATCGCTCAGGCCGCGGCTTCGGTTAGCGTTTCTTCGCGCCCTCGACGGCCAGTGTTTCCTCTCGCCCCGGCGGGGGGAGAGGTGGCTCGGCGCAGCCGAGACGGAGTGGGGGAACCACCTATGCGATCTGCCCCACCCGGCCGTGCCCCACCCCGGCGGAACGCGTCCTGGCCCCCCATCTGGGCGCATCTGGAACAGGGCTCTGGCCCAACCCGGACATGCACGAACGGGATGGCCATTATAAACAGAGGCTTTATAACGGGCGGTCCGATCATGACCACCAAGGGGAGACGATGCGTTACATACGTCCGCTTTCAATCGAAGATGCCGTTGGCGAGCTTGCCAAGGCGGTAGGCCCGGCTGCCATCCTGGCCGGGGGCAGCGACCTTCTGGTGAGGATGAAGGGGGGCTTCATCGAGCCCGAACTGATCGTCGACATCAAGGCGATCGGGGGCCTGAGCGATATCACCGAAACGGCCGACGGCTTCCGCATCGGCGCCGCGGTGCCCTGCGCTGTGCTGGGCGAGAACAAGGCGCTCAGGCAGGCGTGGCCGGGCGTCGTCGAGGCCGCCAATCTGATCGGTTCCAAGCAGGTGCAGGGACGCTGCACCATCACCGGCAATCTGTGCAACGCCTCGCCCGCCGCCGACAGCGTGCCGGCGCTGGTCGCTGCCGGCGCCAGGGCGATCGTCGCCGGGCCGTCGGGCAAGCGCACCATTGCCGTCGAGACCGTGCCGACCGCACCCGGCCGGACCTCGCTTGCCAAGGGCGAGATCATCGAGGCGATCCTGCTCGACAAGCGGCCCGACCATGCCGGCGACGCCTATCTGCGCTTCATTCCGCGCACCGAGATGGACATCGCGGTGGTGAGCGCCGGCGTGAACCTGACGCTGGACGATCACGGCGTGGTCAAGACCGCCCGCGTGGCGATCGGCGCCGCCGCACCCACAGTGCTCTTGGTCGAGGAAGCGGCGCAGGTGCTGATCGGTTCGAAGCTCGATGAAGAGACGCTGGAGCGGCTGGCCAAGATCTGCGCCGGCGAGTGCCGCCCGATCGACGACAAGCGCGGCACCATCGAATTCAGGCGGAAAGTCGCGGGCGTGCTGGCGAGCCGAGCCGCCGCGACCGCCTACAAGCGTGCAGGAGGCAAATAATGGCCGGTGTAGCTGTATCAACGACGATCAACGGCGATGCCGTCGAATATCTCTGCCAGCCCGACGAGACGCTGCTGGACGTGCTGCGCGACCGCCTGGGCCTGACCGGCGCCAAGGAAGGCTGCGGCACCGGCGACTGCGGCGCCTGCAGCGTCATCGTCGACGGAAGGCTGGTCTGCTCCTGCCTTGTGCTGGGCGCGGAAGCCGAAGGCCGCAAGGTCGAGACCATCGAGGGCATGGCGCATGGCGACCAGCTGCATCCGCTGCAGCAGAAGTTTTTGGAGCATGCGGCGCTGCAATGCGGCATCTGCACGCCCGGCTTCCTGATCGCGGCGAAGGACCTTTTGGCCAAGAACCCCTCGCCCACCGAGGAGGAAATCCGCTTCGGGCTCGCCGGGAACCTTTGCCGCTGCACCGGTTATGACAAGATCGTGCGCGCCGTCCAGGACGCCGCAATCGTGATGAAGGGAGCCTGAGATGAATTTCGATCCGCGCTTTTCGGGACGCAAGTTCTCCTCCGTCGGCACGCGCCCCATCCGCCCCGACGGCGTCGACAAGGTGACGGGCCGCGCCCGCTACGGCGCCGACTTCAACATGGCCGGCCAGCTTGTCGGCCGCGTGCTGCGCAGCCCGCACGCCCATGCGGTGATCAAAAGCGTCGACACCTCGAAGGCGGAAAAGCTCGCCGGCGTGAAGGCGGTGATCACGGCGAAGGACCTGCCCGACCTCACCGATGGCGATACAGCGATGTACGACATCCTCGACAACTCGATGGCGCGCAAGAAGGCGCTCTATGACGGCCATGCGGTGGCCGCGGTGGCGGCGATCGACGCCCGCACCGCCAGGCAGGCGTTGAAGCTGATCGAGGTCGACTATGAGGTGCTGCCGCATGTCACCGATGTCGACGAGGCGGCGCAGCACCATGCGCCGCTGATCGACGACACGATCTATACCGAGGGGCTGGAGGAAAAGCCGGCGAAGCCCTCCAACGTCACCAAGCGCACGCAGTTCGGCCATGGCGATGTCCATTCGGGCTTCGCCAAGGCCGATTTCATCGTCGAGCGCTCGTTCAAGACCGAGCAGACGCATCAGGGCTATATCGAGCCGCATGCCTGCGTGGCGAGCGTCAACGCGGATGGCACGGCGGATCTGTGGGTCTGCACGCAAGGCCATTTCGTCTACCGCCAGCATTGCGCCCAGTTGCTCGGCATGGAAGCCTCGAAGCTGCGCGTCACCTCCTCCGAGATCGGTGGCGGTTTTGGCGGCAAGACCCATGTCTGGGCCGAGCCAGTGGCGCTTGCCCTGTCGCGCAAGGCCGGCCGCCCGGTGAAGTTGGTGATGACCCGCGACGAGGTGTTTCGCGCTTCCGGCCCGACCAGCGCCACCTCGATCGACGTCAAGATCGGCGCCCGCAAGGACGGCACCATCACCGCCGCCGAAGCGACGCTGCGCTATAGCTGCGGCCCCTATGCCGGCTCCTGGGCCGAGATCGGCGCGATGACGGCGTTCGCCTGCTACAAGCTGGAGAACGTCAAGACCGTCGGCTACGAAGTGCTGGTAAACCGGCCGAAGACTGCGGCCTATCGCGCGCCGTCGGCTCCGATGGCGGCCTTTGCGGTGGAAAGCGTGGTCGACGAGCTCGCCAAGGAGCTCGGCATGGACGCGGTGGACTTCCGCATCAGGAATGCCGCGCAGGAAGGCACGCGCTCGTCCTATGGCCCGGTCTACGGCCCGATCGGCATCGGGCCGACGCTCGAGGCGGTGAAGAACCATCCGCATATGAAGGCGCCGCTCAAGGCCAACCAGGGGCGCGGCATGGCCTGCGGCTTCTGGTTCAACTTCGGCGGCCAGACCTGCACCGACTTGAACATCGGCATGGACGGCTCCGTGTCGCTGGCCGTCGGCACGGTCGATGTCGGCGGTTCCCGCGCTTCGCTGTCGCTGGTGGCGGCGGAAGAACTCGGCATCGACTATTCCCAGGTCAAGGCGATCGTCGCCGACACGTCCAGCCTCGGCTACAACGACATGACTGACGGCAGCCGCGGCACCTTCTCCTCCTCCATGGCGACGATCTCGGCCGCGCGCAACGCTATTCTGATCCTGCGTGAGCGCGCGGCGCAGACCTGGGATATCCCGGTCGACGACGTGGTCTGGGAAAAGGGCCATGCCATCGCCAAGGGCGAGAAATACGGCAACCTCTCGCCGCTGTCGCTGAAGGACATCGCGGCCGCGTCGGGCAAGACCGGCGGGCCGATCGCCGGCCATAGCGAGCTCGTCGCCGACGGCGCCGGCGTCTCCTTCGCCACCCATATCTGCGACGTCGCGGTCGACCCCGAGACCGGCTCGACCAGGGTGATCCGCTACACGGTGGTGCAGGATGCCGGCAAGGCGGTGCACCCGACCTATGTCGAGGGCCAGTACCAGGGGGGTGCGGCGCAAGGCATCGGCTGGGCGCTCAACGAGGAGTATATCTACGGCAAGGACGGGCGGCTGCAGAATGCGGGCTTCCTCGACTACCGCATCCCGGTGTGCTCCGACCTGCCGATGATCGACACGCAGATCCTGGAAATCCCCAACCCCAACCACCCCTATGGCGTGCGCGGCGTGGGCGAAACCTCGATCGTGCCGCCGCTGGCGGCGATCGCCAACGCGGTGTCGAACGCGGTCGGCGTGCGCATGACCCACATCCCGATGTCGCCGCCGAGGATTCTGGCGGCGCTGGAGGCGGAGCGGGAGGGCTAATGCTGAAAAGCGCGAAGCGCTTTTCAGCTCACGTCACGGTCCAATGAGGATCAGGCGCTAATGGTCGAAGTCACGCTCTGGGGCTCGCTCAGCACCGTCGCCGGGGGCAAGGCCAAGCACGAGATCGAGGCCAAGGACATCAGGGAGCTGTTCCGCAAGCTGGCGGAACAGTATCCCGGGATCGAGCCTTGGATCGACCGCGGGATCGCGGTGGCGATCGACGGGACGATTTATAGGGATACGTGGAGCAAGGAGCTGCCGCCGGGGGCGGAGATTTTCCTGCTGCCGAGACTGGCGGGGGGGTGAGGATAGGTTACAGCGCGACGTAACAGATAAGCAGCTTTGCGCCCCTCCAAGCGGTCATATCGGCTAGCTCGCCAGTCGCCTGAGAGCGGTCATTGCTAGCACTCGTCCGGTGTTCGACCGCTGCGACCGCGATGCATGAATTTTTGAGCTTTGATGCTGTTCAAGCCCGCGATTTGTCAGGGCCAAGTGCCCGCCGGTCGAAAAATGCCGACAATCGAAGGCCAACAGTCCGAGCCTGCCGAGCGTCAGTGTGCGCACGTCCTCGCCCTCAATAGCGTTGTACGAGCAAGGGACGAAACGAGTATGTGCTGCACCCGACCGTGCAGCTAGAATCGTTCTTTCGAACTCTCTGCATCACGGTCGTTGCGTAGTCCGTCGCTACGATACGATTCCGCAATATCGGCTAGGGCTTTAGCCGCTAGTGGAAACTCGATCTGCCATCGTTCAGCATGGCGCTGGAACTTGGCCGCCAATTCTCGTTCCTGCTCACCTCCATCATAGGGCGACCTCGTGGTAACGCCACGCTTGTTGAATACGCCGGTTTGGAATGTACCGCGGACTCGGTCGTTGTCCGGAACATCCAAAATCTCACAGATGCATTGGCGTGGCCAATCCCCATTGTCCGCTTCAGGCGAATGCGCGAGAAGTGTTCCTAGGACAAGTTGGCTACCCTTAACGTAGCCTTCTTCCTTCGCCAGCGCCATCAGTTGCTCCACGTACTCACGGCATTTTTCTTCTGAGAATGACCCGTCGCGCTGAGTTCCCGGCGTCATTGTTGTATAAAAGAGAAGATGCCCGCAGACGGTTGATAGGCGAATGTCCTGTTCGCTAGATGCAGCACTCTCGCCTGTGTCGGGTTTGTAGGCTTTTGAAACCGCAAAAAGCATCTGACGTGGGCTGTCGATTAATTCACGCTGTAATTCGCCCATCAACTCGGCTGCGAACTGTCCGAACGCCGCCGTCATTTGAAATTCGAGTGAGAGGAGTCTCCCCCGGTCGAGGGTCGCACTTTTCTCCATTGCTTGCACGAGGTCACCGATATCGTGAAGTTGCAGGTCACCGAGCGCATGGTCGACAGTCGCAAAGTTCCTTTCTAGGACGTCGGCAATTTCCGAGCCGTCAAATTGCTCTTCACAATGCCTCAAGCTACGCAATGCGGCAGCAGAGTTGTCATGTTCCAGAAGTGCCTGCATCCCTCGCTTCTTCGGATCAAGATCAAGCCAGTATGGTAGATTGGGGAGGCCATTCCAGTATCCGTGCTGTATCTCGGGAGATTGCGTTCCAACGATTTCCCAGGTCATAGGTTCGCAACGGCAAACCCTCAAGAACTCAAGAATTGTCTGCCCATCCCATCTCAAATGTTGCCGACCGGAGTCGAGAAGCTTGTGCGTCGCAGCTTCTCTTTCCTCGTCACCGAATGACCGCAGCCACTCACCGACGTAACCAGGGACCTGACCGACTCCAAACTTCTCCGCTGCCCACGCAATCATTGCGTCCATTTCAACGCCAAGATTGTGCATGAGGATTCCGATACAATTTTGTGAGCCGGATGCTGCATTTAGCGCTTCGATTCCGCCAAAACCCTGAGCGAAATATATCTCCCGAAGCGCAGTTGTCCTAAGGGTCTTCAAACGTTCCTTGGCTTCCTCTGAAGTTTGACGTCCGTCTCTCTCCGGCAACTCGCAGTAATAGTTCTCAAAGAGCCATTGGTGCTTCTCGATCAGATCGGGGGGCTCACAATCCTTGTAAGCGTTTTGTATCGCAGAGATGTCTTTCTCTCGAAGTCCTTCCCTCTTCTTGCCTCCGTAATTCAATTCCCAGTGGAGCTTATGCCGCAACGCTTTACGGAGTTTTCGCAATTCTTCGACTGATTCGGTCTTCGATGCAGCCGTTACCGCCTCAAGAACTCGCTTTCGGTACGGGCTATCAAACATATCGTATCGCTCGAAGAGCTTTATCGCTTTGTCTGTGGAATTGTTTGCTAGCTCAAAGGCCATCGAAGCTGCATGCCTTTGAACGTCTGCGTACTCAACATTTGTGACGACTTCGGTGCGTCCAGCATCATCGTCGCGCCAACTAGGACGCGATGATGAGAACGCCACGTCATGCCCTCGATGAAGGATTCCCATACAAAGATCAAATGCTTCTTTGGGATGGCTTTTGCTTAATGCCGACATCGCGCGATTTCGCATTTCAACTGTTGCGGAAGTTTGTGGCCTCCAGCCACGATAGATGTTCAGAAGTGCTTTTTGCGGGCTGTTGCTCCAATTGCCGCCGCTTGGGGCATTTGTGAGCTGAGCCAAGACCTTGGACACTCTCAAAAGACGATTTGGAGCCCACGCGAGTATTTCTAAAGCCCACAATAAATCGGAGTATACACAAGCTTCGCCCATCCCGCCTGATGTCGTCTCTTCAAATAGCGCATACACCTGTGGCGATGGTCCGCGTAGGTCGTCCTCAAGCGACTGAAGAAACTCATCTGGCGCGGCTTCAGCAAGTTGACGGAGAACACCAGAAATAGCCAGCCAGTTCTTCTTTTCGACGTTGCTTGTCAGTCTCTTGACAAGCTGACTGATTTGCCATCGCCAATCATTGCTCGCGCTCAAATATACGATACGAGGGAGCGCGTCGGCCAAAGATCGAAAAAGAGCTCCAGATTCGGGGCGAATTTTGCCCCGTACGTTGGCAAGCCAACGATCTTCCTGAGGCAGGTCAAGGGCCGGATCAAGTTGCCCTATGACCGCTTCGCAGACTTGTACGAAACGGCCAAACATACTGGGTGATACACCAGCCTCGTTCATTTTAAACAATTCGAGCGGTGATTTTGCTTTGACTACGCCATTTATTCGAACAATCGAAGAGTCATCCGTACGGATGAGCCTCTCCGCCTGAGCAGAAAACTCGTCGAACGAAACTCCCGACATCTGCTCAAGAGCCTTTTGGTCGGTTTCATTTCGTTCCAGATAGGCCCCTATCAGGGCGAGTGTCGTTAAAACAGGTGCGTGCTTTGCCTCGTGCCATGTTGGTTGCTTTTGGGCAGGGTTACCGTTCTTGATTCTGCGATAGACGGACCAAGAGCGTCCGCATTGAAGGGCCAGCCTTTCCGAGTCGCCCTGATCGAGTCCCATGCTGACAAGTGCATCCCGATACGCTTCCGGGAGAGTTCGCTGCAGACAGATGTCGGGATCGATATCCAGACTTCTGTGGCCAGGGAAGTGGGCCTCGCTATTGCCGGTGGCCACCGGTACTAAGAGTACAAGGCCTTCCTTGTGAGGAACTGCAGATGCAACTACGGTCTCGGCAGCGATTGCGACATCTATGTTTGAACTGCATGCGATAGCATTCCAACCGCTAGCGTTTACAACGACAACGCATCTCAGGGAGGACTCGTCGCGGCTCTTAATTATAGCGGCACAAGCGAATGCAACGGCTTCCTCGCTGCTGTCAGCATGTACAACGACTGTGCCGCCCTGCGCCTTCTTGGCAAACAGTTCGAAGAGTTTTTCACGTTCCTTGTTTCGGCTCGCCAAAACTGCCTCAGGGCTAATCGGAGGCAATACGTCCCTGTTCCAATCGGCCCAATAGCGTTCAGGCGATTTCAGCGCCTCAGGATGCAAGTTGAGAAGTTCGGCGAACCAGATTTGTGTAGCTGGCTCCTGCTCCAACCATAACTCTACATCGTCAGCATCATATGCCTTGACATCTTTCCATTGGTTTAGAGCTATCTTGCTTTTTGCCCACTCACCCCGTCGTGACCATTTTCGTCCGGTGACAGCAACGAAGGTAACTTGCCTTCGGACCTCTTCAGGCACACTCAAGGTTCTCTTTTCGTAGTCCCTGCCGGCCTTGTTTCTTGGGTTGGCTTCGACACTGAGTTCCCATATCGATTTGTCTCTTGGGACCCAGGCGTTGCCCTCAGTAGCAATCAATTCTCCGTCGAATCCGCCAACACTCACCGAGTTGCCAGCGGGCATAGAAACAGCAGAAAGCGTTGCGGTTCGACCGATCAGTCTTCGCAATAGTTTAGGAAGGTCCCCTTGCGCTTCTCTCTGGCCTGCCCATCTAGCGATGTCGTCTGCCGAAATTATCATGCCCTCTCCCGTCCGCGCGGGACTGCCCGCCATCCAATGATGCTATTACAGATACGAAGCTCGTGAGCTTGGCGCTAGGTCCTGGCAATAAACAACGGTGACGATATTCAATGTCGCTGTTCAACGGATATTTCTGGGCGCCGATCTTCACTAAAATGTCCGCTTTCCACGATCTCTTTATGCAAGCTGCCCGTCCGTTGCCGACCTCCAAGCAGACAATTGTTTCAGGCTTAAGCTCAACAGCAACAATTCACGCGCCCTTCTAACCCCCCAGCGTCGGCTCTGTGTTCACCTCCAGCGCCTCCTCCGCTTCGTCCTCCTCGCCAAGCACCTCGCCCCTCACCGGCAGCGCCCGCCCTATCCAGATCGGGTCGACCAGGTGGTCGCGCTTGGGGTTGGTGGTGTTGGGGTGGATGAGGATGCTCAAGCCCCCGTGGTTCAGCATCAGCCATGGAACCAGCGTGGCGAAAATTTCGGTCGCGAAGGAGACCTGGTACATGGCCTGCTCGTGCGGGCCGACCGGCTCGTCGCGCCAGTTGCCGAGGCGCACGCGGAAGCGCTCGCCGATGCGCTGGCATCCGGCGTGATGCCGCTGCGGCTCTCCGTCAGCGGAATTGCCCGTCTGTCCGGCGTTCTAACCTATGGGCGAGCCCCCTTTCGGCATGCGGATGCCGCTCGCCACCATTTTTCAAGCCAGCCGCGATGGTTTCTGCCGAGTTCCCGACAGCGCATCAAGCCGCTGTTGCAGATGCCCGTTGAGCACGATCATTTCCTTGAGCGCCTTCACGGGGTCTCCCTTGTGAAGGGCAATGAACTTGTCGGCTGTTGATTGAAGCGCGGCCTCCTGGCGACTGTTGAGCCTGACAATGTGGTCCATTTCATCGTCTCCTAATGGTCCGTGGTGACAGTGAACAAAAACGGAACAAAATTGTCAAGGTCGAATTGACTTACAGAGGAATGGCTTCCTATTTCGTGACCCATGCCCGAGCAACCACCCAAGCGCCGAACGACCATCTGGTTTCTTAGCTCCGCCGTCCAGCACGGACAGCTGGTGTGGGTTGGTTGTGGCTATTGCCATGATCGCTACGGCCGGCGCTATTACGATCCCGGCGACCTCATGAAGCTCTTTGGCGATGTCGATGTGAACTGGCTCAGCCGCGCGATGAAATGCGAGCGCTGCGGTCGAAACGACAACATTGAATGCGATGTCATCGTGCCTGTCGCCGCCGAGCGCGAGCGGATGACCGTGCGTCGATTGGTTGAGATACAGGTTCGCAAAAGCCCCGTCTGGCGCGACGACTAGAACAGCGATCCTTGCGCTGGGGGTTGCTGCGGAAATTTGATCTGTGTGGCGGGCTTCTCGACAATCACCAAGGCATCGTCCGGGGCTGTCCGCTGCATGTGGCGAGCTTCCGACCATGGGGCCGTGAGCCAGGTCTCCACCTCATCCTTGGTGGTCAGAAGCACCGGCATAGCCTTCTCATGGATCGGCGCTATGAGAGCGTTGGGCTCTGTTGTCAGAAATCCGTAGACCTCATGGTCAGCCGGATCATCCTTCGCCTTCCGCATCCCGTGCCACCGTGTCCAGAGCCCGGCAAAAAAGAACAACGGGCGGTCCTCGTTCAACGCAAACCAGTAGTTCTTTTTGATGCCTGTCTCGGGGTCTTTCACATCGACCGGGCTGGGCTCCGCGAAGCTCGTCACCGGCACCACGCAACGATGTTCGACTCCAAGATACGGCTGCCAATGGAAGTAGTTAGTCTTGCGAACGTTCGTGGTTCCATAGTCCGCTTTGCCCTTCACCCGCTCGGGCGGTGACGGCATTCCCCATAGCAGCCGGGCAAGCTCGCGTTGGCCGTCCAGGGCGTTGCGCACCACAGGGCCAAGCGTGTTGGGATAGACATCCAGCGAGGGCTCAAGGTTGCCCATGATGTCCCGCATAGCGCGGGTCCATTCGCGGATGGCGTCTTGGCTGGTGGTGATGTTGTAAAGATTGCACATGCCTTCGAATGTGCATCAACGAAGCGATACTCGCCAGTGGCGAAGAGGCCTACGCCCCCAGCGTCGGCTCCGTATTCACCTCCAGCGCCTCTTCCGCCTCATCCTCCTCGCCAAGCACCTCGCCCTTCACCGGCAGCGCCCGCCCGATCCAGATCGGGTCGATCAGATGGTCGCGCTTGGGGTTGGTGGTGTTGGGGTGGATGAGGATGCTCAGGCCGCCGTGGTTCAGCATCAGCCATGGAACCAGCGTGGCGAAAAGCTCGGTCGCGAAGGAGACCTGGTACATGGCCTGCTCGTGCGGGCCGACCGGCTCGTCGCGCCAGTTGCCCAGGCGCACGCGGAAACGTTCGCCGATGCGCTGGCGCAGCCATTCGGCATGTTGGCGCTCGGCCGGGCCGCTATAGTAGATATGGGCGTGATAGCTGGCGATCTCGCTAAGCGGTCTTGGCGTGGGTTCAGTCACCGCGATGCTCCCCTTCGATGGCTTGTCGCCCCAGCGTATACCGCATGGCGCTGCCCGGCCAAGTGGCGTCCATCCTCGTTTGGTGGCCGACCAAATCCGCATAGGGTAGCGCTGGGCCCGCTCCGTCTCTGCTTCGCCGGGCCACCCACTTGGTCAGGGCAATCGCATAAGAGTTCTTACGAAGAGGACCCCCACCCTAACCCTCCCCACAAGGGGGAGGGAACGCTGCCGCATGCCACCTTTTCTGGCGTCAAACCTGGGCGATTTGCGGGGATCAGCGCCTACAAAGTCTCCCTCCCCCTTGTGGGGAGGGATTAAGGGAACGCTGCCGCATGCCACCCTTTCTGGCGTCGAACCTAGGCGATTTGCGGGGATCAGCGCCTACAAAGTCTCCCTCCCCCTTGTGGGGAGGGATTAAGGGTGGGGGTCCTCTTCGTAAGATCTCTGTGCGATTGCCCTGCCCGCTTTGTGGGGGCTAGGAAATGCTAACCGCCGCGGCGGTCTTTTGGCTGCTCCCACGGACCCAGGCCGCCGCGCGCCTTAGAAGCGCCGTCTGCTCAAGGGCCGCTTCAGGGCGATGCGGGCGAAATTGTCGAGGGTGCGGGGCACCGGCGCTTCCTCGATCGCCTCGATGGCGCCGTTCTCCTCGGCTCCCTGCCGGAAGCGCTGCACCCACTCCTCGGTGAGATCGTCGCGCTGGATCTTGAATTGCGAGACCGGCACGGCTGCCGGAACCGGAACGTCGAGCAATCCGGCAACGGCTTCGAGGTAGGGCTGCGGATCGTCCAGCAGGTCCTCGTAGACGAAATGGCGGGAGGGCAACTCCGAAAGGTTGAGATAGGCCCGCCAGAACGCGTAGCTCTGCTCGATCTGGAAGAAAGCCTGGCTGATGCCGGCAAAGCTGTAGGGCACGGGAGACCCGGCGTTCTTGTACCAGCTTGCCCACGAGTTCGAAGCGCTGGCGCGGTAGAAGGAAATGGCCTGGCGAAGGCGATCGCGGCGTTCGAGCGTTATGAAACCCAGATCGTGCTTCTTGCGGATCTCGAGCAGGAAATCCTTGCCGCATTTGCCCTTCGACCAGACCAGATGGCGTGGAAACAGCTTGACGGCGAAGCGGCCGTTTTCGGTCGAGGATTTGCGGAGCACCGTTTCCTCGATCGCGTCGTAGCCACCCGGTTCGGGGCCCAAATGCAACGGTTTGAGCCATTCCGCCGAACGGCCCATGATGCCTGTCGCATTGGTCAGGCTTCCGAGCCAGCTCGAACCGCTTCTTCCCTCGGTCAGGACCGCAACCCCCTTCAACATGTCCCCCTTTTTCCTGCTTCCGCGAAAGCGGCGAAAATGCCCGGGCTTAACGCCCCGGCGCTTCCTTGCCGCATCGTGCCCCAACGAAAGCCGCTCCCTGCTTCCGCCGGTTAATCACGCAAGGTCTAATATGCTCCTTCCTTGCCACAAGCCGGTCATAGAAGCGAGGCGTCCGGGATTGGCAAAGCCGCGGCCGAAGCGGCTCACGCCTTCCGGCTGGTCACGTCCTCCCTGTCGGCCTGTGGCGATTAGAGGCTGCGGCGTGTTGCGACGTCAAGGTTATCATCGGCGCGGGAGCGAGCACCACATCGCGGATGGCAGCGCTGCCCCCGCTCCGTCTCGGCTTCGCCGAGCCACCATTCCGGGGCGAGCCACGGGTCTCGCCCGTCCTTCGGACCCCCCTCTTTGTGGGGGCGAGGAACCCAAGCTTTCCGAGGCCGCGCCCTTGGGCTTTCCTCGCCCCCATGACATGCAGGGCAATCGCATATGAGTTCTTACGAAGAGGACCCCCACCCTAACCCTCCCCACAAGGGGGAGGGAACGCTGCCGCATGCCACCCTTTCTGGCGTCGAACTTAGGCGATTTGCGGGATCAGCGCCTACCAAGTCTCCCTCCCCCTTGTGGGGAGGGATTAAGGGTGGGGGTCCTCTTCGTAAGAACTCATATGCGATTGCCCTGACTAAGTGGGTGGCTCGGCGCGCCGCGCCGAGACGGAGCGGGGGCCGGTGCCGGCATCCGCGATTGCGCACCGCTTCGGAGCGCCTACCCTTTGCCGCCATTTGCCCCACTCCCCCACAGCGCGCGCTGGAGCAGGCCGCGCTTGCGTTTGCGCGATACCAGATCGACGTCGCTGACCAGCCGCGCCCCGCCCTCGCGCCGTTCCAGCGTGATCTTGCGCGTATGAAACGCCTCCAACTCGGCGCGGTGGGCGACGCTGATGATGGTGACCCTGGGCAGTTCCTGGATCACCGTCTGCATCATCTTGTCCTGGCTCTTCTCGTCGAGCGCCGAGGTGGCTTCGTCGAGCACGACGATATCGGGCGCGTGCAGCAAAAGGCGGGCGAAGGCGAGGCGCTGCTTTTCGCCGCCCGACAGCGTCTGGTCCCAGGGCGCCTCTTCCTCCAGCCGGTCCTTCAGGTAGGCGAGGCCGACCTTGTCGAGGGCGGCGTCGATCTCTTTCGTCTTCCAATTGTCGGCGGCGGCCGGATAGGCGGTGGCGCGGCGCAGCGTGCCGGACGGGATGTAGGGGCGCTGCGGCAGCATGAACAGACGCTTGCCCGGGTGGAAATCGACGCTGCCGCTGCCCCAGGGCCACAGGCCGGCAATGGCGCGCACCAACGTCGACTTGCCGGTGCCGGATTCGCCCGACACCAGCACCCGCTCGCCGGGCTCGATCTCGACCTCGGTTTCCTTGACCACGGAGGTGCCGTCGTCGAGCGTCACGGAAAGGTTGTTGAGGCTGAGCATGGCGCCGTCTTCGGTCTCGCCGCGCTGGATGCGGCCCAGCCTGTCGTTCTCCTCGGCGCGCTCCAGCCCGTCCAGCGACATCATCAGCGAGGCGATGCGGTGGGCCGACGCGTTCCAGTCGGCAAGGCGCGGATAATTGTCGACCAGCCAGCCGAAGGCGCCCTGCACGATGGCGAAGGCCGATGCCGCCTGCATCACCTCTCCCAGCGACATCGAGCCGTCGAGGAATTTCGGCGCGCAAAGCAGCACTGGCACGACCGGCGCGAACAGGCTGGAGACTTGCGAGACCAGCGCGGTGCGCATGTGCTGGCCGGTGAGCCGCGCCCAGCGGCCGAGCACGCCGGCGAAGGTGCGGTCGATGCCGGCATTCTCCTCCTCCTCGCCGCCGAGCAGCGCGATGCTCTCGCCGTTTTCGCGCACGCGCGTCAGCACGTAGCGGAACTCGGCCTCGGCCTGGTTCTTGTCCTCGGAAAGCTGGACGAAGCGGCGGCCGATGGCGAACATCGAGGTCGAGGTTATCGCCGCATAGATGACCGCGGTGACGACGAGGAAGCCGGGCACGGTGATGACCGAGCCGCCGAGCGTGATGCTTAGCGCGCCGCCGATGGTCCACAGCACGACGATGAAGGTCGAGGCCGACAGGAAGGCGTTGAGGACACCGGCGATGAAATCGACGGGCGATTCCGTGGCGATGCGCAGATCCTCCGTCAGCCGGGCCTCGGGGTTGGCGTGGTCGCCCTTGACGAGGTTGAGCTGGTAGTAGCGGCCGCTGGCCAGCCAGCGCTGGACGACCGCCGTGGTCAGCCAGGAGCGCCAGCGGCGCTGCATGGTCATGCGCAGGTAGACCTGGGCCACGACCAGGCTGATGCTGCCGGCGACCAGCGGCAGGAAGATGGCGCTCAAGACATAGACGGTGTGGGCGTCGCGCTGCTCGATGGCGTCGAAGATCGCGCGGTTCCAGCGGTTGATGCCGTACTGGAAGCCGACATTGACGCAGATCAGCACCAGCAGCCCGATCGTCAGCGGCCAGGCAAGCCTGTCGCCGCGAAAACCCCAATAGCCGCGCCCGCTGATCCAGAAGCGGCGCAGAAGATATCTCTTGCGCGCCCGCTCGGTCTCCTCGGGCGTCAGTCGCGGACCGGGCTCGATTGCCTCCGGCGGCGGCGAACCGGCATGGCCGATCGCCTCCGGCGCGGCGTCGGCGGGCGCTTTTTCTTCGGGCGGGCTCTCGCCGGCCCGCGGCTTGCGTTGCCGCGCCTTGTCCTCTTTCAGCCTGTCTTCTTGAGGTTTGTCCTCCTGCGCCCTCTTCTGGGGCGGCTTCGGGGCGCCATGCGGTTTCGACTGGCGCAGCGTCTCGTGGCGCGACTTTGCCGGGTGCGGCTTGCCGGCACCGCGCTGCGTGGCGCTGTCGGCCGGTTTCGGTTTGTGCTTGGCCGGGGGCATCGCGCGACAACGGCCCAAAAATCAAAAGGTTTCACGGAAGCGCTGTCCGGCGCAGGCGGCCCGTTCAGGCGGCGTTGCCGCTCCGGGGGTTGCGCCGTGGCTCGAAATGGGCTTCGGCGGCGGACTTGCCGGCCGCGTCGAAGGCGAGCGCGTCGCGCATCGGAAGTGCCGCCGAAAACAGATAACCTTGCGCAATCACGCAGCCCAGCGAACGCAGGATCATGCGGTCGGCGTCGGTCTCGACGCCCTCGGCCATCACCTCGATGCCCAGCGTCCGGCCAAGGCCGATGACCGCCTCGACGAGCGCCTGGTCCTCCACCGATTTCGCCAGGTCGCGGACGAAATCCTTGTCGATCTTGATCTTGCGGATGCGGCTGTCCTTCAGCGAAACCAGGGTCGAGAAGCCGGTGCCGAAATCGTCCAGGACGATCGATATGCCGGCATCGGCCAGACGCCCGACCTTTTCGTCGACCCTGGCGCGGTCGACCGGCGCCTCTTCGGTGATCTCGATCTCGAGCATGGCGGCGGGCATATCCCTCGCCTTCAGCCCATCCAGGATGATGTCGTCGACATTGCCGGCCTCGAGTTCGCGCGGCGAAAGGTTCATCGCGACCCGGACGTCGCGACGCCCATGTCTCACCAACTCCGCGATCATGGCGCAGCAATTGCGGAACACCGTCTCGGTCAGAAGCGAAAGCAGACCGGTTTCGCGCGCGGCGGTAACGATCTCGGGCGGCGAGATGGCGCCGTGGACATCATGATGCCAGCGCAGCAGCGCCTCGAAGCCGACGACCGCGCCGGTGTCGAGCCGCACCAAAGGCTGGAACCAGGAGCAGAGAGCACCGTTTTCAATAGCCCCACGCAGATCGCGCTCGATACAGTTCTTGCGCTCCAGCGCTGCGTCGAGTTCGGCGTCGAAGAGGCAGTATTCGTTCCTGCCGCCGCGCTTGGCCGCATAGAGCGCGAAATCGGCCTTGAGCAGCATCTCCGTCAAGCGCGGCTTTTCCGCCTGATAGATGCCGATCGACGCGCCGACGCGCACCGAGTTCAGCTCCGGGTCCGGATTGGCGATGGCCGCGATGATGGCGGATGCCAACCCGCCCGCCGGCTGCCGGGTTTCACCCGCCGGGAAAAGCAGCACGAACTCGTCGCCGCCGATGCGCGCGATCGTCGCGCCTTGCGGGGCGTGGTCCTCGATCCTGCGCGCCACCTTGACCAGGAGGTCGTCGCCGATGTTGTGGCCATAGGTGTCGTTGACGGATTTGAAGCCGTCGAGGTCGATCAGCATGGCCACGAACGGGCCGTCGGAAAGTCCGAGCCTGGCGATCGCCTGCTCCAGCCCATACCGGTTGAGCAAATTCGTCAGCGGGTCGCGCCTGGAGTTGCGCTCCATCTCGGCGGCGAACTCACGCGCCTCGTATTTGAGACGGCTCGTCTCGCGGAAGCGGGATTGTCCCAGAAGCGCGCTTCTGATCATGCCGCCGAGGAAAAGCAGGATGGTGAAGGCGAGCACGTAATTTTCGACGCCGCCTTTGGCCAGCACGCAGCCGGCGGCGACGAGAAGCGGCAGCGTGATGAAGTTGATCGAAGCCGGCGCGTAAGAGGTGCCGTAGGTGACCGCACCGGCCGCCGTGCCGGCCAGCACGATCAGATAAAGCGGGGCCTGGGCCGTGGTGTATCCGTCGCTCAGCAGCGCCAGGAAAGACCAGGCGAGGCCCGACGCCAGCGCCAGCAGGCCAAAGACGGAAAGCCGGGCGCCGGCCGCCTCCGGCCGGGCGTCGGCCGCGCCCGACCGGGCGACGGCAAGCACCACGCGCGCGCCATTTATCAGGGTGATCGCGATAAACCACGTCACCGCGGCAAGGCCGCCTCCCGACAAGAGCTGCACCGCCAGGATCAGGGCCGACAGCACCGTGCCGACAGGCATCGAGATGAAGACGCACTTGCTCAGCTCGGCGAGCTGATCGCGCAGGATGCCGGCTTCCACGGCTTCGCTCAGACCCTCCGAAGAGGGGCCTGCAACCAGCCGCTCGTCATGCCTTGTCATGGTCCTAGTGGTTAGGCGAGCGGGATGAAAATCCTGTTAAGGATTTCACTCGGCTCGCTCCTGAACGATGTTCAATCATGCGCCATCCGGACACCGGCGTGTCCGCAGATGGACTATCGGAATTGATCCGCATGGCACGGCGCGAGAAAAACCCTATCGTGTTTGTGTGAGCGGGAAAGCCAAGCGGAGCTCCAACCCATGACCCTGACCAATCGAGACATCGTCGAGCTGACGCAATGGCGGCGCAAGCTGCACCGGCAGCCGGAGATTTCCAACGAGGAGGAGAAGACCGCCAAGGAAGTGGTCGCTTTCCTCGCCGACACCGGGCCGGACACGGTGCTGACGGGGCTCGGCGGCCACGGCGTGGCGGCGGTCTACGACAGCGGACAGGCCGGGCCGACGGTGCTGTTCCGCTCGGAGCTCGACGCGCTGCCGATCGAGGAGCTTTCGGGCGTCGAGTATGCCTCTGAGGTGCCGGGCAAATCGCATATGTGCGGCCACGACGGGCACACCGCGATCCTGGCCGCGCTCGGCCGCCAGTTCGGGCGCGACAGGCCGGCGCGCGGCCGTGTCGTGCTGATGTTCCAGCCGGCCGAAGAGACTGGCAATGGCGCGGCCGGCGTCGTCGCCGATCCGCGCTTTGGCGAGATCGCGCCGGACTTCGCCTTCTCGCTGCACAATCTGCCGGGCGTGCCGTTCGGCGAGGTGCGGCTGAAGGCCGGCACCGTCAATTGCGCCTCGCGCGGCATGCGCATCGTGCTCGAAGGCAAGACCGCGCATTCCTCGATGCCCGAAACCGGCACCTCGCCAATGCCGGCGCTGAGCGAGCTGATGCCGGCGCTGCCCGCGCTCGGGCGCGGTACCTTCACTGATGAGGATTTCGGCATGGTGACCGTCACCCATTGCGCGATGGGCGAAGCCGTGTTCGGCATCGCGCCGGGCTATGCGGAAGTGTGGGCGACGCTGCGCACAAGGCGCGACGAGCGCATGGCGGAGCTGGTCGCCGCCGCGGAAGCGCTGGCCGGAAAGATCGCCGCCGCACACGGTCTTGCGGTGCGCTTCGACTATCACGAGATCTTCGTCGCCAGCGTCAACGCGCCGGACGCGGTCGAACATCTCAACCGCGCGCTGGACGAGGAAGGTGTTTCGCGCAGCGAGGAGACGCTGCCGATGCGCGCCTCGGAGGATTTCGGCATTTTCGGCCACGGCGCCAGATCGGCGATGTTCTTCCTCGGCGCCGGCGAAAAGCACCCTTCCCTGCACAACCCCGACTATGATTTTCCCGACGATTTGATCCCGATCGGCTCGCGGATCTTCATGCGCGCGGCGCGCAATCTGCTGGGTTGATCGCCTGAAGGAAGGGCGTGTGCCGCACTTTTCGGCCCGGTGGACCGCCCTGCCGATCCGAAAATAGCGGCCGGCGTCAATTCACGGAAACACTGAACCGATCTGGCTGTCCGCAGCCGACGGTTCGGGCGTATCCGGGGCAAGGATGCCTCGTGCCCGGGCGAAAGCCTCGAATGCGGCTCGCGCCGATTCCACATCGCCCATGCCGGCCAAGGCAGCGTGACAGGCAGCCGCTGTGGCTGTGTAGGTCGATGTGCGGGTGCCGGACCATTCGTCCAGGACCTGACAGGCTTCTATCACGGACGATATCTCACAAGGGAAGCCAAGCCCGACAAACACGTTGACCGGATGGGAAAAGGAAACAACTGTCATCGCCAACCCGCCATGGTGTTCAAGATGCCAGACCCGCTTGTGGCAAGCGCCAGCCAGCGGGTGGCCCGACTGCATGAAGGGCCCTATGGAAAGCCGGGCAGTCGGGCCGAGGACCATCGCTGGCCCTCTTACGATGCTCCACATCAAATCTACTCTTCAAGTCAGCCATTCGGCTGCTGGAATGCAACCGAAGGGAGAGGTACCGGGGATGATTGCACGCTGACACCACGCCTAAAGCACGTCGCGTGGCCGTTCGACGCCAAGTGCCCATATTGTTATGCCGGCTTGGCGAATGTATGAGCTCGCAATGACCTTGATCTCCCGTATTGCTGCGCTCATCCTGCTTGCGGCCATCACCTTCGCTACGCTCTCGCCTATCGACATGCGCCCGCACCTGGGCGAGGTGAACATGGAACGCGCGCTGGCCTATATCCTGTTCGGTCTTGCCCTGGCCTTGGGATTCCCCTCCCGCCTGACGCAGACGATGCTGTTTGTCTGCGCCGCGGCCGGCGTGTTGGAACTGCTGCAGGTGATCGATCCCGGCCGGCATGCCCGTCTCCAGGATGCGCTCCTGAAAGCGGCGGCCGGCCTGATCGGTATTGCGATAGGACGAATTATCTTTGCCGTGGCGAGAAGGCCCGCGCGCCAGTAGCCGGCAACAGCGATCGCGGCAAACCACGCCGGATGATGCCCCACCTTACGCTGAACGAACTGGCGACCAATGCCACAGGATGATCATGGCCTATCTGACAAGCGTCCGCCGCCATGCCGCCTGAGCCCGATTTCTTCGCCCGCGACGCTGTCGCGGTGGCGCGCGAACTGATTGGCGCAACGCTTGCGCTCGGCGGTGTCGGCGGCATCATCGTCGAGACCGAGGCCTACCGGCCCGACGACCCCGCCTCGCACGCCTATCGCGGCCGCACGGAACGCAACGCGCCGATGTATGGCGCGCCCGGCAGCGCCTACGTCTACCGCTCTTACGGCCTGCATTGGTGCCTCAATGCGGTGTGCCTGCCGGGCAGCGCGGTGCTGGTCCGCGCGATCCAGCCGCAATCCGGCATAGCCCAGATGCGCGGCCGGCGCGGAATCGATGACGAGCGGCTGCTCTGCTCGGGTCCCGGCAAGCTCTGCCAGGCGCTCGGCATCGACGGCTCGCACAATCGGCTTTCGCTGAGCGCGCCGCCCTTCGAGTTTGCCCCGTCGCGGACCGATCCGGCCGCGATCGTCAGCGGCCGCCGGATCGGCCTTGCCAAGGCGGTGGAGTTCGAGTGGCGGTTCGGCCTCGGCGGTTCGGCCTATCTCAGCCGCAGGTTCTGAGCGGCCCGGCGCCTGCTTCAATCATGGTCCGGGTGCTGGCGGCTGGCATAGGTTTTAAGCGCGGTCGGCGGCGTTGTCGCCTCGGTCGTGGATCGCGGCAAGCTGCCGATCCGCTCCAGCCAGGCGATGCGGCTTTCGCAACCGAATTCCTGCTCCGGCGCGACCGCGTCGGGGTCGTCAAGGCTGGCAAGGGCAATGTCGAGCCTATCCGCTCCGATATAGCGGAAATGCAGCGAGGTGCCGCATTTGGCGCAGAAGCCGCGTTCGACCGCTTCGGATGAGCGGAACCAGGCCGGCTCGCCTCGGGTCCAGGCGAAGGAAGCCGCGTCGGTTTCCGCCAGCGCCCAGAACGGCGCGCCCACCGCCTTCTGGCACATGCGGCAATGGCAGACGTGCGGCTTGGTAAGCCGCCCGCCGATGCGATAGCGGATGGCGCCGCACTGGCAGCCGCCCGTCAGGCTCGTTTTGTCGCGCTCTGTCGCCAAGTCATCCCCTTGCTTCGGGAGGCCGACTGAGCCTTCCGATGCGGGGCAAACTAAACTTTCGATCCTGACCGGCAAGATCCAGCTCTCCGGAGCGCTGGGCCAGACAACGCCGACGGCTGGCGGCTACGCCATTGTCGCGGCATGGCCGCCGCTGCCCCTCCACCGGCCGAGAAACTGGTAGGCCTCGACGACCATGTCGCGTACGGGCGGCTGAGCAGCGGATCGACTCAGACTTCCCTGCTGTCGAAAAGGAACATCTGAATGCCTGACTCGTCAGGTGCGTAAAGGCGGCGATCCGCTCCGGCTGCTTTTCCCTCCGGGCTCGCGAACCCCTTCTCCATCGCGTCGAGATCGTCGAAATGCAGCGTCCCGATCAGGTAGACATCGGATGGTCCGGCCACCACCGTGATAGGCCCCTGGCTGACCTCGTATTTCCTGAGACCCGGAATCTTCTTGGCCAAAGGTATGTGCGTCTCGAAATAGTGCGTGTCGAACGCTTTCGCGTCGGCCGGCTGCTTGTAGATAACGACCATTCCAGCCATTGCGGCTCTCCTTTTCTGTAACAGACGAAACCAAGGACGAAACGGTGGGTGGAAACGGAACGGGACGCTAAAATTTCGAGAACGCGCCTCCAAGGACAGCGATGGCGGCTTTCCGGTCCCCCCACATCCGCGCTCGACTATCTCGCTTGTGCGAAGACGCGCTCCGTGTAGTGTCTGCCCTAAATTAGTAGGGACTCAAACGATGAGAATTGCGGCGATCGTCGCGCTGAGCGCGGCAGTGGTTGGATGCGCGTCCTCTCCGGTCGACTATGGCGCCTCGCTCTCGCAGCAGGATCCGAAATGGGCATCGCCGGAATGCCAGCAGGCCCGCACGGCGGCTTCGGATTATGCCGTCCGCGAGAAGGAGCATCCCGGCTGGGGCTTCGGCGTGCTGGTTGGCCCCTACAGCCTGGGGCTGGTGGCGGCGGTCAAGGAACATGAGCGGCAGCAGCGAAAGCTGTTCGCCCGCAATGTGCATCTGCAATGCTCGAGCCTGCCGCTGCCGAAAGCGCTGGACTTCGATCCGCAAACGGATGCGCCGAAGAAGACACACTATCCGTAGGCGGCGGGCCAAGCGTCCCGGCTTTTACTCCGGCCGTTCGGCTGCATCCCTGGTGTCGAGTGCGTAGGTGAGGATCGCCACGCCCGTTGCGGTCGCGACATGGCTCGACAGTTTCATTGTCGAAGGCGGCTGCCCCGGCTCGAACAGGCGGAAGCCATCACCCAGCACCAGCGGGTGGACCATCAGCACCAATTCATCGACAAGGCCGCGCCGCATCAGCGCGCGCAGCAGCTTGCCGCTGCCGAACATGATCAGCGCCTTGTCGTGACCTTGCTTGAGCGCGCGCACGGTCTGCCCCGCCTCGCCGGCAAGCAGCGTCGAATTCTCCCAGCCCGGTTGATAGCCGGCGTCATGCGAGGCGACGAACTTCTGTGCGCCGGTCAGCGCCGCGGTCATCGCATTGGCCGGCTGGCGGACGGCCCAGGCTTCGTGGAGATCCTCATAGGTCGTGCGCCCGGCAAGCAGCGACCAGCCGCCGGCCATGGCGCGGCCGATGACCTCCTGCATCTTCGGGTCGCTGCCCGGGGCTCCCCAGCCGCCATGCGTAAAACCGTTGCGCATGTCTTCGTCGGCACGCGCCGGCGCCTGGAAGACGCCGTCCAGGGTCAGATGCTCGACGGCGACGATCCTTGCCATCTCAGTCTTCGCTCCATGCCTTAAGCAGCGGCCCATCGCCGCCATAGACCGGGTCCTTGTCGGGACGACCGACCTTCGGGATCGCGCGTAGTGCATCGGCGTGCTGCTCCGGGCTCCGGCAAAGATCATATGTGCCGAAAGGCGGATAGGCGCCGACGACCAGCAGATCGGTGGAGGCGGACAGGCGCTGGTGGCCCGTGCCGGCTGGCAAGACCGCCACGTCGCCCGCCTTGACCTCCAGCACCTTTCCCTTGTCGCCGCCGAAGCGGACCTCGGCGGCACCGCGCGCTATGCCCAGAACCTCATGGATGCGCGAGTGGTAATGGACGAAGCCGTAGATGCCGTTGCGCCAGCCGTCGCCCCAGCCATTCGCGCCGAAAATATCTTCGAAGACGGTGGCCGGATCGACGTCGTCCGGCAGTTCCACCGCGCCGGGATAGACGAGCATCGGCCAGCGCGGATGGTTGGGCACCAGCCCGTCGTCGGCGAAGCGGAAGGTGAGAGGTTTCTGTTTGTCGATGATTTGTGCCATGCTTCCCTCTTCCTTGGGGCGCGCTTATTGGGTTTTAACGGTTGTCTGAGGGTTTTGCTCCGACCAGCCTGAGGAGGTCACCATGACCGCATTTCGCCTTTCGGCAACCGGCCTTTTTGCACCGGCGCTGCTGTTGGCTTCAGTGTTCCTTATGGCCGCCGGCAGCACCAACGCCGCGCCTGCGACCACCGCTACGGCGGCGCCTGCGCAGGACCTCTACAAGCTCTGCCGGCGGGTGAAGAACGACGACACCGTCCGCCCTTATTCGCACGAACTCTATGCCGGCACGGTCAAGGCGTTCAAAAAACTGTTTCCGAATGCCAAGGCCGCGCCGGAGGAGTCCGAGTTACAGACGCAGCCCAACTATCGCTGCATGAACGGCAAGCTGCTGGCCTGCTTTATCGGCGCCAACCTGCCCTGCGCCAAGATGAATGCCGCGCGCGACAATCCCGGCGCCGACGAGTTCTGCAAGACCAACCCGAATGAAGACGCCGTTCCGGCCTTCGCGACCGGTCACGACGCCGTCTATTCCTACAAATGCCGGAACGGCAAGGCGGTGATGAGCGGAGCGGTATGGGCGCTCGACAAACGCGGCTTCGCCAAGAAGCTGTGGGCCGAGGTGCCCCAGCACTAAGTCTGGCCGCGCCAACCACCGCGGCCTCACACCGAAAGCATGACCTTGATGGCGCGGCGCTCGTCCATGGCGCGGTAGCCCTCGGCGACCTCGGCCAGCGGCAGCTTGAGGTCGAAGACCTTGCCGGGGTTGATGCGGCCTTGCAGCACGCGGTCCATCAGGTCGGGCAGGAAGCGGCGCACCGGGGCCGGACCGCCCAGCATGCGCTTTTGGCCGAAGAACAGTTTTTGGCCGTCGAAGCTCATCCCATGCGGCACGCCGACATAGCCGATGGTGCCGCCGGGCCGCGAGCAGGCCAGCGCCTGGTCGAAGGATTCTCCCGTGCCGACGCATTCCAGCACCGAATCCGCACCGACGCCGCCGGTGAGGTCCTTGATGCGCGCGATGCCTTCCTCGCCGCGTTCGGCCACGATGTCGGTCGCGCCGAATTCGCGGGCGAGCTTTTGACGGCTCGCGTGCCGGCTCATGGCGATGATGCGCTCGGCGCCCATTTCCCTGGCCGCGAGCACGCCCATCAGGCCGACCGCGCCGTCGCCGACGACGACCACCGTCGATCCTTCGCGGACCTCGGCCGCGTCGGCGGCATACCAGCCGGTGCCGAGCACGTCGGACACGGCCAGCAGGTCGGGGATGAGTTCGGCCGATGGCACCTCGGCGGTGGCGACCAGCGTGCCGTCGGCCAGCGCCACGCGGGCGTAAGGCGCCTGCGCGCCCGACATGAACTCGCGCTGCTCGCAGGACGATTGGAAGCCGAAGCGGCAATGCGGGCAGATGTTGTCGGAGAGGCAGAACGAGCCGACGACGAACTGGCCGGGACGGACCGTACGCACCTCCGCGCCGACCTCGACGACGATGCCGCAATATTCGTGACCCATGTGCATCGGGCCGTCGACCGGCTGCAGCCCGCGATAGGGCCAAAGGTCCGAGCCGCAGATGCAGCTGGCCGAGAGCTTGATGATGGCGTCCGTCGGCCGCAGAATTTTCGGGTCGGCGATTTCCTCGCAGCGGATGTCGCCGGGCTTATGAAGAACGGTTGCGAGCATTTCGATTCCTTTCAAGTGATGGGGTCAGGCGCCGTAGTCGGCGTCGCTGACATGTTCCAGCCAGTCCACGACCTTGCCGTCCTTGACCTCCTGGAGGGCAATGTGGGTCATGGCAGTCTCGGGTGAGGCGCCGTGCCAGTGCTTTTCGCCGGGCGCGAACCAGACGACGTCGCCCGGCCGGATTTCCTCGACCGGGCCGCCGTCGCGCTGGACGCGGCCGCGGCCAGAGACGACGATCAGCGTCTGGCCGAGCGGATGCGTGTGCCAGGCGGTGCGGGCGCCCGGCTCGAAGGTCACCTGTGCGCCTTGGACCCGCGCAGCGTCGAAGGGATTGAAGAGCGGATCGATCCGCACCGTGCCGGTGAACCAGTCAGCCGGTCCTTTGCCGGAAGGCCTCGTGCCTGCGCGAAGAATGTCCATGGTGATCTCCCTGCGTCCTCAAACGCGTTCGATGCGAAGCGGAAACTCGCCGCGGCTATGCAGGGCCCGCTCGCCCTCGTCGAAGCGGCCGAGCCTGATCAGCCCGGGATGGCGATAGTCGGCGTAGAACATGGCCAGATTGCCCCAAGGCATGAAATAGCAGAGGTCGTAGGGCTGCTCATTGGCGAACGGGCCGCTGCCCTCCTCCGTCAGCTTGCGCGGCAGATAGGCGATCTTCTCGTTATGCGCGTAGTCCTCGATCTTGAGGTCGAGCGGCAGCATGGAGAAGAAGTCGCGCGCCGACGGATTGTCGTAGAGCGTGGCGGTCATGGTGCGGCCGTTGAAAATCATCCTGATCTTCATGTCTGTGGGCTCTTGGCTGGCTGGGTCCCTGCCCTCTTGGCTGGCGGCCGCGCGCGGCAGGGCCGCCACCGCGAGCGCGGCGCCGAGCAATGTCCGGCGGCTGAGCGCCGCACGCTCGATGGTCATGGCAAGGACCTCCGGGCCATATGCGATGCGGCAAAGGCGGCAAGCGCTGATCCGCCGAGCATCACCGCGCCGAAACTAAACGCTCCTCGCCAGCCGACCGTGTCGAAGAGCGTGCCGCCGATCGCGGCGCCGCCGGTGATGGCGAGTTGGATGACGGCCACCTGCAGCCCGCCGCCGGCCTCGGCGTCGTTAGGCAATGTGCGGCTGAGCCACGTGCCCCAACCAACGGGCGCGGCCGTGCCGAAGAAGCCCCAGCCAATGAGCAGCAGCGCTGTAGGGACCGGCAATGCCCCGAGGGCGATGAGCGCAACGGCCAGCGCGGCCATGATCAGCGGGATGACGATAAGGATGCTGAACAGGCGCGAGCGCAAAAGCCGGCCGATGCACCAGGTGCCGGCCACGCCCGCCAGCCCCATCGCCAGCAGGATTGCCGATAGCGCGGCGATATCGAGCCGGGTGACGCTCTCGAGGAAGGGCCGCAGATAGGTGAAAAGCGCGAACTGGCCCATGAACAGCATCATGATCGACGCCATGCCGATGGCGACCGGGGGACGGCCGAGCAGCGCAAGCGGATTGCCCGGACGCTTCCTCCGGCGCGGCGGCAGCGCCGGCAGGCTGGTCCACTGCCAGACCAGAGCAAGGAGCCCGAGCGGCACGACGAGGAAGAAAGCGCCGCGCCAGCCGACATAGGCACCAAGAAAGCTGCCCAGCGGCGCGGCGATGGTGGCCGCGATGGCATTGCCCGCGTTCAGCATGGCGAGGCCCTTCGGAACCATGTCTTCCGGCACGAGGCGCATGACGATCGCGGTCGACATGGACCAGAAGCCGCCGATAGCGATGCCGAGCAGCGCCCGGCCAACCATGAGGAGCGCGTAGTTCGGCGCGAAGGTGACAGCGAGCCCGGAAACGATCAGGAGCACGGTAAAGCCGGCCACGACCAGCCGGCGGTCGATCTGGCGCGTGAGGCCGGCGACCAGCAGGCTGGTCACGACGGCCAAAGCGCCCGAAATCGAGATCGCCTGTCCCATGCGGCCCTCGGTGATGCCGAGATCCGCGGCGATCGGCGACAGCAGGCTGACCGGCATGAATTCCGATGCGATGAGGACGGAAACGCACAGGGCCATTGACAGCACCGCGCCCCATGCGGCGCGGTCTTCGACAAGCTGTGTGTCGTAGGTTGTATCCATAGCGGGCATCCTTGAGGGGCAGCGGGGCGGGCAGTGGCCGCCAAGACATGCCGGCAAGATATGGCAAGGCAGCCCATTCGATTAGACCGAATAATCCGCATGAACTTATCGGTCTGTGATATAAATGATCGTTCAGGAGATGCCGATGCAGCGCGACGACATGAAGGATCTGCTGTGGTTTCTGGCTGTCGCCCGGGAGCGCAGCTTCACCAAGGCGGCGGCGGAACTCGGCACGTCACAGTCTACGCTCAGCGCCACCATCAAGCAGCTCGAGGCGCGGCTCGGCGTGCGGCTGCTGACCCGCACGACACGAAGCGTGGCGCCCACGGACGCGGGCGAGCGGCTCTACCAGTCGCTCGCGCCCCGTTTCGAAGGGATCGAGTCCGACCTTTCGAGCCTGGTCGCCTTCCGCGACAAGCCCTCCGGAACGGTCCGCATCACGCTGTCGGACCATGCGCTGCAGACGGTCGTCTGGCCGAAGCTCGAGCCGGTGCTTCGCGACTATCCGGACCTCAGGGTCGAGCTCTACAGCGATAACGGCATGCGAAACATCGTGGAAGAGCGCTTCGACGCCGGCGTGCGGCTCGGCGAAAGCGTCGACCGCGACATGATCGCGGTGCGGATCGGCCCGGACTGGCGGCTGGTGGCCGTCGCTTCGCCGGACTATTTTTCCCGCCGCCCTGCCCCGAGGACACCCCAGGATCTGGTTGGGCACGACTGCATCAACCTGCGCCAGGCCACGTTCGGCGGCTTCTATGCCTGGGAATTCGCCAAGAACGGCCGGGACCTCAGGGTGCGGGTGGAAGGCCAGCTCGCCTTCAATTCGACCCTTCCCATGATCGATGCCGCAATCTGCGGCTACGGCATCGCCTATGTGCCGGAAAACCTCGTCAGCCGCCATATTGCCGAGGGACGCCTGTCGCTGGTGCTCAACGACTGGAGCCCGCCCTTCGCCGGCTATCATCTCTACTATCCGAGCCGCCGGCAGCTCTCGCCGGCGATGACCGTGATCGTCGACGCGCTGCGTCATAGGAGCTGAGTCGGCGTGGCGCTTGCCGCTTCGAGGCGGGCGCGGCGCGGGAAATCATGGACTATTTCGGATACTCGCTGGCTGAGCGTCCGACTGAGCATTGATGGCCGACCTAGGTGTTGAGTCTACCGCGGGAGCAGCCGTGAGACCTTGAGCCGTGGCGCGAAGAAACAGCGCAGATAGGGCTGGTTGGTTATGACGTAGTGGTTCTCGCAGATGTGGTATTGGCCGTCCGGCGATTCCTGCACGCGGTCTGGCGAGATGTTGAAACCATCGGGCATATAAACGTAGCCGCCGTCGGCCCTGGACTGCACCGAGGACTCCGGTATGGGGCGGCAATCCCTGCCGCCGCAACATTTGAGGTTCGTTACCGGGTCGACCTTGTTTTCGTACCAGTCATGCGCATTGGCGCCCGTCATGACGGCTAGGCACATGGCTGTGACGATGACCCTTCGCATGGCATTCCTCGGCGCCGAGGCGCCGCTCGTTCGAGCGCCATGTATATTAGCGTTCCACCCAAAACGCCATTGTTCAGCGAAGGCCCGGCAAGCGGCCTGCGGCGACGACGGACGGCAATGGCTGGAGCCGGAACCTCAAACCGACGCTCCTGTCTTGCCGGCTCACACCAGCCTCTGCCCGCCGTCGATATGGATGGTCTCGCCGGTCATGAATTCGTTCTGCATCAAATAGAGATAGGCCGGCGCGATATCGGCGGGCTTGGCGATCCTGCCCGATGGAATGCGGGTTCCCATCTGGTCGAAATAGCCCGCCTTGGCCTCGCCGACGATCTCGTCCCACATCTCGGTGTCCACCCAGCCGGGCGAGACGATGTTGACGCGGGTCGGCGCAAGTTCCAGCGCCAGGGCGCGGGCGAAATAGGTGAACGAGCCGGCGACCGCCGAGACGACGGAGCCGCCGGGGACCGGCGGGCGGTCCTTGTTGATGCCGGAGGTGAAGATCATCGAGCCGCCTTTGTTCAGCATGCGTGCGGCGTGCTTGGCTAGCATCACCGCGCCGATAAGCTTGCCGTCGACGAATTGGCGCACGAATTCCATGTCGGTCTCGCCGATCGGATAATTGGGCGGCGGCGTGCCGGCCGTCGCCACCAGATGATCGAAGACACCGGCTTCCTCGAACAGACGGGCGACGTCGGCCTCGTTGGCCATGTCGGCGGCGATGCCCGTCACGCGCCCTGCCCCGCCGAGCCGCTTTTCGGCGGCCTTCAGCTTTTGCGCAGAGCGGCCGACGATCACGACTTCGGCACCGTCTTCAAGCGCGGCGGCCGCGACGCCGAAACCGATGCCGGAGCTACCGCCGACGACAATGATCTTCTTTCCCGTGAGATTGGCCATGGGTCTTCTCCATCTTGCCGTTGTGGGATGTTGAGTTCAGGCGCGGCCGGCGTGGGCGGCTGCGATGTCGGCGAGGATGATCTTCTTCATCGAATACATCGCCTGGCGCGCCCGGCCGGCCTTCGCGCGGTCCGGGTCGTTCATCAGTCGCAGCGCCTCACTGGGGATGACCTGCCAGTAGACGCCGAACTTGTCCTTCAGCCAGCCGCAGGGCTGTTCCGAGCCGCCGCCGGCGGCCAGCGCATTCCAGTAATAATCGGTCTCGGCCTGGTCCCTGGTTTCGATAGAGCGAGATCCGCTCGTTGAAGGGCGGCACCCCGCCGGCGTTGAGCGCGGTGAGACGCAGGCCTTCGAGCTCGAAGTCGAAGATCGCATGCGGCTTGTCGGTGAACTCGATGGTCTCCAGCGCCCGGCTGTTCTTGAAAACCGACAGATAGAAGTCGCGCGCCGCCTCGGCATCGAGGTTGAACCATAGGAAGGGATGAACGGTAGCCATATTGTCCTCGCAGGTTTCGATCTGAAGTGAGCTTTGATCACAAATGCTGTGAGGATTTTTGGCTGGAAAAAGCTCGCTGGACAAACCAAAATTTGGCAAGTATTTGTTACCATAACTCACAAATGGCTTTCGTCATGACCCGCAGACTGCCGCCGCTCAACGCCTTGCCGGCCTTCGAGGCCGCCGCCCGGCACCTGAATTTTTCGCGGGCCGCGGACGAGCTCAACCTGACCCATGGCGCGATCAGCCGGGCGGTAAAGCATCTCGAGGACCAGCTCGGCGTGCAGCTGTTCGAGCGGGCGACGCGCTCGGTGCGGCTCACCCCCGTCGGCGAGCCTTATGCGGCTGCCGTGCGCGAGGCGCTCGACCAGCTCGCGCTGGCGACGCAAGCGGCGACCTCGCGCCATTCCGGCTCGACATTGAACGTCAGCACGTCGGACGGCTTTGCCGGAAAATGGCTGGTGCCGAGGCTCTACCGTTTCCACCGCGCGCATGGCGACATCGACGTGCGCGTCTCGACCACCGGCAGGCTGACCAATTTCCGCGGCGACGGCATCGACGCCGCCATCCGCTACGGCGCCGGCCACTATCATGGGCTGACCTCGGAATTCCTCACCGGCGAGGAGGTGTTTCCCGTCTGCAGCCCGAAGCTGCTCGAAGGGCCGCATCCGCTCAGGACGCCACAGGACCTCAAGCACCACACGCTGATCCGCGACGGCTACCGGATCGACTGGGCGGCGTGGCTGGCCAGCGCCGGAGTCGAAGGCGTCGACGCCAACAGCGGCCTCACCTTCGATTCCGCCACCTTCGCAGTGGAGTCCGCTGTTCAAGGCGAAGGCGTGGTGCTCGGCCGGACCATGCTGGTTTCCGCCGACCTCGCCTCCGGCAGGCTGGTCCGGCCTTTCGACCACGCGCTGAAGGCCGTCTCCAGCTTCTACCTGGTCTACCCGCCGGAAGCGATCCGCCAGCGCAAGGTGAAGGCGTTTCGGGACTGGCTGTTTTCGGAGATCGAGCCGGGCTGAGTTCAGCGGCCAATGCCGGCGTCGCCGGCTCTTGTCGTCTCGAAAAGGCAACCCACCGGATCGTCGGTTTTCAAACGGTTTGCCGGCCGCACCTTATCAAATTCATCCCCCCAATCCGACCTCACGGTCTTGCTCTCTTCGACGCCGGCGACGGGTATCTTGACGGCCGAAATTGGCAAACCAATATTTTTGGCGGGCGGCCGCAATCGGCCACGCCCATTGCAAACTCAAATGTTCGTTCGACTTGGAGGATCCTATGAACGACCGGATGTTCGACAGCCCTGTTTTCGTCAAGAGCGGAAACAGTCTCGTCCAGGAAATCGCGTGCCTGGAGGACGCCTTGGAATTCCTCTACGATTGGCCCAAAAACCGACGCGGCACCATCTATGAAACCGCTCTGCGCGCATGCCAAAGAGCGTTTGACGGCACCTACCCGCTGTCGGCCGCCAGGGAAGCGTTTTGCGGCTTCGCAAGGTCGGCCAGAATCCATGAGGAAGTTACAGCAGCCTTGCCTTGGATGATCGGCAACCGCGGCCAAGGTGGCGGAATGGCTGTTTAGGCAACGTGAGAGGAGGAGTTCACGATGCTATCCCAACCCTTTGAAAAGCCAGTCCGGGTATGGGTCGGACTGGGCTTTCCACGCCAGCTCAACACGGTCGCCGACGCCTATCAGTTCGCGGTCGATTGGTGTGGCAACAGCCCGGAGCAGAAGGCGGCGATCCGCGCCTGCAAAGCCGCGTTGGCCGGAGATGTGGACGTCGAGACTGCAAGAGGCGTTTTCGTAGCCTTTGCCCGCAAGAAAGACATTCTGCTCGAGGACGGCGCAATGCCCCTGCTTCCAGGAAAAGCGCGGCAGAGACACGTCTGACGCCGCTGGAAACGAGCGGCGGCCGGCCGGCCGCCGCCATCATCATCTTTACCTCATAGCGAAGACCAGACGGGCGCCGGATATACCGGCGGCCTGGATCAAGATACTGAATCTAACGAGCACAGCGATGGCAACGGAACCATTGATCAGAAGACCCGCCGATGAGATCAACGCCGCCCGATATGACAATGATTGCCAAGATGCCCTGGCCTCCCATCTTGACGATCTTCTGGACCAGGCCGAAGCAGCGGGCTGGGATCGCAATCGCGCGGCTTCCGCGTTGATGTATCTGGCGGCAAAGAGGCTACGGTCCCCCTGATCAAATCTGCTCTTCGGCGATGCCGCCTTCCTCGCCAGCCCAACTCGGCTGGCGGGCTCCGCCGGCTCTATATCCTTGAACAGGGCAACCGACGGCGCGGGTGGGGGGCGTTGGGGTGCCGCCGGTTACCAGGAGGAGGGGCCATGGAATGAGACGATGCGTAGGCCCTGAGATGATAATGCCACCTCTCCGCGTTCTTGGAAACTGATTTCTGGCTTAAAATTCAAACATATATGGGAGGGAGCTTACACATGATGGTCTTCGCGCGGCTGCCCGCGACAGGAACCGGATCGGCCGTGCCGCGTCATAGAGACAGGTTCTTGTCTCGATTCGGGAGTGACGTCGGTGGTAAGGTTCCTTCTTGTCGTCGCGGTGGCGCTCGCATTCGCCTGCGGTGGGACGCGGGCTGCAAAGCTGGACCTCGATGCGGTCAACCAGGCGCAATTCAGCGACGGCGAGCCTAAGGGCGTCGATCCGATGCTGCTCAAGGCGCAGATCCTTCTGGATCGCGCCCGTTTCTCCCCCGGCCTGATCGACGGCCGCCTTTCCGACAATTTCACCAAGGCCGTCGCGGCCTTCCAAGCTGCGAACGGACTGCCCTCCGACGGCAAGCTCACGCGGGAGACCTGGGACAAGCTCGCGGCCACCTTCGCCGGGCCGGTGCTGACAAACTACGAGATTGCGGCCAAGGATGTGCGCGGACCTTTCACCAGGCACATCCCGGCTCGCATGGAGCGGATGGCCCATCTGAAGCGCCTCGGTTATCGCAACGCATGGGAGGAACTGGCGGAGCGTTTCCACCTCAGTGAACAAGTGCTGAGCCAACTCAATCCCAAAATCGGCTACAGGAAGGCTGGCACTAGCCTGGTCGTGCCCGATATCGGTCGCGGCGATCCTCCTGCCAGGATCGAGAGCGTCGAGGTCGACAAGGCATCCCGCCAAGTGCGCGCCCTCGATTCGTCGGGCAAGCCGATCGCGGTCTACCCGGCCTCGATCGGCAGCGAGGAAAAGCCGGCGCCGAGCGGCGCGGCTGAGGTCAGGCGCGTGGTCCACAACCCGACCTATCGCTACAATCCGAAATTCGCCTTCAAGGGGGTGAAGACCAAGCGGCCCTTCACCATTGCCAAGGGGCCGAACAACCCCGTCGGATCAGTATGGATCGACCTCTCCATCGAGAGCTATGGCATCCACGGCACGCCCGATCCCGGCAAGATCGGAACGACCTTCTCGCACGGCTGCATCCGGCTGACCAACTGGGACGCCGAAGACCTCGCCGGCATGGTCAAGCCGGGCACGAAAGTCGACTTCAAGGACGAGACGGCGCAGGATGGGCAAGCTCAGTGAAAGCCGGCAGGCCGCAAGCCAGCCGCAAGACCCGCTGCATAAATCCAACTTATCATGACCCCTAATTTTTGAAGACGTTACACGGCCTTTTCTCGCCTGTAGCTTCGACCGCGATCTTTCTCGGCTCCGTCGAAAATTGGTGGTTTGATGCAGACACATGCGCGGGTGGTGATCGTCGGCGGGGGATGCGTCGGCGCAGGCATCCTCTACGGGCTGGCCAAGCGCGGCTGGACCGACGTGGCGCTGCTCGAACGCACGCAGCTGACGGCCGGCTCGACCTGGCATGCGGCGGGGCTGATCCCGTCCTACGCCCGCAACATCAATGTCGGGCGGATGATCAACAAGACGATCGAGATCTATGAGGGTCTGGAGGCCGAGACCGGGCAGCCGGTCGGCTGGCACAAATGCGGGCAGCTGCGAATCGCCAATTCGAGAGACCGGCTCGACGAGTTCAAGAGCTATATGAGCGTCGCCGAGGTGCAGAACATGCGGGCGCAGTTGCTGACGCCTGACGAGGCGCGCAAGCTCTGGCCGCTGCTCGACAACAGAGAGATGCTCGGCGCGCTCTACCATCCCGATGACGGCCATATCGCGCCAGCCGACGTGACACATGCCATGGCCAAGGGCGCGCGCGATCTGGGCGCCAAGGTCTATCTCAACACCGAAGTCACCGGGTTCAAACGGACGCCGGGCGGCGAATGGCTTGTTGAGACCAACAAGGGCGCCATCACCTGCGAGCATGTGATCTCAGCCACCGGCAATTACGCGCGCCAGACCGGCGCGCTACTCGGCCTTGACATCCCCGCGATCCCGATCCTGCACCAGTACTGGATCACCGAAGCGGTGCCGGAAGTGGTGGAGCGCAAGCGTGCGGGACGGCCCGAAATGCCGATCCTGCGCGACGAAGGTTTCGAAGGCTATCTGCGCGAGGAAGGCGACGGGCTGATGTTCGGCCCCTACGAGCGCACCGCTAACCTGAAGCTGTTCGCCGAGGACGGCGTTCCTTCGTGGTTCGGCGCCGATCTGCTGGAGGAGGATTTCGAGGCGGTGTCGTGGAACTGGGAGCAGGCGCTGCAGCTTGTGCCGGCACTAGGGCGCGTCGGCATCAAGGCCAATGTGCGCGGCCCCTTCCAGATGACGGCGGACGAGCTGCCGCTGATGGGACCGGCCTGGGGCCTGCCCAATGTGTGGCTGGCCGAAGGCGTGCCGGGCGGCATCCTGTGGGGCGGCACGATCGGCTATTATCTGTCGGAGCGGATCGTCGAAGGCGGCAACAGCCTCGACACTTCCGACCTCGATCCGCGCCGCTTCGGTGACTACGCCAACAAGGAATGGACGCGCGAGAAGGTGCGCGAGGCCTGGGGCACGCATGCCGAACAGAAATATCCGGGGCAGGACATGCCCGCCGCGCGGCCGCAGAAGACCGCGCCTTCCTATGACAGGCTGACCGAGCTGGGCGCGGTCTGGGGCGTGCTCAACGGCTGGGAGATGCCGAACTGGTTCGCGCCCAAGGGCGTCGAGGCCAAGGACCAGTATAGCTGGCGCTGGACGCCCAAGGGGAATTTCGTCGGCGAGGAAGTGCTGGCGGTGCGCAACGCCGTCGGCCTGGTCGAGATGACGCCGATGACGAAGTTCGAGGTGTCCGGTCCGAACGCGGCGGCATGGCTGGACAGGATCATCGCCAACCGCCTGCCCGCGGTCGGCAAGGTGACGCTGGCGCATCACCTCACGGCGAAGGGCGGCGTGCAGGCGGAGTACATGGTGGCGCGCCTCGGCGAGGACTCGTTCTACCTGATCTCGACGCCGCGCGCCGAGCGCTGGAATTTCGACGACCTCTCGAGACTGCTTCCCGCCGACGGCAGCGTGAGCCTGAAGAACGCCACCAACGACCGCGGGTGCTTCACGGTTGTTGGCCCCAAGGCACGAGAGGTGCTGCAGCCGCTGACCGAGATCGACCTGTCGAACGAAAGCTTTCCCTGGTTCGGCGTCAAGACCGGCTGCGTGGCTCTCGCCAGCGACGTGCGGCTGCTACGTGTCAACTATGAAGGCGAACTCGGCTGGGAACTCTACCATCCCCTGCCCTACCAGCGGCACTTGCTCGACGCGATCCTGAGGGAGGGCGAGAAGCACGGCATGCGGCTGGTCGGGCTGCATGCGCTGGAGTCGCTGAGGCTGGAGAAATCCTATCGCGCCATGTACCGCGACATGAACCCCGAGCTCAACGCGCTGGAGAGCGGGCTGGGGCGCTTCATCCGCCTCGACAAGGGCGACTTCGTCGGGCGCGACGCGGTTCTGAAATACAAGGAACGCAACGACCAGCGCCGCTCGGTGACGCTCAGGATCGACACTGATGGCGCAAGCTCTCTTGCCAATGAAGGGCTCTATAGCGACGGCGCGCTGGTCGGGCGCATCACGTCCGGCGGCTATGGCTACGCCCTCGGGCACGACGTGGCGCTGGCGCTGCTGCCGGAGCGGTTTTCCAGGCCCGGTACCAAGCTCGACGTTGCGATCCTCGGGGAATGGAAAGTCGCCGAAGTGATCGCAGATTCGCCTTACGATCCCACCTCGGCCAGGGCGCGGATGTGACAGACGGGGCCGCTTGAAGCCCCGTGGAGGATGCGTTCTTTGAGGGGAGCCGTGCATGCGCATCGATCGGATCAACGTCTATTCGGCGCAGCTGCCGGTCAAAGGCGGCGCCTACCGCATGGCCAGCGCCGATGTGGAGGCGCTGGACTCGACGCTGGTCGAGATCGTGACGGATGACGGTTTTTCCGGCTGGGGCGAGACCTGCCCGATCGGCCCGGTCTACCAGCCGCATCATGCGCTGGGCGCCCGCGCCGCCATCGCCGAAATCGCTCCCGGCCTCATCGGTGCGGAGGTCGCCTCGATCAGGCTGCTGGCCAAGCGCATGGACGAGCACCTGAACGGTCACGGCTACGCCAAGGCCGCATTCGACATGGCGTTCCTCGACCTGCTTGGCCAAAAAATCGGCGTGCCGGTCTCGACGCTGCTGGGCGGCGCGTTGACGGACCGTGTGCCGGCCTATTATTCGCTGATCGTCGGGCCGCCGGACGAGACGGCGAGGATCGCGGCCGACAAGGTGAAGGCCGGCTATCCGCGCCTGCAGGTCAAGATCGGCGGGCGCAATCTGGAAGAAGACGTGGCCGTCGTCCACAAGGTCTGGGAAGCGGTCGGCTACAAGGCGCGGCTAGCGGTCGACGGCAACCGGGGCCTGACGGTGGCCGCCGCGATCCATCTCGACCGGCTCTGCCAGGCGATCCCCTTCGTCTTCGAGCAGCCCTGCAACACGATGGACGAGATCGCGACGCTGAAGGGCCGCGTGACGCATCCGGTCTATCTTGACGAGAGCACCGAGGACCAGAACGCGGTGCTGCGGGCGATCTCGCTCGGCATCGCCGACGGCTTCGGCTTCAAGGTGACGCGCCTAGGCGGCCTCACCAGGATGACCACGGTGCGCGACCTCTGCGCCATCCGCTCGCTGCCGCACAGCTGCGACGACGCCTGGGGCGGCGACATCATCGCGGCGGCCTGCGTGCATCTCGCGGCGACGGTGGAGCCGCGCCGCATGGAAGGCGCATGGATCGCCCAGGAATACATCAAGGGGCATTTCGACGCGAAGCACCCAGTCGTCATCAAGCAGGGCCACATCGCCGTGCCGCAGCGGCCGGGGCTAGGCGTGAAACCCGAGCCCGGCATGTTCGGCAAGCCGGTCGCGATATATGGGCCCTGAGCGGAAGCGGCCGAGACAAGCGCGGATCGGAATGGCCGCGGGCGTAGGCGACAATCATCAGCGCCGTCCCCCACCTATGCGATTACCCCCTGCTGGGCGTTTCCACCGACCGGGCGCACCGCCGGTCAGTTCGCCGATATCGCGGATCGTTCTGCCCCGTCCTGCGTTCTTGTGACACGTAAGGAGGAAACGGCGATGGACGACGATCGGACCGAGAAGATCAGGCAGCGTGCCTACGAGATCTTTCAGCGCGAGGGTGGCATCCTTGGCAATCATGAACGGCATTGGCATCAGGCGGAGATGGAGATCGACCACGAAGCGGCGCTGCCGCTGACGGCGGACGATGCGCTGCCCGAAACGCGCGAGGTTGACGCCACGGATGTGCTGACGGTGGAGGCGCTTGCCATGCGCACCGGCATTTCGGGCGACGAGGCGCAGGAACTGCTCGACCAGCTGGGCAACGACCGCGCAGCGATCGAGCAAGCGGCGCGGAGCCTGCAGGCAAAGCGGCGGAGCTGATCCGCCGACAAGGCTCAGGCGTCGAATTTCGATCGGCCGCCAGTCGCTGCCATACTCCTTCCGGGTTGACAGGAAAAATCCATCGCTCTAATTTCGCGTTAGTGACGACTAACGCGAAATATTGGACAGCGCTCGGCGATACGACACGGCGCACGATCTTCGAACTGCTGGTCGACCGCCCCAGTTCGGTCAGGGGGCTCGCCAACGTGCTGCCCGTAACGCGGCCGGCGGTCTCTCAGCATTTGAAGGTGCTCAAGGATGCCGGGCTGGTGGCCGACACGCGCTCCGGCAAGGAACGCATCTACCGGATCGACCCGGATGGCCTTGCGGCGTTTCGGGCAGAAATCGACCAGTTCTGGATGAAGACGCTCGCGGCCTACAAGCTGGCCGTCGAAAAACCGACAAAGGACGAGCCATGATCAAGCAACCCGGACCCGCCTCCGTAAAACATTCCGTCGTTGTCGAGGCGCCGATCGCGCGCGCCTTCAAGGTGTTTACCGAGGACTTCGGCAGCATCAAGCCGCGCGAGCATAATCTGCTCGCCGTGCCGATCGCCGAGACGATCTTCGAGCGGCGAGCCGGCGGTCACGTCTACGACCGCGGCGTCGACGGCAGCGAGTGCCGCTGGGCCCGGGTGCTGGCCTACGAGCCGCCGAACCGGCTGCTTCTGAGCTGGGACATCAGCCCGCGCTGGCAGATCGAAACCGACCTCGCCAGGACGAGCGAGTGGGAGGTCCGGTTCACGGCCGAGGCGGAAAACCGGACCCGGGTCGACATCGAGCACCGCCACATCGAACGGCATGGCCAAGGCTGGGAAGGCGTGCGCGGCAGCGTCGACAGCGATCAGGGCTGGCCGCTGTACCTGCAGCGGTTCCACGAGCTTTTTGCCCGGGCCGCCTGACACCAGCGCCCTGTACCGAGGGGTATGGCCTACACCGACGAGGCCAGCGAGACGGTGGCAGGCGGCTTGAGCTTCAGATGCGAGCGCAAAAGCTGCTCGATCACGTCATAGGCAGCCTGCATCTGGCCGCCGTGCTCAACGAGACGCTGGCAATGGACAAGTAGGCTTGGTCATCGGCGCACGGCCGCGACGAGATAGGCGCAAAGCCCGACATTGACGGTCGCGGCCAATGCAAGTGTCGTCAGGACGAGATTGCCGCCGCCGATACCCAAAAGCAGCGCTCCGACCGAGGGGGCGGCCGCCTGGACGATGAGGCTCGGCGTTGCGAGCTTGCCCATCAGGGCGGCGTATTGTTGCGGATCGAACAGCACCAGCGGCAGGGCGCCGCGCGCGATCGTATGGATGCCGTTGCCCGCGCCGTAGAGGATCAGGGCGAGCGCGGTGAAGGTCTGGCTGGTCAGGAATAGCCAGATCCCGGCCGCAAGCAGGGATACCGACGTCAGCATCGTCCAGATCGGATGGTGCCGGTTGCGGCCGATCAGCAGCTCCGCCACCCGCGCACCAACCTGCGACGGGCCGACCAACGCGCCAAGGCCAACGGCCGCCGCCAGTCCCACGCCGCGCAATTGCAGCAGCGTGAGCAGATGGACGGACAGCATGGACGCGATCAGCGCGGCCAAGGTCTGGATGGAAGCAAGCAGCATAAATCGGGTTCGCGCCCGGTCCGTGGCCGGTGCCTCTTTTGGCTCGGCTCTTGCCGGCGTGGGCGCCGCGGGCGGAGGCCGCGGTATCAGCCAAAGATGGAGCGGCAGGCAGATCGCCAAATGGATCGCGGCGTAGGCAAGGCAGGCGATGCGCCACCCGCCATGCTCGACAAGGAAGGCGCTGAGCGGCCAGCAGACCGTGCTGGCAAAGCCGCCGAACAGCGTCAGGTTGGTGATGGCGCCGCGCGCGCCTTGTCCATAAAGGCGGCCGAGCGTGGCGAAGCCGGCATCGTAGAGGCCGCTCGACATGCCCAGGCCCATGAGCAGCCAGGCAATCAGGTAAAGGGGATAGGAGGTTGCCGTCGCCAGCAGCGAATGCGCGGCCGCGAGGAGCAGCGAGCTGGCGGCAAGCACCGGGCGGCCGCCGTGTCGTTGGATCAGCCGCCCGGTGATGGGAGACACCGTTCCCGCAAGCAGGAGCCCACAGGATAGCCCGGCAACGACCGAGGCAAGCGACCAGCCGGTATCCCTTGCAATCGGCGCGGCAAGCACCGCGGGCAGATAGTAGGACGATCCCCAGGCGAGGATCTGCGTGATGCCGAGAGCCGAGACGAGGACGTTGCGATTGTGGGCAATGGGCGCGGTGGCTTCCAATCAGGCTTGCCCCGGCGCATAGGCGACCTTCTCGCCGTCGTCCTTGACGAATTCGCGTACCGGATTGTCGAGCAGCGGCAGCACCGCTTCCGAAGGCCGGCATAGCCTCGTCCCTTTCGGCGTTTCGACGATCGGGCGGTTGATCAGGATCGGGTGGGCGAGCATGAAATCGATCAGTTCGTCATCGCTCCATTTCGGGTCGGCGAGGCCAAGCTCGGCGTAGGGCGTCCCCTTCTCGCGCAGCAGCGCGCGCGGGGCGATGCCCATCGCGCCGATCAGTTCGAGCAGCCGTTCGCGGCTTGGCGGCGTCTTCAGATACTCGATCACGACGGGGTCTTCGCCGCTGGCGCGGATCATGGCGAGCGTGTTTCGCGAAGTGCCGCAATCGGGGTTGTGGTAGATCGTGACCTTCATGGCTCTGCTTTCAAAGGTTGCTGGATGATCGCCGGCCGCAGCAGCCAACCCATCAACGCAAGCGCGATCAAGGCGCCGAGCAGCTCGGCTATGATGAAGCCGGGCAGATCGAGCGGCCTGATGCCGGAAAAAGTATTGGTCAGTGAACGCGCCAGCGCGACGGCTGGATTGGCGAAGGACGTGGAGGCCGTGAACCAATAGGCGGCGGTAATGTAGAGGCCGACCAGCCACGGCACGGCTCGCCGCTCGAAGCGGAGCCCGGCGAGAATGACGGCGACCAGGCCAAAAGTCGCGACGGCCTCGGAGAACCATTGCGCCGGTCCGGTGCGCAGCTTCGTTGCGATCTCCAGCATCGGCAGCGCGAACATCAGATGCGCCGCGATCGTGCCGGCGATGCCGCCGACGACCTGCGCCACTAGATAGGCAGGAAGATCGCGGACAGGCAGCGACCGGTTGAGACAGAACACCAGCGAAACGGCCGGATTGAAATGCGCGCCGGAGATCGGCCCGAGGATAGTGATCAACACCACCAGCATCGCGCCGGTTGCAAGCGTGTTGCCTAGCAGCGCCAATGCGGTGTCATGCGTTAGCGTCTGCGCCATGATGCCGGAGCCGACGACTGTCGCCACCAGCAGACCGGTGCCCAGGGCTTCAGCCGCGAACCGGCGCGACAGGTCAAACATACTCACTGCCGGGTCCCCTCGCCCGGCTGGCAACAAGGCGCGGCAAGCGCCGGCGCGCAGATTTCCGGACGGCCCGAGCAGCAATCCTCCATCAGGAACCGGATCAGCCCGGACAGCGCGTCGTATTCGGCGCTGTAGACGATCGAGCGGGCATCACGCCTCGCAGTTATGAGACCGGCGCGCTCCAGTTCCTTGAGATGGAAGCTGACATTGGAGGGCGAGACCTCGACTTGTTCGGCGAGCGAGCCGGCGGCAATGCCTTCCTGTCCGGCAACGACCAGCAGGCGCAGCAAGCGCAGACGTGTTTCCTGCGAGAGCGCGCCAAAGGCGATCAGGGCTTGACGTTCATCCACGTTTCAATAATCCTTGAAATATTGAAATGAGGAATAGCCGACATGCTCTCTTCTGACAATCAGAAAATCGATCTGGTGTTGCCGATGGACCCGTCCGATCTCACTATAGGCGATCTGCTGGGTGCGCTGGCCGATTACAAGGACAGGCCGCTGGTGTTCCGTTATGACGGGCGGCAGGTGAGGCCGGGATACCATGTCACCGAGGTGAAGGCGGGACAGTTCTCGGCGCTGGATTGCGAAGCGAATCCGGAATCCTGGTCGGAAATCTTCGTCCAGCTATGGGACGTGGACGAAGGCGGGCCGGTCCATATGCCGGCCGGCAAGTTCACTGCCATCATCCGCAAGGTCTCGGACCATGTAGCGCTCGATCAGGCGGCGAAGCTGACCTTCGAGGTCAGCGACGGCGTCCGCCCCATGGAACTGCACCGGGCAGCCCGGCCAAGCCTTGTTGGCGATGCCATCGAGGTCGAGCTTTCACCACGGCCGGCAAGTTGCAAACCGCGGGACCGCTGGCTGAAAGAACAGGCGGCCGCAAGCCAGCCGTGCTGCGGAACGAGCCGCTGCTGCTGACCCAGTGAACGGCCGCGCGCCGCCGCTGCCTCAGAACCGGATCATGCCATTGGCCTGCGACAGGTAGTGCCCACCAGAACGATGGCGATCAGGGCCACCCAGACGGCTGTCCTGCTCATGCACGAAATCCCTGTTGATCAACGGCACTGAACGCTCGCCGCGGTTGCGTTCCAATAGGCACGCGGTTGCACACTGTTTCAGGCTGGATCAACTCACGAATTGCTGCACCGAGCGCGTCCGTGCATAATACCGTCGGCGGCGCTTGGTCGAGGCCGGCGAAATGGATGACAAAGCGGACAATCCGGGCGTCGCGGTGTTCCCGCCGCTGCTCTTTCTCGTGGTGCTGATCACAATGCTGGCGCTGCGCTACATCTGGCCGCTTGCGATCGGAGGCCGGCCACTCACCATCGTGCTGGGCATAGCGCTGGCGGCACTTGCGATTGCGATCATCGCCTGGGGACGCTCCACGATGTTGCGCGGCGGCACCAATGTGAACCCGACGCTGCCAACCACCGCGATCATCACCAGCGGCCCGTTCGGCTTCACCCGCAATCCGCTCTATGTCGGCCTGATGGGGCTGCTCTTCGGGATCGGGCTCCTCTTCGACAGCTGGTGGGCCGTCGTCGCCCTCATCGCAAGCTTCCCTATCCTGCATTATGGCGTGGTGCTGCGCGAGGAAGCTTATCTGGAACGCAAGTTCGGCGAACCCTACCGGGCCTACAAGGCGAGCGTGCGCCGCTATCTCTGAGCGTCAGTCCTTCAGCGCGTTGCTGTAGAGCGCCACGCCGATGCGTTCATTGCGCCGCCAGCGCACCAAAGCGCGATAGACCGTGTCGTCGGCTGGAACCTCGAGCAGGAAGCGATCCGGGATGTCCACATCCACCCCCACGCGCAATTCCGCGCCATGGTGGTGCTGATTGCGGACCGAGCAGCCAATCCTGACGCCGTTGGCAATGATCGTAGCTTCCTTGAGCACGAATTCGCGCACATGAAGACGGCGCTCGGTCTCGGGATAGTTGGCCATATCCGGCGGGCTCCTCGGGCGGGTTTTCTCCTCGCCACGGAAGAGCATCGTAGCAACCAGGCGTTTCCGTTCCGTTAGCAATCCCTGAAACAATTGACCCTGATATCCGGATGTCGAGGCCTGGCAGGTCCGACGGCGAACCTCTCAAGCCTTTGTGTTCAGTTGGCGGCGATCACGCCGCTCGCATGCAGCACCCAGCGGCGGCCGTCGCCGCGGAACTCGGTGAGCGACAGCGGCTCGATGTCGATCTTCCAGACCGAGGAGAGCGGCGCGCCCAGCACATGCACCATGGCGGCGCGGATCGGCACGGCATGCGTCACCGCTATGGTGTGGCCGCTCTCGCCGGCCAGGCGGTCCATCAGCGCGGCGCCGCGCCGGGCGACGGCGGCAAGCGATTCGCCGCCATGGGGTGCCGCGCCCGGATCGGAAAGCCAGGCCGCCATGCCTTCCGGGTCCTCGGCCTGCACCGCCTCGAAGCTCTTGCCAGCCCAACGCGCGAAATCCTGCTCGGCAAGTAGCGGCTCGACCGTCGCGTCAAGGCCAAGCGCCTCGGCCGTCTGGCGCGCGGCAAGCGCCGGACTTGTCCAGACGCGGTCGGCGCGGCGCAGCGAAGCCGCCAGCGCGCTTGCGCGCTCCAAGGCCCGCAGTTCCAGCGCCTCGTCACTCGGGAAGCGGCCCTTGCGCGCGGCCGGCGTCGCCCCGCTTGCGATCATCGTCAGGCGGGCGAGCATGAAAAACTCCGTGGCCCAGTGAAATTAAGCCCCACGAAGCCGTGCCGGCCATTACAATTCGTTGACAGGCGAACGAAGTGCTGACAAGTGTTTTAACGCGATACGGGATTGGAAGCCGGTGCGAGTCCGGCACGGTCGCGCCACTGTGATCGGCACCAGCCGAAAGTCAGGCCTTATCCCGCAGCATTGTTCGATCAACGGGACGCAGTATCCCACGGGAGGTCAAAATGTCCGACACCACCTTCGCCCCCACCTACGGTCCGGTGCCGATTCCGGTCCGCGAGCTTCTGCCCTGGGCCATTTTCGGCGGCCTGCTTTTGATGCTGGCGATCTATTTCATCGGCGCGGAAGAAGGCGCGACGTCGCTGATCCGCGGCATGTATGTGCACGAATTCGTGCATGACGGCCGCCACCTGCTCGGCTTCCCCTGCCACTAAAGCGGTTCAGCGAAAGCTGAACTCGCTTTCGATTCAGGTCTAACGCAATTCCGGACGGAAAACCGCTGCGCTTTTTTCCTGGGATTGCTTGAAGGGATTCTGACATGGTCGGAAAACTTTTGCTGCGCGGCATGCTTGTCGGGCTGGTCGCGGGGATTCTGGCGTTCGCCTTCGCCCACGTCTATGGCGAGCCGCAGGTCGACAAGGCGATTGCCTACGAGGAACAGCAGGCCCAGGCGGCCGGCGAGGCGCCGGAGCCCGAGATGGTCAGCCGCGCCGTGCAGGCCGGCATTGGCCTGGCAACCGGCGTGCTGGTCTATGGCGCCGCGCTCGGCGGGCTGTTCTCGCTGGTCTTCGCATATGCCTATGGCCGCTTGGGCTCGCTCGGCCCACGCGGCACCTCGGCGCTGCTGGCGCTGCTCGGCTTCCTTGCCGTGATCGTGGTTCCCAGCCTCAAATACCCGGCGAACCCGCCGGCGGTCGGCAACCCCGAAACGATCGGCTACCGCACCGAGCTGTTCTTCATCATGATCGTGATCTCGATCGCGACAATGGTGGCGGCGGTGGGCCTGGCGCAGCGGCTGTGGAATAGGCTCGGCGCCTGGAACGCCTCGATCGCAGCAGGGCTCGCCTTCCTCGTGGTTTTCGCGCTGGTGAAGGCAGCACTTCCCGACATCAACGAAGTGCCGGAAAACTTCTCGGCGAGTGTGCTGTGGCAGTTCCGCGTCGCTTCGCTCGGCATCCAGCTCGTGCTGTGGACCGTCGTCGGACTCGGCTTCGGCGCGGTCGTCGAGCGCGTCGTCGCGGTGCGCGACCAGCGCGGCCCGGCACGTCGCTACGCTTGAACGCTCATGCGTTGGCCGCCACGGTTCTGCGCCCTGGCGGCTAACTTCTTTTTGGCGGCTGCGCTGTTCGTCATGCCGGCCGCATCGGCGCAAGCGCATAGCGGATCCTCCGCCCCGCCTCCCCCCGGCATCCAGATCCCCAGTCTCACCCACGGCCAGATGGCTGTCATTGCCCGCTATCGCGGCGACATTCTCGACCTTGCCCAGAGCCAGACCGTGACCGACCCGACCTTCCGGCGGCTCTACAATCACGGCAACCTGCAATTCACCTACTGCCTGTGGGGCCTGATGCCGGGAAGCCTTGGCGACGAAGAGAGCCCGCTCAACGAATGCAGCCACGCCTATCTCGCCGCCGCCAAGGCGCTGCTCACCCATATGGCGACGATGCCCTCGGCCGCGCATGACGCGAAGGCCCTGATCTCCGACATCGATGCCGACATGGTGCGCAGCGGCGCGTCCTGGATCCTGTGCCAGTTCAGCGGCGAGAGTTTCAGCACCGGCGAGGTCATCGAACCGCGCTGGCGGGGCATGTTCTTTCACCTGCCGAGCCTCGCCGCGCTGCTTGCCGCGATAGCGGCGCTCATCGCTGCCGCATGGTCGATCTTCGGCGCGAGACGCGTACGCGCGGCTTAACAGGCCGACTGATCTCCGCAAGATAACAGGCGACGTAATGCGGCTCGTTTTGCTCCGCAAAGCGCCAGGCAGCGCGACTACTTCGAGCGCACGCCATAGGCGGCAAGGAACGCTTCGACCGAGGCATCGGCGTGCCGCTCGAGGTCGGCTTTCGAGCGCCGGTTGCTTCCGGTGAACATGGCTTCGTTCATCGGGATCCAAAGCAGCATTCCAAAGAAATGGCTGGCCGCCAAACGAGGATCGCTGGTCCGCAACAAGCCTCGGCTGGTGAGCTTTTGAAAACACGCTGCCACCGAGGCAAGCATGCGCTCAAAACCTTTGTCGTACCAACTGCGGCCAAGCTGCGGCATCCGATCGGCATTGGCGATAATCAGACGCCGCAGCTTCAGCAACTCGTCGTTCATCAGCGTCGTGGTCAATCGCCGGGCAAGCTGCTGCAGGCCGCCCTCCAGGAATTGCGCCTCGGAAAGCAGCATCGTCACGGACTCGACAACGTCGTTGGTCTGAGCCGCGGTGGACTCCACGACTTCGCTGAAAAGCGTCTCCTTGTCCGTGAAATGCTTGTAGACCGTCTGCTTGGAAGCGCACGCCCTGGTGGCGATCTCCTCCATGCTGGTCCCATCATAGCCCTTGGCGATGAACGCGGCCGTTGCCGCCTCGATGATTTCACGATCCTTGCGAGCCGCTCTGGTCTCAACATCTATTTTCATAGCGCCTCTCGATCAGTACTAGACGGTACCGTTCCCGTGTGATAGCCATTCGCTACAGTACTAGACTGACTAGTACCCGTCAACGAAACGGAGGTTCAAACCGATGACCCAAATGCTCTTCCTCAATCTGCCGGTGCGCAATCTGCAAGCAGCGACCAAGTTTTATCTCGCGATCGGCGGCACGCTCAACCCGCAGTTCTCGAATGACCAGGCCAGCTCGATCATGTTCTCCGAATCGATCGGGGTCATGTTGCTGACGCACCAGCATTACAGCCAGTTCACAGCCCGGCCGATCGGCGACGCCAAGCGCGAGAGCCAGATGCTGATCGCGCTGACCGTCGACAGCAAGGACGCAGTCAATGCGATAATCGAGAAAGGCGTTGCGGCAGGCGGTCGCGCCGATCCCAATCCGGCGCAAGATCTCGGTTTCATGTTCAACCGCCACATCGAAGACCCGGATGGCAATGTCTGGGAGTTCCTGTGGATGAACCCCGCAGCCATGCAATAGACCGTCTGTATGGCATCCCCGATGGCGGAATCACACCACGGAAGCGACGGGCACCCGCCCCGTCGCTCTCATGTCCGGGCAACGCCGCCGTCAGCCAGGGGCAGGTCTTCGCCATCGGCACCCGGCCACCAAGTGCAGCCTGGCGCTAAATTCGTGAGGCTCGGCCGGCGCTAACGGGCGACTGACCGCAAGGCTAAGCGCCGAGGAATTGATGAAGCGCCGCACCAACTAGAACCAACCCGGTCGCGACTTCGAAAAACGTCGCTACGCCAGCCGTGCTCGACCCGAGCCATTCAAGCATGGCGGCCGATCCATTGCGAAATAACACGGCCAGGAGAACGACGACGCCGAGCGTGACCGCGACGCCCGCCATCATTGCGACGGCGAACACCAGGCCCGCCCATGGCACGCCGCGCGCTATGGCGAAGGTCATGACGAACAATGTCAACGGGCACGGGATCAACCCCGCCATGACGCCGACCGCCGCGCCCTCATGAGCATGGCGATGGTGGTGGCCGCGCAGTGCGCGCCAGATCATCCACAGGCCGATGACGCCAAGGAGACCGCGGCTCAGCGCTTCCAGAGCCGGCGCGCGGCCGACGCTGCCTAGAGCGAGCGAGACGAGCGGCAGCGCCAGCACCGCGATGAGCACTGCCAGCGCAATATGGGTGAAGGAGAGCGCCAACGAAACCAAAAGCCCGCGCGAGAGCCGGACCTGCGAGCCGGCCACATAGGCCGCAAGCAGCGCCTTCGAATGGCCCGGCGTCACCGCGTGGGCCGCGCCGAACACCACTCCCATCGGCAGCACCACCAAAAGCGCCAACCAGTTCCTGTCGGCGGCAAAGAGCTTGAGATGCTCGGCCACCGCCAGGTAGATTTCACGCTGATAATCGAACAGTCCCTGTATCATCCATGCACATGCTCGTCGTGGTGATGCCCTTCCGGCTCCGCCATGGTGAAACGCAGATCCTCGCTGTCGGGACCGGCCGCCAATTGCAGCCTGGCGCTGAATTCATGCGGTTCGGCCGGTGCGACCAGGCTTTGCAGATAGTGGTGGTCGCCGCCGACCGGAGACAGCGGCAGGCTTTCGACGGCCCCGCCGGCGCGTTCGATGGCGACGTTTGCCCGCAGGCCCTCGGCGTGACGCGAGAGCCGCAACCGCATGCGCTCGCCCTGTGGCGTATCGACGATTTCGAGCAGCCCGCTGGCGAGCTTGCCCGATACCAGGAACGGGTCAGGCACGTGATGATGCCCGCCCTCCGTCTCCGGCTCGGCAAAGCGCACCGTGGCGACGTCGAGCGCGGGAATATGCGCGAAGAGTTCGGTCTTCAGCGACGTGGCGATGTTGTTCGCGGCGGCAAGCAGCAGCGCGTCGTTGACCGCAATCTCCACATCGACATGCAGCTTGTGGCCAAGCCAGCGGGCCTTCGCGTCGACCACCTTTTCGATCCCCGCAACATGTTCGGCGGCATGATGAACCTCATCGACAAGCCCCGGCTCCACGCCGTCCAGCATGCGCGTCAGCACCGAGCGCGCCGACTGCCAGACGATGCCGAAGATGGCGACGGTGATGAGCAGGCCGATGACCGGGTCGGCAAGCGGATAGCCAAGCCAGACGCCGATCGCGCCGACAACGACGGCAAGGCTGGTGAGGCCGTCCGTGCGCGCGTGATAGCCGTCGGCGATCAGGGCCGCGCTGTTGATCTGGCGACCGACGCGGATGCGGAACACGGCCACCGCCTCGTTGCCGAGGAAGCCGATGATGCCGGCTGCGGCAAGCCAGCCCAGGAACTGGACCGGCTGCGGGCTGAACAGGCGGTTGACCGCCTCATATCCGGCGACGAGCGCGCTCGCCAGGATGATGAGCACGATGACTAGGCCGGCAAGGTCCTCGACCCGGCCAAGGCCGTAGGTGAAAATACGGGTCGGCGTGCGCCGCGCCAGCACGAAAGCGATCCAAAGCGGTATGGCCGTGGTCGCATCGGCGATATTGTGGATGGTGTCGGCAAGCAGCGCCACGCTGCCCGAAACCACGACGACGGCGATCTGCAGCGCGGCCGTTATAGCCAGGATGACGAACGACCATTTGATCGCCCAGATGCCGCGATCGGTGCTGGCGATGGTCGCATCGATCACACCATGCGTATGGCCGTGCGGCGGGTGACGATCGTGGCCGTGCCCGCCATGATCATGCCCGTGCGGGCCGAAGCCGAACCAGTCCAGAACTTTTTCCCACATCGCCGCCTCACAGATATTTGGTGAGCTGCTTCAGCTCCTTGAGCGTGTCCCTCGTCGGCTCGCCACCTTCGACAAGGCAATGCTCCATATGGTCATGGATCAGCTCCCGCTTGGCATTGCCGACGGCGCTTTCGACGGCATGGAGCTGTTGCGCGAGGTCGAGGCAGGAGCGGCCCTGTTCGAACATGGCGAGCACGGCGGCAAGATGGCCGTGCGCACGCTTGAGCCGGACGATGATATCGGGGTGGGAGCTGTGTACTGTCATGCCGATATCCTATCCTCCAGGGTAGGATGGTGCAAACTGCAACTAGGCCTGCCACTTCGCTTGTCCCTGCCCTCCAGGCAGATCCCGCAGGTGCGGGGCGCCGCTCCGGCGTCGTCAACGTGACGTCGAGCGCCACGCTGACATTGCGGCCGGATTTTGTGCAGCCGTGGGGAGCGGGCCCCGCAGCGACAGGCAATCCACGGGCAACCAAATGCTTGTTTTCGCGTTTATTTCAGCGGCTGCTGGCGCTCATCAGCCGGCTTCGTCGGGCGAGGAACCGCGCGGAGCTGAAAGGAGATCGCAATGACACGGCCGGCAGTGGAGATAGGCGACCGCGTGGCTGTCATCGCCACGGTGGTCGAGCGCGTCGGGGACCGCGTGACGCTGGAGCTCGAGAGCAACGCCCATCGCTATTCAATGGTGGAGCCCAATGCCAAGCCAGGCGACAAGCTCAGACTCGAGGGCGACGTCGTCCATGTCGACGAGGGTCTTGGACGCACGACGGTGCAGGTGCTGGGGCGCGTGACCGTCGACACCAAGTCGGTCGAGATGGTGACGAGACGTTGCGACCTCGACCATATCGGCTCAAACGTGCCTGACCATCCTCGCCCGCGCACCCAGCCGAGACCGCATGGGTGAAACCAGGACCGCTATCCTTCCCTTGTGCAACGGTGACCGTTCCTAAAGCGCGTCGCGTTGAAACGGATTCAGTCGACGCGCTTTAAGTCTTCGTTTTTGATGCATGTCGCCCCCCAAGACCGCTGCGCACTTTTGGGCGACATGCATTAGTGGCGCTTGAAATACTGCACTTCGCGTTCGTGCTTTTCAGCGGCTTCGCGCGATTTGAAGGTGCCGAGATTGCGGCGCTTGCCGGTTCTCGGATCGACTTTGCGCGAATAGAGGCGGTATTCGCCGGATTTCAGTTTGCGGATCATGGCGATCTCCTGTGCGAGCTGAATGCATGTCGTCCAGAAGTGCGGTTCTGGGACAACGACATGCAACGCGCTTTAGAACTCTAACCCCGCCGAAGCCGTCACGGTTCCGGGCAGACCAGTCGGCCGCTCGCGGCAGGAATCAAAAAACGCCGCTGTCGGTGAACCATTTCACGGACGCAAACGACCCAATGTCGGAATCGACATCGTAGCGACACGATTGAGTCGGATTATTTGTATTCAAATGACTTTCGCGACGTTATGCGAACGTTGCTGGTGTGCCGGATCTGAGGAGGGTGAGATGGTGACGGCGAAGCTTCACGGCGTTGAACTCGTCAGGGGCCAGAAGTGGACGGTGCGCGTCACCGCCTACGGCACCACGCTCATTTTCCCCTTTGAAGCCGAGCAGTATGCGCGCTCCTATGCCGATGGCCAGGCCTTCCGTCTCGGCGTCGAGGTTGTCGAGCTGAAAGACTGCGCCTGAAGAGGCCTAGCCGGTGATCGCCAGTGGTCTGACGACCCGCACAGCCGTATATAATAGGCGCATGTCGGCTCTCACCTCGGCAAAGCAATGGGCGCGCGGAATCAAGCGCGATGCAGTGGCGCTGTGGATTGCCGCCCGTGATCCGCGCGTGCCCTGGTACGCAAAGGCTACCGCGGGCGCCGTCGCGGCCTATGCGCTGAGCCCCATCGATCTCATCCCGGACTTCATCCCGATCGTCGGCTATCTGGATGACCTGCTGATCGTGCCGGTCGGCATCATGCTCGCGATCAAGCTTGTGCCGGTCAACCTGATGCAGGAATTCCGCGAAGAGGCGATGCGCCGTGAGAAACCGGTCAGCAGGGCCGGTCTCGCCTTCATGATCGCGCTCTGGGCGCTGGCTGCGCTGGCGCTCGCTTGGCTGTTCTGGCCGAAGCCGGCCTAAATGCCGGCGTTCGGGCTCGGCGGAACGATGTCGATCGACCTGCTGCCCGTGCCTCAGCAGCGGCACATCATCAAATTAGCAATCTCTTGTGTTTGGCGCAAATCAGGATCATGCTTGTCGAGAGCGCGAAACGACATGCGCAACGGGTGGGTCAAAGGGGGGTCCGGCGTGATGGAGTTTGCAGTCTGCTACGACCACAGCGGGTTCGATCTGGCGTGGTCGATCTTCCTCGATGTCACGGCCTTCTTTGCGCTGATGGCGCCATTGGCGATCGCGCGGCTGGTCGAGATATCGCGAGAGGATGCCGTAGCCGAATTGCAGGCTGCGTGAAAGGTTGAAAGCCGCCGAGTTCTAGCCCTCGCCATCGACCTCTCGGATCGACAGGTCGCGGAGCAGCGCCGAACAGTCGATCTCCTCCTGGAAACGCGCCTGCGGATCGAGCACCAGCCACGAAGCGTGGGTGCGAAGGTTTTTCAGCCTGGAATTCTTTTGCGCGCGCGCCAAGCGCTCGGCCTCCACAGTCGAGGCCTGAAAAGACCTTTCGGCCTTGTGATGGTGAGGAGCCCTCGGCATCACCGCAAAAACGCGCTTGCCCGGCCTTCGTTCCGTCGAAAATGGAGGATCGGGTGCCTCCCCGCCTCTATTCGTCACGGGTTCCGCGGTCGGCAGTTGGACGACCGAGCAACGGCGCGTTGCAATGATCGGTATCGACTGCCGGCATGGCACCACACCATTTTCGGCACTGTGGCTCACGCCATATCGAGCATGGGAAGGCAGTTGGGGTAGCCCGGCTTGCCTTGGCGGCAAAAGAGTACGGCTCTTTGACAGGCAAGCCGGGCTAAAGCGACGACCATTGGGTTTCCTTGGGGGGAGGCCGACGCAGGGGACAGAGTGTCTGTTTCCAGCTACGCTCGCAATTGTGGCTGAGGTCTTATGCAGCAGCGCAAAGGTCCGAGCGGGGTCCGCCGCTATATATTCGTATCTACAACGACGGATGAAAAGACCGGGCCGGCCAAGGCGGCTGCGGCGTGTCGCTATATTCCGCGGGGCATATGTCTTTGCTCTGGACCCAGGGCTCGATTGGTGGTTGTGTCGGCGTTGCGAAAAATGATCCCGTGAATTCAGGTGGCAACCGGCCCGCGTCTCCCCCGTCGACAGGAGTGGCGCGGGCTTTTGCTATTCTAAGAATGAGGACGCTCGTTGCGAATCCGGGCCTGCCCGCCGGCGTACGCGAACCCAACCGCCGGCCATTAACCTTGCCCGCGGGCACGGACCAAGGTCGGTGTCGCAATTGCCTCCCCTCACCTATACTCTCGCTGACGGGTGGGTGAATGGTGCCGATGTTTGGGAGGTATTTAAAACGACTTGCACGAGTCTGGAGCGGGCTCTCGCTGGCTTGGCAGTTCGTGATCGCGGGCGGCATCGGCCTTCTGGCCGTGATGCTCGTGGTCGGGCTGTGGGTGACATCGCAGATCCGTGACGGCGTCTTGCACAATTCCGCCGCCACCACCGCACTCTATGTCGACAGCGTGATCGCCCCCCTGCTGCCCGACATGCGCAAGAGCCAGGAGCTCGACGACACCGTCAAGCGGGCGCTGGACGAGACGCTGGGCCAGGGCGCGCTCGGGAAGAGGCTGGTCTCGTTCAAGCTGTGGCGGCGCGACGGAACGATCCTCTACTCGAAGGACGCCGACCTCATCGGCAGGCAGATCAAGCCCAACGCCAACCTGCTCGCCGCTTTCGCCGGCAATGTCATGGTCAAATACAACAGGCTCGAAGACGAGGAAGACGACAAGGAGCGGTCGATGGGCATGCCGCTGCTGGAAATCTACAACCCGGTGCGCGAGCCCTGGTCGGGCGAGGTCGTGGCCGTCACCGAATTCTACGAATTGTCCGGCGATTTCGAGGAGTCCCTGCACTCCGCCCTGTTGTGGAGCTGGCTGGTGGTGGCGGCCGCCACGGCGGCGGCGCTTGCCCTGCTCTCGGGCATCGTTTTCCGCGGCAGCCGCACCATCGTCACGCAGCAGGAAGCGCTCGAGGCCAAGGTTTCCGAATTGCAGGCGGCGCTGGCGCAGAACTCGTCGCTGCGTCAGCGCGTTCAGCGCGCCTCGCGCCGCGCCACCGCCCTCAACGAGCGGTATCTGAGGCGCATCGGGGCCGACCTGCATGACGGGCCGGCGCAACTGGTGGCGCTCGCCGCGCTCAGGATGGACAGCCCGGCGCTGGTCGATCCGGCCACATCGAGCACGCTGCGCGAAGCCGAGATCGCCGGCATACACAAGACGCTGGGCGAAGCGATGCGCGAGATACGCGGCATCTGCAACGGGCTGGTGCTGCCACAGATCGAGGCGCAGGCCATTGCCGATATTTTGCGGCTGGCGGTAGCCGAGCATGAGCGCCGCACCAGCACCAATGTATTGCTAACGCTACCCGAGCGCTTGCCGGAACTCGGCACCTCGGAAAAGATCAGCATCTATCGCTTCGTGCAGGAAGGCCTGAACAATGCCTTCCGTCACGGCAAGGGCAAGGGCCAGCAGGTCAGAGCCACGACGAAGGGCGGCAAGTTCCTGGTCGAGGTGCTGGATACCGGCCCCGGTTTCGATCCGGCGCGAAGCGAAGGCCTTGGGCTTGCGGGCCTCAGGGAACGTATCGAAAGCATCGGGGGGCAGTTCGAAACGCTGACCGGCCCCGGAGGAACCAGACTGGTAATCACCTTGTCTGTCGAGGAGCAACCGTGAGCACATCCATCCGCATCGCAATAGTCGACGACCACCCACTGTTTCGCGAGGGCGTGGCGCGCAGCCTCGGCGAGATAGGCGGCTTCGAACTTGTTGGCGAAGGCGCCAGCGCCGAGGACGCCGAAAGGCTGGTGCGCGCCAGCACGCCCGATATTCTCCTGCTCGACATCAGCATGCCGGGCGGCGGCCTCAACGCGCTCGGCGGCATCCTTTCAGCGGTGCCCGACCAGAAGGTCGTCATGCTGACGGTGTCGGAGACCAACGCCGACGTCGCCCACGCGCTGAAGGCGGGCGCGCGCGGCTATGTGCTGAAGGGTGTCGGCTCCAAGGCGCTGGCCGAGATCCTGCGCGATGTCGCCAACGGCCAGAGCTATGTGTCGCCGAGCCTCTCGGCCAGGCTGCTTTCCGATCTTCTGCAGCCGACCGGCAGCAAGCCCGATCCGCTCGCCCAGCTCACCACCCGCGAGGCCGAGATCCTGAAACTGGTCGGGGAAGGGCTGAGCAACAAGGAGGTCGCTGCCCGGCTGTCGCTACAGGAAAAGACGGTCAAGCATCACATGACCAGGGTGCTCGCCAAGCTCAACGTGCGCAACCGCACCGAGGCGGCGCTGCTGATGCATGAGGCGAGGGAGAGGAATTAGAGAGTAGTGAGTAGCGGGTAGTAAGTAGTAAGTAGTAAGTAGACGGTGACGTCACTGTGCCAGCGCGTCGTCCCACTACTCACCATTCAAAAGAATCACCCCCGCCTCAAGGGACGGGGTGGCATGCGAGGGCGCCGGAAAAAGGGGGTAGCTCCTCCAGGCCCTCACAAGTTCAGCAGGCGCGAGACGTCCTCCTGCGTCGCCTGGCGGTCGATGATGGTGCGGCCTTGCGCGTCCGTCATCTCGAAGCGGCCGTTCTGGACTTGCTCCTTCATGCCGTTGCTATGGATGACGGTGATCTTGTCGCCATCGATCGACAGCGTGTCGCCGGTCGCCGCGTTGCTGAAGCTGTTCTTGCCAGCGGGATTGGTCTTGCCCTTGCCGCTGTTGTTGCCCGGGCCGGCATTTGGGTTGCCGCCGCCGGCGTTGCTATTGCCGGAATTCGAGCCGCTGGCGGAGCCCGAATTCGACCCGCCGGCGGAACCCGAATTGCCGCCACTGCCATTGCCGCCGTTGCCACCGTTGCCGCCATTGCCATTGCCGGCATAGGCGGCGGATACGAGCTTGGTCACGTTGTCCGGCCCCAAAAGACCGGGCACGACGACAAGCGCCAGCGCGGCAGCGACGTGCAGCGTGAGGTGGGCAAGCCTTTTGCAAGCGGGTTGGGGCATTCCGTGCCTTTCCTACCGGTTCCACCTCGGCATGGGCCGAAGTTCCGCTCGCGGCACAAGCTAGGCGGAACCGGGCATTTCAACGGGGCAAGGATTCACATTCCGACAGAGCGACGAAAGCGGCCCACGACCCATGCCCCGGCCAGTCGGACCATTTCCACCGTCATGGCTGACCAACGTCGCAACCGGCAAGCCGTGGCCGGGGCTTAAAGCGTATCGCGTCGAAACGGATTCAGGCGACGCGCTTTTAAGCCGTTGTTTGATGCATGTCGTTCTCCCAAAACCGCTGCGCACTTTTGGGCGACATGCCTTGAAAAAATTACCCCCGCACGGAGGCGGGGGTAAGGTGAGTAGCTAAGTTTTATCGAAAGACGATCAGGACCGTAGAGACGAAGCAAAAGGTGGCAACCTGATTTTGCAGCGCTGACCTTCGGTCCCTTAAGATCTAATCCCGGTAAAACCTCACTCTCACAAACTGCGTCTCACAAACTCTTCAGACGATTGAGATCGGCCATGGTGGCCTTGCGGTCGACGATGGTGCGTCCGTATTTGTCTTCCATCCTGAACCGGCCGTTCTCGATCTGCTCCTTCATTCCGTTGCGGTGCGTGACCTGGATTCTGTTGCGGGTGGCCTCAACCTTGTCGCCGGTAAGGGCGTTCAAATGACTGTCGACGTCTGCGGTGCTTGTCGCGCTGGCGCTATTGTTCTTGCCGCTGTTCCCTTTGTCGCCGCTGCTGTTCCCGTTTCCGTTGTCGCCGCCGCTGTTGCCGTTGTTTCCGCTATTACCGCTGTTGCCGCCGCTGTTGCCGTTTCCGCTATTACCGCCGCTATTGCCGTTTCCGCCGCTATTGCCGCCGCCGTTTCCACCACCATTGCCGTTGCCGCCACCATTGCCGCCTTTGCCGGCATAGGCCTTGGCCACGACGGGACCATCGATGGAGAGACTGAAAGGCGCGACAACAAGCGCCAACGCAGTCAGCGCTTGCAAGGCCAGCCTGCAGCCCCTGCGCGATGCGCGCATTCCGCTCTCCCCATGCCAGCCCTTCAGCCCGTCGGCCGAACTACCCCACCGGCAATGTCGCAGCATAAGCATCCCCAATCCGCTCATCATAAGGAAGTGGCCCACGACCCTTGTCTTGTCCACTCGGACTTATTGCGACATTGTTCTAGGACCTAAGTCTTATTTCAACCACTGGATGTAGCTGGACATGGCCCCGCGCGGATCGATTTCTCCAGACCGGGCAACCCTTTAGACGGGCAGCGGGGCGCTGGCGCACGACCAGCGTCAGAGGAGTCAGGCCGGCGAAGGCAGCGGACGCCGCGCCACGACCGCCGTGCCGAAGGCGGCGGCAATGACGGCGGCGATGCCGGCGCATTGCAGCAGGTTGAGCTTCTCATGCAGGAACAGGAAGCCGGTCAATGCGCCGCCCGCCGGCTCAAGGCACACCAGCATGCCGTAGACCTTGGCCGGCATGCGGGCCAGCACCAGCATTTCCAGATAGAAGGGCAGCGCGCTGGAGAACAGGCCGACCACGGCGGCGCCCGCCATGATGTGCGGGTCGGCGAGATAGGGCTCGGCCGCGCTGAAGCCGAAAGGCAGCGCCAATACCGCGGCGATCGCCATGCCATAGGCGGAGGTGCGCACGCCGAGCTCGGCGCCGGCCTTCTGGGCGAAGATGATGTAGAGCCCCCAACAGGCGCCCGCAGCAAGCGCCAGCGCCACGCCCAGCGGATCGAGCCCTCGGCTGGCGTCGGCGAAAGGCGAGAGCAGCACGATGCCGGCGACGGCCAGCGCCACCCAGACGAGGTCGAGCAGGCGCCTGGAGCCGAGCGTGGCGACGAACAGCGGCCCGGTGAATTCAAGCGCCACGCAGATGCCGAGCGGAATACGCTGGAGCGCGGCATAGAAGAGCATGTTCATGGCGCAGACGGTGATGCCATAGGCGGCAAGCCAGGGCAGGCTTTTTCGCGAGGGCAGCACCTTCCATGGCCTGAGCACTGCCCCCAGCATCAGCGCGCCGATGGCGAGCCTCAGCATCGTCGTGCCTTCCGACCCCAGCACCGGGAAAAGGCCCTTGGCAAAGGCGGCGCCGACCTGCACCGACAGGATCGCGCCGAGCAGACCGAGGACGGGTAAGGCGCCTAGTTGCGCCTCCGGTTTTGCAATCGGCGTCGACGTCACTTCCTCTCCCCCTTGTCCGCGTGATCGAGGGGGATAAAGCCTGTCGATCGCGCTGTCGTGTGGCACGGGCCGGCGGATGGTGGGACAAGGCGCCCATCGCTCTACCGGTGGGGTTGTTGCACCGCACAAGATACTGAAATACAAGGCGATTTTTGCGAAATCCCCGAAGAAATCATTGGACGAAAAGTCACCTATTTCGATGCCCTTCAATGTTCCCGCTATGGTTGCCGGTACAATTTTACAACATCCTCCGGGACAGGTGCTTTTCAAAGAATCGGACTAACTGCCTATAAGCATGTAGGACCATTGGACATCGTCGCTAATAGTTTCACTAAGCAAACAATACCTTAAACCCTACTCATCACATCTTTATTTCAAAGCCGTAAGCATTTTGTGTTGCGCTGCAATATGGACCGCGAGAAACCTTGCCGGACATAGGCAGTGGAGGATGCCGTTATAGCGACCCCGATGGGCATTCCGCTGAGCCGCAACGACAGCGTCCCGCACGAAAATGCGTTGCGGAAGCCGCCGGTGGTGAACGCGCGCGACATCCAGCTGGACACACTGCGGGCGATTGCCGTGACGCTGGTGCTCTACTCGCATTTCCTCGCGCCCGGCGGCTCGTCATTCGTCGGTCATCTAGGCGTCAGGCTGTTCTTCGTGCTCTCCGGCTTCCTGATCACCCGGCTTTTGCTGGAGGCGCGCGACGCCACCCAATTCGAGGCCGGGCCGGCGCTGCGCTCCTTCTATGCCAGGCGCATGATCCGGATATTCCCGCCCTACTTCGCCGTGCTGGGACTCGTGTGGCTCGCCTCGGAACAATCCAGGGCCTCGTTCGCCTGGCATGCGCTCTACCTGTCGAATTTCTGGTATGCGCTGCACGACGACTGGACGCCCTGGCTGCTCTGCCATTTCTGGAGCCTCAGCATCGAGGAGCAGTTCTACCTCGCCTGGCCGCTGATCGTGCTTCTGGCGCCACGCCGGCGCATCGAGGCGATCACCATTGGCGTCATCGCCTTCTCGCTCGCCTATCGGTTCTACTGGCCGATCACCGCCGACCCGGCGCTCGCCCGGGACCTGCTGCCGCCGGCTTCGATGGATGCGCTTGGCTGCGGCGCCCTGCTTGCCGTCCGCCGCGCCAGGGGCGTAGACGCGCCGCAATGGATGCGGCTTGGCTGGCCGGTCCTGACGGTGGTGTTCCTGTTCGTCGTCTGGTCCGATCCGGGGCCGGCGAATTCGGCCTGGGAATGGCCGCGCTGGGCGCTGGTGCAGGTGCTGCCGCTGGTGCCGATGCTGGCAATCGTCGCCGCGTTCTCCAATGGCCTCGGCGGCGCGCTAGGCAGGTTGGCCGAACTCCCCCCGCTGCTGGGGCTTGGCCGCATCAGCTATGGCGTCTACCTCTACCATTCGATCCTGCTGGCCTGTGCGGTCAGGGCGCAGTCGTGGATCCCGGTCAACGTCTCGGAACAGGGGCCGGGGCGGTTCCTGGTCGCGGGCACCGCCACGCTGGTCGTCGCCTCGCTCTCCTGGGTGCTTTTCGAGAAGCCGCTCAACAGCCTCAAGCGCTATTTTCCCTATGTCGCGCCCTCGCGCCAGCGCGGCGCGAGCGAGGCCCGCCGGTTTGGCGCGGCACCGGCGCTCGATCTGCGGCCGACGGACCGCAGCCGACCATGACCGCCGCGCCCCTCATCTCCGTGCTCTTGCCGGTCTACAATGCCGAGCCCTATGTGGCCGCTGCTATGCAGTCGATCCTGCAGCAGGACTACCGCCGGCTCGAGGTCATCGCGATCGACGACGGATCGACCGACAAGTCGCTGGAGATCCTCGAACGCTGCCGCCGGGACGACAGCCGCATATCCATCATCTCGCGGGAAAACCGCGGCCTCGTCGCTAGCCTCAACGAGGGACTGGCGATCGCGCGGGGCGAGCTCGTCGCGCGCATGGATGCCGACGACTTCGCCTATCCCTGGCGGCTGTCGCGCCAGGCGGCGCTGTTTGCCGCGCGGCCGGAGCTCGGCTTCTGCGGCGCGCTCGTAGATACGCTGCTGCACGGCCGCGTCGCCAAGGGCCGGCTCGATCCGGTGTTCCGCCTCAGCCTTCCCGTGCTGTCGAAGTTCTTCACCATCTTCATGCACCCGACGGTGGTCTACAACCGCAGGATTATCGACGAGGCCGATCTCCATTACGACGGCGCTTACCAGCATGCCGAGGATTTCGACCTCTTCCGGCGGCTCGCCGAGCGCTATCCGGCGGCGCTGATGCCGGATAGCCTGCTGGTCTACCGGGTCCATCCCGGCAGCGTGACCAGCCGGCACGGCAAGGAAATGCGGCGCACGCATCTCAAGATTGTCGGCGAGAACCTCGCGCGCCTCGGGTTGGCGCAGGACTGCGAGGACCTGCGCGCCATCGGCGATCGTGTCTCCTTCGAGACCGTGCGCCGGGCCGCCGCCTTCATCCGCGCGCTGGAGGCTCGGATCGCCGCATTGCCCGATCCTGCGCGGCCGAGCTTCGAGGCCGGCACGCTGAACCTGTTCTATTTCCTCTACCAGCTGGTCAACGACGAGGAGCGGCCGGCGCTGGCGCATGAATTGCTGACGCTGACGGGGAAATGGAACGCGATACGACGCCGCGAGAAATACGCGCTCGGCCCCGGCGCCTGGGCGCCCTGGCTGAGCCATGCCTCGATGTGGGCGGGCAAACGCGCGGATTGGGTCGCCTACCGCTTCAAATCCACGCCGGCGGCGCCGGTGCTCGCGCCTTATCGGATGGGGGCGGCATGAACGCCGAGCGCCTTCCGTTGCTGCAGCACCTTCGCCCGGCCCTGCCCGTCCCGCCCTGGCCCAGGCAGCGGCCGCAGGTCTCCTTCATCGTCTGCACACGCGACCGCCTCGCCGTGCTGGAAGCCTGCGTCGATTCGATCCGCGCCGCCTGCCGGGCACATCCGGCCTTCGCGGCCGAGCTGGTGGTGGTCGACAATGGCTCGCGCGATGGCACGGCGGAGTACCTGTCGGCGACCGCAGCTACCTCCGACATCGAGCTGACCGCAATCTGCGAACCGCAGCCCGGACTGGCGGCGGCGCGCAATGCCGGGCTGGCCCGGGCGCGCGGGCGGGTGCTGGTGTTCGTCGACGACGACTGCAGGCTCGACCGCGGCTATCTCGTAGACCTCGAGCGGCATTATGCGAGCGGCGAGAGATGGCTGATCCGCGGCGGTCGCGTCGACATCGGCGACGCGCGCGACCTGCCCTTCACCGTCAAGCGCTGCGACAAGCGCGAGCGGCTGACGCCGGCCGTCCATCCGGGCGGCTTCGTGCTAGGCTGCAACATGACCATGCACCGAGAGGTCGCCGCCCGCATCGGCCCCTTCGACGAGCGCTTCGGCGCCGGCGGGGCGCTGCGCTCGGCCGAGGACACCGACTATCTGGTGCGGGCGATGCTTGCCGGCATGGCGGTGGAATACGTGCCCGACATGACGATCTTCCACCATCATGGCCGGCGCGACCGCGTGGCTATCGACCAGCTGCACCGCGACTATCATTTCGGCAACGGCGCGCTCTGCCTGAAGCATTTGCGCCGCGCGCCGTGGCTGCTGCGCCATTTCTACTGGGCGGCCCGGGCGGCTACGCGCGAACTCGTCGGCGGCCAGCGCTTCGACCAGGAGCTCAGTCTGTCGCACTGGCCGATCGTTGCCATGAACCTCGCGGGCGCGGCGAAATTCATGGCGCTCGTGCTCACCGGACGGTCGCAGCGGCAGGCGCGGCCGAGCAAGGAGGCCACCGACGCCAGGGCGGAGGCCGGCGTGCGATGAGCGGGCGCCCGACGCTATCGATGCTACGCCATGCGCTCCACCGGCGGCAGTTCGGCCTGCTGCCGATCGTCGTCGTGCTTGGGCTTGCAAGTGCTGCGCTCGAAGGTTTCGGTATCGGGCTGATAATCCCACTGCTCGGCATCATCATGGGGCATGGCGACACCGCCGGCATGGCGGGCTTCTCGGCCCTGTTGCAGACGGTCGGCGCGGGGCTTGGCGAGCGCGAGCGGCTGATCGCGATTGCGGCCGCGATCCTTGGTTCGATCCTGCTCAAGAACCTGCTCGCCTTCGCCAATTCGGTGCTCACCGCCCATATCTACGGCAAGGCCAGCCAGGCGATCCGCGACGCGCTCGCCGAGCGGCTACTCAGCGTCGGCTACCCTTTCTTCCTGAAGGAAAGCCCCGGGCGGTTGCTCAACATCATCTCCAGCGAATCCTGGCGCGCCTCCGACGCCATCCAGGCGATGCTGGGCTCGATCGTCAGCGCCTCGGCGGCGCTCATCCTGCTCGCCTTCCTGATGCTGCTGTCCTGGCAGATGACGCTGCTGGTGATGCTCGGGCTGGCGCTGGTGCAGATGGCGCATATGGCGCTGTCGGCGCATCTGAGGAAGCCGAGCCGCAGCGTTACGGCGCGCAACAGCGCCCTCGCCTCACGGATGCTTCACCTCGTTCATGCCGGCCGCCTGATCCGCATCTTCGGGCAGGAGGCGCGCGAAAAGGCGGCATTCGAGGCGGCGTCGGACGGCGTGCGCCGGGCAGCCTTCCAGCTTTCCAACCGCCAGGGCGCGCTGGGACCGCTGACGGAGGTGCTGCACGCCATGCTGTTCCTGACGGTGGTGATCGGCGCCTGGCTTGCGGGCTTGAGCTTTCCGCTGGTCGCCGCCTTCCTCATCCTGCTTTACCGGCTGCAGCCGCATGTGCGGGCGCTGCAGATGACATGGAGCCAGTTGCAAGGGCTTTCCGGCTCGCTGGAAGAGGTGACCTGGCTGCTCGACCCCGAGGGCAAGCCGGCGGCGCCGCAAGGCAGCCGGCCGTTCGTCGCCTTGAGCAAAAAAATCGCCTTCGAGGGCGTGAGCTTCAGCTATGCAAACGAAGAGCAGCGCGCGGCGGTGCTGCACGCCGCGAGCTTCGACATCCGAAGCGGCCGTTCGACGGCGCTGATCGGCCGTTCCGGCGCCGGCAAGACGACCATCGTCAACCTGCTGTGCCGCTTCGTCGAGCCGGACGGGGGCCAGATCCTCGTCGACGGCACGGCGCTCGGCGAGATCGACCCGGTCGCATGGCGGGCGCACATTGCCTTGGCGAGCCAGGAGCTGGAGCTGGTGGACGGCACCATCCTCGACAACATAACCTACGGCAAGGACACGGCGAGCGTGGAAGAGGCGCGGCGCGCCGCCGAGCTCGCCGAGGCGCATGAATTCATCGAATGCCTGCCGCAAGCTTATGAAACCGTCGTCGGCTATCGCGGCGTCAATCTGTCGGCCGGACAAAGGCAGCGCATTGCGCTCGCCCGCGCCCTGCTGCGCGATCCCGACATACTGGTCCTCGACGAGGCCACCAACGCGGTGGACGGGCTTTCGGAAGCGGCGATCGTGGAAACGCTGAAGTCGCGCGCCGGCCGCCGCACGACGATCGTCATCAGCCACCACCACTCGACGATCTCGTTCTGCGACGACCTGGTGATCCTCGAGCATGGACGGGTGAAGAAGCAGGCGCCGTTCGCCGAGCTGGCGGCGCGCAGCATGGATGAGTTGTATCAGCCGGAGTGAGATTGCGCTCAGCCGCTTTCGCCAGTCTCCGACGCTGCAGGAGCGGCGCCGGCGCCCTACCTTGTAGGGAGGTCGGACCGAAGGTGGGGGCCGGCACAGCCCCCTCCCCGCTGCTTCGTAGCGACCCTCCCCACGCGGGGGAGGGTAAAGCTCACCCCGTCATGGCCAACGGCATGGCGCTCTTGTTGGGGATCTGGATGTCGATCTCCAGCGTCGACATGGTCGCGCCGCGGTCCATCGAGACCTGGAGGTAGTCCTGGTCGATCTGCACATGCCTGGCAATGACCGCCATGATCTCCTCGCGCAGGATCGAGACGAGATCGGGCTGGCCGCGGCTTTGGCGCTCATAGGCGAGCAGCAGCTGCAGCCGCTCGCGCGCCACCGGCGCGCTGGTGCGCCGCTTGAAGAGATCGAGGATGCTCATGCAGCCCTCCTTCCGAGCAGTCGGTCGAGGAAGCCCTTGCGTTCGAAGGGGATGACCACCGGCAGGTCTTCGCCTTCCAGGCGTCTTGCCGCTTCAAGATAGGCTTTGGCGGCGGAATTCAGCGGTTCCGAGAGCGTGACGGGCGCGCCGAGGTTGGAGGCCCTCAGCACGTCCTGGCTTTCCGGGATGATGCCGAGCAGCGGCGTCGAGAGTATCTCCAGCACGTCGTCGATCGACAGCATCTCGCCGCGCGAAGCGCGCGCCGCGTCATAGCGCGTGACCAGCACGTGTTTTTGCACCACCTCGCCCTGCTCGGCCTTCATGGTGCGGGCGTCGAGCAGGCCGATGATGCGGTCGGAGTCGCGCACCGAAGACACTTCCGGGTTGGTGACGATGACCGCCTCGTCGGCGAAGCGCATGGCCAGCTGGGCGCCGCGCTCGATGCCGGCCGGGCTGTCGCAGAAGACGTAGTCGAACACCGAGCGCAGCCTTGCGATGACTTCGGCCACGCCTTCCTCGGTCAGCGCATCCTTGTCGCGCGTCTGCGAGGCCGGCAGCAGATAGAGCGTTTCCAGACGTTTGTCGCGGATCAGCGCCTGCGAGAGTTTCGCCGTGCCCTGGATGACGTTGACGAGGTCGAACACCACGCGGCGCTCGGCGCCCATGATGAGGTCGAGGTTGCGCAGGCCGACGTCGAAATCGACCAGCGCCACCTTCTTGCCGGTCTTGGCCACGGCGGCGCCGAGCGCGGCCGTCGAGGTTGTCTTGCCGACGCCCCCCTTGCCCGAAGTGACCACGACTACCTTGCCCATATATCCAGCCTCCATTGGCGGTTTTTATTCTCTGGCCGTGCATGGCACGGCGGGACTCGTTAACAACCTTGGCACGCGAAACCGGCCTGAAGCTTGCGGCCAAAAAACTCAGCCGAGCGGCACCACGCACAGCGCATCGTTGTCGAGGAAGGCCTGCACGGCCTTGCCGCGCGACACACCCTCCATTTCCTCGGCCGTGGTGTACCAGCCGTCGACGGCGAGCAGTTCGGCCTCGTTCTTGCGGCAGAAGATGCGCGCCGAAATATTGCCTTCCGACCCGGCGATCGCGCGGCCGCGCAGCGTGCCATAGACATGGATCGAGCCGCCGGCGACGATTTCCGAACCGGACGCGACCGAGCCCAGCACGATGACGTCGCCCTGTGGATGGAAGACCGACTGCCCCGAGCGGATCGGCGCCTTGATCATCAGCGTGCCGGCCGAAGGCTCGGCCCGCACCGTCCCGGAACTCTGTGCGGGGAGCGCCTCGGCCTGCGCCGGCTCGATCCGTATCGCTTCGAGCCTTGCCAATTCAGGATCGACCGGCTCGTCGCCGGACATCTCAATCTGGGGAACCCCGTCTATCCGGGCAAACCTGTCTATTTGGGGAACTTCCGTCGGCGCCGCTTCCTCGCCAGCCTGCGCTCGCTCGTGTGCGGCGGCTTCCAGTTCCTCCGCCCTCGCCTTGCGCGCGGCCCTGCCCAGCAGGCCTTCGGCGGTCGCCTCCTTGGCGCCGGCAAGCAGCGGCGGCAGTTCAGGCCCGAGCTCGGCGCCTTCGAGCTCGACGGCATAGACGCGGATGCCGCGCGAGCCAAGCACGCCGACAAGTGCTGTGATCTCCTCCGGCCCCGGCTGCAAGGTGTTGAGATCCAGCACCACCGGGCGGCCGTTGAAATAGCCCGGCGAATTGGCGATCCAGTGATCCAGCCCCTCCAGCCAGTCGGCAATCGGCGCCTCCGGCGTCAGCGTGAAAGCGACGAAAGAGCGGGCGCGAAAGCGGATGGATTTGTTCTGCAAAGGGGCGGCGAAGGTCACGGTCAGGCGAATCCTTACTCAATGGTTAAAGGGTGCCGGGGCAATGGTTAACAAAAGGTTAATTTCAGGGGTGCGGGCCGTTAAGGAAGTGGCGCGGCTAAGTTCTGTGGCGGGGTGGCCACACAGCCTTCCGCCGGCCGCGATCCGTCGAAAACCGGGACCCGACCGGCCGCCATGTGAAATTCCTAATATACGAACGCGGGCCGCGCCGGCACCATCGCGCCTGGATACTTCCATTCTCCAGGGCAAAGGGGACGAGGCATGCGCATGAATCAAACTGATACCAAACTGGCGCTCGGTCGGCGGGCAAGCAAGGCAGGCGCGGCAATCGGCGCGCTGTTGTTGCTTGGCGGATGCATGACGAGCGGCAGGGACCAGACGAGTAGCATCGCATACCAGGGCAAAGACCAGTGGCTGACAACGGAGGACGCCAACAAGGCCGTCGACGCCATGGCGGCGAAGGGAATGACACCGGCGACCATCGACTGCCAGTTCGTCGACACCACGCCGGGCCAGTTGGCCTACGTCTCGAAATTCACCTGGAAGCGCGCGCCGGCAAACACCCGCTACCATTGGGAAGTCGGCGACCCCACCTATCTCGCGAGCAATGAGGTCAAGGCCAACAGGGTTGGGCTGCGACGGGTGTTTGCGAAGGAAGTGCGGGACCCGGCGAGCGGACAGAAGGTTGGGTGCTCGATCTGGACGAGTTAGGGTGCCACAGACCGTGGCTAGGACGGCTAGTAGTGTCGCGGCCGAGTTGCGTTGCAGATCGGTGATCGAGCCCTCCAGCCGGTTCCCCTTTGGTCCCCACCTGCGCCCGCTTAGTAACGGTTCCGCTGGCCAGAAGGGAAACATCGGCGCACAATGAAAACTCGCTGGTGCGGCGAGGACAGTCCGGCCTGATTTCTTGCTGCCGGCCGGGCTGTCCGGAAGCTTCGCTGTCGCCTTGCATCGATGCAAAAAAGCGGCCAGCGGGGACCTTGCGGCCAGCGTATTCGTACGCGCGAACGATGCTATCGACATTGCTGTCCGACAGGTCCGCCAAGAACAACGCTTGCTATGTTGCGCGCGCCAGCCTAAGCCCGGTGATGGCAAATGAAAAATTCGACCAGCCGGTGATAATTGTCACCGATCCGGCGAGCGGCGGGCAAGAGGCAATCGGCGATGCGTCCGCCTGCCTGGACTTCCTGCTCAAGAGATGGCGCGGCAAGCGCAGCGAAAAGCATCGTGCGGCCATTCAGGCATGCTCCGATACGAGTAGCGGGCGCCGGCCTGCCTCCTTCGCGCGCAAGGCATTCATCGTTGCCGCCCGCGAGGCCGCCATTCTGGTGACGCCCTAAAGCGCGTCGCGTCGAAACGGATTCAGGCGACGCGCTTTGAGTTTTTGTTTGATGCATGTCGTTGTCCCAGAACCGCTGCGCGCTTCTGGGCGACATGCATCAAGGTTTGTCACGCGACCTGAAATTCCTGCTTTCAATATCGATGATGTCGCCGCAATTTTCGCACTCCATCTGGGTGTGCGTGCGAATCCAGCCCACGAGCGTTCTGGCCTGGTGATGACACCGAGGGCATTCGACGTCGATTTCGAAGTGGTCGGACTCTCGCTCTGTCATCGCAGTCCCAAGGCTGGCCTGACGCGGCATCAGCCGTTGTCAGTATTCGGCTCCCGCTCGTCTTCCTGCTCCACTGTCTTGTCTTTCACCTCCTTGGCCGCGAGCTTCGCCTCCTTCTTCGCCGCTTTCGCCTGGTCGCGCTTGTTGCGCTCGAATCGATAGTTGGGCTTCATCGCCATAGCGCTTCTCCTGCTTGGGCCATGGTATCCTTGTATCCGGGCATGCGGGGTCAGGAAAGACCAGCGCCGCGTCAACCGCCCGAATGTCAAATCAGGCGGTTGCGTTCCGCGACCTGGCGTGCCCGCCGCACTGCGCCGTCGGTGTCCGCGAGCTTGCGCCTTGCCGCCTCGTCCTTCCTGATCGTCAGCCGCGCCGACATGATGCTTGAGGGTATGACCGCCAACTCGATCGCGATGGGCGCAGCCTCGGGGGTTTTCATGGAACGCATTGGCATTATCCTTTCACGTAAAATGGCTGCGGCTGCGGCTGCCGCATCGCTTGCTGCATGCCTGTTCCTTCGATACCGGCTTGCCGCCTATCGGAAATTGGCGGGGGTCAATGTGTAGGCGTCCCGGCGTCCGGGTACATATGCCTTGCGGGCGGCGTTCTGGATGGAAGCGCGCAAGGCGTCGAATGCCGAAAGATATGCGATCTCGGCAGTTTCCTTGCCTTCGCTACGGCGTTCAAATGTCCCCAGCGCCTCCACCTCGACGAAGAAGCGGACCTGGAACATACCGTCATGGCCGATGAAACAGACGGCGTTACGCGTTTCATCGAAGCTGCGGCTGGGATTTGGAAAAGCGAGCGTCATGAGCGCCTCCCCTGCATTTCAGGGTGTCCAGGCGCCGACATGGCTCCGACCCTGCGGTCCTCGGCGTTGCGCCGGTTGAGATCCAGCATGCTCTGCGTCGCACGCGCACGGGTAAGGCCGACCAGCTGGGCGCCGTCGATATGCGCCGGAATTCCGGTGAAGACGTGGTAGACGGTCCAGGAATGGTCGGCTTCGACCCGGCGGCCATATTGGCGATCCCTGAAGCCGTGGCCCGACACGCCATTATGCTGCAAACCGTCGAATTCGGCGTTGTGAGCCCACTCGGTTTCGCCATTGGCGATGGTTCTATTCATGCTGTCCTTCCTCGCCTTGCTGAGCGGCAATGATCTCCGAGTAGAGCGATGCGCCGTCGGCTTCCGAGATTGTGACGGCATCCGGCCATTGCGGCATATTCAGCGTCCTCGCCAGAAGCCGGGCAATCGCGATTGCATCATCGAGGTCGGTCGCCAGCGCCGTCTCGCGGCCGATGACGGCATGCGCGTCGTCGTCGACGCGCGTGCGATAGAATTCGATCACGACCTTCACCGGGGCCGCCGCGCGCCGTCAGCCCTTGCCCTTCGCCTGAACATTGCCGACGGCGCCCTTGATCTGGCTGCCGAACTGGCTCTCAGGCTTGACCGGGACCTTTGCCTGCTTCGGCTTGCGGATCTCGCGGCTCGAGCGTTTCTGTCCCTTGGCCATGTCCGAACGTCCTTTCGATGAGGGCAATGCCGTTGTCCGATGCAGACGTGTCGGCGCGTTCCAAACTATCCTCGGTCACCACGCGCTCATGCGGTTCGCCCTCGCTGCGGATGCGATATTGCGGCGAGGTTCCCTTCGGCGGCAGTGTGCCGGTGACACGATAGATCTCGGCGGACTTCGGACCGACGCCGATACCGCCCTTCAGCCGGACCGCTTGTCCGATGTCGAAAAGACGTGCCGGGGCCCCGTGCTGGATGGGGCGTGCTTTGCGTTGCAAGAGGGTTGTCATGGTTGTCTCCGGTCCTCGACGAGCGCGGCCTCGAGCGTGGCCGGTTCGATCGGTACCATTTGCTGCGTCGACCCCTTCGCGGAGATCGCCGGCAGGTGAATGAAGGCGGCCACACGGCGCCATGCGGTGCGCGAAGCTCCTTCGAGGGGTTCCTCGTCGAGATCGACGCGATACTCGCCGGGCGGCTGCGGCGCATCGAAGCCGGGCAGCATAAACGCCGCATTGAAGCGAACGACGGTCGGCGTGGTGCGAGTGGTCACTTGCGGCTTTCCGCGGAAACGCGCGCTGCGCCTTCCGCTCCAATTCCAGCCGAACCGCCGAAACAATGTCCGATGCTGCCAGTACATCCGTGGTCAGCGCCGGCATCATTTCAGGGTTCGAATGAAGCGAGTTGCCGCGCCGGGAGCGGCGCAGTGCATTCGCTATCGAAAATTCGGAGGCGGATGGCGAGGCTTCACTGTAACGAAAGCCACCTCGACCAAATCAACGAATTTTATATATGCACCCCAATTGCGCTGCGGACAAGGCGGAGACGTCGCTTTATTTTTCTTGGTTAAATAAAAAGCCTGGCTTGGAGTCATTAAAACGAACGGAAATTCTTTTCATCCCCGCTGATATTTTCCGAGTCTCGCAATTATTCGGCCCGATATTTTTGCGGCCTCCAGCTGTTCATTTCGGCACTCCTATCTATCGCCTGTCAGGCCGTCTATAAGAACGGGCATCGTCGCGCTTGCCGACACAGGAAGAAGCACCCCTTGAAATCCGCTCAGCCAAACAGCCACGTCATCCGGCGCGTCGCTCACGTCACCCGGCACCACCTCGATATTCGAGGCCGTCTCCATGCATGAACCGACGCCGCCTCCTGCCTTTGGCAAGTTCGGCGCCAAGACGCCGGTCGCCGCCGTGGTGGAGCCGGCCAGATCCAAGCGCCTGCAGAATGCAGCGACACGCGGGCTGGCGGCCCTCTCTTCGCACGGGCCGCTCGCCTTGAGGCTGTACGTGGCGCTGTGGATCGTCGCCGTGGCCGCGTCGGTATTTGTCATGGTGAAGGCCTGAAGCGACCGGCATTCGTCGCTGAGGCGCGCCAACGAAAAGGAATATGAGCATGGCACACCGCTACGCGCTCCGGATGGATAGGCCAAACAGCTGGACCGTCTTTGACATCTTCACCGGCCAGCCTGCCGAGGTCGAGCGGAAGGTCATGGTCGGCATCAAGACGCGCCGCGCCGAAAAGCTGGTTGTCGAGCTGAACATCCAGGACGTCAAACGGCGGGACGACGCTCACAGGTGATCCCGCCAAGCGGATGACTCCAAGGCTTCGCTGCGCCGGAACTGCCGATCTCCCCTTTGAGGGGGGATGTCCGGCAGGACAGAGGGGGCGCAACAGGACGCGGCCTGGTCTGGCTAGGTTCCCCGCACCGCCTCGCATCAAGCCGCCAATTGCACTTCCCGCGCCGCCGCGATCATCACGCCGGCGAGCAGGCTGTAGGCCTCTGTCCAGGCTTCGCGCACCTGAGGCGTGAAAGCCTCGCCGAGGCCCGCCTCGAGCGTGTCGATCAGCGCCTGGCCGACGGTCGGATAGTGATGCTCCTCGACGCCGTAGCCGACATGGCGCCTGGCGAGATCCTGGATGGCGGGCACAATGGTTTCGGCGCGCGAAAGCCCATGCACCACGAAGCCCAGGGCCGCCATCAGCTTGGCGCCCTGCTTTCTCATGTCGGTTTCGCGAAACAGCGCCTTGAGGCTGCCGTCGATGGCAAACAGCTTCTCGTAGAACAAAGCCGCAGCCGTTTCCCTAATCGGGACGACCTCACGAAAACTCTCCTGCACAAGCTTGATCTGGTCGGGTGTCATCGGCGCTCCTCCGCATTTGTGAGCCTGCGCGAACATCACGCCCGGTCGTTTCGCAGGCATGCCGGTTGTGGCGCCGGTATGTTTCCATTTGGTTTCAGGTTGTATTCGATTGGTTTCGCAAGCGGCCTCAAGGTCGCTTCGCCGGCCCTTTCGCGCCCATCGTCACACGCCCTGGTTTCCGAGCCGGTCGTCCACAAGCCCGTCCGTGACGCCGGTAACCGAAAAGAGTGGCCATCGCCGCCGGGATTGGGCCTTATTTCACGTAATCCTAATGTAAATCAGACTGTGTTGCGGTACACTCGCGACTTCGAGGCGGCGCGTTGGAACAGCCTTTGCGGCGCGCTTCAGGATCTTGTTTCTTAAGCATGCCGAAAACAGCGGGGCATTCTTGGCCGGCATGCGTCAGGCAAAGGGATGCTCCCGATGCTGCTCGAACGAGAGGGACCGCTTAAAACCTTGTTGGCGACCGCGGCCGGCGCCGTCGATGGCCGCGGCGGTATCGTGCTGCTCGAAGGCGAAGCGGGCATAGGCAAGACTTCCCTGCTGCAGGAATTCGCCGGGCGGGCGGGCGCGGGCTGCCGGGTGCTGTGGGGCTGGTGCGAGGCGCTGTTCACGCCGCGTCCGCTCGGCCCCCTGCAGGACATGGCGCGGGCAATCGACCCCGAGGTCGCGGCGTTGCTCGACCAGGGGGCCGCGCAAGAGCGGCTCTTTCCCGCGCTGCTGAGCGCGCTTGAGCATGCCGGGGGAACGACCGTGCTCGTTTTCGAGGACGTCCATTGGGCGGATAACGCGACGCTCGATCTCATCAGATATCTCGGCCGCCGCATATCCGTGCTTCGCGCCATGCTGGTGCTCAGCGCGCGCAGCGACGAACTGGTCGCCGACCATCCGCTCACACATATAAGGGGCGACCTGCCGGCGGCATCGCTGACCCGCATATCGCTGAAGCCGCTTTCACCCGAGGCGGTCACGACACTGGCCGAACAGTCGGGCCGCGCCGGCGCCGACCTCTACCAGATCACGGGGGGCAACCCCTTCTTCGTCTCCGAGCTTCTGGCGAGCAGCGAGGCGGAACCCGGACATGTTCCCGATTCCATCCGCGACGCGGTGTGGTCGCGGCTATCGCGCCTGATGGGCGGCGAGCGCGAGGTGCTGGAGATGATGAGCATCGAGCCCGGCAGCGTGGAGCCATGGCTGATCCGCGCCCTTCTCGGCGCCAAGGCGGACGCGCTCGCCGACCGTTGCGTGGCCCGCGGATTACTGCGGCGGGACGCTCAGGGGTCGCTCACCTTTCGCCACGAGCTTGCCAGGCAGGCGACGCTCGAGCGACTGTCACCCAGTCTTCAGCGGTCGCTTCATGCCAAGGTGGAGGCGGCGATAGCAAGGCTCCCGGCGGCGCAGGCAAGCGCTCAGCTTGCACGCCGGGTGCACCACGCCGCCGCTGCCGACAACGGAGCGCGTGTTCTGGAACTCGCGCCGCAGGCCGCAGCGCAGGCCGCGCATCTCGGCGCGCATCGTGAAGCCGCAGCGCATTTGGCGACGGCGCTCAGATACGTCGCCGAGGCGCCGCCGGCCGAAGCCGCCCAGCTCTATGAATCCTGGGCTTACGAGGCCGGACTGGCGTTGCAGGTCTATGACACGATCATCGAGGCGGTGCATCGCGCCATCCAGTTCTGGCGCGGGCTCAGGCGCCCGGACAAGGTCAGTCTCAATCTGCGCAGCCTTTCGAAGCTGCACTGGCGCCGCGGCGAGGGCGATCTGGCTGAGCACTTCGCCAACGAGGCGGTGCGCGAGGTGGAAAGCCTGCCGCCCGGGCCGGAACTGGCGATGGCCTACAGCACGCGCTCGCAGCTGCATATGCTGCACTATCGGTTCGACGAAGCTATCGAGTGGGGGCTGCGCGCCATCGCGCTGGCCGACCAGCTGGGCGAAGTCGAAACACGCGTGCATGCGCTCAACAATGTCGGCACGGCACTTCTGTTCGACGACCGTCCGGGCGGCCGCGAAAGGATGGAAGAAAGCCTGGCGCTCGCGCTCGAGCACGGGTTCCACGACCATGCGGCGCGGGCTTACACCAACTATGCCGAATATGCGGTGGTCTCCAAGGACTTCGCGCTTGCCGAGCGGCTGCTGTCCGACGGCATCGTGTTCGCCGCGAGGAACGACCTCGATTCGCCGGCGCAGTATCTGCTTGGCCGGCAGGCGCAGCTACGCATGGAACAGGGCCGCTTTCGCGACGCCGAGACCATAGCGCAGGGCGTGATGAAACTGGAGCGCCTGCCGGTGGTCATGCACCTGCCGGCGCTGACCGTGCTTGGCAGGGTGCGCGTGCGGCTGGGCGAGCCCGGCGGCCCTGCCCTCTTGCAGCAGGCGCTGGAGGAGGGACTGCCGACCGGCGAGCTGCAACGCATCGTGCCTGTCCGCATGGCGCTGACCGAGGCCGCCTGGCTTGCCGGGGACCGCGCGGCCGGCCATGAGCAGCTGACGGCGCTGGCCGCGATGGACCTCGCCAACTTCCGCCCTTCCGACCTCGGCGAGCTTGCCGTCTGGTGGCGGCGATGCGCGATGGAGCAGCCGCTGCCGGCGCCGACAACACGGATTCCGTGGCGGCGCGCGGTCGAGCTTGGCGGCGATCCGTCGGCGGCGGCCAAGGAATGGGAGCGCCTGGGCCTTCCCTACGAGGCGGCGCTCGCGCTGATGCAGGTGCGCGGCGCCGATGCCGCGGCGGCGTTGGCGAACGCCGTGACAAGTCTGGAGGCGCTCGAGGCGCGTCCCGCCGCGGTGCTGGCGCGCAAGCTGGCGCAACGCCTGGGCATCGCCGGCCGGCTGCCGAAGATGCGCCGGGGTCCTTACACGGCCGCCCGCCAGCATCCGCTCGGCCTGACCCAGCACGAGCAGCAGGTGCTCGCCCTGATCGCGGAGGGCAAGAGCAACAAGGAGGTCGCCCGCACCCTGTCGCGATCGCCGCGCACGGTCGAGCACCAGGTTTCGGCCGTGCTCGGCAAGTTCAACGCCGCCAACCGGATGGAAGTGCTGCTCAGGCTGCGCGGCGAGCCGTGGCTGCTCTCCACCGCCGCGCCCTGATCCTTGCGAAAATGGGAGTGCGGCAGCCGAAATATGGGTGATCGTACCGATGTGCACGCAGGCCGCCGCGCGTAGCATCAGGCGACGCTCATGGACGGGGGGCTTCCTGTTCAGGAGATCGCCGAACCGAAGGAGGGATAGCGATGACCAGACATATTAACGCATTTGCATTTGCCCTACTCACCGCGACGGGTAGCGCGGCGGCATCGGAACTCGCGCCGGCGAGCGGCCACAGCATCCAGCTCGGCAGCTTCAGCGGCGCCGTCTATTACACGGTCGAGCCAGATGGCTACCGGGTCGTCGCGACCATGGCTTCCGGGGCCGAGCAGCAGCCGGTCCGGATCGTCTCCACGCTCGCGGCGGGCCAGCGCATGATGATCTCCGTGCCTCAGGCCCTCGGCCAGCCGTCCATCGATTTCGAAATAGTGCGGGACGGCAAGGCGCTGCTGGTCAGCGACCCGATCTTCGTTCCGACAACCGCCTTGGAGAACGACCTGACCCTGGACAGCGCGCAACCGACGACGGTATCGGCCACCGCGCCGTGATTCGGAGGGGGCGCCGCGTTGGAGAGGCTTCGGCTTATCTCGAATGTTGGCCTGCGGCAAATGCTGTGCTGCGCCGTCCTGGGTCTGGCGGCCGGCGCGTCGGCGCAGGATGCCGCCGCTCCCGGCAAATTCTACCGGGCCGTGGACGGCAAGGTCGATGCGCGGACCTATGACGGTTTCCGGCGCTATCATGCGGGCTGCGACCGCTGCCACGGGCCGGACGGCGTGGGCTCGACATTCGCGCCGTCCCTCGTCAGCCGCTTGCCTGACGTCGACGCCTTCCGGCGCGCCGTGCTGAACGGCCAGGCCGGCAGCGGTTCGGTGATGAAAGGCTTTGCCGGCGACCCTAACTTCGCGCCCTATGTGGACGAGATCTATGCCTACCTGCAAGCGCGCGCCGACGGCGCGCTCGGCCGCGGACGGCCCGGCCGGCTGCAGCCGTAGAGCGGTTCGGATCGCGGTGCGCGAGTGTGGCGGGGCGTCGCAGGACCTGGGTTCTTCGTCCCGACGAAGTTATCGGGGCGAGCAATCTCCGACAGCCACCAGCCGCTTCGCCGCATCCGCCGCGGCGCTGCAGTAGCTGCGGTCGCCATGGATCAGGATCATCACCATGGCGCCCTCGATCAGCAGGGAAAGCTCGCGAGCCCGCGCCTTGGGCGACGGTACATTCGCCTGCGCAAGCAGCGTTTCAAGATGCTGCTCCATCAGTGCCTTGTGCTGGCGCGCGATCGAGCGCGCCGGATGACCCGACAGGTCGGCCAGTTCGATGGCCAGGCGGGTGAAGCCGGAGCCCGCCCAGCGCGGCTTGGACGACCATTTGACCAAACCGCCGAACAGCTTGTCGATCAGATCGGCCACACCGCCCGACAGGTCGATGCCGTAGTTCTGGAAGTCGGCGAAAGTGCGTTCGTGCTGCGAGGCAAGCACGGCGGTCAGCAGTGCGTCCTTGCTGTCGAAATGGTAGTAGAGCGTGCGCTTGGTAACGCCAGCAGCATCGGCAATCTCGTCCATGCCGACACGGAAGAATCCGCGGCGGCGAAACAGCTTGTAGGCCGCCTGCAATATCACGGGCCTTGTCTGGCCGGACGCTCTGGGCATGGGGCGCTGCCGTCGCCGATGAAAGTATACTCGCTAGTGAATTTACATCAGCGGGCACGCGGCGTCCAATGATCAGCATCAGCTAATATCGATGGGAGGACGACGATGGAAAGAGTAGTCCCCACGGCGCTCGATATCCCGACAGGCATCGTGATGTTGCCGGACACCATTGGAACAACGGCGACCGCGCCAAAGCTCATGACGAACATGACCTGCATCGAGGATCTGCGCAGGGCGGCGCGACGCCGGGTGCCGCGCGTCTTTTTCGACTATGCCGAGGCCGGCTCCTATGCCGAGCAGACGCTGCGCGCCAACCGCACCGATCTCGAGCACATCACGCTTCGCCAGCGTGTCTTGGTCGACGTCTCGCAGCGCGACACGGCAACCACGATCCTCGGCGAGGCCGTGTCTCTGCCGGTAGCGCTCGCGCCGATCGGGCTCGGCGGCATGCAATGGGCCGACGGGGAAATCCTCGCCTGCCGGGCGGCCAGAGCTGCGGGCATTCCCTACACGATGAGCACGATGTCGATCTGCTCGATCGAGGATGTCGCCGAGGCGGTCGGCAAACCGTTCTGGTTTCAGCTCTATGTGATGAAGGACCGCGGCTTCGTGTGCTCGCTTATCGAGCGCGCCATCGCTGCCCGCTGCAGCGCGCTGGTGCTAACCGTCGACCTGCAGGTGCTGGGGCAGCGCCACGCCGACGTCAGGAACGGGCTTTCGGTGCCGCCGCAGCTGAAGCCGCGCACGATCCTTGACCTTGCCAGCCGGCCGGGCTGGGCTGCTCGCATGCTGACCGCAAGACGCTGGACCTTCGGCAACCTTGCCGGCCATGTGAAGGGCGAGGGCAGCGTCGCGGCAGTGGCGGACTGGGTGTCGCATCAGTTCGACGCGACGCTGGGCTGGCGCGACGTCGAATGGATCAGGAGCCTCTGGCCGGGCAAGCTGATCATCAAGGGCATCCTCAACGTCGACGACGCGCGCTCAGCCAACAAGGCAGGCGCCGACGCCATCGTGGTGTCCAACCATGGTGGCCGGCAGCTCGACGGCGCGGCCTCGACCATCTCGATGCTGCCGAGGATCGCAGAGGCGGTCGGCTCCGAAGTCGAGGTGCTGTTCGACGGCGGCGTGCGCTCGGGCCAGGATGTGATGCGGGCGCTGGCCCTTGGCGCCCGCGCCTGCCTGGTCGGGCGCGCCTATGTCTATGGCCTCGGCGCCGGCGGCGAAGCGGGCGTGGCGACAGCGATCGACATCCTGCGCAAGGAGTTGTCCGTCACCATGGCGCTCACCGGCACACGGAGCATCGAGGAGATAGATGGGAGGGTGCTGAACTAGCGCGACACCCGCTTCTCTCAGTTCACGGGGAGAAGATGCCCGAGGGCGGATGTGAGGGGCGGCGCAAACCTTGGCGGCTGCGCACAACAAGCGCAAGCTCTCGAAGGACGGCGATGCCCCTCACCTGCCCTGCCGGCATACTGACGAGGAGAGGGAGGCTCTCGCCGGCGGTTTCGCAAATCGCAAACGTCAAGGATAGAGCGAGGAAAGCGCCGACCTATTCGCATTGCCGGCGCGGGCCGCCGTCATAGGGCTGGTAGGTGTTGTCTTGCGGATTGTAGGACTGGTAGCGGCTGAAGCAGTAGTCGACATGGTCGCCGGAAAACTGCCGGCCCAAAAGCCGATCCCTCGGGGCCTGCTCGTCGGGTGAAACCTCTTCCGGCAGGCCGCCATAGGTGGTCGCGTAGCCGTCCGGTGTCATCGCGTAGCCTTCCATCTCGGCCTGGTCGTCGGTGGCCTCGCTTTGATCGGCCTGCTCATTCGGGCGCGTGTCGGTCGAGGCCGCGCCGCCCGGATCGAAATAGGGCGAGACGCAGGGGCGCAGTTCGCCGCTGTAGGACCGGTAGCTGTTTTCCTCCGGGCGGTAGCTGCGATAGCGGTTGGCGCACCATTCGAGATGAGCGGCGGGCAATTGCGCCTGCTGTTGCTGGACCGGCGCTTGCTGTGAAGGCTGGGCGGCATTGGCGTCGGGCGCGGGTTGGCCTGGCTGGGAGACATCGGGCAACGGCCGCAATTGGCGCGGCGGTGCGGTAGGTGGCGTTGCAAGGGCCGTGGTCTGCGTGCCGGTGTCCGCCTTGGCCGTTTCGTCCGCCTTGGCCGGCGCGCCAGTGGCCTGCCGGGCGGGGATGCGTTCAAGCTCCAGCTTTTTCGGATCGACCGGCTGGGCGTCCTTGGTCCACAGCTCGGAGACGCCGATCGCCGGAGTTGCCTGGCGCACCGGTTTGGCGGCCAGCAGCCAGGTGGCGAAGGCGAGCCCTGAGGCAAACACGGCCAGGGTCAGCACGAAGCCGCCGACGATTCCCAACAATGCCTTCACATGCGCTCCTTTAAGCCCCCGCTCATAGAATGCGGCGAGCGGGATGGGAGTTCCTCGCCCCCTTGAAATGAGGGAAGGAAAGGAATTAGGCGACCACCTCGCGATACTCCCGCACCGTCCCGTCCTGCCCGCGAATACGCCACGTCTGGCCGTCGCGGCCTTCGATATTGCTCGCCGCCAGCGGGACCTTGCCGCCGCCGTCCGGCAGGTCGATCACATAGGTTGGATTGCAGATGCCGGAGAGGCGCCGGCGCAGTTCCGCGACCAGCGCCTGGCCTTCGGCAATCGTGGTGCGGCGGCGCGCCATGCCGCGCGCGAGATCGCCATGGTGGAGGTAATAGGGTTTCACGCCGAGACGATACATCAGCTCGCGGCAGAGCTCCTCCAGCACCTCGACATTGTCGTTGACGCCCTTCAGGAGAACGCTCTGGTTGAGCAGCACGAAACCTGCCTGCCGCATCGCGCGGCAGGCAGCCTCCGCCGCTTGCGTGAGCTCGCGCGGATGGTTGAAGTGGGTGACCACCGTTACCATCAGCCGGCCCTGCAGCGCCTCGACCAGGCCGGGCGTGATGCGCGACGGCAGGGCCACCGGCACGCGGGTGTGGACGCGCAGCAGCCGCAGATGCGGGATCGCCTCCAGGCGGGCGCGGATTTCAGCCAGTGCCTTGTCGGGCAGCGACAGCGGATCGCCGCCGGTCAGGATCACCTCGCGGATTTCCGGGTGCCCGGCGATATAGGCCAGCGCTGGCTCAAGCGCTTCGCGCGTGTAGCCGCGGCCGATCGACGTCAGCGATTCTTTGCGGAAGCAGAAGCGGCAATAGACGGCGCATTGATAGGTTGGGAACAAAAGCACACGGTCGGCATGGCGATGCGTCAACCTGGGCACCGGGCTGAAGGCGTGATCGCCGATCGGGTCGTCGAGCTCGCCCTCGGCCGCGACGAGCTCTTGCGGCGACGGGATCACCTGGGCGCGGATCGGGTCGTCAGGGTCGCTCCAGTCGATCAGGTCGAGATAGGGTTTGGGCACGCGCACCTTGTGGGCGGCCGCAGCCTCCTGCGCGGCGGCGCGCTCGGCCGGCGAGAGCGGCAGCGGGGCAAGGTCGCGGACATGGCGCACGCCGGCGCGGATATCGGCCTGCCAGGCGGCATCGGCGGCTGGTTGTTTGAGGTCTGCGGTCATCGAGGGTCCTGGGACGATTTTTGCGCGGATATCGGCTGGATGGGCGGCCAGGTCAACCGCCACCGTTGCCGCGGAGCGGCAGATGCGGCTTCTCGCTCTCTACCCTCGGATAGTTGTTTCGGCGGAATGGTATTAGTCTGTGTTGTCCGGGGGCGAGACGAATGGATTTCAGCGCAGGCCATGGCTATCTTCTCATCGGCGGGCTCATCGTGGTCGGCGCCGGGCTGCTGATCCTTTCGCTGATCGTCAATCTTCATGTGGCGCACAGCGTGCGCGACGACAAACGCCATCGCGAAAAGCTGCTGGAATATTACCGCAACATCTTTTCGCAGTTGGGCGTGATCCTGATCGGCATCGGCGTTTCCCTGTTCATCTTCTTCTTCCAGCAGAACTATCAGGACCAGCGCAAACGCGAGACCGAGCTTCAGCAGGTTCTCGCCAAGCTGGCGGCACGTATTGCCCGCGGCGCCCCCGTCATCGAAACGCTCGGAGAGTTCGACGAGGTGCTGGATGAGGGCGGCGCTTATGTCAGTCCCGAACACGGCGGAAGCAACGCCGCGATCAGCGCCAAGGGAGCGGAGCTCGGCAAGCAGGTCGAAAAGATCCTGCTGGTCGAACGTGACGTCGATGTTCAAGACTTCGACATCCTGAACCTGTCGCGCGACCTCGAAGCCACTTTTGTCGTCAACGAGCTCGATCCGACGCTGTGGTTCAACATCGTGCGCGACGAGAGCGAGATCAAATACGCCACGACCCAGCTCGGCCTCGACTACAAGGACCTGCATGACGCGATCGGCAACGAACCGGTCGAGGCGGCGGTCGCCAAGCCCGACAAGGAACAGAAGATCAAGCACGAGGTGCTCGACATCCTCTATGACGGCGACCTATTGCGCCAGCGCAGCAGGCGATTCCTCGCTCGCGCATGCTGGCTCTTCAGCAAGGGGCGAGGTTTCGTCGCCCTCCCATCGATCGATGCGATCGAAGCCGACGCCAAATCGCAGCAGGAATGGATCGACCGCGCGAAACCGGTGTTGGCGCAGTCGATGTCGGGTGGCAGCGATTGTTTCAAGCTGCTCCGCTACGGACAGGCATCCTGAGCCCGCTGCTTTAATGCATGTCGCCCAGAAGTGTGCAGCGGTTCTGGGACAACGACATGCATAAAAACAAAGACTTAAAGCGTGTCGCCGGAATCCGTTTCAGCGCGACACGCTTTAGTCCGCGACGCGCCGCAGTGTGCCGAGATGATTGTCGTCAAGGAATTCGATGGTCATTGCCGACGCCTTTCCATCTGGGCCAACGACGAAGCTCACGCCCGTCGGCCTTTCCGGCGTCTCGGAGTCGGGATAGGTCAGGAACAGATCGCCATCGTAGTGCGTCAAGGAATAAGACCGGGCACCGGACGGGCCTACCTTGAGGACAAGGCCGTCTCCAGCGCCCGACACGACCGCGTCGCCGATGAAGTCATTGGCATAGCGGCCTGTATAGGCGCCGATCCGCCCGGCCGGCCGGACCGGAGACGACGGTGCGGCAAATCTGGCCTTGGCCGCCTCGACCGCCGGGCCGAACATGCCGGAATAGATCGCGCCCCACGCCTCGATCCAGTCCTTCTCGACTTTGTCTTCGAAGACCAGATCGGCGAAGCTGTCGGACAGCCCTTCCGGCACGCCTGTCGGGAAGGCGTTGGCAAGAATGACGATGCCGAGCTTCTCCTTCGGGAAAATCGTCACCAGGCTGCGCGCGCCGACGCTGAAGGCGCCCGCATGGCCCCAGCTCAGGCCGTGTCGGCCGAATTCGACATTCCAGCCGAGACCGTAGAAGGATTCGCCGCCGGAAACGGGATTCTTGCCCCGCGTCATCAGCGGAACATGCGTCTGGTCCAAGGCGTCGGCGGCAATCAGCGTCTTGCCGGCATAGACGCCGTTGCCCAGCAGCAGGCGCAGCCATTGCGCGAGATCGCGCGCGGTGGAACTGACGCCGCCGGCAGGCGCCTGCGCATCCGGATCGCGCTTGATCTTCGCGGCCCAGGCGCCGTCGACCCTGACATGGAGCGCCGCGCGATCGGCTCGCTTGACGAAATCGGCATTGCGGGAGCTGGTCGAGACCATGCCAAGCGGAACGTAAAGCTTCTCCTCGGCGACCTCCTCCCAGGACTTGCCCGCCAGTCTGGCTGCGGCGACAGCGCCTTCGGTCAGCCCGAAATTACTGTACGAATATCCGGCGCGAAAGCTCGACGATGGCGGCACGAAGCGCAGGCGATGCAGGATGGTGGCGCGGTCGTAGCCGATGTCCTCGAGGTCATCTCCGGCGGTGCCCGGAAGCCCGCTGCGATGCGCGAACAGGTCGCGGATGGTAAGCTCGCTGGTCGGATAGGGATCGGCGAGCCTGAAGCCCGGATCGAGGTCGGCGACCTTCGAGTCCCAGGACACGACGCGATCGCTGACCAGCGCCGCCACGACCGTGGCGGAGACCGGCTTGGACAGGGAGGCGATCTGGAACACGGTGTCGGCGTCGACGGCTTCCGGCTTCCCGGCCTCGCGATGGCCGAAACCCTTAAGGAAGATAACCTCGTCGTCGTGAACGACCGCGATGGCGAGGCCGGGCACGGCGCCGTCCGCGACAGCACCCTGCGCAAGCGCCTCGAGCTTTGACAGGGCGACCGCAATCCGTTCGGGCGTGATGGCGTCGGCCGGCGCCGCGTTGGGCCAAAGCGCCATCACGGCAACGAAGGCCCAAATCCTCAAATGGCAGAGATACCAATCAGGCCGCATGCTCGCGCCTCCCCCCTGCATTCACCAGACCAATGTACAGTCTGGCGCCGGCGAGGCCAAGCTTGGCGGCAATCCGCAGGAGGCCCCCTAAATATCCGCATAGATCTCCAGAACATTGCCGTCGGGGTCACGGATGAACAGCGTGCGATGGCCCCAGGGCTGGTCGGTCGGTTCCATCTCGATGGCGACGCCCTGCGCGCGCAGCGCCTCGGCGCATTGGTCTACCTCGGCTGGCGCCACACGGAAGGCGAGTTGCAGGGAGAGCGCCCCTTGGGGCGTCGGCGCGTCGTTGAACATCGCGCCCCGCTTGGTCAGCGCCAAAAGGCAGGAGCCGACCTGATAGGCGGTCCAGCCCTCGCCAAGGCTCGAATGGACGGGAAAGCCCATCACGTCCTCGTAGAAGCGCCGCATGCGTTGCATGTCGCGGGCGAAGATGACGGTGTAGTCGATATTCCTGATGTTTTTCAGCGCGTTCATTTTCGAATCCCTGGCAGGTCGGCTGCGCCGCGCAGCCGGTGTGTTGTCTGATGCGCCATCCCATTTATACTGGTAGTCAGGTGGTACAAGATGAGCGGCACTACTGGTAGCGCCGCTACTCCTTTCGAGGCAGCGGACATGTTGCAACGGACGGGCGTAGCCGACAGACGCAAGGAACTCGGCCGTTTCCTTCGCGCCATGCGCGAGCGGGTCGAGCCGGCACGGCACGGCATCAGCACCGGCACGCGGCGGCGCGCCTCGGGCCTGCTGCGCGAGGAGGTGGCGCTGCTCGCTGGCATTAGCGCCACCTGGTACACCTGGCTGGAACAGGGGCGCGAGGCCAACCCCTCTGCGCAGGTGCTCAACGCGCTGGCCGACGTGTTGAAGCTCTTGCCGGTCGAGCGCGAGCATCTGTTCAAGCTCGCGAAGCCGGAATGGCTGCCCGAGCCCCCCGGGCGGGAGACCCCTCGCCCGATCCATGGATAGCGGACCTGCTTGTGGCGCTCTCGCCCAATCCGGCCTATGCGCTCAACCGCGCCTGGGATTTCGTCGACTGGAACGACGAAGCCTCGGTCCTGTTCGGCGGGTTCGATCCGGACGATCTGGCGAAGCGCAACCTGCTCAAGCGGCTCTTCCTCGATCCGGCCTGGCGCGCGCTATTCGCCGACTGGGAAGTGGTGGCGCGATCCGCCATCGCGCAGTTCCGCGCGGCGACGGTCGGCTACGCGGCGGCCGCCGACATTCGCGCCGTGCTTGATCCGCTCAAGGCGCTCAGCCAGGAGTTTGATCGGCAATGGGCCGAGATGCGGGTGGAGGAAGCGCCGGTCTGGTCGAAAGGGCTGGTCGGGCCGAGCGGCGAAGTCGTGACCTACGATTATTTCATGCTGACGCCGGCGGGAGTGGGCAAGGAGACGACGATCAGTCTTTATCGGAAGCGTGGCGATAGCCTGCGAGCGCGCCCCTCGCGCCGACTTTCGCCGTAATCGACCCGCGCCATCTTTTGAGGCAATCTTCCGAAAATTCACGCCACGGAGAGGTGGCGTGGGCCAAGGGAGGATTCCATGACCAAGACGCAAGCGACCGGACTGCCGCGCTATGAGGAGGCCATCCGGCGCTTCCGCATCGAGGACGAGATCGCGCGGCTTCACGGCGATCCGGCCACCGGCATCAACGCCTATGTCGAGTGCTGTGGCCGCTATACCGGCGCGAACCGGCTGGCGCTGCGCGCGATCTCGGCCGGCGGGGAGCTGCGCGAATACTCCTTCGACGATCTGGCCGACATGTCGGGCCGCGTCGGCACCCTGCTCGAGGGTCTCGGCGTCGGCCCTAGCGATGTCGTCGCCGGCATGCTGCCGCGCATCCCGGAACTGGTGGCGCTGATCTTCGGCGCGTGGCGCGTCGGCGCGGTCTACCAGCCGCTGTTCACCGCTTTCGGCCCGAAGGCCATCGAGCACCGCCTGCGCTACAGCAAGGCCAAGCTGGTGGTCACCAACCCTGCAAACCGCGGCAAGCTCGACGAGGTGGAAAACCAGCCGCGCGTCGCCACCATCCTCGCTCCCGGCGATGCCCTTCCGGAAGGCGACATCGATTTCCGCGCGGCGCTGGCAGTCGCCTCCCCCGACTGCGAGCCGGTGATGCGCAAGGGCTCGGACCTGTTCATGATGATGTCGACCTCCGGCACCACCGGGCACCCGAAAGGCGTGCCGGTGCCGCTCAGCGCGCTGCTTGCCTTCGGCGCCTATATGCGCGATGCGATCGGGCTGCTACCCGACGACATCTTCTGGAACATCGCCGATCCCGGCTGGGCCTATGGGCTCTATTACGCCATCACCGGGCCGTTGCAGCTCGGCATCGCCACCACCTTCTACGAAGGCGCCTTCAACGCCAAATCGACCTACGACATCATCGAGCGTCTGGGCGTTACAAGCCTTGCCGGCTCGCCCACCGCCTACCGGCTGCTGAAGGCGGAAGGGCCCGAGGCCGCGGCCCGCGTCAAAGGTAGGCTGCGCGTGGTGAGCAGCGCCGGCGAGCCGCTCAACCCGGAAGTGATCCGCTGGTTCGACGCCCATCTCGCCGCGCCGATCCACGACCATTACGGCCAGACCGAGAACGGCATGATGGTCAACAACCATCACGGGCTGACGCATACCGTGCGCGCAGGCTCGGCCGGTTTCGCCATGCCGGGCTACCGCATGGTGGTGCTGGACGAGGCGGGCCGCGAGCTCGGCCCCAACCAGCCCGGCGTGCTCGCGGTCGATATCGCCAGATCGCCGCTGCGCTGGTTCGGCGGCTACCACCAAGCCGAGACGCCGGCGATCGCGGGCGGCTACTACCGCACCGGCGACACGGTGGAATACGAGCCGGACGGCTCGGTCTCCTTCATTGGCCGGGCCGACGATGTCATCACCTCGTCCGGCTACCGCATCGGACCGTTCGATGTCGAAAGCGCGCTGATCGAGCACCCGGCGGTGAACGAGGCGGCGGTGGTCGGCGTGCCCGATCCGCAGCGCACCGAGATCGTCAAGGCCTTCGTGGTGCTGGCGCCCGCCTTCAAGGGCAGCGAGGCGCTCGCCGAGGAACTCGCCCAGCATGTGAAGAAGCGGCTGTCGGCGCATTCCTATCCGCGCGAGGTCGAGTTCGTCAGTGAACTGCCGAAGACGCCGAGCGGCAAGATCCAACGGTTTCTGTTGCGCAAGGCCGAGGTGGAGAAGCGAGAGGGGTGAATTGGGCGCGACGCGGGAACTGCTAATCTCCCCCCATGTGAGGGAGATTAGCAGCGTCTTCGCCGGCGCTCTCAGTCTTTTTTTGGCCCAATCTTGCCTGCAAGACACCCATATAGTTTTGGGCGGAACGGGGGTTGCAGCATGCGGTTGGTCTTGACGCTTCTCATTGCATTGGCGGGCAGCACGGCACTCGCCGCCTCGCCGGAGGACGACTATATCGCGGCGCGCGACAAGGCGATCGCCGATATCACCGCGCAGGAAAGCGCCAACGCAGCAATCGAAACCATCGATGCCCAGAACGAGAAGGCGCTCGCAGATCTCCAGCAGCGGCTTGCCACTATTCTGGGCCCGCTTTCGGTCAAGGATTTTCCCGCCACCGGCACGATCAACCTTCAAAGCCTCAATGCTGCCGATATCGGCTTCGGCATGCTCGACGGGCTGCGATATGCCCAGAGCGAAGCCGGTCCGAGCATCGTCGCCTCGACGCGTGGGCTGACCGAGCGCTGGCTCAAGTCCAAATCCGCCGAGACGGAAGCGGATTTCAAGCTGCCCACCGACATCGGCGCGGCGTTGAAGCTGGATAGCTTCTATACCCAGGCCATAGGCAGCGACGCCGCATTCTCCGGCACGCTCGACTTTTCGCTGAAGAAGCCCGACGGCGCCGACGCGGTGGTGGCGCGGCTGGGCGGCTGGACGCAGGATGTCGGACCGATCTACGACCAGCACGTCGTCGTGGCGGTCGTCAAAGGCGACCGGGTGCTGGTTGCCGAGGCGCCCGCCTCGCCCGCCGTACCGAAGATCGCGGCGTGCGATTCGCTGTGGGCAGCCGCCGACGCCGCCGCGCAAAAAGCGCAGCAGACCGATCAAGGCTCGGACCAGGACAACCCGCAGGCTTCCGATCCCGCCAACGCCGCCTGGGAAAAGGGCGACGCCGATTATCGCGCGTGCATGGCCCAGCGCCTGCCCGGCGATCCTTCCTTCCCGGCGCTGCTCAAGCAGGCGCAGGACCTTGCCGACGGCATGGCGGGCAAGTAGCCCACCCGGACGTCCGGCGACACGCCGAGGCTCGGTCGTCAGCTCCCCGTGGCGCGCATGCTGCGTTGACGGCGCGCCGTGGGCCGCGCCGGCTCCACTGCAAGCCCATTGGCAGCATGCCCGTTGGTTGCGGGAACGAGGTCCTTGCGCAACCGTGCATCGGTTACCCTGTGCAGCCGCTCGTAAGGCAACAGTTCCTTGATGCGGGCATTGAGCGCCACGATCTCGGCGCGCAGATCCTCGCATTCCTGTTTCTGGATATCGAGCTGGATCTGGTCGGATGCCTGCTGCAGGGAAAGCCGAGAAAGGTTCGTGCTGACCGCCGAAAGGCTCTTCTTGTCGATTTCGCTCTCGTTCTTCAGCACGGCCAGCCTTTCCTCGGCAATCTGCCGCTCGGTCACCGCGTCGTTCAACTGCGTACTGAGCCTTGTCATCTCGGTCGCGGCCTCGCTCTTGTCATGCGAGGCCTGCTCCAGGCGCGCCTGCAGTTCCTGTATCTCGGAACGCAGACCGCGCAGTTCCGCGTTGCTCCGCGCCAGTTCGGCCGCACCGTCGCTTTCGGCGATGCTGGCTGCCTCGGTCAATTCCGCAAGCTTGGCCTGGGTTGCCTCCAGCGACTTCTGCAGCCGGGTTTCTTCCTTCTCGTGCCTGCCGAGCTGCGCCAGCAATTCGGCGACATGCGCGGTTTCGCTGGCATGGGTCGCGGCGAACTCGTCCAAATTGTGCCGGGCCTCGTCCTCGCGCTTCAGCGCCTGTTCCAGATCGATCGAAAGACCCACCTGCTTTTCGCGCAGCAGCTTGTTTTCACTGGCGCGCCTGTCGGCCTCGACGGTCTTGGCGGCCAGAGCCTGGGCGACCTCGCCGAACTCCGCCTCGCGCCGGGCGCTCTCGTTGCCCATTTCGACTAGTTCGAGCCGCACCGCGGCAAGCGCATCGCGCAGCGACTCCCGGTCCTGAACAAGGCTTGCCTCGCGCTGCTGCCAGACCTCGGCCGCGCCTTCGCGTTCACGCTGCTTCCTGAGGGCATCGAGCAGCTGATCCGAGAGGGTCTTGTGCTCCGCGGTCAGAGCGGCATTCGCCAGCTCCAGCTCGTTGGCGCGCAACACGTCGCGATGCAGGACATTCAGGACTTCGCGCGTCGTCTGATGCGCCGTGGCAATTTCAGCCAGCTTAGCCCCGATTTCCTCAATATGCCCCTGCCCGTCACGGAAGAGGCCGGCCACGGCTTCAAGGGCGGCCAGCCGCGTCTGGGTGTGAGCTGACAGTCGCCAGGCCATTTGTTCAGGCTGGACGGCATCCGGCGGATCCTCGCCGCTTGCCGCCGGTTCGTCGCCGGCGACGGTATCACCCTGTGAGGCGGTCTGTTCCTCATCAGCAAGACACTCGTCAAATGCCTCGGCGAGATCCGATTGGAACTCCTGAAACTCCTTGTCGACGTCCTCGGCCCGCTTGATCAGAGACTTGAAATTCATAACGGCATACCTCTTACGCCCACACCCGCCGTATTACTTAACGAATGACTAATGTAGCTCTTTACCTTCCGCGCGGGAAGCCTATCCAAAAGGAGGAAGAAATTAAGGTTATCATGGATTTCCAGACGCTTGCGCGAGGTTCCGCCAGCGGCATCTGCGCCAGGCGCAGCAAGTGCCTCAATACGGGCAGCGGCGTTCGCCCGGCCGGGCTATGCATGCGCCGCGTCGAAGAAGGCACGACCGCTTTGAAGAACCTGTCACCATTCTCGTCGGCATGGGCTTGCCGGTGCGGATCGAAACGGTCAAGGCGACCCTGGTTGCCTTCGCCCGCCGCCACGATATTCTCCTTTCCGACATGGCTTCGCCGGCACCCGCGGCGCGGGCAGTGCTTCCAGCACAAGCGGCAATGGTTGAACGATTGAGAACCCGGCGCGTGCTGGCGCGGCGGGCAGAGAGCGCAGGAATTTTTGAATGACGACAGACACCAAACAGGCTGAAACCAGGACATTCGAGGCGGACGTTTCGCGCCTGCTGCACATGATGGTGCACTCGGTCTATTCGGACCGGGACGTGTTCCTGCGCGAGTTGATCTCCAATGCGGCAGATGCCTGCGAGAAGCTGCGCTTCGAGGCGGTGAGCCGGCCCGAGCTTTTGGGCGACGACGCAAAACCGCGCATCACAATCGCCGCCGACCCGGACAATAAGCAGCTTTCCGTCGAGGATAACGGCATCGGCATGAGCCGCGACGAGATGGCGGAGGCGCTGGGGACGATCGCGCGCTCAGGCACGCGCGCCTTCATGGAGCGTGTCGAGGCCGGCAAGGCGGCGGAGGACACACAGCTCATCGGCCAGTTCGGCGTCGGCTTCTACTCGGCCTTCATGGTCGCCGACCGCGTCGACGTCATCAGCCGCCAGGCCGGCAGCGACGAGGCCTTCCGCTGGTCGTCCGACGGCAAGGGCACCTATGAAATCGCGCCGGCGCCGCTCGCGGCGGCACCCAGGCGCGGCACGCGCGTCGTGCTGCATCTGATGGAAGACGCCTCTTCCTACACCACGCCCTACCGGCTCGAAGGGATGGCGAAGTCGCAGTCGGGTCACGTGCCGGTACCGATCACGCTTGTCGAAAAGCCCGGCGCCGAGCCGCGCGATGTGGCCGACGGCACGGCGCTCTGGGTGCGGCCGAAAAGCGAGATCAAGCCTGAGGAATACACCGATTTCTACCGCAGCATCGCCGGCCAGTATGACGAGCCGGCCTCGACCACCCATTTCCGCGCCGAGGGCCGGCAGGAATACAGCGTGCTTGCCTTCGTGCCGGGATCGCGGCCGTTCGACCTGTTCGACCAGGATCGCAAGGGTGGCATGAAGCTCTATGTGCGGCGCGTCTTCATCACCGACGATGCCGATGTGCTGCCGCGTTATCTGCGCTTCGTGCGCGGCCTGGTCGATTCCGCCGACCTGCCGCTCAACGTCTCGCGCGAGATGATCCAGGAAAGCCCCCTCCTCGCATCGATACGCAAGGGCGTGACCAACCGCATTCTCGGCGACCTCGCAAAGCTCGCCGACAACGATGCCGAAGCCTACCAGAAAATCTGGGAAAATTTCGGCGTTGTCCTCAAGGAAGGGCTCTATGAGGATTACGAGCGGCGCGAGCAGCTGCTGAAGCTTGCCCGCTTCCGCTCGACGGCTTCGGGCGAAGGCTGGCGCAGTCTTGCCGATTACGTCGCCGCGATGAAGGAAGGCCAGAACGCGATCTTCTTCATGGCCGGCGACGACCGCGCCCGGCTCGAGGCCTCCCCGCAGCTCGAAGGTTTTCGCGCACGCGGCATCGAGGTGCTGCTGCTCACTGATCCGGTCGACAGTTTCTGGACGACGATGGCGCCGGAATTCGACGGCAAGCCGTTCAAGTCGGTGACGCAGGGCGGCGCCGACCTTTCCGATGTTCCGCTGCCCGACGATGCCGCGAGGCCCGAGACCGAGACGTCATCCGACATCGCGACATTCCTGGCTTTCGTGAAGACGACGCTTGGCGACGAGGTGTCGGAGGTGAAGGCTTCCGACCGGCTGACCGAAAGCGCCGTCTGCCTTGTCGCGCCGGAGCATGGCCCCGACCGCCAGTTCGAGCGCCTGCTCAATGCCGCCGGCCGGCTCGACAAGGCCGCCAAGCCGATCCTCGAGATCAACCCGCGGCATGAACGCGTGGCGGCGCTGGCGAAACTCGGCGACGACGAGAAGGTGTTCAAGGAAGACGCCGCGCATCTGCTCTATGACGAAGCGCGCGTGCTCGACGGCGACAAGCCGGCCGACGCCAAGGCCTTTTCGGCGCGCCTTGCGCGGCTGATCGATCGCGGGTTGGCGAAGGGGTGAGCCCTAGCGCTGCCATTGGTTGACGCCACAATGCCAGAGCGTCCAGTCGGAAGTGGACGCTGGCACATTCGCGACAGCTCGCTAAGCTTTATCGTATTCCCGCGGAATAAGCGGCAGGAGCCCCCGATGAAGCGCATTGTTCTCGTCAGGCACTCGGAAGAACCGGGCGACGATCATGTCCAGACGACGCTCACGGCGAACGGCCATACGGTCACGACCGCGATGCCGTTCAAGGGCGAACCGATCGATCTCGAAAGTGTCGACGGTGCGGTGATCTATGGCGGTCCGTTCAATGTCTTCGACACCGACAAACATCCATTCCTCGATGACGAAGCCGCGCTGATCGAGCATTGCCTGGAGAACGACCTGCCGCTGCTCGGCATCTGCCAGGGCGCGCAGCAGATCGCCTGGCATCTGGGCGCGGATGTCGGGCCGGTGGAAAGCGGCATCAGGGAATTCGGCTATTTCGAGATCACGCCCACGGCCGAGGCCGGCGGCTTCCTCGACGGGCCGCTCTTCCTGCCGCAGAACCATTTCCATACCTTCGCCCTGCCGGATGGCGCCGTGCACCTGGCCTCGAGCGAGACGTTCCCCAACCAGGCGTTCCGGATCGGCGACACGACCTACGCGCTGCAGTTCCACGCCGAGCAGGGTCCGGCCGGCTTTCGGCGCTGGCAGGAGCGGCAAGGCGCGCCCTATGGGACGCTCGGCGCACAAGATCGAGGCGAACAGGACAGGCTGATGGAAGCCCACCACGCAACGCAGCTCGCCTGGTTCAGCGGCTTCGTGACCAAACTGTTCGGTTGAGGCGCTTTGCGCCCCTCGGAGCGATTGTCAGCTCCTCAGCCCCGGCGCTTCCTGGCCGGTGCGAGCGACATATTCGGTATAGCCGCCGCCATAGGTGTGGACGCCGTCGGGCGTGAGCTCCAGCACGCGGTTGGAGAGCGCCGCCAGGAAATGGCGGTCGTGCGAGACGAAGAGCATAGTGCCTTCATATTGCGACAGCGCCTCGATCAGCATCTGCTTGGTCGTTATGTCGAGGTGGTTGGTTGGCTCGTCGAGCACCAGAAGGTTGGGCGGGTCGAACAGCATCAGCGCCATCACCAGCCTGGCCTTCTCGCCACCCGAGAGCACGCGGCACTTCTTCTCGATCTCGTCGCCGGAAAAGCCGAAGCAGCCTGCCAGAGCGCGCAGCGGCGCCTGGCCGGCCTGCGGGAAACTATCCTCCAGCGTCTGGAAAACCGTGCGCTCGCCGTCGAGCAGCTCCATGGCGTGCTGGGCGAAATACCCCATCTTGACGCTCGGCCCCCGCGCCACCGTGCCCGTGTCCGGCTCGGAGGCGCCGGCGACCAGCTTCAGAAGCGTCGACTTGCCGGCGCCATTGACGCCCATGACGCACCAGCGCTCGCGGCGGCGTATCTGGAAGTCGAGGCCTGAATAGATGTTGCGGCTGCCATAGGCCTTGTGGATGCCCTTCAGCGTCGCCACGTCCTCGCCGCAGCGCGGCGCCGGCTGGAACTCGAAGTTCACCGTCTGGCGTCGCTTCGGCGGCTCGACGCGGTCGATCTTGTCGAGCTTCTTCACCCGGCTCTGCACCTGGGCCGCATGGGAAGCGCGCGCCTTGAAACGCTCGATGAAGGCGATTTCCTTGGCCAGCATAGCCTGCTGGCGCTCGAACTGCGCCTGCAATTGCTTGTCGGCCAGCGCGCGCTGCTCCTGGTAGAATTCGTAATTGCCGGAATAGGAGGTGAGCGCGCCTGCGTCGATTTCGATGATCTTATTGACGATACGGTTCATGAACTCGCGATCGTGCGAGGTCATCAGCAGCGCGCCGTCATAGTCTTTCAGGAATTTTTCCAGCCAGATCAGGCTCTCGAGGTCGAGATGGTTGCTTGGCTCGTCGAGCAGCATGACGTTTGGGCGCATCAACAGGATGCGGGCGAGCGCGACGCGCATCTTCCAGCCGCCGGAGAGTTTCGAAACGTCGCCGTCCATCATCTCCTGCGAGAAGCCGAGGCCGTCCAGCACCTCTCGCGCGCGGCCGTCCAGCGCATAGCCGTCGAGCTCCTCGAAGCGATGCTGCAACTCGCCGTAGCGCTCGATGATCTCATCCATCCCGGCGCGGTCGGGATCGCCCATGGCGTGCTCGAGCTCGCGCATCTCGGCCGCCACCGCGCTGACCGGCCCGGCGCCTTCCATGACTTCGGCCACAGCGCTCAAGCCGCCCATATCGCCGACATCCTGGCTGAAATAGCCGATGGTGACGCCGCGATCGACCGAGACCTGGCCTTCGTCGGGCTGCTCCTCGCCGATGATCATGCGGAACAGCGTCGTCTTGCCGGCGCCGTTCGGACCGACCAGCCCTACCTTCTCGCCCTTCTGCAAGGTGGCCGAGGCTTCGATGAAGACGATCTGTCGGCCGTTCTGCTTGCCGATATTTTCGAGACGGATCATGGAGGGAGTCCGGACAACTGCGCTGACGTGGCGGGATTTGCCCGGGGGCATACGCGAATGAGGGAGCGGAGGGAAGAGCGCAAACGCCGCAGTACCGATCTCCCCCACAAGGGGGAAGATTGGCGGCTTCAGCGCCGCGCCTTACTTCGCATCGTGGAAGATGATGCCGACCGTATGCCGCTGGCCCGACCGCAAACGGCTCACGCCATGACGTAAATTGACCCGATAAAACCCCTTCGTGCCCTGCACCGGTCGATTGTGCACTGCAAATATCACCGCGTCCCCTCTCCTCAGCGGCACCACTTCGGCGCGGCTCTGCATGCGCGGGCGCTGTTCGGTCAGCACGAACTCGCCGCCTTCGAAATTGTCGCCTGGTTCGGACAACAGGATCGCCACCTGCAGCGGAAAGGCGAGCGCGCCATAGAGGTCCTGGTGCAGGCAGTTGAAGTCGCCGGGGCCGTATTGCAGCAGAAGCGGCGTCGGTTTCGTCTGGCCTTCGTCATGGCAGCGCTTCAGGAAGGCGGCGTGCTCGGCGGGATAGCGCAGGGCGACATTCATCTTCTCGTTCCAGTCGTTGGCGACCGTGGCGAGCCGCGGATAGAGAGCCGAGCGCAGACCATCGATCAGATCCGGAAGCGGATAGCGGAAATAGCGGTACTCGCCCTTGCCGAAGCCGTGGCGCGCCATGACCACATGACTGCGGAAATGCTCCTCATGCGCATAGAGCGCGGCGATACCGGCGCATTCTTCGGGTGTGAGCAGGCTTGGCACAACGGCGCAGCCGTGGGCGTTGAGATCGGAGACCAGGACGTGCCAGTCTTGCGCGGCGACGCGGGATTCGGCTGAGCGGCTGGCGCGCTTGGTGTTCAGGGAATGGACGGTCATGGGTTGGCTCCATCGCTTGCCCTGAAGATGGGGCGCGCGACGGAAGGGAGCCACCCGATTCATGCGGAGGTAGGCGCGGCGACGGAGCGCTGATCTCCCCCCTTGCGGGGGAGATGGCCGGCAGGCCAGAGGGGGGTGTGAAGGAACGCAAACCTCTCCCGTCGAAACGAGGAAAGCCTTCGCCAGTTCGCTGACAGGTCGGCGGGACAGCACCCCCCTCTGCCCTGCCGGGCATCTCCCCCGCAAGGGGGGAGATTGGCAGCTTCACCGCCTGCGATACCTCTCCAGCTCCGGATCGAGATCCATCTTCACCGCGTTGGCGAACACGCAGGTCGCCACCATGATGCCGGCGAAGGCGGTGAGGTTGACTAGCAGCGTTTCGTCATAGCGTGCCTTGAGCGCGGCCCAGGTTTCATCGGACACGGCATTGGCATCGGCGGCGACCGTGTTGCCGAATGCGATGAGAAGCGCCTCGTTCGCGGTCGGCTCGATCGCTTCGGGATCGAGGCCTGAGTCGATCAGAGCGCGGCGGAAGAAGGTCACAGGGATTTCCGCGCGCATCGTCTCGGAAATCGCCTTCGAGAACAGCCAGATGGCGCGGTCGTCGAGCGTCGGCCTCAGCAGGTCGCGCAGCGTGAACCATTCGGCGTAGATGCGGTGGGCGGCCGGCGAATGGAGCAGGATGCGCTTCATGTTGGTCATGCGGCCGCGCAGCGCGAGCTCGCGGTCGTGCTCGGCGCGGATTTCTTCGGAGGCGGTGGCGTAGTCGATCGCGGAGAGATGCGCCATCGCCCTCATCCCAGCGTTGCGCGAAGCGCCGGCGCGCCGCGCAGCGTGTTGGAGACGGTGCAGATGTCCTCGGCGTCCGCCAGGATCCGCTGCTTCGTCGCGGCGTCGAGGTCGCCGGTGATTTCCAATTTGACGGTGAAGGTTTCGACCCGCGACGGCTCGTCCTTGGCCTTCTCGCCGCCGACATCGGCGCTGACCTCGCCAAGCCGATCGGCGACACCGAGGCGCGTGGCGGCGATACGGGCGCTGAGCACAATGCACGCGGCCAAAGAGGCATAGAGCAGGTCGAGCGGGTTGAAGCCGGGCGCGCTGACCTGGGTCACGACATCGACCGTGCCGCCGGTCGGGGTCGTGATCACCGGCAGGCCGCCCGGCGGCAGGACGGCAAGCGCGCCGGTGGCGCGGGTTCTGATTTTTAGCTCGGTCATCGCATGGCCTCGTCCGATCGGATGAACATCAATAGCGGACGGGAATTCATCTCGGCAATCGCCGAGGTTCGGCGCTGCCCCTCATTGTCCTGCCGGACATTTCTCCCCGTATAGTGACGGGGAGAAAGGACCTGTCCCGAGCGTGGCGTCTTTTTCCTTCTCCCCGTTCACGGGGAGAAGGTGCCCGAAGGGCGGATGAGGGGCGGCGCGGCGCTGGCCAACTGGCCCCGGCGCCCTACGAAGGCCCCTCTCCGTCCGCTCTGCGGACACCTCTCCCCCGCCTTGGGCGGGGGAGAGGTGTCCCAAGGTCTGAGACGCTATTTGGTCAGATCGAGCGCGGCCGTCAGATCGCCCATCGGCGGCTGGTCGTTGTTGCGCAGCGCCTTGTCGCGGGCGACGATGCCCGGCAGCACCGGCAAGTCGTAGCGGTTGGTGATGAAACGCAGGATCGAGGTCGTGTCGTACTGCGTGTGGTCGACCATGCCCATCCTGGCATAGGGCGAGATGATGAAGGCCGGGACGCGGTTGCCCGGGCCCCAGCGGTCGGCCTTGGGCGGCGCGACGTGATCCCAGAAGCCGCCATTCTCGTCATAGGTGACGACGACCAGCATATGCTGCCATTGCGGGCTCTTCTCCAGATGCGAAACGAGGTCGGCCAGATGCTGGTCGCCGGATGTCACGTCGGCATAGCCGCCATGTTCGTTGAGGTTGCCCTGCGGCTTGTAGAAGGTGACGGCCGGCAGCTTGCCGTCGTCGATCGCCTTGATGAACTCGACCCCGTCGAGGCCGCCATCCTTGAGGTGTTCGGTCCGGGCAGCCGTGCCCGGCGCGTAAGCCGCGAAATAGTTGAAGGGCTGGTGATGGAACTGGAAGTTCGGCACGGGCGTGGCGTTCTTGCCGTCCAGCGTCGCCTGCCAGGCGCCGCCATACCAGGCCCAGGAAATCCCCTTGAGCGACAACAGATCGCCGATGGTGATGTCATGCTGCGGCGGCAGCGTGGTCGGCTGCGCCGGATCGGCGAGCGCCTTGTCACCGCCCTCGGCCGGCTTGTTGGCGCTCGGCTGGTAGGGCGGCTGCATGGTGTTGACGACGTAGAAGTCCGGGGTAATCGCCCCGTCATTGACGAATTTCGGCACGCCGGCGAGAGCCGAGGCCGGCGAATTGTCGGCCGCCTTCAGCGTCATGCCGTCGGGTTCGACGACGGCGATCTGGCCCTTCGCCGGGCCGGTGTCGGCATGCGGGTAGACAGGCACACAGGCGCAGGCGAGCATGATATGGTTGAGGAAGGAACCGCCGAAGGCGCCCTGGAAGAAATTGTCGGCGAGTACGTATTTCTTGCCGACCGCCCACATCGGCAGGCTCGAGCCGCCATAGTGACCCATGACCAGCGAGCCGGAATCGGCCCATGCGACGAACTTGTCGTTCTTGCCGGCGTCGATCTGCATCTGCTCCTGGTAGAAGCGGTGCCAGAGATCATGGGTTATGACGTTGGGGCCTTCGTTGAAACCCTTGGGGTCGTCGATCGAGAACGCGGCATTGGCGAGATGCGCGGTCTGCGCTTCGGTCACGGCCGGCGCCACGCCCTTGCCGGTCAGCCCGCCCCAGGCCGGTGGCAGCTCGGCAAGCGGGGTACCGTCGCGGTCGAGTTGACGCACCTGGCCGGCGGCGAGATTGGCGAGCCCATTGGCGCCGGGGAAGCCGCCATAGAGGTTATCGAAGCTGCGGTTCTCGGCGTAGATGACGACGACGGTGTCGATCTTGTCGTAGCCGGGCGGGGCTGCCTGCGCGACGGCAACGAGCGATGCCAGCGCCGTTGAGGCGAGGCAAAGGGAAAGAAAGGACCGGATCATTGGAGATGCCTCGTGGCTTGGGAATGGCTGGAGGACGGCAATGCACTACATCAATGCCCAGCTACTTGGGCGCCTTGTCACCTTTGTGACAGTAGCTCCCCAGCCGAACACGGTTTCGTGAGCGAGAAGGCCGGTCATCAATCCGTTGCACTCGATCCTTACGTCGCAAAAGAAATCGGGCCTTACGTCGCGAAAGAAATCGGGCGAAGAAATCAGGGATGTCGCCGAGGACGATGGGACATCGGAAAAATCACGCAATCGCCATTGCAGCGGCCTTGACGGCCGGCTTCGCCGCGCCTGCCAACACCGCGGAGCCTTCCGGTGTCCATCCCGGCCCTATGTCGCGCCAGGAAGCCTTTGCCCGCGCCGATGCGTTGACGGCGCTCGGGCGGCAGATGTTTTTCGACCCTTCGCTCTCGGCCTCGGGCAAGCAGGCCTGCTCGTCCTGCCACGATCCCAACCATGCCTTCGGACCGGCATCCGCGGCGCCGGTCGAGATGGGCGGACCGAAGCTCGACCATCCCGGCGTCCGCGCCGTGCCGTCGCTGCGCTACCTGCAGGCGGCGCCTGCCTTCACCGAGCATTTCTATGACTCCGAGGACGAAGGCGACGAGAGCGTCGACAATGGTCCGACAGGCGGCCTGACCTGGGACGGCCGCGCCGACCACGGCAAGGACCAGGCGAGGATCCCGCTCTTGTCTTCCTTCGAGATGGGCAACACGAACGAGGCCCAGGTGGTCGCCAGCCTGCGCAAGGCGCCCTATGCCGATGCCTTCAGGGCTGCCTTCGGCGCCGATGTCTTCGACCATCCGCGGGACGCCTTCGACGCCGCGGTGGAAGCGCTCGGCACCTTCGAGCAAAGCAGCGCCGATTTCTATCCCTATTCCAGCCGCTACGACGCCTTCCTCGGTGGCAAGGCGCAGCTCTCCGCGCAGGAGTTGCGCGGCCGCGCACTGTTCGAGGACGAGGCGAAGGGCAATTGCGCGAGCTGTCATCTCAGCGAACCCGCCAATGACGGCGAGCCGCCGCAATTCACCGACTACGGCCTGATCGCGATCGCCGTGCCGCGCAATCCGGCGATCCCCGCCAACGCCGATCCCGATTATTTCGACCTCGGCCTGTGCGGGCCGCTGCGTACCGACTTCAAAGGACGGACGCAGTATTGCGGGCTGTTCAAGACGCCGACGTTGCGCAACGTGGCCCTGCGAAAAAGCTTCTTCCACAACGGCTATTTCCACACGCTGCGCGAGGCGGTGGCCTTCTACGCCAGCCGCGACACGGATCCCGGCCGCTGGTATCCCAAAAAGGCGGACGGGGAGGTCGACAAATTCGACGATCTGCCAAAGGCTTACTGGCCGAACCTCAACACCGACCCGCCCTTCAACGGCAAGAAGCCCGGCGGCAAGCCGGCGCTGACCGACGCCGAGATCGACGCCATCGTCGCCTTCCTAGGCACGCTGACCGACGCCGACCAGGCGGGGCAGTAAGGCCGAGCTGCCAAGCACACAGTCGGGGAAGCAACGCGGCGCGGCTCCAGCCGGAACCGCCAGCTATCCACCGCAATTTGTGTGTCAATGTGAGGCACGTCATAGGAACGTCGAACCGCGCCTGCTATATTGCTGCTATCGTCACAGATGGAGTCTCCCCATGAGGTTCGTCGCGGTGCAGGAGCCGCCCGGCAGCAGCTGGACGGTGTTCGATGCGGGCAATGGCGTGCCTGCCGAATATGCCGGCCGGGTGCTTATCGGCCTGACGTCGCGCGAAGCCCGCTGGTTCGCCGCCGTGGGCAACGACCACTGGCCGCGATCCGGACGGCCGGGCGCGCAACTGCGGCTGGTCAGCGGAGGCGGTTGCCAGCCGAACCCGGAAAGGCACGGCCAAACAAGCAGTTGAGGAGCCGTGCTGCCGGATTGATTCAGGCAAGATCGGTTGCCTCTCATCCCGCTGGCGCATAGCGGCTCACCACCATTCCGCTGGCGTAGGCCTTCGAGCCGAGTAGCTTGAGCCTGCCGAACCCGCCCTTGTCGAAGATGCGGCGGCCGCTGCCCAGCACCGCGGGATTGATGAAGAGCTGGAACTCGTCGACCAGGCCGGCCGCGATCAGCGCCGAGGCAAAGCCGGCGCCGCCGAACACGGCGATGTTGCCGCCCTCGCCTTGCTTCAGCGCGTCGACCTCGCGCGGCAGGTCGCCGCTGACGACCCGCGTGCGCTCCCAGCGCGAGGCCTCGAGCTTGTCGCTCGCCACCACCTTCTGTGCCTCGACGATGCGCTGCGCGAAGGCATAGGAGCGGTCCTTCGGATATTTCCTGGCTGCATTGCTCCAATGAGCCAGATACCCCTCCTGCGCCATCTTGCGGCTCAGCAGGATGGTGTCGATGGTCTTGAAGACGGCGTTGAAGTCCTGTTTCAGATCCTCGTCCCAGGCGCTGTCGTCGCCCCATTCCCAAAGCTGCCAGCGATGGTCCTCATCGGCGCCGACAAAGCCGTCGACCGACATCTGCATCTGAAGGATGAGTTGTTTCATTGTCGTTGTCCTCGTCTGGATTTCGGGGTTCAGACGGCGTTGCGGGTGCGGGCGAAGTTTTCAGCCCAGGCTTCGAAGCTGGTCGGCGTGGCGTTTTCAACCGACGGTGCCTCCAGCGCCCAGCGCTCACCCTTGTTGAAGCTTGCCGCCGTCTCGCCGAGCGCATCAGCAAAACTCGGCGATATGCCGTTGGCGATCATGCGGGCCCGCGCATCGGCGAACGAGGCTTGATAATAGGCGACATCCTTGCCGATCGCCCGGCCCAGGATCATTGTGGCTTGGTCGAGCGTGTAGTAGCCGCCACCATGCAATTCGACGACGCGCTGGGCGGGAAAATGCTTGGTGTTCAACAACGCGGCGGCGCGCTCGCCAATGTCCTTTTCGGCAATCAGCGGCATCGGCAGGTCGCCGCGGAAAGGCGCGGCAAAAACGCCGGACGCCGCCTGTTCGACGAAACCCATGCCCTTGACGAAATTCTCCATGAAGAAGGAGGCGCGCAGATAGGCAAGCTCCTCCAGGCCGAGCGCTGCGAGGCGCTCCTCCATCAGTGCCGCGCCGAGCGAGGTGCCCTTCTTGAGATGGGCGTTAAGGCCGCTGAGCAGGACGACGCGGCGCAGGCCGGCCTTGGCAATAGACGATGCCAGCCGCGCCCCGACCTCGTCCTCGAAGCGATGCAGGTCAGGCGCCGTGACGTCGAAGGGGATCATCACATAGGCGCTGTCGGCGCCGGCGAAGGCGGCGTCGAGCGCCGCCTGGTCGTCGAGCGGGATATCGAGGCTGCGGGCGACGCCGCGCACCCTGTGCCCTGCCCTGCTCAACCTTGTGGAGACTTCGGCGCCGACTTCGCTGGTTGCGCCGACGACCACGACGGTGTGGTTGGCTTGCTGGTTCACATCGACCTCCTCTTCGCTCAATTGCTTTACTTTCGGAACCATTTGACCCAAGACGCGAATGATGTCAATAGTAAAGTGATTTAAAAATGGAACCATATTGATGTCGACCAAGGAACGGTCCGGCTGCCCGATCAGCCTCTCGCTCGAATTGCTCGGCGACCGCTGGACGCTGCTGATCATCCGCGACCTGGCCTTCGCCGGGAAAAGGCATTTTCGCGAGTTTCTGCAATCCGACGAAGGCATCTCTTCGCGCACCCTGGCCGAACGGCTGCAGACGCTGGTTGACGAAGGTATCCTCACCCGCAGCGACGACCCGAGCCATGGGCTGAAGGCGATCTACCGGTTGACAGACGCCGGCATCGACCTGTTGCCGGTGCTGTCGACGCTGGGCGCCTGGGGCAGCAAATACCGCAACGCCGACGATAGGCTTGCCCGGATCGCCGAAGACTTGGCAGCCGGCGGCGAGCCGGCGCTTCGGAGGATGAAAGAAAAGCTCAGGGCAGAGCATTTGCAGTAGCGAAAAAACCCAAGCGGATCCGTTCATCCCGACAGCGGCGACTGGCGAAGCCGCCGGTGAGCGCGCCCTTCTTCCTCTCACCATGCCGGAAAGGATGACAGGATGACGCTACGCGCCAACAACGCGTTGGAACGCGTTTTCCGTAAGGAAGAGATTCCCCTCGCCCGTCAGCGAGCCCGTCCGTGTCGCAGTGGCGCGGACGGTTCCTCGGCCGGCGGTTCCCCGGGCAGCCCCAACCGCAGCCGCTCCTCCTCGGCGAAGCTCTCGGCCTGCGCGTGAATGTCGAACAAATTCTGCGTCAGCCTCCCGCCGTCGACGACGCGCACGATCCATTGGCCATTGACGGCTTTTACGCGGACACTGTCTGGCTCGTCCGTTACCATGTACAGCTCCTGCTCTTCGGCCCAAATCTCTTCGGCCCAGGTCTCTTCGGCCCAAGTACTGGGTGTCCGACCCAATACGATCTAGAGCGCCCGGAGTTGTCGAACAGCGGAGATGATTGGCTTTTAGTGCAAAAGCACTCGCCAATATTCAATATATTTGTGAAGCCTACTGAACGAATGGACACGCGCCATGCGAGAGCGGCACGACTTGCGGCGCGGCGGCGGCCCGGCAGCCTTGGGGGGGTGATACTGGGTTCGGCGGCCGGGCCTGACCGGAGTTTGCGAGGCCGCCGGCTGTCACGAACATGCGCTTGCGCCTCCGCGAGGACAAGAACGACCTAGGCCCTAGGACCAAAGCTGCACGATCGAGCCGACCAATTACGTCGGATCGACCGGAAAATAGCGCGCCGAAAGCTTGCCGCGTCAAAAGCCGAAGAAATGCCGGCCGACGAGATAGCCGACCGCCGCGACCACCAGCGGAAACAGCGCCGGCGCCGTTTTGCTGAACAGCGAGGGGTTCATCTCCTTGGCGGGAGCGCTGGGTTTGGCATTGCCGAGGTTTTTCGTCATGGGCTCGCTACCGGTTGGGGGCTAAAGCGCGTCGCGCCGAAACGGATTCAGGCGACGCGCTTTAAGTCTTTGTTTTGATGCATGTCGTTGCCGCAAAACCGCCGCGCACTTTTGCGCGACACGCATTTAGCTGCCGGCTGATCCGTTACATTAGAAATCGCTTATTAAGTTTCCGACAAGGCCAACGCTACAATTCGCGGCAATTTATTCCGATTGCTGGGTGCGCTCGGCAAGCGCGAAGGCCTGGAGGTTGCGCGACTTGCCGGGGTCCTCGTCGGCATTGGCGATGATGGCGTGGAAGGCGGCGCGGGCGATGTCCTTCTTCTTGGCGCCGGGGTGCTCCTTGCGCACCGCCTTGACCAGTTCCTTCGGCGTCATGTCGGGGGTGACGAGGCGCATCAGCGTATCGCCTATGGCCCTCAATTCGCTGGCATCCATAACGATGAACCCTGTTTTGGCGGCATGAGCCTAGCATATAGCGGGGTGAGCGCGTCAGTTTTGTGATGCACGCCGAAGCAATTGGAACCGGCGTCCCTCAGGAATTTTAGTGGCGAAAGCGGCGTGAAAGGCAGCACGCCGCCACGTCGCGCCTGACCGTGTCCGGTCTCACTCGACTTTCCGCCGGAACTTCGAATGGCAGCTCGTGCAATCCTGCAGGATGAGATGCAGGAGATGTTCCGCCGGCATCCTGGCCGGATCGGCTTCAGCGGCGCCGGGGCGCTTGCCGAGCAGGCTGCCGCCATCCATCGGCAGGCCGGTCATCCGCATGTCGGAGGTGATTTCGGCCGGCGCGTTCCCGGCCTTGACTGCGAGCGCGTCTGCAAGCCGGCCGATATGGCGGGCGAGCGCCTCGAATTCCGGCCGGGCCTCGTCGATTTCCGGCCTGGCGCCGGACGGCGCACCAAGCTTGCCCTGCGGGAATTCGGCAATCAGGGCAGCGCCGGCACGGGTGCTGAGCGTGTCTGCCGCCGCCTGGAAGGCGTGCCGCTCATAGACGCGCTTGTCGTCGAACATTTCAGCGATCGCCTTGGCGGCGGCCGCCATCTCTTTCATCGAGGCCTGGCGCGCCGCCACAATGGGATCGCCCATACCCGCCGCCAGCGACGGAGCAGAGACCGTCGGGCCGGCGAGCGCCAGCATCGCCGCCGCTAGAATGACGCGGAACCTCACGCCTGCACGTCGACGATGCCCATCATGCCGAGCTGCTCATGCTCGAGGATGTGGCAGTGATACATGCGCGCGCCCGGCCGCTCCTGGCACGTGACGAACCGCACCGTCTCGCCGCGCGCCACGTTGACCGTGTCCTTCCACGCCAGATAGGGCGGCTTGGAGACCTTGCTGCCGCGCTCGCGCTCGACCACCTGGAACTGCGTGCCATGGAGATGAAACGGATGGTCCATGTCGGCCTGGTTGACGATTTCCCAGAGCTCGGTATCGCCGGCCTTAGCGATGATATCGACGCGCCCCATATCGAACGCCTTGCCGTTGATCAGGAAGCCCATCTCCATGCCGGTGGCGTTCATGGCCATGGTCTCGGTGAAGACGAGACGGCGGCTGACCGTGGGGTGCCCAAGCGGCGCGATCGGCCTCAGCCGCTCGGGCAATGGGGGCATCGCCTCAGCCGGCGCGTCGGAGACATCGACCGTCAGCAGCGTCAGCCCGGCGTCCGCCGGCCGGCCCGGACCCATCCAGCCGCGGTCGTAGTCCAGCGTGGTGAGGGTGGCGACGCCCGGCCTGTCGAAGGCGACCACCAACTCGACGCGCTCGGCCGGGCTGAGCAGTATCTCCTCGACCGCAACAGGCGCCTCCAACAGGCCGCCATCGCTGCCGATCACGGTCGTCGCGGCGTTGGCGAAGGCGAGCCTTAGGAAGCGCGCATTGGTGGCGTTGTAGAGCCGCAAGCGCCGTTTCGCACCCATCGCCACAGCCAGCTTCGGGTTCTTCTGGCCGTTGACCAGCACATGGTCGCCGACCCGGCCGTTCATCAAGTCGTTCATGGTGTTGTCGGGCATCGAGCCGTCGGCGGCAAGGCGAAGGTCGGTGAGCACGAGCACCGTGTCGCCATAGGTGGCCGGTATCGGATCGGCCTTCGCCTTGACGACGAAGGCGCCGGCAAGGCCGCGATAGACCTGCTCGGCCGTACGACCATGCGGATGCGGGTGATACCAGTAGGAGCCGGCCGAGCCCTCGGGCAGCTCGAAGGCGTAAATGCGGTCGGCGCCAGCCGCCACCGGGTCCATCGGATTGCCGTCCTGATCCGCCGGTACCGGCATGCCGTGCCAGTGGATGGTGCTCGCCTCGCCGACCCGATTGGCGAAGGCGATCTCGACGCGGTCGCCTTCAAAGGCCTCGATCAGCGGCCCCGGGCTCGTGCCGTTATAGGCGAGGATCGGGGTGTCCTGGCCCTCGGCAAAGCGCGCCGTGGCGGGCTCCGCCGTCAGCCTTGCCCTGAACAGCCCGGACCGGCCGGCTTCGTTGGCAAGCAGCGGCAATTCACGCAGCGCCGCGCCCTCGGGCAGCGCGGCGGGCGCTTGCGCCATAGCGCCCATGTCATGGCCCGCATGACCGCTCTTATCCATCCCCGGCATCGAATCCATGTCCGACATGCCGTCCATGTTCATCTGCGCGAGTGCGCGAGAGCCCGACAGGACCGTTGCCAGGCCCGCCACCAGAAAGCCGCGTCGGTGCATTTCTTCGCTCCTCGATCTCGATTGGAAGATCCCGCCGAAAGACCTCGCTTCCGACGCTAAAGGTTCCAGTTGCTGGAAGGTCAAGCGGGTCGAGCGGCCGGAGCTGAAAATTCCGGTGGGTGGATCGTAATGGCTTGGGCTGCGTTCATCCGCAGGTACAACCAGCCGTTTCATAGACCAGATCGAGAAGCCGGATCATGCTCGTCCAACCGATCGACTATTTCCTTGTTGCCTGGTTCGTGCTGGCGCTAGCCTCGACGCTCTATGTCGGCTTAGACCAGTATCGAAACAATCCCGAGCCAGTGGTGATGAAATGGGGCTTCATCCTGGTGACGCTCTATATGGGCCCGCTCGGCCTGCTGCTCTATGTGCTTGCCGACAAGGAACCGCGCCCCGGCGAGCATGAGGTCTTCACAAGGCCGCTCTGGAAGCAGGGCGTCGGCTCTACCATCCATTGCGTCGCCGGCGATGCAACCGGCATCATCCTTGCGGCAGTCGTCACCGCCACGCTCGGCTTGCCGATGTGGCTCGACCTCATCGTCGAATACCTCGCCGGCTTTGCCTTCGGCCTGTTCATCTTCCAGTCGCTGTTCATGAAATCGATGATGGGCGGCAGCTATTGGGAGAATGTGAAGAAGAGCTTCCTGCCTGAATTCATCTCGATGAATTTCATGATGGCCGGCATGGCGCCGGTCATGAGCTTCCTGATGATGGGCCGCGACATGCGCGCCATGGAGCCGACCGAGCTTCTGTTCTGGGGCGTGATGTCGCTCGGCGTCATCGCCGGCTTCGTGCTCGCCTATCCCGCCAACGTCTGGCTGGTCGCGCACGGCCTGAAGCATGGGCTGATGACCGAGCGGGCGTTGCCGGCTGCCAAGAGGCAGCACGCGCAGATGCAAATGCAGCAGGCCAACGCCAGGGGCCACGGCCATCGCGAGCACGGCCACGACATGGCCTCCCGCAAAGGCAACGGCGGCCACCAGATGCGGTCGGACGCGACAACGCCGCAGATCGCGGCGCTCGGCGTGGTGTCGCTGATTGCGCTCGGCATTGGCATGGCGGCTCCGGCAAACTGGCTGAACCTAAGACTTTCGGCCCGCGACGTCGGCGGGGTGATCATGCCGCAAGGCATGATCATGGACCGTGACACGCCGGCCGACGCCATGCGCGACATGGCGGCGGCAGATCCGCGCCTAGTGACCGCCTCATACGACCTCGCCGCCAAAGGCGACCGGGATTTGCCGTTCCGCATGGAGAACGGGGTGAAGGTGTTCGAGCTAAGGGCCTCGGTGATCCGCTGGCAGATCCTGCCGGACGTGACGGTCGACGCCTATGCCTATAACGGCCAGATACCGGGGCCGCGCATCCATATCCGCCAGGGCGACCGCGTGCGCATCAATGTCACCAATGCACTGCCCGAAGAAGCCACCGTGCACTGGCACGGCCTGATCCTGCCCAACCAGATGGACGGGCCGGCCGAGATCACCCAGGCCCCGATCGAGCCCGGGCAGACCTATTCCTACGAGTTCACCGCCACCCAGCACGGCACCTATTTCTACCATCCGCACGCCAAGCCCGACCGCACCCAGGCGCTCGGCCTCTATGGCGCTCTGATCATCGATCCAGCCAATCCCGCTGACGAGGTCGCCGCCGACCACGACTACGTCATCGAGTTGCAGGAATGGTTGGTGCGCGAAGGCCTGACCTATCCGTCGATGCCGATGGACGGCGGCATGCCGAACTTCTTTACGATCAATGGCAAGGCCTATCCCTCGACCGACACGATCCGCATGAAGGTCGGCGAGACGCTGAAGGTCCGTTTCATCGGCACCAACAACGGCTTCATCCACCCGATGCACATCCATGGCGGCCCGTTCGAGGTGGTCGCCCGCGACGGCGAGACCATTTCCGCCACTGCACGCTTCCTTGCCGACACGGTCAATGTCGGGCCGGGCCAGCGATATGACGTCGTCTGGACGGCGAGGCGTCCGGGCAAGTGGCTGATCCACTGCCATATCCCGCATCACACCACCAACAACAATGCCGAGGAAAAGGGCGGCGGCGGGCTGATGGTGGTCATCGAGGTCACATGATCGCGGCAGGGCGCTCGGCAATCCAACGAACCTGCGTAGCTCGGAACCCTTGCCGCCCTCGCAGGGTTTATATGCGAGGCGAACTGCCAGGGAAGACGAACCGCCTGCCGAAAACCCCGGGGAGGATCGTCGCGCCGAATTGGCGGTCTGCCTCATCGCCTTGTTCTTGTCGGCTTCGGATGTTCGGAGCGCGATCAAGCCTTGAAGTTTGCCTGCTGGGCTGAAGGTTCGTGCCGTCTCCAGGCTCTTGCGGCACGGTGCCTTTTCGGGTGCGGAAAAGGCTTTAACGCTTTGATTTTCCTATCATCCCTTGCGAACCTTTAGGCTCGGATCACGCGCCAGGAAGAAACAGGTTTTCCGAAACGTTTATCGAACAGGCAACGCTCAAAGCCAGGCGCCCGACAAGGACGCTCATGAGCAAGGAACCCTTCCGGCAACAGCGCGTACCGCGCCCGAGGCCAAGGGAGACAGTACATGTCCGCCAAAGCTTATATCAACCGGATCGCGACAGCGGTTCCGGAGCATGAAGTTCATCAGTTCTACCTGCGCTACGAGGCTTCCATGCTGGCCGCCGACCGCCGCAGGATTTTCGAGCGCATGGCCGGCCTTACTGGCATCGAGCACCGCTTTTCCTGCTTTGCGCCGGCTCTCGATCCCGAAGGGCCGTCGGCCGACCTTGCCGGGATATTCCGCCGCGGCGCGTTTCCCGGAACGGCCGCCAGGATGGCGATGTTCAGCCAAGCGGCACCCGCCCTGGCGCAAAAGGCCGTCGACGGACTACGGCTTGGCGACGAGGCATCGCGCATCACCCATCTCATCATCACCACCTGCACCGGTTTCTCCGCGCCGGGCATCGACCTCGACCTTGCAGCGCGCTGCGGGCTGCCAGACGGTATCGAACGCACGATGATCGGGTTCATGGGCTGCTACGCCGCGGTCAACGCCCTCAAGCTTGCCCGCCATATCGTCCGCTCCGACCCGCGGGCGAAGGTCCTCCTGGTCAATATCGAAATCTGCACCCTGCATCTGAGAGAAACCACCGAACTGGAGAAGCTTTTGTCCTTCTGCCTTTGGGGCGATGGCTGCGCGGCGACGCTCGTCACCGGGGAGCCGCCCGGCATCGAACTCGACAGCTTCCGCTGCGCCGTCGCGGACGAGCGGCGGGAGCTGATGACCTGGGATATCGGCGACGATGGCTTCGACATGTTTCTCTCCGGTCAGGTGCCGGCGGCGATCCAGGAGGCTCTGCGCGCCAACCAGGACGCCATCCTCGGTGGCCGGCCACCGGACGCGATCGACCTCTGGGCCGTGCATCCCGGCGGACGCACCATTCTCGACGCAACCGAGAGGGCGCTGAACCTCGCGCCCTCAGCGCTCCAGCCGTCGCGCGAGGTGCTGCGCCGATACGGCAACATGTCGTCGGCGACGGTCATGTTCGTGATGGAAGAGATGCTGAAGGCGCCGAGCGAACTGCTCGGCTGCGGCATGTCGTTCGGACCCGGACTGACGGCCGAGACCATGTTGTTCAGGACAGTCTCATGAACGCGCTCGATCGAAGGACGCTCGTCCCGGAAATCCTCGATCGCCTCGCCGCGGACGATCCGCGGGCGCTCCACTCGCGGCGCGATCTCGCCCGCATCAACGCGCTGATGTTCCAGGCGCCGATCATGACGTCGCTCATGAGGAAATTCATCGCCAAAGCGCCCGGCCGCATCCTTGAGATCGGCGCCGGCGACGGCACCTTCATGTTGAAAGTAGCGCGGCGCATGGCAAGGGATTGGCACGAGGTGGAGCTGACGATGCTCGATCGCGTCGGTCTCGTCACGCCGAAGCTCTCGGCGGATTTCGCCGCACTGGGATGGACGGTCGAAACCATCACCGCCGACGTCTTCGACTGGGCGGAAATGGCGAATGGCAGGCCCTTCGACGCGATCACGGTCAACCTGTTCCTGCATCATTTCGACGATTCCGGGCTGCTGCGCCTGTTTTCGCTTTTGCGGCGCAAGGCCCCGCTGCTCGTGGCGACGGAACCACTGAGGACGGGCTTTGCGCTCGCCGCCGCCCGGCTTCTGCCGGCAATCGGCGTCAACGACGTCACCCGGCATGACGCGGTGGAAAGCGTCCGCGCCGGCTTCCGCGGCAGCGAGCTTTCCGACCTCTGGAGCGCCGCTGGCGGCAGGCCGCTTGAAGAGCAGCGCGCCGGTCCTTTCTCCCATGCATTCGTCGGCGAGGCACGGATATCGGCGGAGGGTGCGTGATGAAGCAGCCTTCTACCCACGATGCGATCGTCATCGGCGCCGGCCCGGCGGGCACGTCGGCGGCCCTGGCGCTTGCCCAGCGCGGATGGGCCGTCGCGATCGTGGAAAAGAGTGCGTTTCCGCGCAGAAAAGTATGCGGCGAATACATCTCCGCCAGCAATCTCACGCTCCTCGACCGGCTGGGGGTCGGCGATGCGTGGCGGGCGGAGGCCGGCCCCGAAATCCGCCGGGTTGGTCTCTTTTGCGGCGACACCTGCGTCGAGGCGCCGATGCCGGGCGCGAAGCTCGGGCCCGCGGCAAGAGACGATTTTGGCCGGGCGCTTGGCCGCGACGTACTGGACTCGCTGCTGCTGGATGCGGCCCGATCGGCCGGTGCGGAAGTGTTCCAGCCCGGCCGCGCCGTCGCCATCGACCGCGATGGCGCCTGTCAAGCGGTGCGGATCCAGGCAGGGGCCGGGAATTCCCGCGACGAGGCGACGATCCTGCGGGCACCAGTGATCGTCGCCGCGCATGGCTCGTGGGAACCGGGGCCGTTGCCGAGTCAGCTCGAAAAGAAAAGCCGCCCCTGGGACTTGCTCGGCTTCAAGGCGCATTTCACCGGGTCGACGCTGCCGCCCGACCTGATGCCGCTGCTGACGTTTCCCGGCGGCTATGGCGGCATGGTGCTCGCCGACCATGGCCGCATGTCCATCTCCTGCTGCATAAGGCGCGATGTGCTCGCCCGGTTGCGGGGCAGGCATGCCCGCGAGCACGGTGGCCATGTCTCGGCGGCCGAAATCGTCGAGCGTCATCTCAGGGCGACATGCCGCGGCGCGCGAGACGCGCTGGAGGAGGCCCGCCTCGACGGTTCGTGGCTTGCCGCCGGCCCGATCCGGCCAGGCATCCGCGCCGGCTACGAAAAGGACATCTTCCGCGTCGGCAACGCCGCCGGCGAGTCACATCCGATCATCGCCGAGGGCATATCGATGGCGCTTCAATCCGGTTGGCTTCTGGCCCTGGAACTCTCTGCGGCGGCAGGCGGTCAGGCGGGGCGCGGAGCGGTCGGCAGACGCTACGAGAGGGCCTGGAGAGGATTGTTCTCGACCCGGGTCCGCGCCGCTGAAGCCATTGCCCGCATCGCCCTTGGCCACGGCGGCGCCGCCATGATGGGAGCGGTTGTCCGCAATTTTCCGCGGGCGCTGACCTTGGGAGCGCGGCTCAGCGGCAAGACGAGAGCGGTGCCGGGTTTTGGCTGACAGGGCGCGCGCTTAGCCTAGCCGGGAGCATCTGAAATTCCCCACCCGCGAACTCCGCAACGCATGATTTTTAGTCTTCATGTCGCCTCCGCCCTCTGGCGGAGGTGACTTTTTTGGGGTGATCCCGGCGCTGCAATGTGTTCCGTCGGCTTTGGCGGCTGGTCCCACTGCATCTCTGGCCGGCCTGTTCCGCGCCAGGCTATAGGCCGCATTTCGACCCTAATCACTCTATACGCGGCCCGGATTGCTGCGGTTCTAGCCCTTACGGTTTCTTGACAGGGGCTACAAAAACGGGCAGCAAAGCGGGTGAGGAAGGGCATTTCTACCGTGGCGAAGACCATGGAGGGCTCTTTTTTCGTATGGACCGTCGCCAAATCGGCGATTGGTGGAGGGATTGGTTAACCAACTTTGTCCATCTTTTGAATCAATCGGCAACAGACGCGTGAAGGTGCAGGGGGCACCAGCGAACTGTGATCGTGACGGGTGCCCGGTCCGCAAACCGGCATGCCGATTGAGAGTGGTCGTATGGCGTTTTTGCGTTTGAGAAACCGGGGTGACGCTCCTGATGGGGAGATAACTTCGAAAAAGTATGGTCATCGTTGGTTCGTGGTGCCTGCTGTCGGCGCCGCCCTGGCTCTATGGTCCGTCGCCACCTTGGCGGGGCTCTATTCGGTAAGCACCTCGCTGACCGCAGCTTCCAACGGATTGCCGCAAGGCCTGCTTTCGCCGCGCAGCATCGCGCTTGGCGACCAGCGCCGGCAGATCGCCAATGCCTGGGCGCCGCGCCTTGCCGCCAATGGTGGCTACAAGGCGGGCTCGCTCGTCGGTGGCTGCGACGCCGGCTGCTTCAGCCTCGCAACAAGTTTCAGACATGACGGCAAGGCCGCCGACAAACCGACGAGTGAAGACCAGATCCACGATGGCAAGACGGCGCGCCTCAAGCTGCCGGCGCCCGACAGCGTCGCGCATGAGAAGGTCGTGGTGGTGGCTTCAGCCGCCGGGGCCGCGGACCGTTTCGACGGCGTGGTGAAGCGCGCGGCACTTTCCCCGCAGAAGCTCGCCGAGGCCTTTGCCCGGGCCGAGAACGCGCCGTTCCTGCTTGCCAGCCTGCCCTCGGCGAGCCGCTTCGGCGGCGCGCAGCCGGAGGCCCCGATCGAAGCCCGCTTCGGGTCGCAGCCGGCCGAAATCGCCGGTGCTTCCGAACTGGCGCTGGCGCTTGCCAACGCAGCGCCGGAAGATATGGCGGATGTTCCGACGGCCGTCGCGCTCGAAGACAGCGATGCGCCCGATCCCGCCGGCAATTCGGACAATGGCCCGGGCGGCGACTACCAGGTCGCCTCCCTGCCGCCGCAGGACGATTTGCCCGACACTATTGCCGTGCCCGGCCTTCGCCCGCGAACCACGCTCGAGCGCGCCGCCGAGGCGCCCGAACAGAACGCGGCCAAGCCGCAGAAGGCCGAGATCGAGAAGCCGCAGGCCGCCAAGGCCAAACCGCAGCCAGCCGCTGCCGACACCGCGCAAAGCGCGCCGACGACGGCCTCGCCGAGAAGCGGCAACCAGACCCTGCCGGGAGTGCCGGGCTCGAAGCCTGTGGTGGCCGAAACCAAGCCCGGCAAGCGCAAGGCGCAGGCGTCCGAGATGCTCGCCTATGCCAAGCCGGACACGCCGGAGCGCGGTGGGCTCGGCAACGCTTTCCGCAACCTGTTCAACGGACCCTCGACGGGCAACGGCGTCGCCGTCTACGATATTTCGGCGAGAACCGTTTACATGCCTGACGGCTCGAAACTGGAAGCGCATTCGGGACTGGGCTCGATGGTCGACCAGCCGCGCTTCGTCAACAAGAAGAATGTCGGCCCAACGCCGCCCGATACCTACAATCTGTCGATGCGTGAATCGCGCTTTCACGGCGTCGAGGCAATCAGGCTCACGCCGGCCAGCGGCAGCAACAAATATGGCCGCAACGGCTTGCTTGCCCACACCTACATGCTGCGCGGCGGGCGTGCGGAATCCAATGGCTGCGTCGTCTTCAAGGACTACCACCGCTTCCTTGCCGCCTACAAAAACGGCAAGATCAAGCGGCTGGTCGTGGTCCCGCGCCTGACAAAGTCCCCCACCCGGGTCGCCCAGGAAGGCCGCCAGGGTTAAGCCGGCCGGCGACCTGGTCGCCGGCACTTGCTAATCCCCACTTGCTGATCCGATGCTCTTGGCGCCCACATCGCGCCCGGTATTTGGCAGGCTGTTGCCGCTTCAAGGCAGGGCGGCGATTGCAACCCTCGTAGGGGAAGCGATAACGACCCTTCCCAGAAGGTAAATATGGCGCAGCCGGGGCTTGCGGCAAGTCCCCCGCCATGGCGTATCAACGCTGCTCCGGAAAACGACAACGGAGCATGGAATGCGTATCTTGTTATCGACTTACGGCTCGCGCGGCGACGTCGAGCCGTTGGCGGCGCTGGGCGCGGCGTTGCGGGCGCTCGGCGTCGAGGCCAGGGTGAGCGCGCCCGGCGACGAGGAATTTGCCTCGCTGCTCGCCCGCGCCGGCGTGCCGCTGGTGCCGGCCTTCGCGCCGGTACGCGAATGGGCGAAGGAAATGATCAATCGGTCACGGTCGGCTTCACCCGACGACCGGGCCAGGCTCATTTCCAGCCAGGCGACCGAGATCGTCGCCAGGCAATATGAGGCGCTGACTGCGGCCGCCGGGGGCTGCGATGCCGTGGTGGCATTCGGCCTCTTTCCTTCCTGCGCCGCGGCGCGGCTGGTCGCGGAGCAACACGGCATGCGCTACATGCTCGGCACGTTCTGCCCCGTCTGGCTGCCGTCGCCACACAACCGGCCGCATGAATATCCAGGCCACCCACTGCCGCCCGGCATCACCGATAACCGGCTGCTGTGGCAGATGGACATCCGAACCAAGAACGCGCTTTTCGGCGAGGCGATCAACGGCCATCGCGCGTCGCTCCGACTGACCCCGGTGCAAAATGTCCGGGACTATGTCTATGGCGATACCGTCCTGCTCGCCTGCGACCCGACGCTGGGGCCCTGGCTGCCCTCGGACCTGATCGACGCCGTGCAGACCGGCGCCTTCATCCTGCCGGACCAGCGGCCCCTCCCCGACGGGCTCGAAGCGTTCCTCGATGCCGGGCCGCCGCCGGTCTATGTCGGCTTCGGCTCGATCGCGGTCGCCAGGGAGGCCGGCCAGGCGGCCATCGAAGCGGTCCGCGCCAAGGGCCTCCGTGCTGTGGTCGCCCGTGGCTGGGCCGAGCTCGGCCTCATCGACGACCGCAGCGACTGCTTCGCCGTGGGCGAGGTCAACCAGCAGGCGCTGTTCGGCCGCGTCGCCGCCGCCATGCATCACGGCGGCGCCGGCACCACCGCCGCTGCCGCGCGGGCGGGAGCGGCGCAAGTGATCGTGCCGCAGATCGGCGACCAGCCCTATTGGGCCAAGCGCGCCTCCGAGCTTGGCATCGGCGCCGCGCATGACGGCCCGGTGCCGAGCGCGGACTCACTGTCGGCAGCGTTGGGGATTGCCCTGACGCCGGCGGTCCGGACTCGCGCCCGCGAGGTAGCGGGCGAAATTCGCGCCGATGGCGCCGAGAGGGCCGCGAAGTGGCTGATTGAAGCTTTGAGTCGGCCGTGATCTCACTGCTCCAGTTCCGCCAGCGCCCGTTGCAGCGGCGCTGGCGAAACCTGGATCGGTCCAGAGAAGGGCGTGTCCATATCCATGATCAGATAAAGTGCCGCGGCCGCCAGCGCGCCTGAGACGATGAAGGTGCCGACGATGGTCGCGTTGCGCGGCGCACGGAAGCCGAAGCTGGCGAAGATCAGCGTCAGCCAGGCCACCAGCAGCGCGATCAGCGGCACGGGGATGACGCCTTCGGACTGGCCGACCAGCACCCAGCGCTGTTCGATGACCTTCTGCAGCTGCTGCGTCGCAGTCTGCAGGGTCGCGGCGTGCTTGGCTTCCGGCGGCGTCAGCTCCGCCAGCTGGTCGCCGACCTTGTTGAGCAGCAGTTCCGACAGCCGGTTGGCGACCGCCGGCGTCCTCTGGGTCTGCGAGGTGGCGTCGACCAGCCGCTGCAGATAGGCGGTGAGCGTGGCTCGCGCGCCTTCCGTCTCCGGTCCGTACAGGCGCAGCGAGCGGTCGAGAAGGATCAGCTGCGTCGCGAAATTGTGGACGTTGTGATCGATCGTCTCGAAGGTGTTCTTGGCCGAGTTGATCATCAGGCCGAGCACCAGCGAGGACATCACCACGAACAGGTTTGCGGCAAGCCTGACCACCGCGCCGGTGTCGTCCTGGCGGTGGTGCTCGGGGAAACGCGGGTAGATCATCAGGCTGGCCAGCGCTGCCCCGGCCAGACATGCAAAGATCATCATCCCTACAAGCATTTCACCCATCGCTAATATTGCGCACGGGAAAGGTCGCTTGCCAACCGGGACGCAAATTCGTCATTCCAGGGCGGAGCGACGCGAAGCGGAGCGCAGGTCCTGGAATGACGAAGTCGAAAGTTCGCCACCGCAAGCACCTTCCAATACAGTCCAAAGCCTTTATGTATGATCGCCGGGGCGGCTCCCAATCACTCACGAGGCTATCCATGACAATTCGCGCTGTCGTCTGGGGCGAGAATATCCATGAGCGGACCAACGAGGTGGTCGCCGGCATCTATCCGGAAGGCATGCATGCGACCATCGCCAAGGCGCTGGACACGGACAAGGCGATCTCCGCCTCGACCGCGACGCTGGAGCAGCCGGAGCACGGCCTGCCTGAGTCCCGCCTCGCCGAAACCGACGTGCTGGTCTGGTGGGGCCACAAGGACCATGGCGCGGTGGCCGACGAGGTGGTCGAGCGCGTGGCGCGAAGGGTCTGGGAAGGCATGGGGCTGATCGTGCTCCATTCCGGCCATTTCTCGAAGATCTTCAAACGGCTGATGGGCACGCCCTGCACGCTGAAATGGCGCGAGGCCGGCGAGCGCGAGCGGCTCTGGGTGACGAGCCCCAGCCATCCGATCGCCGAAGGCGTCGGCGAGTTCTTCGAACTCGAGAACGAGGAGATGTATGGCGAGCAGTTCGCCGTGCCGGAGCCTCTGGAAACCGTGTTTATCTCCTGGTTCCAGGGCGGCGAGGTGTTCCGCTCCGGGCTGACCTACCGGCGCGGCGCCGGCAATGTCTTCTACTTCCGCCCCGGACACGAGACCTATCCGACCTATCACGATGCGACGGTCCAGAAAGTGCTGCGCAACGCCGTGAAGTGGGCGCACAACCCGCAGGGATCGAAGCCCGCCATCCTCGATGCGCCGAACGTGCCTGTGGAGAAGGCGCTGGAGCCGATCGAGGAGCGTGGCGGCAAGCTGCATGCGCATGGCGAGGCCGGTTTCCGCTAAAAAAGCGTCTCTCTTCTTTCGCCTGGGATTGCGCAGAAATAGCGCTTGGATCACATTCGTTTCCGATTATTGAATCGAACCAAATCGCTCGGAGAGCAGAAAATGCGGCTTTTGATATTGGGTACCGGCTGGATGGCGCAAGAACATGCCCGCCGTTTCAGCGCCATCGAGGGCGTCGACATCGTCGGCGCGGTCGATGTCGATCCGGCGCGCGTCGGCGAATACGCCGATGCCTACAAGATCCCGAAGCGCTTCACCTCGCTGGAGGCGGCGCTCGACTGGGGCGATTTCGACGCGGTCGCCAATGTCACGCCAGACCGCATCCACCATCCGACCACCATGGCGCTGGTCGCCGCCGGCAAGCCGGTGCTGTGCGAGAAGCCGCTGGCGGAAAATTTCGGCAAGGCCAACGAGATGGCCGATGCCGCGGAAGCCGCGGGCATCGTCAACATGGTCAACCTCACCTATCGCAATGTGGCGGCACTCCAGAAGGCGCGCCAGATGGTGCAGGCCGGCGAGATCGGCACGGTGCGCCATGTCGAGGCGTCCTATCTGCAGAGCTGGCTGGTATCGAAATTCTGGGGCGACTGGCGCACCGATCCGAAATGGCTGTGGCGGCTGTCGCGCGGCCACGGCTCCAACGGTGTGCTCGGCGATGTCGGCATCCACATCCTCGATTTCGCCAGCTATGGCGCGGCGCTCGACATCGACCATGTGTTCTGCCGGCTGCGCGCCTTCGACAAGGCGCCGGGCAACCGCATCGGCGACTACCAGCTCGACGCCAATGACAGTTTCGCCATGACGCTCGACTTCGCCAACGGCGCCTTCGGCGTGGTACATGCCAGCCGCTGGGCGACTGGCCACATCAACGAACTGCGCCTGCGCATCCATGGCGACAAGGGCGCCGTCGAGGTGGTGCATAATCTCGATAGCTCGACGCTGAAAGCCTGCGTCGGCGGCAATGTCGAGAACGCCAAGTGGGAAGAGCTCGATGCCGGCACGGTGCCGACCAACTACCAGCGCTTCGCCGAGGCCGTCGGCAGCGGCGTGCAGACCGAGCCGAACTTCCGCCACGCGGCGGGCTTGCAGAAGGTGCTGGACCTAGCCGTGGTGTCGGATGAGAGGCGCGCGGAGTTGAGGGCCAACGTGGATACGCAGTGAGGGCGGAGCGCTAGTCTCCCGGATTCGGGGGAGATTGGCGGTTTCCGCGCACAATTCTTTCAACGATTTCTTGAAGCGTGGACGGACCGCTTCGTGGTTTGATGTGGCCGCGAATTCGGGAGGGAGGCTTCATTGACAGATTACATCGCGTTGCCGAAGGCAGAAGTGCATATCCACGTCGAGGGCTGCTTCGAGGCCGACGACGTGATCAGGAATTGCGAGGAGGCCGGCATTCCGCTACGCGCGCCGCGCGACAGGCTCTTCGAGGCGCACGACCTGAAGAGCTTCCTTGAGATGCTCGACTGGCTATGCGGCGTTTTCCGCACCCGTGAGCAACTGGCCGTCACCGCCTATAAGTTTTCGCGGCGAATGGCCAAAAGCGGCGTGCGCTACGCCGACGTCATCGTCAACCCGACCCATTGGCAGCACTGGCACAGCAACATCCCCGGGATGATCGACGCGTTCGACGCAGGCTTCGCGGCTGCCGAGCAGGATGGATACCCTCGGTCGGGCTTTGCGTCAGCCTCTTGCGCACCCAGTCGGCCGAAGACGCGATCGAGCTGGTGGAGTTGCTGGGCAGGATCAGACACCCGCGCGTCGTTGCCCTCTCGATCGACGGAAATGAAGCGGCCGCCGGCCGCACCGGCCCGCGCTTCGCCGAGGCGTTCCGCCGCGCCGCGGCGGCCGGATTGCGGCGGACCGTCCATGCCGGCGAGTCGAGCGGCCCCGAGGGCGTCCGCGATGCAATCGAATTGCTTGGCGCCGACCGCATCGACCATGGTGTGCGGGCTATCGAGGAGCCGGCTCTGGTCGAGCTGCTTGCGCAGAGACGGATTCCCCTTGGTGTCTGCCCGATCTCCAATGTCGCGCTCGGCGTCTATCGGTCGCTTGCCGAACATCCGATCGACGCCCTGCGCAAGGCAGGTGTGCCTGTCTCGATCAACACCGACGATCCGGCGCTGCTCGACACGACGCTCGAGGCCTCTTACGCCGCCTGCGCGGACACCTTCGGCTGGGACGGAGAAATCATCCGCCAGCTCGCCGCGACGTCAGTGCATGCTAGCTACGCCGATCCTGCGCTAAAGGCGCAGATACTGGCGGATTTGATGGTCTGGCGGGCCTGACAAAGCTCGACTTCTCGGTGTCTCGGAGAAGCAGGTTGGCATTCTACGGCCTACGGCGCCCGCTCTCTGTTCTGCCGACGCGGCCAGGCATCTACTCGGTGCGATAAATCCCCACAGCCGCCGCTACCAGCGCGGCGTTGCCATTCGCCACACTCCCGTCCGGCAGTTCCTTGCCGTCCTCCAACCCGACCCGCGTCGAAAACTTCCGCGCGGCCGCGCGCTCGACGAAGGGCCACACGGTGGCGTTCTCGCCATGCAGCAGGATGGAGCGGCGGATGCCGGCGCGCTGCAGCACCTGCTCGATGCCGTCGGCGACGGCAAAGGCCTCGTCCAGCGCCTGCTCGGAAATCTCGATCAGCACGCGCAGCACCCGGCCGCCATGGTCGAGGTCGACCAGCCGCTCGGCGTCCGCGACCGACGCCAGGCCCGCCTCGATGCCGATGCCGCGCTGGCGCAGGCTTTCCATGACGACGGGTGCTGCCGTCTCGCCGAGATTGACCGAGGCATAGTCGGGCAGCTCGCGCCATCCGGAGATGGCGACCAGGGTGCGAAGGTCGTCCTTCTCGATCCAAGCGCCGGTGGAGACGCCGATCAGCGTGCCCGGGCAGGCGCGGCGGAGTGCTGCGACCGTCCTGTCCATCGCTTCCGGCGCCAGGCTTTCCCGGCCGTCGGCGCCGCGCGCATGGACATGCAGCTCGACCGCACCCGCTGCGATCGACGCTTCGGCGTCACGCGCCATCGCCTCTGGGTCGAGCGGCAGCGCGGGGTGGAAATCGGCGGGGCGGGCGCCGTTGATGCAGGCCTGGACGATCATCTTTGCGGCAATCCTGTTTCGGCCGGCGAAAGCCTAACGCAGGATCGGATTGGTCAGAAGCGGAGCGGTGAAGTCTCCTGACAGGCCGACGCGATAACTACCCATCCCCGTGGCCTGCCGACCAAAGGGATGGCGTTCATCGCGGACGATTGCCGAACCTCGAAAGCCTGTTACGCCGGCACGCGCTTCAGGGCCTGCGCCATGCAGTGGATGCCGCCGCCGGTCTTGGAGATCTCCCTCATGTCGACGGCCGCGACCTCGAAGCCCTGCGCCTTCAGCTTCTCGATCAGCGTCTTGCTGGAGGTCGGCGCGATCACCCTGTCCTTGCCGAGCGACATGAAGTTGCAGCCAAGCGCCATCGTGTCCTGGAAGGGCACGTCGATGATCTCGTGGCCCTTGCCCTTCAGCCAGTCGACGATGCCGGGTTCGGTGCAGGCGAGGCAGACGGCGGTGAGCTTTTCGGCGATCGGCACCACCATCAGGTCGATATGGACATAGTATTCGTCGATGAAGGCCAGACGCGTCTCCCAGCCTTCCTTGTCGAACCAGGTCTGCACCTGGCGCGCGCCCTCTTCCTGGGTGCGGGCGCCGCCGCAGCCGATCAGCACCACGCCCTCTTCGATGACGTTGAAGTCGCCGCCCTCGAAGGTGCCGGCCGTCACCATGTCGTAGATCGGGATGCCGAGCTTCTCATAGGTGCGGATCGCGGCATAGTTTTCGCCGCGCCGCCACCAGTTGGCCATGGCGGTGATGAAAGCGCCGTAAGGCGTCATGACGCTGGAGTCGCGCGAATAGACCTGCATGGGCAGTTCCGGCGTCGGCTCGTGCCAATGGATGTTGACGCCGAAATGCTCGTAGGCGGCGACGAGGTCCTTGTGCTGCGCCTGCGCGATCTGGACGTTGCAGGGCGCCTCGCGCAGATGTTTTCTCGACAGAGAGCTGGTTGAGAGATGGCGCAGGAAATTGGGCGAGCCGAGCAGGACGTCGGTCAGCACGTCGGTTTCGTTGGCGAAGCCCCAGGCGGTCAGCGGCTTGGTGCCACCGGCGGGGTTGCGGCGCTGCAGCGAGAAAGGCTCGGCGACGATGCGGTCATGGACGGTCATGGGGTTCTCCTCGAGCTAATGTTGCGTGTTCATGCGGCGGGCGCGGCCGGTATCCACCAGTCGCGCCCGCGCGGCGTGGTGACATATTCCGGCCAGCGGAAATGGATCGGCGGTTCGTAGTCGCAGAGCGGCGCGATCCAGTTCGAGCCGCCGACGCCGCCACCGGTGCGGGCGACGAACTCGTCCATGGCGGCATCGCGCGCGGCCTTGTCTTCCAGCAGACGCAGCGCCGTCAGTGCGACCGTCTTGGCGGCGCAGGTGACCATGGGATCGATGGTGGCTGGAATACCGCCCAGCGCATTCATCACCCAGGCCGGATAGGCATGGCTGTTGGCAGAACGCAGCGCCGGGCGGGCGACGTAGAAGCGCGAGGTCGGCGCGTGCCAGCTCATGTCGGTGTAGTCGTCAGAGGTGGAATTCACCTGTGACGGCGGCAGGTCGCGGCGTAGGATCGCCTCGGCCTCCCGCGGCGAAATCAGCCGCTCCAACTCATCGATGAACGGGTTCTCGGTCGCCTCGCCGCCGGCATTGACCTGGACTTCGCGGGCAATGGTCTTCGCCGCCTCGTCCCAGCGCGGCGCGCCGACGGCCGAAAGCGCCTGATAGGTAATGTCGGCCATGGCGTGGTTGGCCAGCCCCGGCCGCGACTTCGAGACCCAATGGCGCTCGTGGCGGCAGCCGCTCATCTTCGCCGCCGCTTCCGCGTTGCGGTCGAGCACGGCGGTCACCTGCTCGGCCATGGCGATGGTCGGCACGCGGATCATGTACTGGATCTCGGCCAGGCCAGCCGGCAAATTGTCGGCGGTCGCCTGGCCCGCGGTCAGGATCGCCTCGCTGATCGACCAGCCGCCCTGATGCGTCAGCATGGAATCGCGCAGCGCCTTGGAGGCCATGTACATCATCATCAGCGCGTCATTGGCGCCCGGCGCCCGGACCGCCGAATGCGCCTGCGGGATGGGTGCCGCGTCGCCGGCGCGCGCCCAATTTTCGGGTTCGTCGCAGACGAAGCGGTAGATCATCGCATAGGCGGCGCCGCAATGCGTGTCCCAGCGCGCGGTGTTGCAGAGCGGCAGCATGTAGAAGGGGTGGAAGGAGATCATGCCGGCAAGGCCGTCATAATAGCCCTTGGCGGCATGGATCGGTTTCGAGCCCCTCACCTTCTCGGCCGGCTCGCCGGTGAAGCGCAGCGTGCCCTTGATGCCGTGCTCCAGCATCGCCGCCTTGGTGGCTAAAAGGCCGCCAAGGCTGCCGATGCCGAGGCCCGAATGCGGATCGGTGTGGCCGCCCGCCTCGACGCTGAGCCCGGCACGCGGCTGCTTCACCGTCGCGGCATCCTGGCAATTGCCGGGGACGGCGTCATATTCGCCATACATGCCGATCACCGGGCCGTCGCCATTCGTCCAGTGGGCACAGAAGGCGGTCGGCATGCCGCCCGAACCTTCCTCTACCGAAAAGCCCTCGCGCTTCAGCCGCTCCACATACCAGGCCGCCGACTGGTACTCGCGCCAGGCCGTCTCGCCGAAATCGAAGATGGTGCGCGTCCAGGCCGACAGCAGCGGCTGGATGCTGTCGATGCAGGCAAGCGCGGTTTCCTGCGCGGAACTCGTCACCGGTTTCTCCATGGGTCCAAGAAAAGCAGTGAAGCGGCTCATCAAAAAGTGATATGTTTTCCCAGTTCGTGCAAATTCGGTTCACCTGAGGCCTCTTGCGAATACCTTCCACGCAGGCGCTGCGCGCCCTCGACAGTTTTGCGCGTCACGGCAGCGTGTGGCGTGCCGCCGACGAGCTCCACCTCACCCGCAGCGCCGTCTCGCATCAGCTGAGACTGCTCGAACGCGACCTCGGCTTCGATCTGCTGCAGCGGATCGGCAAGGGCGTGGCGCTCACCCCGCGCGGCCAGCGCTACGCGGCCGATGTCAGGAAGGCGCTGACCGTGCTCGGCGATGCGGGAACGCAGAACAGCGGCGCCGGCGTCGGCGGCTCGTTCGCGGTTTCCTGCACGCCGGGCTTCGCCTCGCTTCTTCTATGCACCCATATTGCTGAGTTCCGGCAGATGTATCCGGATGTGTCGCTGTCGATCCTGACGCCCAGGCGGCTCGACGACGTCAGCAATCCGGACGCCGACGCCTTCATCGCCTTCGGCGTCGGCAACTGGCCGAACCGGGCGGTGGAGCTGCTTTGCGAAGTCTCCTTCACGCCGCTCTGCAGCCCGACGCTGCTCAACAAGGTCGGCGGCTTTTCCAAACCCGCCGACGTGCTGCGCGCCAATCTGCTGCATCTCTCCGACACCGAGGACTGGGCACGCTGGCTGGCATTGTCCAAGGTGGAAAATCCCGACACCGAAGGCGGCATCTTCTTTTCCGACATGAACCTCGTCTTTTCGGCGGCGATCGCCGGCCAGGGAATTGCCTTGGGCGACGAATTGACCGGCCGCCGGGCGCTAAGCGAGGGCCGGCTGGTCAAGCCGTTCGAAGCCTCGGTCCCGTCGCCGCGCTCCTATTACCTGGTGTTCGAGCATGCCAAGGCGGGCCATCCGGTGCTCAATGCCTTCAGCGAGTGGTTGAGGGCAAAGCTGTCGGAGAACAGGCTCTAGGCGCGTTGAGACTGCCGACACGCCGGAGGTGTGCGACGGAGCGCCAATCTTCAATTCGTCATCCTCGGGCTTGACCCGAGGATCCATGCCGTGACGTTGCCGAGGGCGCAGCGGCACAGAATTCCGAACCGCTGCGGCGCTCGGAGATCACGGCATGGATTCCAGGGTCTGCGCGCGTCGCTTCGCCCCTTGCTCCGCCTTAGAATGACGCCAGCATGAGTGCTTTCGCTAACCGCGAACGCGGAGGGCGCGCCGAACGCCCGCACCTGCAGTCGCGCCATCCACCCGTGAATCAAATTTGCCGATCAGGCGAAAACTATTCGGTTGCGGTGAGAAGCCTCCCTGCCTACGATTTCACCTGAGATCAAGGAAGAGGCAGGATGCAGCAACCCGGCCGGGCCGCAGAGATCAAGGCGAACGGGATCGGTAAGAGCTTCGGCTCGTTCCGGGCGCTGGATAATCTCACGCTCGATATCGGCCGCGGCGAGTTCCTGACGCTGCTTGGGCCATCCGGTTCCGGCAAGACCACTTTCCTGATGATCCTGGCAGGCTTCGTGCAGCCGAGCGAAGGCAGGCTTTTCAGCGACGGCGTCGACATAACCGACCGCCCGGCCGAGCAGCGCGCCGCCGGCATGGTGTTCCAGGGCTATGCTTTATTCCCGCATATGAGCGTCGAGCAGAACATCGCCTTCCCGCTCAAGGTGCGCAAGAAATCGGCCGCCGATGTCAAGCGCCTGGTCGGCGAGATGATCGAACGCGTCGGCCTCAAAGGGCACGAGAAGAAGCTGCCGGCGCAGCTTTCCGGCGGCCAGCAGCAGCGCGTGGCGCTAGCTCGCGCGCTGGTCTTCGAACCGGGCGTGTTGCTCCTCGACGAGCCGTTCTCGGCGCTGGACAAGAGCCTGCGCGGCCAGATGCAGGCCGAGATGAAGCGGCTGCACCAGGAGACCGGCACCACCTTCGTCTTCGTCACCCATGACCAGAGCGAGGCGCTGGCGCTGTCGTCGCGCGTCGCCATCTTCAACCACGGCAAGCTGTTGCAGGTGGGCAAGCCGGACGAGGTCTACGACCGGCCGGACAACCGCTTCGTCGCCGAGTTCCTGGGCGAGATCAACATGCTGCCGGTAAAGGGCGTCAAGCCCGCCGACAATGGCGCCACCGGTGTCTGCGAGGATCGCGCGATCAACATGCGCTGCAAGGCCGAAAAGGTCCGCGGCGACGCCATCCTCGCCATCCGTCCTGAGCACATGTCGATCGCGCCGGAGGCAACCGCAGGCGAGAACGGCATCGCCGCCACCGCGGTCGCCTCGACCTATCTCGGTGCGGCGACCAAGCTCGACCTCACCACGCGCCAGGGCGCGAAGGTCACTGTCTCGGTACCGAACGAGGTGGCGGCGGCGGCGTTGAGCAAAGGCAATTCCGTCTGGCTGACCTGGCCGGCGGAGAAGGGTTTCCTTCTTCCGGACGGAGGACAATAAGCATCGCCGCTGCGGCCTGAAATCGCCGCGCCGGCTTCCGGATCAGATCAACAAAAACAAGGGGAACTGACATGAACGACACCAAGAAGCAGACGATTGAATCCCTCGCCGAGAGGACCAGGCGCGGCGAAATATCACGCCGCCAGTTCGCGCAGCTCGCGGGCCTCGTGCTCGCCGGCACGCCGATGCTGCTGCGCTCGACCCAGTCTTTCGCCGAGACCAAAGGACTGGTGCTGGTCAACTGGGGCGGCGACGCCATCACGGCTTACGACGCCGCCTACGGCCAGGCCTTCACCAAGGACACCGGTATCCCGGTCAAGATGGACGGATCGGGCCCGACGGAAGGCGCGATCGCCGCGCAGTTCAAGAGCGGCGCGCCGACCTGGGACCTGGTCGACGTCGACCCGTTCTCGGCCATCACGCTGGGCGGCCAGGGGATGCTGGAGCCGATCGACTACAAGATCGTCGACAAGAAGAAGATGCGACCGGGCTTCGGCTGGGAATATGCCGCGTCGACCTACTTCTTCTCCTATGTGATCGCCTACGACTCGCAGAAATTCGGCTCCAACGCGCCTACCGGCATGGCCGACTTCTTCGACGTGAAGAAATTCCCCGGCAAGCGATCGCTCTACAAATGGGGCGTGTCGAGCTGGGAAGCCGCCCTTCTTGCCGACGGCGTAGCACCCGCCTCGCTCTATCCGCTCGACCTCAAGCGCGCGCATGACAAGATCGCCGCCTTCAAGGAAAACGTCGTCTCCTATTGGGGCGGCGGCGCCGAAAGCCAGAGCGTGCTGCTCAACGGCGAGGCCTCGATGGCGATCGTGTGGTCGACGCGCGCCTCGCTGATCGAGCAGGACTCCGGCGGCCAGATCAAGTTCATCTGGGACCAGGGCCTGATCTCGCCCGGCGCGCTTGCCGTGCTGAAGAACAATCCCGGCGGCAAGGAGGCGGCGATGAAGTTCATCGCCAGCACCCAGGACCCGCAGAAGGAACTGGTGATGTTCGACAAGCTCGGCCAGGGTCCGGCCAATCCGGCGGCCGACGCGCTGATCCCGGCCGACAAGAAGCGCATCAACCCGGTCGATCCGGAGAACATGAAGAAGCAGATCCCGCTCGACATGGACTGGTACGCCAAGAACTACGGCAAGGCGCTGGACGAATACACCAAGATCATCTCCGCCTGACCGGGCGGGGATGATCTTGCCGATGATGAAAGGCACCCTCTCCGACAGGATGGGCGCGGCGCTGTTGATGGCGCCGCTGCTCCTGTTCCTCATCCTTGCCTATGCCTGGCCATTCCTCGGCGTGGTGAAGTGGAGCTTCACCCTCCCCACGGCCGGCCTCGGCCAGTACCATGCCTTGCTCACCGACGACCTGGTTCAATCGGTGTTCATCCGCACGCTGCGCATCGCGGCGATCGTCACGGTCGTCTCGGTCACCGCCGCCTACGCGATTACCGTGGTGTGGGTGCGCGGCAGCCCGGTGCAGCGCGTGCTCGCTGAATTCTGCATCCTGGTGCCGTTCTGGATCTCGGTGCTGACGCGCGCCTTCGGCTGGGTGGCGCTGCTCTCCAACCGCGGCCTGATCAACACCTGGCTGCAATCGATCGGCTTCATCTCCGAGCCGCTGACCTTGGTGCGCAACGAATTCGGCGTCATCGTCGGCATGTCGCATTTCCTCATCCCCTTCGCGGTGTTCCCGCTGGCTTCCGCCATGCGCAGCCTGGACGAGCGCGTGCTGCTCGCGGCGCGCGGGCTGGGGTCCAGCCGCATGCGCACCTTCTGGACGGTGTTCGTGCCGATGACGCGCTCCGGCATCATCGGCTCGGCGCTGATCGTCTTCGTGTTCTCGCTAGGCTTCTTCGTCACGCCGGCGATCCTCGGCGGCGGCCGCAGCGTCATGATCGCGGAGCTCATCTATCTGCGCATCTTCCAGAGCCCGGATTGGGGGCTGGGCGCTGCAATCAGCGTCGTGCTGGTGGTGTTCGTCGGCGCGCTGATGGCGCTCTTGTTCCGCTACGTCAAACCGAAGCAATTGGTGTAGCGCGCGATGCCGACCTACCGCCCCGGCCCCGTCTCGCTCATCCTCGCCGTGCTGGTGGCGCTGTTCCTGCTGATGCCGCTGCTCGCCGTCATCCCTGTCTCGCTGACGCCGAGCCGCATGCTGGCCATGCCGACGGGTGAGTTGTCGCTGCGCCATTACCGCTCGCTGATCGAGGATCCGCGCTGGCTGGAGTCCATCCTGCTTTCGCTCAGGATCGGCATGGTCAGCAGCATCTTCTCCACCGTGCTAGCGCTTACCTTCAGCCTGGGCGTCTGGATGTTCCAGCCGCGTTTCACCGCCGCCCTGGTCGGCTTCGTGCTGTTGCCGATGGTGGTGCCGCCTGTGGTCTCGGCGGTGACGCTGTACTTCCTGCTCACCTCGGTCTCCGGCCTCACCTCATTCTTCGGCTACGACACCTGGCTGGGTGTCGCCATGGCGCATTCGGTGATGACCGTGCCCTTCGCCACGGTGCTCATCCTGGTGTCGCTCAGCCAGCTCGACCGGCGCATCGACCTAGCCGCGCGCGGGCTGGGCGCCGGCGTGTGGGAACGCGCGACACGCGTCATCATGCCCAACATCAAGTTCGGCATCGTCACCGCGGCGCTGCTTTCCTTCGTGCTCTCCTGGGAAGAGATCGGCGTCACGTTGTTCATCACCTCGGTCAACGCGATCACCCTGCCCCGCCTGATGTGGATGGGGCTGCGCGACAACATCGACCCGGCGATCGCGGCGCTTTCGGTGATCCTGATCGTCATCACGGTGCTGGTGCTGGCGGTGAGGAGCGTGGTCAACAGGCAGCGCACCGGCAACTAGGGCGTGTCGCCCAGAAGTGTGCTGCAGTTCTGGGTCAACGACATGCATCAAAACAAAGACTTAAAGCGCGTCGCCGGAGTCCGTTTCAGCGCAACGCGCTTCAAGGCAATTCCAGGAAAAATGTGTAACGGTTTTCCGCCCGGAATTGCGTAAAAACAAAGAGATAGAGCGGTTTGCCGTTTCCATGAAACGCTCGTCCGACCACAACGCATTCGATCCACAGAAAATCCGCGACATTCCCAATCCTTGTGTGACGGGCGTCATGGAAGGCCGGTACCTGGCAACCTATCCAGCCGCATGGAAACCCTGCCGCTGGTGACGCTCGCCTTCATATCGGTGCTGGGGATGGCGGTTCCAGGACCGGATGTCGTGCTCGCCATCAGCAACGGATCCCGCTACGGGATCAGGCGCGCCTTGTTTGGCGTGGCCGGTGTGGTGCTATCCGACATCATCCTGATCTGCGTGGTGGCGTTCGGCTTCGGAGTGCTTCTGGCGGCTTCGGAATTCTACCTGTCGGCCGTCAGGATGGTGGGTGCCATCTATCTGTTTTTCATAGCCGTTGGCGCGCTCCGCACATCCACCGGTTTGCGCCATGCAATCGATCGGGACTTTCACGAGAAGGTCCACTCGACAAAGGCACTGATGTTTCGCTGCTTCATGGTGGCCGTCACAAACCCAGGCGCATGGCTGTTCTTTCCCGCCGTCCTGCCGCCCTTCGTCGACACAAGTGAGCCTATCGCAGTGCAATACGCCGTTCTGGCGGTCATCATCGCCGTGGCCGACGTCTTCGTGCTGATGCTTTACGCCATGCTGGGGTCGCGGGCGGCGAAGCTTCTGGCCGGCCCGAACGCAATGTGGATCGACCGGCTGTACGGCATGGCCCTGCTTGGTTTCTCAAGCGTTCTGCTCCTGCAATCGCTCGGGCACCTCTGAGGCGCGGGCTGGTGCTGGCCGTGCGCGGCCTATCCTAATGCATGTCGCCCAGAAGTGTGCAGCGGTTCTGGGCCAACGACATGCACAAAAAACAAAGACTTAAAGCGTGTCGCCTGAATCCGTTTCAGCGCGACACGCTTTAGTGGTCAAGCAGCATGGAGCGCACTAGACAAACCTGACCGAAACGCGACCAAACCTGCCAAGATCGCCGGTGACTTCATCGCCGGGCTCGACGCTTATCGGCGTAACGCAGGTGCCGGTTATCACCACCTGCCCGGGCCGCAGCGCGATGCCCAGACCCGACAATTCGTTGACGATCCACGCAAGGGCGATGCGGGGATCGCCCAGCACGGCCGCCCCCGTTCCGTCATGGCGCGATTTTCCGGTAACGAACCCGACAACCGGGTGCTTCGCCAGATCGACATCACGCCAATCGTCCTCCACGGCCTCGCCGATGACAAACAGATTGGCACAGGCATTGTCCGCTATGAGCTGCGCCGCACCGACCGTGCAGAAATCGTCATATCGAGAGTCCGGTATCTCGATCGCCGGGTGCAAAGTCGCCACGGCATCCATCACCTCAGCAATGTCGTAAAGCTGCGCGCGTGGCTGCAGCTCGCGGCCGAAACGAAAGGCGAATTCGATTTCGGCCACGCGCATCCTGCTGGTCGCCAGCGAAGCAGCTCCGCCGACCTCAACCGCCTTCTCGGCCAGCAGACGCCCCGCCATCGGACCGTCGACGTTGATATGCCTTTGTCCGGCCAGGCTGGTTGCGGCAATCTTCCAACCGAAAAGCGGAGCCGCCGAGCGGTCCATTACATGCGACTGGATGGCATAGCCTTCGGCGCGCGTGTGCGGCCGCAAGGCCTCGGATATCGCATCGAGGCGGGTGCCGTTGTCCCAATGACCCACCAGCAGCCGCGAAGCGGCCCTGGCCTTTTCTGTATCGAGCATCGTCAGCACCGAAGATCAAAAATGCCGCGCCGCCTGCGTCGGAAGCCCGGTACGGATCATTGCGCACTATGAACCCACGAGACGATAGGTGACCGGGAATCGAGAGTCCAGATTGCCGGACAGGTGTTGGAGTTTCGGGACGACGCCAACCCGGCCATCGCCTCGGTGATCCCGGCCGCTATCGTTGCGCCTATCGCGCGTAGCGTGATCTGCAGGCGGTAAAGCACGCCGGGCCCAAAACGAAAGAGACCCGCCGGAGCGGCGGGCCTCTTACGGAACCGAAGTGGAAGCTCGGCGCCGTCATGATCCGGGGGTGTGGATCGCCTCGAAGGTTAGCCAACAGGGCTCGGTCGGGCGACTTACAAATCTGTAATCTTCGGCTGGTCCGGACGCCGCCCATGCGAGAAAGCCTGTTCTATCCGTGCCTTGCACGGAGAATCCGATCTCGAAGCGCCGCCTCTCAAAGAAACGTGATGAGACCGTCTGGCCGCAAACGGCGCGGCGGGATCGGCTTCAAGGTTTAAGGAATGTGCCCAGCATCGCCATGCGACCGTCTGCTCGCCGGTCTGCGCCATCGAGGCGCCGCACCGGACGAAGGCCCCCCGGCCTCGTCCGTGCGTAGCAGGCGGTCAGGCGGCCTGCGGCCGACGCAGTCTCTCGACAAACGCCTGCCTTGCCGGTCCGGCAAGCGGCTTGTCCATGGCCAGCAGGCCATCGAGCAGCGCCAGAAGTTCGCGCGCTGCCGAAGACTTGCAGGAATAATAGACCATCTGACGATCGCGGCGGGTTTCGACCAGGCCAAACCTGCGCAGTTTGGCCAGGTGTTGCGACAGCGCCGATTGGCTGAGTTCTACCTTGTCGGCGAGCACGCCGACAGAGAGTTCGCCCTCGGCCAGGTAGTTCATGATGAGCAGACGCTTCTCGTTGCCCATCACCGCAAGAAAGGCTGCCGCGCTTTCTGCGTTGGCGGTAAGTTTTTTGGTGACCATCGATTTCCCCATGGTTCATGCTCTTCCGAAGGCCATGGGGGCAATGGCTTCAGAGTTCCAGAGCGTTGGTGGGCATGCCCCGATTTGGACACGGGGACCTGCCCTGCTTCTTTTCGACCAGAACCCCTTCGTAACCCGGTTGCCACCACGTCGGGGTTGCTGGTCTCGGACGGACTGCGCGGCGCTTTCTTACCGCAAGTCAATGCAGACTCGGAAAAATTCCGCGCTGCTAATGCGTATCAGCGTAGCGCTCATTCGGCAAGAATATAACGAGACCGGCAAAGGAGCCGCGGGCGCAGGGCGTGAGCCGAAGCGCTTGCCGGGAGCCCTTACCGCGATATCGCCGCGACTCACGCTCAATCTCGAAGCATGCTAATATTAGCCGGATAAAAGAGGGGTCGGGCTGGAGGAGAAAGCCATGTCCAGTGTGCGCAACACATTCACCCCCGCCGAGACGGCCATGCTTGGCCGGGTCTATGCGAACGGCAACATCGATGGCGAGACCGCCGAGCAGAAGGAAGCACGCGCCTCGCGCATCATCGCCAATTACATGGCGGGCATCACCGACGAGGCGGAGCTGATCGAGCTTTCGCGGAGGCCGCTTGGAAGATGAGCAGCGTATGCCGTGGGTCGCGAGACGGCATCACGCTAAGTTGACGTTCCAGCACGGAACTCCACGTTAAAATATCGTGTTCCGACATATTCCGGGAGGTTTTTCGATGATCCAGGGATGGTTTTCCAGGCCGGTCGAAGTGGCCGTCGGCCTTTCGGGCTCGATCCGCCATATATCCAATGCCGAGCAGGCCGTCGAACTGCTGACCGGCCAATGGCGCGACGCCGGCAGCGCGCCGCATAGCGAGGCGCTGCGGGCCTGCCGCCGGGCGATCCGCGGCGACGTCGCGGCGGACAATGCCAGGGAGGCCTTTGTCATCGCCGCGCGCGAGGCGCATGTGCTGGTGGAGTGAGTGTCGTTCCACGACGTGATGGGACGCCTTGCCCGAGCGCAAAAAATCTTCGGAACCTAACGCGCGTTGGTTGGTTAACGCGCGGGTCCGCTGACGACGGACCTGCATCGGGCGCCATCCGGCGCCGATTGCTTGCTCAAAAGACGACCATAAGAACGGAGGAAGTGATGAACGATGTCTGGTTTTCCGAACCAGTCGTGATCGATTTCCAGCCAAACGGCCAGCGCAAGGTCTCGACCTGCTTCGAGGCCATGGAATGCCTCGACCAACGCTGGCCGAGACAGGCGCGCGACGGCGCCTGGCGCTCGGCGAACCGCGTCTGCCGCGACGCGCTTGACGGCCTGCGCAGCCCTGTGGAAGCCCGCAAGACGCTGCGCAAGGCAGCCAAGGTCGCCGGCCTGCTGGCTTAGCCTTTCGATTCCCCATAGCGTCCCGTCAGGGACGCCACCAGGCCCGTCGCGGTTTTCCCATTGCCGCGTCGGGCCTGTGTTTTAAAAGGCGAAGCGACGGCCGACGCATACTCTGGAACGCGTTCAAGCACGCATCCCGTGGTGTACATGAAAACGCCGGCCGCTGGGCTTCGGGGTGCCTGACGGGTTCAGGCCGTTCCATTTCGGCGAGTCGGGCGCCAGGCCGCAACGCGAACGCCGGAGCGTGGTAAACGGGCGGTTACTATCCACAGCGCATGATCAGGTACCGGGCAGACAGACGGGCCTGGTCAGGCGAAACCGCCAAGCACTTCCGGAAACTGGACCGCCATCGCACCTTCATCCGCCTGCCTGGCATAGATCCGGTGCATCTTCGTGCCATCATATCTGGCCCGGCGGCGTTGCACGTCCTTGCCGAAAAAGCCGGCAAGGGCGTCGAACCGCCGGAAGAAGCGTTTCGTGACGCCGCGTTCGAAAGGTATGCGCTGCTCGAAGGGCTTGGCCCAGGGCGTGTCCCTTGCCAGGTCGCGCCAGATCCCGAGCGCGTCGAGTTCGACCCCGACCTGATTGCCCCACGGCTTGCCGCCTGCGAAATGCCTGGCCCAGGCTTGCGAGAACCGGAACTCACTCGTTCCAAGCGATTGCAGGTTCCAGTTCGGATGCATGGTCTGCCATTTGCCCTCGAAGGCGACGTTGAGCGCATTTTGATCGTTCATTTTGCCATCAATGGCGGTCTTTCGCGTGCGCTCCAGCAGGGCGTTGTCCCGGACAGCGTTCATATCGAAGACAACGACGCCGGAATTGAAATATGGCGCACCCGGGGCCAGCTTGAGGTTTTGCCGATAAGAAGGCCTGAAATACATATAGTCATCATGCGCGGCGAGCAGCGGGGCGCGCAGCCGCTGTCCGGCCAAGTCATTGATGTCTCTGTTGAAGAGAACGTCGCAGTCTGTGTATGCGATGCGGTCGTACGGCTCGAATACCGGAAGCTGGTCGGCGAAAAGCCGAACATAAGCGGCAATGCTGTAGGTTCCGAAGCGAAAGCCGAAACTCGCCATAAAGTCCGTGACATCGACCAGGTCGACGCTGCCTTTCAGCAGATGCCGGGCGACTTCAAGGTCCGGTTCGTTCGCACCGGTGTGGAGCAGAAAGCCGTCGATCGGTGTGGAGACATCAAGTATCCGACGCGCTGTCAGGCAGGCATACGGAAAGTAGCCGGCATCCGTTGCCAGGAAGAAACACGACTTCATCGTTACGCTAACCGCTGCCCTTCATCTCGTTGCTGCCTGCCACAAAATGCTTCTCGACGAAAGCCTCGATCGGGCCGGTGAGCGCGGCTGCCTCACGCTTGACTTTGTCATCGTCCCAACGCCACCACTGGATTGCCAGCAGCTTCGATATGATCTCCTCGGGGAACCGATATCTGATCAGCCTGGCCGGAGACCCGCCGACGATCGCGTAGGGCGGCACGTTCTTTGTGACCACGGCCCCTGCCCCAACGATGGCGCCATCCCCGATCTGGACGCCCGGCAAAATCATGGCGCCGTTGCCGATCCAGACGTCATTGCCGACGGTGATGCCGGCCGGCTTGCCGCCATGTGCGATCGGCTCGGGCCGCTTCAGCAACCGGCTATGGATCGGAAACGAAGTTGCGCTGTCGGTCGGATGCTGGCCAGAGCATATGAAAAGCACCTGGCCGGCGACCGAGCAGAAGGCTCCAACGCGCAGGGGCGCATCCTTCGAAGGGAACAAGACCTTTCGCCATGTCACACCATAGCTGTGACGACCGACCGTCACATGCTCCGGCAATTTGGAGCGCGCGTCCTTGAACCATCTGGAAAGCACCGACATTCAGATACTCCCCAGCGCCCCGCGACATCGCCTCGGATCGGCCGAACCATCAACCAGGAACCTTGGACAGGCGCGAGGGACTGATCCATCGGGTCCTCGGTGGCAGCTGCGCCGATATCGGAGCACTTTTGAGTGGATTGCAGATGCGAGCATTGATAGTGGGAGGATCCCAGGCACTCCTTCCCATTTGGTCGAATGAACGACGTTTTTGGTTATATCGCGTATGGCGATAACGAGGTTTATCACTTTGGCGCACTGCTTAGCGCACTTAAGCTTTTGCACAATTGCCCTAGCGCCAAAATAATCGTCGCAACCGACAGGCCCGACCTTTTTCGCCGATACCCCATCGAGACGATGACTATAACCGCCGACCAGAAAGAGTTGATGTCTTTCGGCGGGCGCTATCATTTCGGAATCAAGGCCGCGTTCTTGATCGAGATCCTGCAGCAAGCGGACCGCCTCATCTTCATGGACTCCGATCACTACCCTTATGTCGATCCATCCAGAGGTTTTCGACAAATTTCTCCTACCCGTTCCTTCATGCGCAAGTGTGAGGGCCAGCATCGGCGTTACCCGGTTCTCTCAGGCAAAGGCGTCAAAATAGGGGACTACACCCTGACAGGTCAGGAACCGATGTGGCAAAGCGGGATACTTGGCATTCACCGAGCCAACGCCAGCGCGTTAGCCGAGGCCTACCCAGCAATGCTGGCCGTGCGCGAATTGACCAACACAGACGCACCAGAGCAGTTCTGCATCGGTGTCGCGCTCTCCCGGAATGGCCTGACTCTCGGCCGTCACCACCTTCCGGTCAGCGACTACAACACGCGAGGAAAGAAGGCGTTCGCCAGTCCGCGCGTGCTGCAGTTCTTCAAGACGTATGGTGACGATCCGATTGCCGAGCAAATAAGGAGAGCCGGTTGGTATCGCCTCTGGCGAACCCCCGTGGATCTATGGCGGCAGCGGGATAGGTGGTCGCTTTAAGTTGGCCGTGAGGACTTACGGCAGAAGAAGAATATCTCGCTGATCGAGTACGTCGCGAATATCCATTTCCTTTTCGGTTTTGCCACCGAAGACAATGCATCGCCTGTAGTGACTAGAGAGATATTCGGCCAATTCCTCAGTTTTTACCGGTCCATACCGCCAAGGGCCGTATTCCATAAGAATAGGCACTCGAAGCCGCACCAGTTCAGCCATGGACTTCAGTGCTTCCGGCTCGGCGCCTTCGATATCCATCCATACCAAGCCAACATCCTCAAGATTGACCTTGGCATCAGCCAGGATGCCGTCCACGCGACGAAGCTGCACCCGAATCGATCGCGAGTGTCCATTTGGCTTAATTACGCTGCTCGCGCCAAAATTGTCATCGCCGAAATAGAGATCGATTGAGCCTTCACTGTCGCCAGCGGCGCATTCAAAGACAGTCACCAGGCTCGAAAGCTCATTGAGCGATAAATTGTGCTTCAATAGCTTGAGGTTACGTGGATCCGGCTCGACGGAGACTGCTCGATCGAACTTACCGCTGCGCATCAAATAGACGGTGTGCGTGCCTATATTCGCGCCGAGTTCCAGCAACACCCTTCCCGTCGGAACGCCGACAAAGTCAAGAACCCGATTGGCCAAATCGCGTTGGTAGTGCCCCTTCCGGAACAGGTCCCTGCCGATGGTTTCTCGAGGCGAGAATGTTAGTGTGTGATCGTCAAACTGCCTCGTAACGAGAATGACGTCGTCCTTCAGAGCCAACAGGCTGAAAGTCTGAAACCAGTCGAAAGACCTGAGTTTTGCGAACAAACCGTCGCGTAGATGACGGATTGCTTCTTCCACCAGCACGAAAATCTTCATGCAGCCGCTTATTGGCTGCAATTTCCCTGTTTGCAAGCGTTCAAGCGAAGGGGCTGTGCTCAAGCCGTCACTTGAGGCCGCGCATGAAGGGATTGAAGGGCAGACTTCCCTTTCTCCTGACGTCACGTTATGCAGGCCAAATGGGTCTGAAGCTTGTCGATATCATAACCAGGGCGCCGGCAATCATCGCGGCGAAGGAAGCCAGAAATGGCCTAGTATACAAGGCTTTCGAGCATCGAGGCCGAGCTGCTGGACGTACTTTTGCAGATCGCCTGAAAGCTGCTGGTACATCGCGTGTCTGTTTCACGGTGGCGTTCAATACGCCTTGGGTCATAGATGCGCTGGCCAAGGCATGGGAAATGCACTCACCGGGAATGACCCTAGCCGTTGTCGACAATTCGACCGACCAGGCATCGAGACAAGCAATAGAAAGCATCTGCAAGGTGAGAAGCGTTCCTTATTTGGCACTTCCAGTGCGGGTGGAAAAACATCTATCCAGATCGCACGGGACCGCCATAAGCTGGGCTTACCATAACATTATACGGCACTTGGAGCCTGAATTATTCGGCTTCATTGATCATGACTGCTTCCCGGTAGTGTCGTTTGATATCCCCGCCAGGATGGACGGCAAGGCCGTCTACGGGAAGCTGTTCCTTCCAGGTCGAAATCATATCCACGAGCCGAAGCCGACCGATCGACACTGGAATTTATGGGCAGGTTTCTGCTTCTATCGCTTCTCCGCCACGGCGGGACGAAAGCTGAACTTCGAACCTCGCTTGAACATGGGGCTTGATACTGGCGGCGCAAACTGGAACATCCTTTACTCGCATTTGGACAGGGCAAGTGACGTTGCCGTAGCCGTCGCTCGGGAAAATCCGATGACAATGGCAGGGGCGGTCGGGCACCATGAGATCATCGAGGAAGCATTCTTCCATGTTGCCGGCGTATCCTACCCTGACCGACCCAGTTATCACCGCAGAACAACTGACCATCGAAAACTCATCCGCGACTACGTCTGGAATACATATCTTGGCGGCGCGAGCGGCAGGATAGCCAAGGACTTCTAGGCGCTGACCAGATCTTCGGGCTTGTCCGCCGTAAAATCACCTCATCACCCGGCCTCGCTGACGATCTTGGCAATCGCTTCGTCTATCCCGATGCGGCCCTTGCGCCTTTGAGCGTTCGGATCGCGAAAGTCGATCCAGCCTTCGTTGAAGCCGTCGAGCATGCGCATGCGCATTTCGGGATGGCGCATGCCCTGGTCGCGGAAAATCGTTTCCCAACGCTCACGCGGGACGATACGCGCCTCGACCTCGCGGCCTAGCGCCTTGGCAAACGCGGCGGCGATCCGGTTCGGCGACACCCTTTGCTCGGTCTCCAGTTCGATCACACGGTGGCCGCTCCAATCCTCCAGCAGCAGTCCGGCCGCCGTCCTGCCGACATCGGCGGCCGAGACCATCGCGACCGGGTGATCGAGCGGCTGCAGGTAACTGTCGATGACGCCCTCGTCGCGTGCCGAGGCGATATCCCACTCGGCATTTTCCATGAACCACGCCGCGCGCAGGAAGGTCACGGCCACGGGCAGGTCGGCCAACGCCTCTTCCAACAGGCGCAGGACGTTGAGCAGATTGGGCTGCGCGGCATCCGCGCCGATCGTCGACAGCACGACCACCTTGGGTGGCAGCGCCCGATAAAGCGCCTCGCGGACGACGGCGATCCTCGGCAGCACGTCCGGGAAGCCGGGTTCGGAATCATAGACCGGCGGCAGCAGGATGAACGCGCCCTCGGCGCCCGAAAGTGCGGCGGCAAGCGGCCTGGGATCGCCGAGGTCGGCGACGGCGACGTCGCAGCCCCTTTCGAGCCACGGCGTGCCTTTGGCTTCGTCGCGAACGACGGCGCGAACCTTGTGGCCGGAAGCCAGCAACGTCTTGGCAAGAGCGCCTCCAACGCGGCCGCTAATGGCTGTAACAGCGAACATGATCGTTCCTTTCGGATGTGCGGTTGAACGGGATCGCGGCTGGCGGCCGTAACGGTCCGCCGACGATCGCTGGCCGGTCTTTTCACACCGTTGTCTTGCTGATCCCAGCGCCGATATGTCATCATAATCCGGACTCCAGGTTGGGAATGACGGATGCCTTATGACGGAAGATTGCTGTCCGGCGTGACGGTGCTGATGGCGGTGGTCGAAGCCGGCTCGATGGCGCGGGCAGCCGACTCTCTTGGCATGACCGCGTCAGGCGTCGGCCGCGCCATCCAGCGGCTGGAGGCCCGTATCGGTGTCAGGCTGCTCGACCGCACGACCCGCACCATGCACCTGACGGACGAAGGGCGGCGTTTCCACGAGCGGGTCGGTCCTCACCTCGACGGCATCGAGGAAGCGGCGATCGAGGCCACCGGCGCGACATCGGTGGTTCGCGGCAGGCTGCGCGTCAATGTCGACCCGTTCTTCTCGCAACTGGTGCTGGCCGGGCATGCCGGCCGGTTCCTGGCGCTGCATCCGGACCTTCGCCTCGAACTGATCATGCGCGACGCGGTGGGCGACCTGGTGGCGGGCGGGTTCGACCTCGCCTTGCGCTTCGGCGATCCGCCAGCCGGTTCCTTCATCGCGCGTAAACTGATCGAGACGCGCGTGCTGACCGTCGCCGCACCGGCTTATATCGAGCGCCGGGGGCGTCCGCAGCGCCCTTGCGACCTTCCGGATCATGACGCCATCGACTTCTGGGACGCCGCGCATAGCCGCGCCTACGAATGGGAATTGCGCCGCGGCAGTGAGGTGCTGCCGGTCAGCGTCCAGACCAGGCTGATGACCTCCGACGCGCCGACCATGCTCAACGCCTGCCTCGCCGGTGCAGGCATCGCGCAGGTGCTGGAGTTCGCCACGCGCGAGCAAGTTCGCGACGGGCGGCTGGTCGAGCTGTTCCCCGATTGGCAGGACGAACTCTTTCCGCTCTACGCGATCTACCCCTCGCGGCAATACCGCACCGCCAAGGTGCGGGTGTTCGTGGATTTCGTGGTTGATCTCTTGGCGACGGTTTAGATTCAGAGTCAGCCGGATGTCATAACCGTTGAATGAAATGGCGATCCCGGCAGGATTCGAACCTGCGACCATCGGCTTAGAAGGCCGGTGCTCTATCCAGCTGAGCTACGGGACCGTCGGCCGGCCGGGCCGGCTGAGCGCTACGCCAGGCGACGCAAGACCAGAAGTCAGTGTGTCCAGGGCATCCTGCGGTCATAGCGGAAATTGTCCGAATAGGAAATCTGCCGGCGCTTGGCTTCCTTCGGCTCTTCGACGCGATAGGCGATCTTTTCCTTTTCGGCATAAGCCATCGCCTCTTCCTTCGTGTCGAAGGTGAGCTTCACCTGGCTCAGCATGTCGCCCGAAGTGGTGTAGCCCATCAGCGGATCGATCTTCTTGCGCTGGGCGGGATCGAACTCCAGCACCCAATATCCGGTCTTGGCCTTGCCGGACTGCATCGCGGTTTTGGCTGGACTGAAAATGCGCGCGGACATGACCACCTCGTTGCCGCCCGACAATCCGGGCACCCTGGTTCGGCGCCATCTCCGAGCATCCTATCGGGAGCCTGAAAATCTCGCGCCAACCCGTCATTACTGTGCAATGGCCGCGGCGGCAAGGCCGCAGGCAACCCGTGCCGCCACGGCGCAGGGAACCTCGCCGCGCCGACGACATTATCGAAACGTCGGACGGCCGGCCCGAGCCGGCCTTGCCTGTGTGCCATCCATCAAAACCGGACGCTTCGCCATGACCAACGCAACCGAACACGCCGTCCTGCAGCTCGCCGTGCTTGTCGGCAGCCTGCGCGCCCAATCCTTCAGCCGTAAGATCGCCAAGGCGCTCGCCGCCCGCGCGCCGGATTCAGTGCGCTGCCGCTTCATCGAAATCGGCGAGCTCCCGCTTTACAACGAGGATCTGGACGGCGACCAGCCGCCGGCGGCTTGGTCGGCCTTCCGCGCGGCGATCCGCGAATGCGACGCGGCGCTGTTCGTCACCCCGGAATACAACCGCTCGATCCCGGGCTGCCTGAAGAACGCGCTCGATGTCGGCTCGCGTCCGCCGGGCAAGAGCGTGTTCAAGGGCCTGCCCGCCGGGGTGGTCAGCGTCAGCCCGAGCAAGATCGGCGCCTTCGGCTCCAACCAGGCGCTCAGGCAGACCTTCGTCTTTCTCGACATGCCGGTGATGCAGCAGCCGGAGGCCTACATCGGCAATGTCGCGGAACTGCTGGACGACAAAGGCGCCGTTATCAACGGCGACACCGCCGCCTTCCTCGAAAATTTCATGGCCGGCCTGGAGACGTGGATCAGGACGGTGCATCCCGGCGGCTCGTCCTTCGACGCCTTCATGAAGCAGCGCGAGAAGATCGCCGAGGACTATGTCAACGGCGATGCGACCTCACTGAAGGCAATCGTCACCCATGCCGGGCCGGCGACGTTCTTTTCGCCGCGCGGCGACCATCTCGAAGGCGCCGAGGCGGTCGCCGGCCGCTACGAACGCGACGCGGCGAGCTTCCACAAAGGCGGCAGCACCGATCTCGAGGTGCTGCAGGCATCGGCAAGCGGCGATCTGGCCTTCTGGACCGGGCTGCAGCACGCCAAGGCGCGCATGGGCAAGAACGGCGAGGCAGCCGAAATGACCTTGCGGGTGACCGAGGTGTTTCGTCTGGAAGACGGCGCGTTCAAGCTGGTGCATCGCCATGCCGACCCGGTTCATTAGGCGGCCCTCTATAATCCGCGACACAATGCCGGAGGTCTTTGCAACGCCTACCTATTCCTTTTGGCCCGTGAGCGGCATATGTCAGATACACGGTCGTGCCATTTGAAGGCATGATGGCGACGATAAAGACAAGAATGGACGCGGAAGCGAAAGTCTTGCCGTCGGGGGTCGGCGAGCCAGCGATACTGGACGGCGCGATTGTCATCGGCGCGGGCGCCGCAGGGCTTGCCGTCGCGCATGCGCTGGCCAAGGCTGGCGTGACGACGCAAATCCTGGAACGCGAGCAACGCCTGGCCGAGCCCTGGCATCGCCGCCACGACAATCTGCACCTCAACACGCATCGCGACCTCTCTTCCTTGCCGGGCGTATCCTTTCCGGCAGGAACGCCGGCCTTCCCGCACCGCAGCACCGTCATTCGCCATCTCAACGAGTTCGCCGAGACGCACCGGCTGCCGATCACCTTGGGTATCGAGGTCGAGGAGATCGAATTCCGCGGCGACCACTGGCTGCTGCGGACAAGCGAGGGCTTGAAGACGGCGCGATATGTGGTGATCGCCACCGGGCGCGACCGCCAGCCCTTCATCCCGGCCTGGAAGGGCATGGAGGATTTTTCAGGCAAGATCATCCATTCGGCCGATTTCGGCAAGGCGAACGACTATGCCGGCAGGAAGGTGCTGGTGGTCGGCGCCGGCAATTCCGGCTTCGACGCGCTCAACCATCTTTCGCGCGCCGAGACGGACCAGATGTGGCTTTCGGCGCGCAACGGACCTTCGCTGCTGCCCAAGCGCATCGGCCAGATCGCGGTGCACCGCTTTTCTCCGGTCATGGCCAACCTGCCGACAAGGCTTGCGGATGCGATCATGGCGGCAACACAACGCCTGGTGTTCGGGGATCTCACGACATATGGCCTGCCCCCTGCCCCATCGGGCGGCGCCAGCCGGCTCGGCTCCGACTATACGGCGATCGCCGCCGACGACGGCGCGGTCGAGGCCATCAAGGCCGGGCGCGTCATCATCGTGCCGCAGCTGCGCGAATTCAGGCGCGACGACGTCGTGCTCGACAATGGCCAGGCGATCGCGCCCGACATCGTCATCGCCGCCACCGGCTACCGTACCGGACTGGAGACGATGCTGGGCCGGCTCGGCGTGCTCGACACCAGGGGCGTGCCGCTGTTCAACGGCGCCGCCAACGATCCGAAGCTGCCCGGGCTCTGGTTCACCGGCATGCGGCCGAGCATTCGCGGCTGCTTTGCCAATGCCAGAATCCAGGGCGCGGCGATCGCCAGGAAGATCGCCGGCCAAAAGCGCTAGGGCGAAAGGTCATTTCCGACGTCGGTTTTTGTGTTGCCTTCCGGGCGTCCGCCCCCTATACGCCGCGGGACGTCGGAGTGTAGCGCAGCCTGGTAGCGCACCTGATTTGGGATCAGGGGGTCGCAGGTTCGAGTCCTGCCACTCCGACCATCACTTCCTTCCCAAAGGACCAGGGCGGTCTCGCGGCCGGGATACCGGCCAGAAGGGCGCGTGTCTTGGCAGCCGTGGTCGTAGCGATCGGCGACAGGGACAATTGGGACGCCAACACCGACATCATCGTCGTTGCGGATGTTTCCAGGCGGCGACTGACCTGGGTGCCGCGCGACTTGTGGTCTCCCCTCATAAGCGACCGGGTCAATGCGGCCTTCGCCATCGGCGGCGGCAGGCTGCTTGGAGCAACGGTAAACCCGCCGGGCGAGAACCCCAACGCCTCGAGCCCGGCGAGCCTACAACCCGATCTGGAACGCAACCGGGACCGGGGTTAGCCGGCACGGTCGCGCTGCAAGAGAGATGCCGGAAAGACTGTTCCGAAATGGGACGGCTAGGCGGCACGGTCCCACGGATTGATCACGGCAACGCCTGCCGCCTGAACTGGCGCCACATCACGCGACGCGACCTGAAAACCCTTCGCGGCGGCCGCAGCTGCAATGTATCCGTCAGGCAAAGGAAATCCCCTTCCGGCGGCTCTGGCCTTTACAGCGAGACCGGCATAGCGGCGCGCTGCCTCGGCATCGAAAACCAGGATGCGCTGATCGAAGACTGCACATATCCCGGCAAAGGTTTCGCCCAGCACATTTTTGCGGCGGCCTGCTGGCATCGCCTCGATGCCGAACAGCACTTCAGATATCGAACTCGCCCTGCCCTTCGTCCATGGCGCTGACGGTTTCGGCGGCGAGCGCGCGGGTGATCGGCGTCTTGCGCTCCAGCGCCGCGCGGTCGAGGCGTCCGACGACGCGCATGGCGGTGCCGAGCGAACGCTCGATGCGCCGCACCAGATATTGCACCACATGCGGCTCGACCTCGACCTGGCGGTCGGCGAAGAGTTTCGTGATGACGCCGGCAAGCAAGAGGTCGTCGGGCTCGTGGATCTCGACGGTCGCCGCCGCCTTCAATCGCGAGACGAGATCCGGCAGCGCGACGCGCCAGGCCGAGGGGAAACGCCGCGCCGTCAAAAGCAGCGTCGAGCCCGCGCCGCGCACGGCGTTGATCAGATGGAACAGGCCCGGCTCGTCGATCGCCGCCTTATCGATGTCGTCGATCAGCACCGGCCCGATGCCGAGCCCGGCAATGTGCCCGCCGATGCGGCCGGGATCGATGGCGACGGCGTGCGCCCGATCCTGCCAGATCTGGGCGAGATGCGTCTTGCCGGAGCCGGGCGGCCCGGCCAGCACCACCACCGGCGACGGCCAGTCGGGCCAGCGGTCGATCAGCGATGCCGCTTGCGCATTGGTGCCCGAGACGACGAGCTCGTCGCGCGAATAGCCGGTGCCGTGGCCGAGATCGAGCGGCAACTGGCGCGGCGTGTCGGTTCGCTCACCGGCCACTTCAGCCACGCGACTTCGAGCGATGGCCGCCGCCGCGATCGGCCGGCAACGGCGGCACGGGCTCGGTGGCGTGACCCTTGTAAAGCGGCGATTGCAGGTAGCGGCCGATGGCAAAGCGCACCAGCACGGCGATCGCCGCCGAGGCCGGCACAGCAATCAAAAGGCCGACAAAGCCGAACAGCGCGCCGAAGGCAAACAGCGCGAACATCAGCCAGACCGGATGCAGGCCGACGCTCTTTCCGACCAGCCGCGGCTGCAGGATGTTGCCCTCGATGAACTGGCCGACGAAGAACACGCCGGCCACCGCAACCACCATGGTCCAGTCCGGCCAGAACTGGACGAAGGCGACACCGACGGCGAGCACCAGCCCGGTCAAGGAGCCGACATAGGGGATGAAGGAGATCAGCCCGGCGAAGAAGCCGATCAGGATGGCGAAGTTCAAGCCGGTCAGCGAGAGCCCGGTGGCGTACATGGCGCCGAGCACCAGGCAGAGCGTGCCCTGCCCGCGCACGAAGCCGGCGGTGGCGGTGTTGATTTCGCGGGCGAGCGCGCGCACCGTCTCGACATAGTCGCGCGGCACCCAGCCGTCGACCTTGGCGACCATGCGGTCCCAGTCGAGCAGCATGTAGAAGGCGACCACCGGGGTGACGACGAACAGGCTCACCACCGAGACCAGCGCCACGCCGGAACTCCAGATCGAAGTGAAGACGGTGGTGAGCAGGCTGAAGCCGGAGGTGAGCAGGGAATTCAGCCCGTCGCGCAGGCCGGCGGCGTTGACGCCAAAACGCTGCTCCAGCCATTGCGGGTCGAAGCTGGTGATCAGTGATTGCAGGCGGGTCAAATATTCCGGCAGCTTGCGCGCGAAATCGGCCATCTGGGTGGCCAGCACCGGCACCAGGATGACGAAGGCCAGCACCACGACGACGATGAAGGCAATGAGGATCACGACCGTCGCCATCAGGCGCGAAAGGCCGAGCCGCTGCAGCCGGTCGGCGACCGGATCCAGGAAGTAGGCGAGCACCATGCCCGCGACGAATGGCAGGAGGATGCCCGAGAAGATGTAGAGGAACAGCGCCAGCAGGACGGCCGTTGCCAGCCAGAAGAAGACCTGGCGACGGAGCGCCCCCGAGCCGTCGTCAGCCGCGATCACTGCGGCATCATTGTCAGGCGCCCGTGCTGGAGCCGCCCGACTTGACGTTGCCCGACTTGGTGTCGCCGGTCTGGGAGTTGCTCGTCTGGGAGCCTTCGCCATAGCCGCTCATATGCCTTAGCCAAGCCACGAGATAGGCCGCGGCCGAAGCCACGGTCAAGACCCCGGTCAGCAATATGAGCGCGGTCCGCACCGGGCCCAGATGCAGGGCGAAGGCCAGTTCGCCCAACACAAGCGCAGCCAGCACGATCTGCGCGGCGGTGTTGGCCTTCGACACGAAGAGCGGCTTCCCCTCGACCGGATGGCTCATCACGCTGGACAAAAGCACGGCGCAGACGATCAGCCCGTCACGCGAGACCATCGTCACCACCAGCCAGAGCGGCAGTTCGCCGGCAAAGCCCATGACGACGAAGACCGAGACCAGCAACAGCTTGTCGGCGACCGGATCGAGATAGGCGCCAAGGCGGGACGACTGGTTCCAGCGCCGCGCGATGAAGCCGTCGACGCCATCGGAAATGCCGGCGACGAGGAACCCGACGAAGGCCCAGTCCCAACGCGATTGCAGCATAGCCAGCACCACGGCGGGCACCAAGAGCAAGCGCAGGATGGTGATCAGGTTGGGGATGGTCACCCTTATGTCCCGTTGTCGGTTGGTCGGAGATAGATGATGGAGATGGCAGGGGTGCGCAAGGAGGAACTGCTAATCTCCCCCCTCGTGGGGGAGATGGCCGGCAGGCAGAGGGGGGCGCGAAGGAACGCCGGCATTTGGGTTGAGGAAGGACGGCAATCAGAAGGGCAATCTCGAAATTTGAATAGAGATTTCCCCGATATGCTGGCGGGACAGCGCCCCTCTGTCCTGCCGGACATCTCCCCCACAAGGGGGGAGATTGGCTCTCGCGCCTTGCTCCCCGAAACCATTCATGCGAAGAGCCCGCAATGGAAACAGGGGCGAGCCGGAGATGAGCAAGGGCGACAAGGCCAAGCGCAAGAACGGGCTCACCTATGCCGAGGCTGGCGTCGATATCGATGCCGGCAATTTGATGGTCGAGAAGATCAAGCCGCTGGTACGCGCGACGCGCCGGCCGGGAGCCGATGGCGAGATCGGCGGTTTCGGCGGCCTGTTCGACCTCAAAGCCGCCGGCTTCACCGACCCGGTGCTGGTCGCGGCCAATGACGGCGTAGGCACCAAGCTCAAGATCGCCATCGATGCCGGCAAGCACGACACGATCGGCATCGACCTCGTCGCCATGTGCGTCAACGATATCGTCGTCCAGGGCGCCGAGCCGCTGTTCTTCCTCGACTATTTCGCCACCGGCAAGCTCGACCCGGACCAGGGCGCTTCGATCGTCGGCGGCATCGCGCAAGGCTGCCGCCGGGCCGGCTGCGCGCTGATCGGCGGCGAGACCGCCGAGATGCCCGGCATGTATCACGACAAGGACTACGACCTTGCCGGCTTCGCCGTGGGCGCCGCCGAGCGCGGCCAGCTCTTGCCGACCGACGACATCGTCGAGGGCGACGTGCTGCTTGGCCTTGCCTCCTCGGGCCTGCACTCCAACGGCTTTTCGCTGGTGCGCCGCATCGTGGCCGCGAGCGGGCTGGGCTGGAGCGATCCGGCGCCGTTCAACGACGAGCTAAGCCTCGCCGAAGCGCTGCTCGAGCCGACGCGCATCTATGTGAAGTCGATCCTCAAAGCCATCCGCAACACGCATGGCATCAAGGCGCTCGCCCACATCACCGGCGGCGGTTTCCCGGAAAACATCCCGCGCGTGCTGCCCAAGGATTTCTCGGCCGAGCTCGACCTCGAGGCGATCGACGTGCCGCCGGTGTTCTCCTGGCTCGCCAAGACCGGCGGCGTCGCGCCGGAGGAAATGATGCGCACTTTCAATTGCGGCATCGGCATGATCCTGGCCGTCGCATCCGGCCAGGCGGCGCAGGTGGCGGCGGTGCTGCAGGAAGCCGGCGAGACGGTGACGCCGATCGGCCGCATCGTGCCGCGCCGCGACGCCGGCGTCATCTATCGGGGCTCGATCGGCCTATGAGCAGGAAACGCACGGTCGTCCTGATCTCGGGGCGCGGCTCCAACATGACGGCGCTGATCGCGGCGGCCAGCGATCCGACCTATCCGGCCGAGATCGTCGGCGTCATCTCCGATCGCGCCAACGCCGCCGGCCTCGGCATCGCGCAGTCGCGCGGCATCGCAACCAAGGTCGTCCAGCGCGCCGACCATCCGAGCAAGGATGCCTATGACGCAGCGATCGATGCCGCGCTCACCGGCTTCGGCACCGACATCGTCGCCTTGGCCGGCTATATGCGCATCCTCGGCCGTGGCCTCGTCGAGAAATGGCAGGGGCGCATGGTCAACATCCACCCTGCCCTGCTGCCGGCCTTCAAGGGGCTGGATACGCATGCTCGCGCGATCCGCGCCGGCGTGCGCATCCATGGCTGCTCGGTGCATTTCGTCACGCCTGAGATGGATGACGGACCGATCATCGCGCAGGCCGCCGTGCCGGTGATGGTCGGCGACAATGAGGACACGCTGGCCGCGCGGGTGCTGAAGGTGGAGCACAGGCTCTACCCGCTGGCGCTGGGTCTGGTCGCCGAAGGCAAGGCGCGCATGGAAAAGGGCCACACCCTGTTTGCCCATTTCGCCGACGATGCCGACAACGCAACCTCGGTGGTGATGGCGCCAGACCCGCTGCGCGAGGAGAGAGACCTCGAACAGCTGGCGCGGATCACGCCGTAGAGGCTGCAATGCCCCTGAAACAACTGCTCATCTTGCGCCACGCCAAGTCGAGCTGGGACGATTCCGCACGTGCCGATTTCGACCGGCCGCTGGCCCCGCGCGGCTTGAAGACGGCGCCGCTGATAGGGCGCGAGATTGCGCTGCGCGGCTGGCTGCCGGACCTGGCGCTGGTCTCGCCGGCGCTGCGCACCCGCGACACCTGGCGGCTGGTCGCGGCCGAACTGCCTGGGCCTACGCCGGCGCAATTCGCCGAGGAGCTCTACGAGGCCGCCCCTGCCGCCATCCTGGCGCGGGTGCGGCAAGCCAGGGCGACGTGCCTGCTGGTAATCGGCCACAATCCCGGCCTGCAGCACTTCGCGCTACGGCTGGCCGGACCCGGATCGGATGAGAGCGTGTTCAAGAAGATCGAAACGAAGTTTCCGACGGCGGCGCTTGCCCGGTTCACGCTGGACGAGGATTGGGCAAATCTCGATTTCGGCGGCGCGCGCCTGACGCATTGTGTTCGACCGAAGGATTTGGGGTAGAGCACGACGCCGCCGATCTCCTTTGCAGGAGATTGGCGCTTCACCGCCGCGCAAACGGAAAGCGGCGGAGCAAGCCCGCCGCCTTTGACATTCCGAGGCGCGAAAGATCAATTGCCCCAGATGCCCTGGCCCGGGTCGGGCGAGGCCTTGGAGCCGGCAGGACCGGTGGTCATCGAGGTGTCGACGTCGGCCGGCTTGGCCACTTCGTGCTTGCGGATCGAAGCGGTGAGGTTGGTATCGACGCCGACGGCCGGCTGGCTGGTGTTGACGTCGCCGTAGTGGTCGCTGCCGGCAAAGGCGGAGCCCATCGCGAGAAGCATTGCGGCAGTGGTGAGAGCGATCCTGGTCATTTCAATCTTCCTTGTTCCGTGTCGTTGCATCGGCGGCAGCCTTGGGAGGATGGCCCCGCTGCCGAGAAGACCCGCGGCGGCCGAGATTTATTCCCAGGTGTTCGATTTTCAGCGACCACCACAATGTCGGCTTCCGCTTCGCTCGGAAAAAGGCAAACGATTACAAATGTTTATGATACAAATAGTTGTGAATTGATTTCATATTGCCGGCTTCAGAAACGCAGAGCGGCGGGTCAAGCCCGCCGCCTGGTATTTCCTGTACTGGATCAGTGGTTACCGAACAGATTGTGATCTGTGCCCTGCACGACCGGCGTGCCGACATCCGTGTTCGACTTCGTGGTCGAGGCCGTCGCGGTCCGGTCGATGGTGACGGTCGGTTGGTTGGCGTTGGCCCGGCCGTAGTTGTCGGAGCTGGCGAAAGCGGCGCCAGTGGCGACAAGGAGGGCGGCGACGGTAAGAGCGATCTTGGTCATTTCAAATACTCCTGGTTTCGGGTTGCGCTGTTTGATCGGGCGCGATTGACGATCCGATGACCTAATGGATCGGCACAGCCTCGGGCATCGCCCGGGTGCTGGCCCGCTCGCTCCACTCACTTGAATTTCTGGCATCGGCCCCGTCTATCGGCCCTTGCTCTCATTTCGACGGCACCAGGGGCATCGTTACAGGCATCACCGCTTCGTGATGAATGCTTGATCAGTCCCAGAAAAGCCCGGCCAAGGGTAGCCGGCTGCACAAAAACAGAGCGGCGGGACAAGCCCGCCGCTTTGAGGTCTTTGGCAAGACCAGGCCGTTCAGCGGTTGCCGAACAGGTTGTGGTCAGCGCCCGTGACGACCGGCTTCTGAACATCCGCGTCCGACGTCTTGATCGAAGCGGTGGTCGAGCTGTCGACCGAAGCGGCCTGCTGGTTGGCTTCGTTGGGGTTGTAGTGGTCGGACCCAGCAAAAGCGGCGCCGGTGGCGACAAGCAGGGCGGCGGCGGTAAGAGCGATCTTGGTCATTTGAGTTACTCCAGATTCAATGTTGTTGGTCGAAGGTTCGCCTGCGGGCCGACTAGCGGTTGCCGAACAGGTTGTGGTCAGCGCCCGTGACGACCGGCTTCTGGACATTCGCGTCCGACGCCTTGATCGAAGCGGTGGTCGAGCTGTCGGCCGAAGCGGCCGGCTGGTTGGCATTGGCTGACCCGTAGTTGTCGGAGCCTGCGAAAGCGGCACCGGTGGCAACGAGAAGGGCGGCGGCGGTAAGGGCGATCTTGGTCATTTGAGTTACTCCAGTTTCAAGGTTGTTGGTGAAGCGGGTCAGGAAGAGGCCGCTTAGCGGCCCCAGATGCCCTGGCCCGACTGCGGCTGGTTCTGATCCGGCTTGATGTGGAAGTCGCGCTGTTCGAATTTGTTGAACTTGCGGATCGAGCCGGTGACCGTGTTGTCGACATTGCCCGCGGGAGCGGTCACGGCCGACTGGTTGGCATTGTTGGGGTCGTAGTGGTCGCTGCCGGCGAAGGCGCTGCCCGTGGCAATGAGGAGAGCAGCGGCGGCAAAAGCAATCTTGTTCATTTTAGATACTCCAGATTTCAAAAGTCGTGTCCGTCTAGTGGCGTGCCGTAATGGAAATTCGCGTCGCTCGGACCACCCCGAGATGGGGCAGTCCTGCTGCCAGTTCCAATCACGAAAATGTGTGAACCGAACCGTTCGGTTCGATCTTGAAATCATGCGAACGCCGCAGCGGCCACATTCTTTCTGTTTAATATCAACTGCTTATGGATACTGCACTGCAGCATGGTGCTTCTTTTGGCTCGCCAGCGTTCACTCTCCCTGCACGAACCGTCAACATAAATTGAACCGAACGGTTCGGTTTTATTGGTTGCAAGAGGGATTAGGTGGCTCAACAGCCGCCCTGCCCGTCCCGGCACCGGCGTTTGCCTTGCGGGCGGATCGATACTATCGGTTGCCTCAGGGACCAATTCGGACGCTGCCTGCCGCCTTTGGCGAAGGCCGAGGCCGTTGGGAGGAAACGGCGACAGACGATGCGGCTGCTGCTTGTCGAGGACAATCGCGAACTGGCCGATTGGCTGGGCAAGACGCTGCGCCAGGCGAGCTATGTCGTCGACGTCGTCCATGACGGCGAGGACGTCGAGCATGCTTTAGCCGCCGGCGAGCATGCCTTGATCATCCTCGACCTTGCCCTGCCCCGCATGGGCGGCATGGAAGTGCTGAAAAGGCTGCGGGCGCGCGGCAACCCGGTGCCGGTTATCGTGCTCACCGCCAATGCCGGCCTCGACGGCCGGGTCAAGGGCCTCAACGAAGGCGCCGACGACTATCTGGCGAAACCCTTCCAGATCGAGGAGCTGGAAGCGCGCATCCGCGTGCAACTGCGCCGCGCCAACGACCGCACCGCGCCGGTCATTTGCTGCGGCGATCTCGTCTTCGACACCAACACCCGCCTGTTCTCGCTTGCCGGCGCGACGCTGTCGCTGACGCCGCGCGAGCATGCGGTGCTGGAACAGCTTGTCGTCAAGGCCGGGCGAACGGTGAGCAAGGCGGCGCTCTCGGCGGCGATCTACTCTTTCGAGACCGACGCCGATCCCAGCGCCATCGAGATCTATGTGCACCGCCTGCGCAAGAAGCTCGAAGGATCGCGTGTCCAGATCGCCACCTTGCGCGGCCTCGGCTACCTCTTGCGCCACGACGATCCGGGGCCATGAGAATCGATAAGCTCCGGATCAGCAGCCTCCGCCTGCAATTGCTGGCCTGGGTGGTGCTGCCGCTGGCCGGGCTCGCCGCGATCAATTTGTGGACCAGCCATGGCAATGCGCTCGCGACTGCCAACCTGGTTACCGACCGGATGCTGATGGCGTCGGCGCGCGCTATCGCCGAGCAGGTCGCGGTAAAAGACGGCGTGCTCGATGCCACCATTCCGCCGGCGGCGATCGAAATGTTCGATACCGGCGACCGCGACAGGGTCTATTATCATGTCGAGACCGCGGGCGGACGCCTGCTCACCGGCTATCCCGACCTACCCACGGCAACGCAGCGCGGCAGCATCGAGACGGGGTTTCGCGAGCACCGTCTGCGGCTCGCGACGCTCGGCCATGCCGTAATCGGCGCCGGGGGAGATTCGCCGATCACGGTCACAGTCGGCGTGACGCTCGCCGGGCATGACGCAATGGTGTGGCGTCTGTGGTTAAGCGCCTTCGGCCAGCAGCTGGCGCTGGTGGCGATCGCCGGCGTGTTCGTCCTGCTCGGCCTGCGCAGGGGACTGGCGCCGCTGCTGCGGCTGCGCGACGCCGTGCGCTCGCGAAGCCGCAGCGACCTCGATCCGGTGGAGGTACCCGGCGCCCAAACCGAAATCCGCCCCCTGATAGAGGCGCTCAATGCCTATATGGCGCGCGTGCGGGCGCAGATGGCGGCGCAACGGCGCTTCATTGCTAATGCCGCGCATCAGCTGCGCACGCCGCTGGCGCTGCTGTCGACGCAGGCAAGCTATGCGTTGCGGGAAACTGTCCCCGATGCCCGCCATGAAGCGCTTGTGGCCCTGCAGGCAAGTTCCGGCAGCCTGGCGCGTTTGGCCGAACAGCTGCTCACCCTGTCGCGCGCCGAGCCTGGCAGCCGGCGGCCGCGCGCCGATCGCATCGACCTGACCGAAGCGGCGCGGCAAGTGCTCGAAACCCATGCGCCGATCGCCGTTGGCCGCAATATCGATCTCGGCCTGGAGGAGACGGGGCCCGTGCCGGTCATCGGCGACGGCACCATGCTGCGCGAGATGATCGTCAACCTCGTCGACAATGCGCTGCGCTACTCAGCGCCCGGGGGCAGCGTCACGGTGAAGCTCGCGGCCATTGACAACGAGGCACGGCTCACGGTCGCCGACGATGGACCCGGCATTCCCGCGGACGAGCGCGAGCATGTGTTCGAGCGCTTTTACCGCGTTGCCGGAACGAGCGAGGAAGGCAGCGGGCTGGGCCTGGCAATCGTGCGCGAGGTTGTCGAAAATGGCGGCGGCCGCGTCACCCTTGGGGATAGCGCGGCCGGCGGGCTGATTGTCGAGGTGCGGCTGCCGCTGGCTGGCGGCTAATATGCAGCTGTGAAACCTGCAGCGGCCATCACTGCGTCTCGTGCAGCGGCTGCGGCCGCCACTTCGCCAGTCTGCTCTCGACCAACGTCATCAAGTACTCGGCGCCAAGCGCCACCACCATGACGATGACAATCGCCGCATACATGCCGGCTGCGTCGAACGAGCCCTTGGCGATGTTGATCAGGAGGCCGATGCCGTAGCGCGAGCCGACGAACTCGCCGACGATAGCGCCGATGATGGCGAAGCCGAAGCTGACATGGAGGCTGGCGAAGATCCAACTCATCGCCGACGGCACGATAACCGAGCGCGTCAGTTGCCAGTCGGAGGCGCCGAGGATGCGGGCATTGGCGATCATCGCGCGGTCGGCCTCGCGCACGCCCTGGAAGGCGTTGTGGAAGACGACGAAGAACACCATGACGAAGGCCAGCGCAACCTTCGAGGCAAGGCCAAGGCCGAGGATCATGATGAAGATCGGCGCCAGCACTACGCGCGGGATCGAATTGATCACCTTGATGTAAATGGAGAAGATGTCGGCGGCCATGCGGTTGCGGCCGAGCGCGACGCCGATGACGATGCCGGCGACGGAGCCTGTTACGAAGCCCAGCACCGATTCCTCCATGGTGACATAGAGGTGGTACCAGAGCGGCCCTTCCGACGTTCCCTCCGTGGTCCATTCATAGAGCCGCCCGGCGATCGTGCTCGGCATGGCGTAGAAGAACGGATCAATCCAGGCCATGCGGCCGGCGATTTCCCACAAGCCGAGGAAGACGACCAGGATGCCCAGCCGCCAGAACGTGACAGCGTGGCGGCGATGCGCTGCCGCCTTGGCGGCAGCGGCCTCGATCTCGGCATCGGAAGTCCCCGGCCTGAAGCTCGCGGTCGAGATATTGACGATGGCGTCTGTCATATCGGTTCTCCTCACGCCGCGGCGCGGGCGTAGCTGGTCTCGACCTCTTCCTTGAGGTCGGCCCAGATGGTGCGCGAATAGTCGATGAAGCTCTGCTCGTAGCGGATGTCGGCGACGACGCGCGGGCGTGGCAGGTCGATCGTGTAGACCGACTTCACCGTCGCCGGGCCGGCCGTCAGCACATAGACCTTGTCTGCCAGCGCGATCGCTTCCTCGAGGTCATGGGTGACGAAGACCACCGACGCCTTCGCCTCCGACCACAGGCGCAAAAGCTCCTCATGCATCAGCACGCGGGTCTGCACGTCGAGCGCCGAGAACGGCTCGTCCATCAGCAGGATCTCAGGACCGTTGATGAAGGTCTGGGCGAGCGCCACGCGCTTGCGCATGCCGCCTGAAAGCTGATGCGGATAATGCTGCTCGAAGCGCGCAAGGCCGACGCGAGCCAACCAGTCGCGGGCCGAGGCCTGCGCCTGCGCTTTCGGCCTGCCGCGAAACACCGGTCCGGCCATCACGTTCTCGATGACGGTGCGCCACGGAAACAGCGCGTCGGTCTGGAACACAAAGCCGATGCGCGGGTCTATGCCCTTAACCGGCGCGCCCATGACACGGACCTCGCCGGCGCTCGGCCTGGCGAGCCCGGTAACGAGGTTGAGCGTCGTCGATTTGCCGCAGCCCGTCGGGCCGACGACGGCGACGAACTCGCCGCGCTCGACTGTCATGGTGAAATCGCGGATCGCCGTCAGCGACTTGCCGGTTGGGGAAAGGAAGCGGCGGCTGACATTGATCAGCTCTATCGCCGGAGCGGTCTTTTCGACAGCCATGGGTGGAACTCCAATAGCGGGCGACCGCCGTGCGGGGATCGCCGGGCGTGGAAAACAGATCAGGATGCCGGCACGAAGCCCGAACCTCGTGCCGGCTTGATTGCTACTTCACGTTCTTCACGAATTCCGTGGTGTAGGTCTTGGAAAGATCGATCTGCTTGCCCTGCAGTTCTTTCTTGAACGCCGAGAGAACCGTGAGCACCGTTTCCGGACCACCCTGCGGCATCACTCCATCCGGGGTGAACATCGCCTTGCCGGCGTTAAGCGCCTTCACATAGCCTTCCTGGTCGCCGACATAATAGTCTTTCGGCATCTTTTCGGCGATCTCGGCGCCGCTATGGGTGCTGATGAACTTCAGCGTCTTGACGAAGGCGTTGGCGAGCTTCTGGACCGTGTCCTTGTGCGCATCGACCCATTCGGTCTGCATGTAGAGGGAGGCGGCCGGATAGGTGCCGCCTAGCGCGGCCTTGGTGCCTTCCATCGTGCGCATATCGATGAGAACCGCTGCCTCGCCGGTCTTCAAGAGCCGGGTGATCGTCGGCTCGGTCGTCATGCCAGCCTGGATCTTGTCCTGCTGCATGGCGGCGATGAAGGTGTTGCCAGCGCCGACCGGTACCGAGGTGAACTCGCCGAGCTTCAGCCCGTTCTTGACCGCGAGATATTCCGTCAGGAAGTTGGTCGAGGAGCCGAGGCCGGTGACGCCGAGGCTCATGCCCTTGAAGTCGGCGGGCGACTTGATCTCCGGATGTTTCGCCGAGACCAGCTCGACCTCGCCCGGCGCCTGGCTGAACTGGACGACGGATTCGACGAACTTGCCCTTGGCCTGCAGGTCGATGCTGTGGTCATAGAAACCGACCACGCCCTGCACCGCGCCCGCAAGCATCTCGTTCTCGGCATCGACGCCGGCCGGCTCGTTGAGCAGTTCGACGTCGAGGCCCTCATCCTTGAAATAGCCCAGCGCCTCGGCAAGCTTCGCGGGCAGGTAGATCTGTTTTTCGTAGCCACCCACCATGATCGAGATCTTGTCGGCCGCCGAAGCCGACGGTGCGCCAGCGCCAACCACGGCAAGCGTCAGCAGCGCGGAACGCAGGGCGCGTTTAGAGATGAAACCGGTCACGTAACTTCCTCCACGTGGGCGACGCGCCGTGCAAGCTGCGCCGCATTCCTCCTTGCCGGCCCCTCCTGGACCGGTCACGGCAAACGCCGCGACGCTGTCATGGCATGGCCAAGCTTTCAGCTGGCTTTCAGCTTCCAACGATCGTCAAAGACCCAGCACATCGCGCATGTCGTATTCGCCGGGCGGCTGTCCGGCGACCCAGAGTGCAGCCGCGATGGCGCCGCGCGCGAACATCGAGCGGTCGCCGGCGGCATGCGAGAGCGTGAGCGTCTCGCCGGCGGTGAGGAAGCTGACGGTGTGCTCGCCGACGATGCTGCCGCCGCGCAGCACCGCGAAGCCGACCTCGCCGGCATTGCGCGGACCAACGAGGCCGTCGCGGGCGCGCCTCGCAACATCGTCCAGCCTGACTCCGCGCCCATGCGCCGCCGCTTCGCCGAGCATCAGCGCCGAGCCCGACGGCGCGTCGACCTTGAAGCGGTGATGCGCTTCGAGAATTTCGACGTCGCAATCGTCAGGGCCAAGCGCCCTCGCCGCCTGCTCGACCAGGCTGGTCAGCATGTTGACCCCCAGCGAGTAGCTGCCGGAGCGCACGATGGCGATCTTCCTTGCAGCGTCGGCGACCGCGGCCAACTCCGGCTCGCTGAAGCCGGTCGAGCCGATCACCAGCGCGGGGCCGCCGCGCGCCGCGCACGCTTTCGCCAGTTCGACCGACGCCGCCGGCGTGGTGAAATCGATGACCACATCGGCAAGCGCCAGCGCCTCGTCACGCTCGACCAGCCCCTCGCCCGCGCTGCCCGGCCGGTGGAAGCGGGCAATGAGTTCAAGCCGCGGATCGGCAAGTATTGTCTCCGTCATTTGCCGGCCCATGCGGCCGAGCGCGCCGGCTATGGCGATCTTGAGCGGTTGGGGCATGGTGATCCTGTCGAAAGCCGAGTCGGAACAATCCTCTAGCACGCCGCCTTGCCAAATTGATTCAGACGGCGGGCGCGCCGTTGGTCTTCAGCATCATGCCGGCAATCTCCTTGATCAGCTTGGCCGCGACCAGCGCCGTCACGTTGAACAGGTCCTGGCGCGGATTGTATTCGACGACGTCGGCGGCGACTATTGGCTGGTCTATTCCCTGGATCAGCCCGATTACCTGTCGGGTGGTGAAGCCGCCCGGTTCACGGTGGGAGATGCCGGGAGCGAAGGCCGGATCGAGGGCGTCGATATCCATCGAGATATAGACCGGCGTCTCGAGGTCGAGTTGCAAGCCTTCCCTGAAATGCCGCATCTCCACGACCTCGACCCCGAAGCGCTTGAACTGGTCGCGATGGTGATCGTTGACGGTGCGAAGCCCGATCTGGATCAGCCGGTCGGCCAGCCTCTCCTCCATGATGCGGGCAAAGGGCGATGTGTGCGAGCGCGGGTTGTCGTCATAGGAGTGGTAGATGTCCGGATGCGCGTCGATATGGACGATCGTCAAGCTCGGATGGCGGCGGCGCACCGCGCGCAGCACCGGCCAGGAGATCGCATGGTCGCCGCCGACCGAGATCAGCGGGTGGCCGGCATCGAGCGCCCGGTCGACCTCGTTCTCGATCCGCTGCCACGGGTCGCCGGCTTGCGCGAAATCGATGTCGCCGTGATCGACGAAGCGATCCGTCAGGTCGAAGCCGGTTTCGGTCCAGGAACTGTAGGCGTCGCTCGCGAGTTCGCGCCGGATCAGCGGCGGCGCCTCGGCCGGCCCGCGAAGATAGGACGAGTTCTCGTCATGCGGAATGCCCAGAAGCGAGACCTTGGCCACGACATCCTCCCATGTCACTGGAAAACGGTGCATCTGTAGACGCGAGAGTGGCTGGCGCGACCTGAGGGGCTTGGGCCAGCTGACAACTACGCGTTCAGCTCTTGCGCCTTGCGCAGCCACACCTTGTTGTCATGGACGGCGGCGCCGCCATAGGGCGCGGGCGCATCGGCGCCGGTCAGCACATTGATGCCTTCGCCGCGTTCATGCGCGCTGTTCGGCCAGATGCCTTCGGCGATCACCACGCCGCGCTTCACGCCGTCGAAGAACCTGGCGTGCAGCACCACGTCGCCGCGCCGGTTGCCGACCTCGACGCGGCCGCCATCCTCGATGCCGAGGGCCGCCGCATCTTGCGGATGGAGCAGCAGCTCGGGCCTGCCTTCCTTGGCCTTCGACACCGGTGTCTCGGCAAAGCTGGAATTGAGGAAGTTGCGCGCCGGCGAGGTCGCCAGCCGGAACGGATGCTCCTCGTCCGCGACCTCGATCAGCTCGACATGGTCGGGGAATTCCGGCAGCCGCTCGACCGGGCCGAACAGGCCCATGCTCTTCGGCGGCCGGTTGGGCGCCGACTGCCCTGTCCAGTTGGGCCGGAAGTGGAATTTCTTGTCGGCATGGCCGAAGCCGCTGATGAAATGCGCGTCGTCGAAGTCGGGCTGCAGGTCGACCCACTTCTGTTCCTTCAGGCTGTCGAAGCTGCCAAGCCCGCGCTTGCCGAGGATGATGTCGATATGCTCGCGCTCGGTCAGGCCGAAACCGGGCCGGTCGCCGACGCCAAGCCGCTTGCCGAGCTCCTCATTGACGTAATGGTTGGTGCGCGGCCCTTCCGGCGGCTCGATCAGCTTGGGGCCAAGCGTGATGTGCTGGTTGCCGCCGCCCTTGTAGATGTCGTCATGCTCCAAAAACATCGTCGCGGGCAGCACGACATCGGCGAGCTTGGCCGTGTCGGTCATGAACTGCTCGTGCACGCAGGTGAACAGGTCCTCGCGCCGAAAACCGTGCTTCACCAGCCGCTGCTCGGGCGCGACGTTCGCCGGATTGGTGTTCTGGATCAGCATCGCCGTCACCGGCGGGCCGCCAAAGAGCGCGTCCGCCGCGCCGGTCAGCACCGGGCCGATGCGCGAATGGTCGAGATAGCGCACCTTCGGGTCGCGCATCGCGGTGCCTTCGAGCACGTCCTGGTTCAGCTTGAAGATGCCCGAATTGGAATGAAAGGCGCCGCCGCCCTCGTATTGCCAGGCGCCGGTGACGGCAGCGATGCAGGAGGCGGCGTGCATGTTGACCGAGCCGTTGCGCTGGCGGGCGAAGCCATAGCCAAGGCGGAAATAGGTTTTCTTGGTCGTGCCGACGAGCCGGGCGAAAGCTTCGATCTCGGCGACGGTCAGTCCAGTGATGGCGGACGCCCATTGCGGCGTGCGCGTTTTCAGATGTTCTTCCAAACCGCGTGGATCGTCGGTGTATTTTTCGAGATAGGCGCGATCGGCCATGCCATCGCGGAACAGCACATGCATGACCGCGCAGGCGAGCGCGCCGTCGGTGCCGGGTTTCAGCACCAGGCCGAGATCGGCCTGTTTCATCGTGGCGTTGTCGTAGATGTCGACCACCACGATCCTGGCGCCGCGTTCCTTGCGCGCCTTCATCGCGTGGGTCATCACATTGACCTGGGTGACCACGGCGTTGGTGCCCCAGATCACCACGCAATCGGATTTCGCCATCTCGCGCGGATCGGGACCGCGCAAGGCGCCCGCCCCCATCATCCAGCCGGTCCAGGCGAGATTGGTGCAGATCGAGCCGAAGAAGCCTGAATATTTCTTCGCGTGCCGCAGCCGTTCGATGCCGTCACGCTGCACCAGCCCCATCGTGCCGGCATAGAAATAGGGCCAGACCGTCTCGGAACCGTATCTTTCCTCCGCGGCGATGAACTTCTCTGCCACGAGGTCGAGCGCGGCTTCCCAGCTCGCTTCCTTCCAGACGCCCTCGCCCTTGGCCCCGGCACGCACCAGCGGCTTCAGTAGCCGGTCGGGATGGTGGACGCGATCGGCATAGCGCGCGACCTTGGCGCAGACGACACCCGCTGTGTAGCTGTTGGCCTTGGCGCCATGCACGCGGCCGATGCGATTTGCATCGAGCAGCTCGACCTCGAGCGCGCAGGTGGAAGGGCAGTCATGCGGACAGGCCGAATGGCCGACCCGGAGCTTGGCGTGCTGGTTCATGCCCGGTGTTTAGCGGGTTTTGGGAGAGAGGTGTAGGGCCAGATCGCGCCTCCCCTTCTCCCCTTGCGGGAAAGGGTGGATCGGCGCGCAGCGCCGAGACGGATGAGGGGTGTTCCAGCAGAGTGAGACGCTGGCCTTCCCTGGAACACCCCGCATCCGTCGCCTTAGGCGACACCTTCTCCCACAAGGGGAGAAGGGAACACCGCGCTACTTCGCAATCCCTTCCTTGTACTCCGCCGACGTCGGCTGCGGGCGCATCAACGCTTCGAGTGACAGGCGGCCTGGACCGCCGACCGCGAGCGCTGCAAGGCCGGCGAGGTAGAGCAGGATGATCTCGTAGCCGACCGGGCCGAATTTGATTCCGGTAGGCGCCACTTCAGCAAATTTGACCGAGAAGAATCCATATTGGGAGTGGACGGTGAACAATGCCGTCAAGAGCACGATCGCCATCGGCACGCTGACCAGCGGAATGAAAGCGCCCGCCAGCACGGCGGCTCCGCCGATAAGCTCGACCAGCGTTGTCAGCCAAGCCAGCAGCTGCGGCAGGGGAACGCCCAGCGTGTCCAGCACCGCGCCAAAGGTTCCCGGGCCTCGGCTCAGCTTGGCGTAGCCATGCGCCAGAAAACCGAAGCCCACAATCAAGCGGATAGGCAACGGCGCCCATACGGCGGCAGCCCGTGGGGCGGAGAACAGTGCGACTTTTGAGAGGAATCCAGAAGATTGCATGCCGGGACACTTTCTTTACAGGAGACTGGCTTTGACAAGAGATTGGCCGAGGGCTCGGCACCATTCGTGGGACCATGTCCTGGGGACAGTTCGGTATTCGCGCTCCGGCGAGCGAGCGTTACCGCTTCACGGCAACGTTACTGCCGCGGATCGGGCAAAGCTTCGATGATTCGAAATGCGGCGGCGGCAGGCCAGAGGGGGGCGCGAAGGATCGCTGCTTTGGAGATTGTTCTGTTCAGATCAGAAAAACAGCGGCGCAGCTTAACTCATTGATAGGCCGGCGGGACAGCGCCCCCCTCTGCCCTGCCCGTCCTTCGCAGCAGCTGCGCTGCAGCATCTCCCCCACCAGGGGGGAGATTAGCCAATCACTCCGCGATCCCTTCCTCATACTCCGCCGACATGGTCAGCCACCTGTCCTCATTCTGCGCCAACGTGTGCGCCAATTGCGAGCGCTCCTTGGCGAGCCGCGTCGCGGTCGAGGGGTCCTTCTCGTAGATGGCCGGGTTGGCGAGTTCGTCCTCGATCAGGTCCATGCGCTTGCGGATGCGGTCCATCAGCGCCTCGGTGGCGCGGATTTCCTTGGCTAAAGGTTCGAGCGCGGCGCGGCGCTGGGCGGCCTCGCGGCGGCGGTCGGCCTTGGACGCCTTGTCCGCGTCTTTCTGCTCGCGGCGGTTGGACGAAACGCCGGTGACCAGCGTCTTGTAGTCCTCCAGGTCCCCGTCATAGGGATTGACCGCGCCGTCCTTGACCAGCCACAGCCGGTCGGCGGTGGCTTCGAGCAGGTGTCGGTCGTGCGAGATCAGGATCACGGCGCCCGGGAAATCGTTCAGCGCATGGATCAGCGATTCACGGCTGTCGATGTCGAGGTGGTTGGTCGGCTCGTCGAGGATGAAGAGGTTCGGGCCCTCGAAGGCGGACAGGCCCATAAGCAGCCTCGCCTTCTCGCCGCCCGAAAGATCCCTTGCAGCGGTGTTCATCTTCTCGGTCGACAGGCCGAACTGCGCGACGCGGGCGCGCACCTTGGCTTCCGGCGCATCCGGCATCAGCCGGCGTACATGCTCATAGGCGTTTTCCTCGGGACGAAGGTCATCGAGCTGGTGCTGGGCGAAGATCGCCACCTTCAGTCCCGGCGCGACCGTCATCGAGCCGGTCTCGGCCTTCAGCCGACCGGCGAGCAGCTTGGCAAAGGTCGACTTGCCGTTGCCGTTGGCGCCGAGCAGCGCGATGCGATCGTCGGCATCGATGCGCAGCGTCATCTTCTTCAGGATCGGGCTGCCCTCGGTGTAGCCGACATTGACGCCGTTCAGCGCCACGATCGGCGAGGCCACCGTCTTCACCGGCTCGGGGAAGGAGAACGGCCGCACCGTGTCGTTCACCACAGCGGCGATCGGCTTCAGCTTCTCCAGCGCCTTCAGGCGCGACTGCGCCTGCCTGGCCTTGGAAGCCTTGGCGCGGAAACGCTCGACGAAGGACTCCATATGCTTGCGCTGCGTTTCCTGCTTGGCGCGGCTCTTCTCCTGCAATTCGCGCTGCTCGGTGAGTTGGCGCTCGAACTGGTCGTAACCGCCGCGCCAAAAGGTCAGCTTCTTCTGGTCGAGATGGACGATCGAATTGACGGCGCGGTTGAGCAGGTCGCGGTCGTGCGAGATCAAGAGCACCGTGTGCGGATATTTGGAGACGTAGTTCTCCAGCCAGAGCGTGCCTTCGAGGTCGAGATAGTTGGTCGGCTCGTCGAGCAACAGCAGGTCCGGCTCGGAGAACAGAACGGCGGCCAAAGCCACGCGCATGCGCCAGCCGCCGGAGAAGGACGAGGCCGGCCGTTTCTGCGCGGCATCGTCGAAGCCGAGGCCGGCAAGGATGGTAGCAGCGCGCGATTCGGCGGAATGCGCATCGATGTCGGCCAGCCGCGTGTGGATCTCGGCGATGCGGTGCGGATCGGTCGCGGTCTTCTCTTCTTCGAGCAAAGCCTGGCGTTCGACATCGGCTTTCAGCACGATCTCGATCAACGGCTCCTCGGTGCCGGGCGCTTCCTGCGCTACCTGGCCGATGCGCGTGCTTTTCGGCAGGCTGATCGAGCCGGTCTCCGATGGGAAATCGCCGGTGATCGCCTTGAACAGCGTCGTCTTGCCGGTGCCGTTGCGGCCGACGAGGCCGGCCTTGGTACCGGCCGGCAGGGTCAGCGAGGCATGATCGAGAAGCAGCCGCCCCGCCATGCGCAGCGTAAGATCGTTGATGATAAGCATAAGCGGGCTTTTGCACGGGACGTCGGCGCTTCGCAAGAGCCATGGCACGGATACCGGCAGAGCCGACGAGGGAACCAGTTGCCAGCCGGAGCGTTGTGTAGCCCGTGATCCGCTATCTCGCCCTCGCCTTCATCTTCTTCCAGGTCGCCACAACTACCGCGTTGGCGACGCAGGTGGTTCTGTTCGAGAGCGACACGGCTCAAATTGCTCTTCCAGTCGAATCCACGGGCGGGGCGCCGAAACAGCCAATCTCCCTCATTGTGGGGGAGATGGCCGGTCAACCCTCCGAAGCTGCAGCGCAGCTGCCGCGAAGGACGGGCAGGCCAGAGGGGGGCGCGACGCAGCACCTGCTGATCCAAATCGACAACAACCCGGCCGTCGTCCATGAATGACTGAGAGGCTGGCGGGACAGCGCGCGCCCTCTGCCCCTTGAGGCAGGGCGATCGCATATGAGTTTTTACGAAGAGGACCCCTACCCTAACCCTCCTGTTTGTGTGTTTGGACCGGGGACATCGCGAACAGGTGTGCGAGGACATCGCGAACAGTTTGCGCGTTCTGCGCGAGGGGGTTCGGGATGCCATTCGAGGCCAGAAGCGTGATGAGCCGGAGGAAGAGTTCGTGAGGTTGTTCGCTCGTCCGCTTTCACCAATCACCGGTCATACTTTGCTTGCCACGTCGCCGGTTTGGCGTTGATCGCCGCTATTGTCTCAACCTATGCTGGCGTGCGCGGCGGGGTCGATTTCAAACAGAGGGCAGATCAGATGCCGGGCAAGACCACGCTTCTTTCGGCCTCGCTGGTTGTCGCGATTTTCGCAGGCGCCGCCGAGCTAGCTGTGCTTCTCACCACACCCACGGCCCGTGCGGCGGCCATCGACTGCGCGGCGGCGAAGACCCAAGCCGACCTTGCCACCTGCACGGCCAACGATGCGGCCTCGGCCGACACGGCGCTCAATGCAGTCTACAAGGCGCTGGCGGGACGTCTCGCTCCCGCCGACCTCGAGCGCCTGCGCGCGGCGCAGCGCGCCTGGATCCCGTTCCGCGACAAGGAATGCGCCTTCCGTACCCAGCCCTATGCCGATGGCTCGATTTATTCGAGCCTGGTCGGGGTTTGCAAGGCGGAGCTGACCAAGGCGAGGCTGGCGCAGTTACAGCACCAGTTGCAGTGTCCGGAGGGCGACCTCTCCTGCGTGCCGCGAACCGGCAGCGCCGCGCCTGCGACGGCTGGCGCCGCGCCTGCGACGGCTGGCGCCGCGCCTGCGACGGCTGGCGCCGCGCCTGCGAAACCTGCTCCTGCCCAGGCAAGCCAGAACGACACGCGGCCGTGCCTACAATCGGCGGGCAAGGCGAAATCGGACCAGTATGTCTCGCAATGCATCCAGGTGTCGCCGGCGACGCACCCGCCTTGCAATGGGCAGAACGCCTGCAGCATGATGATCGATGAGATCACGCGCGGCTGCGCCATGATCGGCAACGACAACCCGCCCGCCTTCTGCTCCGCCTACAAGGACTGAGCGGCCCCGACCGCTCGCCGCCGTGGCGATCAACATTCCGTCGCGCAAGATCAACTCGCCGTGTCAAGACCACCGCAAGTTCGCCTTTCGTCCAATATTAGTGCAACCAGACACGATACCACCAGAAAAGGGCGGCAAAACCTTCCAGACCAAGCTTTGATGCTTTTCAAAAATCGATTTCAGTTTTATTGCAAACCTGCAACCTTGTGGCTGCGCCGTGAGTCGTGAGTGGGCGCCAAAGATAAACTTGGCACAAACAGCGTGGCCCAATAACTTGGCCATATTGGGAGATCACGATGGACGGAGCGGCCAGCGATCTGCGAACGTTGAGATATGTCGCGGAGATCACGCGCAAGCTGGCCAAAATACTCTCGCGCACGCGCTACCAGATGCTTGTCTATCTTCTCGAAATGGCAGCGGTTGAAGCGGAGAACCTTGCGAGCGGACAAGATCCCAAACGCGCCCGGCCGGTCGAGCACCTCGGGCCCGCGGCTAGAGTGTTTCACCGTTTCACGGAAACGGCGAACCGCTCTATCTCTTTGTTTTTGACGCAATTCCGGACGGAAAGGCCGTCGGCCACGTCCACAGAAGACTGGGCGGCTACCCGAGATGGTCGCGCCATGGCCATGGCGCGACTTCATCCATTGCGGGCAGCATGACTCAGGCCTTGGCCTTGCGCTTGCCCTTGCTCGTGTCGCCGGCCGGCTTGCGGCCGAGGCCGGACGATTTGGCCAGCGCCGAGCGGGTGGCCGAATAGCTCGGCGCCACCATCGGATAGTCGGCCGGCAGACCCCATTTGGCGCGATATTCGTCCGGTGTCAGGCCGTGATCGGTCGCAAGATGGCGCTTCAACGACTTGAACTTCTTTCCGTCCTCCAGGCAGACGATGTGGTCGGGAAAAACCGAGCGCTTCGGGTTGACGGCGGGCGTCAGCGCCACGGCCTCCTTGGCGACGCTGCCGGTGGCGAGCTTGCGCACCGAGGCGCTGACGCTGGCGATCAGATCAGGCAGGCCGGAGGCCGGGAGCGGATTGTTGCCGACATAGGCCGAAACAATGTCGGCGGTCAGTTCGATTGCAGTTTTATCGTCGATGTTGGACAATTTTTTCACCTTCTGCTGGCTCTCAAGTGACCAGCTGTTTTAAGACTTTGGTCTTGGTATCGTATCGGACTAGTCCCCCAACGGACCGTCCAGAGTCAGTAAACGCACGAGACCCGATACGAGGGTGATGTTTCTATGCGGACTGCAAACGCGCAAGTTAGGAATTCTAATAGCTATAGCAATCGTTTTATAGCACAAGCGTTCGGCCTGGACGCGTAAAAGGCGCTATACCACTTCGATTTTCCATGGAAGTTGCTGAAAAGTCGAAGTTCAGCCCAAGTTCCAGCACGGCAACGACAATCCGCCGGGCCGGACGATCGACGATGCGCGATTCGGCGGTTCCGTGGCAAATCGCTCACTTCGCGGAAGCGCTGCGCCTGATATCCGCCGGCTGCTGGTCCGCCAGGATTTCCAGCACGCGCTTCCAGCGGGCGCAGCGGCCGAAGTCCTTCTGCTCGATAGCCTTTTCCGCCTTTATGGCCGCGTAGAGCGGCGCCTCCGCGCCGAACTCCCTGATCAGCCAGTGCGCCTCCTGCCTGGCGCGGCGTTCGTTCTCGTCAACGACCATTTTGGGTCTCATCCCGGGTCTCCGTACCTTCGATGCCGACCGCAAGGCAACTGCCAATGACGAGGACGGTGCCGGCAACCGCCGTCGTCGACAGGCTTTCACCCGACAGGGTCAGCAGAAACGTGGAAGCGATCGGCGTCAGATAGGCGACGACAGCTATCCTGCCGCTGTGATCGAGCTTTGCAGCGCGTGACCAGAAATAGTAGCCGAGCCCCATCGGTCCAGCGCCGAGATAAAGGCCGAGCAGGAGATGCGCGCCGGCTGGGCGCACAACGCCATCGTGCAGGCACCAGGCAAAGGTCAGCCCGACGCCGATCAGCGCCGAGGGCAAAAGCAGGCGCTCCGGCGCCACGGCAAGGCGGCCGACGGTGAGCGAGTAAAAGGCCATGCAGAGCGCCGAGCCGAAAGCGGCGAGGTAGCCGACGAGGCTGCCGCCTTCGAACCAGGTCTGCGTGCGGCCGCCGGAAATCACCAGCGCGACGCCGACGAAGCCGAGCACCGCGGCGAGCCCGAGCAGCAGCGGACGGCGCGGCCGGCCAAGCAGGATGACCGCCGCGGCGGTCATCAGCGGCCAGGTATAGGCGACGAGGTTTGCCTCGATAACCGGCATCGAGGCGAAGCCGATATATTGCAGCACCATGGTGCCGACCAGGCCGATGAAGCCGACGGCATAGGCGGCAAGCGCGGATTTTCCCTTCTCCCCTTGTGGGGTCCGAAGGACGGGGTGAGACCCCGCAAGGGGAGAAGGAGAAATGCTAGTCAGCCGGATCAGCGCGAAGACCAGAGCCGCGCCGCAAAATTGCAAGAACTGCACTTGCGACACCGGATAGAGGGCAAGCAGCGTCCTGCCGACCATGGCGTTGGTCGCCCACAGCGCCACGGCGGCGAGAGCGAAGGCCAACGCCGCCCCGAGGGCGACGCCGGAACGGCTTTGGCTTTCCGGCGCGACCGGACCGAGGCTCAGCGACACTGAAGGCTGGCGCTCGACCGGATCGTTGGTCATTACCAAGACTCCCTTGCCCCCCCGGGGACCGTCTCCGACGCCGGCAGCGGCACGGGATGCTCCTCGGCATGGCGGCGATAGGCGGGCAGTTGGTTGGTCCAAACATCCTCGGCCAGCTCGTTCACCCATGCACGGTCATGGTCGTTGTCGGCGGCGAGGTAGAACATGCGGTTGTCGTCGACATAGGGTTTGGTCGCCGAGCGCTGGTTGAGCACCAGCGTGACCCGCTCGCCAAGCTGGATCGGCGCGGTACGGTGGAGCACGCCCAGGAACTGGCCAAGCGTGGCATAGTTCATCTTGTGGTCGATGCGCATGATCTTGTTGCGCGGCAGGTCGCGGCCGGATTCCAGGATCGAGCGGCCGGTCTCGGAATCGTCGCAATAGATTTCGAGATGACCGCCGATGAGCGGGTCGCTGATCGACAGCGGAATGAGCTCCGTCACTGGAACGCCGTCGCAATGCCATTCGACCGCGCCGTCCTTCGGGTTCATGAAGGTGACGGTCGAGCCGACGATCGACAGCGGATACGGCTCGAGCTTGGTTGCCATCATGTCGGACAGCCTTTCCAGGCGCAGCTTGTCGTGCAAAAGCTCCTTGATTTCCGGGATATAGCGGTCGGCGCCGGTGATGAAGGTGAGGTCGAGATGCTTGTGAACGGCATGGCTGGCCTTCAGCTTCAGGGCGGCTTCCTCGATGGCGGCAAGCAGAGCGGGGTCGTAACCATGACGATATTGGGCGACGCCGAAAGTCGACACTTTCCAGGAGGTTTCATGACCAATGATGGCCTCGCGGCTCATTGCACAGCGCAGATCGGGAATTGTATGGGCGTTCATTCTACTTTCTCCAAGGTGGGGGCAACACTTGGTAAACAGTCGATTAATTCACCTCCCCCTGTAAATTTAGGAATGCTGGTGCTAGCGTAAGCCCAGCTTAAGGTCGAAACCCCGTGCGTCTGCTCAGTCAGGTCAACCTCAACTCGCTGAAAATCGTGGAAAGCGCCGCGAGGCACAGGAATTTCACGCGCGCGGGCGAAGAGCAGTTTATCACCGCTTCCGCCGTCAGCCAGAGGGTGAAGAGCCTGGAGGACCAGCTGCGCTTCAAGATCTTCGAGCGCGGCGGCAACGCGGTGTCGCTGACGCCGGAGGGCGAGACCTATGTGGCGCGTGTGCGCGAGGCGCTGGAGCGCATCGTGGCGGCCAGCATGGAGGCAACCGGCCAGTCGCAGGCGCATGTGCTTCGCATCTGCGTGCTGCCGACCTTCGCGGCGCGCTGGCTGTTTCCGCGGATGTCGTCCTTCCAGCGGCAATATCCCGACATCGAGATGCGGGTGTCGACATCCTACGCCACGCATGAGTTCTCGACGTCGGAATACGATCTCGAGATCCGCTATGGCGACGGCAATTTCCCCGGCCTCACCGCGGAACTGCTGTTCAAGGAGGATTTGACGCCGGTGTGCAGCCGCAAGCTGTTTTACGAGGTGCTGGGCGACAAGCCGCTGTCGAAGGTGACGCCGGAAGACCTGCGCTATTTCACGCTGCTGCACTCCGACACCTGCACCCAGAACTGGCAGTCGTGGCTGGGCTTTGCCGGCGCGAGCTTCGTGCTTGGGCAGACCAGGAGCGTCTATTTCGATTCCTGCATGATGTCCTACGAAGCGGCCAATGCCGGCATGGGCTTTGCCGTCGCCAACCGCGCCTACATGGCAAGCGACATCCGCGCCGAACGGCTGGTGGCGCCCTTCGCGGTCCACCACCCCAACACGGCCGGCTGGTATTTCGTCAGCCCGATCAAGGCGCTCGGCGCGCGCAAGGTGGAACTGTTCAAGCATTGGATCGTGGCCGAGGCGGCGCTGACGCAGCGCCAACTCGACATCGAGATCGCCGGCGGACAGCAGGCGATCGCGGCTGTGGCTTGAGGGGTTGTCGCGGCTGGCGGCCGAGACATTCGTATGTCAGCCACCGTCGGCCGCCGCTATCAAGAGGAGATTACGGTCGCTGAGGCGTTGCCGATGGTTGTATGAGGCCGTCCAGATGACCAGCCCGACGACGACGAGCAGGGGTTAAAAGAAGGCGTCTGTCGCAACGGTTTTCACGGCTACCTCCGACGGCTCTCCAGCCAAGGCGGCATCGGTGGCCTCACGATGGTGGAGCCCCGCAGAATTTCAGGATTTTCCGGTGATTTCTCCTGGACTGTAGCCGGCTACCGTGATCGCACCATGACGTGGCGGAAAGACTCAGCTATCTTGGACTGTGCGGCGGGCCTGATTTTCCCGCTTGGCCGGCGCTATCCAGCTTCCTCCCAAGCAGCGCCGGCCTTCTTCGTTTCAGCCCAGCAACAACACCGGCCGGACTTGTCATGCCCTATTGCTTCGGCGGGGTGCCTGGCTGATCGCCGCCGGTGGTCGATTTCGGCACCGGGTTCTTGTCGACCTGAGGGTTCTGATCGACGGCTGGCGCCTTAGTCGGGGGGATGCTGTTGTCGCAGGCGGCGAGCACGAGCCCTGCCGCGGCAGCCAACAGCACAGGAAGCTTCTTCATGACGACCTCCTCTCGTTCGCCCCTTTCATGCAGGGCAAACGAGGCGGCGGCGGTTTGGTTGCGTGGCGCGGTTTGGTTCGTTTGGGGGAACCAACAGGCTCGCCTCCGGTTGAGAGCCAATCGAACCGCATGAGGAGATGGTCATGATCCGCCTGCTGATTACAGGGCTGTTGGCCTACACCGCCTATCGCGTCGCCGTTAGGATCATCGACGAGGTGCCCGGCGATGTCGCGCCGCTGGACATGCCGGGCGATGAAGGGCGCACGCTGCGGCGCCAGTCGGCGAAGATGGGGGTGGAGCCGAAGCGGTAGTTGCTCGGGTCCCCGCTTCATGCCTAATTGCAGTCATGACGCAAGATGCAATCAGGGCAATACGCGCCATCGCGCCGAGCTTGGTGGAACAACTGGATCCGCAGCAGTTCGAAGCGATCGAAAAGCTCCTGTCTTCTGTGGTGTTGCCGCTATCGGAGGGCGACGTGCGCGAGCTTGTGTCATTGCTGCCGCCCGACGGCGATACTGCATCTGGCCTGAACTGGACCATTTTGCACCTGATCGAAGCCGCGCCAGCGTGGCCGCATTGGGAAGCATTGCAGTTTCAGCAGGGTGAATGGATCGACAGACTTATGCGCCGCCTTGCCAATGCCGGCGTCAGTCCGCCGGCGCGGCCTACCCGAAACTGAAGCGACTTAGGCACGGCACCGACCGCGTTGCGGGATAAGGTATCTGGTAGGCCGGCAGCCCCTCTCCGGCCGCTTCGCGGCCACCGCTCTCCCGCTCTCGCGGGGCGAGGAAATTATTGCGAACAAAGCGGAAACGATGCTTGATGGGCGATGAACATCGCCGCTCGTGATTCGTCCTTCGAGGCGCCCGCCTATCTTGCCCGGCTGAACGACGAGCAGCGGCTGGCCGTGGTGCATGGCGACGGCAAGGTGGCGACGCCGCTGCTGGTGATCGCCGGCGCCGGCTCCGGCAAGACCAACACGCTGGCGCATCGCGTCGCCCATCTCATCGTCAAGGGCGCCGATCCGCGCCGTATCCTGTTGATGACGTTTTCGCGCCGCGCCGCCGCCGAGATGGCCAAGCGCGTCGAGCGCATTGCCGGCGAGGTGCTGGGACGCGACGCCGCGATCATCGCCGACGCGCTCGCCTGGGCCGGCACCTTCCACGGCATCGGCGCGCGGCTGTTGCGCGACTATGCCGAGCAGGTTGGGCTCGATCCGGCCTTCACCATCCACGACCGCGAGGATTCGGCCGACCTGATGAACCTTGCCCGGCACGAGCTGGGATTCTCGAAGACCGAAAGCCGTTTTCCGACCAAAAGCACCTGCCTGCAGATCTATTCGCGCGCGGTGAACGCGCAGGCGCCGCTGGGCGAAGTGCTGGGCTCGGCCTTTCCCTGGTGCTCAGGGTGGGCGGACCAGCTTAAGGAGCTGTTCGCGGCTTATGTCGAGGCCAAGCAGGCGCAGAACGTGCTCGATTACGACGACCTTCTGCTCTACTGGGCGCAGATGGCGGCGGAGCCGGAGATCGCGGCGCATCTCGGCTCCCGCTTCGACCACGTGCTGGTCGACGAATACCAGGACACCAACCGGCTGCAGGCCTCGATCCTCCTGGCGCTGAAGCCGGACGGCGCAGGGCTGACCGTGGTGGGCGACGACGCGCAATCGATCTATTCCTTCCGCGCCGCGGAAGTGCGCAACATCCTCGATTTCCCAAAACAGTTCGCGCAAGGCGCCGAGGTCGTCATGCTGGAGCGCAACTACCGCTCGACGGAGACGATCCTTGCCGCCGCCAACAAGGTGATCGGCGAGGCCAGCGAGCGCTTCACCAAGAACCTGTGGACCGAACGCCGGTCCTCGCACAAGCCGCAGCTGGTCAGCGTGCGCGACGAGGCCGAGCAGGCCAATTATGTCTGCCAGGCGATCCTGGCCGAACGCGAGGCCGGCACGGCGCTGAAGGCGCAGGCGGTGCTCTTCCGCGCCTCGCACCATAGCGGGCCGCTGGAGGTGGAGCTGACGCGCCGCAACATCCCGTTCGTGAAATTCGGCGGACTGAAATTCCTCGACGCCGCGCATGTGAAGGACATGCTGGCGATGCTGCGCTTCGCCGAGAATCCGCGCGACCGCGTCGCCGGTTTCCGCGTGCTGCAATTGATGCCCGGCATCGGGCCGTCCGCCGCCTCGCAGATCGTCGACGCGATGGCGACGTCGCTAGACGAGACGCTGGGCCTTGCCCGCTTCCGGCCGCCGCAGCGCGCCGCTGGAGACTGGCCGGTCTTCCTCGACATCTATAGCGGGCTGCGGACGGGTCCCAAATGGCCAGCCGACCTGGAGCGGATCAGGCTTTGGTACGAGCCGCATCTGGAACGCATCCATGAGGACGCCATCACGCGGCGGGCCGATCTGTTGCAGCTCGAGCAGATCGCCTCGACCTACCCGTCGCGCGAACGTTTCCTGACCGAGCTGACGCTCGATCCGCCTGACGCCACCAGCGACCAGGCCGGCCCGCCGCATCGCGACGAGGACTATCTCATCCTGTCGACCATCCATTCGGCCAAGGGCCAGGAATGGAAGAACGTGCTTGTGCTCAACACCGTCGACGGCTGCATCCCCGCCGATCTCGGCGTCGGCACCAAGGAGGACATCGAGGAGGAGCGCCGGCTGCTCTATGTGGCGATGACACGAGCCAAGGACAGCCTGCATCTCGTCGTTCCACAGCGCTTTTATCCGCACAACCAGGCGGCGCGCGGCGACCGCCACGTCTATGCCTCGCGGACCCGCTTCATCCCGGCCTCGATGCTTGCGGCCTTCGAGCAGTCCTCCTGGGCGAGTGCCGCGCTCAAGGACGACCCGCGCCAGCGGCCGGGCGTCAAGGTCGACCTCGGCGCCCGCATGCGCGGCATGTGGAAATAGACCGCCCGTTCCGGCCGACTGCCAGGCGAAGAACCCGATTTGTTTCCGTGGCGGCGGGGCGGCATCTGGCGCCGGCGCAGGAAAAATCGGCATGCGCGGAACCTCTCGCCGCAAGCGGCGTTGTCTGGCGTCCTGCTCCCAGACCGGAGGCAGTAGCCTGCCGTCCCTGCAGCCAATTGACGAGGTTCGAATGCACGACAGGATGTTCTCCACCCCGGTCGCCCTCAGCGTTGGCGCCGGTCACAAGCGCATGATCGGCTCGCTGTTCCAAATGCACGACTTCCTGACCGAGTTCCCGCCGTCGCGTCGTCGCCTCAGCTATGGCGCCGCGGTGAAGGCCTGCGAGGCGGCGCGCAGCGGAGAGATCCCGACTGAGGCCGCACGCGATGCGCTGATCACCTTCGCGGTGACGGCCGGCGTGCTGTGGCCTTCGGAGCAGCCGGTCATCTCGGTCAAGCCCGTGGCGCGCGGCTATGGCGGCTTTGCCGCCTGAACAGATTCAGCCTTCCAGATCTGCGCGCTACCTGCACGCCCCACCGAAATGGGTCGCCGGGGTTTGTCACTTGCGCCGGATATGACCACGCACAGCCTCGATGAACGCTGCCAACACCGGCCGCATCTGCTGTCGCGACGAATAATAGAGATGGAAGCCCGGGAATGACGGTGTCCACTCGGATAGCAGCCGGACAAGCCGGCCGTTCTCCAGGTAAGGCGCGACTTCGTGGCTGAGGAGATAGCCTATGCCCACCCCGTCCAGCACGGCTTCGAGCATCAGCTCGGGCTCATTGAATGTGAGCGGGCCGGACACCCGTACGTCCAGAGCCTGTCCGTCGCTTTCGAATTCCCAGGCGTAGATCGTCCCGGCCGCGACCATCCGGTAGTTTATACACTGGTGCCGGGTCAGGTCGCTCGGGTGGGTAATGGGAGTCGAGCGGGCTAGGTGATCGGGCGTTGCAACCACCGCCATGCTGAGGTCGGGCCCGACCTTGAGCGCGATCATGTCCCGCTCCAGTTTTTCGCCCAGGCGTATGCCCGCGTCGAACCGGTCGGCGACGATGTTGCGATAGGCGTAGTCGATCAGGACCTCGACCGTCGCGTGCGGATGCGCGGCGGTGAAAGCGGGCAGTACGGGCCGGATCACCGCCTCATAGGCCTGCCGCGTCGTTGTCAGGCGCAGCGTTCCGGAGACGGCGTTGCGTCCGAGGTCCAACGCATCCAGCGCGCCGCCGATGCTTTCCAGCGCCGGCTCCAGCGCCCCCAGCAGCGCCTCGCCTGCTTCGGTCACCGACACGCTTCGACTGTTTCGCTGGAGAAGGCGATAACCGAGCCGTGCCTCGAGCCGGCGGATCGTATGGCTGAGATTCGATGTGGATGTCGCCAGCGCCGCGGCGGCACGCGTGAAACTTTGTGCGCGAGCGACGGCGGCGAAGGCGGCAAGGTCGTCCAGGCTGGCGCGCGTCATCGTGCAATCCTGTTCAACAGCCCTTCCAACCAGTTCAGTCTAATCGAACGTTCTGTTGACCGCCATATAGCTGGTGTCAAGGGATGATGGAGATAGACATGCTGACGAAAAACGCCGTCTGGCTTATCACGGGCTGCTCGAAGGGTCTCGGCCGCGCGCTGGCGGAACAGGCTTTAGCTGCCGGTTATCGTGTCGTCGTCACGGCGCGGCGCATCGCCGACATCGCCGACCTCGTCGCCGCACACGGCAACGCGGCACTCGCGGTCGAGCTCGACGTCACCGCTGCCGACCAGATCGCTGCCGCTGTCGCGGCAGCCGAGGATCGCTTCGGTGGCATCGACGTGCTGGTCAACAATGCTGGCTACGGCTACCTCGCGGCGATAGAGGAAGGTGACGACGAAGATGTCCGCGCACTGTTCGAGACCAACCTGTTCGGCCCGGTCAACCTGGTGAAGGCCGTGCTGCCGGGGATGCGCGCGCGCCGGCGCGGACATATCGTCAACATCAGTTCCATCGGCGGCCTGCTCACCTACCCGGGCGTCGGCTACTATCACATGGTGAAGTTCGGCATCGAGGCGATGTCGGACACGTTGGCCAAGGAATTGGCGCGGCTGGGTATCGGGGTCACGGTGGTCGCGCCGGGCGCCTTCCGCACCGACTTCCGCGGCCCTGCCTCGATCAAACAGTCGGCAACGCGCATCGACGACTATGCCGACACCGCAGGCAAGTCGCGCGACGGAACGCTGACCGGGCACCGCAAACAGGCAGGCGACCCCGCGCGCGGCGCTCGCGCCATCATCACCGCTGTCGAGGCGCAGCATCCTCCCATACATCTTCTGATCGGGGGCGATGCGCTGGATCAATTCCGTGGCAGGCTCGACGCGCTGCGGCAGGAAACCGACGCCTGGGAGACAGTGGCTCGCAGCACTGATTTCGTTCCCGCCCAGACAGGTTCAACCCGGCTTGGCGGCGGGTGAGGCTTCGGCGATCGGCGCAGCTGGTTGGCCGCTGCGACGAAGGGGTAGACGAACTGCTCCAAAGGATGAACGGACCGTTGATGGCGCCCTGAAGCGCTTCGTGCTGAAACGGTTTCAGGCGACGCGCGAAACAGGGCTTTAGTGGACCGTGCCGATAGAGTCGCCGCCCAGTGTCGCGCGCTGGCTCTCGAAGCTCACCCGGTCGCGGCCGTTGGACTTGGCCTTGTAAAGATGGCGGTCGGCGACCTGGAACATGTCGTGGTAGGTTGTCGGGCCGCTGAAGGCGATACCACCGATGCTCACCGAAAGCGGCCAGGGCCGCCCGCCCGGGGCAAACTCGGCCTCGCGGATGCTGCGTCTGATGGATTCGGCGACCACGAAGGAGCGCGCGGCGTCGGCGCCGGGCAGGAAGACCGCAAATTCCTCGCCGCCGATGCGTCCGACAATGTCGGCGCCGTGCAGTTGCCCCTTGATCGTCGCTGCGATCAACCTCAGCGCCTGGTCGCCGCAATCGTGACCGAGGCGGTCATTGATCGACTTGAAATGGTCGGCATCGACGATCAGCAGCGCGCCGGCATCGGTGACCGCCTGGCCGCGCGCCTGCTCGAGATAGGCCTCGACCAGCATCGAGAACGCGCCGCGGTTGAAGACCGCGGTCAGGCTGTCGGTCGCGGCAATGACGCCGAGCTCCTTCTGCGTGATCGCCAGTTGGCGCATCTTCCACATCAGGAAGAACAGGAAGGAGCCGCCAAGGGCAAGCGGCAGAAACAGGTCCGTGAGCTGCGCCCAAAGCAGCGCCTGCGGCGACAGCGAGGGGAAATTGAAGGAATCGACGAAGAAGGCGCAGGCAATGAAAAAGGCGGTGCCGGCCGCGGTGACCACCACGACCCTGCCCCAGCTTGTCGGGGACAAATCGATGCGCATGCCATTGCTCCCGTTTGCAACCACCTTGTTGTGGAGCACAAGCGCAAACGAAGTGCTAATACATTAGCTTCAATGCAAGTTTGGTTAACCGGCAGCCAAGCGCCCGAGATGTAGCGCGACCGAGAAAGCCCGCTATCGGGGCGGCGGGCTTTTTCTGGACTCCCGAGTCCTCTGGCTCGAAGCTCATGCCGGAGCCAGAACTGCTGCACACTTCTGGGTGACATGCATCTTTGTTTTGATGCATGTCGTTGTCCCAGAACCGCTGCACACTTTGGGCGACATGCATCTTTGTTTTGATGCATGTCGTTGTCCCAGAACCGCTGCGCACTTCTGGGCGACATGCATTAGCGGCCGCCAGCGGAGCCACCCAAGGTGCCGCCACCACTGAAGCCTCCGGCCCCACCGAACGCACCGGAACCAGAGGTCGTGCCCATCGAGGTGCCGGTGGTTGTGCCCGTGGCGCCGCCGATCGAGCCAGTCGTGCCGGCGTTGAGGCCACCAGAACCGCTTACGGTGCCAGTGCCGCCGACCCCACCCGTTGCACCGAACGAGGTGCCGGTGGTTGTGCCCGTGGCGCCGCCGATCGAGCCAGCCGTGCCGGCGTTCAAGCCGCCAGAGCCGGCNACGGTGCCNGTGCCGCTGACGCCACCCGTTGCACCGAACGAGGTGCCTGTGCCGGTGGTTGTGCCCGTGATGCCGCCGATCGAGCCAGCCGTGCCGGNGTTCAAGCCGCCAGAGCCGCCGACGGTGCCAGTGCCGCTGACGCCACCTGTTGCACCGAACGAGGTGCCTGTGCCGGTGGTTGTGCCCGTGATGCCGCCGATCGCGCCAGCAGTGCCGGTGTTGAGGCCGCCGGAGCCGCCCACGGTGGCAGTGTCACCGACGCCCGTTGCATCGAACAAGGTGTCTGTGCCGGTGGCGCCGCCGATCGAGGTCCCTGCTCCAGCGTTCAAGTCGCCCGTGCTACCCACGCCGACGCCGCCGATATTGCTGCCAAAGCCCGTGCCGAGACCGGTTGAACCACTGAGCGAACTCCCCGCGCCGATATTCAAGCCGCCCGAGCTGCCCACACCGGCGCCGCTGTTATCGATGCCAAAGCCGATGTCGAGACCATCTGCATTCGCCGGCCCGGCGAGAATGGCGATGCCACCGACCAATACGCCGGCGATTTTCTCTACGATACCATTCATGGCATTCTCCTTCGTTGCCACATTTTGCCCACACCGCATCGCCGGAGAATCTGGTCCGTGCGTATGCCTGTGCGAGAGGGAACGAAGGGAATACGAACGGGTCCGATCAGGGTTCCATTTTTTTCAGGGAAAAATTCGTCGTTCCGAAACGATTTACGAGTTTTCCTTAATGTTTGAGCTTGATCAACGATCAACCTGCCTGCGGCTAGCGAACAAGCTTGCATTCAAATTCCTGCCGGAGACCTGCTCAGGCGTAGGCGCGGCCTTCTTCGGAACGCTGGAACAGCGCCAGGTCGAGCGGTACCGAGGGTCGGCCGAGCACGGTGAGCACCATGTGCGCCTGGCCGCGATGATGGGTCTGGTGGTTGAAGAAATGGCTGAGCGCAGGCGCCACACGCTGCGAGACGGTGCGCATGTCGGTCAGCGTCGTATAGGAGAAGCGGCCGGCGAGAGCCTTGTCGCTCATGCCGTCCACCCACTCGGCGATCCGCTTATCCTCGGCTTCGCGAGCCAGGCGCAGTCCCGGGAAAGCGCGATGGAGGATAGTGGCGGTGCTCGCCGGCGCGTCGCCCTCGCCGGTGAAGCGCTTCATCCAGACGCGGTCGACCGCAAGCAGATGGTTGAGCGTGCCAAGCATCGAGCCGAAGACGGCGCCGACGTCGCGACCGAACTCCTCCTCGCCAAGATCGGCGGCGGCATCGTAGAGGCGGCCATTGGCCCATTGATTGTAAGCCGCAAACATCATGAAATGCTGTTTCATCATCCACCGGTTCGCCACGAATCCCGGCTCTACGTAACCCGCAGCAACGGACCCGCCAATGACCATTCTGCTCTACGACCTCGTCGGCCATGACACCGCACGCCCGTTCAGCCCGCATTGCTGGAAGACCAAGATGGCTTTAGCGCATAAGGGGCTTACCGCCACCAAGGTGCCGACGCGTTTCCTCGAGGTGCCGAAAGTCGAGGGCGGCGTGTCGAAGACAGTGCCGGTGATCCGCGACGGCGAGCACGTGGTGGCCGATTCCTTCGCCATCGCGCTCTATCTCGACGAGGCCTATCCGGAACGGCCGACGCTGTTTTCCGGCGAAGGCGGCAAGGCGACGGCGCGCTTCGTAGAGCGCTGGTCGCAGTTCACCATCCATCCCTATATCGCGACGGTGGCGCTGACCGACCTGCACGCAATGCAAGACGAGCCGAATGCCGCCTATTTCCGCGAGGATCGCGAGCAGCGCTACGGCAAGCGGCTGGAAGATGTCGTGGCCAACCGCGATGCCGGGCTCTCGGCCTTCCGCGCCGCGCTGCAGCCGCTGCGCTCGACGCTCAGCTACCAGCCCTTCATCGGCGGCGAGGCGCCCTTGTTTGCCGACTACATCGTCTTCGGGGCCCTGCAATGGGGCCGCATCGCCTCGCCTTTCCAATTGCTCGATGATGCCGACGTCATCGCCCGCTGGTTCGAGCGCTGCCTCGACCTGCATGGCGGGATCGGCAGGCAAGTCGCCGCGGCCGCGTAACGGCCGCTGGCGTCGGATGTTGCACTATGAGATGCGGACCGAGATCTGGGTCTATCCGGGCAAGGGCGGCTGGCATTTCGTGACCTTGCCGGTGGACGTCGCGGCGCGGATCAAAGCGGCGATGGCGGGACTGGCGCGCCCCTGGGGCTCGCTCGGCGTCACGGCGAGCATCGGCAAGACAAGGTGGCAGACATCACTGTTTCCCGACAAGGCATCCGGCAGCCTGCTCTTGCCGATCAAAGGCTCGGTGCGGCGGCGTGAGGGGTTGACGATCGGCGACGCGCCGGCGCTGACGATAGAGATCGAGCTTTAGTTCTGTTTGGGCGCAGCCTTGTCGACCAGCCTGACGCAGATCGGATCGCCCTTTTCCACGCGCGTGCATTGCCATTCCGGGCCGAAGCCGAAATTCTGCTGTTCGCGCCCTGGAAAGAACAGCAGGACGAAGCCGATTGCGGCAAGAACCACGGCCATGAGGAGAATGCCGGCGACATCGCCACGTCTGGGGTAAGGCCGGTTCATCGCCTCCACGCCTGGATGCTCCAAGGCTGCGTTCAGCGCGTTTGCAGCCGCCTAATTATCCCGCAAAGAGCCCGCCTTGGCCAGAAGCCGCCTCCCCTTGGCAAGGCGGCGGGCGGCTTGTATAGAGCCCGCCACTCCAATTTCCATTCCCAGAACAAGGACGACCCTATGGCGATCGAACGCACCTTCTCCATGATCAAGCCCGACGCGACCAGGCGCAACCTGACGGGCGCCATCACCAAGATGCTGGAAGACGCCGGCCTGCGCGTCATCGCATCGCGCCGCGTGTGGATGAGCCGCCGCGAGGCGGAAGGTTTCTACGCCGTCCACAAGGATCGTCCGTTCTTCGGCGAGCTGGTGGAATTCATGTCGTCGGCCCCGACCATCGTGCAGGTGCTGGAAGGCGAGAACGCCATCGCCAAGAACCGCGAAGTGATGGGCGCCACCAACCCGGCCAATGCGGCCGAAGGCACCATCCGCAAGGTGCATGCGCTGTCGATCGGCGAGAACTCGGTGCATGGCTCGGACGCGCCGGAGACGGCCGCGCAGGAGATCAAATACTGGTTCTCCGACACCGAGATCGTCGGCTGAACCGAAAAGTCGGCTTTTGCAACGAAGGCGGCCCGAGGGCCGCTTTTTTTGTCGCAAGGGGGTTGGCAGCCAAATTGGGCGCGCTAAGTCCGGCCCGTCGGCGAAGGGATGTCGCCGGCTGAAAGCATTGTCGCGCTTGCGTCTAGTAAAAGGGAGGGAAGCATGGCCCAACTCCATGTTTCCAGGAGTGGCGCTGCGTATCCGGACGATCTCGTCCTGTTGAAGCGCCTTTACGACCAGGTCTGCGAGGAACGGGGCATTATTCCCGGCAGTCCGGAGGCATCGGAACTGGCGATCGAAGCCATGAAGCTTTTTTCCGCCGGCATTTTCGACGAGGACACGATCGGCAGCCACCTGCGCGGCAGTTTCAGTCCCCGTCGCCGTAGCGGATGACCTCTACCTTCTCCCTGGTGATCAGGCAGCTCTTCGTCTTGGTCAGCGCCTTGATCTCGGGGATCAGCGCGTCGATCTTCTCCGGCGCGTCGACGATTTCGACAACGATGGGCAGATCCTGCGACAGGCGCAGGATCTTGGCGGTATGTAGCACGCTTGAGCGGCCGAAGCCGAGCGGACCTCGCAGCACCGTGGCGCCGGCCATGCCGGTCTCGCGCGCCTTGATGACGATCGCCTCGTGCAGCGGCTTGCCGTCGGCCGCCCTGTCGTCCTCGCCGAAGAAGATCCTGAGCAGCGCGCATTGCGCGGGAAGTTCCATGTTCTCCTCCTGATCCCTGATCCCTGTTACCTGTTTGCCCCGATCACCTATCGACCGGCAGGCGGTTGAGCCTGGACGCCATGAGATAGCCGAGCCACGCGGCGGCGAGCGACAGGGCGACCACACTGATGAAATAGGTCGCGGCCAGCGGCAAGTCGCCCTCGAGCAGCAGGATGAAGGTGTCGAAGCTCATCGCCGAGAAGGTGGTGAGCCCGCCGCAAAAGCCGGCCATGATGAAATTGCGGCTGCCGGGACCGACCATCAGGCGGCCGTCCGGCCCGGTCAACGTGGCGAAGGTCATGATGATCCACGAGCCGACGACATTGACGAAAGCGGTCGAATAAAGCGCGTTCAGGCCGAGCAGCGCGACGATGAAATAGCCCGACAGGAAGCGGGCCAGCGAGCCGATCGCCGCGCCGCAGCCAACCGCCAGGTAAAGCCGCACCGCCGTCTGCCTGTCCGCCACCGCCCGGCTCGCCATAACTCAGCCCGCCACCCAGGTGGTTGAGCCAACCACCCAGGTGGTTGAGCCAACCACCCAGGTGGTTGAACCAACCACCCAGGCGACCGCCCAGAAGCCGAGGGCGACGAACAATACACACAGCACCGAGGAAACGACGACATTGAAGGCAGCGAGCCGCCCCTCGCCGTCGAGCGCCAGGTTGAGCGTCTGCAGGCAGAAGGACGACACCGTGGTGTAGCCGCCGAACAGGCCGACGACGATCAGGTCGCGGACGAGATCGCTGGCGAAGACGCCGCCGACCGCCCGCGCCGCGCCGGCGAAGGCGCCGATGGCAAGGGCGCCGGAAACATTGACCAGAAGCGTGCCCCAGGGAAAGGTCTCGCCGATGCCCCGGCCGACCACGCCGGAGAGGAAAAAGCGGGAAATGCCGCCGAGGAAACCGCCGATCAGGACCAGGGCGCAAGCCGCAAGGGTCATTGCTTCAATGCCTTTCCAAACGCGATTCCGCACCGGAATCACTTCACGAAATCAGGCATGATACGAGCGGGAAAACAAATCCTGCCGCGCAAGAGCACGCCTGGCAGGAGTCATCAGCCCATAAGGGCGGTTTCGGGGGAACCCCATCCCCATTTTTGTGAGGGAAGCTATGCGGTTGCCGCGGCGCGGTCAATCAGGGCGCCCTGCGGAAATAATCAGGGCTGCGTTCCTTCGCGCCCCCTCTGTCCTGCCGGACATCTCCCCCACTTGGAGGGAGATCAGACGTCACGCCGACTTTCGCCATCCCCAACGTCGCAGGAGATGAGCCGGCATCGAACTGCCAATCTTCCCCCTCGTGGGGGAGATGTCCGGCAGCACAGAGGGGGGCGCTGTCCCGCCGGCGTCACAAGGTGTTACTCGGCCAAACTTACTTCGCTTGGCGCTCCTTCACATTCGCATGATCGTTTGCCGCCGCGGTGTCGGTGGCGGGCGTCTTGGTCTCCTCACCGGTAAACGGACTGCCCTGCCCGGGCGCGAGGTCGCCGCTATGGCCGGCCTTGTTGGTCTGGAAGGGCTGGCTGTCGGGGCTGAGCCCATGCTGCTGGGCGTTGAACAGATGGTCATCCGCCTTGGCAAGACTGGTGAAGCCGATCAAAGATAGGCTTGTGGCAGCAAGGATGAGCGCGTGCATTCTCATATCTGGAACTCCTTTCGAGTGGCCAGATCGACCCGCGCATTCGGTCTGGCGGTTTCAACGAAGGGACATGATCCCTTTGCCTGCCCGCCATCTGGATAGGTCAACGCGCAACGCAGCCGGTTTATTCCGGCGAACACGGTTTTTCAGACCGAAAAAGTCGCACCCCTCGTGCCAGCCTTGCCAGCTTCGCTGACTTGGAATGTTGCCTGCGGCCCGGCGATGACTCCGATGCTGTTGATGTCGATGAGCCAGTTCTGGTCTCATCGCGGAGCCGGCCCGGCGCGCACAGTCAGCGCGCCATTTTCACCAACACCGTCTGGGGCTTGCCGGCCAGCGGATCGACCTGATGGCTCGTGTCGGTGACGAACATCAGCCGCTCGCCGACGGTGATGCGCGCCTGCAGCGCATAAGTGCGGCCCTTCTGGATCGCCTTGGGATCGAAGCCGATCTCGAAGCTGATCGGCACCTGGCCGGCCGGCGCTACCTTGCGCCTGGCGATGACGGTTGCCGGCGCATCGGCCAGCGAGACGTCGGCGAGCTCGACCACCAGCACGGCATCGGGCGGCAGGGCGATGCGCTCGCGATAGGTCACCTCGCCCGCAATCGTCTTTTCGCCGGCCTTGGTCACTTCCGGCACGGCAAGCACGCCGACGACCAGCGGCACCAGCCCGAAGATGAAGAACTCCGCGATCCTGTCCAGCATGAGATTGCTCCGCCCAGCAAATCAAACCGATTGGCAAGCTTGGGAAGGATTGCGGTCGTTCGATGGCCGAACGGGATTTTATTCGCGAGGTTTCGTCCAGCGGTCCGCCGCGTGATCGTCGGCCTCCTTGGCCTCGACCCAACCGCCCTGGGAACCGTCGGCCAGATGCTCCTTCTTCCAGAAGGGCGCGCGCGACTTCAGGTAATCCATCAGGAAATTCGCCGCCTCGAAGGCCGCCTGGCGGTGCGACGAGGCCGCCACCACCAGCACGATGTTTTCACCCGGCGCTATCTTGCCGTGGCGATGGATGACGGTCAGCCCCTGCAGCGGCCAGCGCTCGACGGCCTCCGCGGCGATACGGCCGATCTCGGCCTCCGCCATGCCGGGATAGTGTTCGAGCTCGAGCGCCGACAGCGCGCCCTGCTCGTCACGGCAAAGGCCGGAAAAAGTGACCACGGCGCCGATATCGGCGCGGCCCCTGGTCAGGCCGGCGATCTCGGCGGCGACGTCGAAATCCTCGCGCTGGATGCGGATGGCGGGCACGACCGCGCCGGACATCTCAGCCCCCGGTCATCGGCGGAAACAGCGCGATCTCGCGCGCCCCCGCTATCTTCTCGCGGTGGCCGACATGTTCCTGATTGATGGCGACGCGGATGACGTCCGGGTACTGCAGCGCGTTCTCATATTCCTCGCCGCGCGACTTCAGCCAGCGCAGCAAATCGGCAACCGTCTCGATCTCGGAAGGCAGCTCGACTTCCTCGTCCGGCTTGCCGATCCGCTCGCGTACCCAGGCGAAATAGATGAGCTTGGTCGACATCTCACTCGTCCATGATGTGCTTGAGGCCGGCGCGGAAATAATCGTAGCCGGTATAGAGCGTGACAAGTGCCGCGACCCACAGCAGCACCAGGCCGATCTGGGTGGTCAGCGGAAAGATCTTGTCGCCGGCCGGGCCGACCAGCAGGAAGGCGATGGCGACCATCTGGATGGTGGTCTTCCATTTGGCGAGTTGGGTCACCGGCACCGAGACTTTCAAGGCAGCCAGATATTCGCGCAGGCCCGAAACCAGGATCTCGCGGCACAGGATGATGATCGCCGCCCACAGCGACCAGCCGGCGATGCCGGCGTGGCGGTCGGTATCGGCGGCAAGCAGCAGCAGGCAGGTGGCGACCAGAAGCTTGTCGGCGATCGGATCCAGCATCTTGCCGATGTTGGAGGTCTGCTGCCAGGCGCGCGCGAAATAGCCGTCAAAGTAATCGGTGATGGAAGCGAGCAGGAAAATGACGAGCGCGGACCAGCGGGCGAAGTCGGACGACTTCAGATGCCCCTCGAGAAAGAAACACAGCACGACCAGCGGCACCGCGACGATGCGGGCATAGGTGAGGATGTTCGGCAGGTTGAACGCGCGCTGTGCCATGTCGTCTCGGGAAACTCCTCCGCCAGACGTACTCAAATCAGAAGCCAATGTAGGGGGTCAACAGGCGAGATTCGATTGACCAGGGAAAAATGGGGCGAAGGCCGGGGTGGATGATACCGATATTACCCGAAGTCCTACACAACAAGCGTTCAATTTGTCGAGCGTGCAATCGCGGCCAATCTCCAGAGTGCAGCTGGCCAGCGCAAGTCTCGTCAACCTTCCTTGCGACCGACCCTCAGCTCTCATGAAAATGATTGTAGACCAGTTTCGCGACGTGCTCGGAAATGCCGTCGACCTTGACCAGGTCCTCGACCGCGGCGCGGCTGACCGCCTTGGCGGTGCCGAATGCATGGAGCAGCGCGCGCTTGCGGCCGGGACCGATGCCGGCGATCTCGTCGAGCGGGCTCTTGACCATTTCCTTCTTGCGGCGGGCGCGGTGCGAGCCGATGGCGAAACGGTGCACCTCGTCGCGCAGGCGCTGGACGAAATAGAGCACAGGATCGCGCACCGGCAGCATGAAGGAGTCCCTGCCCTTGACGAAGAAGCGCTCGCGGCCGGCGTCACGGTCCGGGCCCTTGGCGATGCCTATCGCCGTGACCCGATCCTCGATGCCGAGGTCGGCAAGGATCTGACGCACCGCCGTCATCTGGCCTTGGCCGCCGTCGATCAGGATGACGTTGGGCCAGGCAGGAAAGCCGCCATTGCCGGCGACCAGATCCTCCTCGCCGGCGTCGTCCTCAGCGGCCGGGCCTTCCGACACGAACGATTTCTGCTCGTCGCCATGCTCCTTGAGCAGCCGCGAAAAACGCCGCTGCATCACCTCGCGCATCATGCCGAAATCGTCGCCGGGCGTGATCTCGGTCGAGCGGATGTTGAATTTCCGGTACTGGTTCTTCACGAAACCTTCCGGCCCGGCGACGACCATGGCGCCGACCGCATTTGTGCCCATGGTGTGCGAGTTGTCGTAGACCTCGATGCGGACCGGCGGTTTTTTCAGGCCGAAGGTCTCGGCAAAGCCCGTGAGCAGCCGCGCCTGGGTCGAGGTTTCGGCGAGCCTGCGGCCAAGCGCCTCCCTGGCATTCTGAAGGGCGTTGTCGGTCAAGTCCTTCTTCTCGCCGCGCTGCGGCACTGAAATCGCCACCTTGCGGCCGGCGCGGGTTGAGAGCGCCTCGGCCAGCAGTTCCTGGTCCTCGACGCCATGCGAAAGAAGAATGGCGCGCGGCGTCGGCTTGTCGTCATAGAACTGCGCCAGGAACGAGCCCAGCACCTCGGCCGGCTCCAGCGCCGGATCGGCCTTCGGGAAATAGGCGCGGTTGCCCCAGTTCTGGCCGGTGCGGAAGAAGAACACCTGGATGCAGGTCTGACCGCCTTCCTGGTGGATGGCGAAGACGTCGGCCTCCTCGATCGTCTGCGGGTTGATGCCCTGATGTGCCTGCACATGCGAGAGCGCGGCAAGACGGTCGCGGTAGATGGCGGCGCGCTCGAAATCGAGCTCTTCCGAGGCCTGCTGCATGGCGGCCGAGATTTCGGTCTTCACCTTCTGGCTGCGGCCGGAGAGGAAATCCTTCGCCTCGGCGACCAAATGGGCATAGTCCTGGTGCGAGATCTCGCCAGTGCAGGGACCGGCGCAGCGCTTGATCTGATAGAGCAGGCACGGCCTTGTGCGGTTCTCGTAGAAGGAGTTGGTGCAACTCCGAAGCAGAAAGGCGCGCTGCAGCGAATTGATGGTGCGGCCGACTGCGCCAGCGGAAGCGAAGGGCCCGAAATAGTCGCCCTTGCGCGAGCGCGCGCCGCGATGCTTGTAGATGCCGGGCGAGACATGGTCGCCGGTCAAAAGGATGTAGGGGAACGACTTGTCGTCCCGCATCAGGACGTTGAAGCGGGGCCTGAGCCGCTTGATGAGGTTGGCCTCTAGCAGCAGCGCCTCGATCTCGGTGCGGGTGACGACGAATTCCATCGTCGACGTCTCGCGCACCATGCGGCCGATGCGGGCGGTGTGGAAACGCCCCTGCGCGTAATTGGTGACGCGCTTCTTCAGGCTGCGCGCCTTGCCGACATAGAGCACGTCGCCGGCGGCATTCATCATGCGGTAGACGCCGGGTTGGTTGGGCAGCCGCTTGACCAAGGTCTGGATCACCTCGGCGCCGACCATGCCGTCGGCATCGCCGGCATGCGGCGTCCAATCGATGGCCGTGAAGGCGACATCGGGTCCGGCTGCGGCAACCGGCTCGACGATCTCCTCCACCGCTTCGTCCTCGAGGTCGGTATCGGGGGGCAGGTCGTCGGCGGCTATGCCGTTTCGCCTATGCTTGTGGTCTGCGGGACTCATTCCACCATGCCTGTCACATCGGGCGTCTGCCACGCAAGATGCTGGCCGCCATCGAGCGCGATCATCTGGCCGGTTACAGAGCGCGCTTGCCAGAGATAGCGGATCGTGGCGCCGAATTCGGGCAATTGCGGGCCGCGCTTCAGAATCAGGCCCCCGACCTGGCTTTCGAAATCATCATCGTCCTGGCGCTTGTTCTTCAGCGTCGGGCCAGGGCCTATGGCGTTGACGCGGATGCGCGGCCCCAGCGACTGCGCCAGCATCTGCGTTTGCGTCCACAGGGCCGATTTCGACAGCGCATAGGAGAAGTAGCGCGGCGTCGGCCGCCAGACGCGCTGGTCGATGATGTTGACGATCAGCCCTTCCTCGCCTTGCGGCAGCGCGCGGGCAAAGTTCTGCGCCAGCAGCGCCGGCGCCTTCACGTGGATGGCGAAATGGCGGTCCCAGGCCTGCCAGTCGAAATCCTCCACCCGGTCGTCGACGAACAGGGAAGCGTTGTTGACCAGCAGCGTGACAGGTCCGAGCGCCGCTTGCGCACGGCCAAAGAGGTCGCCCACGGCATCCATATCGGTGAGGTCGGCGGCGACCACGGCGGCACGGCCGCCCTCGCCCGTGATCTTCCTCGCCAGTGCCTCGGCTTCGTCGCCGGAGCGGTTGGCGTGGATAGCGACGGCGAAGCCATTGGCGGCCAGATCCTCGACGATCGCCTTGCCGATCCGCCTTGCTCCACCCGTCACCAGCGCGACGGCCGTGGCTTGTTTCATGGTGTCAATCCTCACTCGGCTTCACGATTCCGGGAAGCCGGCACAATATGACGGGCCAAGCGTTAAATGCCATTTCCACCTGGGGCAGGAATGTGGCGAAGCGGCCCGGACGCTCGTCGGGCCCACCGGATTCGGGGCGCCGTTAATGGCAATATAGGTCGCTGGACCCCTTGAACCAAGCGGTGTGCAGCGCAACATAATTAGCCTGCTGACATTCGCTGTTGCGAAGATGCAACGTCAACTTTCGGCCTTATTCGCGCCGGGGAATGACCCAAGTTCAGGTTCGCTTCAGCCGCATTTCAGCACGACATTTGGAACCGTTAAGCGCCAGACCCGTTTATCCCCCCGGACGGGCCGGGGCGTTTCATGAACAAACAAGCCTAAGTGTCTTGTGGCTTAAGGAGTATATAATGAAGACCAATCTCAAATTCGCGCCGCTCGCCGCTGCGCTCGGGCTGTTCGCCTTCGGTGGTACCGCCTTTGCGGCCGACGTCGTTTCCGAAGAGCCGCCGGCTCCCGCCCCGGTTGCCGAGCTTCCGGTTGCTTCCTGGGCCGGCCCGTATGCCGGTATCAGCCTCGGCTACGGCTTCAGCGGCCATGCCGATGCCCGGGACGCCGGTGTCAACGTAAAGACCAAGGGCTTCATCGGCGGCGTCTTCGGCGGCTACCAGTGGCAGCAGGACAACTTCGTCTACGGCGCTGAAGCCGATCTCGGCTACAATGGCGTCAAGGGCGACAGCGCCGGCATCAATGCCAAAGGCGGCCTCGAAGGCTCGCTGCGCGCCCGTCTCGGCTATGCCGTGACCCCGGAAATCCTGCTCTATGGCACCGGCGGTCTCGCCGCCAAGAACCAGAAGATCACGGATAGCGTCACCCTCACCGACGAGAGCAAGGGTATGCTTGGCTGGACGGCCGGCGTTGGCACCGACATCAAGATCACGGACAACGTGTTCGGGCGTGTCGAATACCGCTACACGGACTACGGCGACAAGGACTTCGGCGCTCTTGGCAGCGTCAAGTCGAAGGACAACCGCGTCACCTTCGGCGTCGGTATGAAGTTCTAAGTCGTTAGAAGCCACGACACGGAAAAGCCGGGCCTTGCGCCCGGCTTTTTTTTGTGGCTGCGTTCGCCGGCTCAGGCGCTCTTCTTTGCGGGTTTGACCTTCGGCGGCAAAGTTTCGACGAATGCCAGGGCTCGGTCGAGCCAGGCTGCGAGGTCCGCTTCACTCGCGGTGCCTTCCGGCGCGACGTGGACATAGCCTTCCATCGCGCGCCCGCCCATCTCCATCGGCCGAGCATGGGGCTGTGCGGCAGCGGCCGCATGCGCGGCCTTGCCGACACGCACCAGCAAGCCTCGCTTAGAGGTGCCGATCAGCATGTTGCCGTTGATCATGAAGCAGGTGCCGCCGAACATCTTCTGCTCGGTGAAGGCGCGCCGGCCGAGGGCGGCGCGCAGGCGCTCGACCATCGGGTCGCGCGCAACGCTGGTTGAGGGCTTTGCCATGTCACCACTCCCATTTGGGTGATGTCAGGCAAGCATGGAAGAGAATGGGGTTCAAGGTGGGCGCGCTCCCCTTCTCCCCTTTGTTTGGACCGGGGACATCGCGAACAGGTGTGCGAGGACATCGCGAACAGTTTTGCATGCTATCGGGCCAAGGTGTTGAGGTCGATGGTTTCTATTTTTTGATGTCTGAACCAGGCGTCGAAGACGCCATCTATGGCGGTAGGCCTGAAGGCAACGGACTTTCCCGCGAAGGCCCTGCACAAGCGCATTGAGCGGCCAAGGATTGAGACGAAGCCGTGCTGCTGAACGCGGCGGATGAGATCGTCCTTGGCATATTCGAACGGCTCGGCAGTTTCGCGATACTGGCGCGGCGAGGCCTGGTAGCGATCGAGCGGCACGCCGCCGTCCAGCGCGTCGTGAGGACGCTGGGCGTTGTAGACGTGGCGCCACTGGTCGAATGCATCCTGAGCCTCGGCGAGATTGGCGAAGGGCGGTCCCTGCAATGCCTCGGCCTTGAGCGAACGATGGAAGCGCTCGTCCTTGCCGAGCGTCTGCGGATGGCAAGGCCTGGAGTGGCTGACGGCAATGCCAATCTCGATCAGCCACACGGTGAGCAAGGTGAAGTCGTTGCGGCCGCCATCGCCCCAAGGCGGACCATTGTCTGTGGCGATGCGCCACGGCAGGCCATAGCGACGGAAGGCGGCGATCAGCCGGGCTTTTACGGTCTCGGTGGTCTGGTCGGCGCAGGCCGACAGCGCGATCGAGAAGCGCGAATGGTCGTCGAGCACGGTAAGCGGATGCAGCCGGCCGGCGCGCAAGGCAACGTGGCCCTTGAAGTCCATCTGCCACAGGTGGTTGGGGGCGGCATGCTCGAAGCGAATGAAAGGCTGGGCTCCGCCGCCCAAAGCCCCCAGCTCGATACCGTTGCGGCGCAGGATGCCGGTGACCGTCGAGGCCGCCGGCGTGCCGATGCCTTCGCGGGCAAGCACTCGCGCGATCTTGCGCCCACCCCAGGCTGGATGCGCTACACGCACCGAAACGGCTGCGGTTTCCACCTCCGGCGCACTGCGTGCCGGGCTCGACAGTGGTCGCCGAGACTGCTCCGCCAGGCCGGCCGCGCCTTCCATCCGATAGCGCGAAAGCAACTTGTGGCCGCAGGTCCGGCCAATGCCGAAGCGCCGGCACAACGCGCTCACATTGGCGCCAGGCGCCAGCGCCAATCTCACGAACTCTTCTTTCTGGCTCATCACGCTTCTGGCCCCGAATGGCATCCCGAACCCCCTCGCGCAAAACGCGCAAAACTGTTCGCGATGTCCTCGCACACCTGTTCGCGATGTCCCCGGTCCAAACACCCTTGTGGGAGAAGGTGGCCGAGCGAAGCTCGGACGGATGAGGGGTGCTCCAGCTTGACGCACGCTTTCATGGGTCTTCCGTGCGCTGTTCACCAGCGCCTCATTTCTTCCAACACCCCCTCATCCGTCTCGGCGCTATCGCGCCGATCCACCTTCTCCCACAAGGGGAGAAGGCAGGGCGCTCACCCCGGCACGCTGGCTCTCAGCTCCGGAAACTTCTCATCGAAGCGGGCGGCCCAGCGGACCAGGCGGCTGCGGCCCTTCTCCCATTGGCCGGAAAAGCGCAGCGCGAGATAACCGAGGCAGGCGCGCAGCGCCATGTGGCCGGCGGTGATCTTCTTCGGCAGCTTCGGCGGGTTGGCGTTGAGCAGGTCGAGCGCGGCGGTGATCTTCGCCCACTGGCGGTCGAGCCAAGGCTGGTAGACCATCGTCTCGGGGCGCGTACGCCGCTCATAGACCATCGACAGCGCGCAGTCGCAGATGCCGTCGGCCAGCGCCTCGAGAATTTCCGCCTCGAGCCGCTTGTCGGGGTTGCGTGGAAACAACAGATTCTTGGAGATGCGGTTGAGATGCTGGGTGATGGCGCGACTGTCATGGATCGCGCGGCCGTCCTCCAGCACCAGCACCGGGATCTTGCCGAGCGGATTGGCCGAGATCAGTTCGGCGGGCTTGTCCTCCGTCTTGACCGGCACGAGATCGACGGCGATGCCGGCATAGGTGGCCGCCATGCGGACCTTCGAACTGTAGGGCGAGGTGGGTGCATAGAGCAGTTTCGGCATGAGCAGTTTCCCAGTTGGTTACGGCACTGTTGACCGATCACGATCCGAAGGGCAACGGCCAGCAAGGCCATCCAGATTGGCCAATGCATTTTGCCGGCGCAGGCGCCGCAATAAAAAAGCTCCCGGAAGTTTTGCCTGGTGGCAAAATTTCCGAGAGCTTTAGGAGGAGCGTCCGCTCCGGCTTCGCTTGCTGACACACTCACCTGGCGAGAGGGATGCCTCGACGGCATCCGCCCTCACCTGTTGCGGTTCGCGCGCGAAGCTACGCGATTACTTCTTGGCGGCCGGCTTCTTCGCCGGCGCCTTCTTGACAGCTGCCGTCGACTTGGCGGCGGCGGCCTTCATCGGAGCCTTGGCCGCGGGCTTGGCCGCTGCCTTCGCTGCCGGCTTCTTGGCGGCGGGCTTCGCCGCTGCCCTGGCCGCCGGCTTTGCCGCTGCCTTGGCGGCGGGCTTCGCCGCAGCCTTCGCTACCGGCTTCTTGGCCGCCGGCTTTGCTGCTGCCTTGGCCGGAGCCTTGGCGGCTGCCTTCGGTGCCGCTGCCTTCTTCACTGCTGCAGGTTTCGCGGCAGCCTTAGCTGCCGGCTTTTTTGCCGGCGCTTTCGCCGCCGGCGCCTTGGTTGTTGTCTTTGCCATGCGATGCCCCTTGCGTTTTGCCGATGGTCGTGAGTGACCCGGCGTGTCTATGCATATCTGACTCGCGACTGTCTAGCCAGCGAAGCAACACAATGATTTTCAGTTATTGAATTTTGGTTACACGAAACTCGTGAAGATGCGTCTCATCGAAAAATTGCGAGCGAATCTGTCACTTTCGAAGTGACGGGGCGCCACGCAGATTTTCGCGCGGCTTCTATCGCCTGATCATCCATCGACCCGTAGCACAACTCTACATAAGAATGTGAGCAGACTACTCACAATAGAGAAGAAGCCGCCGAACGCCTGCCTCATCTTGTCCAGCGCAAACATCTACAGATGAACCGGCCATGCGACGGAGCAAAAGCTTTCGCGCTGGAAAGTGAGCTTAAAGCTCATATTCATCAGCACTGTCGTCAAACCTCAGCGGGATCGCGTTCGCCCTGCAAGCGACGCGCCGGCTCGCCCCGGTGCAGATGGACGGCATAGGTATGCCAGGGCGGCGAGACCGCGATCCGCGCCAACATACGACCGATCTCGCCACGATGGTAGCCGCCGTGCAGGACGACATGGGTCAGCATCTCCTGCCTCGTCATGCAGCCCTGATCGCCGTCGGTGAAGGTGAAGGCGACCGGCTCGGCAAGCTCCTGTTCCGAAACGGTTTCGAGATAGTCGAGATACCAGCCGTCGGCCTCGGCCAACGCGGCGCGCAACCCGGCCGGCTCCGGAGTTTCCGCGGTGTTGTCGCTCGCATAGCCATGGGCGACGCCCTTCAGGTGCGCGGCAAAAATCCGCGACACGACATGGATGTGGCTCATTAGCCGGACCGCGGCGTGGCGTTCCTCGACGTCGCGGGACGGATCCATCCCGGCAAGCTTTTCCACGAACTCGTCGTTCGCCCAGGCCTGGTAGGCAAGCAGGCTTCTCAGCAGGGTCTTGGCGCTCATCTTCCGGCTCCATTTGCGTTGGCGAAATGAATGTGAGTATCCTGTTTATATTCTCGGGAGACCGGCCAGGATGTCTACTCGCATTGCAAAGCCGGCCGCGCGCATGCGTAAGCAGCCGCGCCAAGCGCGTTCGATCGCCACCGTCGAGGCGATCATCGAAGCCGGTGCTCACGTTCTGAGCGAGCTCGGCTGGGCCGGGTTTTCCACCAACAAGGTAGCCGAGGCCGCGGGCGTCAGCATCGGCTCGCTCTATCAATATTTCCCCGACAAGCTCGCGCTGGTCGAAGCAATCCGGCGCCGTCACTTCGACCATGTGCTGTCGGTGATTCGCGAAGCGGCGGCCGACGAGAAGCCGCTGAGGCAGTTCGCGCGCGAGCTGGTGCGCGGCATGATCGGCGCGCACAGCATCCACCCGACGCTGCACCAGGTGTTGCTCGACGAGGCGCCCGGCGACCGCGGCTCGCGCGCCGCGCATGCCTCGTTCCAGACGCGCTATCTCGAACATTACGCGGCGGCCGTCGCGCAGTACCGCAAACGCCGCAAGGATACCGAGACGATGGCGCGCGTGCTCTCCTCGGCGATCGAGGGCGTGATCCACAACGCGGCGCGGCGCAACATGCTCGATGCGCCGGAATTGCAGAAGCAGCTCGTCGAGCTGATCTCGGCCTATCTGTCAGGTAGCCGGGCTACCTGACCTATCGGGCGCCAAGGCCGCCTGAGGCAGCGACAGCGGAGGAGGCGCCGGCTCGCGTGCCACCACCCCTCTTCGGCCGGCATCGCAATTAATTTTCGCCAGGCCTGTCGATTCCGTCGATCGCCGTTCGTCATATGATGGCAACCAACCAGACCAAAGGAAGACTAAAGATGCGTTTCATGATGCTGATGATCCCTGGCGGCTACGCGACCGCGGCTCCCGACGTCAGGCCCGAAGCCGAGGCCGTGGCGACGATGATGAAGTACAATGAAGAGCTGAAGCGGGCCGGCGTGCTGCTCGCGCTCGACGGGCTGCATCCGCCGTCGTCGGGCGCACGGGTCTCCTTCAAGGGCGGCAAGCCGGCCGTCACCGACGGCCCGTTCGCGGAGGTCAAGGAAGTGCTCGGCGGCTACTGGATGATCGACGCGCGTTCTCCTGAGGAAGCCGTCGAATGGGCACGGCGCTGCCCTGCAGGCGAAAACGACGTCATCGAGGTCCGGCGCGTTTTCGAGATGAACGATTTTCCCGAGGACGTCCAGAAGGCGGCCGAAGGTTTCGGTGAGCCGAAAGGTTGACCGCCAAGGCGGCGATCGGGGCGGTCTGGCGGATCGAGCAGCCGCGCCGCCGAGCTGACCGGCAATGAGCGGGAGCGGGCGCTGCTCATGGCCCGCGCCGGTGACGGAGACGTTTGAGGCCAACGCCGGATAGGCCGGCAGGCCAGAGGGGGCGCCGTAGGGCGCCTACCTCAGCTTTCTACCGGCCGGCATCGATTACCTGAGCACCCGGCAGCGGCCGTTATAGACCAGCCAGCGGTCGAAGCCCGAGACGCAGAACTCGACATTGTCGCCGATCGAGGCAAAACCCTGGCCTTCCTCGATCAGGTAGAAGATCGAGCGGTCGCGACCGTCCGACAGGTTGACGGTGGCGCGGCAATAGTGGCGGCCGATCGGCCATTCGTCGCTCGCCGGCTCGTAGCGATGCTGCCGGATGTTGCGGAAATCGGTGATCGCGACGACCGGCAGATGCGGCACGTGGTGCACCTGGTAGGAGAAGCGGTCGGTAATCTTGCTCAGCACCCAGTTTTCGCCGCAGACGCTGCCATCGTCCCCGCTGTAGACGGAAAGGTCGGCGGCGTGCGCGGCCTGGCTGAAGCCCAGCGAGGTGGCCAACGGAGTAAGCGAAATCAGCGCGGCAAGGGCGGAATGGGCGAAGCGAGTCATGACAGCCTCTCAAGGTCGGTTCCGCGCACTGTGCGGATTCGCTTGGCGGCGGTCAAGCGGGTGCGAAAACAATGGTTTCCGCAAAGCTTCGTTCCGGACCTCACCGGCTACAGCGGTTCAGCGTTTGATAGAACCGCCGAACCGCTCTAGCTCTTTGTTTTCACGCAATTACGGACGGAAGGTTACGGCGAAGGCGCCGAACCTGACCGCTACACACTTTTCCTGGAATTGCTTCAGACAGTGCCGGCTAGCAGCAACCCGCCGATGACGGCGATGTTGATCAGAAACGCATTGCGCAGCACCTGGCGCTCCGGCTCTTCGCTCGCCCAGAAACGCAGCAGCATGACATTCGTCGCCAGCGTGAAGGCGGCCAGTGCGCCGGCGGCAAAGGGCAATGCAAAGCCCAGCGCGAGCATCAGGCCGGCAACGATCTCGACCGCCGAGCCGGTGGCGAGCATCAGGGCGGGAGCCGGGAACCCCCGGCTCGCCAGATAGTCGCTCATCGCCCGGAATTTCACAAAGTGCTCGATGCCGGCGACAACGAAGACGCCGCCGATGAGGAAAGCGCCGACCGCTTGAATGGTCTGAATGGGCATTGCGGCCTCCCGCCGAGACTTTAATCCTGCGGAATGAAAGCCGGGTTGTGGACGACCTCCCACAGATGATCGTCGGGATCCTGGAAGTAGCCGGCATAACCACCCCAGAAGGTTTTTTGCGCGGGCTTGACCACGCGCGCGCCAGCCTTGACGGCTTCGGCCATCACCGCGTCCACCTCGGCCTCGCTGCCGACATTGTGGCCGATGGTGAGCTCGGTCGGGCTGCGGCCGCTCTGTGGCACCGTCGCGTCATGGGCGATGCTAGAGCGCTCGAAGATCGCGAATTTCAGGCCGCCGGCGAGGTCGAAGAAGGCGACGGCGCCATGTTCGAATTCGCGGCCGATAATGCCTTCGGTCGGCAGGCCGAGGCCGTCGCGATAGAATTTGAGCGACGCTTCCAGATCGTCGACGCCGAGCGTCAATACGGTGATGCGAGCTTTCATTTCTCTCACTCCTTTCTATATTCGTGTTTCTATATTCGTGACCACGGTCGTAAACGGATGCGGGTCCGATGCGAGTGCGTGAAGCACAGTGAAACTCCATCCGTTTTGCCATGGATGACGTGGCCAGCCTTGAAGATTTCGGCCAAAATGACCGTCGCACCGATCCGGGTGGAACAGATCGGAGGAGAGATGGAACCGGTCCTGGCGCAGACAACCGGCTGCTTTCTGGAACGGCCCGCCCCACGGGGCCTGGCCGATGCCTTCTCTGCGGTCTGGGTCCACCGCATGGTCGAGCGTGCCGTTCCACCGATCGTCATCACGCCGGACGCCACGATCGACCTGCAATGGATCGACGGCCGTTTCCGCGTGGCCGGACCGGACAAGGAGCCGCAGATCGAGACACCGCTCGCCGGCACGGTGATCATCGGCTTCCGCTTCCGTCCGGGCGTCGCCGCCGGCTGGCTCGGCGTGCCGGCCGGCGAGATCGTCGGCGGGCGGCTGGACCTCGGCGAAGTGTGGGGCACGCGCGCCCGCGCGCTGACCGACCGCATCAAGGCGGCTCCCGACCTTGTCGACCTGGTGCGGCAACTGGAGGAGACGGTCGGCACGCACACGCAGGGCCGCGATGTGCTCGACCCGCAGATGGTCCGGGCCTTCGACGTCATCGACGAGGGACTGCCGCCGGAAACGCTGCTGGTTCCGTTCCTGCAACGCCAGCTGCATATGAGCGAGCGGACGCTGCGGCGGCGCTTCGACGACACTTTCGGCTATGGTCCGAAGACGCTCGACCGCATCCTACGTTTCCACCGTTTCCGGCGCCTGCAACGACAGCAGCGCGACGCCTCGACCGCGCTGCTGGCGATCGAAGCCGGCTATGCCGACCAGGCGCATCTGATCCGCGAAAGCCGGCGGTTGACCGGTGCGACGCCTTCGGCGCTGGCTTGAGGGGAACTCGGCCACCCTAGTCTAGCCGCCAGCCAGCCAATCGAGCGTCCAGCGCGACGGCTGCCGAACGGCGAGGACTTTGTGCAGCGCCGGCAGCAACAGCCGCAACTCGCCTTCCAGCGTGTAGGGCGGATTGACCACCAGCAGGCCGCTGCCGTCGAGGCTGGGCTCTTGCGAGGCAGGCCGGATCTCGAAGGCAATGTCGAGCAGCTTTGGAATGCCTGTCTCCTTCAGCGCCGCGCGGAAGGCGGTCACCGCCTTGCGGTCCTTGATCGGATACCAGAGCGCGTAGATGCCACCCGGCCAGCGCCGGTGCGCCTTATGCAGGCCTTCGACGAGCCGGGAGAACTCGCCCTCCTCCTCGAAAGGCGGATCGATCAGGACAAGACCGCGCTTTTCCTTCGGCGGCAGTTGCGCGCCGAGCGCCAGCCAGCCGTCGAGCTCGATCACCCTCGCCTGGAAATCGCCGGCGAAAAACGATTTCAGCCGCGCGGCATCCTTCGGGTGCAGCTCGACCGCCGTCAGCCGGTCCTGGTTGCGCAGGAGATGGCGAACGATCAGCGGCGAACCAGGATAGCGCCTGAGACCGCCGTCGGGATTTTGCGCGCGCACTACTTGCAGATAGGGCTGGAGAAGTGCCGCCGCCTGCGGCTCGAGCGTGGCCCCAAGCAGCCGGCCGATGCCGCCCTGCCACTCGCCGGTCTTGCCGGCCTCGACCGAGGCAAGATCATAGCGACCGATGCCGGCATGGGTATCGATGACGCGGAAGGCCTTGTCCTTCTGCTTGAGATATTCGACGAGGCGAGCGAGCACGGCGTGCTTGACGACATCGGCGAAATTGCCGGCGTGGTAGGCGTGGCGATAATTCATGCGCGCTTACTTCCAAAGAGCATGATGTCGACCGAAAACCGCTTCACACTTTTCGGCATCATGCTCGTGGCGACCCATTGCGGCCCCAGCGCGGCGGCGGCTGCGAATTGGGATTCTGCGGATGGCCTCCGCCGCGGCGGCCGAAGACCCGGGACAGCACCAGACCGGCCAGGCCGATGCCCATCAGAGTGTAGCCGGCCGGCTGCGCGCGTTCGTCGATCGAGCCGGTGCCGGCGCGCAGAATGAGATCGACAGCGCGCATGTCGATGCCGTCGGCATCGCCCGGACCGACGGTGAAGGCATAAGCGCCGGGTGTGACGGTTTCGATCACGCCGGCCTCGTCGCGAAAGATCTTGTCGGGCAGCTGCGGGCTGACCTGACGTGGATTGTCGGTGTGGTTGAAGGAGAGCGTGGCGGCGAGCACCGTGCGGCCGCCTCCGGCCGCGGTCAGCGTCAGCACCGTGCGCTGCTGCCCGGCGATGCGTTCGGCCCGCGCGGTAAGGTCGACCAGTACCCTTACCGGCGCATCGCTTGCGGCGAGCTGTACGGTGACCGGCCGGAAGCGGCCGCCCTCGTAGACGCGGTACGTGCCGATGGCATGGCCGGAAAAATTGCTCATTGCCCACGGATAGAAGATGCCGATGGCGGCGCCGGCGATGACGAGAAGCACGCAGAGGAAACGCATTCAGAGCCTTGGTTCTTTCGGGCGATTGCCGCTATTTCCTAGCGGTTTGGTTTCGGGCAGCTTCGCGGACCCGCTCCATCTCGTCCAGAAACATTTCCAGGCCAAGCTCGAAAGTCTTGTCGAAGCCGCCGGTGCCGAAATAGGCGCCAGCCTTCATGACGCTCGGATAGTCGCGAGCCAGTTCCTCGGCGCTGACTGTGGTGACCGCCGAGGGCCCCTTGGCGTAGCCGGCCGTCTCGTCGAGGATCGCGCCCATCAAATAGTAGCCGGCGGCGCGGAACAGGCGGGCGCTGAGCTCGGGGCCGAAGCCGCCATCCTCGAACAAGCCGATGATGGCGTTGAGCTTGGCAAGGCAGGGCGGCGAGTTCATGCGGTAGACGACGATGAACGGCGCGAAGGCCGGGTGCTCGGTGGCGACGCGGCGGAATTCCTGCATGCCGACGCGCGCCCGCTCGCGCCACGGCATGCTGTCGTCGGGAACGACAAGCCCGCTCATCTGGCGGTCGACCAACGCCTCGTAGAGATGCGCCTGCGAGGGGAAGTGGTGGTAGATGCTCATCGCCTCGCAGCCGAGCCTGGCGGCGAGCTTGCGCATCGAAAAGCCGGACAGCCCTTCCCGCTCGATCACCTCGAAAGCGGCGTCCTCGATCATCTCGCGGGACAGTTTCCCGCGGGTTCGCTTTTTTTTGCTCGATGCATCCATGGCGCTTGACAGCTTACACTGTAAGGTTCATTTTCCAGATACCTTACATCGTAAGGCTAACAAAAACCAGAGGAGAACATCATGTCAGTCATTCGCATCGCTTCAACCGTGCATTCCTGCCTTCGTTCCGCCTCGCTAGCCGCCGCCGCGGGCGTGTTCGCGGCCGTGCTGGCTGCCGCGCCTGCCCGGGCCGATGATTATGACGCTGCCGTCAAAGACATACAGTCGACGATGGGCGGCGTGCCGAGCTTCGTGAAGCAGTTCCCGAAAGCCGGTCTGCCCGGCGCGTGGGCCGAGGTCAAGGCCATCGAGCTCAGCGACAAGACGGCGCTGCCGCCGAAGGTCAAGTCGCTGATCTCGCTGGCGGTCGCCGCGCAGATCCCCTGCACCTACTGCATCTGGTCGGACACGCAGGACGCCAAGCGCGCCGGGGCCACCGACGAGGAAATCCAGGAGGCCGTCGCCATGGCAGCGCTCACGCGCCACTGGAGCACTGTCTTCAACGGCATGCAGGTCGATTTCGACCAGTTCAAGAAAGAGATGGGCGGAGAATAAGACTTGTCCCGGCAAAGCGGGCGGGCGGCGCGACCGCCCGCCTTTGATCGTCCCGATCGACGCTGCAACCAAGCTTGTGGATTCGCCGCGGCTGCTGCTCTATAGGAACAGCGCCTTGAAAAAGCCGGCGTGGATCCGATATCGGACCGGCGCCGGCCGGGCCGACGTCCGAGCGTTGCTCCTCTGGAGCCCTCGGATAGCGCTTCCGCCGACAGGCGGCCGGTTGGAGACCTGATTGAAGCGAGCGATATCGATAATCGTCACTCTGGCGCTGCTGGCATGGCTTGCCAGCGACTCGCGCTGGAAGATGGTCGGCGACGCCTTTGCCAGCATCACGCCCGGCGCTTTCGCGGCGGTGGCGGCGGCGCTGTTCGTCACCTATGTGCTGCGGGCGCTGCGTGTCTGCGACGAGTTCCGCGACGATGTGAACGGCCGTTTCGGCGCCGTGCTTCGCGTCATCCTGATCCACAATGCGATGATCAACGTCGTGCCGTTCCGCGGCGGCGAGACAGCCTTCCCGATCCTTTTGCGCCAGGTATTCGGCGTGCCGATCGTGCGCGCCAGCGCTTCGCTCCTCTGGTTCAGGCTGCAGGACGCTTTCGTGGTCGGCGTGCTGGCCTGCCTGGTCTGGCCGGGCCTGCATCCGGCGCTGCGCGCCGCCGGCATCGCGGCGCTGATCGCCGCTGCATGGTATCTGCCGCGTTGGGCACGCGCGCCGCACAACTGGACCTCCGGCGGCAGGATCGTCTCGAAATTCGGCAAATTGCGCGACATCTTCACCGAAGCGACGGGACGCTCGCGCTACGGCTGGTGGTGGACGATCGCCAACTGGGCGCTGAAACTCGGCGTGCAGGGCTGGCTGCTCGCCATGCTGCTCGGCACCTCGTTTCAGACCGCCTTTCCCGGCGCCGTCGGCGCCGAAGCCGCCGCCATCCTGCCGGTGCAGGGCGTGGCCGGCTTCGGCACCTATGAGGCGGGCGCCGCCGCGGCACTGCTCTATTCCGGCATCGCCATGAAGGACGGCCTGCAGGCGGCGCTGGCGCTGCATCTCTTCATTCTCTGCTCGGCGGTCGTAACCGGTGCGATCGCCTGGCTGTTCCCCTCGAAATCGACGCTGCCGGAGACCCCGGCGGCGGGACCGGCAAGGAAATGACCGCCATGAACGTGCTTCCCATCCCCGCATCGGGATTGCCCGAGGGCGCCGTCATGCCCGAGCACAAGCTCTCGATCGTCGTCCCGATGTACAACGAGGCCGACAATGTCGAGCCGCTGCTTGTCCGCATCCATCAGGCGATGGAAAATTACAGCCAGCCCTGGGAAGTGGTGCTCGTGGACGACGGCAGCACCGATGCCACGCCCGCCGAGATCCACCGGCTGGCGGCTCAATACGGGCCGCATGTGCATGGCGTGGAACTGGTGCGCAATTATAAGCAGACCGCCGCCATGCAGGCCGGCCTCGACGCCGCGCGCGGCGACGTCATCGCGACGCTCGACGGCGACCTGCAGAACGACCCGTTCGACATTCCGCGCATGGTCTATCGGCTGCTGACCGAGGACCTCGACCTCGTCGCCGGCTGGCGCAAGAACCGCCAGGAAGGTTTCTGGATGCGCCGCCTGCCCTCGCGCATCGCCAACAGGCTGATCGCGCGCGTGACCGGCGTGCAGCTCAAGGATTATGGCTGCAGCCTGAAGGTGTTCCGCGGCAGCGTCATCCGCAGCGTGCGGCTCTATGGCGAGATGCACCGCTTCATCCCGGCGTGGCTGGCGACGGTGACGACGCCGCGCCGCATCGCCCAGGAAGTGGTGACGCATCACGCCCGCATCCACGGCCAGTCGAAATACGGCATCTCGCGCACCTTCCGCGTGGTGCTCGACCTCGTCTTCATGTTCTTCTTCATGCGCTACCGCACAAGGCCCGGCCATTTCTTCGGCGGCATCGGCATCGTGCTCGGCGTGCTCGGCTCGCTGATCCTGGCCTATCTGTTCGCGATCAAGGTTTTCTGGGGACAGGATATCGGCACCAGGCCGATGCTCATCACCGGCTTCTTCCTGGTGATCGCCGGGCTGCAGGCGGTGACGTCGGGCGTGCTGGCCGAAATGCTGTCGCGCGTCTATCTCGAGGCCAACGGCGCGCTCGCCTATGTGGCGCGGCCGCAGCCGGCGCATGGCGAGGGCGACGGCTGGCACTGGCCGAGCAAGCCGGCGACCGAGAAGGCAAAGCCGCGCCGGAAATGATCCGGCCGGCCGGGCATCGATAGCAGCCGCGTTGCCAACCACTCCGATTTCGCGCAAACGGTTTTCGCGACGGGAACGAGCGCGAATAAGCGATGCCGGGGGCAGACAAAACAATCCTCATCACGGGTGCACGCGCGCCGGTGGCGCTGCATCTGGCGCGGCTGCTGCACGGCGCCGGGCATAGGGTGATCCTGGCCGACACGCCGGCACGGCCGATCGCGGCGGCGAGCAAGGCCTGCGCGCGCTATCACCGCCTGCCGCCGCCGCGCTTCGAGCCACAGGCCTATGCCGATGCGGTGGAGGCGCTGATACGGGCTGAAGGCATCGGCCTCGTCATCCCGACCTGCGAGGAGGTCTTTCGCCTTGCGCTGGCCTGGCTCGGCAGGACCATGCCGGCAAAAGTGTTCGCGCCCGGCATCGATCTTCTGGCCGAGGTCCACAACAAGCACAGCTTCATCGGGCTTGCCGAACGACTCGGATTGGAGGTGCCGGAAACGACGCTGGTCAGCTCGCGCAGCGATATCGAAGCAATACGCAACCGCTCGCACGAGCTCGTGTTCAAGCCGGTCTGGTCGCGCTTTGCCAGCCATGTGCTGTTGCGGCCACCGCCGCAAGCGCTCGATGCCATCATGCCCTCACCCGCCATGCCCTGGGTGGCGCAGCGTTTTGTCGATGGCGAGGAGATCAGCGCCTATGCGGTGGCGCGCCAAGGCAGGCTCAAGGCGCTGGCGCTCTACCGCTCGCTGCACCGCGCCGGCAGGGGTGCCGGCATCTTCTTCGAGCGGGTCGAGGACGATGCGGCGCGCCATCTGGTCGAGCGTATCGTCGCCGGCACCGCATGGACCGGGCAGATCTCCTTCGATCTGATGCGCGAGGCGGACGGCCGCGTGCTGCCGCTGGAATGCAATCCGCGCGCCGTCTCCGGCCTGCATTTCTTCCGCGATCCGGGCCGGTTTGTGGATGCCGTGCTTGGAGATGGCGCGGAAGTGACGCCGGACGTCAGCGCGCCGCAAACGGTGCGGCTTGCAATGTGGATATACGGGCTGCCGGCCGCCTTGCGCTCGGGCGGACTCGGCGAGTTCCGAAACGCGATGCGCGAGAGCCAGGAACTGCTCGACTGGCCGGGCGATCCCGCGCCGGTGATGGCGCAGTGGCGGGCACTGGCGGAGATCGCACAAGTGGCATTGCGCGAACGCATCAGCCTGCAAGCCGCGTCGACGCGCGATATCGAATGGAACGGACCGGGTTGAGCTTCATGCCCCGAGCGAGCCCGGGCGAATAGGCTTCACATCGAGCTGCAGACCAAGTGCCTTGGTAACACCGAGCAGCGTGCTGAGACGGGGATCGCCTCTCTCGCTCAATGCCTTGTAAAGCGCCTCGCGTGTAACGCCAGCCTCCTTCGCCACAGCTGTCATGCCTATGGAACGCGCCACATCGCCGAGCGCGTGCGTGATGAGCGCGGGATCGCCATCCTCGAAGGCAGCCTCGATGTAGGCCAAGCGATCCTCTGGGGTTTTCAGGTGGTCGAGAATGTCGAAGCGTGTGGTTTCAAGGGGCATCGTCATATCTCCTTTGCGATCTGTTTCGCCTTGGCGATGTCGCGCTTCTGGCTGGACTTGCGCCACCGCAGAGCAGGATGATCACAGCGTTTCCGATCTTCACAAAATAGAGCCGGTAGCCTGGGCCGTGGTCGATACGAAGTTCGCCGATACCATCGAAGTATTTGACATCACCGATGTGCCGATCTCAACCCGACGGATGCGGGCGAGGATACGCATGCGCGCCGTGGTGTCGCGAAGTCCGTCCAGCCAATGCGTAAAATCGGCCGCCTGCCGAACTTCGATCATGTGTGAACTATAATTCACGGAAGTGCCAAAATCAAGGCATATAAACTTCAGATCACAATTCGATCTGATGCACCCTCGGCTTGCTTGCCGCCGCCGGCATCTTCCCTTCCATGATCGCGGCAATGTCGCGGCGCAGGAAGTCGAGCGGGCCGATGACCGGCAGGGCTTGTGGCGCGAAACGAGCGTTGTCGCTTGCCGATTTCAGCACCCGGCGATCCTGATGCAGCGCGATGGTGAAGAGCGGCTTGAAGGCCAGCGCCTTCAGCTCGCCGAGCAGGCCCTGGCGCCGGCCGATCAGCCAGCCGAGGCCTTCGACGGTGCGCTCGTCTGCCTGGCGCAGATGGAAGGTGGTGGCTAAAACCAGCCCGTCCTTGCCCCAATATTCAAGCTCGGCGATGCCGGGGTGGCGGAAGCGGCCGATGGTCTTCGCGCGCTCGCCTTCCAGCAGTCGGCTGATCAGGCCCTGCTGGCGGTCCTCGCCGGTGTAGCTGGCCTCGACCCAGCCCTCGCCGCCGGTAACCTCGACCTGCACCAAATGGCGCTTCGAGGTCAGGCCGCGCAGCAGGCCCTTATGCGTGAAATGGGTATGGGTGGCGTCGAGGATGTTCTCGGCGGCATCTATGACCGTCGACTGCGTCGATGAGCGTACCCGCCGCACGATGACCTCCTTGCCCTGCATGCAGTGCAGGTAAGGTTCGCCCGGCGGAGTGCCGGAAGAGATGAACACGACTCCGTCGCGCTCGATCGCGGCGTAGCGGCGGACCCGGTAATGCGGCATGGCGCCGACATGGCCGGGGATGGCGGTGCAGCGGCCCTCGCCGTCGTAACGCCAGCCATGATAGGGGCATTCGATCTCGCCGCCGACGATCCTGCCGGTCGAAAGCTCCACCAGACGATGCGGGCAGCGGTCGAAAAGTGCTGCAATGCCTTGCGCGGAGCGGAACAGCACCACGGGCGCACGATCAAACAGGATGCGCCTCGGCCCCTTGCCGATGTCGGCGGACAGGGCAACTGCCTGCCAGTGATCTTCTCCGTGGCGCTCGCTCACAGTTCGAACCTCCTGAGCAGCGGAATGCCGACCAGCGCCAGCACGGTTTCCATGACGCGGATCGCCACGCGCCGGCGAAGCGCAAGATGCCCGGCATAGACGGCGTTGTATTCGATCGCGGCGACCGCGCCGCGCCGGCGTTTGAACTCGGCAGCACCCGCGCTCATGTTGAAGAACAGGCCGCGCGCCGTGGCGTGGTCCTGCGCCAGTGCCATCGCCATGCGATAAAGCCCCTCGCCGACCGGCAGGCCGGTGTCGTAGCCGACGATCGGCTGGGTCAGCGTGCCGCCGTTTTCGAACAGGCCGGTGACGGCGACCAGCTCGCCGCCCGGCCTGCGCAATCCGGCCAGGCTGATGATGCCGCGCAGGTGCATTTCGGCGATGTAGCGGGCGGTGTAGTGCGGATTGAGCGGCGTGTACTTGTCGAGATAGAGCATGTTGTAGAGCAGCTCGGCGCGCGCATAATCGGCCTCGGTGAAATCGCCATTGCCGACCCGTTCGAAAGGCGTTTTGCGCAAGCGGGCGCGATCGCGCTTCATGTCGCTCGTCATTGCGGGTGCGGCGCTGCGGTCGGCGAAGATGTAGACCTGGCGTGCCGCCAGCATGCGGAATCCCTCGGCCTTCAAGGCGGCAATGGTCGCCGGATCGGCGACATCGTTCAACGAGCGGATGACGATGGCGCGATCGCGGAAGCGCGCGGTCAAGACCGAGCGCAGCGACGCGACCGTCGGCCGATCGAGCAGCGGCACCGGATTGGTCGAATAGAGCCAGTTGTTGAGCTGCGCCTGACGGTCGAGGGCGCTTGCCCTGACCAGCGGCGCGCAGGCGCCGATCAGCGCCTTCAACACGCGCCGCAGCAGCGGATGGGCGGCGAAGTTGCGCGTCTCGTCCACAGCATAGTCGATATAGGCGCTGGTCGGGCAGCAGATGTAGCAGTTGGGCGCCTCATCGGCGTCGTTCAGCGTCAGCGGAAAAATGCGTCCGGCGACTTCGAACGTCTCTACTTCCGTCTTCAGGTTGGCAACGAGATCGCACACCGGTATTTCATTGAAAAGGTTTACAAAAGCCGCGACGTTTGCCGGCTTGTTCTCGACCCGGTCGGCCTGCCGCACAAGCCTTTCCATCATCGCCGCACTGCTCATCGCGCCTGCTCCAGCCGGCACTCGACCCGGCGCAGCTTGCGGCCTGTCTCCAGCGGCAATGGCGCGCGGATGAGCGTCACGGCAGCGACCGCCTTTCGCGCCTCTAGCAACGCTTGCACCGCTTGATGACCAGCAGCCGCCGCGTCGTCCGCGAGACTTGGCGGAAGGCTGAGCTCGATCCTGTCCGGCCCGGTCTGGACGAGGCGAAAATCGTCGATGCGGCGGTCGGCCTTGAGCACAGCGTTGCGCAGCACATCCGGCGTGACGAGGATCGGTCCGGTCTGCGAGCCCAGCCGGAAGACATCATCCATGCGGCCGACGATTTCGTCGACGCAGCGTAGCGGCGAACCGCAACCGCAAGGCTGTCCGGACAAGCGCAACAGGTCGTTCATCCGGTATCGCGCCATGATCTGTGTCCAACGGCGAAAAGCCGTCACCAGCGGCGTCACCAACCCCTCGCCCGCCGGCTCGAATTCGAAAAAGACGGAGTCTTCCGCAAGATGCAGCCCGCCGTGCCGGCAGGTCACCGCGAGCAGGCCTTCCGTCGCCATGTAGATCTGACCGAGCGGCAGCCGGAAGAAATTCTCGATAACCGGACGGTCAACCGGATCGAGCGTCTCGGCGGCGGAGAAGACACGCATCGGCTGGAGCCGAAAGTCCTCAGCCGCGAAATGCCGGAGGATCTTCGGCGGCGCAATGACGACCGTCGGGTCGAAGGCTTCGAGCTCGCCGCGCCAGCTTTCCGGCCCGGCCGTCAGATCGAAGAAGGCGAGCTTGATCAGGCGCGATTTGCGGGCGCTGTCGTAGAGCCTGGTGTTCTGCGGCAGGATGACGGCGACGCGCATGCCGCGCCATAGAAGGTCGGGCGCGGCCTTGGCAAGGATCGTGCCCAGCCAGCGGTACTTTTCGGCTTCGGAAATCACGAACAGGCCGCGATTGCCGGAGGTGCCGGTGCTGGCGCCGACGGTGAGCGCGCCGGCGCGGCCGTCACGCGCCAGGGCCGCCCAGGCTTCCGTGGCGGTGAGGCCGTGGATGTTGAAATCCTCGAAGCGCGCCATCATCAGCGCCTTGTCGGTGACCGGCAGGTCGGCAAGCCGGGCCGGCGCTTTGCGGTAGAACGGCGCGCGCGGCAGGTCGCGGTCGAGGAAGCGCCGCAACGCCGCCGCCTGCCAGCGCTCGAAGTCCGTGCGGCTCTTGCGCGACACGCAGCGCGTCAGGACGAAGGAGCCTGCCGCTTCCGCCAGCCCGTTCATGCGGCCTCCGGCGCGAGGTCGTGGGATGTCGGCGCGGGATCATGGCAAAGCATCACCTCGCCGCCGGAAGCGAGGAAGCGGCGCAGCATGGCGCTGGCCGACTCGATCGCCGTGGCATCCTCGGCGATCAGCGTCGCCGGGAAACCCGGCGTACGGCTTTCGGTCAAGGCCGCGAGCAGCCATTGCACGTCGACGGCATAGAGCAGCGGCCGGCCGGGGCCGGTGAACAGCAGGCCGAACTGGCCATCGGCGTGGCCGGGAAGATCGATAGCGATCACGCTGCCGTCGCCGAAGAGATCGGCGCCGCCGGGAATGTCGCCCTGAGCGGCGACGCGCGGCTTCGCAGAAATGCCGTCCAGCCGCGCTTCGAAATCCGGCGGGAAGAGTTCGGTGAAGACGCCGTGGCGCAGATTCTGGCTCGGGCTGCGCGCCTTGACCCGCGCCCAGGCGGCATCGCTGGCGATGAAGCGCGCGTTGCGGAACAGCGACAGGCCCGAAATGTGGTCGGCGTGGAAATGGGTGACGATGATTGCGCGGATGTCATCGGGCGACAGGCTGAAGCGGCGCAGCATCGGCAGGACCTGCCCGGCGGCATTGAGCTCGGGCTTCAGCAGCGCGCCGTAGAGCTGCAGCATCCGGCCGCGCCGCTCGCCGCTCAGCGCTTCCGGTGTGTAGCCGGTGTCGATGAGCACCGGCCCGGCAGCCGGGTGAAAGATCAGCCCGTAGCGTACGCGCAGCCTGACACTTTGCCAGCCGCCGCCGCGCAGGATCAGTCGCTCGGCGGCGCTTACCCAGGCGCTGTTGGCGAAGACGATTCTCATGGCCAGGCCCCGCCTGCAAAAGCGCGGTCAAGCCCTTGTTCGAACGTGATCTTCGGCGCCCAGCCGAGCATTCGCTTGGCCTTGGAAAGATCGAGGCTTTGCGAGTAGGCGAAGAGGCCGAGCCCATAGCGCGTGACCGGCGGCTCCGGACGTCCGGGCAACCAGAGCGCCACCGCTTCCATCAAGCCCGCCGCCAGCATCGCCGGCATGAGCGGCGTCGGCCGCCAGCGCGCATGCAAGCCGGCGCGGATGCAAGCCTCGTCGGCGATGCGGCGGACCGGCAGCACCTCGCCGCCGGAAACGTTGAATATCCCGCATTCGGCTTCCCTGGGTGCCGCAAGCGCCGCCATCACCGCATCGACGACATCGTCGACATGGGTGAGGTCGATGGCCGCCCGGCCATCGCGAAACAGCGGCAGCGGCCGGGTTTTTGCCGCCTTGATGAGGCGCGGCAGCAGCGCGCGATCGCCTTTGCCGTAGATGCCGCGCGGCCGCAGCACCACCGGATGGATAGCGGGCTGGCCCAGCACGATCTTCTCCGCCTCGCGCTTGGTGCGGGCATAGTGGTTGACCGGCTCAGGCAATGCCATGTCTTCAGTAAGGCCAAGCTGGTCGCGGAAGGCAAAGCAGACCGACGGGCTGGAGATGTGGACGAAACGGCTGACGCCTTGCCGCCCCGCGAAATCGACGAGGTTCCGCGTCGCCGCGACATTGGCCGCTTCGAAATCCGCGAGCCGGCCGAAAGGTGCCGAGAGCGCGGCGCAATGGATGATCCGTTCGACCCTGCCCAGCCTCGGATCGAGCACGGCATCGAGCGGCTGTACGAGATCGTGATGGATGATGCGATGGCCGGCGGCCTCCAGCGCATCGCAGCGTGCTTCATCACGACCGAGCCCGAGCGCCAGCGTGCCGGACGCGGCCAGCCGCCCGAGCACATGGGAGCCGAGGAAACCGCTTGCGCCGGTGACGAGGACGGCCATTCCTCAGGTCTCCAGCGCCATGCCGCCGAAGGAGACGCCGGCCGAGGTGCCGAGGAAGAGCAGCTTCATGCCGGGCGCCACTCGGCCCTCGCGGCGCGCGACATCCAGCGCGAAGGGGATGGAGGCGGCGATCTGGTTGCCGAAGCGGGCAGAGATGTCGATGAGCCTTTGCGGCGGAAAGCCGGTCTGGCGCGCCATATGGGCCAGCGCGAAAGGGCTTGCCTGATGCGGTATGACGAGGTCGACATCCTCGCGCCGCCAGCCGGCGCGCTTCAGCAGATCATCGACGAAGCCGTTGAAGTGGCGCGAGGTGAGCCGGAACAATTCCTTGCCGTCCATGTGGAACAGGCTGTGCGCGGCGAATGCTTCCCGTTCCTTGCTGAAGTCGAAGCGCGTGCCACCCGAACCGATGCCGCAGGCTTCCCAGCCGGAAGGATAGGTGCGCATTAAGCTCGCCGCCACCTTGCCCTCGCCGGGTTCGGCCCTGCGCAGGACCGCCGCCGCCGCGCCGTCGCCGAAGAGAGCGGCGATCTCGGGCGCGTCCCGCCACGGCAAAGCGCGCGAGGCGACTTCGGATGAAAAGACCAACGCTGTCTCGCATTGCCCCGCCTCAATCGTGCGGCCGGCAGTCTCGAAGGCGGTGAGGAAGCCAAGACAGGTGCTGTTGACGTCGAAAGCGGCAGCGGAGCCGTCAACCAGCCCGAGGCGCTGCATGACCAGAGGCGCGGTCGCCGGCAGCGGCTGGTACGGCACCCCGCAGCCGCCGACGATCAGATCCACGGCCCCGGGCTCGAGGCCGGCATCGCGAAGCGCAAATGTGGCGGCGGCGACAGCGAGATCGATTTGCGATTCGCCATTGCAGACATAGCGCTCCGCAATGCCTGTGACGGCTTCAAGCGCGCCTTCGCCAAGGCCCAACCTCTCCTCCAGCGCGCGCGTGCTGACGCATTGTGCCGGCACCGCCCTGCCGGTTCCGACGATCCTGATCCGCATCCTTCCCCCGGCGCGTGAGCTTGCCCCTATCTAACCCAAAAAGCGGTCGATAGCGATGTTCGCGCAACTCACAGGGCTCTGCGGATCACTTGCGCCGAGGAAGCCCACCACCGCCTCCACGAACTCCGCCGGATGCTCGACGTTGAGCAGATGGACGCCGGGCAACAGCAGAAGTTCGGCGCCGGGAATCGCCGCGGCGATCGCCTCGCTGTGGCTTGCCAGCGTCACCTTGTCGTCCTCGCCGCCAATGACCAGCGTCGGAGCCTTGATCAGAGCAATCGACCGGCGCAGATCGGCATCGCGGACCGCAGCAACGCAGCCTGCAAGCCCTTGCGGCGACATGGCCAGGATGGCGGCGTGGAATTGTTCGACCGTCTTGTTTTGACCGGCAAGCATCGAACCCGGGAACCAGTTGCGCATGAACATGTCGGCCGTGGCCGACAGGTCGCTTGCCGAAAGCACATTGCTTATCTGCTCGTCGAAATAGGATGCCGGCCCGAGATGCGGCGAGGTGTTGGAGAGGATCAGGCGCTCGATGCGTTCCGGAGCACGGATGCCCAGCCACTGGCCGACGAAGCCGCCCAACGACAGGCCGAGGAAATGCACGCGGGCAAGGCCGAGGAAATCGAGCAGCTCCAGCACGTCGCGGCCGAGACGGTCGAGCGAATAGGCGCCGGCCGGCGCATCGGAGCCGCCATGACCGCGAAAATCATAGCGCAGCACGCGGAAGGATTTGGCGAGTTCCGGAACCTGGCCATCCCACATGTGGAACGTCGTGGCGATGGAGTTGGAGAGCATCAGCACCGGACGATCCTGGGGGCCGTCCAGCCTGTAGGCGATGCGGACGCCGTCGCCCGCCGTGAAGTGAAGTGTGTCGGTCATTTTGGGTTCCTCATCTGTTCGGCGGTTTTGCGCCACGTTCGATGAGAGAAAGCTAGGCTTGGCAACTATCGAAGAAAATTACTATGATTGGACAATCTTTGTAGGACTTTCCGACTATGGATGGCTTGAAGCTTCACGATCTCAGATGTTTCGATGCTGTCGTTTCCGGGGGCAGCTTCCAGGCTGCGGCCCTCGCCTTGCACCGCACGCACCCATCCGTCTTCGCCGCCGTCGCGCGGCTGGAGGAGCAACTTGGCCTCACGCTGCTCGACCGGAGCGGATACCGTGTGAACCTGACCGAAGACGGCCGCCTGTTCCACCGCCGAGCGCAACTGGCGTTGCGCGAAGTTGAGCATCTGCAAGATTATGCGGGCCAGTTGGCGGACGGTGAGGAAACCGTGCTGCGCGTCGTCATGGGCGACGTCTGCCCGAGACCCGGAATACTTGGCCTGCTCAGCCGCTTCTTCGCCGAGCGGCCGCGCACGCGCCTGCATCTCGACTATGAAGCGATCAGCGGGCCGGTCGAGCGTCTGATGGACGGCGAGGCCGACCTCGTCTTCCACCGCGCCAACCCGTCCGATCCACATCTCGAACGGATCGACCTTTGCGAGGTCGCCTTCATGCCGGTGGTGGCGCCGGGCTTCCTGCCGTTCGACAATGGGCATGACGTTACGCCGGAAGCGATGCGGCCCTTCACACAATGCGTGATCCGCGACACGGCGCGGCGTCCTTCCTCCGAAAACTTCTTCGTCATCGATGGCGCGCATTCCTGCTCTGTGCCGGACCATATGATGAAGAAGGAATTGATCCTGCATGGGCTCGCCTGGGGGCATCTGCCGGAATGGCTTATCAAAGATGAGTTGCACGAGGGACGGCTGATCTCGATCGCCGGCAGGCACATCCCCGGCCGCCCGGAGACCGTGGCAGCGGTGCGGCGACGCGACAAGCCGCACGGACCGGTGGCCGAAGCCTTGTGGCGGCATCTTCAGGATAGCGAAGCGGTTCGGAGCTAGGCCTTGCGCTCCCAGCGGCGGTCCGGCGTCTGCTGCCAGTAGGTGACGGCGTGGCCGGCTTCCTTCATCGTCTTCCAATGGCCGCGGGCGGCTTCAAGCTGGGCGGTGTCATGGCCGTCGAACAGGAACACGGCGCGCTCGTAACCGGAAAGCTCGGGCGGGCTTGCGCCGTCGACCAGGAAACGGATCTGCGCGGCGTTCTGGTTGCCGCCCCCCGTGGTGAGCAGGATCGGCTGCTCCGCCGGATGGGCCTCGCGGTCGGTGGCATGCGCCAGGAAGGAATCGTCGCGGAACGTCCACAGATGCTGGTCGAGCGCGTCGCGGCGCTCCTCGGTGCCCGTCTGCACCACCGCACGCCAGCCGCGCTCGATGCTGCGCTCAAGCAGGCCGGGCAGCGCCTCCTCGAGCGTCGATTCGGTCAGGTGGTAGAACAGGATGTCGGCCATCCCGGAAGCCTTACCCTTCGTAGTGGTCGCGCACCAGCCTATCGAGCAGCCTGACGCCAAAACCCGACCCCCAGGACTGGTTGATCTCGCTCGACGGCGCGCCCATCGCCGTGCCGGCGATGTCGAGATGCGCCCAGGGGGTGTCCTTGACGAAGCGCTGCAGGAACTGCGCGGCGATGATGGCGCCGCCATAGCGGCCGCCGATGTTCTTCATGTCGGCGTTCTTGGAATCGATCAGCTTGTCGTATTCGGGCCCGAGCGGCATGCGCCACAGCCGCTCCTGCGATGCCTGGCCGGCACCGAAAAGCCGGCCGGCAAGTTCGTCATTGTTGGAGAAAAGGCCGGCATAGTGTTGGCCGAGCGCCACCATGACGGCGCCGGTCAAGGTCGCCAGGTTGACCATGAATTTCGGCTTGAACCGGTCGTTGGCGTACCACAGCACGTCGGCCAGGACGAGGCGGCCTTCGGCGTCGGTGTTGAGCACCTCGATCGTCTGGCCCGACATCGAGGTGACGATGTCACCGGGGCGCTGGGCATGACCGTCGACGGCATTCTCGACCAGGCCGATGACGCCGACCACATTGGCCTTCGCCTTGCGCGCGGCGAGCGCGTGCATCAGCCCGGTGACGGCGGCGGCACCGCCCATGTCGCCCTTCATGTCCTCCATGCCGGAGGCCGGCTTCATCGAATTGCCGCCGGTGTCGAAGGTGACACCCTTGCCGATGAATGCGACGGGCGCATCTTTCGCCTTGCCGCCGTTCCAGCGCATCACCGCCAGGCGCGCGCCGCGCGGCGAGCCTTGCGCGACGCCGAGCAGCGAGCCCATGCCGAGCTTCTTCATCTCCTTTTCGGCGAGGATCTCGACCTCGACGCCGAGCTGTTCCAGCGCCTTGACGCGCTCGGCGAATTCGACCGGCCCCAGCGCATTGGCCGGCTCGTTGACCAGGTCGCGCGCAAGCAGCACGCCGTCGACCACCGCTTCCTCGCCGGCAAACGCCTTCTTCGCGGCCGCGGGGTCGGCGCAGTGGATTATAACCTTGGCCGGCTTGGCCGCCCCGGCTTTCCTTGCGTCCTTCGCGTCAGGCTGGCTCTCCTCCTTGTCTTTCCTGGTCTTGTACTTGTCGAAGGAATAGCTGCGTAGCAGGATGCCGGCAGCAAGGCTGGCTGCCTGGCGGCCGTCAGGCTGCAGTTCCGGCAGATCGAGGATTACGGCCACCTCGGTCGCCTTGCGCAGCGAAGCGGCAACGGCGCCGCCGAGCTTCAGCCAGGCATTGTCGTCGAGGTTCGAAACCTTGCCGGCGCCAATTGCCACCAGCCGGTCGACCGGCGTTCCTTCCGGCGCCAGCACCTCGGCCGAGCTTGCGAACTTGCCGGAGAAATCGGCGACTGGAAACGCGCGAGCCAATGCATCAACCGGATCGCAAGCCTTCGCCGCCTCGCCGAGCCCACCGCCGTCGGCTGCGAATACGAAGACGCTGCCCTTTTTCGGCGCGGCGAATTTAGCGAAGGAAATGGAAGGGCTCGACGTCATCAGGTCCTGCTTTCGGGAACGGCATAGGTTGCTTGGGAGGCTTTAAGACTCGGAAAGTGATATTTGGTCGTTTTCCGAGCGGAAATACCACCCCCTTTTTCGGCACCCTGATTTCGTTGATCTTTCGCCATTCCTGCGCCTTGCGCGCTTGCCCGGCACAAGGCCCGGCCCGGCATTGCCGTCAAGGACCGGCGGGTTGGAAAAGCTCGATCAAATTGCCGGACGGATCTTCAAGCAGGGTTTGCGAGCCGCCGACGCCGGTGATGATGTCGTTGCGAAAAACCAGCCCGGCGCCCTTGAGGCGCGCAACCTCCTGTTCCAGATCCGGCACCACCAGCAGGATGCGGTTCCAGCCACCCGGCACAGGACGGCGGCCATCCGGCATCGCCCGGGCGCCGGAGCTGCCCTGCCCGCTGAGCAGAAGCCGCAGGTCGCCGCGCGTTACCGAGGCGAAAGCCGGCCGCGCATCCCGTTCGATGGCGAAGCCGAGATGCGTTTCATAGAAAGCGATGGAGGCGGCGACATCATCGACAATGTAGCGAATGCTGACCTGTGCCATGACCGGGAACCCTTTCAGCTCGAGCAACGTAGTAGCAAAGCCCCGTCCGCTATCGGCAATGTCTCGCAGCCCTACGACGCCGTCGTCGCGCGATGACGATCGGTTTGCCAGGGGATCAATGCGAGCAGACCGACACAACCGACAACGGCAAAGATCGCCCCGTAGATGAAGACCGCCTCGTGGCCTACATGATCCCATAGCTGTCCGGCGACAAGGCTCGCCATGAGCTCCAGCAGACCAACGGTGGAGCTGTACCAGCCGATACTGCTGGCGCGCAGCGGCTGCGGCACGAAGTCCGAGGCGAATGCCTTGCCGACTGAACGGAAGATGCCTTGATAGAGTCCGTAGAAGGCAAAGAGCAGCCCAATCAGATAGATGTTTCGGATCGCCGCAAAACCGATATAGGCGATCAGGAAGATGATGAAAGACGCCAGCAACACGCCCTTGCGGCCGAAGCGGTCCGCCAGGAAGCCGGCTGGGTAGGAAATCAACGCCGCAACCAGATTGAAGCCTGCGTAGATAAGAATGGTCGTCTCCAGGGAGGCGCCGATATCCTGCGTCCGCAGGATCAAAAACGCATTGCTCGAATTGCCGACGCCGAACAATGCGATCACCAGCAGGTAGGTCCAATAGGCCTTGGGGAATCGCCGCAGATTGACGTCGATCGTCGCCTTCGCGGCCACGGCCGATGGCTGCTCGCGCACCAGCGCAACCATGAGAAAGGCAAGGAGGCCTGGAACGAGAGCCAGATAGAATATCCAGCGGATATCGACCCGGAGGGCGGTGAGAAGCAGCACCGCCAGCAGCGGTCCCAGAAATGCCCCCAAATTGTCGCCGATGCCTTCCAGGCCGAACGCCTTGCCTCGGTGCGGTTCCGCAACCGAGGAAGCAATCAACGCGTCACGCGGCGCGGAGCGGAAGCCTGTGCCGAGCCGGTCGACGAACCGCGCGCCCAGAACCATGGGCCATAGAGTGGCGGCGCCAGTCAGCGGCTTGGCGGCAGCGGCCAGAAAATAGCCGGCAAGAGCGATCGGTTTGCGCCTCTGAAACCGATCCGAAAGCCAGCCGGAAAGACCTTGAACGATATTCTGTGTCGCCTGGGCGACGCCATCGACTAGGCCGACGATGCCCCCGCTGGCATGCAGGGTCTGCGTCAGGAAGATCGGCAGGACGGGATAAAGCATCTCCGTGGAGATGTCGGCAAACAGGCTGGCCAGCGCCAGAAGCACCGTGTTTCGGGAAGTCCAGGTGAAGATTTTCCTGGGCGTGGCTGCAGTCATCACTCGGCCTGGGTCGGCCACCCGCCAGACTGAAACGCAACAGCTGCCACGGCGGTTGCAACGATTGACTGCCATGGGGATAGGAACGCCGGCCAATGCAACAAGCCGGCGATGCCCTGCCATGCCAATTTTTATCCACACGTGGACGGCGGCCCGATCCGGCGGCGATTGGCGCGACATTTGGTCGTTTTCAGCCATTTGGCAAGACTTTGGCCGAAATCGCGGTCTATATCGGCGCCACCATAGACAAAGGATTCGTCGCGGCACGACCTTAGCTTGCTGCCGCAACCTGCTGTTAACCATCGATGTTTCGCATTTCTTATTCATTGGCGCGGAGACTCCGCCTCGCCTGGCATGTGGCGTGGGGCGACAAACCGGAGCGAGCCGCCTATGACCCAGTTGTACGGGCGCTGCCGGATGACTACCTTGTCGGCGGGCATGATGCCGTTCGGCAAAATCGAGAAAAGCCTTCATGAAGGTCGTTGAACGCTACATCATGCGCCGTGCGCTGACGATGTTCCTCGCGGCGCTGGTCTGGACGCTGGCGATCGTGTGGACGACGCAGGTGCTGGCCAAGATCGACCTCGTCACCGACAACGGCCAGTCGGCGCTGACCTTCTTCGAAGTCGCGGCGCTCATCATCCCCTCGATCATCCCGATCGTGGTGCCGTTCGCGCTGGTGGTGGCGGTGGCGCAGACGCTGAGCGCCATGAACACCGATTCGGAGCTGGCCGTGCTCAGCGCCGCGGGCGCCTCGCGCTGGACGATCGCGCGGCCGATCCTGCTACTCGCGATAGCGGCTTGCGCCTTTTCCTTCGTCGTCGACAACGCCATCGACCCCTATGCCAGGCAGAAGAACCGCCAGCTGGTGGCGGCTTCGCGCGCCGATCTCGTGTCGCTGATCATCCAGGAAGGCACGTTCCGCAAGATCGACGAAGGCTTGTTCCTGCAGGTCGGCGAACGGCTACCCGGCAACCGGCTGGGCGGCATCTTCGTCGCCGATTCGCGCGAGGAAGGCGCCAGCCTCACCTATTACGCCAAGACCGGCAGCATCGTCGAAAAAGGCGACGAGAAGGTGCTGATGATGAATGATGGCGTCATCAACCGCAAATCGGTGACAGGCGACCTCTCCGTCATCCGCTTCACCTCCTATGCCTTCGACATGTCGGCCTTCATGTCGGCGGCTAACGACATCACGCTTTTGCCCAAGGACCGCACGACGCAATATCTGCTCAACCCGGATCCCAACGACAAGATGTTTCAGCGCGAACCGGGCAGCTACCGGGCGGAGCTCAACCAGCGCTTCGCCGAATGGTCCTATTCGCTGGTGTTCGCGCTGATCGCACTTGCCGTTGCGGGCGATGCGCGCTCGCACCGGGAGGCGCGCATCAATCCGCTGATCACCGCAATCGCGATCGCGCTGTTCGTGCGATGGTTTGGCTTCTTCGCCGCCGGTAAAGCCGACAGGATCTGGTACTATGTCTATCTGCTTTACGGCATACCGCTCATCGCCTCCGCGATTTCGATCTGGTTCATCGTTTCGTCGCGCACCATGGAATTGCCGGTCAGCTGGGCCGACTGGCTGACGAACCTTGCCAAGCGCACCGGCGACAACTGGACGACATTCAAGCTCTGGCTCGCCCGGCGCGCTTCCGGCCAGGGAGCCTGACCATGGGCTGGACGCTGGGCCGCTATTTCTTCTTCCGTTACGTCTCGATCACCTTCTGGTTCTTCCTCGGCCTGCTGGCGCTGGTGTTCCTGATCGATTTCACGGAGTTGTCGGGCCGCACGACCGGTCTGCCTGGTTTCACCTACGGCACGGCCTTCGCCATATCGGCGCTCAGGATGCCGATGATCATGCTGCAGACCGTGCCGTTCGTCGGGCTGTTCTCGGCGATGGCCACGCTGGTGTCGCTCAACCGCCGCTATGAGCTGGTCATCGCGCGTTCCGCCGGCGTTTCGGCCTGGCAGTTCCTGTTTCCGTGCTGCGTCGGCGCGCTGATGTTCGGCACGCTGTCGGTCGCCGTGATCAACCCGATCGCCGCACACGGCTTCTCCTGGTCCGAGCAGATGGAGAACAACCTGCGGGCCGGCAAGTCGAACGCCGTCACCACCAATGTCACGCCGTGGCTCAGGCAAAAGACCGAATCGGGCGACACCATCATCGGCGCCCGCGCCATCCTCAATCAGGGGCTGGAGATGGCGGACGCGGTGTTCTTCATCCTCGACCCGCAGGGCAACATCGTCGAGCGCAAGGATGCCGCCAAGGCCTTCCTGCGCGACGGCTACTGGGAATTGCAGGACGTCAAGGTCTTCAAGGGCGGCAATATCCAGGCGCTGGCGTCCGACAAGGTGCCGACCAATCTCAAGCCGGAATTCGTGCAGGAGCGCCTGGCGCGCCCGGAGACCATCCCTTTCTACGAGCTGCCGCGCAAGATCGAGGTTGCCCGCTCCTTCGGGCTCAAGGCAAATGCCTTCGCCATGCAGTTTGATTCGCTGGTGGCGTTGCCGTTCCTTCTCGTCGCCATGACGCTGATTGCTGCAACGGTTTCAATGCGATTTGCGCGAATGGGGCAGTCGGCAACGATGATTCTGGGTGGCGTCGTGGCCGGCTTTCTGCTTTATGTCGTTTCGGTACTGGTCAAGGCATTCGGTGTCGCCGGATTCGTGCCTACTGTGGTGGCTGCATGGGTTCCGGTTGTCGTGGCTATGTTCTTTGGGGTGACCTTTCTGCTATACAAGGAAGACGGCTAGTGAGGGAGGCGGTTTTGCGCAGCCATAGGCAGGCCGGTTTGGCACGCCTCTATGGGGCGACCGCCTTGGCATGTCTGTTCGCCTGTGCGGTGCCGACGGTACCCGCGCTGGCGCAGACTATCGCTGCCAAGTCCGTCCCCTCCGGCACGCAGATGCTGCTGGCCGCCGATACGCTTGTCTATGACAACGACAAGCACACGGTGACGGCCGTCGGTGGCGTGCAGATCGACTATGGCGGCAACAAGCTGGTTGCCCAGCGCGTGGTCTATAACCGCGACACCAAGCGCCTCGTCGCCAGCGGCGCTGTCGAGCTGATCAACAGCGACGGCACCAAGGTCAATTCCGACCATATCGACATCACCGACGACTTCGCCGACGGCTTCCTCAACGCGCTGCGCGTCGAGACGATCGACAAGGCCTATTTCGCCGCCGAGAGCGCCGAGCGCATGGGCGGCGTGCTGACCACCTTCCACAACGGCGTCTACACCGCCTGCGAACCTTGCGAGGACAAGCCGGACAAGGCGCCGACCTGGCGCGTCAAGGCGCGAAAGATCATCTGGAACGGCGAAAAGAAGACGGTCCGCTTCGAGAACGCGAATTTCGAGTTCTTCGGCTTCCCGCTTGCCTATCTGCCGGCTTTCGAGATCGCCGACCCGACGGTGAGGCATAAGAGCGGCTTCCTGATCCCCGGCATCGTCTACAACAACCATCTCGGCGTCGGCGTCAAAGTCCCCTATTATTTCGCGCTGTCCCCGACCTATGACCTGACCGTCACCGGCAGCGGCTACACCAAGCAGGGTTTCCTCGGCGAGGCCGAGTGGCGCCAGCGCTTCAACAACGGCCAGTACACGCTGAAGATCGCCGGCATCAACCAGCAGGATCCGAACGCGTTCATCGACACGGACACAATCGACATCAATCACGGCCACAACGTCAATTCGGGCCCGGAAGGCGATCCGAACAAGTTCCGCGGCATGATGGGCACCAAGGGCCAGTTCGCCATCAACGAGCGCTGGAATTTCGGCTGGGACGTGCTGCTGCAGACCGACAAGGAGTTCTCGCGCACCTACAACATCGAAGGCTACAGCGACCTTGTCCACCAGTCGTCGATCTATCTGACGGGCTTGAGCGACCGCAATTATTTCGACGTTCGCGCCATGCGCTTCGAGGTACAGGAAGACACGCTCTCCAGCGATCCGACATCGCGCTCCGCAAAGCAGCCCTGGGTGCTGCCTTCCCTGGACTACGCCTATATCCCGGACACGCCTGTGGCCGGCGGCCAGCTGTCGCTCAACGTCAACGCACGTGTCATCAGCCGCAACCGGCTCGACGCCGTGCTTGCAGATCCCGCTGTCGCCACGTCCGTCAACAACGTGCGCGGCATCGAAGGCGAATCGAGCCGGATCACCGCCGAAGCCGAATGGAAGCGCACCTTCACCACCGATGACGGCCTGCAACTGACGCCGTTGCTCGCCTTCCGCGGCGATGCCGGCTACGTCAACGCCAATTCGGCCTCGCTCGATGCCGTCAACCAGATGGCGACGAATCTCGGCCAGGACGTCGACATGCGTTCGTCGCTTGCCCGCTACATGGCCACCCTCGGCCTCGAGGCCCGTTGGCCGCTGTTGTTCTCGATGGCCAGCTCCAGCCACATCCTGGAGCCGACCGCACAGGTCTTCGTGCGCCCGAACGAGCAATATGTCGGCGGATTGGCCATCCCCAACGAAGACGCGCAGAGCTTTGTCTTCGACGCCACGACGCTGTTCGAGCGCGATAAATTCTCGGGCTATGACCGCATCGAAGGCGGCACGCGCGCCAATGTCGGCTTCCGGTATTCGGGCGCCTATGACAATGGCTGGGGCACGAATGCTATCTTCGGCCAATCCTATCAGCTCGCGGGCGAGAACTCCTTCACCGCACCCGATCTCGTAAATGTCGGCGCCGAATCCGGGCTGGACAAGCGGACCTCGGATTATGTCGGCCTTGTCGGCTTCAACAGTCCGAGCGGTTTCTCCGGATCGCTGAGCGGGCGCTTCGACGAGCAGACTTTCGAGGTGAGGCGCGCCGAAGTGAAGGCCGCCTATTCCAGCCTGCCGATATCGCTCAGCGCCAAATACGCCTTCATCGAGGCGCAGCCGCTCTATGGCTTCACTACGGACCGCCACGAGGTCACGCTCGGCGCTTCGACGCATCTGGCGCAGAACTGGCGGCTGTTCGGCACCGGCACTTACGACATCGAAAACAACGTGCTGGTCAAGGACGGCGTCGGCTTCGCCTACAACGATTCCTGCTTCACCTACATCATGACGTATTCGCAGACGCGCGATACCGTCACCAAGGAAGTGTCGCAGAATATCGGCTTCAACCTGTCGTTCCGCACGCTCGGCGATTTCGGCTCGTCAACAAGCGCCGTCGACACCATCCAGTGACCAAGGGGGCCGGACGCGGCTTCCGAGCCGTGCGTCGGTTCGGGCGCTGACGGTGGTTTAGTCTTGATTTGACGCATAATCCCTTGAGTATAGGCGTCCCTTGGGCATAGGCGCGATTCTCAGGGTCATGCGCTGGCGACATCGTTTCGCCGCATAGCACGGGCATGGGATCGGCTGCATCTCGCAGGCGTTCGGAGGACGCGCCGAGCCGCAATGACGGGCAAAATCGAGGCGGGGAAAAATTGGGAAGGTAAGATGAGGAAATACCTGTTTTCAGCAGGATTGGCGCTTCTGGTGGCGGCGGCCTCGATTTCGGTCACGGCTGGCGTGCAGCCGGCTTTCGCCGCGCAGATCAAGTATATCGTCAACAACGTGCCGATCACCACCGGCGACATCGCGCACCGCGCCGCCTTCTTCAAGCTGCAGCACAAGAAGGGCGACGCCGCGCAGGAGATGATCGACCAGACGCTGCGGCTGGCCGAGGCCAAGCGGCTCGGCATCCGCATCTCCGACCAGCAGGTCGACGCCGCCTACCAGCGCTTCGCCTCGGGCAACAAGATGCCGCTGGCGAAACTCGACGCGATCATGGCGCAGTCAGGCGTCAGCAAGGAGCACTTCAAGGAATTCATCCGTGCCCAGATGGCCTGGAACCAGGCGCTCAGCGCGCGCTACCGTTCCGGCGAAGGCGGCTCGGTGACCGAGCAGGACGCCGTGCGGCGCATGCTGGACAAGGGCGGCGCCAAGCCGACCGCGACGGAATACATGCTGCAGCAGGTGATCTTCGTGGTGCCGGCATCGGAGCGCTCGGCCACGCTCGCCAAACGCAAGCGCGAGGCCGACGCCATGCGTGCCCGCTTCAGCGGCTGCACCACCACGCGCGAATTCGCCAAGGGCCTGCTGGACGTCACAGTGCGCGATCTCGGCCGCGTGCTGGCGCCGCAATTGCCGTCGGACTGGGCCGAGCAGATCAAGTCGACCAAAGTCGGCGCCGCGACGCCGACCCGCCAGACCGAGCGCGGCGTGGAATTCATCGGCGTCTGCTCCTCGCGCGACGTTTCCGACGACAAGGCCGCGCAGATGGTGTTCCAGGCCGAGGGCGGCAACGACAAGGACGCCGACGAGCTCAGCAAGAAGTATGTCGCCGAGTTGCGCCAGAAGGCCAAGATCGTCGAGCGCTAGAGCCGGAGAGCAATTCCAGGAAAAGTGTGAGCGGCTTTCCGCCCGGAATTGCGTCAAGACAAAGGGATAAAGCGACAGGGTTCGACGCGTGCCTCGATACCGCAGAAAATCCACCTTCCGTCGAGGCATCAACAACCTGGTCCGCGAGCTCGCATGAACACGCAGAAGACCGATGCGCCGCTGGCGCTCAGTGTCGGCGATCCCTCGGGCATCGGCCCCGAGATCGCCATCGCCGCCTGGCAGGCCGGTGACAGCGCCGGCGTGCCGCCCTTCTATCTGCTTGCCGACCCCGCGCTGATCGAAGCCCGCGCCCGTCTCGTCGGCGCGAATGTGACGATTGCCGAGACGTTGCCGGGACAAGCAGCGCATCATTTTGCCCGTATGCTGCCCGTCGCGCCGCTCGATGCGCGCCATGTCGACAGCCCGGGGGAGCCGGACCTTGCCAATGCCGCCGGCACCATCGAAGCCATCGACCGCGCCGTCGCGGACTGTCTCGCCGGGCGCGCGGCCGCGGTAGTCACCTGCCCGATCGCCAAGAAACCGCTCTATGATGCCGGATTTGGCTTTCCCGGCCATACCGAATATCTGGCGCACCTGGCCTCGCGCCACACCGGCAGCGAAGTGACGCCGGTGATGCTGCTGGCCGGACCCGATCTGCGCACGGTTCCGGTAACCATCCACATCCCCCTGGCCGACGTGCCAAAAGCGCTCACGACGGAGCTGATCGTCGCCGTCGCGCGCATCACCGCCACCGATCTCAAGAGCCGTTTCGGCATCGCGCGGCCGAGGCTTGCGGTCGCCGGGCTCAACCCGCATGCCGGCGAAGGCGGCGCGATCGGTCTGGAAGATCTGTCGATCGTTCTCCCGGCCGTGAAGGCACTCCAAGCCGAGGGCATCGACGCCGTCGGACCGCTGCCGGCCGATACCATGTTTCATCCGCGCGCACGCGCCTCGTATGACGTGGCGCTGTGCATGTATCATGACCAGGCGCTGATCCCAGCCAAGGCTTTAGCCTTCGACGAGGCGGTCAACGTGACGCTGGGCCTGCCCTTCATCCGCACCTCGCCCGATCACGGCACCGCTTTCGACATCGCCGGCAAAGGCATTGCGCGCGCCGACAGCCTGATTGCGGCGCTGAGGCTGGCGCGCAGGCTGGCCGACAGCGGCCGGCAGACCTCGGCCGCATGAGGATCAATTGAACGCGCGCACAACGATCGACGGCTTGCCGCCGCTGCGCGACGTGATCGAGCGGCACGGCCTGCAGGCCAAGAAGGCGCTCGGACAGAATTTCCTGCTCGACCTCAATTTGACAAGCAAGATCGCCCGCGCCGCCGGCGATCTCGGCGAGGCGACGGTGATCGAGGTCGGTCCCGGCCCGGGCGGGCTAACGCGGGCGCTGCTGTTCAACGGCGCGCGTCGCGTGATCGCCATCGAGCGCGACCAACGCTGCCTTGAAGCACTGGCCGAGGTTTCCAGCCACTATCCCGGTCGCCTTGAGGTCATTCCCGGCGATGCGCTGAAAACGGATTTTGCCGCGCTGGCAGGAACGGCCAGTGGCGGACCGGTGAAGATCGTCGCCAACCTGCCCTACAATATCGGCACCGAGCTCCTGATCCGTTGGTTGACCGTGGCTGACTGGCCGCCCTTCTACCAGTCGATGACGCTGATGTTCCAGCGCGAGGTGGCGGAGCGCATCACCGCAAGTCCGGGCAGCGATGCCTATGGCCGGCTCGGCGTTCTGGCGGGCTGGCGCACCGAGGCGAGGATAGCGTTCGACGTGCCGCCGCAGGCGTTCACGCCGCCGCCGAAGGTTACCTCCTCGGTGGTGCATCTGGCGCCGCGCCCGTCTCCCCTGCCCGTCGACGGCAGAAAGCTCGGCCGCGTCACCGAGGCCGCCTTCGGTCAGCGCCGCAAGATGCTCAGGCAAAGCGTGAAGAGCCTCGGCGGCGAGGCGCTGCTGACGCGAGCCGGCATCGACCCGACGCGACGGGCGGAAACGCTCAGCGTCGAGGAGTTCGTGAGGTTGACGAACGCGGTGTAGCCGGCGCACTTTCCTTCTCCCCTTGTGGGAGAAGGTGTCGCCGAAGGAGACGGATGAGGGGTGTTCCAGGGAATGCCGGCGTCTCACTTCGCTGGAACACCCCTCATCCGTCTCGGCGCTGCGCGCCGATCCACCTTCTCCCACAAGGGGAGAAGGAAAGATCACCCCGTCTTCTCGTCCAGCAACCCCGAGATGAAATCGAACAGGCCCGGCCGCCTGTCGCGGCGCAGGCGCTCGGCGGCGACGATCGCGCGGACCTCGGCGAAGGCGCGGTCGAGATCGTCGTTGACGATGACGAAGTCGTATTCCTTCCAATGCTCGATCTCGAGGCGAGCATTCTTCAGCCTGGTCTCGATGACGGATTCCTGGTCCTCGGCGCGGCGCTTCAGACGCGCCTTCAATTCCTTCATCGACGGCGGCAGGATGAAGATCGAGACGATGTCGGCGCGCATCTTCTCCTTCAGCTGCTGGGCACCCTGCCAGTCGATATCGAACAGCATGTCGCGGCCTTCGGCCAGCGCGATTTCCGCCGGCTCGCGCGGCGTCGCATAGCAATTGCCGTGCACTTCGGCCCATTCGAGCAACGCGTCGGAATCGCGCAGCCGCTCGAACTCGCGCATGGTGCGGAAATGATAGTGGACGCCCTCTATCTCCGAGCCGCGGCGCGGCCTGGTGGTGACCGAGACCGACAGCTCCAGGCTTGAATCGCTTTCCAGAAGATTGCGCGCGATCGTCGACTTGCCGGCGCCCGATGGCGACGATAGCACCAGCATCAATCCGCGGCGGCGGATGCGGGACCCCAGATCCCTGGCAGCCGTCGGTTCCTTGGCAACCATCCCGTCACTCCAGATTCTGGACCTGCTCGCGAAACTGGTCGACCACCGCCTTGAGCTCCAGCCCGATCGCAGTGACCGCGGCGGCGTTCGACTTCGAGCACAACGTATTCGATTCGCGGTTGAATTCCTGCGCGAGAAAATCGAGCTTGCGGCCGACGGCGCCGCTGCTTTTGAGCAACACCCGCGCAGAAGCGACATGCGTTTTCAGCCGGTCGATCTCCTCGCGGATGTCGGCCTTTGTGGCGAGGAAGGCAGCTTCCTGGTGCAGCCGGACAGCATCGAGATTGGCCGAGGCATCCATCAACAGGCGCACCTGCTCGGCGATGCGCTGGCGGATGGCCGCCGGCTCGCGCGACGGATCGGCCTCGGCCTTCAGCGTTAGCGCCTCGATGATGTCGACATGGCCGGCAAGCAGCGCACCAAGTGCTGCGCCCTCGCTTTGGCGCGCCTGCTCCAGCCCGGCAAGCGCCGCCTCGAGCGCCAACAGGATTGCGGCGTCGAGCGCGGCGCGCTCCTCCTCGGTCTCGACGGCTTCGGGAATGTCGAGCACGCCACGCAGCGAGAGCAGGCCGTCGGCGGTGGCGGGCTCGATGCCGAACTGCTCCTGCAAGCGCTTCGCCAGCCCCGCCAGGTCCTTGAGGAACATCTCGTTGACCACCGGCTGGATTTGCCTGGCGGCGGCGCGGCCGACGGTCAGCGTCGCCTGGAAATTGCCGCGCGAAAAGCGCTTCTGAACGGTTTGCCGGACGGCGGTCTCCAGCCGGTCGAAACCCGGCGGCAATCTCAGCCTAACCTCGGCGCTCTTGCCGTTCACTGATTTCACCTCCCAGGCGATCGAAGTGCCTTCGCTTTCGACGGCGGACCGCGCGAAGCCGGTCATGCTTTGCAAGTTCATTGTGCCTGTCATCCCCTGTCGCAGGCCAGCACACATGGCCCAGCGCTACGCGCCCAAAAATCGCCGGACTATCGGCCGGCGCCCCCTCAAAACATGAATATGGCGTCGCGTCAAAGGACGCGTGCGGCAAGCTTTCGGGCGACATGCGTTGATCTGTATTTTGATGCATGTCGTTTTCCCGAAACCGTTACGCACTTTGGGCGACATGCATTGGCCTACTGCGCGGCGTCGCCGTTCTCGCCGCTGTCGCCGGCGTCATTGGTGTCGGCGTTGCCGTCGGGAGCGGCCGGCGCCGTCGTTTGTCCGGAAGCCTTGGCGGCGGCATCCGCCTGCTTCTTCTGCAGCGTCCGATAGCGCGCGACGTTCTGGTTGTGCTCTTCCAGCGTCGCAGCAAAGACGTGGCCGCCATTGCCGTCGGCGACGAAATAGAGATCGTCGGTCTTCGACGGATTGGCGACCGCCTCGAGCGCCGCTCGCCCCGGATTGGCGATCGGCGTCGGCGGCAGGCCCTTGATCATATAGGTGTTGTAGGGTGTCTGCTTGTCGAGGTCCGACTGGTAGATCGGCCGGTCGGCTGGCTTCCCCTTGCCGCCGAACAGGCCGTAGATGATGGTCGGATCGGACTGCAGCCGCATGCCCTTGGCCAGCCGGTTGAGGAAGACGGCGGCAACGCGCGAGCGCTCGTCGCTCCTGCCCGTTTCCTTCTCCACGATCGAGGCCAGCGTGACGAAATCATCGATGTTGGCGATCGGCAGGTCGGGCGCGCGATGCGACCAGACGTCGTCGACCAGCTTCTTCTGGTCGGCGATCAGCTTGTCGACCATCTGCTGCCTGGTGGCGCCACGGGTGAAGCGCAGCGTGTCCGTGGCAATGCTGCCCTCTGGCGGCAAGGCCGGCGGCATGTCGCCGGTGAGCGTCTCCTGATCGGCCACGCGCTGCAGCGCCTGCTCGACCGTCAGCCCTTCGGGGATGGTGAGCGAGTACATCACCGACTTGCCGCTCTTGAAGAGTTCCATGATGTCACGCATCGAGGAGCGCGGCTTGATGGCGTATTCGCCGGCCTTCAGCGCCGATTCATTGCCGGTGGCGCGCACGCCGAGCCGGAAGATGCGGGCATCGCTGATCAGGCTGCGGCGTTCGAGCTGATCGGCGATCTCCTGCACGCCGGTGTTAGGCTTGATCATGAAGGTGTCGCCATTGGCGGAGGGGCCGGGCTCGACGAAAGCCTGCATGCCGAAATAGAGCGCGGCACCCGAGGCGAGCACGACCAGGATAGCCACGGAGAGGAAGAAATTCAGGAACACGACGACCTGGCTGCGCGAGGCGCGCGACCGCTTCGACGGCGGCGGCGTGCCGGCTTCCGGGCGCAACGCCTCGGCCGCCGTCTTGGGCCTGATCGGACCGGTCGTGCCTTGCCGTCCGAAATCCCCGCCGCCGCCCGGATTTGTGCTCCCCGGATTTGTGCTCATGGCGCGCCCTACCGTCTGATCTTGCAACGAATCCCCCGGCAACAAGCTAGGGAAGAATTTGGCAAAAATGACGGCAGGTGGCGGGACTGCCGACTGGTTGTCTTTTTCCGAGCAATCCTGGCAGGAAAATCGCTGCCCCCCGGGATTGCTCCGGTTGGCCCTTCAGCCATTGTAACGCTGGAACACGAGCGAGGCGTTGGTGCCGCCGAAGCCGAAGGAATTCGACAGCGCGACATCGATCTGGCGCTGGCGCGGCTTGTTCGGCACGAGATCGATCGCCGTCTCGCGTTCCGGATTGTCGAGATTGATGGTGGCGGGGGCAATGTTGTCGCGGATGGCAAGGATCGAGAAGATCGCTTCCGCCGCGCCCGCGGCGCCCAGCAGATGTCCGATCGACGACTTGGTCGACGACATCGAAATCTTCGAGGCGGCATTGCCGACCAGCCGCTCGACCGCGCCAAGCTCGATCGTGTCTGCCATGGTCGAGGTGCCGTGCGCATTGATGTAGTCGATGTCGGCTGGCGAAAGCTTCGCCCGGTTCAGCGCCGCCATCATGCAGCGGAAGGCGCCGTCGCCATCTTCGGCCGGCGCGGTGATGTGATGGGCATCGCCTGTCAGGCCGTAACCAGTGACCTCGGCATAGATCTTGGCGCCGCGCGCCTTGGCATGCTCGAGCTCTTCCAGGACGACGACGCCAGCGCCCTCGCCCATGACGAAACCGTCGCGGTCGCGGTCATAGGGACGCGAAGCGGTCTCCGGCGCGTCGTTGCGCTCAGTGGAAAGCGCGCGGCAGGCGGCAAAGCCCGCGATCGACAGCCGGGTGACCGGCGCTTCGGCGCCGCCCGCCAGCATGATTTCGGCATCGCCCCACATGATCAGCCGGGCGGCGTCGCCGATGGCATGCGCGCCGGTCGAGCAGGCGGTGACCACCGCATGGTTCGGGCCTTTCAGGCCGTGGCGGATGGAGACCTGGCCAGAGACCAGGTTGATGATCTGCCCGGGGATGAAGAAGGGACTGATACGACGCGGGCCGCGCTCCTTGAGGATCATCGCGTTTTCGGCAATGCCGTCGATGCCGCCGATGCCGGAGCCGATCAGCACGCCGGTGGCGCACTGGTCCTCATGCGTCTCGGGCTTCCAGCCGGAATCGGCCAGTGCCTCGTCTGCGGCCGCGATGCCATAGAGGATGAACTCGCCGATCTTGCGCAGTTCCTTGGGCTCGAGCACCGCTTCCGGATTGAAGGTGCCGTTGGAGCCGTCGCCGCGCGGGATGATGTGGGCGATCTTGCAGGCAAGATCGTCCACCTCGAATTCGGTGACGCGGCGGCAGGCGCTACGGCCGGATAGCAGTTCCCGCCAGCTGTGCTCCACGCCCATGCCGAACGGCGAAAGCAGGCCAAGGCCCGTGACGACGACACGCCTCATGGCAGGTCCTCCCCGGTGATGCCTGCGAAAAAACTCAGGCCGAGGCCTTGTCGATATACTTCACGGCGTCGCCGACGGTGAGGATGGTCTCGGCGGCATCGTCAGGAATCTCGACGCCGAACTCTTCTTCGAACGCCATGACGAGTTCGACCGTGTCGAGGCTGTCCGCGCCCAGGTCGTCGATGAAGCTCGCCTGTTCCGTCACCTTGTCGGCGTCGACGCCGAGATGCTCGATGACGATCTTCTTGACGCGCTCTGCGGTGTCACTCATTTGGGGCAATCCTCGTCTTATGTTGTCTATGCTTCGTTAGCGGGCAGAATGCCGCTAATCAAGCTCAAAGATGGTCTTGCGGGCAACGCAACGCACAGGACCGGTTTTTGCCCGAACCGCCGGGTTGCGGGCCGCATTACACGAAAAATCGCAGGCGTCCAAGCCGAAATGGCTGTTTTCACACCCCAGAACCTTGTTCACAATTCGTCCCGCCGATGCCCGGCGGGGTAGAATTATCAACAAGGGTTCTCAGATCATCGCCATGCCGCCATTCACGTGAATGGTCTGGCCGGTGACGTAAGCCGCCTCGTTGGAGGCGAGGTAGGCGACCGCGGATGCGACCTCGGCGCTGGTGCCCATGCGCCGGGTCGGGATGGCGGCCATGATCGCCTCTTTCTGCTTGTCGTTGAGCTTGTCGGTCATGGCCGATTCGATGAAGCCCGGGGCGACGCAGTTGACGGTGATGTTGCGGGTGGCGATCTCCTGCGCCAGCGACTTGGAAAAGCCGATCATGCCGGCCTTGGAGGCACAGTAGTTGGCCTGGCCGGGATTGCCGGTGACGCCGACCACCGAGGTGATGTTGATGATGCGGCCATGGCGGCGGCGCATCATCGGATGGGTCAGCTCGCGGGTGAGCCGGAACACGGCGGTGAGGTTGACCTCGATCACGGAATCCCAGTCGGCGTCCGACATGCGCACGAACAGGCCGTCCTTGGTGATGCCGGCATTGTTGACCAGGATGTCGACGCCTTCGAGGTCGGCCTCCGCCTTCTGGCCGAGCGCCTTGACCGCATCGCGGTTGGTCAGGTCGGCGGGAAACAGTTTTACGCGGTCGCCGAGCTCACTGGCCAGCGTCTCGAGCTTCTCGACGCGTGTGCCGTGCAGGCCGACGATCGCGCCCTGGCTGTGCAGCACCCTGGCGATCGCTTCGCCGATGCCTCCCGATGCGCCGGTGACAAGCGCCTTGCGGCCGGTCAGTTCGAACATTTTTGCAACCTCATTTTTCCGATTGCGCCGCAGGCGATCGCGGCTCCGTATACGTCAAATCATCCAAGCCACGCCAGAAATCTTCGGTATCTAGGACATCTTCGTCGCCGCGCCGAATCCGCTCCATAACGGCAGTTGCAATGCGATACTCCTCGATCAGGCGCTCGGAGTTGCTCAGGCCAATCTTCGACGTGGGCATGTGACACCTGTCGGTAACGTTCGAGCCTCTCTTAGGCAAGCGCCGCCAGCGCCGCCTCGACTTCGGCGGCCGCGCCGATGGCGCTGGTGGCGATGTCGCGGTTGATGCGGCGCGCCAGGCCCGACAGCACCTTGCCGGCGCCGATTTCATAGAGGGTCGATACACCATTGGCGCCAAACCACTCCACCGTCTCGCGCCAGCGCACGCGGGCAACCACCTGCTCGACCAGGCGGCGGGCGATCTCGTCCGGGTCGCTGGTCGGCGTGACGGTGACGTTGGAGACGATCGGAACGACCGGCGCGGATTTCGCCACACCGGCCAGCGCCTCGCGCATGATGTCGGCGGCCGGCGTCATCAGCGCCGAATGGAACGGAGCGGACACCTGCAACATCAGCGCGCGCTTGGCGCCCTTTTCGGTGCAGAGCCTGGCCGCCAGCTCGACCGCCGCCTTGGCGCCCGAAATGACCAGCTGGCCGCCGCCATTGTCGTTGGCGACCTGGCAGACTGAGCCCTTGCCGGCCCCTTGCGCCGCCTCGGCGCAGGCGGCTTCGACATCGGCCTGCTCCAGTCCGATGATGGCGGCCATGGCGCCCTCGCCCGCCGGCACCGCTGCCTGCATGGCGTTGCCGCGGGTCCTGAGCAGCCTTGCGGCGTCGCCGACCGAAACGAAGCCGGCCGCGGCAAGCGCGGAATATTCGCCCAGCGAATGTCCGGCGACATAGGCCACCTTGTCCTTCAGCGAGAAGCCGCGCGCTTCGAGCGCCCGCATCGCCGCCAGTGACACCGCCATCAGCGCCGGCTGGGCGTTGGCGGTCAGCGTCAGCGTCTCTTCCGGGCCCTCCCAGATGAGTTTCGACAGTTCTTCACCGAGCGCGGCGTCCACTTCCTCGAAGACGCGACGTGCTTCGGGGAACGCGTCGGCGAGGTCCCTGCCCATGCCGACGGCCTGGCTGCCCTGGCCCGGAAAGGTGAATGCGACGGCCATTTTTGGTCTCTCCAGAGGCTGGTTTTCCCTGCCTCTGGCGCAAGGCGGACGGCCAAGTCAAGCCCGCGGACGCCTGTTCGACCCGCATTTCAGCTGGAAAAACCGGCTGACTCCCTGTTCCAAAAGGCTTTTTGACGATCACACCTGATGAAAACCGCTCACGAATCGTTTGCTGGCTCTTCTTATTTCCGCCACAGGCGCTAGCTTTGCGTGACACTTCGATGACAGAACCATGACGCGGGCGGAAAGCGTTGCGTGGGCCGGGGGAAGTAGAGTGGCAAGGATCAGAAGAGGCGCGGCCAAGCCCGTGCCGCAATTTTTGGAAGACGATCCGTCCACCGGCTACCTGCCGGGACGACCCTGGCCGACCCTACGCTACGGCCTGACGACGCTTCTTGCGGCGGCCCTGCTTGTGTTCGCGATCGAATGGATCGTGCGCGGCGATTTCTTCGGCACGGTCGATTTCTTCCTGCAGCCTTTCAAGCCGGGCTGGACCACCATCATCCTCTTCGCGCTGGTCATGGTCGGGCTCGACGCCGTACTCGGCCGCAGCCACCAGAGCCTGATGATCGTGGCGCCGCTGACGCTGGCGCTGGCCTTTGTCGGTCACCAGAAATCGCGTTATCTCGGCGACCCGCTCTATCCGACGGATTTCCTGTTTGCGCGCCAGATCATGGCGCTGATGCCGCTCTTGGTGCGCGAGCGCCCATGGACCGCCGTCATGCTGGCTGCCGGCATCATCGGCGGCCTGTCGCTGCTCGTCTATGGCTGGCGGACCTGGCGCCGGCGGGTGCCGATCCTCAGCCGCAAGGGCCGCCTGGCGCGGCTGGCGCTCGCCGTGCCGCTGCTCGCCTTCTTCGTCTCGCTTATGGACTACGCCACCTTCTCGTGGACGCGCGACCGGCTGCAGATCATCCCGATCATGTGGGACCAGAAGGAAAACTACGCCTCCAACGGCTTTGCGCTGGCCTTCGCGATGAACGTGCCGATGGCGCATGTCTCGGCGCCGCCCGGCTATTCGGACAAGACGATGGCCGCCATCGAGCGCCCCAATGTTGCTGCCTCGGTGCCCGACAAGAAGCCGGACATCATCGTGGTGATGAGCGAGTCCTTCTGGGATCCGACCAAGTTGCCCGGCGTCACCATCAAGCCGGACCCGATCCCGACGGTCAGGGCGTTGCGCTCCGGTTCGATGTTCTCGCCCGAGTTCGGCGGCATGACCGCCAATATCGAGTTCGAGGCGCTGACCGGCTTTTCCAACGCCTTCCTGCCGGCCGGATCGATCCCCTACCAGCAATATGTGCGCACGCCGACGCCGTCGCTGGCGACCTTCCTGAAGAGCGTGGGCTACCGGGCGCACGCCATCCATCCCGGCACCAACTGGTTCTGGAACCGCGGCGCCGTCTACGCCGATTTCGGCTTCAACGACTTCCGCTCCGAAGAGACGCTGCCGCCGATGGAAAAGCGCGGGCCCCTGGCGTCAGACGCTGCGATGACCGACGAGATCATCCGTGAGGCCGACACCAGCGACGACCCGGTGTTCCTGTTCGCCGTCAGCCTGCAGAACCACGGCCCTTACGAGCCCTACCGCTACTATAATCCGACGCATTCGGTCGCGGCGCCGATCAGTTCCTGGGCGCGGGAATCGCTGCTTTCCTATGCCGAGGGCTCGGCCGACGCCGACCACGGCCTGCAGCGGCTGATCGACTGGGCGAAGAAGCGCGAGCGCCCGACCATCATCGCTTTCTTCGGCGACCACCTGCCGCCGCTCGGACCCGTCTATGTCGAGACCGGTTTCCTCAAGGACAATGTCGCGCCGCGCAAGGAGCCGACGGCGGAGGCCGCGCTCGAACACCACGACACGCCTTTGGTCATCTGGTCGAACCGTACCGGCCCTGTGGAGAATATCGGCGCGGTGAGCCCGTCCTTCCTGCCCTACCATATCCTGACCAGCGCCGGCATCACCCACCCCTATTACACCGGCTTCCTCGGTGCGATGCGCGAACGCTACCGGGTCATCGATCGCAACCTGCTTTTGTCGCCCTCGGGCGAAGCGACGCCGGACTGGGCGAGGCAGAAGCAGATCGATCCGAAGATCAACGATTTCCGGCTCATCCAATACGACATGATGTTCGGCAAGCGGCACACGGCGCCCGACTTCTTCCCCGAGACGGTGGACAAGCTCGTCGCGCATACGAGTTGAGGCGGCGGTTAGAGCCGCGGCGAGTTTATGCCGAGCGGCGGGTAAGGTTCGAGTAGATTGCTGCGCGTCCGCCGATGCCGAGGCTAGGCGGTGGTGTCCTCCGCGATCCGGCTCAGCAACTACGCGACATCGTCTAGCGCGGTCACCATGGCGTCGTGTCCCGTCCGCAACTCGTGATAGTCCTCGATATCAGCGGCTTGCGCGCTCCTTGGCTGGCCAAGTGCTTTGTCGCCGATGCAATTGACGTAGGTCCGTGGCACCCGTGGAAAACCCGTGCTCGCAATGCAGCCCTGCAGCCCTGGCCGCAAGCGGAATGCAGCAGAGATCAAAACGTCCGCCGGTGAGGCAAAGGCCGGCCTGCCGTTTCGGGAGCAACGCCGTCGAGGGCCGTGCTGCCAAGTACATATAGCGATCCGACTAATTTAGATATTCAATATATAGATGTCGCGCTTGTGTCAAATACTCTGCCGTTACTCAAAATCTTAGCGTTTTGGTAGCCCTCTGGACTATAGGTCTATTGCGAGGCGGCAGCATTCATGCTGCGTTCGGCGCATCCGGAATCAGGGGCGAAGGCATGGCGGGACGGATTCACGCGCGCGGCGGGGTTTTGGCCGTAGCGCGCGGGCGGTTCTGGGCGGGGGCTTCCCTGGCAGCGCTGATGGTTGCGGAATTGGCGCCGCGCTATGCGATGGCGGGCAACTACGTCGCCAACAGCGATGGCTCGCTTCGCGCCGCGATCAGCGCCGCGAATACCGATCCTGACCCCAACGCGACGATCACGTTGACCGCCAGCTTCGCCGTAACAGCCATTAACCTGCCGGTGCCCACCAAGCCGCTGACGATCGACACGCAAGGATTTACCCTCTTTGGCGCACCGGGCAGCGGCGTCCCAATCTCCGGCGCCGGCGCCGTGAGGACGCTGATGGGCACGTTCATGGGCTCAGACGGCGGAACTTCAGCAGCGGGGCTGCAGATCCGGAATGGCGCTGCGGTGACCAATATGGGCTTGGTTCAAGGCGGAACGACGGCTTCAGGGTCTGGAGGCCCGGGCATCGATTTTGGGGGCCCCGGCCCTGCCACGACGTTGACCAATCATGGGACGATCCGCGGCGGTCCAGGGGCAAGCGGCAGCGGAGGCATTGGCGTCTACGTTCGAAATGGCGCCGGTCAGATCATCAACACTGGCACCATCGAGGGGGGCGGCCCGGGTGGGGGCGCAATCGCAACCAACGCCGGTGCCGGCTCCATCGATGTTGTCAACAGCGGCACCATCCGGGCCGGTACCGGCGCCGACGCGATCGGCTGGCTTTCGAGCGTCACGCCGACAACCGGCGTAATCCGCCTCGAGCTGCAGGACGGCTCGCAAATTTTCGGCAACGTGGTGGCGAACGCCACGGCGACAACCGACCGCCTTCGGCTCAACGGAACAGGCTTCTCGATCCTGGATGGTTCGATTGGCAGCACCGGGCAGTATCGCAACTTCGACATTTTCGAGAAGACCGGCAGCGGCACCTGGGCGCTGACGGCCGACAACACGGCCACCACCAACTGGGACATCCAGCAAGGCACGCTGCAGCTGGGCAATGGCGGCGCCGGCGGTTCGATCGTCGGCGACGTCGCCAACGCCGGCACGCTCGCCTTCGACCGCAGCGACGCGCTGACCTTTGGCGGCGTGATCAGCGGCGCCGGAACGGTAAACCAGATCGGCAGCGGAACGACGATCCTCACCGGCGCCAATACCTACACCGGCGCCACAACGGTCAACGACGGCAAGCTCGTCGTCGAAGGCTCGCTCGGCAACACCGTGACGACGGTCAACAGCGGCGGCACGCTGGGGGGGTCCGGCTCGATCGGTGGCGCGGTGATCGTCGCCGATGGTGGTGTGCTGGCGCCAGGGTCCAGCCCGGGCACCCTTACGGTCGGGTCGCTCAGCCTGAGCTCCGGCTCGATCCTCGACTACGAGCTTGGCCAGGCCGGCATCGTCGGCGGCGGCATCAACGACCTGATCGAGGTGACTGGAGCGCTGACGCTGGACGGCAGCCTCAACATCACCGATGTCGGCGGCTTCGGGCCCGGCGTCTACCGGCTGATCAATTATGGCGGCGCGCTCACCGACAACGGCCTCGACCTCGGCAATTTGCCGACCGGCGTCACGGCCGCCGACCTGACGGTGCAGACCTCCGTCGCCAATCAAGTCAATCTCATCAGCAGCGTCGGCACCGACCTGCTGTTCTGGGACGGTGACGCGGCGGGCAACTCCAATAACAGTTTGGTCGACGGCGGCAACGGCACCTGGACGGCGACGAGCCCGAATTGGACCACGAGCGCCGGCCTGGTCGACGGAGCCATGAAACCGCAACCCGGTTTCGCCGTCTTCCAGACGCTTGGCGGCACCGTTGTCGCCGACGGCGGCGCCGGCGCGCTGGGGGTCACCGGAATGCAATTCGCCGCCAACGGCTATCGTATCGAAGGCGACCCCGTCACACTGGCCGGCGCCGGCGGCGACAGCATCATCCGGGTGGGCGACGGTACGGTAGCCGGAGCAGGCTATACCGCTACCATCGCCTCCGTGCTGACCGGCGCCAGCAGCTTGACCAAGACCGATGCGGGCACGCTGGTGCTGTCGGGCGCCAACACCTACGCGGGCGGAACGACCGTTTCGGGCGGCGTGCTTTCGGTTTCAGCCGACAACAATCTCGGCGAGGCCGCGGGCGGCTTGACGCTTTCAGGCGGCGCGCTGCGCAACACCGCGGCCTTCAACTCAGCGCGCGCCGTGACGCTTGCGGCGGCCGGCGGTACCTTCGATACCGTGGCCGACCTCACCTTGTCCGGCGCGATCTCGGGAGCCGGCAGTCTGGCCAAGACCGGCGCCGGCACGCTGACCCTCACCGGATCGAACAGCTATGGCGGCAACACCTTGGTGAGTGCCGGCACTCTGGTCGGCAATACGGCTTCGATCCGAGGCGACATCGGCAATGCCGGCACGGTCGTCTTCGACCAGCCGGCGGACGCCAGCTTTGCCGGCGATATTTCCGGCACCGGCGCGATGGTGAAGGATGGCGCCGGCACGCTGACGCTTTCAGGCACCTCGCTGCTGGACTGGACCGTCGATCAAGGCGGCCTCGTTTCGGCGGCAGAGCGCTTCGGCGGCGATATCTCGATCGGCGCGGGCGCCTCCCTCACCTTCGAAGAGACGGCCAATGCCAGCTATGCCGGCATCCTCTCGGGGGCCGGCACGTTCGTCAAGGACGGCTTGGGGACAGTGGTGCTGACCTCGGACAACTCGGCTTTCGCCGGCGCCGCTTCGGTCAATGGCGGCACACTTGCCGCCGGCTCGGACAAGGCGTTCAGTTCCGCCTCGCAATTCTCGGTCGCGGCGGGCGCGACGCTCGATCTCGTCGGCACCTCGCAGACAATTTCAGGGCTGACCAATGCCGGGACGGTGGGCATCGCCGGCAGTCTTGGGGGCAAGCTGACCGTCAGTGGCGACTATGTCGGCAATGGCGGCAATATTCTCATCGGCACCGCCTTGGGTGCAGACAACTCACAGACCAACATGCTGACTATCGCCGGGGGCACGTCAGGCACCAGCACCCTTCAGGTTGTCAACCTCGGCGGCGGCGGTGCGCAGACGATTGAAGGCATCAAGATCGTCGATGTCGGCGGCGTCTCGAACGGCAGCTTTTCGCTCAAGGGCAACTATACTTTCGAAGGCGATCAAGCGGTCGTCGGCGGCGCCTATGCCTACAGGCTCTACCAAGGCGGCACGAGCACACCCGGCGATGGTGACTGGTATCTGCGTTCCGCCCTGATCGATGGTGGCGGACCCGGCACCCCACTCTATCAGGCCGGCGCGCCGCTTTACGAGGCCTATGCGGGTGCGTTACAGACCTTCAACCAATTGGACACCCTGCAGCAGCGGCTCGGCAACCGGTCCTGGACCATCGAGGCGCAAGGCGCCGACGGAATCTCCGACGATGTGAGGGCCGAAGCCGGCATCGGGCTGTGGGGTAGGATCGAGGGCACCAGCGGCTCCTACGATCCGGAAAGCTCCACGACCGGAGCGACTTACGATACCTCCACCTGGAAACTTCAGACCGGCGCCGACATGCTCGTTTCCGATAGCGCCGCCGGCCAGCTCATCGGCGGCGTCGCCTTCCAGTACGGCACCGTGTCGGCCGATGTCTCGTCGATATTCGGCAGCGGGTCGATCGACACCACCGGCTACGGCGTTTCCGGCTCGCTGACCTGGTATGGCGCGGAAGGGTTCTACCTCGACAGCCAGGCGCAGGTGATCCGGTATGACAGCGATCTCGACTCGGCGACCGCCGGACAGCGGCTGGTCAACGGTAACAAAGGCGTCGGCTATGCGCTCGGCGTTGAAGCGGGTAAGCGCATCATGCTCGACCCGAGCTGGTCGCTGACGCCGCAAGCGCAGCTTGCCTGGTCGTCCGTCGACCTCGACGCGTTCACCGACGCCTTCGGCGCAAGGGTTACTCCCGGCAGCAACGACAGCCTGCTCGGCCGCGTCGGCCTGTCGCTCGACCGCCAGACACAATGGCAGGACCGCAGCGGCCGCGCCGGGCACACGAACCTCTACGGTATCGCCAACCTCTATTACGATCTCGAAGACGGCTCGTCGGTGGACCTGGCAGGCAGCGCGCTCTCGAGCCGCAACGAGCAGCTCTGGGGCGGTCTTGGCATCGGCGGCACGATCAACTGGGCAGACGACAAGTTCTCGGTATTTGGCGAAGCTGTCGCTCGCACAGGCTTGGAAAACTTCGGTGACAGTTATGCACTGACGGGCTCGCTCGGTTTGCGGGTCAAGTGGTAGAAGGCCCACGCTAGGTCCATTGCAGGAACATGCCGCTAGGATCCTGTTCGCGAGCACACGAGGCAGTCTGCCGCGCCAATTCTCGTCAGTTGGTGAGCTGCAGCCTGGAGAACTTGTTGGCGATCGTCTGGAAGACGTTGGGCAGCTTGGCCGGATCCTCGACGGCGTAGTAGTCGCTCGGGTCGGAAGCGCAGGCGCTGTAGAGCGAGCGGTTGGCCGCCGTGTCGGCCTGCAGCACCATGGTGTAGATTTGGACGCCCTGGTTTTTCAGCTGGGTGCAGACATCCCTGGTCCAGCCGTCGACATTGCGCGCGGCCGCCGCCTGGTTGCTCGAGCCGAAACGGCCGCTGCCGAGATAGCCATAGGATGTGTAGTCCGATTTCTGCGGCGTGTTGCTGGCGCCGTAGACGACGTTCTCGCCGTCGGTCAACAGCATCACCACCTTGGTGACGCCGCGCGTCCTATATGGGGTAGCGTCGGTATAGGGCGGCTGCGGCGAAAGCACCCGCATGCCCCAGGCCAGCCCCTCCGACACGTTGGTGCCGGAGCCGTTCCATTCGCTCATCTTGGCGGCGGCGGTGCGCAACTGGTCGAAATCGTTGGACAGCGGCACAATCGGGGTCGGGCAGGACCGGTTCGGCCCTATGGTGATCGGATTGCCGGCCTCGGTGATCAGCTTGGTGGTCGAGGCGACATATTTTCCGATGATTTTCAGATCGGCGCCGAGCAGCGTGTTGACAAGGCCGGTAACAAGGCCGCTGAGGTCGATCCCCAGAATGTTCTGGTTGAGCTTGCTGTTGTCGATCGTGTCGTCGAGATAGGAATTGTTGTAGCCGGTCGACGAATTGCCGTAGGAGGCCGACGGCTTCTTGGCGACGTCAGGGTCATCCGGTGCGAAATAGGGCACGAACAGCGTATCGGGCTTCGACGGGTCCGGCGCCGCGTCGGCGATGTTCAAGGCGCCGGGCCGCGCCTCCACGCAGCCCTTCCAGCCCGTATTGTTCCATCCGCCCTTCTGGCCGAGTTGCCTGAACAGCGCCATGTGGTTCGGCCGCTTGCCGTCGACAATCGGGAAATTGATGCCGTTGTTGGGCGATTTGCCGTCCATGTCGATCCAGGACGGGTCGAATTTAGGGCCGTTGACATTGACGGCGGTGACGAAGGGCACAAGCGCGGCGCGCACCTGACGCGTCGGCGACTTGACCGCTTCGAGGTGGTCGAGCAGCGACTTGGTCGCCGCCCGGAGCGCGGTGATGCGCGCGCCGGCCATCGAACCCGTGTTGTCGAGCACCAGCACCACTTCAAGCTGGTTGTTGGATTCGACCGCCGAAGCGTCGACGCTGATATGCTTTTCGGCGCCAAACAGGAAGGCGAAGTTGAGATTGACGTCCGCCGAGGCGGCGGCCTTCGTCTTGACGAAGTTGACGCCTCTGTCGACGGTGAGCGTGGCCTTGGCGTTTGAGAGTTCGCCATGGCTGGCGACGTTGGCCTGGAAATAGCTGTTGAAGGCGTCGGCGCGCGTCGTCTCGGCATCGCCGAGATGCGAGGAGGCGAGATTCGCGGCGTCCAGCGCGTTCTGCAGATTGCTTTTTGCCCGCATCAGGGTCGAGACGTCGGTGGCAAACGCCACCGCGCCCAGCATGGCGGGCACGCCCATCGCCAGCATCAACGAGAAATTGCCGCTTCGAGAGCGCCAAAACTGCCTGAGAAGCATTTCCTACCCCCGGAATTGCCAATCTTCCGCCGCGATGCGGCCCGCGTGCCTCTCATGCGCCTTTCATGATAAACGGGTGGTTACAACCCGGTACAACCTTATGTGGTGGTTAAAGCCGGATTACCAGAAAATCGATAAATTCAGATATCTGCTGGCGTTGGCGTTTTTCTGATGGCTGCGACACTCTGTGGTCACGCCGGCGCCTTCCCGGCCTTGCCTTCCGGGAGATTTGCTATATAGACGCCCGCAATCTGCCGGTCCTTGCTGGGGGCTGAACGGAGGGCCGTGGCTTTCAAAACCGCGACACGAAGCAGAAGCGCTTCTAGCCTCCCGTGTCTCCGCTCTCGACCGTCTCGCGATGCTCCTTTCTTCCCCGTTCCTCGATGACCGGGTCAGACAAGTTGCAGAGGCTTAGCCGCGAGGGCCGGTACAGAGAAACGAAGAAAGGCACTTAAACATAATGGCTCTTTACGAACATGTGTTTCTTGCCCGGCAGGACCTGTCGCAGCAGCAGGTTGACGCGCTTGTCGAACAGTACAAGGGCGTCATCACAGCGAATGGCGGATCGGTCGGCCGGATCGAGAACTGGGGACTGAAGTCCCTCACCTACCGGGTCAAGAAGAACCGGAAGGCATATTACACGCTGATGGACATCACCTGCCCGCCGGCCGCGCTCAACGAAATGGAGCGCCAGATGGGCCTGTCGGAAGACGTGCTGCGTTTCCTCACCATCAAGGTCGAGGCGCATGAGGAAGGCGCTTCGGCAATGATGCAGAAGCGCGAAGAGCGCTCCGAGCGCGGCGGCTTCGGCGACCGCGACCGTGGCGATCGTGGCCCGCGTTCCTTCGGTGACCGCGACCGCGGCGACCGTGGTCCGCGTTCGTTCGGCGACCGCGAAGGCGGCGACCGTGGCCCGCGCCGTCCGCGCGAAGGCGTTGAAGGGGGTGCAGAATAATGGTCGACATCAACCAGATCCCGACCCGGCGCCCGTTCCACCGCCGCCGCAAGACCTGCCCGTTCTCCGGCGCCAACGCGCCGAAGATCGACTACAAGGACGTACGCCTCTTGCAGCGCTATATTTCCGAGCGCGGCAAGATCGTGCCCTCGCGCATCACCGCCGTCAGCCAGAAGAAGCAGCGCGAGCTCGCCAAGGCGATCAAGCGCGCTCGCTTCCTCGGCCTGCTGCCCTACGTGGTCCGCTAAGGCCTTTAGTTCGACCATGATCAAGCGGGCGGCTCGCCGCCCGCTTCCACCTCACGGCGACGGGCGCCGTGACGGTTTGAAGTCAAATCCCGAGTTGGGGCCAATTGCCTCTAACTGCCCAGACAGGCAGGACAGCGACACCGGCGGCGACGCCCTTTAGCTTCCTGACCTGTTCCAAAGAATCCGACGCCATCCCGGATGGCGTCAAACCAAAGGAACGAAACCATGGAAGTCATTCTCCTCGAGCGCATTTCCCGCCTCGGCCAGATGGGCGAAACCGTCAAGGTCAAGGACGGGTTCGCCCGCAATTTCCTTTTGCCGCAGGGCAAGGCGCTGCGCGCCAACGAAGGCAACAAGAAGAAGTTCGAAGGCCAGCGCGCCCAGCTCGAAGCCCGCAACCTCGAGCGTAAGTCGGAAGCCGCGCAGATCGCCGAGAAGCTCGACGGCAAGAGCTTCATCGTGGTGCGCTCGGCCGGCGAGACCGGCCAGCTTTACGGCTCGGTGTCGACCCGCGACATCGCCGACCTGCTGACCGCCGAAGGCTTCACCGTCAACCGCAACCAGGTCGAGCTCAACCAGCCGATCAAGACCATCGGCCTTACCAATGTGGCGATCGCGCTGCATCCGGAAGTCGAGGTCACGGTGACGCTCAACGTCGCCCGTTCGGCCGACGAGGCGGAGCGCCAGGCCAAGGGCGAGATGCTGACCACCGCCGAGGCCATCTATGGCGACGACATCAACGACAACGCCCGGCCGGAGAATTTCTTCGACCCGAACGCCGAGTTCGAGGGTGGCGGCGAAGAGAACGCCTGATCGGCAAAACCGAGGCGGCGCACCAGCCGCTTCGATGTTCAATCAGTACTGGACTAACGCCCGGGTCTCAGACCCGGGCTTTTTTATGCCAAAAGGAACTTTTCGACACCCTATATCTTGTGCACATTACAGCGTGGCGCGTCGATTGGACGCGGGCGATGCGCCACGGCACTTTCGATCTGGCATTCCAGTCCGGTCACCGGGTGGTCCGACTGAGGGGACATTTGGTCATGAATATCCTGTTGAAACACGTTCTCGAACGCCTAGTGCGGACCGGCGACCTCAAAGTCACCGGCCCGAAAGGCGTGACGCACAAGTTCGGCGACGGCAGCGGCGAGCCGGTGCATATCCACATCAAGACCATGCATGCCGAGCGTGCCATCACCTTCGACCCGATGCTGGCGGTGCCCGAAGCCTATATGGACGGCGAGCTGGACGTGCTCGAGGGCGGCGTTCTCGGGCTGATGCGCATTGCGTTCCAGAACATGGGCTCGAGCGGCATCGACGTGGCCTGGTCGAAGGCGATCGAGGGCCTGCGCCACGCCTTCCGCCGGCTGCAGCAGATCAACACCGCCGCGCGCTCGCGCCGCAACGTCGAGCGCCACTACGACCTGTCCGGCGAGCTCTATAAGCTCTTCCTCGACGAGGACATGCAGTATTCCTGCGCCTATTTCGAACAGCCGGACATGACGCTGGACGAAGCGCAGGCCGCCAAGAAACGCCATATCGCCGCCAAGCTCCGGCTCAAGGCAGGGCAGACGGTGCTCGACATCGGCTCCGGCTGGGGTGGCCTCGGCCTCTATCTCGCCAAGGCCTTCGACGTCGATGTGCAGGGCGTCACGCTCTCCACCGAACAGCATGGCGTCGCAACCGACCGCGCGCATGCGCAAGGCTTGCAGGATCGCGTGCATTTCGAGCTCAAGGACTATCGCGCGCTGAACGAACGCTTCGACCGCATCGTCTCGGTCGGCATGTTCGAGCATGTCGGCGTCAACCACTACCGCACTTTCTTCGACAAGGCCGCAACGCTGCTGAAGCCGGACGGCGTCATGTTGCTGCACACGATCGGCCGTTCCGGCGTGCCTTGGGCGACCAGCGCCTTCGTCCGCAAATACATTTTCCCGGGCGGCTACATCCCGGCGATGTCGGAGGTGATGCCGGCGATCGAGAAGTCCGGTCTCGTCGTCACCGACGTCGAAATCCTGCGGCTGCACTATGCCGAGACGCTCAAGCATTGGGGCGAGCGCTTCGCCGTCAACCGCGACAAGGCGAAGGCGATCTATGACGAGCGCTTCTGCAGGATGTGGGAGTTCTATCTCGCCGCCTCCGAGGCCGCCTTCCGCTGGCAGGACCTGGTGATCTTCCAGTTCCAGATCGCCAAGCAGAACGACACGCTGCCGATGACGCGCGACTACATAGCCAAATGCGAGAAAGCGCTGGAGCTGCGCGATATCGGCCACCTGGAGCCGGCGGCGCCGGCCCCCGTCAAGCCGGCCAAGCCGGCGCGCCGCAAGAAGGTGGAGTAGTCGCCTATTTGCCGCTTGCCATTACGGCCTGACGCCACGAAAAAGGTCTCGTTCGCGAGACCTTTTTCATGACCTACTTCGTTTACATCGCAGCGGCCCTCGCCGAGATCGCCGGCTGCTTCTCGTTCTGGGCGTGGTGGCGGCTGGAGAAGTCGCCGCTCTGGCTTCTTCCCGGTCTCGTCTCGCTGGCGCTGTTCGCCTTCCTGCTGTCGCTGGTCGACACCAATGCGGCGGGCCGCGCCTATGCCGCCTATGGCGGCATCTACATTGCCGCCTCGCTCGGCTGGCTGTGGCTGGTCGAGAGCGTGCGCCCCGACCGCTGGGATCTGGCGGGGGCGGCGCTCTGCGTCGCCGGCGCCTCCGTCATCCTGCTTGCGCCCAGAGCATGATGGCGAAAAGTGTGAAGCGGTTTTCGGACGACATCATGCCCTATCTCTTCGACTCCAAGGGAGCCTGACCGATGGAACTCCCCGCCCAATTGCGGCAAGGCGTCGACAGCCTCTTGGAGAAGGTGCCGGTTGCGGCGCTGAAACAGGCCGCGAAGACGCTCTCGGAGCGCTACCGCGCCGAGCTGCGCGACGGCCGCCTGCATATGGGCGAGGAGATGGCGGTCAAGGCCTATCTGGCGACGAGGCTGCCCGCCACCTATGCCGCCGTGCGCGCCAGCCTCGAAGCCCTGGCCGGGGCCCGGCCCGATTTCCGGCCGGCGAGCCTGCTCGACATCGGCGCCGGGCCTGGCACCATGCTTTGGGCAACGACGGACGCCTGGCCCGAACTCGAACGGGCGGTTCTGGTCGAGGCAAGCGCTGCCGTGCGCAAGGCCGGGCAGTCGCTTGCCGAAGGCGCTATCGCGGCCCGCGCCGACTGGATCGCCGGCGACGCGACGATCGATCTCGACGGCATTGAGACCGCCGAGCTGGTCAGCGCCGCCTATGTGCTGGACGAGATCGTGCCTGCCTCGCTGCCGAAGCTCATCGACCACCTCTGGCGGCTCACGGCCGACACGCTGCTCATCGTCGAGCCCGGCACGCCCGCCGGCTGGCAGCGCATCCTTGCCGCGCGGCGACAACTGATCGGAGCGGGAGCGCATGTGCTGGCGCCCTGCCCGCACGAGGTGCCCTGCCCGCTCACGCCGCCCGACTGGTGCCATTTCGCGCGCCGCGTCGCCCGCTCGCGCCTGCATCGCCTGGTCAAGGAGGCCGAGGTGCCGTGGGAGGACGAGAAGTTCATCTACCTCGCCGCCTCGCGGCAGCCGGCACCGGCGCGCCCGGCACGGGTGATCGCGCCGCCGAAAGGCGGCTCCGGCAAAGTGGTGCTGAAGCTCTGCCAGCCGGGCGGCGGCGCCGGCGAGCGCCTGTTCAGCAAGCGCGACGGCGATGTCTTCAAGGCGGCGCGGCGGGCGGACTGGGGCGATACGCTGGGATAGGCCATGAACCCTACCGTGTCGTCGGTGCAGCGGCAGCTCGCTTGCTTTGGAGACTAGCCGAAGCGTCCGAACGTCGTCATCCACGGGCGAAGCGGACGCGCAGCAATCAAGTGTGGAACCGCCATTGCATTTTCCTGTTTTGTTCTCGTTCGAGAAACGCTAACTTCCCGTCTTCGATTCGAGTCAACTGCGATTCTTTCCACGAAAAAATTTTGCCTGTGAATCGCGAGCATCAAGGCCGGTTCGAGACCCACTGTTGCAGAAAGGTCAGCACCCAATCGTCTCGTTCTGATATCGAGGAAGCGGGTTCGGAATCGGGGATATCATGGCAGAGGCGGCACTAAAATTCGGGGCGGCGGAAACGCCGCTTTATCGCGAGGCACCGAACAACATCGAGGCGGAGCAGGCGCTGCTCGGCGCCATCCTCGTCAACAACGACGCCTTCTACCGCGTCTCGGATTTTTTGAAGCCGGGGCATTTCTACGAGCCGCTGCACCGCCGGATCTTCGAGGTTGCGGCCGAGCTCATCCGCATGGGCAAGATCGCGACGCCGATCACGCTGAAGACCTTCCTACCGGCCGACGAGAAGGTCGGCGACATGACGGTGGCGCAGTATGTCGTGCGGCTGGCGGTCGAGGCGGTGACCGTCGTCAACGCCACCGACTATGGACGCGCGATCTATGACCTCGCCACGCGCCGCGCGCTGATCACCGTCGGCGAGGACATGGTCAACATCGCCTATGACGCGCCGGTCGACATGTCGCCGTCCGACCAGATCGAGGATGCCGAACGGCGCCTGTTCGAACTCGCCGAAACCGGCCGCTACGACGGCGGCTTCGAAAGCTTCAACGACGCGGTCAAGACCGCCGTCGACATGGCCAATGCCGCCTTTATGCGCGACGGCGGTCTGTCGGGCATCGCCACCGGCCTGCGCGACCTCGACCGCCGCATGGGCGGCCTGCAGCCTTCCGACCTGATCGTGCTTGCCGGACGCCCTGGCATGGGCAAGACCTCCCTGGCCACCAACATCGCCTTCAACATCGCCGAAGCTTACGTGCCGGCCCAGCAGGCCGACGGTTCGTTCAAAGCCGCCAATGGCGGCGTCGTCGGCTTCTTTTCGCTGGAAATGTCGTCTGAGCAGCTTGCCACCCGCATCATCTCCGAGCAGACCGAAATCTCGTCCTCGAAGATCCGCCGCGGCGAGATCACCGAGATCGATTTCGAGAAGCTGGTGGCCTGCTCGCAAACAATGCAGAAAATCCCGCTGTTCATCGACCAGACCGGCGGCATCTCGATCGCGCAGCTCTCCGCCCGGGCGCGGCGGCTGAAGCGCCAGCGCGGCCTCGACCTCATCGTCATCGACTATATCCAGCTGATGCAGGGGTCGAGCGCCAAGGCCTCGCAGAACCGCGTCCAGGAAATCACCGAGATCACCACGGGGCTCAAGGCTTTGGCCAAGGAGCTCGGCGTGCCGATCATCGCGCTGTCGCAGCTGTCGCGTCAGGTCGAAAGCCGCGACGACAAGCGCCCGCAGCTCTCGGACTTGCGTGAATCGGGCTCCATCGAGCAGGACGCCGACGTGGTGCTGTTCGTCTATCGCGAGGAATATTACCTCAAGAACCGCGAGCCGAAGCTCGGCACCGACGAATACATCAAATGGGAAAACGAAATGAACGAGGCGCGCGGCAAGGCCGAGTGCATCGTGGCCAAGCAGCGCCACGGACCGACCGGCTCGGTCAGCCTCGCCTTCCACGGCGAGTTCACACGGTTCTCGGATCTGGCGGAAGAGCATCATCTGCCGGAAAGATTTGAGTGAGCTCTTGAGAAAGGCCTCATTCCTTCGCCCCCCTCTCTGTCCTGCCGGACATCTCCCCCTCAAGGGGGGAGATTGGATATCGCGTCGGCTTTCGCCAATCGCAGACGTTGCAAGATGGGCGCCGTCGCCAAAGCTGCTGATCTCCCCCCCTGAGGGGGAGATGTCCGGCAGGACAGAGGGGGGGGCTGGCCCGCCGACCTATCCAGCAATGTTTGTCGCAGGCCGCCCCTAATGGCCAAATCGCGCGTTCAGTTCATCTGCCAGAATTGCGGCTCGGTGCATCAGCGCTGGGCCGGCAAATGCGATGCCTGCGGCGAGTGGAACACGCTCGTCGAGGAAGGCACGTCCGGCGGCATCGGCTCGGGGCCGGCCAATACCCGCAACGCCCGCAAGGGCCGCGCCGTGGTGCTCACAAGCCTGTCGGGTGACATCGAGGACGCGCCGCGCATCGTGTCTGGCATCGGCGAGCTCGACCGCGCCACAGGCGGCGGCTTCGTGCGCGGCTCGGCGCTGCTGGTCGGCGGCGATCCCGGCATCGGCAAGTCGACGCTGCTGACGCAGGCCGCGGCCGCGCTCGCCTCGAAGGGCCATCGCATCGTCTATGTCTCCGGCGAGGAAGCGGTCGCGCAGATCAGGCTCAGGGCGCAGCGCCTGGGCGTTGCGAACACACCGGTGGAGCTTGCCGCAGAGACCAATGTCGAGGACATCCTGGCGACAATCGCCGACGGCAAACGGCCCGATCTCGTGATCCTCGATTCCATCCAGACGCTGTGGACCGATCTTGCCGATTCGGCGCCGGGCACCGTCACCCAGGTGCGCGCGGCCGCCCAGGCGATGATCCGATACGCGAAATCCACAGGTGCCGCGATCGTGCTGGTCGGCCATGTCACCAAGGAAGGCCAGATCGCCGGACCACGGGTCGTCGAGCATATGGTCGATGCCGTGCTCTATTTCGAGGGCGAAGGCAACCACCACTTCCGCATCCTGCGCACGGTGAAGAACCGTTTTGGCCCGACCGACGAGATCGGCGTGTTCGAAATGTCGGACAAGGGCCTGCGCGAGGTTGCCAATCCGTCGGAATTGTTCCTCGGCGAACGGCACGCGAAATCGCCGGGCGCCGCGGTTTTCGCCGGCATGGAAGGCACAAGGCCGGTGCTGGTCGAGATCCAGGCGCTGGTCGCGCCCTCCTCGCTCGGCACGCCGCGCCGTGCCGTGGTCGGCTGGGACGGCGCGCGGCTGTCGATGGTGCTCGCGGTGCTCGAGGCGCATTGCGGCGTGCGCTTCGGCCAGCAAGACGTCTATCTCAATGTCGCCGGCGGCTACCGGATCTCGGAGCCGGCGGCCGATCTCGCGGTCGCCGCGGCACTTGTTTCCTCGCTCACCGGTCTTGCCCTTCCCGCCGATTGCGTCTATTTCGGCGAAATCAGCCTATCGGGCGCGGTGAGGCCGGTTGCGCATGCGCAGCAGCGTCTCAAGGAAGCCGAAAAGCTGGGTTTTGGAAGCGCGGTGCTGCCGCTTGGCAGCGAGGAAGTTGCCGGGGGGATCGGGGCTGGCGCATTCCAGCCCACCGAGCTTGCCGACCTTGTGGCGCGCATAGCCGGCTCACGGCGCAGCCGCGCCGACGAGGGGGAGTGATACGGCCCGTCGGGCCGTGAACAGAGATCGGAGTGGGGCCAAAGACATGCCGATTACGCTGCTTGACGGAATCCTGGTCGGCTTCACCCTGGTCTCAGCAATGCTTGCCATGGTGCGCGGCTTTTCCCGCGAAGTGCTGTCGGTGGTTTCCTGGGCGGCAGCGGCGGCGGCGGCGTTCTTCTTCTACAAGCCGGTCCTGCCCTATGTTCAGCCCTATGTCGACAACGACAAGATCGCGATGGCGGCTTCCGCCGGCGTCGTCTTCCTGATCGCGCTGATCGTCGTCTCCGTCATCACCATGAAGCTCGCCGACTGGATCATCGATTCGCGCATCGGCGCGCTCGATCGCACCCTCGGCTTCCTCTATGGCGCGGCGCGCGGCATCCTGGTGGTCGCGGTGGCGCTGCTGTTCTTCAACTGGCTGGCCGGCGCCAAGGCGCCTGCCTGGATCGCCAACGCCAAGTCGCGGCCGTTGCTCGAGACGATCGGCGCCAAGCTGGAGAGCGTGCTGCCGGAAAACACCGAGGAACTGGTCAACAAATACACGCATAAGGGCACGCCGCCGGCAGGCGAGCCGGCGACGACCGACCAGCCGACGGCCGAGCCGCCGGCAGGCGACGACACCGCGCCGGCGCCTGACGACAGCGAGGGCGACGCCCCGGCCGACAACGAGCCGGCTCCGGCGCCTGCCCCGGCTCCCGCTCCCGCCCCGGCGCCAGCGCCGGCAAACTGATTGCAGGCCGGCCGGGTTCGCCGACCTGAGGTTGACGTGAATGCCGAACGGCGTGCGTTGCTTTCGACGAGCGATCGCCTTATATGGCGATTTTAGCGGAGCTTGAGCCCCCATGGCAGACTCGAAGGCAGACGCAGACGACGTGCTTTCCGCCGAGGCCGACGACCATTTCCACGACGAATGCGGCGTGTTCGGCATTTTCGGCCGGCAGGACGCAGCGGCCATCGTCACGCTCGGCCTGCACGCCCTGCAGCATCGCGGCCAGGAAGCGGCCGGCATCGTGTCCTATGACGGCATCCAGTTCCATGTCGAGCGCCATATCGGCCTGATCGGCGACACCTTCACCAAGCAGCGTGTCATCGACAGCCTGCAAGGAAACCGCGCCATCGGCCACACCCGTTACGCCACCACGGGGGGCTCCGGCCTGCGCAACGTCCAGCCCTTCTTCGCCGAACTCGGCGAAGGCGGCTTCGCTGTCGCCCACAACGGCAATCTCACCAATGCCATGACGGTGCAGCGCGCGCTGCAGAAGCAGGGGGCGATCTTCTCCTCCACCTCCGACACCGAGACGCTTCTGCATCTGGTCGCCACCAGCAAGGAACGCGATCTCAATTCGCGCTTCATCGATGCCGTGCGCCAGGTCGAGGGCGCCTTCTCGCTGGTGGCGATGACGGCCAAGAAGATGATCGGCTGCCGCGACCCGCTTGGTATCCGGCCGCTGGTGCTGGGCGACCTCGACGGCGCCTGGATCCTCGCCTCCGAGACCTGCGCGCTCGACATCATCGGCGCCCGTTTCGTGCGCGACATCAAGCCCGGCGAGATGGTGGTCGTCACCTCCAAAGGCATCGAGAGCCTGTTCCCGTTCGAGCCGCAGAAGACCCGTTTCTGCATCTTCGAATATGTCTATTTCGCGCGGCCGGATTCCTCCGTCGAGGGCCGCAACGTCTACGAGGTGCGCAAGCGCATCGGCGCCGAACTGGCGCAAGAAAACCCGGTCGAGGCCGACATCGTGGTGCCGGTGCCGGATTCCGGCACGCCGGCCGCGATCGGCTTCAGCCAGGCCGCGGGCATTCCCTTCGAGCTCGGCATCATCCGCAACCACTATGTCGGCCGCACCTTCATCCAGCCGGGCGATTCCATCCGCCACATGGGCGTCAAGCTCAAGCACAACGCCAACCGTCGCATGATCGAAGGCAAGCGCGTGGTGCTGGTCGACGATTCCATCGTGCGCGGCACCACCAGCCAGAAAATCGTGCAGATGGTGCGCGACGCCGGCGCGAAGGAAGTGCATATGCGCATCGCCTCGCCGCCGACCAGCGCGTCGTGCTTCTACGGCGTCGACACGCCGGAGAAGTCGAAGCTGCTTGCCTCGCGCATGTCGGTCGAGGAGATGGCCGAGTTCATCCGCGTCGATTCGCTCGGCTTCCTGTCGATCGACGGGCTCTACCGCGCCGTCGGCGAGGCCGGGCGCGACAATGAGCAGCCGCAATTCTGCGATGCCTGCTTCACCGGACAATACCCCACCCGCCTGCTCGACTTCGAAGGCCACGACAACGTGCGCACGCTGTCGCTGCTGGCGAACAGCGGGGCTTAAGGCGCCGGACTGCCTTCGCCAAGTGTCTCGCGCCCGCCTTATGGAAGCTTTCGCATGACCCTCGACCTTTCCGGCCGCGTGGCGGTCGTTACCGGCGCCTCGCGCGGCATCGGCTATTTCATCGCCAGGGAGCTGGCGGCGGCCGGCGCGCATGTTGTCGCGGTGGCGCGCACCGTCGGCGGACTGGAAGAGCTTGACGACCAGATCAAGGCCGATGGCCGCGGACAGGCGACGCTGGTGCCGCTCGATCTTTCCGACATGGCCGGCATCGACCGGCTGGGCGGCGCCATCCATGAGCGCTGGGGCAAGCTCGATATCCTGGTCGCCAATGCCGCCGTGCTCGGCGTCATCTCGCCGATCGGCCATGTCGAGGCAAAGACCTTCGAAAAGGTGATGACCATCAACGTCACCTCGACCTGGCGGCTGATCCGTTCGGTCGACCCGCTGCTCAGGCTTTCAGACGCTGGCCGCGCCATCATCATGTCCGCCAACTCCGCTCATTCGGCACGCGCCTTCTGGGCGCCTTATGCGGCCTCGAAGGCTGCAGTGGAGACGATGATGCGCTCCTGGGCGCATGAGACCGAGACCCTGTCGCTGAGGGTCAACGCCGCCGATCCTGGCGCCACCCGCACCGCGATGCGCGCGCAGGCCATGCCCGGCGAAGATCCGGAGACGCTGCCGCATCCGTCCGAGATCGCCAGGCGCATCGTGGCTTTGGCCAGCCCGGAGCTGAAGGAAACCGGGCTGATCTTCCAGGCCAAGCACAACCGCTTCGTTGCCTACCGGCAGCCGGAATAAGCTTCGAACAAACTTGAGTTCGAAACGGATGAAATAGGCCTTCGGCTACGTTCTTCGAATGTAGGACATTCGAAACTGGAGGACCGATATGCGCAGACTTCTTCTCGTTGCCGCCATCGCGACAGCCGTCGCTCTTGCCGCCACAGCGGGCGCCGCGTTCTCGCAAGACGCAAAGATGAGCTTCTTCGTCACCAGTGCCGGCTCAGGCAAGGGCGCCGATCTCGGTGGGCTGAAGGGCGCCGACGCGCATTGCGCCTCGCTGGCTGAAGCGGCCGGCGTCAACGGCAAGACCTGGCATGCCTATCTTTCCTCCAGCGCCGAAGATGCGCGCAACCGCATCGGCAAGGGCCCCTGGTTCAACGCCAAGGGCGAGAAGATCGCCGACGATGTCGCCTCGCTGCACAGCGACGCCAACGGCATAACCAAGCAGACGGCGCTGACCGAAAAGGGCGAGACGATAAACGGCCGTGGCGACACGCCGAACCGTCACGACATGCTGACCGGCTCCAAGCCCGACGGCACCAGGATCACCGAGCAGACCTGCGGCGACTGGACGATGAGCGGCACCGAAGGCGCTGCCATGATGGGGCACCACGATCGTACCGGGCTCGATGATTCGGCGGCGGCGAAGTCGTGGAATTCCTCGCATGCCTCGCGCGGCGGCTGCGGCCAGGAGGCGCTCAAGGGGACCGGCGGCGACGGCCTGTTCTACTGCTTCGCGGCCGAGTGAGCGCGGTCCCGATCACTCTATTCACGGGTCTGTGAACAGGGCGGCGAAAGCGTGTGCCGCCGCCCTGCTTTCGCCATCGGCGGGGAGTTGCTAGGATCGCTTCGACTCTGACATTTGAGCAAAGCGAGGAATTCCCCCATGGCTGCTACACCCAGCGTAGCGTTGGTCTGGTATCTGGTGATCGCCGGCCCGCAGGGCGGCATGGTGGTGTTGCCCAGCACCTTCGACACCCGCGAACAGTGCACCAACGCCGTCACCGAATACCAGAAGCAGCCGACACCGCAGGGCTGGGCCGTGCAGTGCGTGCCGAGCGCCTCGCCATTTACCGATGAAGGGGACGCCGAGACGCCGTCGGCGCAGTAGCGCCTCGCCCTAGAGCGGTTTACCGTTTCACGGAAACGGCAAACCGTTCTATCTCCTTGTTCTTACGCAATTCCGGACGGAACAAGCGTTTCACACTTTTCCTGGAATTGCTCTAGCGATGCGCTGACACCGACAACGCCGGCTTGTTGTTGATCGTCTGAAACACCACGCAGTAGCGCTCGGTAAGCTTCAAGAGAGAATCGATGCGTTCTTGCGGCTCGTCGGTGTCGAGGTCGAATTTGAGCCTGATCTCGCGGAAGCCGACCGGCGCGTCCCTGGCGACGCCGAGCGTGCCGCGAAAATCGAGGTCGCCCTCTGCCTCGACGGTGGCGTTGCCCAGCTTGAACTCCAGCGCCGTCGCCACCGCTTTCAGCGTCACGCCGGCGCAAGCGACCAGCGCTTCGAGCAGCATATCACCCGAGCAAAGCTCCAGCCCCGAGCCGCCGGTGGCCGGATGAAGCCCGGCAACGGCAAGTGCCCTGCCCGTCTCCACCTTGCAGGCGATCGACTGATCGTCGAGCGTGCCGCGCGCCTTGAGCGTGATCAGCGCTCGCGCGGCATCGTCGCGATAAGCATCCTTCAGTGGCGCCTGCATGGCCTTGAGTGCGGTCGCGTCCATGGTCTTTCCTTTCGACAATTCTTGGTGGTTGATAGCACTGGATAAGGACGCCTGGGAAATCCCGGATGTTCGTCCAGTTCGGAGATTGGCGAAGGCGGACATACGGCTGATCTCCCCCCTTGCGGGGAAGATGTCCGGCAGGACAGAGGGGGGTGCTGTCCCGCCATCCTCGTGACAGTTTCCTGCGCGAAAGCCGGCAGAAAGAAACATCACCGGAGTCGAGTTCCGTCACACCCCCCTCTGCCCTGCCGGGCATCTCCCCCGCAAGGGGGGAGATTAGCAGCTTTTGCGCCCCGCCCCTTTGACTTCACTCACCCAGGCCATACCTTGCGGGTGTCATTCCCGCGGAGCCCTCATGCGATCCAAGCTCATTCCCCTCGCCATCCTGGCGCTTGCCGCCTTCGCTCAGCCCGCCTTCGCCGCGCCCCCCGAACGCCCGGCGCCCGAAGGCGGTGTGCTGTCGCTGTTGCCGCCGCCGCAGGTGACCGAGCATTCGATCACGCTCGCCGGCCGCAAGCTGGATTACCAGGCCAAGGCCGGCACGCTGTCGCTCTTGTCCGGCAAGGGCGAGGTCACGGCCGAAATTTTTTATGTCGCCTACACACAACAGTCGCCCGCCCCGGCGAAGGATCGGCCGATCACCTTCGTCTTCAACGGCGGGCCGGGCGCGGCGTCGGCTTATCTGCATCTTGGCGCGATCGGGCCGCGCATCGTCGAGACCGCCGCCGACGGTGAGTTCCTGCGGCCGCCGCAAAAGCTCATCGACAATCCCGACAGCTGGCTCGACATGAGCGATCTCGTCTTCGTCGATCCGGTCGGTACCGGCTACAGCCGCGAGGCGCCGGGGCATGAGCCGAAGGAATTCTGGAGCGTCGACGCCGACGCCAGCTCGGTCGGTGCCTTCATCCGGCTCTATCTGGCGCAGAACGGCCGCACAGGATCGCCGCTCTATCTCGCCGGCGAAAGCTATGGCGGCTTTCGCGCCGCGCTGCTTGCCCGCACGCTGCAGGAGGATGTCGGCCTGAGCCCCAGCGGCATCGTGCTGATCTCGCCGGCGCTGGAGTTCATGCTGGTGCGCCCCGATCAGTTCGACCAGTTGCACTGGGCGCTGGAGCTGCCTTCGCTCGCGGCGACGCGGCTGAAGGGCGACGGCGTGACGGGCGACGCGCTGCGCGACAGGCTGGCCGAGGTCGAGCATTATGCGCTCGGTGACTACCTGACGGCACTGAACAGCGGACTTGAGCAAGGCGGCAAGCTCGCCAGCGGGCGTGTTTCGGAGATCACCGGCCTGCCGCTTGAGCTCGTCCAACGCAATTTCGCCCGCATCCCCACCGGCCTTTTCGCCAAGGAATTCCAACGCGCCACCGGCAAGGTGCTCAGCCCCTATGACGCGACGATCGGCACCTCCGACATCGCGCCGCAAAGCGCGCGTGACGCCGGCCCCGATCCGGTGCTCGACCGCAGCGTTCCGGTGCTCACCTCCGCCTTCGTCGCCTATGCCCGCGACGAATTGAACTACCGCACCGATGTCAGCTACCGGCTGCTCAATGGCGAGATCAGCCGCAATTGGGACTACGGCAATTCGGGCCAGGGCTATACCGGTGTGATGAACGACCTGCAGCGGGCGCGCTCGCTCAATCCCGGCCTCGGCGTCGTCATCGTCAACGGCTATACCGACCTCGTCACACCCTATCTCGGCTCGCGTTATCTGGTGAACCAGGTACCCTCGCTGGCCGACGCCAAGCCGATCCGGCTCGACGTCGTCGAGGGCGGCCACATGATGTATTTGCGGCCGGACGGCCGGCGGGCGCTGAAGGACGCGGCATCCGAGCTTTACCAGGCGACACAGTAGGCCCCAACCAGCCGAAGCGGCAGCCCTGCGCCAACGCAAGCGCCGCGCTGGAGCAGCGCGGCGCTTGTTTTCGCCCGTATAGCAGCGGGAGGCGCCTCGATGGGGTGGAGCCGCTTCCAAGCTGGCAAATCGATACCGCATGGCCGATGTCGTCGTCCTCGAAAGCCGCGAAAGGGTGCTGGCCGGCATCCTGTTCACGGCCGCCGCCTATTTCCTGTTTTCAGCGCAGGATGCCTCGATCAAGCTTCTGGTCGCCGGCATGACGGTCTGGCAGATCATGTTCGTCCGCTCGATCACCGTGCTCGTCGCCTGCGGCGCGATCGGCGGCAAGCGGCTGTTTGCCGACACGATAGACTCTGCGATCGTCAAGCCGATGCTGGTGCGCAGCGCCTTCACGCTGGCGGCCTGGCTTTGCTACTACAACGCCGCGCGCTCGCTGCAGCTCGCCGAGCTCACCACCATCTATTACGCCGCGCCCATCATCGTCACCGTGCTGTCGGTGCTGATCCTGGGCGAGACGGTGCCGCTGCTGCGCTGGCTCGCCGTGTTCATCGGCTTCGTCGGCGTCTTCATCGCCTGCGATCCGGCGCGGCTCGGCCTGTCGCTGCCGGTGGTGCTGGTGCTGGCCGCCGCCGTCCTTTGGGGGATCGCCGTGGTGCTCCTGCGCAAGACCGCCATGCAGGAGCGCACCATGATCCAGCTCGTGCTCAACAATTTCTACTTCCTGCTCTTTTCGGCCGTACCGGCGCTGATCTGGTGGCGCATGCCCGACGGGCCGCAACTCCTTTTGCTCCTCAGCGTCGGCGGGCTCGGCGGCGTGGCGCAATACATGCTGTTCGAAGGCATGAAGCGCGCGCCGGTGTCCATCGTCGCGCCGTTCGAATACACCTCGCTGGTGTGGGCCTTCGCGCTGGGCTACGCCATCTGGGGAGACCTGCCGCGCATGGAAGTGTTCATGGGCGCGGCGCTGATCATCGGCGCCGGCCTGCTGATCGTCGGCAATGAGCATTTCCGCAAACGGGAGCAGCCCTGATGACAGAAGGCTGTCAGCAGCAACCGGGTAGGCTGACGCCATGACGGATATGCTCGACATGCCGGAAAAACTCGCGTCGGCTCCGGCCGACGTGGCGGCCGAGCGCACGCTCGGCATCATCCTGGTGTCGGCTTCGGCCATCGCCTTCGCGCTCACCGGCGTGCTGACCAAGTCGATCCACGCCAATCCGCTGACCATCACCTGCTGGCGCGGCTTCTTCGGCTCGATCCTGATCAGCTTCTATGTGCTGCGGCGCCGGCGCCGTTCGGGCGGGCGCGAAGGCCTGCGGCTCGGCTGGCGCGGCTGGCTGCTTGCGGTCGAGGGCGCCGCCGCCAGTATCGCCTTCATCTCGGCCTTCAAATTCACCTATGTCGCCAATGTCGCGGTCATCTACGCGACCTCGCCGTTCATCGCGGCGTTGCTTGCCTTCCTTTTGGTGCGGGAAAAATTCCGGCTGCAGACGATGGTCGCGGCTGCCGTATCGCTTTGCGGCGTCGCCATCATGGTGGGCGCCGGCCTCGGCAACGGCCATCTGTTCGGTGACGGGCTGGCGCTGCTGATGACCGCCGGCAGCGCGCTCTACATGATCATCGTGCGGGCCTTTCGCGATTCACCTGTCGTCTGGGCCAGCGCGGTGTCGGCCTTCCTGCTTTTCGTGCTCGGCTGGTTCGTCACCGATCCGCTGGCCGTCTCGACCCGCGACGTGGTGCTGCTTGCCACCTTCGGCTGCTCCTTCGCGCTGGCCTCGATCCTGTGGACGGAAGGCTCGCGGCTCATCCCGTCGGCGGAAGCCGGCCTGCTCGGCTCGGCCGAGGTGCCGTTCGCCATCCTTTTCGCCCTTATGTTCCTCGGCGAAGTCCCGCCGATGGCCAGCGTCATCGGCGGCGCCATCGTGCTTTGCGCGGTTTTTGCCCATGCCGGTCGCGACTGGCTGAAAGCGAAATCGGCGCGCTTGTAAAATTATTTTGCCGAGTCACGGAACCATCATTCGCGTGAGGCATTGTTGGATCGACGGGTCACCCCCCAAGTCCCCCCAAACCCCTCGACCCGTCCGACTAGAAGCCGACCCGCAAAAAGGTCGGCTTTTTCTTAGCCTCGCCGGTCAGGACGGCAAGGCAAGGCCGCTGCCCAGGAGTTCCGCCAGATCCCGCGCCGGACGAGCCGCCTCGCGGCCGAGCCGGATGACGAAGTCGGCCGCTGGCAGCGGCGGGAGATCGAGATCGGCCGACGCCTCCACAATACCGGAATGGGCGAAACGCCAGGTGCGCGGCGTCAGCGCGATGCCGGCATTGACCGCGGTGCGCAGGCCGGCAAGGCTGGCGCTGCCGGCGGCGATGCGGTAGCGGCGGCCGGCGGCGTCGAGCGCGTTGAGCGCGGCATCCCTGAAGCCGCAATAGGGGTCGAGCAGCGCCAGCGGCACCATCTCCTGCCGCGTCGCCAAGCCTTTGTCAGAGCAGAGCCACAGCATCGGCTCGCTGATAAGCGCCACCTCATCGGGCGATGGCGCATGGCGCATGAGGATTGCGAGATCGAGCTGGCCTGCCTGCAAGGCTGACCCGAGTTCCTGGGAGCGGCCGACGCGCAGCTCGATCCGCACGCGCGGATGGCTGGCAGCGAAGGCGCGCAACAGGTCCGGCAGGCCGCGGTCGGCAAAATCCTGCGTCGTGCCGATGGCGATGCGCCCGCCGGCGCGCGCGCCTTTCAGCGCCAGCCAGGCTTCGGTGTGGACGGCAAGGATGCGCCGAGCATGGCCGACAAGATCCTCGCCGGCGGGCGTCAGCCCGCGTCCCCTGCCCTGCGGCGTGAGCAACGGTTCGCCGACGACCTCCTCCAGCCGCTGCATCTGCGCGGTCACCGCCGATGGCGTGCGGCCGACAGTGGATGCAGCCTTTGCGAGCGAGCCGCCGTCGACGAAGGCGAGGAAAGTTTTCAGGAGATCGGGATCGAGCGCTTCCATACTTCGATAATATCGAATCGTTTGTCAAAAACAATTCGATTTTATTGATGCAAGGACAGTGGCATGTTCCTCCCATCGAAGGCGCGTGGCGCCCAACCCGAAGGAGAGAAAAATGCCTATCATCAATGTCAGCGTTACCGGCAAGCCGGACCCCAAGCGGTCCGCCGCGATTGCCAAAGAGGTCACCGAGATCACCGCCACCCATTTGCGCAAGGATCCGACGATCACCGCGGTCGCGGTCAATTACATCGATCCGCAGCACTGGTTCGCCGGCGGCAAGCCGCTGGCCGAACACGGCACGAGCACGTTCTGGCTCGATATCAAGGTCGTCGACGGCACCAACACCAAGCTCGAGTTGGAGGCCTATCTCAAGGCAATCTTCGAGGCTTTCGGCCGGGTGCTCAACGGCGTGCATGAGGAAAGCTACGCCTTGGTGCACGAGGTGCCGGCCGCGGCCTACGGTTTCGGCGGCAAGAGCCAGGAATTCCGGTTCATCAGCGGCAGATTGAAGGTGGCGTAGGCGCAGTCTTCCCCTTCTCACCTTGTGGGAGAAGGTGGCCGAGCGAAGCTCGGACGGATGAGGGGTGTTGGACGGATCGCCACGCTGGAGATGTAAGTGCTTCAAAGCATTTAACTTTTCAAGCAGCACTCCGTCACGCACCCCTTGTATCTGCACGGACAGAGATTTGTGCAAGGAAAGCGACTGAGCCTCGAACCGGATGGCCATCCGATTCGAGGCTTGGCGAAGTCGCCCGACACCCCTGCGGCCACAACCGTGGATGAGCCTGGGATCTTCGCCTTCGTCACGCACGACCGAATAGTCGCTTGGCTCCAATCGTACGCACAAGGCAGGTTACCGTGAACAAGACCATCTGTGGAGTGGACGTTTCGAAAGAATGGCTCGATGCCCATGTCGAGCCGAGCGGGGCG
>NZ_ATYO01000022.1 GCF_000427725.1 Mesorhizobium sp. WSM3224 | reverse complement strand
CGGCCGAGCATGTTGAGGCCGACATTCTCGAGCTTGATGCCGAGGTCTTCCGAGATGACCTGGCCACCGGTGAGGATGGCGATGTCTTCCAGCATGGCCTTGCGGCGATCACCGAAGCCCGGCGCCTTGACAGCGGCGATCTTCAGGCCGCCACGCAGCTTGTTGACGACCAGCGTGGCCAGGGCCTCGCCTTCGACGTCTTCCGAGATGATGAGCAGCGGCTTCGAGGTCTGCACGACGGCTTCGAGGACCGGCAGCATGGCCTGCAGGTTGGAGAGCTTCTTCTCGTGCAGGAGGATGTAGACGTCCTCGAGCTCGGCAACCATCTTGTCGGCGTTGGTCACGAAGTAGGGCGAGAGGTAGCCGCGGTCGAACTGCATGCCTTCGACGACTTCGAGTTCGGTCTCGGCGGTCTTGGCTTCTTCGACCGTGATGACGCCTTCGTTGCCGACCTTCTGCATCGCTTCCGCGATCATGGCGCCGACCGACTCGTCACCATTGCCAGCGATGGTGCCGACCTGGGCGACTTCCTCGGAGGTCTTGATCTTCTTGGCGTTGGTGGTGAGGTGGGCGACCACTTCGGTGACGGCGAGATCGATGCCGCGCTTCAGGTCCATCGGGTTCATGCCGGCGGCAACCGNCTTGTGGCCTTCCTGGACGATCGACTGCGCCAGAACGGTCGCGGTCGTGGTGCCGTCGCCGGCGATGTCGTTGGTCTTCGAAGCAACTTCGCGGACCATCTGCGCGCCCATGTTCTCGAACTTGTCTTCAAGCTCGATTTCCTTGGCGACGGTGACGCCGTCCTTGGTGATGCGCGGGGCGCCGAACGACTTGTCGATGACGACGTTGCGGCCCTTGGGGCCGAGCGTGACCTTCACCGCGTCGGCGAGGATGTTGACGCCGCGCAGCATGCGCTCGCGGGCTTCACGGGAGAATTTTACGTCTTTGGCAGCCATGTTTTAGCTCCTGGCAGGGGCTCGGATAGAGCCCGAAAAATTCAAATTGAAGGTGAGGCCGATAATCAGCCGATGATGCCCATGATGTCGGATTCCTTCATGATCAGAAGGTCTTCGCCATTGAGCTTGACTTCGGTGCCCGACCACTTGCCGAACAGGATGCGGTCGCCGGCCTTGACGTCCAGCGGAACCAGCTTGCCAGCTTCGTCACGAGCGCCGGAGCCGACGGCGATGATCTCGCCTTCCTGCGGCTTTTCCTTCGCCGTATCCGGGATGATGATCCCGCCGGCGGTCTTGGATTCGGATTCGACCCGGCGAACGACCACGCGGTCATGCAGCGGCCGGAAATTCGACTTTGGCATTTTGGATTCCCTCGTGCGGATGTTGAACGGTCCCCGTTTCCGGAGCGGGTTGTTAGCACTCACCGATGACGAGTGCTAACAATGCGGGGATAAGCCGTTGGCAGTTGCGAGTCAAGACGCAAAGACAGGTGACAGCGTGTTGACGCAACGACAGGTGCCAACGAGGCACGCCGCAACAAAGCGGAGAGTGCACCCGTGCGGCGCCTGATAACCCGTTCCATCTTCGCCCGGCTTGGTCGATTTGACCCCGCCATCACCTCTACAGCCGGGTGGTGTTCTCCATATATTCGCCTGTAAAGGTCGGATGCTTCAGTGACTTCGCGGAACAGGAGCCGATTCGGTCGCGCGGCAGAAGCAGGACTCGTTTTCGGCGATTGACCCGGGACATGCGCGTCGCAAGCGCCCAAACTCTCAACGAGTTAGGCGAACCCCCCAGGACGCCGCACACTGTAATCGTCACGAGCCCTCGGCTTCTTTGCGAATCAGCGTTGGCCCTGCGCTTGGAAGCGGTCAGGGGCGCGAGAAAAATGGCGTCGGCTGATCGCGTTTGCGAGCCGAGCCCGTCGGTCGCTCGATTGAAAGCTTGATTTGAGGTGGCAGTTCGCTGGTGTGCAATTCAAGGAGACGCTCATCCAGTTGCCGATCTGCTGCCGTGAGGCGATGGTTAAGACGCAGATAGTCCGTCCAGGTCGGCGTGCGAAACGTCTCGGTCCAACGGCAAGGTTCTTGAAGATCGCGCTGCAGGGTCCAATGCCGTGCGCCGACGCGGCTTTGCACCCGTCGCCGTTCACGCATCTGCTCCAGGAAAGCCTCGACATTGTCATCGGGTATGAAATATTCGATCTTAACGACAATGGGCCCGCTTCTCGGCTTCAGCTCCAGAACAACCTCCGGTGCCTCGAAGCGAAGGGGATCCTGATCGGATTCTTTCCATTGACGGATGGGCAACAGGAACCCGGTCGCAGCGACCAACAGCAGAGCTCCAGCGGAACTCCCCAGGGCCCAGCTCAAGGAATAATTCTGCGCAATCGTCCCCCACAGCCAACTGCCGGCCGCGATGCCGCCCGATAGAAAGGCATAATAGATCGACAGCGTACGACCTACGACCCACCGCGGGCTTGACAACTGCACGCTGACGTCAAGCCCAGTCCAGGTGACGACCCAACCTGCGCCACCGAGCGCGAGTGCAATAGCCGCCACAACGAGCGAAGGCGTCAAGGCAAGAGAAAGTGAGCACGCCGCGCAGGCGATGCTCGCCAGTGTGATCAGCCGCTCCTGAGACAACGTTCGCCTCAAGATGGTGTTGCCGATACCAGCGGCGAAGGCGCCGGTGCCGAAGCCGGCCATCAGGATGCCGTAGGCGATCGGTCCTGCGCCCAACTGATCGCGAGCAACCAAAGGCAGCAGCGCCAGTATAGAGATGCTCGCCAGTCCAAAAAGGGTTCCGCGCGCGATTGCCGCCTTGATCTCGGAAGACATCGCTGTGAAGCGCACCCCGTCATGGATCGCCGTCGACATCGGCTCACGCGGGAGAGGTGAAGGAGGAACCTTCCATTTGCAGCGTTGTATAGTGCCCAGCAGGGCCAGATAGCTCAGCGTCGCCAGGGCGAAGGCCATCAGAGGTCCAAAGGAAGCAACGACGAAGCCGCCGAGCGCTGGACCGATGCTCCGGACAGCGTTGTAGCCGACCGAGATAAGCGTGACGGCAGCTGGAACATCGCGTTTGGGCAGAACATCGCCAACTGAAGCGTGCCAGGCAGGATCGGTGAAAGCCACGCCGCATCCCGCCAAAAAGCTTAATCCGAGGACGATCCACGGATCGACAAGGCCTATCGCCACGAGCCCAGCCAGCATTGCTGATGCCAGCGCTATCATGCACCAGCCAGCGAACATGACTTTGCGGCGGCTGAAATTGTCAGCGATGGCGCCCGCGAAAACAGATAGAAAAAATGCAGGCAGCGTCGTTGAAGCTTGCACCAGCGCGACGTTCAAATCGGACTTTGAGATCGTTGCCATAAGCCAGCTGATGGCAACCGTCTGCATCAGCCAGCCGAAACTGGAAACCTGCGTCGCGATCCAGATCGATCGAAACGTCGGATTGTTGAGGGGTGCAAACGTCGTTGGCGAAACTGGGTCAGCATCTGCACGCGCTACCCTACTCATTTGTTCGAGCCTTTGCGTTTTAGTCCACAGTCGCGCTAACGCTTGTTCCCTACGTGATTCCATGGCGAGTGACAGGATCAGGGCATTTTACCTCTCGAGCGCAAGATGTATTCGCCAGAGTTGCCCTTGTGGTCGAAACGAATATTTCATCTGGAAGAACGGTCTGACGGCATTTGAACCGCTGCATCACTGGTACAACTGGATAAAAGGAGCGCAAGCGGCTGCCTGTCGCTGCTGATGGAGGCCCAGCGTCTTACATCGGTTCGGCAGAATCCACGGATCGTAAGTCAGATCAGGCCTGGAACATCGCCGCTTCTCGAATCAGATGCGCCAGGGGACTCCTCGCTAGAGGCTGCAAGCCCATTCGCGCCCCTGACATGCGGCATGATCCGTGGGGACCGACTCCGCGGCCGTGCCGCATCCGAGCGCCGAACCGAGGCGCCCGCTTGCGACCGCCTCCCGCCGCGAGAGCTGTGGGGGATCTTGCAAGCCTGCGTCTCGCTTTGTTGCTGGATGTCGTCGTTACATGACATTTTTGTTAAGATGTTTGTCACTTCAATGAACTTCATCTCGTTGTTGATCTGGATCAACTGAGCGTCTCTCCACAGCTGCCATTGCTGCCCCGCGCAATACAGTTCGATTTTCAAGGAGAGCATAGCATGGTGGGAAAGTGGATGAGGCCCCGGTGCAGAATCACAGCTACGGTGGCGTTTGTCATGGCTGGACTGCAGCTTGCAGCGGCGTCGGACGCACAGCCGGTGCCACCCTGTAAGGACGAGGCTCCCATAGCAGCATCCAGTCCTTGGCAGATTCGCCTGCGTGCCTTGCGGGTGATCACGAACGACAAGGGAAGCGTCGGGGCAATTCCCGGCTCTGGCCTTTCCTATTCGGATACGGTGACCCCGGAATTGGACATTTCATATTACTTTACCGACAATCTCGCCGCTGAACTCATTCTCGGTACGACCCGTGCCAATATTTACGGGGCGGGAACAATCAGCGGGTTGGGCAAGATCGGCAAGGTCGGGGTGCTGCCGCCCACGCTCACGCTGCAATACCATTTCACCGATTTCGGCGCCTTCAGGCCTTATGTCGGAGCCGGCGTGACCTACACGATGTTCTACAATCAGGATGCCGGCAGCGCCGACGCTCTCGACGTCAAGAACACATTCGGGCGTGCACTGCAGGTCGGATTTGATTACAGGCTGGATCAGCATTGGGGCGTAAATTTCGACGTCAAGAAGCTCTTCCTGGAGCCGAAATTTGACGTAGCGGTGGGCGGTACGAACTTCACGGGCAAAGCCAAGCTCGATCCTTGGCTGATCGGCACAGGCGTCACCTACAGCTTCTGAAAAGTCAAAACCAAGGCGGCACCACATGGTGCCGCCAATCTCGTGGTCTCCTGACGAGCACAGCAGCAGCGCCAGCGTCTGGCTGCTCGAGCATTCTCCCCCATCTTGTTATCGCACAACAGCAGCACGGCAACGGAGCGTTTCGTCTCGATGAAGTCCGATGCTGTCTCATGCTCCGACATGGCGGCTTCCAATCACATCAACGTCCCCTAAGGGAAGCGGTGATTACCGCCGGCGGTTCACGCTACATCTGTGACCAAAGCAGCGTCGCACGCCTCCACGCCGGTCAGTGTTACGGCCCCTTCCAAAACGCGGTCAGAGGATGGCCGTCCCGCCGTGGAATCCCCGGCGCGACGGCCGCGAGACGCCGAAGCCCACCTCCATCATCAGTCTTGGCGTGCGCGTGGGCGCCGTACACATATGGAAGCCGAACGGATCCTCGACGAAGCCGTGGCCGGCCTCGCCTGTCAGTGTGAGCGGGCTTTGCCAGCCGTAGACGCCGAGAACGTCTTTCGCGGGATGGCCGGCCACAAGCGTCAGCTGATGCTTCAGCGCCCGGCGATTGTGGCTGGCGCGGACATAGACATGCGGACCGGTGTCGGCACCCACCGGGAGCACATAGAAAAAGAATTTCAGCATCCGCCAGTCGTCGAGGTCGAAATGGTACTTGCCGAGCGGAGCGAGGCACTTGTCGGGCTCAGAACCCTTGCCGGTCGGGAAGTTCCACCAGACCCGCGTGGTGATCAGTTTCGCCTGACCGCCTAGATAATGCTGGGCGACGTCGAGAAGCAGCGGGTCCTTCTGGACCGCGAGGACTGCCTTGCAGTCCAGGATGCGGTCCAAATACTGCCCGCTGAATAACGGCAGGCCGAAACGCTTCTCGGCCTCGGCGTGCTCGTCCGGCATGAATTCGAGCCGGCCGTCGAAATTGCCGAAACAGGGCGTGCAACGGGCGAAACCGGCAATATCCTGGTGGATACCCGGCGGCAGCATCAGCCTGGAAAACAACCCTTCGCGGCGGAGCGCATCAACGACCGCCATGCGCTCGACGCCGGCGAACAGCGTCTGTCCCGCATACTGGGCCGGACGGGCGCGTTTTGCCCACCACCAATGCATGCGACGTCCAGGCATAGTGCGCGCCAGGACGAACATTGGCAGCCGGGCCGAGTTTTTGCAAAGGTCGGTCAAAATAGTCGGCATGCGCACGGCCAGACGTTTGAGCAAGGGACCGTTGCGTGGAATTGCCTTAAGGCCTTCAGCGCCAGGTTGGTCAGAGCCTATGGGTGTCATCGATCCTCAGCTATTGGAGCAGTACTGACGGGGGTGAGGTGTTCACGCTCCGCCGTTACCAAACCCAATTGTCGCGCAGCAATGTGTTGCTAATCGCTGTCGTACTGTGTGCCATGCACAATGCGGGCCGTTTTCGAAAAAAAGCCGAAATGGAAGATGGCGTCCCCTTGGCTGCGCTCCGGATTTGGGGGCCTTTGCTTTTTGATCCGGCGCAAACCTCCGGCAGTTGGCGCGTCTTAGGCATTCTGGACTGACAGTCGGCAGCGCAATCATGATGCTTCCGACATAACTCCCATTGCGGCACCTGACGCGACACGTTCGCCATAAACTTCCTGAGCTCCCAGGACCCTGTGCTGTCGAATGTCTGACGAATGCCGCCAGGCCGCGAATGGCTGCTCGAACTGATCTCGGCGGTGGAGATCACCCTGTTGAGGGGGTATCGCCTTACGCCGAGCAGACCATGGCGATCCGAACGGCGCGACGACGAACGGCTCGATTTCACAGACCGGCCAATCGTCGAAACACCATGGGAACGCCGGTCTGCCAGCCGTCGGAGACGGTGCTGCCGCTCCTCAACAATCGATTCGCGCGTTCGCCAAGGAAGACTGTAATAAGGTCGCCCGTCTGACGAGCAGAGTTCACGGCACATGCCGATCCGCTCTCAAACCGGCCAACAGGTGATGAGATCCTGGCGCGGCGATGCTGGCTGCCACTTTCCATCTGACCATGCGGGACAAAGGAATGTTCGAAAGGGGAGAGATGGTCTTGGCCATCTCTCCCCCACGAAAGCCGCCTGCGCAGAGCGGGGCCGCCCACTCTCAAGGCGGGGGGACCTCATGCGTGAACCGTCACGATCCGCCCCGCTCGATGCGCAGCCCAGCTCCGCTCGCCGGCATTCGCCCCCCTCTCTGCCGCGCGCTCACGCGCCCCCGGAAGGCATGCCGAGGGGCATGCCTTCGGCATCTAACGGGAAAGGATCAAAACCATGACGACCAATGCAAAGACCATTGAAACCGAGACTGCCGGCAAGAGCGGCACGGAGCTTTTCATTCCGCTGAACAAGTTGAAAAAGTCGCCGCGCAATGCGCGCAAGACCCCGCACAGCGAGGCCATCATCGAAGCCTATGCCGCAAGCATCGCCGCCAAGGGCATCCTGCAAAACCTTGTGGTGGAGCCGGAGCTTGACGGCGAGGGTGCTGAAACCGGATTCTATCTCGTCAGCATCGGCGAGGGCCGCAGGCTGGCGCAGCAGCTGCGTGTGAAACGCAAGCAGATCAAAAAGACCGAACCGATCCGCTGCATCGTCGACACCAAAAACGATCCGCATGAGATCAGCCTGGACGAGAATGTCACGCGCGAAGCGATGCACCCTGCGGACCAGTTCGAGGCGTTCCGGCGCCTCAATGAGGAACGCGGTTGGGGCGCGGAAGAAATCGCCGCCCGCTTCGGCGTGACCGCACATGTGGTGCGGCAGCGTCTGCGGCTTGGTGCCGTCAGCCCCAGGCTGATGCAGGTGTACCGCGATGGTGATCTCACCCTCGATCAGCTGATGGCGTTCGCCATCACCGAGGATCATGCCCGGCAGGAGCAGGTCTTTGACAGCCTCACCTACAACCGCGAGCCCTACATCATCCGTCGCGAATTGACATGCACCCATGTTGCTGCTGCCGACCGCCGCGCCGTCTTCATCGGCGCGGAGGACTATATCAGGGCCGGCGGCATGATCATCCGCGACCTGTTCACCGATGATCGCGGCGGCTTCTACGATGATGCGGCCCTGCTCGACCAATTGGCTATAGAAAAGCTACAGAGCGTCGCGCAAGCCATCAAGGAGGCTGAAGGTTGGAAATGGACGGACGTCCATATCGACTATCCGCATGCGCATGGCCTGCGCCGCACCTACCCGCAGCCCGTAACCTTATCGGAGGAAGATGAAGCCGCCTTTGCGGCGGCGTCCGATGAGTTCAACCAGCTAACGGCGGAATGGGGCAGCACCGAGGAACTGCCCGATGATGTCGACAGGCGATTTGGTGAGCTTGAAGCCGAGATCGAGCGCATCGATGTACGGCGTCACGCCTACGACCCGGATGTCATCGCACGCAGCGGCGTGTTTGTCGTGCTTTCCCATGACGGCACGGCACGCATCGAACGGGGCTTTTTGCGGGCCGAAGACGAGCAGCCGGAAACGGAAGCCCAAGACGCCAGCGACGGCTGCACCATCAACGGTGATGGTGAGATCATCGAGGAAGCTGTTAGTCCGGACCGCGATGGCGACGGCGACGACGAAGCAGCGGATGCCGGCAAGTCGCTTTCCGATCTTCTCGTCCGCGACCTTACCGCCCGCCGGACACTCGGCCTTCGCCTTGCGCTGGGCGAGCAACCGCACATTGCGTTGATCGCCGTGACGCATACGCTTGCCGCGCAGGCCTTCTATCAGGCTGCGGAAGCCCATTGCTTGGAAATCCGCCCGACCAGCACCTACCTCGTCGGGCATGCGGATGGCATCGAGGACACGGCAGCGGCCAGGGCGCTGGCGGATCGCCACGCTGAATGGGCGGCGGATATGCCGCGCGATGTGGCCGACCTGTGGGATTTCATCGCCTCGCTGGACCATGCCAGCGTCATGGCGCTGTTTGCGCATTGCGCCTCGCTCACGGTCAACGCCGTGAAGCAACCTTGGGAGCGCAAGCCACGCGCTCATGAAACGGCCGACAGGCTCGCAAAGGCGCTTAGTCTCGACATGACGGCGCACTGGACGCCGACGGTACGCACCTATCTCGGGCGTGTCACCAAGGCGCATATCCTCGCCGCCGTGTCCGAGGCAGTGAGCGAGGAGGCAGCCGACAGGCTTGTCGCGCTAAAGAAGCAGCCTATGGCGGAAGCTGCCGAGCAGTTGCTCGCCGGCACCGGCTGGTTGCCGACACTCTTGCGTACAACGGAACCCGCCACGCGTGTTGTGGCGAGTAACGCTAGCAGCGAGGGAACGTTAGCGGCAAACGAGCAGCCAGTGACAGACCTTGCCCCTTTAGATGAGACAGACCTGCCCGCAGCCGATAGCGGCAGCGTGGCCGAAGAGGACCAACCCTTCGACGTCGCAGCCGAGTGATACGCAAGACCGGAGCCACGTCCGTGGCTCCGGTCAATCTCTCTGACAGGCAAGAGAAATTTTCCGGCCGCGCCATCGGCGCGGCCGGAAACCTCGACAGCACGACATCAGAAACCGCACGCATCAGGCAATGTCGCATGTGCAAAACAAGCGGTCTGGACGGCGCGCCACCACCATCAATGTCGTCTGGCCGATAGGTTCCCTCACGATGCGCTCTGCCCGCTAGGCGGCGATCGGGGGAATAATCAGCCGTTTACAGTGTCCCTGAGCGCCTTGGCAGGTTGAAACACCACCTTCTTCGATGCGGCGATTTTGATCGCGGCGCCTGTCGAGGGATTGCGGCCCTCGCGCGCCGGCTTGTTCTGCACCTTGAACTTGCCGAAGCCATTCAGCGACACTTCCTCGCCCTTGACGGCCGCCTCGGCGATGCCTTTCAGCACATCATCGACCACGGCCTTCGCCTGCGTCTTCGACAGGCCGTGGGCGTCAGCAAGACGCTCTGCCAGGTCACTCGTGTTTACAGCCATTCTTACTATCCCCTCTGCTCACTTGGAATGTTCGCCTTATTGCACACCTATGATGACATCAGGAATAGAATTTCTTCGAGTTCCGAGCGCGACGTCGGGCCCATTGGCATTGGGCAGTGTGGCTGAGGATCCCATTTTGAACGAGTCATATGCACCTGAGCCCTTACGCGTTGCCATTCGTCTGGCTGTCTTCATCAATGCTGGGCACGGGGAGGTAGGCATTGGTTTCCAGCCATTCGCGCAAGACAAAGCGAATAAGGTCCGCTCGGCTCATTCGCATTTCGCCCGCAAGGGAATCGAGCGCATCGCCAACCGAGGCTTCTAGCGAAACGCCGTCGCTGTTGCGGATGATCAGCGCAGCACGGCGAAGAATGATCTGAAGGTCCGCTCGTGAAATGTCCCCAATGCGGTCGGCGGCACTTTCAAGCTCTTGTGCAAAGGTGCGACGAGTCATCCGGATAGCTCCACCACTGACAGCGTTCGCCGTCGTCGCGACATAAGGCAGAATAATGTGGCATGCCGCCCAAGTTTCGCGCAAATGAGGCCGTAACCTTGCCGCATCCAGGGTGCTCACAGCAATGCTTTTCGATCGGCTGCGCGTCGGATGTGCCTCGGCCTGTCCCGGGCGAATCAGATCGTCGCCCATGCAAGGGCGATTGGCCCCTCCTGCCTGCACCGGCAGCGTCTCGATCACAGGGGCAGACCGGCAACGCGATAGAATTGCTGGCCGCCGACGACCTCGTGTCCAAGATATCCGGCAGGCCATGGTGCGCGTTTCGGCTCGAGCCAGGCAGGATAATACGTACCGGCAAGATGGGTCGAGCCTGCGAAAGATGGTCCGATCAGCGATGCTGGGTTGGCGAGAACGGCTGGCGATCGCCAATGCGGCGGGATGCCAAGCGTGGTGCTCACTCTCAGCACACCGTGATCAGAGGAACCAACGTGTGCGAGTCGACTGGATCCTGCCTGCAATGAACGGCCGCGGAAGCGCCGGTCGGGACGTTGTTTGGCCGTTCTAGACATTCTCTCGGCGCATTGATCGTTCTCCGATCCTGAACGCGACGGGGGACTCAAGCAAAGGCCTGAAGCAGCCGAACCATTTGATTGTCGCCCATACAGGCTCGGGCGCAGTGACCAGATCATCTTGCCGGTGAGCTGCAGGTCATCGTCTGCAAAAGCCGTTGTTCGCGGGTTGGGAAATGCCTCAAAGGTGATGTTGCTGGGGGGCTGTCTTCGTCCGCTGGCAAGCCGCGCCCATGGCGTCCTCGGATGGATTGGGTCTGACCGAAGACCGGCTTCGCCTCGATCGTCTTCCCGCAACGTCCGATGCTAGCTTTTTTCCGCCGCCGGCCCAAGAAGCCGGCTTTGCATCGCGAAACAAAAAAGCCAGCCTCGGCCGCCTTCCACTTCGTTTCAGCCCTGAGGACCACCCCATTGCGCAAGCGCAATGGGACCCCGGTGGGTGCGGAGCCGATCGTCCCCGGTCTCACGACCGCCATCGAGGTCGCGATGGGCGCGGCCCGATCAACAGAAGGAACCACCACAATGGCAACCATCGGCACTTTTTCCCGCACCGCGAAGGGCTTTAAGGGCTCTGTCCAGACCCTCAACCTCAACGTCAAGGCCGTAGACTTCGTCCCCGCCGAGGGCGATAACGAAAAAGGCCCGGACTTCCGCATCTTCGCCGGCGCCACCGAGTTCGGTGCGGCATGGAAGAAGACCTCGCGCGAGGGCCGGGATTATCACTCCGTCAAGCTCGACGATCCGAGCTTCCCCGCTCCGATCTTTGCGAGCCTGGTCGAGACCGAGACCGCGGGCGAATTCTCGCTCATCTGGTCCCGCCGCGCCGCCGAGTGAAATCGGCACCCAGCAAAAAGAAGCCCCGTCCGCCGGACGGGGCTTCGCCGTGCTCAGTCCGCCACCGCACCGACAATGAACAATTCGGTGCGGAAGGCTAGGCCTTGGCGGCAACTTTGCCCGGTTTCTTCACCGGCGACTTTGTTGCCGCTGCAGGGGTCGCCGCCGCAGCGGCGCGAGGCATGCGTTTCGGTTTCTGCACCTTGGCTGCTTCTGGTGGCGCCGGCTTGCGCCCGAGCCCGGCTGCCTTGGCCAGCGCTGAGCGGGCGGCGGCGTAGCTCGGCGCCACCATCGGATAGTCCGCGGGCAGGCTCCACTTATGCCGGTATTCCTCAGGGCTCAGATTGTAACGCGTGGCCAGGTGACGCTTCAGCGATTTGAACTTCTTTCCGTCTTCCAGGCAGATGATGTAGTCCGGCGCCACCGACTTCCTGATCGACACCGCTGGTTCCAGTTTGACTGCAGGTTCGGCCGCAGGAGTGCCGACTCCTAGCAAAGCAAGATGGATGTCACCGATCAGCTTCGGCAATTCAGAGACCGGCACTGGATTGTTCGACACATAGGCGGAGACGATATCGGCAGCAATCGACACGAGATCGGCGCTGGCTTGCTGCTCATCGGACACGGTCATTGAGGTTCCTCTTGGTTGGCATTTGCACGACAATGCTATTTGTGCAGTTTGTACAATAGATCAAGCGAATAATGATTTTATCGGCCAACGATCGCTGATCGGGCCAAATCTCGACGCTGGAATCCGGTTTCCATTTGCTTCGATCACAACGGACTAAATCCGTTAGTTGCCCTTAGGGAAGGCAGAAGACTTTCCTTTCGCTTTCCCGTCATTGCCAAGCGCGGCATCTGCTCGACAAGCTTTATTCAAATAGAGGGCGAAGTCCTGCTCCGCTGCCGCGTGGACAGTGGGAGCGCGCGCGGGTAACGCCTGTGTCCAAGAGAAGAACTTGCGCGAAGTTGCTCTGCTCAGGTCACTGCGCGCAGTTGTGCTTTATTTATCCTGGCGCTTTGTCTCGCCTATTTCCCCTATGATGTTGCACGAACGCGCACTCTGCGGATCGAGGGGCGGCGAAAAAAAGCAGTACGGAGATCCGGCTCCGACTTCCCTCGCGCGACGCTCTGACGATCTTGGCCGCGCGAATGCTGCAGGCCGCCTGCTATCTGGCCTATGCCTACCCACCGGCGGCGGCAAAGATGCCGGTGGGCTGCATCCCCGAATTCGCAGCGCCGACGCCCTGTCACGCGCCACCCGCCTGGGCAACATCGTCTGCAAGCCCACGGCCCCGGATCGCTCAGACCGACGGGCTCAAGCGCGCGTTTATCGCCCGCGCCAACGGGGGCACAGACGGTCTGTCTGTCTGTAATGCAGGAAAAAGGGATGATCATCGCCGTGGGTAAGCGCGCCGCCTGATCGCGCCTGTCGTGGACGGAGCATGATGGACCCCCGGTGAGGAGCGAAGCCCCTTTGAGAGCGGCGGCGCCGCTGCTCGACCTCGCCTGGCGCACACAGATGGCGCACTGACGGTTGCAGTCTGGCGCGCGAGGCCGGTGTCAGCAGGACAATGGCGAACCGGCCAACGACATTCTCAGGCGAAGCCTCCAGCGCGTCATCGCGCGAGTTCTTCAGGAACCCATCCGCGCGTTCGAGGCGGAACTGCGCCCCCCCGCACGGCGCTGAGATGACCAAGCGTGCGGGTGCTCGCCCCCCACGCTCGCGCGGCATGCAACCAGATGACGATCGTGCCAGTCGCAGGCGAGGCCGACGGCTTGAACCAAGAGTTGGCCCGGTCGCATGAGGCGGACATCATCCCGTTGCCGCACCCGCCGCGACGCGGCGCCGGCTGAGAGCGACCCATCGTCCCAGCCGGCTCGCTTTTGAGCTGCCGATCATGGTGGACGCCTCCTGCGCTCGCCCGTCGAGGCAAAGGGCTTGCGTGTGGCAGACGCTGCCAGCCCGTCAACCCTGTTCCGCACCAGCACCGAGAACAGGGTGTGACGGGCCGGCCTCCCGCGTCTGCCCCTGCCGCATCGCCCTCGACGGAGAGGGCGAGCACAGGAGGCAGCCATGACCACGGACCGCATGATCAAGAAGACCCGCAACGATATCTACGAACGCGTCACCAGCCAAATCGTCGCCGCCATCGAGGCTGGGGCTCCCGACTACAGAATGCCGTGGCATCACGACGGATCGGCCGTCACAACGCCCGTCAACGTTGCGTCTCGCAAGGCCTATCGCGGAGTCAATATCATCGCGCTCTGGGCCGCCGCGCAGGCGGCGAGCTATCCGGCGGGTATCTGGGGCACCTATCGTCAGTGGCAGGCGCTCGGCGCACAGGTCCGCCAAGGCGAGCGCGGTCACTTGGTCGTGTTCTGGAAGCTCGCCAATCGCCATGGCAAGACAGACGATCAGGACAGCAACGACGATTCTGACGAGACCGCACCGCGCATGTTCGCCCGTGGCTACACGGTCTTCAACTGCGCCCAGGTCGACGGTTACACGCCGCCGCAAATGCCGGTGCTGCCTGCGGCCGAGCGCATCGAGCGAGCCGAACGGTTCTGTGGCGCACTTGGTATCGACATCCTGCACGGCGGCTCGCAGGCCTACTACAGCCCTTCCGCGGATCACGTGCGGATGCCCGCGTTCAGCTGCTTTTCCGATGCCATTGCCTACTACGCCGTACTGCTCCATGAATGCGGGCACGCATCCGGCGCCAAGCATCGCCTCGACCGGGATCTTTCCGGACGGTTCGGCTCGGCCGCCTATGCCATGGAGGAGTGCACAGTCGAACTTCTCAGCGCCATGATCTGCGCCGACCTCAATCTCAGCGTCGAGCCACGGCCCGACCACGCCAGCTACATTGCGTCTTGGCTAGAAGTGCTCCGCTCTGACCAGCGCGCCATCTTCACCGCAGCGAGCAAGGCGCAGCAAATCGCTGATTGGATGCACGACCGGCAGCCGGCTTAAGCCGGATGCCGAATGGCCAACAAAGCCTCGATCGCACTCGCGATCAGGACGAGCGGCCGCAGCACCGCGCGCGCCACGACGACAAGCCATATGGCTTTGCCATCAGCCAATCTGCGCGGTCGCAGCAAACGCCATGGCACGCCCAAAAGCCACAGTTGCCCAACACCGTTCTGAGACCGTGATGCGAATTCATGCAAGGCAAGAGCACGGATGCCACACCGCCAGCATAGCTATCTTGACCTCAGGGGAAGGGCAAGAAACTGCTGAGAAGGCAGCCCACGGTCTCAGCTCAGCGCGGCGGGTCCTGCGACAGTTGCCTTGGATCTCCATCGCGACGGGGCAATAGCTTAGCGACGCTTTGACTTCGCCTTTGGCACCGCCACGACCTCGCTCAGCACCTCATGCGGGTCGAAGCCGATTGTTTCGGCCAGGTCGAGGAACTCGACAACGTCGATGCGCCGGCCCCCAGATTCAATAGCCGCGACGACCGATTGATATCTATCGATTGCTTTCGCCAATTCAGACTGGCTCAGGCCGGCTTGCTTCCGTTTGTCGACGATCAGCTGAACAAGACGCACATGTCTTGGCGATCGCAGGGTCTTTTCCATGATTGCCGGTCCTTGACGAAGCCGGCGGATCAATTAAATGGAAATTCGGGTAACCAGAAAAACTGATAATCTGATCGGGCGACGGGATCAGGCCAGGAGCATTCGGCGTAATGTTGCCACAGAATGTTCAAGTCCGGATTTGGCAGCACATTGAAGTTTGCGAAGGCACACGAGATTGCGATGCTTAAACCTCTGCTCGATCCCGATGTCGCCGACATCGCGCCAGACGCCTCCATCCTGACCGGCTACGACGAGGAGCGGCTGCTCACCTACATCCGCCTTCTTGATGCTGCGGCCGAAAACGCTGACTGGCGCGAAGTGGCGAGGATTGTTCTGCACATCGATCCCGAGAAGGAGCCGGAACGGGCATTCCGGGCATGGGAGACGCATCTTGCGCGCGCTCGATGGATGACCACCAACGGCTATCGCTATCTCCTGGCCGGCGGGGCACCACATTAGGCATTCGAACTACGGCTGTGCTGATTCAGCAAAGCGGTTTGCCGACTCTGTGACTACCCAAACGAACTGTCGCCTCGGAAGCTGATTGCAAGGCGCGCAGCAGACTGCGGGCATCCGATGAGGACCGTTGCCATGTCGCGAAGCGAGTGGACCGATCCGGCAGCATACGAGCACATGCGCGGCTACGAAGCCGACGAGTTTGCCGCCGAGTATCTGATCCGGAACACTGAGTTCGTCGCCGAATGCAGGCGGTTGGCATCACACCTGGGGGTTGGAGAAGTCGTCGGCCCGCCGGATTTCGCTGTCCGGTGGGGCGCGCGATTTCGCGGTTGCTGGTGACGAGCCGCTATCGCCAGACCAGATCATCTGGACGGAACAGGCCTGGCCACGGGTTCTTCACGCATCGAGGTTGGCGGCCGCGGGCTCCTCGCAACCTGCCTTTCGACACCTCAGAACGGCCCATAGCTGGACCGAAGCCAATCAGGTTCACGTTCTCTGGCCGTCGGCTCAGAAGACATGTCACATCGTCTTTGGTGAGCCGGACGGCCTGCTCGACATCAACGCCGTTGTCTTGCCGCTCGACGAGAATTTCGAAACGAGACTCGACGCCGCGCGCCGCCTGTGGCGGGCGCTGAATGACCGTCCGCTCGGCACTCGCTATGGCGCCCTGCCTCAACAAACCAAGCTACGGCACATTCTCAATCTCCGCGCCTTTGATGGGAGGCGCGCACGGGCTTCCTACCGCCAGCTCGCCGGGGAGCTGCTGTCGCGCCAGTCCATCGCGCCGCGCGACTGGCGCGATCATCACCTTCGCCACAAGGTGCGAGCGATGCTTCGACGCGCCGACCGCCTGATCGCGGGCGGCTATCGCGAGCTTCTCCTCTATCCCCAAAGCCGCAGCCGTAGGACCGACTCATGAGACTAATTAGCTGTGGGCGGAAATGGTCTTCGCCAGGAACGCGACGAAGCAATCGAGCGCCCGCCGATGAGGAGGACTGCGTGGCGCCCAAGCCAAGAAATCTTCCACGGACATCCACTCTCTGGGGCTTGACGCAGATCGACGGTGGCTGAACTCGACATAGACGTGTAGCGCTTCGCGATCAAAAACCAGTTGCCATTTTCCAGCATCATCTTCGGCGAGACGCCAGTTCATCAATCGAATCCGACGTCGATCATCAGATCTTGGTATTGACCTTGAATGCCAGTAGCCACAGCGGCGTATCGCAGCTCGCTTAAACGCGCGCGGCGCGAGGTTAGTTGCTGTCAGCTCTCTTTGGTTCAGGCGACGGGGGGCGCAAAAACACCCCGTCCAATCTTTGCCCTCCCTTGCCTTTTCTCATTTCGGCCATTGTCCGTTTCGCGCGTCCCGGCAGGCCAGGGCGACAGCAAAACCGAATGGAGATCGAGCAATGTCGAAGGGTCCCGCGGACGCGCCCCAAAAATATCTTCGCACCAAGGAGGCCGCAAGGATTGTGGGCCTCTGCGCCCGGACGCTGGAAAAACACCGCACCTTTGGCACCGGGCCAAAATACCGCAAGGTCGGTGGCCGCGTGCTCTACGACATCGATGACCTGCGTGCCTGGACCGAGCTAGGCGCACGGACCTCCACCAGCGACACCAACGCCAGCTACCTTCCGCCCGCCAAGCCGCATGCAGCGCGCGCGCCAGCCTATGCCGGCAAGTCACGCTGAGCTTCCAACTGCGGGGACACGGACATGCGGCTAGCTCCGAGAGATTTGGAGCCGATGGCGCTGTTTCATGCGCGCCCCGGCAAAATGGCGTTGCGCGATGCACAGGACCTGATGGCCTGGCCGTTCTTCTCGCTCGCCAAATCGCGCCGCATCACTCCGATCGACTTCCGCATGGGGGAGGTCGCCATCCGCGTCGAGGCGACGGTCGAGCATGGCATGGCGACCATCTGGGATGCCGACATCCTGATCTGGGCAGCCTCTCAGATCGTCGATGCTCGTGACAACGAATTGCGGACCTCCCGCATGATGGCGGCAACACCGTATGAAATCCTGACCTTCATTGGCCGCGGCACGTCTGCCCGTGAATATCTGCTGCTCAAGGCGGCGCTCGACCGCCTCCAGTCTACCACAGTCGCCACCTCGATCCGGCAGCCCACCGAGCGGCGCATGCACCGCTTTTCCTGGATCAACGAGTGGAAGGAGCGGACCGACCATCGCGCTCGACCGCTTGGCATCGAGCTTGTTCTTGCCGACTGGTTCTATGCCGGCATCATGGTCGATGCCTTCGTGCTCACCATAGACCGGACCTATTTCGACCTGACCGGCGGCATTGAGCGCTGGCTCTATCGTCTCGTGCGCAAGCATGGCGGCCGACAGGCGCATGGCTGGTCGTTTGACCTGCGCCATCTCCACGCAAAATCCGGCAGCCTGTCCGCCTATAAGCGCTTCGCATTCGAGGTTCGCGGGATCGTTCGCCGGCAATCCTTGCCGGGATATCGCCTGGCGCTGGGTGTGACACAGGCGGGCGAACCTCTTCTCACTTTCAAGGCCTGCCATCTCGATCCTTTCGATCGCTTCGGCAACGCCAGGGTGGCGGAGGACAAGCTGTGAATCAACTCGTCATTTCAGGAACCCAAAGGCACGGGATTTCAGGTACCCGATCCTCGTCATTTCAGGAACCCAAACCGCAATCAACCCATGGAATCGAAAGACGAATTCGCGCCTCTAACTTATCTAACTTCGAATCCTTCGGATTCTTTCTAACGGAGCAAGCAGTTCCGGGAGGTTGTGAACGACCGCCGCAACGTGACCACCGGTTCGGGACAGGAGAGATCGAAGTCCGTCCACACCTCGACAAGACGGCAGTTCGTGCAACCACCGCGCATGCCATTGCCACCGCACACCTCCCGCAATGGAGGACGCGATGAGCGATCTCACGCATGTAGAACTGCTGTGGCTGAAGAAGCGGATCGAGAACTACATCCGCTTCGGCAAAACCGTCGAAAACAGGATCATCGACAAAAGCCGTCGCGTCGTCGCTTTTGCGCCCGGCAGCATCTTCGCCTTCGTTCGATGGACGGCGAACGATTTCGGCACCATCGCCTCGCGCATCGACATTCTGCGCGCCGTCGGCACGGGCAAGCGCTGCTCGACGATTGCCTATGTGCGGCCCGGCGCCGACATCTTTCTGACCGCCATTGGCTGGCCGAAAGTCGAGAGGGTGCTCGAGATCATCGATGCCGTCGAAGCGCTCGATATCGACGCTGCACACGTTCCACCGGAATACTGGCGACATGTCCATAGCCGGCTCGCCGCGCGGGAAAGTCCTCGGCCCTACACACGGCAGCGGCATGAAGCGTGGCTGCTCCGCCGCCGGATCGAGCCATGAGCGCGCACGGCAGGATCTTCGCGGCAATGCTCGCCGGCGCGACGCTTACTGTCGCTCCGGCCTTGAGCAGACATACGCCGTGGCTGATCTGGAATGTCTCGGCCAGCGTTCCGATCGGGCTCTATCGCATCGCGCCTGGCCGCAAGATCGATGTCGGCGACATCGCCGTCGTCATGCCGCCCGAACCGCTGTCTGGCTTCCTCGCCGAACGCACATATCTGCCGCGCGGCGTGCCGCTCTTGAAACATGTCCTGGCGATCGGCGGACAAACTGTTTGCCGTCGCGGGGCGACCATCATCGCGCACCGCAAGATCTACGGAACAGCACTCGATCACGACAGCAAGGGTCGACCGCTGCCAGTCTGGTGGGGCTGTCGTGTGCTTGCCGATGGCGAAGCGTTCCTCATGAACTGGGATGCCGCCGACAGCTTCGACAGCCGCTATTTCGGCCCGCTTCCGATCTCCAGCATTGTCGGCCGCGCTGTTCCCATCTGGACCAGCGGCCGCACATCTCCGGCGCGGGACGCTTCCGGCGAACCGGCTCACGGCGAGCCGTGACGGCTCGTTTCCCCTCACCACGAAAGGACAACCGCATGAGTCAGATCGGCACCTTCACCCGCAATGATGACGGTTTCTTTGGCAGCATCTGCACGCTGACCATCGATGCCAAACTCGCCATCCTGCCTGTCGAGAAATCGGACGCGGAACATGCGCCTGAGCATCGCGTCTTCTGCGACGGCGTTGAAATCGGCGCGGCGTGGGACCGCACTGGTGAGAAGGCGGGAGCCTATCTCTCGGTGCTCATCGACGATCCATCGTTCACGCAGCCGATCCGCGCCAACCTGTTCCAGGTCGCCACCGAAAAGGACGTCTGGAATCTGCACTGGAGCCGGCCTTGGAAGCGCGAAGAGCGAGCCTGAGTTCGATGCTTCGATCGCGCGTCCTCGATCCTACCCTGACAGACCCTTTGATCGATCGAGTGCCGGTCAAACCCTTCGACCCGATCGGCTCCCAGATGGTCGCCGCCCGCAGCGGAGGTCAGGGGCGGCCGAACGCTTTTCCATCGACTGACGTGCTGTCCGCGTTGTCATGCGCGGGAAGCAGGCTGGGCCGGCGAAGCCTCGCCCTTGACCGAAGCGAGCACGGCGGCAGTCACTCGGCGGGTCGGAACAGGGCTGTGCGCGTCACCAGTCGCCAATGTGTGGCAATGGTCTCGGCATGTGCGTTGCTGATGTCTGGCTCTGCGGTCGGCGCCGTGGAAGCGCCGCCGCCCTCCGTGTCAAGATCCTGCGCCGGGAGAGCGGTCGGGACCAGCGGCGAGCGGTCCGCTTACGTCTGCGAGGCCGCCAAGCGTTTCGACCTTCCCGAACGCTTGATACGGGCAGTTATCCTTGTTGAGAGCGGCGGGAATGTCCATGCCGTTTCGGCCAAGGGAGCCATGGGTTTGATGCAGATCATGCCGGCCACCTGGCAAGACCTGCGCATTAAACATGGCTTCGGCCGGGATCCATTCAATCCGCGCGACAACATCCTGGCTGGCGCTGCCTATCTTGGCGAGATGCTCGATCGGTTCGGTCCGAATGGCTTTCTCGCCGCCTACAATGCGGGACCACAACGCTATCAGGAGTATCTTTCAAAGGGTCGCCCGCTGCCTCGCGAGACGATCGACTACGTCGCGAAGCTTGTATTGCAGATCAGGGGAAATGTTGACATTCCGCTCCGCTCGCGGGGATCGGGAAGCAGGTCGAGCGCAGATCGATCGCAGCTTTTCGAACGCGGCACAGACGCGATGCGTGACGCCGCGTTGCAGGCCGCGGGAGGCGTCGATGCGGTCGGTCAAAAGGTGTTCGCGGAGATCCGTTCAGCCGGCACGCCGTCGCGGATCGATAGCGCTGCGAACCATCTGACGGCGCTTGATCCACCATCGGACACTGCGCGCAAAGATGCTCGTTCTGCACTGAAGACGGCTGCAGATGGCCTCTTCATTCCCCGATCTCCCGGTGTGTCGCAATGAGCCCTGGATTTCGTTTAAATCGCACTCTGGCCTGCTGTGTCTCGGGATTGCCGGTGGAAGGCCAGTTCAGCGGGGAAGTCGGGGAAGGATGGCAAGATAAAAGGCCGCGATGTGCGGCACGGTCGGTTGGTTGGTTTGGTCGCCTTTTCCTGGGGTTTCTGCACATCGCGGCGGGATTCCGCACATTGCGCGCAGAGAGTTCCGCCAATCATATCAGGGAAAACCGCACCTCGCGGGCCAAAACGCTGTGAGCGGTGACGACGATTTCCGCGTGCGGCCCGGCCGCCTCCGCTCTCGCCAGAACCAGCGGGCAAGGCCTTTCATCGCGCAAGCGCTCGCCGCGGCGCAAAAAGCCGGCGGACGCATATCGCGCGATGGCAGGATCACGTCGGGACGCAATTCGCATTTCGGGCGCGGTCGCCTGGCGAGTGTTCGTGCCAATCGCTTCATTACCAGTCGCTCTCGCGCCTCGACGGTCAAGGCGCTGGTGGTGCGCCATCGGGGACAGAACGCTCCCTTTGTCAGGCACCTCAATTATCTGCGCCGCGAAGGCGTCACGCGCGACGGCGAGAGGGCACGTATGTTTGGTCCGCAAACCAACGAGGCTGATGTCAAGGACTTTGCCGAGCAGTGCAAAGATGACCGCCACCATTTCCGCTTCATCGTCTCGCCGGAAGATGCCCTCGACATGGCAGACTTAAGGGGCTTCACACGCGATCTGATGAGCCAGGCTGCAAAGGATCTGCGCACGAGGCTCGACTGGATAGCAGTCGATCATTGGAACACCGAGAACCCCCATATCCACATCATCTTGCGTGGCCGTGCCGATGATGGCCAGGATCTCGTCATTTCCCGCGACTATATCAAATACGGGATGCGCAGCCGAGCGCAGGATCTGATTACACAGGAGCTTGGCCCTAGGACTGATCTCGACATCGGCCGATCACTAAACAGGCAGATCGGTGCTGACCGCTGGACGCAACTCGACCGCCAGCTTGTTCGTGACGCTGACAAGCATGGCGTCATCGACGTCGCGCCTATCGCGGGACGGAAGCCTGATGAGTATCTCGCGCTGAAGGTCGGCCGCTTGCGTAAGTTGGAAAGCCTCGGTCTTGCGCATCCAGTCGGCGCGGGCCAATGGACAATGGTCGCCGAGGCCGAAGCCACCTTGCGAATGCTTGGCGAGCGGGGCGATATCATCAAGCGCATGCACCGTGCCCTTACCGAGCATGGGCTCGACAGAGACGCTGCCATTTCGGCCGGCGAGGCGAGCGGCATTCCGGTCATCGGCAGGCTCATGGAGCGAGGCCTCGATGACGAGTTGCGCGCTACTGCGTACGCAATTGTCGACGGGATTGATGGCAACGCTCATTACATCCGCTTTCAAGATCTTGATGCCACCGGAGACTGCGCACCAGGTTCCATCGTCGAGCTTCGGCGCTACGAAGATGCCAAAGGCCGGAGCCGCGTCGCGCTTGCTGTCCGTTCTGATCTTCCGATCGAAGACCAGGTCCGGGCGAACGGGGCGACTTGGCTCGACCGGCAACTGGTGGCCCATGAGCCATCCAGCTTAGGCGAGGGCGGATTTGCACGGCAGGTGCAGCAGGCGCTGGAGAACCGCACCCAACATCTTATCGAGCAAGGCCTGGCGCGCCGCGAAGCTGAACGTGTCATAATCGCGCGCAACCTGATTGCAGCGCTTCGCGGCCGCGAGATTGATGCTCTGGGCGCGCAGCTAGCCACCGAAACAGGTCTGCCATTCACGAAGGCCACCGAGGGCGACCAAATGGCCGGCATTTACCGTCGGCGCTTTTCTCTCGCCTCGGGTCGCTTTGCGATGATCGATGACGGGCTCGGCTTCAGGCTTGTGCCTTGGTCACCCACGCTCGACAATCGCCTCGGCAGTCACGTAACCGGCGTTATGCAGGCTGGTGGTGGTATGGATTGGAGTCTCGGCCGGAAGCGAGCGCTCGGGCTCTAGGCGCGACAAAAACGCCGTGAACGCGTTCTTGGCAGCGCTGCGCCAGCAGCATGGCGGCGGCGGTTGATGTGTTCCCGCGGGATGAATGTACGAGCAGACCGACGACCTGATGGATACTGCGCGCGCTGAGACGGGCGCAGATGAAGCAGGATAGCGCCGAGCCGCTGCACCGCGCCAGCGTTCGTCTCATCAGCTTGCGAGCCATGGTGCGCCGATCGGCGGTCCATGCCGGAAAGCAAGGCGATCGAGACGGTCAGCTAAGACACTGCGCAGCACCAACGTCGGGCGCGCTTCTTTAATAATGACACATGCATTCCAATCCTCAACCAAGAATGCTGTCTCTCATTCGTGAAACGTCTCGCAATCGACATCCGTTGTCAGGTTTGTCGGGTCGGCGCCAGGTGGTGTTCGGCTGGGCTGTCATAAAAGCCAGAAAATCCCTGCCTGCGCGTTTGGCACGACTTTTGAAACGACCTCCTCGGACACGGCAGGAGCTGTCGTAGTCGTTTCATTTTCATCGCGGACAGCGACGAAGGAAGGTAACCAAACATGTCAAAGTCTGCATCAGGGCGAGCATGCGCGCGTCAAGGGAACGCCGGCGGTGGCGGCAGCATTCAGCGATCTCAATATCTGGCAACGGCGCCTGCCTTGATCGAACAGCGCACCAAGTTCACGAGGACATCCGAAGTCGGCACGCTGCGCGCCTTGCTCGTCACAGCCGCGCTGACGCTCGCCGGCCCCGCGCTCGCCGCCGACGACCAGGTGAGGGATTTCGTACTCGACAACGGCATGGAGGTCGTCGTCATCCCCGACCATCGCGAGCCGATCGCCACTCATATGGTCTGGTACAAGGTCGGCAGCGCCGACGAGCCGCGGGGCAAATCCGGCATCGCGCATTTCTTCGAGCATCTGATGTTCAAGGCGACCGCCAACCACCCGGCCGGCGAGTTCGACCGCGCCGTCTCGGCTGTCGGCGGCTCCAACAACGCCTTCACCTCCTATGACTTCACCGCCTTTCACGAGACGGTGGCGCCGTCCGCGCTCGAACTGATGATGAGCTTCGAGGCCGACCGCATGCGCAACCTCATCCTCACCGACAAGGACATCAAAACCGAACGCGACGTCATCCTTGAGGAGCGTCGCATGAGCATCGACGACAATCCGGGAGCGGTGCTCGACGAGGAGGTCAACGCCACGGTTTGGCAGAACCAGCCTTACCGCATTCAAGTCCTCGGCTGGATGCAGGAGATGGAGCAGCTGAACCTCGCCGATGCGAGAGCCTTCTACGACAAGTATTACTGGCCCAACAATGCCGTCCTGATCGTGGCCGGCGATGTGGAGCCGGAAAATGTGAGAGCGCTGGCTGAGAAGACCTATGGCAAGGTCGCGCGCGGGCCGGACCTGCCGCCGCGCGTCCGCCCGGTCGAGCCGGAGCAGAACACCAGGCGCACCGTCACGCTTACCGATGCCCGCGTCAGTGTGCCGGGCTTTTCGACGCAGTGGGTGGTGCCGTCCTACCATACAGCCAAGCCGGGCGAGGCCGAAGCCCTCGAACTGCTGGCCGATATCCTCGGCGGTGGTGACCGCAGCCGGCTTTACCAGGAGCTGGTGGTCAAGCAGGGCATCGCTTCCAGCGTCGGCGCGTACTTCCAGGGTGCCATGCTCGACGACACCACTTTCACCGTCTACGGTGCGCCGCGCGGCGATGCCAAGCTCAGCGATGTCGAGGCGGGGGTGAACGCCGAGGTCGCCCGCATCGCCATAGAGGGCGTCAGTGAATACGAGCTGCAGAAAGCCAAGGACCGCTATATCGCCTCAATAATCTTTGCCGGTGACGACCCGAACGACTTGGCCAACATGTATGGTTCCATGCTGGCCCTCGGCGGCAATGTGCAGGACGTGCTTGAATCGCCGGACCGCATCCGCAACGTCACCGCCGACCAGATCAAGGCAGCCGCCGTCCGCTATCTGGGCCTAGATCATTCGACGACCGGCTATCTTCTGCCGCAGCAAAAACGCGAGGGATTGATCTGATGACGAACCAGCACAGCGACCTCTTTGCCTGGCGCGCCCCTGTGGCCCTGTTCCTCTCCATCTTTTTCCTCGTCCTGCCGCCACTTGCCGCGCGTGCCGAGATCAACATCCAGCACGTGATCTCGCCAAAAGGTGTCACCGCCTGGCTTGTGGAGGACCACACGGTGCCGACAATCGCCATCCACTTCGTCTTCGACGGCGGTACGGCGCAGGATCCAGACGGCAAGGAGGGCCTCGCCAATCTGATGACCGGCTTGTTCCACGAGGGCGCCGGCGAACTCGACAGCGACGCCTTCCAAGTCAAATTGGACGATGCCAGTGTTGCAATGAGCTTCGAGGCGCAGCATGACGGCACCCATGGCTCTATTCGCATGCTATCCGAAAAGAAGGACGCCGCCTTCGACCTCTTGACGCTTGCTGTCGGTAGACCGCGCTTCGACAAAACGCCGGTCGACCGCGTGCGCGCCCAGGTGTTGTCGGGGATCATCGCCAATGAGCGGAATCCTGAGGTCATCGCTGATGGCAAATGGCTGCGCGCCATCTATGGCGAGCATCCCTATTCGAGACCGCACGAGGGTACCAGGCAGAGCGTCGCCGCCATCACGACTCAGGATCTGAGCGCCTTCCACAAGGCTAATTTCGCCCGCGAGGGCCTGTATGTCGGCGTTGTCGGCGACATCGATGCCGCGACCTTGAGACAGAAGCTCGACCAGGTGTTCGGCGATCTGCCGGAAAAACAAGCGCTCGCCCCTGTCGCCGATATCGAACCCAAGCTTGGCCAGCAGTTGGAGGTCGACTATAATCTGTCGCAGACGAAGCTGCATTTCACCTATCCCGGCGTGAACCCCAGCGCGCCCGATTATTTTGCCGGAATGCTGATGAACGACATTCTCGGCGGCCAAGCTTTGACCTCGCGCCTCTTTGACGAGGTGCGCGAAAAGCGCGGACTGGCCTATGGCGTCGGTTCCTTTCTGGTCGACGACCGGCATTCTAACGCGCTCGTCATCAGCACCTCGACGCGCTCAGATCGCGCGTCCGAAACGCTGAGCATCATACGCGACGTGGTCGAGAAGATGGCGCAGGAGGGTCCGACCCAAGCCGAACTGGAAGCGGCCAAGAAACACCTGACCGGCGCCTTTGCCATCGATTATCTGGCCTCTTCCAGCGCCATTGCCGAGACGTTGCTCGGATTGCAGTTCGAGGGGCGGGGCACCGATTACATGCAGCGTCGCGCCAGTCTCATCGACGCCGTGACGCTGAATGATGTCAAGGCAGTCGCGAAAAAGCTGCTGTCCGCTTCGCCCGCCGTCATGATCGTCGGTCCGACGCTCCCTCCGAACGGCAAGGACGGCAACGGATGAGCCCACTTCGATGTTGCCTCGCCGGCGGCGGCTTCACCCTCACATCGACGCCATCAAAGGCGCTGGAACAAACCCGGCTAGCAGCCTCCGGCGGCTCCTTGGCGGTGAGGCCACGCCGCCGTCGCGAAACCAAGGGTGTTGGACGTGACGATGCATCGAAGGCGTACTCGGTGTGGACTGTCGGACGGCCAGGTTCCGATGAAAAAATTTCCGTGTCGGCGCTGGCGAAGATAGCTACGCCTTCTCTGTCCGGCCAAAAGGAATACCAAAGGGAATCAGGTGCTCGCCGCTTTTTGGCTCGCATAGCGTCCAGGCTGGAGGCTCATCCCGAAGACGTTCGCCTCGCGCACTGCCTCAAGGCTGAGCGCTGGGCCAAGGCTGAAAAGCACAATTGGCGGATCGAGCGAGACGGAGTCGAACAACGTCCGCAAACTGATACGCCGGTCGCCTAATCCTCAGCGTGATCCGCCGCTTTGGGGAAGTCGCAGCCGTCAGACACCGGCGCAAGCCTATGTCAGGACTCATTGATCCAGAAAATGAAGACAGCTGCGAAGGCGACTCCTGACAGGAAGGTGTGAGCACATTGGTCATATCTGGTGTAGATGCGGCGCCAGTCCTTGAGGCGTGCGAACAGGTTCTCTATTCTGTGGCGCTGGCGATAAAGGACAGAATCGTAGGCGTACTGGGTGCGGTGACACGCATGTGGCGGAATGCACAGTGTGATGCCGCGCTCGACGAGCGCCTGAGGGAAGCCGGCGGAACTTAGGCCCGGTCGGCTAGCAAGTAGTTGCCGCAGGCAAGATTTCGATAACGGCAGCAGCGGACCTGTGATCGTTGGCCTGTCCTTCCCTCAGATGCAGCAGCAGAGGGCGTGCTTTGCCATCGCAGACCATTTGCAGCTTGGCGGTCAAGCCGCCTTGGCTGCGTCCGATACATCGGGGTAGAGCCCTTTTTGAGCAGGCTGGCGGCGATGCGATGCACCTTGAGATGAGTGGCATCGACCATCAGCTTGTCCGTTTTGCCACCTCTCGCGGACAGTTCGACCAGGATGCGGTTGAGCACGTCCAGCCGGCTCCAGCAAATGAACCGGTTGTAGATGGTCTTTTGCGGACCATAGCCGACAGGGGCGTCCCGCCAACGAACTCCGTTGCGGATCGTCCACCCGCGGCACGCCGTGCAACAGGGAAAGAACGGCTCGATCCATCGCGTCTGCGCCGGCGATAACAGTAGCAAATCATCCATTCCTCCGGCCCACAATGGATCAGGGATCCCTCAACCCTCAAGCTATTAGATGGGTCCTGACCTAGCCATTGTGTAGCTATTGCCGAACTTAGCTGGCGAGCCCTGGCGCAGCGATCTGCGCCAGGTTGCCCCTGTCGCAGATCGCCCAGCAGGTTCTCGATCCACTCAGGAGCCCTATCCCGGCCGCACGCCCATTTCCTTGAGCAGCCGGCCTGCGCCGTCGATCTTGTCCATGGTCCAGAGCATGAAGCGGCTATCGACGTGGATACTGCGATTTCGGTCTGCGGAATACGCCCAGTCCGAGATCACGCCGTCGAGCGTACCATCGAAGGCAAGACCGACGAATTCGCCGCGCCCGTTCAGAGTGGCCGAACCGCTATTGCCACCGGTAATGTCGACCGTAGACATGAAATCGACCGGCAACGTGCCCAATTCCGGCGCGACATAGGAGCCATAATTCTTGGCTCGAATCGCGGCGACGGCCGCGTCCGGCGCATCGAATTCACCCTTGCCAGTGTGCTTGGCCAGAAGTCCCTCGGCCGTGGTGAAGGGCGCCCAGATCTGCCCGTCGCGCGTTTGCCCTGTCACCTTGCCCCAGGTGAGGCGCAATGATCCGTTCGCGTCGGGATAAATGGGTCGGCCGATCGCATTCCCATAGGCGAGCAGGCCCTGGACATAGTTTGCGCGCGCCGCCTGCGTGCGGCCGGCGCGGTCTTTCGCAGCGCGCTCCGCTGCTATGTCGCCGGGATAGAGCGCGACTGCCAGCTTGATGAATGGATCATCCGACGCCTCAAAGGCGGCAGCCGGCTTGTCGAGCCAGGCCAGCCGCGTGGACCAGTTGGGGAGTTTCGTGTCTACATAAAGGCGGTCAAGGCCGATTTGGCCCAGAGCGGTCTCGAACGCAGTGTCGCGGTCCTTTGCATCCAGCCGGCGATATTCCTCGAGCGCGGCCTCAAACAGCTTGCGATCGACGACGGCGAGATATTCATAGTCGAACTGCGTCAGTCGGTCGACGATCTCGTTGCGGTCACGATCTTGAAAGCCGCTTTCGCGGGCGGCATCGGGCTTCTCCTGCTCCTTCACCCAGCGATAGAGCATGCGCGCCGATGAGAGCATCTGCGCGCGGCCAAGCAACGCCTGCCGCAGCATCTTGAGTGATGCTCGGTTGTTCTCGACGACCATGGCGTCCAGCTCGCGGCTTGCCACACCATAGCGCGCCTGCCGCGCAGGGTCGTCAGCGACCCATTCGCGAAAAGCTTTCTCCTCTGCGGCCTTGCGAACGTTAAGCCCAATCGCATCGGCACCGGCTAGATCGCCCGTCAGCTTCTTCTCATAATTTTTCACGCCTTGGAGGATGGAGGTGTAGCGGATCTGCGCGTCGCGGCTCCCTGCTGTCGCATGGTTAATCTGATCGGCATAGTCGGAGAGCAAACGCTGCAATAGCGGTTCGTAGTACGCAAAGTTGAACTCGACTTCTGCGGCTGTGCGCAACCGATCGGTATTGCCGGGAAAGCCGGCAACCATCACGAAATCGTCTTCCTTGACGCCCTGGCGCGCGATCCGCAGCCAGCTCTTCGGTCGATATGGCACATTGATCGGCTCATAAGGCTGGGAGGAACCATCAGGAGCGACATAGGCGCGATAGAAGCCGAAATCCCCCGTATGGCGCGGCCACATCCAATTGTCCGTCTGGCCGCCGAAGTTGCCGATGCCGCCCGCGGGTGCATAAACGAGGCGCACGTCCTTGATTTCGAGCTGCTGCTGGAGATAGTAGGACGCTCCGCCATAATAGGCTCCCACGTCGCAGTGGCGATCACGCTGTTTCTCACACACAGCGATCAGCGCCTTACGGTTCGCGTCGAGCCGCTCATAGCGGGCAAGGCCGTTCGGCTTGGCCCAGACGCCGTCGAGCATGTCGGCGGTCACATCGCGCACATCCTCAGTGACATAGACGCGGCTGCTAGGCGTCGCAGGCAATTCTTCACCCAGGCTCTTCGCCAGAAATCCGTTAATGAGGTAGTCTTGGTCCTCCTCGCTGTTGTCCTGCACGGATTCTAGCACGCAGTGGTGGTTGGTCGCGACCAGCCCTTCGGGACTGACGAAGGAGGCAGAGCATCCGCCCAGGGATACGATTGCGTTGAGCGGGGCGGCACCCAGGGTCATCTGGGCGGTGTCGAGCTGGAGCCCATCCGCGCGCATGGCTGCACCGACTTCCGCAGTCTGACCCGGCATCCACATCCCTTCATGTGCCGATGCGGCGGTGGCTGTCCAGAACAAGCCGATGGCGCTGGCCTCGATCAAATATTTCATCTTCAAATTCATGCTGATCAACACTCCTATTTTGGGATCGCTTGCCGTTGGCTGCACCCCAGACCAATGACCAGCAGGAGATTGTGCTTACATGTCGAGGCGATTGCAGGAGACGGACGCAACATGCTCAACTTCTCCCGCCAAGGTGCCCCCTTCTACATCGGCACCGAACCTCGGCGACCTGTTCGATCGGCGGTCGGCCGGGCGATCCTTCCTTTTCGGCTGAGGCCGCCTGGATTCTTCGCGTTCGCTGGACCAGATAGGTGCCTATGATCTTGACCCTCACACGATCTGCATGGCCTTTCGGCAGCCGTCAGATTGCACCCTTCCAGCCCGGTGTTGACGTCGGACATCCCAGCGATCGCCGCCAGCTCTCGCGCACGCAGCGATTGAGCGCGCGATAGCGGGATGGCCGGCGTCCGCCAGCGGCTGCGGATGCCGATCATGCGAAGCATCAGTCGTGCCAAAGGACAATGCTTGCAATGCAACGAGCGAGACGACGCAGCTATGTCCGAAGTGCGAGAATTGTCGTGAGCCCGACATAGGTCGCGCAGAGGGCGCGACCGCCGCCTAATCAGCTTTGTTAAGCCTCTCGTCCGCTGCTGCCGTCCTCGAGATCGCCAGCCACCGCCAGCCACGGCGACACGCTCGAGTTTGCGAAACCGCCGTGACTGAACGAAAAAGCCCGCACCTCCGGGGAGGCGCGGGCGTGTTGCCTGGGCGCTTGCGCGCCGCGGTACTCAAAACATCACCGCAGCGTGTGCAACCTGACGAACGATGGTAAACATTAGCTTAACGTTTCAGACCGGCCCGGCTGGAGGCTGTTCGCGCATGGAACCGAACTGGATGCAGCCGCCGGGCCAGTCCGACACGAGGCAACAGCAGCTTGCGCCATCAATAGACGGCTCGCTGCGCCACATATATGACGCAGCACAGCAGAGATCGCATCGGTCCTTTCCGTGAGAAGCGTCAGCAGGACGGCGCTCCGAAGGCCTTAGAAGGCAGGCAGACCAGACACAACAGCCCTGTCGCCTGCCTTTCTTAGCTGCGCCGGAATTTTCTCGCGTTCGGCCACGACATTCCCGGCCTGGCCAGCGGCTGTGACCCTTTGCAAATCCCGGCTATCTAGAAAACGCGCTCCGCACGATGCCGTGGCGCTGCAGCTTGTCGTAGAAAGTCTTGCGCGGAATTCCAAGCGCCTTGATCGTGCGCCTGACGTCCCCGTCATTGCTGCCGAGGGTCTCACGGATGATTTCGGCTTCGTAGCGCTCGAGCCGCTCGGGCAGGGGCAAGGCGCGTTCCGATTCGGCCGGGGCGGAGCGTTGTGGGTCGCCGCCGTTTTCCAGCCCCAGCACGAAGCGCTCGGCGAAATGGGCCAACTCCCGCACGTTACCGGGCCAGTCATGCTCTCTCAGGTGGCGGTGGATGGCGGCCGGCGCCACAGGCAGGAGACGCTGGAAACGGGCGGCGGCGCGTTCGGCGAAATAGCCGAACAGCAGCACGACGTCTTCACGTCGTTCGCGCAGCGGCGGGATCGAGATCGTCACCACATTCAGCCGGTAGTAGAGATCCTCGCGAAACGCGCCGCGTTGGCCGGGATCGGCGAGATCGACCTTGGCTGCGGCGACCACGCGCAGATCCACCGGCCGCGCTTCGTTGGTGCCGAGCGGCGTGACCTCGCGCATTTCAAGCACCCTCAAAATCTTGACCTGCGTTGAGGGCGGCATGCTCTCAATTTCGTCGAGAAAAAGCGTGCCGCCACTGGCGTGCTCGATGCGGCCGATCCTTTTCTTCTGCGCTCCTGTGAAGGCACCCGGCTCATGGCCGAACAATTCGCTTTCAATGAGCATTTCCGGCAGCGTGCCGCAGTTCAGCGCCACGAAATTGCCTTTGGCGCGGCGGCTCCAGCGGTGCAGAAGGCTGGCCACTATCTCTTTGCCGGAACCGGTCTCGCCAGTCACCAACACGTCGACATCGGTATCGGCGATTTGTCTTAAGGTGCGACGCAGCCGCTCCATCGCCGGCGTCTGGCCAATCAGAGGCAAGCCGTCCTGCGCTTGCTCGGCCGCCTCACGCAGCGCCCGGTTCTCCATCACCAGGCGGCGCTTTTCCGCCGCCCGTCGCACACTTTGCGCCAACTGGTCGGCAGGGAACGGTTTGGTGATGAAATCGTAGACGCCGTCCTTGATCGCCTTCACCGCCATGGCGATGTCGCCGTGGCCGGTGACGAGAATGACGGGAATGTCGGAATCCAGCTGCACGATGCGCTCGAAGAGCTGCAGCCCGTCCATCTCAGGCATGCGGATGTCCGACACCACGACGCCGGCAAAACCGGCATCGAGTTCCGCGAGCGCCTCCCTCGCCACGGAAAAGGCCGACACCGCGAAGCCCGCCAGCTCCAGTGTCTGCCGGGTCGCCTTCAGGAGATCGGTGTCGTCATCGATCAGGATAACGGAGGCGGGGTGGTTGTTGGCCATGCTGCTGCTATGCTCTCGCGAGATGGATTGTGAAACGGGTGCCCTTCTCGCCACTCGCCACCTCGATGCGTCCGCCGTAGTCGGTGACGATGTCCTTCGAGATGACGAGGCCAAGGCCGAGGCCCTTTTCCTTTGACGTGATGAAGGGCGTGAACAGTGAGTTGAGGATCGCTGGCGGGATGCCAGGTCCGTTGTCGGCGACACAGAGCGTCACCCCGGCACAAGTCTCCTCGACCGAAACCTCCACCTTGGCACCGTCGCGCCCATCCAGCGCCTCCAGAGCGTTCTGGAACAGGTTGATCAGCACCTGCTCCAGCCGCACCCGATTGCCCATGACCTTCAGCTCCTGTGGCGGCAGCGTGATCGCCAGCGCATCGAGCCGGCCGGCAAAGCGGCTTCTAAGCAGAACCACCGCGCCTTCGATGATGCCATTGAGCGGGACCGGCTCGGCCGCGGTCCGGCCCTTGCGGGCAAAGGCCTTCAATTCCTCGGTGATGGTGCCGATGCGCTCGGTCAGGGTAGCAATCGCGCCAAGGTTTTCCTTGACGGGCGCGGTCTGCTCGCGGTCGAGGAAGGTGAGGGCATTGTCGGCGTAGGCGCGGATGGTGGCGACGGGCTGGTTGATCTCATGCGCGACGCCGGCGGCGACTTGGCCGAGGATGGCAAGGCGATTGGCCTGCACCAGCTCCTGGTGCACCACCTGGAGCTTGGCTTCCGTGCTGCGATGGCCGGCGATCTCGGCCTGCAGCCGGTCGCGGGCGCGGCTCAGATCCTCGGTCCGCTCGACGACCCGGCGTTCGAGCTCGGCGCGCGCCAACTGTTCGGCAGCGATCCGCATCTGTGCCGATTGCCGCCGCCACAACAGATAAGCGGCAAGTCCGATGAGCGGACCAATGACCCCGAGTGCCAGAAGCCGAGTTTCGCGCTGAGCGGAGGCTATCGCGGCCTCGGCCGGAACGAGATAGTCGAGCCGCCACGGTGTCGAGGCGACGGGCGTGGAAAGCCGGAGATATTCGCCATCGCTGCCGCCCGGCGTGACTGCGTGGACGATGGACACATCGGCACTCACGGTCTCCGCCTGGATGATCGGCAACGGCAGCAGCGGTGCGTCACCGAACTGCTGGCTGTCGTGGATCGCGGCGAGCGCGGGGCCGGTCAGCGGGGCGGTGGTCATGAAGCGCCATGACGGCAGGCTGGTGATAAGCACCACGCCCTGCTCGTCGCTGACATAGGCTGGTCGGCTGGCCTCGCGCCAGTCCGCTTCGAGCTGGTCGAACTCCATCTTGACGACGACAACACCGAGCGGCGCCGCGGCACTGCCGACACGGCGCGAGATGTAAAGGCCCGGGCGTTTGCTGGCATTGCCGAGCGCGAAATATTCGGCGGTTCCGATCCGCATCGCCCCGGAGAAATAGGCGCGGAAGCCGTAGTCCTTGCCGACGAAGCTCGTCGGCTCACGCCAGTTGCTGGACGCAACCGCCACACCATTGGTGCCGGTGACGTAGAGCACCGAAGCCTTGGTTCCGGAGACCAGCCCCTCGAGCTTGTGGTTCAGCACGTCAATCGCGGCGCTGCCGCGCTGCGCAAGCGCATCATGCACCTGCTGGTCCTCCGAGAGCAGCAGCGGCAACGCTCGAGGGTTCTCCAGCACGGCGCGCAGCAACGCAACCTTCAGGTTGGCGTCGGTGCGCCCTTGCGCAGCCAGCACCGTGATCGCGGTATCGCGGCCGTAGAGGCCAGCGCCGTAGAGGCCGATTGCGACAACCGCAAGCCCTACCACTCCAAACAGCAGCCAGGTCCGGCGAGCCTGCGTGCCGAGTTGTTCGGGTGTCGAAGACAGGTTTGCGGCGGGGCGTTGCAGCATCGCTTATTTGTGCATGATTTCGCACAAAACACAATTCCGTCTATGCGAACAGTCGCACACCCTGACCGGTCGTAAACGGCATCTTCCATAGAAAACACAATAAAAATCAGGTTCATAGCAAGAGGCATGACGCGCTGGCACGCCAGTTGCACGAACCCACTCCAGCAGCCGCGAGGCTGTTGGAGATCAATGCTCCGGGAGGTCGGGCTTCCCGATCGGGGCGCAATGGAGGATATCATGCAGACAACAGTCTCTGCCGCCGGGCGCGGCAAAGTTCCCTTCTATCGGCAACTCTACGTGCAGGTGCTGGCGGCGATCGTCGCAGGTGTTCTTCTCGGCCATTTCTATCCCGAAACCGGTGCTGCGATGAAGCCGCTCGGCGATGCCTTCATTAAGCTGGTGAAGATGATCATCGCGCCGGTGATCTTCCTTACGGTGGCGACCGGCATTGCCGGCGTCTCGGACTTGCAAAAGGTCGGCCGCGTCGCCGGCAAGGCGATGATCTATTTTCTGGTGTTCTCAACGTTGGCGCTCGTCGTCGGCCTCATCGTCTCCAACGTTGTCCAGCCCGGCGCCGGCATGCACATCAACCCGGCAACGCTCGACGCGTCGAAGGTGACGACCTTCACTGAAAAGGCGCACGACGCCAGCATCCTCGGCTTCCTGATGAACATCATCCCCGACACCATCACCGGCGCCTTCGCACAGGGCGATATACTGCAGGTGCTGTTCTTCTCGGTGCTGTTCGGGGTTGCGCTGGCGCTTGTCGGCGACCGCTGCAGCCCAGTGGTCGATTTTCTGCAAGCGCTGACTGCGCCGATCTTCCGCCTTGTCGCCATATTGATGAAGGTCGCGCCGATCGGCGCCTTCGGCGCCATGGCCTTCACCATCGGCAAATACGGTATCGGTTCGATCGCCAATCTCGCCATGCTGATTGGCACGTTCTACGCAACCTCGCTCCTGTTTGTGCTGGTGGTGCTCGGTGCCGTCTGCCGCTACAACGGCTTCTCGATCTTTTCGCTGCTCCGCTACATCAAGGAAGAGCTGCTGCTGGTTCTCGGCACCTCGTCGTCAGAGGCCGCACTTCCCGGACTCATGGCCAAGATGGAGCGCGCCGGCTGCAAGCGCTCGGTGGTCGGCTTGGTCATCCCGACCGGCTATTCGTTCAACCTGGACGGCACCAACATCTACATGACGCTGGCGGCACTGTTCATCGCGCAGGCGACCGACACGCCGCTCAGCTTGGGTGACCAAATCCTGCTGCTTCTCGTCGCCATGCTGAGCTCCAAGGGTGCCGCCGGTATCACCGGCGCCGGCTTTATCACTCTGGCGGCGACGCTTTCGGTCGTGCCTTCGGTGCCGGTCGCCGGTATGGCGCTGATCCTCGGCGTCGACCGCTTCATGTCGGAGTGCCGGGCGCTGACCAACTTGGTCGGCAATGCGGTGGCGACCGTTGTCGTGGCGCGTTGGGAAAAGGAGCTCGACCAGACGAAGTTCGATGCCGCCATGGCCGGTGAATTGCCGCCAGAGGCAGACCTGACGCTCAAGCAGACCGGACATTCAACTCCATCCGTCTCGGCCAATGATGCACCGCGATTCTGGGGTAACGATATGTATGAAGACAAAATACACAAAATACGTTGAGATCATTGATGCTGGCGCTGTTTGCGGCCGGGCGTGAAATGAAAAGCATCGCGGCGGAACTGCTGCCGCTCCCGGGCGTGATCTTCGCTACGGTTGAGAGGGGAGCTCACGCAAGCCAGGACGAGCTTACTTGCGAACATCGTCAGGCTGTCATGATCAGCGGTTGAATGCCCGCGTCCTTGGGTATGGAGAAAAAGCGCGCCAAGGTCTCGCCCGGCTACGGCAAAAACCGGTTCGGTCCGCCATCGCGAACCGATGAAGATTCATGCACACATGCCCTGACAAGCCTTCCGAAATGCTACATTCGAAACCATGAAAGAATTGACTTTCAAAAAGCGCTCGTCGAAAGCTGACACACCAAAAATGGATAGGGAATTGCGATTTTATGCTGAAAGCAGCCTGGTATAGCAGCTCGAACGACTTAGAATCTTTGCAGATTATTTACCAATATGCGTGTTGATTTGTCCTTAGCGTCAGCGTGAGAACTTGCCAATATTGCTCGTCAAGGCGAGCGAGCGGGTGACGTGCCAATCAGTTAAACATGGCGATCCCTGTGGCAATTACCAGACGCCTCGGCCGATAGCGGCAGGGCAGCGAGGCCAATTCCCCCCTCCTCGTTGCGCCTTATCGGCCGAGGCACCCATCGCAAGGCGGCGCGCCTCGCAAATGCAGGATTGCCTTGGCTGTAGAGCGCAGCACCTGGAGCATACGAATGGCCGTCTCGGATTCTGCCAACAATTGTGAGGGTGGGGAGCTAGCGGAACACCCCGGCGCGGCTCAGATTCAAAGTACTAAGGTGTTGATGCTGGGTGCGCTCGGCGTGGTCTATGGCGATATCGGCACCAGCCCGATCTATGCGTTCCGCGAGGCGCTGGTCGCGTCGTCGGGCGGGCAAGTCGCCGACCGTGGCGACATTCTTGGTGTTCTGTCGCTGATCATATGGTCGCTGACCATCACCGTCACGGTAAAGTACATCATGTTCGTGCTGCGCGCCGACAATCGCGGCGAGGGCGGCGTGTTGTCGCTGATGGCGCTGGCGCGCGGCAGTTTCCCGAAGCGCTCGGCGCTGATGCTCGGCATCGGCATCGTCGGCGCCTCGCTGTTTTTCGGCGACGCCGTCATCACGCCGGCGATTTCGGTGCTGTCGGCGGTCGAGGGTATGAATGTCGTCACCCCCACCTTCCAGCCCTATGTCGTGCCATTGACGCTGGTCATCCTCGCCGTGGTGTTTGCCGTCCAGCGCTTCGGTACCGGCGGCGTTGGGCTGGTGTTCGGCCCGGTGACCGCGATCTGGTTCCTGGCCATCGGTCTATCCGGCATCAATCACATCATCGTCGATCCGGAAATCCTGTGGGCCGTCAGCCCGCACTATATCGTCGCTTTCCTGATCAATTCGCCCGACGTCGCCTTCGTGACGATCGGTGCCGTCTTCCTTGCCGTCACCGGCGCGGAAGCGCTCTATGCCGATCTCGGCCATTTCGGCCGCAAGCCGATCGTGCTTGCCTGGCTGGCGATCGTGTTCCCTTGCCTGCTGCTCAATTATGCCGGGCAAGGCGCCTTCATACTGGCGAAGGGCGGCCTGGTGGGCCATCCGTTCTTCGAGATGAACGAGGGTTGGACGCTGATCCCGATGGTGGTGCTGGCGACGGCGGCTACCGTCATCGCCAGCCAGGCGGTCATTTCAGGGGCTTTTTCGCTGACCCGCCAGGCGGTGCAGCTCAACATGCTGCCACGGCTGGAAATCCTGCACACATCGGAAAAGCAGTCCGGCCAGATCTACATGCCGCGCGTCAACCTGCTGCTGGCCTTGGTGGTGATGATGCTCGTGGTCGGCTTCGGCGAGTCCAGCAAGCTGGCCTCCGCCTACGGCATCTCGGTGACCGGCAACATGCTGGTGACGACGGTGCTGCTCTATGTCGTCATGACCCGTATCTGGAAGTGGAAGCTGTCGGTGGCGATCCCGCTGACCGTGCTGTTCGCCTTCATCGATATCGGCTTCTTCGCCTCCAACATCGTCAAGGTGTTCGAAGGCGGCTGGGCGTCGCTGGTCGTGGCCTTCACCATCGTGCTGGGCATGTGGACCTGGGTGCGCGGCAGCCGCTATCTCTTCAACAAGACGCGCCGCAACGAGATCCCGCTCGATTTCCTCGCCGGCAATCTGCTGAAGAAGAAACCGCAACTGGTCTCGGGCACGGCCGTGTTCCTGACCAGCGATCCGCTCAGCGCGCCGACCGCGCTGATGCACAGCCTCAAGCACTACAAGGTGCTGCACGAGCAGAACGTCATCCTTTCGGTGGTGACGGCACCGCAGCCCGTCGTACCCGACAGCGAGCGGGTCAAGATGGAGACCGTCAACGAGCTGTTCATGCGGGTGACGCTGACTTTCGGCTATATGGAACAGCCCAACATTCCACGCGCGCTGGCGATCTGCCGCAAGCAGGGCTGGAAGTTCGACATCATGACGACATCCTTCTTCCTGTCGCGGCGCTCGCTCAAGGCCTCGCCCAATTCCGGCATGCCGGTGTGGCAGGACCGGCTGTTCATCGGTCTGGCCCGCACGGCGGCCGACGCGACGGAATATTTCCAGATCCCGACCGGACGTGTGGTAGAAATCGGCACCCAGGTGCTTGTCTAACTCTCGTTCGCATTCGCCCGACTTGGGTCCTTGCCGGGGCGGTTGTGTAGGTCGCAACTAGCAAAATTGACTTTCGTCCTTTCACGAGTTTGGATCAAGGCGCAACGCAAAGGGTCACATCAAGGCAACCAGCCTAAACAGGGCAAATCCCGCCGCTGCGAGTGGTCGCCGCATCAATGTTTGCGCCATTAGGGCTGCTTTTTGCTCTGAATGAACGAATTGCCGTCCGCCACGGGCTTTCCGCTGTTCGTCCTTGGACAGGACCGTCATGGGAACTTCAGCGTCGGTCTGAAGGCAGCGACATATCAGTTGCGGTGGCGGTTAACTGTCGGAAACGGTTGGCTGACAATTTTGGCAACCTTCCTACTAAAGCGAGTCCGGGCTGCGTCTTGAAAATTGGAAGAGTTGTCGCTTCCATTTTCGAGAGTTCCCCAAAAAATCTTTGCTCCAAGCCGGATTATTCTCGTCCGCCCTGTCATATTTTTTACGGTTAGCGCACGTTAGAATGACAGGCCTGGCGCGGCCGGCAGAGTGTTGAGAAAAGCCGAATTGAGCTTGCGCCCGAACACGTCGGTGTCAAGTCGAAACCAGGAATACAGCGGACCAGCTCATGTCCAAATTTCTATGGCTTTGACAACAAAACGAGGCGCCAAGGTGGAAGATCATAAGACGAGCACAGACCGTCAGGCTCAACAGAAACTATTCTCGGGGATCATCATCATCGAACCGGCCATCGGGAGGCATGGCCGGCTGAGAGAGGACGATGGCAATGATGCGGTCAGCAGATGTGTGGCATAACCTACACCAGCCAATTGCACGGGTCGCCTGCCAGAAATGGCGGACCGGTCCCGCAATCAAACCGCCGTCGCGAGCTGTTCGCGCGGGTGGAGGATTCGCTGCCTGCTTGCTGCAGGATGAAGCGCGTAGCAAGTGAAAGGCCTGCGCTGTAGAGCCCATTTCAGCGTTCGGACGTCACCCAGTGGCCAAAAGCAGAACCTGCAACGCCAATTCGGGCGCGCATCTCGGGTCAGAGTACCGGATCGAGGATGACACGCTTTAGATGCCCTTGACGCTTCTTGTCGATTCCGCAGGCGGCGGCGGACGCCTACCGCAGAGGAATGACGTGAAAAGCGTCGGTCGCCAGCCTAGGCGGCGCGCACTGGTGATTGAGGCGCCGGGTGCGAGGGCGACGCTATGCTTGTCGCGGGGCTTCAATAAGGATGGCCGCTTGCGGTAATTAATCTGTTGCCATCACATGGCAGCTACCGCTTTGCTCAGCCCGATGAGGTGTCGTTGGGAGCGACTTCGCGGACCATCAGTGCGCCCATGTTCTCGAACGCGTCGTCGGGCTCGATCTCCTTGGCGCCCGCTCTGTCGCGGTCTGGCAAATCGTAAAGGGGTTCGATTTAGCCGGATTGTCGGGTTTTGCTGTGCCCCAGTCCGTGAGACCGGATGGGATCACCGATATCCAATCTGAACCCCCCGAGAACAAGGCTTGCCATTGCCGATGGCTATCACGCGCGACTGCCCGATTGCGCCACGAGGATCGAAATCGATTTTCCTGCAATTGAAAGTCGATAACCGCATTCGCGAGCTGCTTCAAAGTTGTTCTTCGTGCCGAACGTATCCGCCTCGCAGATCGCAAGCCTTTTTAGGTCTGACTGCGGTGAGCTGCCGCGACGAAGCCTTTCCTGTTGCGCCGGCTTTTTCGCACGCTGTCTATTTGCTCCCGATTCTTGAATCGGGAGCAATGATGCCGGCAACCAAGATATTGTGGGGTCAGATTCTTGCCGTTCTGGCCACCATGCATGCGGCCATTTGGGGAGCGACCCAATGGACGGCGTGGCGGCTGGGCTTCCAAGAGCAACTTGGTTCGCCCTGGTTCGAATTCATCGGCCAACGAATCTATCCGCCACCTGCTTTTTTCTGGTGGTGGTTTTTCTACGACGCCTATGCTCCGACGATCTTTGTTGAAGGTGCCGTGATCGTGGCAAGCGGCAGTTTCATGGCGATTCTTGTCGCCATCGGCATGTCGGTCTGGCGAGCACGGGAGGCCAAATACGTGGCAACCTACGGCTCGGCGCGCTGGGCTGCGCGAACAGAGATCAAGGCCGAAGGCCTCCTCGACCCGGATGGCGTGGTGCTCGGCCAGTTGGATCGCGACTATCTTCGCCATGACGGTCCGGAGCATGTCTTGTGCTTCGCGCCGACCCGCAGCGGGAAGGGCGTCGGGCTCGTGGTGCCGTCGCTGCTGACCTGGCCGGGAAGCGCCATCGTTCACGACATCAAGGGTGAAAACTGGGAACTAACCGCCGGCTGGCGAGCACGTTTCGGCCGTGTACTGCTATTCGATCCAACCAATGCTGCGTCAGCCGCCTACAACCCGCTGGTGGAAGTCCGGCGTGGCGCCTGGGAAGTCCGAGATGTCCAGAACGTCGCTGACGTGCTGGTCGACCCGGAGGGTTCGCTTGAACGCCGCAACCATTGGGAAAAGACCAGTCATGCGCTGCTGGTCGGCGCCATCCTGCATGTCCTCTACGCCGAGAAGGACAAGACGCTCGCCGGTGTTGCCAACTTCCTCTCCGATCCGCAAAGGACGATCGAGGCGACCTTGCGCACCATGATGCTGACCAGGCACCTTGGCGATGCCGGTCCGCATCCGGTCGTGGCATCGGCAGCACGTGAGCTGCTCAACAAATCAGAAAATGAGCGCTCCGGCGTGCTATCGACCGCCATGAGCTTCCTGGGGCTTTACCGCGATCCGGTCGTAGCCCTGGTGACATCTCGTTGCGACTGGCGCATTGCCGATCTGGTGGAAAACACAAATCCCACGACGCTCTATCTGGTCGTGCCACCATCGGACATCAGCCGAACCAAGCCGCTTGTCCGGCTGGTGCTCAATCAAATCGGCCGCAGGCTGACGGAGGATATTCATGCGAAGGATCGTCGGCATCGCTTGCTGATGATGCTCGATGAATTTCCAGCACTTGGTAGGCTGGATTTCTTCGAGTCGGCACTCGCCTTCATGGCTGGCTACGGCATCAAGTCCTTCCTGATTGCCCAGTCACTCAATCAGATCGAAAGGGCCTACGGGCCAAACAATTCCATTCTCGATAACTGCCATGTGCGTGTGAGTTTCGCGACGAACGACGAGCGAACCGCCAAGCGCGTCTCAGACTCTCTGGGAACGGCAACCGAAATGCGGGCGATGAAGAACTATGCCGGGCATCGGCTGTCGCCTTGGCTCGGGCATCTCATGGTCTCGCGACAGGAGACGGCTCGCGCTTTGATGACACCAGGCGAGATCATGCAACTGCCGCCGACCGAAGCTATCGTAATGGTGGCCGGCCTGTTCCCAATCCGGGCAAAGAAGGCGCGTTATTTTGCCGATCCGCGCCTCGCAGACCGTGTCCTTCCTCCACCTATGCCGGTAAGCGCTGAGGCAACATCGCGCCGCGACGATTGGAGCGATCTGCCGGCATTTGCCACGCCGGAAAAGTCAAACCAGGCCACCGGTGGTGCAACCTTGCCGCAAGATAGCGATCCCGACAATGGGGGCATCCGTCGGCAGCCTGAACTGCCTGAGCATGAGGATATCGCCCCAGAGCGAATTGTGGCGCTTCCGGACGAATTCGACCTTGATCGCGACGACTCCGATGATGAGGTTGCCCGACGACGTTCGGTCGATCAGGCCATGCGGCGCACCGCGCGCCAGGCCGCACTCGATCCGAAAGATGGTATCGAACTTTGACCACCATGAAGAAGCGCCGTCTCTCAGCCTATCTGGAACCGGAGGTCATGAATGCACTCGCCGACTACGCCGCAAAAAGGGACGTGTCGCGGTCGCTGATCGCCGAGGCAGCTATCGCTTCTTTTCTGTCTCCGGATGCCGAGGAGCGTAAAGAGGCGGCAATCACAAGGCGGCTCGACCAGATCGACCGGCGCGTTCAGCGCGTGGAACGCGATGTCGGTATTTCGATCGAGACGCTGGCGTTATTCGTGCGCTTCTGGCTCACCTCAACTCCGGCCTTACCAGACTCCGCTCAGCCTGAAGCGCGCGCGAAAGGCAGGCAGCGCTATGACGCTTTCGTTGATGCGCTGGGGCGCAGGTTGAGCAAGGGACCAAAGCTCAGGCAGGAAATTGCCGAGGACATTGCGCCCCCATCATCAAGGGACCCGGATGAGTCGCACAAGGGATAGGGAGCCGAGGCGGCCGGCCAGCTCGTCTGCACCGCATTTTGCAAGTCGCTGCACGTCGCGCTGCTGCGGGCCGTTTTCCCTGTTGCAAGGCACACAGTCCTGCTTCTTCTAATCACCCCCGTCAGCGGTGCGAAACAAATCGCCCGAGAAAATGGGGATCATCGTGGCAAGCAATCCTTCTCCTGGCAGACAGGCCGTCTCGCGTGGTGCGCGCATGCTGCGTACGGCACTCGGGCCCGCAATAGCAGGGTTTCTTGACGACCCCTCAATCGTCGAGGTGATGCTCAACCCGGACGGTCGGCTCTGGGTCGACCGGCTGAAAGAAGGCCTCTCGCCCGTCGACGAGATGCTGAACCCGGCAGATGGCGAGCGGATCATCCGGCTTGTTGCGCATCACGTCAGCGCCGAGGTGCACTCCGGTTCGCCGCGTGTCTCGGCCGAACTGCCGGATACGGGAGAGCGGTTTGAGGGATTGCTTCCGCCGGTCGTGGCGGCGCCGACCTTTGCCATCCGCAAGCCTGCCGTTGCCGTCTTCACGCTCCAGAATTACGTCGCGTCTGGGGTCATGACCGAGAGCCAGGCCGACATACTGCAACTGGCTCTAGAAAGGCGCAAGAACATCCTGGTAGCAGGAGGCACGTCTACCGGCAAGACCACCCTGGTCAACGCGCTGCTGGCCGAAATCGCCAAATCGTCGGACCGTATTGTCCTGATCGAAGATACCCGCGAGCTGCAATGTGCAGCCCCCAATCTGGTGGCGCTTCGCACGAAGGACGGCGTCGCATCGCTCGCCGACCTGGTCAAGTCGTCACTGCGGCTTCGCCCCGATCGCATTCCGATCGGCGAAGTGCGCGGCGTGGAAGCGCTCGATCTCTTGAAGGCTTGGGGCACCGGACATCCGGGCGGCATTGGCACTATCCACGCCAGCTCAGGGCTTGGGGCGCTGCGTCGGCTTGAACAGCTGGTTCAGGAAGCCGTCGTCGCCGTTCCGCGCGCGCTGATCGCCGAGACGATCGACATCGTTGCCGTGCTTGCCGGCCGCGGTTCGGCCCGCCGCCTCGTCGAGATCGCGCTCGTCGACGGGCTTGATCCAACCTCCGGCGACTACCGCATCCTCGAAGCCAAAACCGAGGCCAGCCCAGAAGCTAATTCGCAATCCTCCATGGAGCCACAGGATGAATCCGATCCCCTTCATTTCATCGTCTACCCGTAGAATTGGTGCGGCACTTGCGCCGGCCGCCGCTACCGCCGCGGCCATCATGACCGTACCTGCCTATGCCGCCGGCTCCTCCATGCCGTGGGAGCAGCCGCTTCAGCAGATCCTGGAATCGATCGAGGGACCGGTCGCCAAGATCGTTGCGGTGATCATCATCATCGTCACCGGCCTGTCGCTCGCCTTCGGTGACACGTCGGGCGGATTCCGGCGGCTGATCCAGATCGTGTTCGGACTGTCGATCGCCTTCGCCGCGAGCTCGTTCTTCCTGTCGTTCTTCTCGTTCGGCGGCGGAGCGCTCATCTGATGGAGGAGGATGTCCGCGGCTTCTTCGCGCCGGTCCACCGCGCACTCACCGAACCAATCCTGCTCGGCGGCGCGCCGCGAGCTGTCGCTATTCTCAACGGCACGCTGGCCGGCGCGGTCGGGCTCGGTCTTAGGCTCTGGCTCGTCGGCATCCTCATCTGGGCAATCGGACATTTTGCGGCCGTCCTGGCGGCGAAGCGCGACGCCCGGTTCATCGACGTGGTTCGCCGGCACCTTCGCTATCCCGCGCATTTCGGCTGCTGAGAGGCTTTTCCCAATGATGAACCTCGCCGAATACCGCAAGCGCTGGAAAAACCTCGCCGATTATCTGCCCTGGGCTGCGTTGGTGGCCCCTGGGATCGTGCTCAACAAGGACGCCTCTTTCCAGCGAACCGCGAGTTTTCGCGGCCCCGATCTCGACAGCGCAACGGCGGCCGAATTGGTCGGCACGACAGCTCGGCTCAACAATGCGCTGCGCCGCCTTGGCTCCGGCTGGGCGATCTTCGTCGAAGCCGCTCGAATTTCGGCACAGCACTATCCGGAAGGTCTTTTCCCCGACAGTGCTTCGGCGTTGGTCGACCTTGAACGCCGTGAACAGTTCGAGGGCGAGGCTGACCAGGGATCCCTCCAATGGGGCGATCGACAGACGCACGGTGAACTGTTCGAGAGCAGCTATTTCCTAACCTTCGTCTGGCTGCCGCCACCCGAGGAAGCATCCCGCATGGAAAGCTGGCTCTACGAAGGCCGCGAAAAGAGCGGCGTAGACCCTTGGGAGCTATTGAAAGGTTTTGTCGACCGCACTGACCGCGTGTTCAACCTGATTGAGGGTTTTGTTCCCGAGGTCGAATGGCTGGATGACAGCCAGACGCTGACCTATCTGCACTCGACGATCTCGACCAAGCGCCATCGCGTGCGCGTTCCCGAGACGCCCATGCATCTGGACGCCTTGCTGGTCGACCAGCCGCTGGCCGGCGGGCTCGAACCGCGGCTCGGCGAGTTCCATCTGCGCACACTAAGCGTCATTGGATTCCCGACCATGACCTTTCCCGGCATCCTCGATGAGCTCAATCGACTTGCCTTTCCCTACCGCTGGTCGACCCGGGCAATCATGCTCGACAAAACCGATGCAACCCGCCTGCTGACCAAAATCCGCCGCCAGTGGTTCGCCAAAAGAAAATCCGTCGCAGCGATCCTCAAGGAGGTGATGACCAATGAGGCCTCGGTCCTGGTCGACACAGACGCCGCCAACAAGGCCGCCGACGCCGATGCGGCGCTGCAGGAACTCGGCTCGGACCAGATCGGCGAAGCATACGTCACCGCCACGATAACGGTGTGGGATGTCGACGCAGGAATAGCCGACGAAAAACTCCGCTTGGTGGAAAAAATTCTCCAGTCCCGCGATTTCACTGCCATCGTCGAGCGCGTCAACGCCGTCGAAGCATGGCTCGGCAGTGTTCCCGGCCATGTCTATGCCAATGTTCGCCAGCCGCCGCTATCGACCCTGAATCTCGCCCACATGATCCCGCTGTCGGCGGCCTGGGCAGGGCCGGCAAGCGACGAGCATTTTCGGGCGCCCCCGCTGTTCTTCGCCAGGACCGAAGGCACGACGCCGTTCCGGTTCAGCCTGCATGTCGGCGACGTCGGTCATACGCTTGTTGTCGGCCCGACCGGCGCCGGCAAGTCGGTTCTGCTGGCACTTATGGCGCTGCAATTTCGGCGCTATCGAGACAATCAGATCTTTGCCTTCGATTTTGGCGGATCGATCCGCGCGGCCGTGCTCGCCATGGGCGGCGATTGGCAGAATCTCGGCGGCAGTGCGTCGAGCGGTCAGGGCCCGGGCGATCCGCTTGCGGTACTCTCATTGACTGATCTGCCTGACGGCGCCGAGGACGTCTCGCTGCAACCTCTGGCCGGCATCCATCACACGCCCGAACGGGCCTGGGCGGCCGACTGGCTCGTCGACATTCTCCAGCGCGAAGGTGTTCTCGTCACGCCGCAGGTGAGGGAATATCTGTGGTCGGCGCTGACGTCATTGGCCTCCGCCCCGGTTCAAGAGCGGACACTGACCGGCCTGTCGGTGCTGCTGCAGTCATCGCCATTGAAGCAGGCGTTGCGACCCTACTGTATCGGCGGCCCCTACGGCCGGTTGCTCGATGCAGAACATGAGCGTCTCGGCGAAGCGTCCGTTCAGGCCTTCGAAACCGAGGGTCTGATCGGCACGGGTGCTGCTCCGGCCGTGCTCGCCTATCTCTTTCATCGCATCGAACAGCGGATGGATGGACGGCCAACGCTGCTGATCATCGACGAGGGCTGGCTGGCGCTGGACGATGGCGGCTTCGCCGAACAGCTGCGCGAATGGCTGAAGACTCTTCGCAAGAAGAATGCCTCCGTCATCTTCGCCACGCAATCGCTCTCCGACATCAATGGCAGCAAAATTGCGCCGGCCATTGTCGAGAGTTGCCCGACGCGGCTCTTCCTGCCGAACGAGCGCGCCATCGAGCCCCAGATGACCGATATTTATCGCCGCTTTGGATTGAACGACCGCCAGATCGAGATCGTCGCCCGAGCGACGCCGAAGCGCGATTATTACTGCCAGTCACGGCGCGGCAACCGGCTGTTCGAACTCGGCCTCGGTCCGATCGCGCTCGCCCTTTGCGCCGCCTCCTCGAAGACCGACCAGGCGGCAATCGAGCGGATCGTCGCCGAGAGCGGCCGCGAATATTTCCTCGAGGCCTGGCTTGCCGATCGCGACCTGTCCTGGGCCGCTGACCTCGTTCCCCACCTCACCAACATCATCGAGCAATCCGCAAAGGAGGTTTCGTCATGAATTCCGTCCGTAACCGTCTTCGTGTCCGGCATTTGGCTGCGGCCAGTGTTGTCGCTGTCGGCGTCGTCCTGTCGTGCGCGCCCGCATCGGCATTCATCGTCTTCGATCCCAGAAATTATGCGGAGAACGTGCTCTCGGCTGCCCGCGCGCTGGAGCAGATCCAGAACCAGATCACCTCGCTTCAGAACGAGGCGCAGATGCTGATCAACCAAGCGAAGAACCTAACCTCGTTACCGACATCGCTGCTTGGCCAGATCGAAGGCGATTTCTCTCAGATGAAGGCCCTGCTCGGCGAGGCCGACAAGCTCGCCTACAGCGTCCAGGACATCGAGAGCCAATTCAAGTCGACCTATCAGAATTTCGGCTCGGATCTGTCCAGCCAGCAACTCGTCGATGGCGCGCGCGAACGCTGGCAAACCTCGGTGTCGTCCTTCGAGCATTCATTGAAGGCCGGAGCTGTCGCGGTCGACAACATCGAAGGAACGCGAGAGCAGACGAGCACGGCGGTCGACGCCAGCCAGTCGGCGGTCGGTATCCTGCAGGCGACCCAGGCCGGCAACCAGCTTCTCGCTGTTCAGGCAAGGCAGGTCGCCGATCTTACCGCGATGATGGCCGCGCAAGGGCGGGCCGCGGCACTTGAGCAGGCGCGCAAAGCGGCGGCCCAGCAACAGGCGCAGGAGCAGTTCAGCCGCTTCATGAGAGGCAACAGCTACAGCCCGTCCTCGGTTCGCATGTTCCACGACTGAGAATGTCTCCAATGAATCTCAAGATCGCCGCCCGGATGATGGTCGTTCTTGGCCTTTGCGCTGCCATGGTCGCCACCTTCATGGCGTTGCGCGGCAACGGCTCGCAGGACGCGTCCTCCCCGCGCTCCGCACGTCCGGGCGGCGAGCCAGCCACGCTCGAGTTGGCACGGTGCCGTGCCATCGGTGTTGCAGCGGCCACCGATCCCGCGTGTCGCAGGGCGTGGGCGGAGAACCGCCGCCACTTCTTCGGCACCGACAAGCCGCCCATGCCGATGCCGGAGCGGTTTGATCCGTCGACAAATCGTCCGGTGTCGCCATGAACGACACGGGCGTCATCGACCGCTTTCTCGAGACCTTCACCCGCTACATCGACAGCGGCTTCGGCCTTCTTGGTGGCGAGGTAGCGTTTCTCACAACGACGTTGATCGTGATCGACATCACGCTGGCCGGCCTGTTCTGGGCCTGGGGCGCTGACGAGGACGTGCTGCACCGGTTGGTGAAGAAGACGCTCTATATCGGCTTCTTCGCCTTCATCATCGGCAACTTCAATCGTCTGGCCGGCATCGTCTTCGAGAGCTTTTCCGGGCTCGGCCTGAAAGCGGGAGGGTCGACACTTTCCGGTTCTGCGCTACTACAACCTGGCCGCGTCGCACAGGTTGGCATCGACGCCGGCAATCCCATCCTCGAAGCCGCCAGCCAGTTGATGGGCTACGTCTCCTTCTTCGAGAATTTTGTCCAGATCGTCGTCCTCATGGTGGCCTGGGCCATCGTGCTGATCGCCTTCTTTATCCTGGCCGTGCAGATCTTCGTAACTCTGATCGAATTCAAGCTGACGACACTTGCCGGTTTTGTGCTGATCCCATTTGCGCTGTTCAACAGGACGGCTTTCCTCGCCGAAAAGGTACTAGGCAACATCATCGCCTCGGGCGTGAAGATTCTCGTGCTCGCCGTCATCGTCGGGATTGGTTCTGGCCTCTTTGGCGAGTTCACCCAAGGCTTCGCCGAACAACCAACGATCACCGATGCACTGTCGCTTGTGCTCGGCGCGCTTTCACTGATGGGGCTCTCGATCTTCGGCCCGGGCATTGCGACGGGTCTTGTCTCCGGCGCCCCGCAGCTTGGCGCGGGTGCAGCCGTCGGTACCAGCCTCGCTGCCGCCGGCCTTGGCGCTGCGGGTTACATGGGCACGCGTGCGGGACTGAGTGGCGCCGCAAGTGCTGTTGGCGCTGGAGGCCGCATGTCGGCCGCCGCGGCGCGAGGCGGTGCGCATCTGGCGGGAAGCACGTCGACCGCGTATGGGCTCGCCAGCGCTGCCTCGGGACAAAGCGGTGCGGGCGCCGTCGCCGCTGGGCTCGCCGGTGTCGCACGAGCCGGGGTCGGGGCCGCAGCCCAGCCTGCAAGGCAAGCCATGTCGCGTGCTGCGTCGGCGCTCAGCACCAGCAATCAATCCGGCCGCTCTGCCGGGTGGAGCGCGACCGGGGGACAATCACCGGTCGGCAGCAGCGGCGAAGCCGCAATCGGTTCCTCCTTTGCCGGACCGTCCTCCGCGTCCCCTTCCAATTCCACAACTGGCTCGCCACCGAAGTGGGCCGCTCGCATGAAGCGCGGCCAGGCCATGACTCACGGCACCAGCACGGCCGCTCATTCCATCCGCTCCGGCGATCATGGCGGCGGCTCGATGAATGTTTCTCTCCATCAGGATGATCACCGATGAATCCCTTCAAACGACCTTCCGTGCGTTATGGCACCACGCCCCAACCAGAGACTCCGTACCAGCGTGCAGCCCAGGCCTGGGATGTGCGCATCGGTTCGGCTCGCGTGCAGGCGAAAAACTGGCGGCTGATGGCCTTCGGTTCGCTCGTGCTCGCCGGCGGCCTCGCCGCGGCTTTGGTGTGGCAGTCGGCGCGCGGCTCCGTCGTTCCCTGGGTCGTTCAAGTCGACAAGTTTGGTGAGGCGCAGGTGGTCGCCTCGGCTATGGCCGACTTCAAGCCGACCGATCCGCAAATCGCATGGCATCTCGCCCGCTTCATTGAGCAGGTCAGGAGCATTGCGGATGATCCTGTCATCGTGCGCCAGAACTGGTTGCGCGCTTACGACTACACGACCGATCGCGGCGCCATCTCTCTCAACGACTACGCCCGGTTGAATGACCCCTTTGCCAAGGTTGGCAAACTTCAGGTCGCGATCGACGTCTCGAGCGTCATCCGTGCCTCACCAGACTCGTTTCGGGTCGCCTGGACCGAGCGCCGCTACGAGAACGGCAGCCTGGCCAGCACTGAACGTTGGACCGCCATCCTCACCATCGTGATTCAACAACCCCGCGATGCCGAGCGGCTGAAAGCAAATCCGCTCGGTGTCTACGTCAACGCCATAAACTGGTCGAAGGAGCTTTCATGATGCGTGCAGCACGGACACCGAAATCGGCGAGACCGACCGCCCGCAGCATCACGATGACGCGCGTGCTGGCCGTAGGCCTGTTATCCGCGACAGCGCTCGCCGGTTGCGCCTCGAAAAAGTACGTTCCGCCCGAGATTGACTACGACGATGCCGCGCTTGCCGTGCGGAAGGTCGATCCCGCGGGTCCTGTGAAGGTAGTGGAACTGCCAACACCCCTTCCGCTACCTAGCCAGTTGAAACCGGTCGAGACCGGCAAAGCAAAGGCGGAGGCGGCCGACCCCAAACAGCGTATCAGCCAGGCGAACGACGCCGCGCGAATGCAGCCTGTCCGCGACGGCTTCATCAACGCAATCCAACTCTATCCCTGGAGCGAGGGCGCGCTCTATCAGATCTATGCGGCTCCCGGCCAGGTCACCGACATCGCGCTGCAGCCGGGTGAACAGCTTGTCGGCTCCGGTCCTGTTGCCGCAGGCGACACGGTGCGCTGGATTATCGGCGACACGCAAAGCGGGACAGGGGAGCAGCTTCAGGTCCACATTCTCGTCAAGCCGACGCGCCCCGATCTCCAGACCAACCTGGTGATTAACAGCGATCGCCGTACCTATCATCTCGAGCTGCGCTCGACCGAGAAAACCTACATGGCCTCGGTTTCGTGGCGTTATCCGCAGGACCAGTTGATTGCGCTCCGGCGCCAGAACGCGCAGGCAACTGCCGCGCGGCCGGTAGCCGCCGGCGTGGACATCCAGAAACTCAATTTTCGATATCGCATCGAGGGTGACGCGGCACCCTGGAAGCCGCTGCGCGCTTTCGACGATGGCGTAAAAGTCTATATCGAATTCCCGTCGGGCATCGGCCAGGGCGAAATGCCGCCGCTCTTCGTCGTTGGTCCGTCAGGTGGCTCCGAACTGGTCAACTACCGTGCTCGCCAGAACTACTACGTGGTCGACCGCCTGTTTGCCGCAGCCGAACTAAGGCTGGGCGACAAGACGAGCGAGAAGCGCGTCCGCATCGTGCGCACCGACGGAAGAAAGTCCCAGCGCAGCGCAGGGCTGTTTCGATGAGCGACACCGCCAATTCACCGAACTCGGATATCAGAAGGGAATTGCGGCTGCGCCCCGAACCCGCCAGGGTGACACGGCTGTCGCGCAAGGTTCTCATTGGCCTTGGCGGCGTTGCCGGCGTTGCTATCCTTGGAACGCTCATCTGGGCGCTCGATACCAGACGGCGCGGCACGGAGCAGCCATCCGAACTGTTCACTACGGAAAACCGTACTACTGCTGACGGACTGCAGGGCCTGCCGAAGGATTATTCCGGCGTCCCAAAACTTGGTCCTGCTTTGCCTGGCGATCTCGGACGCCCGATTCTCCGCGCACAGGAGCGCGGACAGCCGGTGGCGGTGCCGGCTATCAACACGCCCCGCGCCGACCCGGAGGAACAGCGCCGCCAGGCCGAGATCGAGGCCGCGCGTGTCGCGAAGCTGTTTACGGACACCAATGCGCAGGCTAATCACGGGCGAAAGGGTGTCGGGGCAGGAAACCCCGCCGGGGATGCTCAGTCCGGATTGGCGCCGCGGGCCGAACCGCCGGCGCTCGATCCAGGCGCCAACCAAAACATGCAGGACCGCAAACTTGCCTTCGTCAATGCGGCGCCGGATCGCCGCACCGTCAGTCCCGATCGTCTTGCCGACGAAGCCTCGCCCTATATCGTCCAGGCAGGAACGGTTATTCCAGCTGCCCTCATCACTGGCATCCGCTCCGATCTGCCTGGTCAGATCACCGCTCAGGTCACGCAGAATGTCTATGACAGCCCTACAGGTTCGTCCCTCCTGATCCCCCAAGGCGCGAGGCTGATTGGGCAATATGACAGCCAGGTCGCCTTCGGCCAATCGCGCGTGCTGCTGGTGTGGAACCGGCTCATTATGCCCGACGGCACCTCGATTGTGCTGGCACGCCAGCAGGGCTCGGATAGCCAGGGGTTCTCCGGGCTTGAGGATGAAGTTGATCACCATTGGAACCAACTCTTCCGGGCTGCAGCACTTTCGACCATGCTCGGAATCGGCACGTCTCTTGGTTCCAGCAAAGACGAAAGCGATATTGCCAAAGCCATTCGCGAAAGCGCCCAGGATTCGGCGTCCAATATCGGACAGCAGATCGTGCGCAATCAGCTTGACGTTCAGCCGACGCTCACTGTTCGCCCGGGTTTTCCGGTTCGCGTCATCGTTAGTCGCGACCTCGTACTGGCACCATATGGAACAGGGAGAGATCCGTCGTGAGCAAGCTGAAACTTTCCGCCATTCCCGATGATCGGCCAGTCAAGATCACGGTCGAATTGCCAGCGGCCGTTCACCGCGATCTGGTCGCCTATACGGAAGTGCTGTGCCGCGAGACCGATCAGCCGGTTGCCGATCCAGCGAAATTGATCGCGCCGATGCTTACACGGTTCATGGCCACTGATCGGGCGTTCGCCCGGGCCCGGCGCGGCCTGAAGGGCAGCTAGTTTCGCGAACGATGAAGGAGCATCAGGGAGCGGGATGACGCTTGCGGAGAAACTCGATGAAGTCGGTCACGTCGGGATCTTTGTCCAAGAAGCCAACCACGGCATTGAGGAACGCGCAATTGCAAAGGAGCGTGTCCGATCGCACCGAACGCTCCTCGCTTTTTGCCGGGTCGGCTGGTTCAATCTCCTGCAGGGTGTCATCCAGATCTTTCAGAATGCGACGGATTTTGGCCAGGAAGGTTACGCCTGCGGCCGTTGCTCTGACCCCGCCCGGGTGGCGTTCGAACAAAGTCACCCCCAACCTCAACTCGAGATCCTTAATGCGCCTGCTGAGCGCGGAATGATGGATCCGCAGTCGCCGGGATGCACGGAGGAAGCTGCCTTCCTCGGTGACGACGATCGCACAATGAAGCGTGAGAAGTTGGATAGAGCGGCGCATGGCACCCCTTCCGCGCGCTGACCGGGTCTTGCGTTACGATGTGGACTTGCTGCTGCCTGGGTTGCGCGTCTCGCGAAGCCTTTGCAGCGTGCGCTCATCGAAGCTTGCCGCGACCGCAACGGTCTCTTCGCCGCCAATGAGCCTCGGCAATCCCAATGGGGTTACCTTGAAATGCAACTGAACCAGGCGCAGCAGCCAGAGCGGGTTCATTTCGACAATGATTGTGTCGACGCCGCCGTCGAGGCCCCACTCGACAATGCCGGACAACAGCGCATTGGCAACGGGGCTTAGCATCCGTCCCCGTTCGCGATATTGCGGCTCGACGCAGTAACGCGACCATTCCCAGATGTTTTCGCCCACGGGACGCGTGCCTTCGCACAGCTCCGGTAAGACGTCCGACAAGAGATGAGGTCGCGTCGACGGCAGCAGGCGTTGATAGCCGACCACGCGGTTGTCGGCGGTAAAGAGCATGTGGACGGCACGCCTGCCGTCGAAGCGGTCGACCTCTCGACCGTCCTCGCGCCGCAGGTCGGTCCACCCCTTTTCCTCGACAAACACTTTGTGGCGAAGCCGGAACGCCTGATCCAATTCCGCCTGATATTCCTCTGCATTGTGCGACGTGACGACATGAAGCATCTCGGTTGTCCTCCAGTTTCGAGGCCAACCCAATGGTTCATCGCGGACCGATGCGACATCACGCGATTGCGTGAGGCTAGCTGATCAGCCCCAGGCGAAAAGCTTTCGTTACAGCATGCACGTTGTTTGTCACGCCGAGCCTCTCGCGTACCGATCGCAGATGCGAATCTGCCGTGTTACGGCTGATGTTCAGGCGATCGGCAATCATGTCCACGGTAAGGCCCTCGGCAACCCAGCGCAGGACGTCCTGCTGCCGAGGCGACAGACGTACGGGTTTCAAGGCCCGGTTTCCCTCTGCCAGAATAACCGCGCAACCGAAGGCGCACGCCGCGACGAACTGAAAGGCGAGACGGTCGTGAGGATCCGGCTCGAGCTTCTCCCCTGCAACGGAAAATCCTACCGCCTGTCCGTCCAATGTCGCGAACGGAATCGTGAAGCCGTCGCGCAGCTTGAACTCCGATGCTTCCGCCATGACCCGTCGGCCGAAGGAACAAACGTTAGAAACTTGATCGATCTCGCTCCACCGGAAGGGAGTGGCCCCACGCTTCACAAGTTGAATGGTAGGATCGCGATAAAGGTAGCCTTTTGAGAAATACCGTTCGGACCACTGCTGTGGCCAGGCGTCAAGCAGCACATGTGAAATCTGCTCGCGTCTCAAGGCACGAGGCGGCGGGATCGGTCCTGCCAGCACGTTTCTGGCGCCAAACCGCTCGGCATAGGAAATCAGGTGCTGGCAGATGTCTTGCGGGGTTGAGCTCTTGCGAATCTGATTAAGAAACTCAAACGTGTCATCGAGGTGCCGACGCCAAAGCGCAGGTGCTTCCATAACGCATTTCCATAATGATGGTCGTTTTCATCTGGAGTGGGATGATGGCTTCAGGCTTCTCGCATCGCTAGTCGGCCGCGTGCTGGCCGAAACTGTCCTCGTTCCATCCAGATGGACGATGTTGCTGCAGTTTTGAGGTCGCCATTGGCGGTGCCCTGTGAGGAGGCGGGCCGACCGGCTGGACTTTCCTATTCTCGATTGCGCATCACCGCATACCGGCGAATCGCGTATGATGGCTCCGATTATGTTCAGGTTGAATATATCGAAAATGTTGCTTCCAAATTCATCGGAGTCAATCCCTGGCAACCGGCAGTTTGGAACCTGCGACAGTTCGCCGTCAGCACGGTAGTGGAAGAAGTTGCTCGCGGCGCCAAGGAAGGTCGTTAGCCAGTGATCTAGTCAGGTATCTCACACTGCACGAGAAACGCAAAAACGGATAACCACATAAAGATTTGTTTATATCACCTTGACAAGTCTCTCCTCTTCGGCGAGTGTGGGTTGTCGTGGTTCTCTGATGCGGTTCGGCCGCAGCGGAGCTAAGAGGGAAGCCGGTGAACACGCCGGCGCTGCCCCCGCAACTGTAAGCGGCGAGCCAAGCCCACTCATGTCACTGAGGTGAATAGCCTTGGGAAGACGGGCCGAGGTGTCGACCCGCGAGCCAGGAGACCTGCCACGGCAAACAAGGTCCACAGGCGGGGTGTCTCGGTGGGCGTGGTAACCGGTTCGTCTGTTTGCCAACGTCTTCCTTGCGTCCACGCCCCAATCGTCGGGGTATGGTATGTGTCTCTCTCAGAAAATTCCTGTTGCCACACTTGGCGTGCCGCGCATTGGCCGTCGTCGCGAGCTAAAGCGTGCCCTTGAATCCTACTGGTCGCGAAAATCTTCCGCTGCCGACCTTCTCGAAACCGCACGAGCGCTACGTGTCGCGAACTGGATTGAACAACGCGACCGTGGCGTGACAAAGATTCCGTCCAACGACTTCTCCCTCTACGATCATGTGCTCGACACAGCAACAATGGTAGGCGCTGTCCCGCCACGCTACGGCTGGAGCGAGGGGGAAATCTCGCTCGACACGTATTTTGCCATGGCGCGCGGCAGCCAGGGAGGGCGTGCTGGAGGCGAACATGCCAATCACAGTACCGCCGTCACAGCGCTGAAAATGACCAAATGGTTCGACACCAACTACCACTACATGGTCCCGGAGCTCGCCGATGATCAGGCCTTTGCCCTCTCGTCGTCAAAGCCGTTGGATGACTTTCTTGACGCCAGGGCACTGGGCATTCACACTCGCCCGGTCATCCTCGGGCCTGTTACGTTCCTCAAGCTCGCCAAGTCGCCCGCTCGGAATTTCAATCCTTTTGCCCTGCTATCGCGGCTGCTGCCGGTTTACGAACTGCTGCTGCGCCGACTGAAACTTGCGGGCGCTGACTGGGTGCAGATTGATGAACCGGCGCTCGTGCTCGATCTGATTCCAAACGAGCAGGACGCGTTCAGTTTTGCCTACGACCGACTGTCGCAAGCGGCGCCGGAGCTAAAGATCATGCTCGCCACCTATTTCGGCGGATTGGACGGCAATCTCGAGATCGCTCTTTCGCTTCCTGTGGCGGGCCTGCATCTCGATCTGGTCCGCGCTCCCGAACAACTGGAGGCGGTGGGCCGGCTTGCGCCAAAAGACCTGGTGCTTTCGCTTGGCCTGATCGACGGCCGCAACGTCTGGCGCGCGAACCTGTGCCCCATGCTTGACCGGATTAACCCGGTGGTCGCGGGTTGGCCGCTGGAACGAGTGGAGATCGCGCCCTCCTGCTCTCTTTTGCATGTGCCGATGGACCTGGAACTTGAAACTGCACTCGACAGGGACGTAAAGTCGTGGCTCGCATTCGCGGCGCAGAAGATGGACGAACTGACCACGATTGCGCGGGCTTTGTCCGAAGGCCGGGAGGCGGTTGCAGCAGAGCTGGAGTCCTCCACCCAAGCAGCCGCCGCGCGTTTGACGTCCCCGAAGGTGCATGATCCGCTGGTCGAAGGACGCCTCGCCTTTTTCGACGAAGACATGACGCATAGGAAAAGCGGGTTTTCTGAGCGCTCCAGGCTTCAAGACGAAAGGCTCTGCTTGCCGCGTTTCCCGACCACGACGATCGGCTCTTTCCCGCAAACGCCTGAGATTCGCAGTGCGCGCGCCGCCCATGCAAAGGGAGAACTGAACTATGTCGACTACGAGGCATTCCTCAGGAAGGAGATCGAAGCAGCTATCCGTTGGCAGGAGGAGATCGGACTGGACGTGCTGGTGCACGGCGAGTTTGAACGCAACGACATGGTGCAATATTTCGCCGAGAAGCTTTCCGGCTTCGTTTTCACGCGCCACGCCTGGGTGCAGAGCTACGGGTCGCGTTGTGTGCGCCCCCCAATCATCTTTGGCGATGTATCTCGGCCCAATCCCATGACAGTGCGCTGGTGGCAATACGCTCAATCGCTGACTGACAAACCGGTTAAAGGGATACTCACCGGTCCGGTGACGATACTCAACTGGTCCTTTGCGCGCGACGATCTTGCGCGCTCGGTCGTCTGTCGTCAGATCGCGCTCGCGCTCCGTGCCGAGGCGGGTGATCTTGAAATGGCCGGCGCCAGGGTGATTCAGATTGACGAAGCTGCACTGCGCGAGGGCTTGCCCCTGCGCAAATCCGACTGGAAGCCTTATCTCGAATGGGCAATCGAGTGCTTTCGGCTCGCTTCGACGGGCGTGTACGATGCGACCCAGATTCACACACACATGTGCTACTCCGAATTCAACGACATCATAGACGCGATCGCGGCGATGGATGCCGATGTGATCTCCATCGAAACGTCGCGCTCGCAGATGGATTTGCTCGAGGCTTTCCAGAGTTTCGATTATCCGAACGAGATCGGACCGGGCATCTATGATATTCACTCGCCGCGGGTGCCGGACGTCGATGAGATCACGAACCTGCTCTCTCAGGCGCGCCAGCGCTTTTGCGACAGGCAGATCTGGGTCAACCCGGATTGCGGTTTGAAGACACGTCAATGGGAGGAAGTCCGTCCGGCGCTCATCAACATGGTCAGAGCCGCGCGTTCTTTAAGAGATACACCCAAATCGGCTTGGGAAAATTCTATGCCGTCGCCCGTTGGACGGCACACACTGGACTGAAGTGGGTTCGAATTCGGTGACGGAACGGGGCCGAGTGGGCGTGTGCCGTTTGTCGGGTCGATGTGGAAGCCGTCCGGCTTGCCAGGCACTGGTTCCACCGCTCGGGGCGATTTCCGAGCTGACGGTCTGTACAAGCATCATGCCAATTACAATGTCGTTGGCCCTTCAGCGCTGTGCACAGGAAGTGATGATCAAACTCCACCCGGGTGCTGGCTTCAGCCAGATCATCTCGCGCGAGAGCTCGGCGTCGGGTTTGTTCTCCCCAGCGCGCAGGGTAATCGGCGGCCATCAAAGGGTTTCGCAAGACTCAACGGAACACGCCTATGAACCACCGAAAAGCCGCTCGCTCGCTACAGCGCTATTGAGGGAGCTCGCGAGCAGCTTCTGCTGGCCGAGCTTCATCGCGCACTGGCACACGACTATCGAATCAGATTTCCTGCTCTTCGAGCGCATATCCGACCGAGCGTATGGTGCGGATAACGTTGTAAGGCGAGAGTGTCTTTCTCAGTCGGCTGATATGAACGTCAACGGTGCGTGCGCCGACATGAATGTTGGCGGGCCAAGCTGCGCTAACCAGCTCGTCGCGGCTGCATACCTTACCAGGGTTTTCAATCAGGTAACGTAGCAGGCTGAACTCGAGCGGGCCAAGATGGAGCTGCTGACCATTGCAGTGTACCCGCCGCCGGCCGAGCTGCATCTTGAGCTCGCCGCAAATCAGCAACCCTGCGTCATCGTCGCCGTTAGAATTCAGCGGTTTCGTCCGAAGCCTTGCGCTTAGATAGGAGAGCAATTTAGCCGGCGCGAACGGTCGCAGGAAAGTTTCGTCAATGCCAGCCTCTAGCAGTTCGAGTTGCTGGTGCTCGGCGCCGGCCGCAATAAGGGCGATGACGGGCAGAGCGTCAGTTTGCAGGGCGCCCTTCAGCCGGGCGCAAATCCCAAGGCCGGTAGCGCTCCCGGGTTGACAGTCCAAGACGACTGCCTCCGGCTCCCGCTCAGTCGCGTGGCGGATCACGTTGTCAGTGCTAGCCAGCTCGGTCGCGAAGCCGTCCACCTCCAGGACGTGACTGAAGAACAGGTAGAACTCGGCATCCTGCGAACAAATCAGGACTACTGGCTTCATCTGCGTGTCCTACATCACTCAGTATTCGGCGGCTTGAGCGCAATGCTTCGCAACCAGGTTGCCTCTGCCGCTGCGACCGGCCGCCTCATGACCTGCGGCCGATTGGAATTTGATGTTGCGGTGGAAACGAAGAACCCAAACACACCGGGTTTTTCCTCAGCCTCCAGCGGTGGAGACAGCGGATCAGCTGTTGAATCAGGTCTGGCAAGCAGATCCGGCTGGTACAATCCGGGCTCCCTTCACAAGGCGTTCTCTTCAATCGCATCTATCAGCTGGCGCGGCACCCCGCCGGTAAACTCGACGCCTTTTTTGTACACGCCCCGTTTGATGCCGACCCGACTAGCTAATTTCATTCCGCGGATCGCAATGTCGCTCCGCGTCAATCAATGCCTCCGGCAGTTCCCTCTCGAGACCAGAAACTCAAAATTCGTGCCAACGCGAAGGGACCGCCGAAAAGTTTTGTTGCGACTTCTATTTCAGCGGTTTAACGGGAATGCAGCAAAAGATGAGGCTGGACACCTTAGTGTCGCGGACTCCACAAAACGCAACATTGCTGTCGCTCGCCTAGCGTGCTTCGGTCCCTCGCGTCGATGATGCAGCCGAGAGGGGCGGAGTTTTCCAGATGGTTTCCTACAACAACCCCGCCTGCTCGGCCTCTTTGCGCAGGTTCTGCCGTGGCCTTGGGCCGATCTGCTGGATCACAATCCGGCCGCCAGTGAGCCAAGATCGCCGCAGGTCTGGAGGTCGCGTCCCTGTGTATAGCCATGCAGGAAACCGGCGGCGTAGAGATCGCCGGCGCCCGTCGTGTCGACCAGTTCCTTGATGGCGGTCGCCTTTATGATCACGGTCTCGTCGCCGCGCACGATGACCGAGCCCTTTTCGGAACGGGTCACCGCCGCGATCTTGCAATCCTTGCGGATCTGCGCCAGCGCCTCGTCGCACGACGAAGTTTGGTAAAGCGACTTGATCTCGTGGCTGTTGGCAAAAACAATGTCGACCGAGCCTGAACGCATCAGATCGAGGAACTCGTCACGGTAGCGGTCGACGCAGAATGGATCCGACAAGCTCATCGACACTTCGCGGCCGGCCGCGTGCGCAAGTTTCGCCGTCTGTCGGATGGCTTCCTTGGCGCGCGGCGGGTCCCACAGATAACCTTCGCGTGCCAGAGAAGAAAAAGTGGATTAAAATAACGGATTAGCGGATTGGGCGCCCAGTCTGACATCCACCAATTGTCGGATGTCGGACAGAGTGAAACCTGGCGCACAAGGCGGCATCGGACAAATCGCCGGTGTCGTCGCCTGAGCCAGCGTTTTCGATCATATAAATGTGCACCGGGTGGGAACTCTCAGTCGTGCTGCGGCTCCAAAGCCGCGCCGTCGTCACCACACGGTGCGATGGCGAACACCGGGGTTGTCGATAACCGCTTCGAACGCGCCTTCTCGAAGCAGGCGCCGTCTGCGTCAGCTCGTGGGTGCCGAATACCACTCGCCTGCTCGCGCGGTGGCCTGCAGTGCGGCCGTCGCCTCGCGAGGACCGATTGAGGCATTGTAAATGCCGGGAAGCCAGGGGTTGGGCCGACGCGCCGCCCAGCGAACAGCGCAATCGCCGCCACGGCGGCCACGGCGACGATTAGAAGCCGCGGTCAGTTCCAGTTCTGTCGCGAATCGCAGTCTGGCTCGTCCGCGTTCCAGGACAAAACTCGAGCGAGCACCGGTCTCGCCGTCACATCGCTGGAGCAATCGCTATCTGTCACAGCCACTCGTCGGCAAGGATCCCGTCACGGCGACGTAGAGAAATACCAAAGCATCGTGGTTGCAGTCATGCTGGAAAAACCGGTGCGATTGTGCCGGTTGCCCCGCCAACAACGCCGCCGATAGCGTTGCCGTAAAGGCGGGTACTGACTGTCACGCTATCGATACCAAAGCGCTGAAACAGACTCGTCAAACAAATTTACAGAGTCTTTGCGAATGCAAGTCGCTGACAATGATACGTTCGCTTTAAGGCGAGATTTGCCGTGGCTGGTTGTCTGGTGTTGGATGCGTAGATATAGAACCAGCAGCTTTGACCGCAAGACGCATACAGAGAGGCTCTTCGATGGACATTGACATTTTCGAAGCTTACGAGTCTAACGTTCGTCGATATGGACGATCGTTTCCAACAGTATTTACTAAGTCTCTGGGGGCGATAATATGGGATGAAGATGGAAACTCTTTTATTGATTTCATTGTCGGGTCCGGTGCGCTCAACTACGGCCACAATAATCCAGATATTGTAGAGACGGCAATTAAATACCTAGTCGATAAAAATATAGTTTTGTCGCTTGATATGTATACGGCCGCAAAGCGTGATTTCATCGAAGTGTTTGTCGAATCGATCCTGAAGCCCCGGGGCCTTTCTTACAAGATACAGTTTCCCGGGCCGACCGGGACAAATGCTAACGAAGCGGCGTTGGCGCTGGCGCGAAAATATACCGGCCGCTCGAGCGTCATGGCCTTCACAAATTCGTACCATGGCATGTCACTCGGCTCCTTAGCGGTGTCGGGTTCAGCGTCAACCAGACAGCTCGGCGGCGTTGCTCGCCACGATGTGATCCGTGTCCCTTACGAGAGCTATCCGAATCAAACTTTCGATTCCGCGAGTTACATCGATCACGTGTTGGGCGACCCAGGCAGCGGGATAGAAAAGCCGGCCGCAATCATCCTGGAGCCCATCCAGGCAGAAGGCGGCATGAACACCGCATCCGCACCTTGGCTTTCAGAAATTCAGCGCATTTGCCGTAAGCACGACGTTGTTTTCATCGTGGATGACATTCAGGCAGGTTCGGGACGAACGGGCGACTTCTTCTCGTTCGAGTTCGCGAAAATCGAACCCGACATTGTGACCCTTTCCAAATCCCTAAGCGGTTCAGGTAATCCGCTGTCCATAGTTCTGATTCGCCCCGACATGGACATATGGAATCCGGGAGAACATAGCGGGACCTTCAGAGGCAATAATCTCGCCTTCGTGACTTCCGCGGCCATGTGCAGAATGTGGTCCGATAGGCTCTTTACTACAGCCGTCGAGCGGACGGCCGTCAGACTTCAAGAACACCTTGATCGCCTCGTTGCGCAGTTCCCCAAGTGCATCGAACAAAAGCGCGGCCGTGGTCTGATGGCCGGCCTCAAGTGCCGTTCAGCGGCCGATGTTAGCCGTGTGCACGATGTCGCGTTCGAAAACGGCCTGCTGATCGAATCCTCGGGACCAAATCGCGACGTCATCAAAGTCCTTCCGCCGATAACCATCTCAGATGACGAACTCGATGAGGGCATTGCCATCCTCGATCAGGCACTACAGGAGAAAACCAATGGCGACTAACCAAGTACCTCAAACGCCGGCCATATCGCCTCTCACGATCAAAGAACGAACCGGGTCGATCAGCACTGCGGAGATCATCTCGGTCCTGAAGGGTGAGACTACGGCACTGCACGTCAGCCAAGCTTTCAGCACCGAAGTAGCCCAGGAGATCACCACGAACTTTATTGGCAGCTCCGGTCTCAAGGAGCGCAAAGATGGCGTCCCCGGACAATATGTCGGCGCATCCCACTACAGGAAGGATGCAGCCACCTATTTCAAGGAGGCGGAAAATGCGAGGCCGCAGGTTGACGCCCTTTTTGGCAATTTAGTTGACCCCGTCCGAGCCCTATTCGACGCGTTGAAGCGCGAGCTTCACAAACGGGGCGTTGAATTGCGGCTGGCCCGTTCAGAACATGGCAAGGCCAATGTTTGTCGCGGTCTCAGCTGGTCTGGCAGCGGCACGTTTTCCTTGGACCCTCACGACGATGTCGCTCAAGTGTTACGTGCGGGGAACGATTACGAGCTTTCTGCGGTGGCGCACAACACTGTCGCAGCGCTCAACTTCTACCCCAGCGTGTCCGACGAAGGTGGCAATCTGCGGCTCTGGAGTCACAAGCCAACCGTCGCGGATCGAAAGTCGCAAGGTGTCGAGACCACAGGATATCCCTATTCGGCAGCTTATCTCGAGCCCGTGCCTTGTCGCGAGTTCCAGCTCAAGGCCGGGGATATCGCCCTGATCGATGGCGGTTTCGTTCACGGGGTTACCGGTCAAGCAGGCAACGGAAAGCGTCGTCTGGTGCTGAACAGCTTTTTAGGATTTGCGCGGCCGGATCTCGTTCTCTGGTGGACCTGACGTGAATGTCGCAGCCACTGACCGATATCTGCGGGCTATCACATCGGTCGCAAAGGGCCCTCAGTCGAGGCCCACCGATCCACAGGATCGGTCGAACTTGCCGCCGAACTGGCCGCTGCTGCGGGCCTGCAGGTCGCTCATCGCCTCGATGACGCTTGGCCCATTAGGAGCGGCTACCGCTTCAGAAACACTGCTGGCCGGCAGTTGTCTCGACATCAGAGGCGCGGCGTGCCAGCCGTTGGTGTTCATCGACGAAATGGAATCAGGCGCCTAGCGTGGCTGTCGCCTGAAATGCAACAGCTAAAGGCACCGACCCAGATCTTCATCGCCGGGCTGCGCTGCCATGGCTCAACGCCCCTTTCGTGGTCGACACCCGGTGAATCGGCGCATCTTTGAGACCTACGTCGAAACCACAGCTCGCTCCGACGCTGGCAAAGGTCTGTTGTCATCCTCGACAAATGGACTGCGCACGAGATAACGGCTCTCGCCAAGCCCAAGAAGGCCATCAGAACCATCGACGTTCTGTGGCAATCCGTTACAACCGCGTCCCCTACAGAGTGCAGAAAAGGTGAGAGCTGGAACGATGCCGAAATCAATAAAATGATCGCACATAAGCAACTCTTCCGCGCTCATGCCTTGGAGATAGCCATTGCCCGCGACGATATCGATCACCCCTTACAAAGCATAGGCATCCCTGGACCAAAGTCGAACGCATAAACCGCACCATCCAGAACGCCATCCTCAAGCGCTTCGAACTCCGTCGCCATCTCGCTGACTCTGTCAGCGCTAGAATTTCTCGAAGCGCCTAAAGATCCTCAAGGCCTTCCGCCTACGAATGACGATGTGAGGTCGTCGTTCTGAGATCCTTCTTCTCGGCAGGAAGGTTGCGCGCCGACCAGTGAGTAATCTGAACGGCGGTGCCAATCGATTTATTATGATGTGAAAGCGGAAAATTGCTATTGAGCTGAAGGTTTTGTGTTGTTTGTTGCGCTCGGTCGCGAAAACGAAGCACTGTTGTAACTTAAATTAACTCTACCAATTGCGGTGAAATGCTAGAGCTCAGGCGATGTTGGCCTGCCGATGACGATGTGGAGCCGTAGCCTCCGAGCCGGAATCTGTGGTGCGCCAAAGTGGCAACATCCAAACGAATGGCTACGGAGCAGAGCCTATGCAACCCCGGCGAAAGAGTGCTGTCACTGAATTTCGAGAGCTCTCACCGAGAGTGTCCGACCAGCTCTTTTTGTTACCCAGTTGAATTTTCCTGGGGCTGCCAGGGAGGCGTTCGCGGTCGAACTTGCCCGTTTTCTCGGCCGAACTCATGGCATCGGACAACCCAAGCAGTTGTTCGACCTGCTAACTGCTTTTGCCCTGAATTTTGATTGCCAGTGGGTCGCCTATGGCTCTCTCGCACGAGACCAGAAAGGCTTAAAGCCGGTGCGAGGCGATCCGGCGGTCATGCTGAATTACCCTGATGGATGGCGGGAACGCTATCTCGAAATGGGCTATGACAAGATAGACCCTATTATCAAGAGAGGTCGGAGGCGAATAGAAGCCTTTCGTTGGAGCGAGGTGTACAACGACGAAAGCACGACTGAAGACGAGCGGCGCGTTTTGGACGAGGCTGCCACCTTTGGCTTAAGGTCAGGCATTAGCGTCCCATTGCACGGCCCCGAGGGCAGCTTTGCGATCATGAACTTTGCTCAGGCTTGGGACGGTGAATTCCCAAATAGAACAATCACGTACTTGCAACTTGCGGCGTTACATTTTCATCTGAGGGTCGCGGAATTCGCTAGTGCGACAGGCATCGAAAGCACCTCTAACCTTTCCCCAAGAGAAAAAGAGTGCATCCTATGGACGGCGAAAGGGAAATCGTCGTGGGAAATAGGAAAGATTCTAGGGATATCCGTAAATACGGTTAATTTCCACATAAAAAACGTGATGAGAAAAATGGATGCTAGTAGCAGAATAACCGCTGCCATGGAAGTCATAAAGCGCGGGATAGTAGAATTATAGTTCGCACGACAACGTAGAAATATTTTTATATCGAAGTCATCACCGGGTAGTGTGTTGTGATGGAGAACAGCGCTCTTACACTTGGGGATATCGTCAGCGGTTTCATCAGCGAGACGCGGGAGAGCCTTGTTGCCGGCCAATCCGAAGAGGTAGTCGAGCGCGTTGTTATCGCACCAGGCCATGACCTGCGCCCGGCAATAGGTGGCCGTCTGTCGCCGCGGACCAGGGTTTGGGTGGCCGGCCGCGCGCGGATGCGCTGGACAAGCGGCGCAGTATGGCCGCGGATCTCCTTACCGGTGTCTTGCCAGGAGGCAGGATCACGGCGGTCGCGGCGTCACAGACGTGGGTCGGCAGGAAGCAGCGCTCGGCGTAATGGGCGTTGAAGAGCGAGAGCTGCTGATGGCCGTGAACGACATCAAGCGTATCGGCGATGTCGAGCGTCACGCTTTCGGGCGGCGCGGCATAGCTCGACAGCCACAGATCGACCAGCCCCCACCCGAGCCGGATGACGGTGCGTAGGTCTGGCAGGTTCTCTAGGCGCGAGCAGGTCGGCTGCGAGCGCAGATCAATCCCGCTGTCGGGCAGCCGTCCGCAGGCGAGCATGAAGGCCGGGTCGGTGCGCAACCAATCGAGTTCGTTGGCATGCTCGTAGCCGCAGGAGGTCGCAAAGATGCTTTCGCGCAGAATGTCGGCCATGGCGTGTCTCACCCATTGTGGAGCGCGCGAATTCTCGATCGCAGTGGACCGCCTGTCGGCCAGTTGCAAGCCCTCGCTCGGCCGCGGTCAAAGCATGACGCCGCTATCCGAGGTGATGCCTCCGCCATCAAACGGAGCTGTGATCTTCTTGCGCGTAACGTCCAGCACGCCTCGCATGAAGTGGACGCGGTGGTTGCCATTGTCTCCGACTGCGCCTGCTGACAGCTGCCTGAGGCCATGGGGGCACTATACAATCTGTTGTGAGGTGCAGATCCTGGGAAGCTACGACATCGAGCGGGTTCTGGCTAAGATTCGGTGAACCCGGCCAGGCTTTCGTTGATCATTACTAGGAAGGTCCCTTTACCCGCGGCCTTCTGAAATCGGACTGCAAAACGGGAAATGTTAAGCAGTGGTGGTCTGGTTTAAAGCTTTGCAAAAAATTCTTATCATATCTTGTATTGATGCAGCCGGATATTCGGTAGACATATAGGTAGAGATGTCGAACGCGCCCATGTGCATTCCGACGAATGGAGGAAGTCATCATGTACTTAAAACAATGGAAGTACGCTTTATCGTAGATGGCCTTAAAGGAAACCCGCCGCAACCGCCATGTCCAAGTCAGCATCGATCCTGATAGACCGGCCTGGAATACGTCGGGTGGACGCGTTTTTCGCGCAGCGACGTCCGGTCTGTTTGGCTGTGAGAGCCGGTTCGCAGCGGCGTCGCTCCCAAGGATGTGGGCAAGATGTGCCCGGGACACTGTCGAATCGTCCGCAGATATGTCGCGATGTACTGGCAGACTACTGAGTTTGCGACGAAGTTCACAGGCCAATGGACCAAGGATGAACAATTATGACCACACTACCACAAATATCACTGGAAAATCTGACAGCCGATAAAACACGGCCTGAAGAGCGCAAGCGCTTACGCATGGCATGCGAGGATTACGGGTTCTTCTACCTTGTCCAGCATGGCATCCCGAAAGAACAGATCGCGCAAGCCATCGAGGCCTCCCGGCGCTTCTTCGCGTTGCCACAGTCAACGAAGGAGCGCTTTGGTCACGCCGCTCAAGGGATCTATCCCACTATCGCCCGTGGATACAGTCCATTGCACGGGGAAATTCTACATCCCGACGCCGGCCGCGATCCAAAGGAAGTGTTCGATCTCGGAATCGACAGCGAAGGCGACCGTCGTCCGTTTGCTGGGAGCACGCTGCTTCCGGATGAGGTCTTGGCTCCTGGTTTCGCGCGAAGCCTGCTTGCTTTGCAGGCTACCGTGCTCCACGGAGTTATCCCGCAGCTCGGAACCGAGCTTGCCGACTTGATCGGTTTGGAACAAGGCTGGTTCCGGCGCCATTTCAGCCCGCCGACGCTGGGGCAACGCGTGATTCGATACCCAGCTCGCGGCGGCACGTGCGCCAAGCACACAGATGGTGGCTTCTTCACGCTGCTGCTGCAAGAGGAACTACCCACCCGGTCGTTGCAGGTGTGGTTGCGCGGGCGCTGGATGCCAGTGCCGAGCCTGCCCGACAGCCTCGTAGTCAATTTGGGCGATATGTTCCAGGCTCTGAGCGACGACCGCTTCAAGAGTACGCCGCATCAGGTCGCGCACAATGGTCTGAGTGATCGAATTTCGCTACCCTTCTTCATCTATCCCGACATTGACGCTAGCCTGACTTCGGGGCAAGGGGGGCACACCTTCAGCGTCGCGGAGATGATGCTAGGCAACATGGCGTCAATCGAAACCGGGAATGGTGCCGGGCGCGCGCGCGAACTGCAGTAAGTATCCGATTTCTCTAACGTGCACAGACTATGGCATGACGTGGCACAGCTTGGTGGTGCGCTGGAAGAGTCCAGCCGCCGTCGCGCGTCTCCACGGGCGGCCTGCAACGCGCCTCGGGAGACGCGTGCTGATCCGGTACTTTTTCAAGCAAGCTGCAGCGCCACGGCTTTTCGCTGTGCCGCTGCGCTGGAGGTGATGATTTCGGAAAAGGGAAGTGGAGCGGTCGGGGTGATCCGTCTTTCTGTGACTGCGGCGCGTGCCGGGAGCCGCGCGAATGCCAAGGTCAGGCTTTGCCTCTAGACTCTACGCCGCGAGCGGAAGGCCGACTTCAGAATCTAGCATCGACATCGGTATCGTCCTGCAGGAGGCGAACGGGCCGATTTTATTCATCTTCTTTGCAGCGCTAGTCCCGCCTGTCCAAGTGGGTCCACCCTCAACACCGGCGAAATGCACGTAATCTGATGCTGACAACCTTAAAGACAGGAGAATGCTCATGTACGTGAGCCTCGATCCGGACTATGCGCTGCAGGCAACTCAGAATTGGATCAGCGATCTGGTGTGGAGACTTCGCTGGCATGAACGCGAGCAGGTATACCGGGCTCTGATTGCGACGCTGCACGCCCTGCGCGATTGCCTGGATCGCGACGAGGCCGTGTACATAGGCGCGCAGCTGCCAGCGTTGCTGCGTGGCTTTTACTACGAGGGTTGGCACCCCGCCTGGCGCACCAAAGCGAGAAACCGAAACTCGTTCCTCGACCGGGTCCACGAAGGCGTCCACCGCAACCCGGCCGTAGATCCCGAAGAGGTTGCCCGCTCGGTACTAGGCCAGTTGGCGGACCGTATGTCTGTAGCAGAGATCCAAGAGGCGAAGGCCGCCACTCCAAGAGTGCTAAACGACCTTTGGCCAGTCTGAGATAGACCTCTTGAGTGAGTGGCGAGTTCCGAAGGTCTGTGGGATGGCCGGCAGTTGGAAACGTTGCGGCACTGTTCCGATACATTCTATGTCCGCCGGACTTCTCAGTTTTCCGGCTCAGGGAATCGCCTGGCGATGGCCCGGGATTGCACGGGAGTTATTGGGACGTTGCGATCTAACCACTCACGAGGGCGCTCGTTGGTGGTTTCCGCGGCAATGGTCCACCTTTTCGGCCCCGTCCGCGAGGATGGACGACCAAGGCCGGCCAGGCATTCGCCGTGGAATCGCTTATTCAACGCCGCAACTAAGGTGTTGTTCGACGACGGGGCGGTTCGGGTCGAGAGACAGAGAGGGAGCACGCAACCGTCACACGGCTGAATCGGGTTGTTTTTTTGGAGGACAGTTTACGCCATCGCCGATCGGTGTTGTGCCGTCGCGGTCCAGCCCGCACATCTTAGCGTTACCCAGATCGATTGATACCCGGCCGAGGTGGTGAGATCCCGGCTGCGAATGTAGGTCCTGTCGTGCCTAGCGCCACCTCGCTTGGTAATCGCAGAAAGCTACAAAATCTGGTAGTACCGATAATGTGCACTAGTCGGTACACTGGAAGTCGGCGGCATAACAATAGGCGGGCAAAGTGAACCGAAATTCGTTTGACCCGTTCAAATATTTACGGTGTGTAAACGATGCTGCACTAAGCGCTGGACTGCGGCTCAGAACGGGCGAAAACTTCGAACAATACATTGAAGTCACATCAAGCACGATTGGAAAATCGCCGACGGATCCGAGCTTCCGGCCAGATTGCTCGCGGCTTGAAGCTGACCGCGCGTTTTGGATTGTTGGAGAAGACCAAAAAGGCAGAGTGGCGCATGTTCAGGCGCTTCGATTGGACGATCTGCGGACGACCAATTTGGCTGGACATCTCGAGTCGTTGAAAGCCTTCTACACGGATCCAAAGAGTCGCGCCGCCGCCGGCTCCTCCTGTTCTTGCCTTGCGCCGACCGCCCAGACCATGTCCGGCATGGTAGCTTATCACGGCGACCTATGGCTGCGAGAGGATTTTAGGGGACGGGGATTGCCTAGTACGCTTGCTAGCATGGCGTTTGGGCTGGCGTGGGCGAAATGGTCACCTGATTTCATTTATGCTCTTGTCCCTAGTTGGATAATCGAGAAGGGAATCGCCGATCAGTATGGCTACCTTAACAGAGAAGCGCAGGGGGCCATTTTGACTTTGCCTGACCGCGGCGTCAAAGAGGATGATTGGCTTCTTTGGCTGACGCGGAGCGAATTGTCCCAACGCATCAAAGCCGCCAAGACGCCAGTGCAGGGGCTTGCCTGACTCGCTTGCGTTCAGAGCTCACGGTCTGACTTGCAGCCGCTGTCGGGATCGCGTCGAAAGATGCTGTTGGGCGATGCCTTCCTGATGCCGATGGTCGCATTTGGCTTTACTTGGCGCTGCGAGCAGTCTCCGCAGAACCGCCTACCCCGGCGCGACCGTACCTTGCAGCACGTATCGCCAGTGAAGGACAGGAAGAAAAGAATGCTGACGAACCAGTCTGATCCGCTCGGCCGCCTGGATCGGACCAAAGCCGCCATGATACTGGTGGAGCATCGGTGGCCATCGAGGCGCGTGGCACGCGTGCGTAGAGCGCGGGATGATCAAACCCTACTGCCTGCCGGCCGAAGGCTGCTCGATCGCCGTGCGCGCGACAAGTCTCATCAGGAGCTGGCTCACCCGGTCGAGGTGCCCGCAGGAGGTGTCAAGTAACCAGCGCAGCAGCACAATACCTCTCGCTTGGCAAAAGCAGCTACACGTTTTGGCAGGTGCCGCAAGGGCGAGTGCAGCCTATGTTCGCTCCAGGGACGCTATTTTCGTCAAGGATGGAGCCCTTGAGCTTCTCCCCGGTAGAAAATGAGCGCTGCCTCCTTGGATTCGGCGGCCCTTGACTGCAGCCCGCCAAGGGCGAGTTTACGGCGAAAACCTCGTAAGCGAGTAGGGTCGGTCTAGGCCGTCTGCCGATCGGATCATTCCGTGCGTTTCCTAGACGGCAGCCCGACCGGAGACGCACGGCACTGAAGCAAAATGGCGATCCGTCCGTAGCGGACACAATGCAGGAAGCGTTTCATGCATAGCACGAGTGGGGTCCAGAATGATCGATAAGATATTTGATCGAAGCAACTCAGTGTATATCAAATCTGTGCCATACAAAGGCCGAGGCCTATTTGCTAACGTTCCATTCAAATCTGGCGATATAATTGATATCGCTCCCACATGGGAATTTGACGAGCCTGCAGCGGCACTGTTCAAAAAAACAGGGTTACTCGAGTATTATTTCGTAAGACCGGATAAAGTATCGTGCGAGAACGGTATAGCTGGGTATGTTGTATTCGGGTTCATATCTATAGTAAACCACTCGGAGACCCCGAATGCGAAGACAGTTTGGGGGGATGGAGAAGCGGGCGCCTGGGCAAGCATTATTGCCATAAAGGATATAGGCATCGACGAGGAAATTACGCATCGTTACAATAATATTTTTGATTACCCATCAAGTGTCAAGTTCGTTAAATGAGTTACATGCTTGAGCTCGGTAACTTAAATATGGAACCTTCCCGGCGCCGCCGACGACGTCATGCGAAGGCCAAAGCCAAGCCTTAGCCGATCTCGCGGGAAGTCGTGAACGGGAAGGCTGAATCGCGGAATTCGGCGGCTGACGCCCATGAGGAACTTCTTAGGCCGGCCGCGAAACCGCCGAGGCCGGCCTGCCTTTGCCTGCCGGAATGCCTCTGGCATTGGCTGTCGCAGTGGGGGCCGGGCTGTTCCGCTGCTCCGACCCACGCGCACACGCGTCCGACGGCGCTTCTGACGCACTGCCAAAGATGTACTTCCCACGCATGGTCGAACTTTTCTGCCGCTAGCCAGCGCGCATGCACTTGGTCGCAATTCTTGCGTCCACTAAAAATCCGGCTATCGCGCAGTATGAACGACAGAAGCAGCTGGCGCTTCTTGCGCGGATCCTCGTTCGCCGAGCTCCGAACGCGACCGATCGTGCACCGCTTCATGCACCACGTCGGGAACTCGCCCGCCCGAAACAGCACGCTCGGTTGCGCGACATCCGCCAACCCTCATGAATTTTTCAGGCTAGATGGCCGAAGGCATCTTCGCCCCCGATCATTACCAACACGGAGTCGCACCTCGGATGATTGTGGTCGGGTAACAATTCATCTTCAATCCCAGACAAATCGCGTACTCCCGACGACGATGTTAGACATGTGACCTACGCAGTTTCGCCAGTAGCCTGAATCTGGCGAGTTTTTATCTGGCACAGATATTGCGCGGTATTATCCGGAATGCGTCGCCCAAACTCTGACGACTTGGCAGGCCGGCTGCGAGGCCACTCAAGATCGGAACATCCTGCTGGTCAACCGGCCGGCTGTTTGGCGCAAAGGTCGCCGAGATTGGCACCGACCAGAGCCGTCACTACATCCCGCTGCTTTGAGAAGGTCATACGGGCAGCGTTAGGGGCGATCATTGGCATTGTTCGTACCCGATCTCTCGGTTTGCATCTATATGACTCGAAGTGCCGCCAGCGAAGGACCCTCACGAATTCAAGATGTCAACCCAGGAGCAAGCATGATGCATCCCGACCTCATGAAGCGTTTTGACCTTACAGGCCGTTCGGCGCTAGTAACCGGCGGCGCACAAGGCATCGGGCTGGAGATTGCGCGAACGCTAAGGATGGCCGGAGCCTCGCTCACCTTGGCCGATCTCGACCTCGACACCACTAGGAAGGCTGCAGCCGGAGTGGGCCCTGACGTTGATGCCTTCCAGTGCGATGTCGCCGATCCGCAGTCCGTGCGCGACCTGGCCGCATCGATCGGGCCTTGCCCGGATATCCTCGTTAACAATGCCGGGGTCCCGGGCAAGACGAGAGATGCAAGTGACGATGACTGGCGCTTCGTCATCTCCGTTAATCTGGACGGAGTGTTCAATTGCTGCAGGACGATCGGCACTGCGATGGCCGAACGCGGCTCGGGCAACATTGTCAATATTGGATCGATCTGTGGCTCGATCGTTGCAAAGCTGCAGAGCGACCCAGCCTACAACGCCAGCAAAGCTGGCGTGCACATGCTCACAAAGAGCTATGCCTCCAAATGGGCAAAATCAGGCGTTCGCGTCAACGCGGTCGCTCCAGGCTACGTCGCCACGAAGATGACCAATGACTCCCTCGACAGCATTTCGACCTGGGCTGAGCTTACGCCGATAGGGCGCTTGGGCCGGACAGAGGAGATCGCAAATGCAGTTCAATTTCTCGCTAGCGACGCATCCAGCTACGTGACCGGCACAGTTCTTCCCGTGGATGGAGGGTACACGATCTGGTGAGTACGGTCTCCCATTTGCGAACCCGGCTGGGCGTCACGCGGGACAAATCGTTTCTCAAAATGTCCTGCAGGACGCCGGGCCGAAGGCTGCGAATCGTGACCGCTGCTAGCGCAGCCTCGCCGTCGCTTCAGCCGGTTAGAGGGAAGCACCGACAATACGCCGGATGGGGCAATTTGCGCAATATGTTCTGAAGCGCAGGCCGACCTCAAAGCCAGGATATTCAGAGGCAGGTCACGCCGTGGCGTCACACGGCCGCCCCCACCAGCCTTTGACCGGCTACCGACATTGTTGTCCAGGCTCGGACAAAGGAAGGCTACTGAGACTTCTTCGGACCACGCTCGGTCGTTGAAAAGGAGTGTGATTGCACAGCCTTAATTCAACTGGCACGGGATTAGCTACAACTCTCAAAACTGCCGAGAAAGCACTTAGAGCGGGATAAGGCCATTGCTGCAGCAAAGCTCCATATACGCGCCCGCGAGGGCCGTCCCTGCGGCAATGGACCACTCAAGGGGCTCGTGCTTGGCCCCCATTCGGCGCGTGACTGGTTTGAAGGCGACGCGCCAAAGCGCAGCGCTCGCCAGTTTGCAGCCGAGGGCCTTCATGCACATTCTAGGACCAGTTCAAAACAAGGCGTCACCAAGCCAAGGTCGGCGTCTCGCTCGCAATGCAACAACGCGCACAACCAATTCCGTGAAGCGAGGCTTTTGCTTACTGTCAGGGTTGTTCCGTTGGACGCCGTTCTCCACTCGGTCACTTCCGATCACGATGACCCTTTCCCGAGCGGGTGATCATCGACGCCCTGGTCCTGTGCCATCAGAGCGATGCAGCCTACCAGGCGCGCCCGAACACTCTGTCCACGATGCCTTCGTGAGTGGGTGGGGAAGGCCTTGGGCTGCACAAGGCCGAGCGCATCCCGGACGGTAGGCGAATTCACGCCCGATATGGCACTTCAAGTCGCCAATTCCAATAGATAAACAGGAAGTGTTTAATTAGTCACGATGTATTTACACGGCCTGCATTGCGATCAACGGCCACATCTTTTACTTAAATACTGGAGCAACGTGGATCATGCTATTGCAGGGTGACAGGAGACTAGAGGCTTATCGGCGCATGCTTCGTATTCGCCGATTCGAGGAAGAGAGTATGCGCCAGTTCAAAGGTGGCAAGATCCCCGGATACCTCCACACGAGTGTGGGTCAAGAAGCAGCGATCGTAGGGGCATGTCTCGCTATTGGGGATAATGACGCCATGACCGGAACGCATCGTTCGCATGGCCATCCGATTGGGAAGGGTGCCCATCTGAACGCGCTAATGGCCGAACTGATGGGAAAGGAGGGCGGCATTTGCAAGGGGCGCGGCGGGTCGATGCACTTTGCGGACAAATCGGTTGGGATTATGACCGAATCGGCGATCGTCGGAGGAGGCATTCCTCTTGCCACGGGGTGTGCTTTCAGCGCCAAGGTGCGGGGCGTCGATCAGGTCACGCTATGCTTTTTCGGCGATGGAGCGGTGAACCAGGGCACCTTCCATGAGAGTCTCAACATGGCGTCGCTATGGAAACTTGCGGTCATTTATCTTTGTGAGAACAACCTCTATGCATTCACCACCTCGTTGGCGCAAAGCCACGGGCAGGCGGACATCGCGCAGCGAGCGCCGGGCTACGGAATGCCAGGCCTAACGGTTGACGGGCAGGACGTGAGCGCTGTCTATGAAGCCGTGGCGCAGGCCGTTAACCGAGCGCGCGTAGGTCAGGGGCCCACACTTATAGTAGCCGAAACCTATAGATTCGATGACCACAGTTTCCGCTCAAGTAGCCGGGCACTTGGATATCGGTCGGCCGAAGAAGTCGAGAAGCACAAACGTGACCGTGACCCGCTTTCGCTATATCGAAAGGTGCTCTTAGAAGAAGGTGAAAATGAAGAGAATCTGAGGGCAATAGAGGACGAAGTCACCGACGACGTCAAACAGGCTTTACAATTCGCTTTGGCGAGCCCGATGCCTCGGCCTGAAACCTTGCCCGATTACATGTTCAAATCATCCCTTGCAGGCTAGCACACCTTCGCGGCTGTGCTGGAGGTTTTAATCCAATGCAAACTGACGTACAGAAATTTGCCGCTACGCCCGGCACCCATATTGAGATGACCTATTTTGACGCGCTCATGCAAGCGCAGGTAGAGGAAATGGCGCGTGATGAGCGAGTTGTTCTGGTGGGAGAAGACGTCGCAGTCTACGGCGGCGTCAAGCTCCTTGAGCAATTCGGCAGGAATCGGATCTGGAACACCCCGATCTCAGAAGGCAGTTTTACGGGAATGGGGATCGGGGCCGCCATCAACGGATTGCGTCCGATCGTGGACCTAACAGTGGGCAGTTTCCTCTATCTCGCTTCGGATCAGATAATCAACCAAGCCTCGAAGTTGCGGTTTATGACCGGAGGTCAAATCGACATTCCGGTTGTGGTTCGTTGCTGTATGTACCCGGTCGGGTCCAACGCAGCGCAACATGCCGACCGGCCATATCCGTTTTTCATGAATGTGCCGGGCCTCAAGATCGTCAGCCCGACCGGTGCAGCCGACATCAAAGGTCTTATGAAGTCGGCCATTCGCGACGATGATCCGGTACTTATCTTCGAAGATAACCACCTGTGGACCGTCAAGGGCGATGTTCCCACAGATCCGGATCATTTAATCCCGATTGGCAAAGCGGATGTGAAGCGCGAGGGGAAAGACATAACCCTTATCGCCGTCGCCGGCGCCATTCGGGCGACGATGGAAGCTGTCGACGCGCTCGATGAGGAAGGCATTTCGGTCGAAGTGATTGACCCACGTACCTTGAAGCCGCTTGATCATGAGGCATTTAAAAGCTCGGTCGCAAAAACAGGCCGACTTTTAATTGTCGATAATGCCCACCGCGTTTGCAACGTTGGAAGCGAAATCGCCGCTGTGATGGCGGAAGAGGCGTTCTATCTATTGAAGCGGCCTATCGTGCGCCTAAGCGCGCCCGATATTCACGTCCCATTTAGTCCGGCTCTTGAAAGAGACTTCTACCCTACGAAGGAGCGAATTATGCAAGCTAGTCGGCAACTGCTCTGAAATCCTTGTCCGTCTCTGCGTCCGGCGTATTCCCGCCAGCGTCGGTTGCCCCAACTATCGGAGAGGCCCAGTCGACGCGATCGTATATTCGGCCGTTGGCTCTGGTTGCCCCTAGTTATCAATGAGCGCGCCACGGCCATGCACCTAGGTGGCAAATGGGGTTGAACATCACCCAGTTTGGACCGCAAAGTGCGGATTGTTTGCGTCATCTGTCGAATTGCGTTGAGAATCTGCGTTTGCAGCCAATGTTCGCTTAAAGCGGCTCGTCGAATGAAATAATATTAGCCGTGCACTACGGCCTCCGGCCATGAAGATGAACATGTTGATGAATGAAAGGGTTCATTTCGAAGGAGTCCGCCCACTTTCAATGAGCGGTTCGCGCATGTAGGCAATTTGGTCTCGTTCTCTGCGGAGATGCGTCCCCCTCCTCAGTTGCTTGCTCGCTGAAAGCCTACCCATGGTTGGTAAGGCCATAGGTTGTTCATCCGCAGAATCTTGGAAAGTCCCGGTTGACAACGTGGATCAGCTGAATCGCTTAGGCTGAGATGGACGCCCGAGGGGTAGTGCCACGGTGGTTTTTGCATGAGCACGCCGAAGGTGATGCGAGTAGCATAAGGACGCAAGCCGAGAAGATAACGAAAACTTATGAAAGAATAACGACACATGTCCAGCACTGAAGTGTTTAAAAATTACATCGATGGAAGGTGGCAGGATTCTTCGTCCGGCGGACGGATCGAGGTAGACGATCCGTCAAATGGGGAAATTATAGCTGTTGTAGCAGAGGCTGGGCCCCAAGAGGTCCAACTCGCCGTTGCCGCCGCTCACCGAGTCTTTCGCGACCGCGTTCTGATCGACATGCATCCATATGATCGTGGACGCATGTTGTTTCGGATTGCTGATGCCCTCGACGCGCGAGTCGAGGCGATTGCGACTATCAACTGTGCCGAGACGGGTAAGGCATTGGATCTCGCCTATGGCGAAGTTCAAACAGCCATTAGATACCTGCGGTACTACGGAGGCTTGGCCGATAAGCTTGAAGGTCGTTCCATCCCACGCGGGGCCAACCTGGTCGACTACACGCTCCGGAGTCCGTTCGGCGTGTCCGCCCAGATCGTTCCGTGGAATGGTCCACTGGAACTTACGGCTCGGTCGCTTGCCTGCGCGATCGCGACAGGAAATTCAGTGGTGGTGAAGTCGCCAGAGTTGGCCCCGTTGTCCGGAATTGAGATGGCACGCGCCTGCGAGACGGCTGGGGTGCCTGCCGGAGCCGTCAACGTTCTCACTGGTTATGGCCAAACGGTAGGCCAGGCGCTGATCGAGCATCCCGACGTTCGCCATATCGTCTTTACGGGCTCCGCAGCTACCGGGCGAACGGTCCTCAAGGCCGCGTCGGAGCGTATCGTGCCCTGCATCATGGAATTGGGCGGCAAGTCGGCTGCGGTTGTTTACTCGGATGCCGATCTCGACAGCGTTGTTGAGGCGGTTCGGATTGGTTCCTTTCTAAATGCCGGCCAGAACTGCAACAACCTTTCGCGCCTGCTTGTGGAGCGTTCTATTGCAGGCGAGCTGCTACATAGAATCAAGGCTTGCGTGGACGGACTTTCTGTTGGACCAGGATGCGATAATTGCGACATTACCCCCATGATCTCCCAAAAGCAGCGACAGGGAGTCGAGCGAGCCTGCCAGACCGCGATCTCTCAGGGTGCTAAAGTTGTGACCGGCGGAACTGCTCTTGCTGAGCGGAGTGGCTATTTCATGCCGGCGAGCGTGTTTGCTGATGTCGAGCGACAGAGTAATCTTTTCAAAGAGGAAGTCTTCGGTCCTGTTCTCGCCATCACTACGTTCGATGATCCGGCGATGGCGGTCGACCTCGCAAACGACACCGATCAGGGGTTGGCTGCTGGCGTTTTCACTCGCGATATTGACAGGGCACTTTGGACCGCCGATCGCCTGTGGGCTGGGCAAGTTTACGTGAATGGGTGGTATGTCGGCGGCGTAGAAACACCATTCGGTGGAGTAAAGCAGTCTGGGTATGGCAGGGAGAAGGGCCAAGAAGCGCTGGATGGTTATGTTCAGACAAGAAACGTGGGGATCACGATCTCGGCACCACGGGACCCCTTCAGGCAAAGCGGCGCAGTTTGACATTGCCTATGTAGTGCCGGAGGCGCTGTCGCTTCGGGACAGCGTTGATCTGGTCGAGCCGCAGTGACGGCGTCTGGCTGGCGGGCCGACGGAGCCGGCTGCCGGTCCGAGGAGCGGGGGGCTCGAGACCGCCAGAGGCTGACGAAGTTCCACGCCCTCATCGTGGCGAGTAGGCCCGACAGCCTGCTGCGCCACTCCGACCAGGGATCGCAATACATGGCTGCCCAGCCCTGTATCGCCCGGCATTGATGGTCTTGTGATTCCGATTTTGTCGTTTGCGCGGCTGTAGATAAATTCAGTCATGTCCTACAAGTTAAAGGAGCGGACCTTCTTTCGTCACAACGTCGCAATCGCGGCGCAATGGCCGGCCAGAACGCTGTGTCACGCGCGGGTTGTCAAAGAAGCTGTAGCCCGCCTTCGCCGCTGCCCAGCTGGGAAAAAATCAACGCTGCTGTGACACTTCCGAGCAAAACGACCTTGGCTGACAACAGGATAAGCTCTGCGCAAACAGCCAAAACATGCAGCTTTTCTGCGGCGGTGGGCCGACTTAGCGCAGGGTAGCGTTCCTAGGCGTGGTAGGCTGTTACAAAGACGCGAGCAAGTGGGGGCGCTTGGTCCGGTCAGGCAACCCCGGCGAAGAGGACGATCTAGGATGACGTATGACAAACCCTTCCTTCCCGATGAGTTTCGACGTCGTGTTCAAGACGTCAAACGGCGGATGGAGCGAGCGGGACTGGACCTCCTAGTCTGCCAGGACCCTGCAAATATGGGCTGGCTGACTGGATATGACGCTTGGTCGTTCCAGTACCCGCAGGCGGTCTTGGTGCGTCTTGAGTTGGATGTTCCGATTTGGATGGGAAGACTAGTTGATGTAAATTCCGCCTTTGTTACTACAGATTTGCCACCAGAGAACATATTCTCGTATTCTGATCACCTAGTTAATCATCCAGAGCTGCACCCCTTCGATGACCTCTGTGAGCTGATTAAGTCGCGAGGATGGGACTCTGATCGGATAGGTGTTGAGATGGACGCGCATTACTATACTGCACGCGGACATCAGCATCTTGTGAAAGGAATCCCGAATGCAAAATTCTTCGACAGTTGTGGGCTAGTGAATTGGGCAAGACTCATTAAATCCAAAGCAGAAATCGGGTACATGAGAGAAGCAGGTCGCATTGTCAGTAACACAATGTTGGAGATCATCCCAACCCTAAGGCCGGGGGTACCCCAGTATCAGATCGCTGCCGAGGTATATAGCTCCCAGATACGTGGTATTGACGGAAAATATGGCGACTACACCAGTGCATGTCCGTTGATTCAGTTCGGGGACAACACGAACGCACCGCACCTCACTTGGACGGATAAACCGTTGCCAACATCTGGTTTAGTTCTCTTGGAGCTTGCCGCCGCGCGACGACACTACCATGCGCCGTTGGCGCGCACTGTCTACATTGGCAAGCCGCCTGAAGAGGTCAAGCGCCTCGCGAAGGTTATAGTGGAGGGGGTCGATGCTGTACTCGAAATCGCTAAGCCAGGTGTAGTTGTCGAAGAGGTTGACGCAGCCTGGCAGAATATACTCAAATGCAACGGGTATGTAAAAAAAGGCCGCTCTGGCTATTCCATTGGTCTGAACTATCCGCCGGATTGGAATGAACGTACCGTTAGCATTCGATCGGGCGATCGCACTGTGCTTCAAGCCGGCATGTGCTTTCATTTCCAAACAGGGATCAGGCTCGAAGATTTTGGGGCGGCGATATCCGAGTCATTCGTCGTCACCGAGGCTGGCGGTGAACGGCTGACCGATGTCGATCGTCGCCTAATTGTGGTGGACTAGGACAGGCCGATTGGACCCGCATCGGAACAATTGATGAAGGACTCGCTGAGAAGCGCCGAGCGAGCGCCCTGATGCCCGGCGAACCAGGGCGTGTGGCGGAGAGGTTGAAGAAGCAAAGATGACGAGCGCTGTGGAGAATAGAGGGGATTAGATATCGCCAGATCCCCGGCAGTACTGCGCTTGAAAGGGGTGTACGGAGGCGGCGTCAACCGAGCCATCAACGATCACCGTCCCCTCGACCGTACGACGGCCACATGGGGGTGGGGCGATGCTGGTCTAGTTAACCACCGGCCGCCCGTACGGCGCCAGCGGCAAGCCAGAGGCCTCAGCTGCTGAAGCACCAAAACGACCTCTTACTCAGAGCAGTTCCCGCGCCCTAACAAGCCAACGCGAGCAACCGAATAAGGAGACGCATGATTACCAACTCGCCCTTCCGTCCTCGTGAACTGTCCGTTCGCGCCCACGAGGTACTCGTCATCGGTGGAGGAATCGCGGGAGCGAGCGTAGCCTTTCACTTGGCAAAAAATGGCAAAAATGATGTCGCTGTTTTGGAGCGACACACGCTTACGTCGGGTACCACCTGGCATGCGGCCGGTTTGATTATGCAAACGCGTGGCACCCACGCATTAACCGAGATAGCCAAGTATAACGCGGAACTTTACGCCGTATTGGAAAACGAGACCGGGCAAGCGACAGGATTCAAGCGAAATGGTACGCTTGGTGTCGCTCGCACCAAACAGCGACTCTACGAAACTGCACGGAACGCATCAATTGCCAAAAGTTTCGGGCTCGAGGCGCACATCATCTCGCCAGGTGACGCGAAGGAGCTATATCCAGCACTCAACGCGTCAATAATAGAAGGTGCGGTTTATATCCCTGGAGATGGGCAAACAAACCCGGTTGACACGTGTATGGCATTGGCAGCCGGCGCTAGGAAAAATGGTGTAAAAATCTTCGAGAATTCTGAGGTCACCGACCTCTGGCGAACGTTAGATGGCTGCTATCAGGTTCGCACTGGCGAAGGCGTCATCGAAGCCGAAGTTCTCGTACTCGCTTGCGGTCTCTGGACACGAGACTTAGCTGCCAGACTAGGTGCGAGGATACCACTTTATGCGGCAGAGCACTTCTATGTGGTAACTGACACTGTCGACTTTGTGAAGCCAACCCTACCTGTGCTACGAGATACAGATGGCCATGTGTATTTAAAGGAAGATGCCGGCAAAATATTGGTAGGCGCTTTCGAGCCTTGGGGTAAAGCACTACCCATGGAGAAGCTTCCGAAGGAAACGGCTTTCATCGAGCTGGCCGAGGATTGGGATCATTTTGAGTTGCCTATGACCAAAGCGACAGAAATTGTTCCGGCACTGGCAAATGCGGGAATAACGAAGTTCTTCAATGGCCCAGAAAGCTTCACGCCGGATCTATTATTCATGATCGGCGAGGTGCCGGGAATGAAAAACCTTTTTGTTTCAGCTGGCTATAACTCCGAAGGCATTGAATACGGGGCAGGGGCTGGGCGAGCTTTAGCGGAATGGATCGTCGGAGGGGCGCCACAGATGGACATCAGTTTTGTCGATGTGGCCCGGTTTCATCCTTTTCAAATCAACAAAAGATATTTGCATGACCGTACTCCGGAAGTCTTGGGGCTTCATTACAAGATGCACTGGCCGGGTCACCAGCTTCAAACTTCCCGCGGGGTCCGAAAGAGTGTGCTTCACGACCGGTGGGCTAAACTTGGCGCTAGCTTCGGCGAAGGCATGGGCTGGGAACGTCCTATGTGGTTTGCTGGGCTAGGAGAGCCGACGGAAAACGTCTATTCTTACGACGAACCAAACTGGTTCAAATATACGAGCGAAGAGTGCAATGCCGCTCGAAACAATGCCATTTTATTAGACCAGAGTTCCTTTGGGAAACATCTAGTTCAGGGCCGAGACGCGTGTCGCTTCCTCCAATGGTTGTGTGCGGGTAACATAGATGTACCGGTAGGGAATCTTGTCTATACCCACATGCTTAATGAAAAAGGCGGAATTGAAACAGATATCACGGTAAATCGTCTTTCGAAGACGGAGTTTTTAGTTATCTCGTCTGCGACAGTACATCCGCGCGATAAGGCATGGATTGAGCGGCATATTACTGGTGGTGTGAATGTTACACTGACCGATGTTACGTCAGCTTATGCCGTCTTATCACTACAAGGACCGATGTCGCGTGAGATATTGTCCAAAGTTACAGACTCTAACCTAGGAAATGAGGCATTCCCATTCGCCACAAGCCGGGAAATCGATATAGGCTATGCGCGGGTAATCGCGAATAGACTTACTTACGTTGGAGAGCTTGGTTGGGAGCTTCATATTCCAACCGAAATGGCACAGCATGTCTTTGATGTTGTCTGGGAGGCCGGCCGGCCATTTGGTCTCAGAGCCGCAGGATACCATGCGCTTGAGCATTTACGTTCCGAACGCGCCTACCGGGAATATCAACTCGATCTTACGCCCGTTGATACGCTGCTTGAGGCAGGACTAGCGTTTACGATCGACTGGAACAAGGGTAGCTTTATCGGAAAGGAGGCGTTGATAGCCCAGAAAAACAATATTCCGTTAAAGAAACGACTGGTATCGTTTAAGCTGCACGACCCCAATCCAGTGCTCTTTCATGAAGAACTCATTCGCTGCGACGGCCGTATTGTAGGATATATTTCGTCGGGGGTAAAAAGTTTCACGATCGGCACGTCGATCGGAATGGGATATGTTCATCACTTGGCGGGTGTCACCAAGGACCTAATTGAGAACAGTCGATGGCAAATTGAGATCGCGGGGAAACTCTACGAGGCCGACGCATCGCTGCGGGCTTTTTTCGATCCAAATGGTGATCGGGCTAAGCGGTAATGAGCGAAGGGTAGAAGGAGCTGTGCTGACGTATGATAATTATCTCGAAACGGTGGGCCAATGCGCCTGGCCCGGCATTATGACGGAGCCGAGGCCGCTTGTGGTGTACTGAAAAGGGTCGAAGAACAGGTTTTGCATGGCTAATCGTCGACGGCCAGCATGCAGTTGGACAGATCGATTTGCAGCGGCTTTTGAACGGCAGGGCGCACAAACGGGCGCGGTTGGCCGAATCTGACCCTATGACAAGATCGTCGGCGCTTGCCTGGGTGGATGGCCGATTGACTTCGGCGTTGCGTCAATGGTTTTCGCCGCCACGCGGGCGCAGTTCGCCCCTGGTGCCATGCGAAGCGGGTGAGATTGTAGGCGAGGTCGGCCATGCCGATCTTGATCCTGGCCTGCCCGCGCGATGCTGATCGTGCGCACGAACAGGCTCATCCTGGATTTCTGCTGCGCGAAGACGTGTTCGACGAAGGCGCAGGTTTTCGCTCTACCGCCCATTGGCCCGCGACGTCGCCTCGCTCATGAGCGCTGGTCTCGCGAGGAGAAGGAGCGGTTGGTCGCGGCGACATTTGAGTCTGGGGCCAGTGTTTCCGAGATGGCGCGGTCGGCCGGAATCCATGTGAGCCAGCTTTTCCCGTGGCGCAACGAGCTCTGCCGGATTCCCGCGCCCTCCATCGCGCAACTCGTCGCCGTGGAGGTCGCCGCAGCGCTACGAGTGCCGCCGACGCCGGCGGAACCGCCACCGATCCCACAGTGGAAGCCGATGTCCACTCTTCGTCGGCGCCGCAAGCCCAGCATGGTGACGATCTAGCTTGGCGGTGGCCGGCGCCTGCGGGTCGAGAGTGACGTCGACAGCGAGGCGCTCGGCCGGATCCTCGATCTTCTGGAGCGGCGATGATCTCGGTCCCGAAGGGTGTGAAGGTGTGGCTCGCCACTGGCTATACGGACATGCGCAAAGGCTGAAGCGCGCTCCGCACCTATGTGTCGGCCGAGATTATGTGGCGGAGCCGTCCTGGCGCCAGCCTCTGGGTCGTTTTTGATATTTGTCGTCGAAGTCGTTTTCCGGTCAAGCGGGAGCAGCGTCTGTGACTGGCAGGACCTTGAGTTTGCGCATGCTTTCGCCGTATAGTTCGATGCGATAGGCGTTATGAACAAGGCGGTCGAGAACGGCATCGGCGATGGTCGGATTGCCGATCATGTCACACCAGTGATCCACGGAATTTGACTTGTGAGGATGGTGGAACGCTTCTGGTAGCGATCTTCGGCGATTTCCAGGAGATCGCGGCGTTGTTCGTCGTTGAGCTTCTCGGGCCCCCAATCGTCTAAAATAAGCAAGTCGGTTTTGGCCAGGCTCTTGAGCAGCTTCGCGTAACGGCCGTCTCCGCGGGCAAGGGCGAGCGTGGCGAAGAGGCGCGGCACACGGTGGTATGCGACCGAAAGGTCGTCGCGGCATGCCTTGTGTCCGAGCGCGCAGGCCAGCCAGCTCTTTCCGACGCCGGCCGGTCCGATCAGGAGCAGGCTGTGGCGCTGTCTGATCCAGCGCATGTCCCAAGCTTCATGAAGAGACTGCGATCGAGACCGCGCGTTGCACGGAAATCGGCGTTCTCGATCTGGGCGTCATGACGTAGTCTGACGGCTCGAGCTCTGGCCTCGAAGCGCTTTTGACGGCGCGTTGTCGCCTTCCGTTCGAGCAGGAGGGCAAGCCATCGCCGTGATCGAGGGCCCTTGCCTCCGATTGCATCTCCAGGTCCTGGAAAGCGTTGGCCATGCCGCAAAGACCGAGGTCGCGCAGCATGTCGATGGTGGGATTGGTCAGCATCGTTGATTGTTTTCTTAATAAAAGTAGCCGGGGCCACGAAGATTGGCGTGCGCGCCGACTGCGGCAGGTTCGGCAGTCTGCCTGGACGCTTTGTAGGTTTTGATGAGGGCGCTGATGCTTTTGCAGTTCAGGCCGCCGATCTCGAGCGCACGGGCCGAAACGGCTTCGGCCTCCGCCGTGTCGATCACCTGGTAGAGCTTGAGAACGCCGAGGTATGTTCTGAAGCCCTGTTCCGGATTCGGCCGGCTGGCAAGGATGGCGATGACCAGCCCCTCGGTCTGTGGACCGATCGAGCGAGCCCAGCGTCGGAACCGCTCCGGCGACCATTCCGCGTAGCGACGGTGCGAACTGGGCATGTGGTCCGGATCGGTTCCGAAACGAGCCCTCGCGGCCTCGTCGAATGGTTTCGAGCGCCTTCAGATTGCGCGAGCACCTCCATATGGCTGCGACCCCGCGTCCTCGGTGCAACGAAGTCCAATCGCGTCGGAAACGGAAATCGGCGCCGCCCGACGGTCCGAGATGCTCGGCACACCCTCGCAATACCTGCAGACATGCGTCCATTGCTTGTCCTTGCGCTCCGCGGTTTGACGATGGAAATGCCGCAGCAAGATGTTGGACGCTCATTGACATCCAACACGACACGCTCCGAGCTGTGACGCCTTGCCTTGAACAGAGACCGGCCTTTGAAATCTGCTCGAGCCGGACATCGCTTGGCGCAGCACCGCGCGCAAAATCAAGCGGGCGAAGATGATGCGTCTTTTTGGGACCTCGTAACGAAAACTGCGGTGAGTATCAGTCTATTGGCAAAGGCGAACCGGCCGCGAAGCTCCCGCGCATGAACGTCGACCGGCGTGTGAAGAACGCGAGCACGAAATGTGCCATCATTCGGCACGATGGTGACCACGGCGTCCTCGAAGCCCAGCCATTCACGTGTGAGCGGGAACCATGCCTTAAAGATGCTTTCCTTAGCACTGAAGAGCAACCGGTCCCAATTGAGGTCCCCAGGTGCGTTGGCCAGCCAATATCGCTCCTCGTCGACCGAAACGAGCTCCAACACACCAGACGGCAACTTCTCGTCGGCTTCTGCATCGATTCCAAGCGCAGCGTAGTCCTCATGCTGAGCGACGGCGGCGGCATAGAATTCAGCAGTGTGCGTTATGCTGCCTACGACACCAGACGGCCAAACTGGTTCCCGGTGGGGTCCACTTGGGATCGCGCACGGAGGGAAGCCGAGCTTGGACAATGCCGCCCTAGCACAGGCTCGCCCGATCGAGAATTCACGTCTTCTGCTCTCGACTGCAGTGGCGATTGCACTCTCTTCTTCGGCCATCACCTGAACCCGGCTGAGATCACTTGCCCGACAGGTTTGCACGGCAACATTAGGGGGGAGCAGCGTATCCAGATTTCCTCGCTCTCTCGGCCATAATGTGCTGCTGGGCCGTTTATGCACGCCGCGGCAACTTCCGTCCTTGCCCCAGCGAGCATTACAAACAAGAGCAACCAGCCCGGTCACAACTCCCAGCAACAGTGCATGGCTGGCCAACAGCCCTTTAAAACCCCAAGGATCAGGAAATAGCAATATGGGGAATGAAAAGTATCCCTCTAGCGAGGGAAACGACTGCACTCAGACCTACCCCGCTCTGGCGAGAGCCGCGGCCCGGTCGGGTTCCTCCTCCGATACGCCAATCCGCTCGCCCCACGCTGCCTCCAAAAGACACCTTCGCTGGCTCGAATGAGCCCGCACCCCACTTGAGGGGCTCCCTCCCAGTTCTCTCGCACTGGCGGCCTCTTGGGCGCTTTCAGGCGTGTGACCCGGCTTTTCCTGGCTCTGGCTCCGCTGACCATCCCTCCTATTTTGGCCGGCGGGCCCAGCTTTTGTAGCAAGCGCCTCTCCGCGCCGATTGGATTTTGGATACAACTGGTAGCGCCTGCTCATTAGCGGAGCCCAGGGCGATGTGTGGACTGCATCACTTATTCGTTGTCGCTGCAGTTTCCTATCGGCGCCTCTCGACTTGATCGCCGCGCAGCACTTTGCCGTTCAGAAAAGCCGACTTCCTGCGTCAATATTGAAAAGTCGCGCAAAACCGGCGCCTTACGGCTGTTAGATTCACTAGGCGAGCGTGGTGATCCGTTGCCGGTTGGACGACAGGTCCAATGGGGAGTGCGATAGCCTCGCTCCAAATGGGAACTGCCGTGGCGGTCAATAAAAACGCATGCAGCGTCGTCTCACGACGTTTTACACTGCGAAAAGCGGCCAACGAAATGGAAGGAGTTACCACATGAACAAATGGCATTTTTTCGAGCGCAGAACACGCGTCTTTAGGTGCGTGGTTCTGAACGGAATGGCTGCTTTGGGTGCAGCGATGTTGGCAATCGGCTTGGTGGCCGGTTCAGCCTCGGCGGGTTCGCTACTCGATAAGATTAAAAAGGGAGAGCCGATCCGGATCGGCTATTCCAATGATGCTCCATGGGCTTACTCCGGATCCAACAATGAACCGCTCGGCATAAGCAATACGATTATGCTGGCCGTCTTAAAGAAAATGGGGGCCGGCAAGGTCGAGCCGGTCAGTGCTGAATGGGGGGCGCTCATTCCCGGCCTGCAGGCCGGCCGCTTCGACATTATTGCCGACGCCATGGGCGTCCTCCCTGCACGTTGCCGAAACGTGCTCTTCACCGATCTGATCGCTACTCTCAGGGATGCACTCGTCGTGCCAAAGGGCAACCCGAAAGGGCTGCATTCCTATGCCGATATTCGGGATAAGGGTGCGACGTTCGTCACAGGCGTTGGGTTTGTTGATTTGGCGACCGCGAAGAAAGTCGGAATTCCCGAAGACAAGATCTTGCAGGTTACTGACTATACGGAGATCGTCCAGGCAGTGAAAGTCGGCCGCGCCGATGCCGGTGGCTCCGAATATTTGACCTTGAAGAAAGCTATCGCCAGTAATGACAGGCTTGAGCTAGCAAATCCGTACATCCCCGCCTGGCACATCTCCCCCGCTTTCGCCTTCCCGCTCAACGAGCAGGCCGCGGTCGACGCCTTCAACTCGGCGATGAAGGCTTATATCGGCTCCGATGAGATGCTGGCGTCTGTCAGCACTTACGGATACGATAAGTCGATATTGCCGGGCAGCGAAAAAACCGCCGATCTCTGCAAGGATTGAAGGAAGACCACAAAGCGACACTTGGCGTCTAATCCCCTTTCCGGACTGCCCGAAAAGGGGATTACGAGAATTACCATAAGGAAGGGAAGCGAATACATGCTGAGCTTCGGCGTGGCGGCGCTCGCCAAGGGGATGTTGGTCACTTTGATCGTCACTCTTGGGGCGTCGCTGGTAACGAGCGTACTGGCGCTGATCGTGGGCCTGATGAGAGTCTCGCCCATCAAACCGGTTCGTTGGCTCGCCATTGGCTATATCGAATTCTTCCGTGGGACATCGTTGCTGGTGCAGGTCTATTGGTGGTTTTTCGTGTTGCCTATCTTCGGACTCGCCCTTTCTCCATGGACGGTGGCCATCTTCGGAATCGGCCTCTGCGCGTCCGGCTATGGGGCCGAGGTGGTTCGCGCCGCCATCCAGGCGGTCGACCGCGGGCAGTATGAAGCCAGCATTGCGCTCAACTTTTCACGGCTCACTATGATGCGCCGCATCGTAATGCCGCAGGCAATCCGCGCCTTGCTGCCGTCCTGGGGTAACATGCTTATAGAATTGCTTAAAGCGACGTCGCTCACTTTCTTCATCACCATCGCCGAGTTCACCTCAGCCGCCAAACTCGCAGCTGACACGACGGGCAACTATCTGCTTTTCTTTACTGTGGCGCTTTTTGGATACTACATCATCGCGCGCGCACTTATCACGCCCTTTGTCCGTTGGCTGGAACGCCGGCTCTCGCCGGGGTTCGTGCGGGAGGCAATGGCATGACTATTTGGGATTGGTCTTACGTTTGGGAGGCATTGCCGTATCTTTCTCTTGGCGCGATCGTCACCGTTGAGGCTACTCTATTCGGCTTCGCGATAGCATCGATCCTGGGTCTGGTTTTCGCGCTGATCCGCCAATCTCGGAACCGCTATGTCTCCACTGCCATGGCGGAAGTCGTGGAATTCATACGCTCGACTCCGCTGCTGCTTCAGGTTTTTTTCATCTATTTTGTCGGACCGGAATTCGGGATGTTTATCCCCGCTTGGATCGCCGGCGTAGGTATGCTCGGCGTCCACTACGCCGCTTACTGTTCGGAATGTTACCGCGCGGGAATTGAAACTGTAGATGGCGGACAGTGGGAGGCCTGCACTGCGCTTAACCTTTCGCCGCAGCGCAGCTGGCGAGCTATCATCTTGCCTCAAGCAATTCCCCCCATCGCGCCAGCCCTAGGCAACTATTTCGTCGGCATGTTCAAGGATACACCGATACTCGCCGCGATCGCTATCCCTGAGATGCTACAGCGGGCAAAGAATTTCGGCGGGGAAAACTATCGATATATAGAGGCGATCACCATGGTTGGTTTTTTCTACCTCGTGTTCAGTCTGGTCGCCTCAGCGATCGTCCAAGCAGTTAGCTTCTGGCTCAACCGCCGCTACCATCTGCAGTAGGAGATCTCGATGAACGAGCCCAGGGTTCGTCTGCAAAATGCCGCAATGTACTACGATGCGCTGACGGTGCTGGGGCAGCCCAATTTCCCCATGGCGCAAAACGAGAAAATCATGAATCAACCTATGGTCCGCTTCGAGAACGTTACCAAACGCTACGGTGCGCTGACCGTACTAGACAAGCTCAATCTAGATATCTCGCGCAATGAGAGGGTGTCGATTATAGGGCCCTCCGGCTCGGGGAAGACTACAGTGTTGCGCATGCTAATGACGCTGGAACGCATCAACGATGGAGTAATTTGGGTAAACGGCGAGCCATTGACGCACATGCAAAGGAGTGGTCGGATGGTGCCGGCGAACAATCGGCACCTCAGGCGCGTGCGCGGCCAGATCGGTATGGTGTTCCAGCACTTCAATCTCTTTCCTCACATGACGGCATTGCAGAACTGCATGGAGGCGCCGGTATCGGTACTTGGGCTTTCCAAGCCCGAGGCTGAGGCCCGAGCGGCGGATCTGCTCGACATGGTGGGGCTCGGCGAGAAGAAAAATCACTTTCCGATTCAGCTATCCGGCGGTCAGAAGCAGCGCGTGGCGATCGCCCGCGCGCTAGCCATGCGGCCCAAGGTGATGCTGTTCGACGAAGTGACCTCGGCTCTCGACCCAGAGCTAGTCGGGGAGGTGCTAAACGTCATCCGCAAGCTCGGCGCCGAGTTTGACCTCACTATGCTGATGGTCACGCACCAGATGGGCTTTGCTAAGGAATTCTCCAATCGTGTCTGTTTCTTCTATGGCGGCAAGATCGCCGAGCAGGGCTCGCCTGACCAGCTCTTCGGGGATCCGCAGAACGAGCGAACCCGTCAGTTCCTTAGCGCCGTATTGGAGGCAAAGTAATAGCTTAGGCCGGGCTCTACCATCCTGCAATGATGGCGGTGCGGGGGCACCTAGAACTCGCGATAAAGGTGCTTACACTCTCCGCTGGCCCGGTCACAGTTGGTCGCCAGTTCTAAAAAAGCGGACTCGCAACTTACGACCGTCCTCGGGGAGAGGGCGATACAAAATCCCTGCTTCGGGGAGCTGTTGGAAGCCTAGCTCTTTGTTGATCCTTGAGCATCGCGCAAAATGGCTTTATATCTGGGGTCAACGCAGATTTTCTGCGCGAAGCCCGGTTTCTTGCAGGTATCGCAAATGGAACTCGATAAAATCGATAGGAAGCTTCTCAACGCCGTCCAACACAACAATCGCCTCACGACAGAAGAGTTGGGCGAAATCGCCGGCCTTTCCCCCACCGCCTGTCAACGCCGATTGAAGCGGTTGCGGGACGCCGGTGTAATTGAGGCTGATGTAGCGATAGTCTCGCCAGGAGCTGTCGGGAGGCCGATGCTCATGCTCGCGTCCATTACACTGGAGCGCGATCGCCCGGACATAATTGATCGTTTCAAGCAAGCGGTTCGGCGCACACCTGAGATCATGAGCGCATATTATGTTACAGGGGAATCTGACTTTCTCCTCATAATTTCTGTACGTGATATGGCCGAGTATGAGGCATTCACCCGTCGCTTTTTTCACGAACATTCGGAAGTGAAGGCCTCCAAAACAATGGTGGTAATGGATCGAATCAAGGCGTCGCTAGCACTGCCAATTGAAGAATAGCGTCGACCACGCAGGGAGTCTCAGAGGGGCTTCCCGCAGATCCTGCGCGGTCTTTATCTGCTGCGCGATCTCTCGGCCTGACCCATACGGTTGGGAGTGGGTGCGACGGTTACAGCCGTACTGTACCGAAGTTTTCTCGCGAACTGAGTTAACCGAATGTATTGGCCAAGCAACACCGGTCACGATCGGCAGTTATCGCACCCCATGCAGAATAGCTAACTCGTCTCGTAACCCGTAGCCGATATCGCGCAGCGCTGACATCAGAGTCTACGCTGGCCGTCGCGGCTTGTTAATCGTCTACGATGGGGACGGATCAAGAGAAAGGTAAGCTGCGATCGCGCCAGTGCACAATGTCGTAAAGGTACCTAGCGGGGATTACGCGGACTGTAACCGTATGCGGCAGCTTTTCTGCGTAGAATGCCTCATTTTGCAGAAGGATGCGTTCGCATCCCTGCTAGGTTGAGCGTGGAGATTTGAATGGAGTGTATCCTTTGTTTTTCGACTACCTCATTGTAGGCGGCGGCTCTTCGGGATGCGTTATGGCGAACAGGCTTTCTGCTGATGGAAGTCAAGTGCTGCTCGTCGAGGCTGGTCCCGACTTTGCCCCAGATGCCATTCCTGACGATATCCTTGATGGCAATCCGACGCGCGCCTACTACAATACTCGTTATCAGTGGCCGTCACTCACTGCGACAATAGTGCAGAATGTCAGCAGACAGACTCATTACGAGCAAGCTCGTCTCATAGGAGGGGGTTCGAGCATTAATGCTCAGGTAGCCAACCGCGGGGCTCCGGCCGACTACGATGATTGGGCATCCGGAGGTGCCGAGGGCTGGGATTGGGAGAGTGTGCTGCCATTCTTCCGTCGGCTTGAGAACGACCTGGATTTTAGCAACGAGTACCATGGAAACGACGGTCCGCTGCCCATCACGCGCGTGGGAAAGGCGGAATGGTCCGGATTTATTTGCGCAGTGTCGGAGGCTTATCAAAGCAGAGGCATACCATTTCGATCCGACTTCAACGGGGAGTTTGGCGATGGACACTCAGTTGTTCCGTTGACAAACCGCAACCGTCGCCGCGTCTCGGCTGCGATGGCCTATTTGCCCGCAAGCGTGCGCGCTCGCCCCCACCTTAAGATTTTGCCGGAGACAACTGTCGTACGGCTAATCTCCTCAGGACGTCAAATAATAGGCGTCGAGACCGAGAGCAAAACGGGTCAGCAATCTTATTTTGCGGAAACAGTGATTCTGTGTGCCGGCGCTATTCATTCGCCCGCTTTGTTGATGCGTTCCGGGATTGGACCGGCGGGGCAGCTATCAAAACTCGGCATTGCCATTGTTGCGAACTTAGACGGGGTTGGCAAAAATCTGCAGGAGCACCCCGGTGTCGCCATCTCGGCCTATTTAAAACCGAACGATCGCATGGCACCGAATGCGACCGGCTATATCCAGATGCATGCTCGTTACTCCTCAGGACATGAGGGCTGCCCCTCAACAGATATGGCAATCTCGGCCTTGGCGAAGTCTGCATGGCATCCCATTGGCAAGCGCCTTGGCACTCTCAATTTCTGGGTTAACCGCTCCTTCTCGACGGGAACAGTCTCGCTCAAAAATTCCTCTCATGCCGCTGAGCCGGAGGTGAACTTCAACATGCTAAGCGACAATCGTGATGCTGATCGATTGAAGAAGGCGTTCCGGTTCGTAGCGCAATTACTCGAGCACAAGGCGGTGGCGGCCGTCGCGCTCGACCCATTTCCGTCTACCTGGACCGGGCGAGCAAAGCGGATAAGTAGCTACAACCGTATAAACTACGGAATTACGGGTATTGTCGCCGCGTTAATGGATAGTTCTTCGCGGTTGCGACGAGGGATAATAAAATCCGTCATCACTGATGGACGCAGTATCGCCGATCTCCTCAATAACGACGAGCTTCTCGACCGCTTCATACGCCAAAATGTCTTTGGCAACTTCCATCCAACGTCCACATGCAGGATGGGATCATCTGAGGACCTAAACAGTGTTACAGATGCGTCGGGGCGTGTTCACCGGGTAGCGGGCGTGAGAGTCGCCGATGCGTCAGTTATGCCATTTTGCCCACGAGCGAATACCAACATTCCGACGATTATGATTGCTGAAAAAATGTCTGATGCCATCTTGAACGACCGCTAAGGACGCGATCTAAGCCGCATGAGCAGTTCAACCTCAAGACATAGAAAGCCGTCCACACTCCCTGGTCTGCACTCGGCACCGTCGCCATCAGGCCGTCGAGCAGCGTTGAGCAGTTCTTGTGCGCCTATTGCTAGCTATCGGCAGGTGAGCCGGTACAGCGCATGCCACATCTATGCCGGCTTGGTCGCAGAGGGGCGGCCCTTGAATCTCACGTCGGCCGCGTCGCAGCCTCCTGAAGTTAGCCTAGCGAGCTTGGAGCGGGCCAGAGCTGAGAGTTCTGCGTATTCGCGGAAAGCGCGCGGTCAGGCGGTCATGACCGGCTGGTAATGTTGAAACTCACAGAATTCCAGAAAGGAACGCCACCAAGACAGAAAGTAAGACCACGTGCGTGGAAATTCTAGTAGTTAAGCATTATATGCTGGTATATCTCGACCGCCTTGCCTAACTGATCTATTTCAATGAACTCGTTGTTCGTATGGGCCTGAGCATCACTTCCCGGGCCGAGGACGACGCAAGGAATTCCCGCCAACGACAGCTGGCTTGCATCCGTGCCCCAGGGCGCTCCTACGTATTTTCCCGATCCAACAACATCAGCGCAGGCCGCTGCTGCCACCATAGCAATTTTGCTCGACATTGCGTTAGGCGGAGCTGGATCCTCTAGGGCAGGTAGCAAAGATCGGACTTTGATTTTGTCGTCGCCCTGGCGGAAACTTTCCAGTATGTCTTCTACCTCCTGTATCGCGAGCTGCGGCGACTCTCCTGGTATGAGGCGTCGATCAATCCAGATGCGGCACCGCGGCGGCACCGTTGTAATCTCTACGCCCCCTTCGATAAGGCTGACGGTTAGAGCGGGGGGGCCGACGAAAGGGTCCGCTCGTAGCGCCAGCTCATTACCATGCTCATCAAGCGCCAGTACTATCTTAGCCATTGCCGTGATTGCATTTACTCCGAGATGGGGCTTCGAGGTATGCGCGGCGACGCCTTCAACTTCGACTTGCCAGCGGACCGATCCCTTGTGAGCGACAACGAGCTCTAAGTTAGTGCATTCACCGACCACAGCGGCGTCATAGGACACGCCTGACTGCGCAATGGCACGAGCGCCAATTTTGCGGCCCTCTTCGTCAATGTCCGCCGCCACGACGACCGTGGCTTCGGGTTTGCGGTCTCCAAGGGTGCTAAGTGCCACCAACATAGCTGCAAGCGGCCCTTTGTCGTCGCAAGCACCGCGACCATAAATGCGCCCCTCCCGTTGTTCACCAGAGAACGGGTTGGATTCCCATTCACCTGTAGGCACAGTGTCCATATGGGCGATAAAAAGGACGCGCTTGTCAGGATCCTGCCCAGGGACCCAGGTTAACAAGTTCGAGCGCCCTTCCACCACGGGCTGTATTTCATATGGGAGATTTCGTTCTCTACAAAAATGCGCCAGAAATTCGACGACTCCTTGTTCTCCACTTCCCGTTGACGACAAAGCTGGGTTGACACTCTCAATTCTAATAAGCTCTTGTAGGAGCGCCGCAGTCTCTGCGCACACGGGGGGCATAGATTCTCCTATCGTAGGTGGTTTACCGCTTCGGCTACTTCAGCCAGCTCTTGGCCAACTCGACAACACGATCCACCTCTTCTTCCGTATTGTACAGATGAAGAGAAAAACGCAATAATCCCCTGCGTGTTGAGGCGGTCACCTGGTTGCTCATCATATAGGCGTGAAGCGACTGTATACGGCTGCTGATAGGTCGCCCGTCGGAGAGCGCTGCCATATCGCCAACCGCCACTATGCTTCCAGTGTGGCTCCCGGGAGGTCCCCCACAGACGGGCAATCCAAGTTCAAAGAGGCCGGAAGCCAGTCGTTTAGTAAGCGACGTAACCCTGTGGTCGATTGCTTCGGTCCCTATTTCAAGTAGTTGCCCCATTGATGCGTAGGCAGCTAGCATGGCCGGAAAGTTGTAGTGTCCAAGGTCAAAGCGGGCCGCCCCAGACCGCAATTTCACAGGGTCCAGCACCGGAGCCGATTCTGGCGCGTTCCCGAGATCCACACTGAAACGAGAAAGGTAGGCCGGATTTAATCGATCGGCCCATTCTTGGCGGCAATACAGAAATCCCGACCCATAAAGCCCCATCAACCCCTTCACGGTCGAAACCGCCAAACCATCGATGCCAAGTTGAGCGACATCTGTGTGGAGTATTCCCACGGATTGAGTTGCATCAGCTAAAAGGAAGGCTCCAAAATGCCTGCACGCCTCGGCGATTGGTCCCACTCGGGTTCGAAATCCGGGAACCATTGTCATCGTCGACAGTGAGACAATACGCGTGCGCGAGTCAATTGCCCGAATGAAGGCCGCAGGCGGAACCGAGCCGTTCTCCGGCTCTATGAACCGCAGTTCAACATTGTGGCGGACCTTGACCTGAAACCACGGTAGGATGTTATTTGCGTGCTCCAGTTTTGGGCACAGAACTATATTATCGCCGGGCTTCCAGTCGACGGCGTTAGCGATTATATTAATGCCTTCTGATGCGTTCTTCGTGATGGCGATCTCTTTTTCACCCGCACCGATAAACCGCGCAAAACGGGCGCGAGTTCGCTCGACGTGTTCCATTAGTGCAGGCTCATCATTCGTCCCGCAAAGCCGATTCTCCAGATGCGGTCCTATGGATGCCAACGCTGTTCTTGAGATGAGCCCCTGATTAGCAACATCCATGTAGATCGCGTTTTCCGTTGCCGGAAACTCGTATCGAATAGTATTAAGGGGAAGCAAAGTGCTTTTCATTCGGTAATTAAGGTCCTTCTAGCAGGCTGTTGAAAAACTGTTTTGTTCACGGAACGTATCGGAATCAGACACGGTACAAACCAGATTCAAAACGGGTATCTCTGGGACTTTTTCATCAACCTGCTAGGGATAGAGAGGCAGGAAGCGAGCACAAAATAGATGTTTGCAGCGCCCCGACTGGGGGATCGTTCGGCGAGCGGCTTTAGCACGATCCGTCGAACAAAAGGAACTCATAGAACGCACGTTCATAGCTTCATTCTATGCCTGGAACATTGTGGAAGTCAGGCTAATACCACCCCAGGCGTGCAGCTTTGCGGCGAAAAAGACGCAGCTTTTGCCGAGATCGTCGTCACAGGTGTTGGACGCCCAAAGGAGACAAATTTACGCCAGAACGCGAACCTTTTCCACGTTTCGATCTCAAGCAAACGAACAGGACAAATCTCTCGTCTGGTTCACCTGGCGTCCAAGAGCGCCGCAAGGGTCTTTACGTCATCGAGCAAACACATCAACCTCCATCTCGACGACATGGCGCTCAAGGCCGTATCTCTCTATACGCGGCTGCAACATGTGGGCTCGAGACGCAACTTTCCAAGATCGTAGAGGTATAAGACCATCCCAGCATGTGAGACAACGTTCGCCGTGATAGATGGAAAGGTCCCGTTCCGGACTCCGTTTTTTTGACAAATTTACGCCAAGTTCCCGCGCCCATCACAACGCAACTTGCACAAACAACAATTGTGGCGATCCGTAAAATTGACGTAGGCGATAGAGACTGGACCGCAAGCGCATACCGCTCTGCGAGTCGAAAGCAGGGGGATTATCGCTACTGAGCGCCAGCGGTTTTTAAACTGGAGATTCCAAAAAAGTATGTTGCCATTGGTACTTGTTGATCTCGAGTTAAATTGATGGTTATGGATTGGCAGTTTAAAAATCAAGAGCGGAATGTATATGCTTCTCCTGCGCGGGCTGGCTGCCGTGGCCATGCCGAGATCACTGAGATCGCACTTCCTCCGGCGACTGCTCAAGCGACTGATAGTGAGGAATGGTGGCATGTGGACTCATGGTGAAAGGTGATATGGGAGCGGTTGAAGGAGGGTGGAGTGAACTCCGCCGTGACGTTTGGCGTCGGACTACGCGACCGGCGGCGCATGCAACCTTTGTCTTTTTCTTTTTCGGCAGCGTAGTGCTGATCGGCGGCCTAGGAATCTGGGTGGAATTGATCAACGCGGCAAAGGCGCCATCGCCCACAGATTTTTTGCCCGTACGCACAGCGATGGCAACATTTTTTCCGGCGCTGATCGGTTCCACATGCTTCCAGATTGTGTTGGGGAAATATCTGAAGGCGCTGCGTGCGGTCGCGTTTGTCGGCACAACAGTTATCGCCGCTGTAGGTTTTTGGTTAATCCTAGACCGCAACCTTTCGACCGCTTTGTCGCTGTCCATCGGAACGCTGGCTTCGCTTGTCTCGCTTTGGTTCTGGTGGATAGCAAACGCTGACAACCCCGACTTTTTTGACGAGCCACTGGACCAAGCGGCCTTAGGAGGCAGCACCGACCGCCCCCTTGGTGGCGACCTTGGAGGTTTTGACGCATGACCACGTTCCCATATCGAACCAAGGTCCTTCGCGTTCGTCAGGAACTCGCAGAATGTTGGGTAGTAGCACTGCCGGCTCGCCTGCTTCTCGATGTCTGCTTCAGCGACGTCCTCACAGCCGAGCACACTGGCGACGCAAGCAGGCCATACAATCTCGGCGGAATTCAGCGTGAATATCGCGAGAAAAGGCTGCAGGAGATCGGCAGATATATCGATAGGGACGACACCGCGTTCCCCAATTCGATCATCCTGGCGGCGAATTCGCGGCCGAGTGACGGCATGACAGAAGACGATCCGGTTGATCAAGCGGAGGAGGATGCCGAAGACGGTAAGCCAGCTGACAATTTGGAAGTCGCCGATGGCGACCCAAGTCTGATCGACCGACGCTGGCGCATTGAGGTGGGAGACGATGGTTGCCATGAGCTGGTGATCCCAACCAAAGACAAGCTCGCCGCCGTGGTGGACGGCCAGCACCGCCTATTCGGTTTCGCGAAAGCGAAAGTGGTCGAGCGTCTTGAGATGGAGATGATTTGCGCGATCTATCTCGATCTGCCGAAGCCGTTTCAGGCACAGATCTTCGCCACTATCAACTCGAACCAGAAGCGAGTGGACAAGAGCCTGACGTATGAGATGTTCGGCTACAACATAGACGATGAGGATCCGTCTTTTTGGAGCCCAGACAAGCTTGCAGTGTTCCTGACACGCCGTTTGGGCAGCGACGACGCCTCACCTCTTAAGGGACGGATTGTCATCGCTCCCAAGAAGGACGCTCAACTTGCAGCGCTGACCGGTCACGGCGGGTGGAAGGTCTCGACTGCAGTTGTTGTAGAGGGAATTGCGCGACTCTTCACGAGCAACCCGAAGACGGACGCGAACGATCTCCAGACACCTGCCAAGGTGCGGCGCGCCGACATTCAAGAGCGCAGAAAGGATCGAGCGCCTCTGCGCGCGGCCTACTTCGCAGGTCAGGACATCGTGATCTATACCATGGTTCTGAATTATCTCATCGCTTGCAACGAGGTATTCTGGTCCGCTGCGCCCGCAGACTCGTTCATATTCAAGACGGTGGCCGTGCAGGCGCTTTTCGACATTTTACGTCGGTTGGCCCCCGACGCTTACGAACGGAAAGTCATCTCAGTCGAGTACTTCCGATCAATTCTACAACCAGCACGCGGATTGAACTTCAGCGAGGACAAATACCGCAACGCGTCGGGATCGGGCCGAAGCATCATTCGTCGGGCAATCGAGGAGCAAATTGGACTTGCGAATTAGGTCTATCAGACGTTTTAATCTAAGCAGGGTGGACGACGCCAGCCGTGGCTTTCGTTAGCATGCTGGCCGTCGCCTATCCCATTCCTCATGCCTCAAGATGGCAGTGAACCCGTTGGCAAGCTGTCGGCCGACTTCACCGCCTGATCTATTAGCTGAACATAATCTCGCAAAAACTCCTCGCCTGAGTACGGTTTGGTTTCTCGCTTTTCAGACAGATAATCGTAGCCGCCGCTTGCGTACGCGTTCATTCGACGCATACCCTCCTCGGTCAATTGGTTGGGACTATGCGGATCTACGAGGCGCTTGAATAGTGCACGCACGGCAGCGCGCTCCGTGACTCCAATTCCACTCTTGTTGAGTTCCGCGATTACCAATAGCCCTATCAGAAAGCGGCTGGCGGGCTTATATTCCTTGACAAAATGATCCACCATTTCCGTCGTGGGAGCGCTATCGTTGCTTCGTCCACTGGCGAAGCCCGCCATCAGACAGAGGTAATATTGATCAAAATCGACTTTGAAATGCTCGAAATCCTCAATTTTGTTGAACCAAGCTTGAGCATCCTTTCGAATACGGAACCGAGCCATCAGATGTCCTTTTCATCCGTGAGGTCGAAAGACATAAAGTAGTCGCGGTTGTTGACTAAAACGGCATTGTCCGTCTTGGTCACGCCAACTGGCGGCAGGGTGCGCTCAAGCCGCTTTGTTCCCTCGGTCCTGCGGAACACCGTTAGAAACAGGCAATCCTCGCAGACCTTTTCCAACGCCTGGACGAAACCCGCTCGCTCAGTGTTGATCGTGAAGCCAACGAATTGAGTGCAAAGCTCGGGTATAAGCTTTCCGATATTGCGTCGCACGCCCTCGTCAATCGAATTGGCAGGACTATCGACTATGAGCGGAAAGTCATTGTTCCCGCGATTTAGGGCGCTCATTAAGAAAGTGTAACCAACAGATAGTTTCTGCCCCACGCTTGCACCTGACTGGTTGGCAAGGTGCAGCGACTTATCGATGCGATCGATGCGAAGCGGGTCGTTGGCAAGGATAACCGAAAGCCTCTTGTTTGATTCCTGCACCAGTTCGGCGCGGATCTCATCCCGCGCCAGACGCGCGGCTTGCTTGAGGATTGCTTCAATTATATCCGTTTTGCTTCTAAGATCGACAGTTTCAGATAATTTGGCTATGTCCTTCCCAACCTCATCCAATTTCTTCTCGACGAGCTTCATGGACATGATCGGCTCGTCAGTGTCTTCCCCTGACGGGGCATTGATCTCCTGTAGGACTTGCTTGCAGCGGGCTAACTCGGTTTCGAGAGTCCCCAAGGTATCCTGCCACTCTTTGAGCAACTCATCGCCTTCATCGATAAGCTTCTTCGCCAGCGCACGCAGCGTCTGATCGGCCTCTCTTTGCTGCCTGCGAGCTGATGTAAGTTCTTTTAACACCCTCTCGAGAAGCACGTAGGCCGGCTCATCGCCCGGAGCGGCCACGAACATGGTGATGTCATGCTTCAGCGCGTTGATCGTTCCGGATTCCTCCATGTCGAGATAACCCTTCGCTCGCTTCAGGATTTCGTCGCGAGCAACATCACTCATCGGACGTCCGCAAATGCAGTCGGGCTCTTGAACGAGATCTGCGAAGAACTGGGCTGAGGTGTTCTCCGGAAGTTTCAGATGGTCAAGGTTATCCCTGAGTTCGACGAGGCTCTCGGAGAAGCTTTTGTGAACGGCCAACGGCATTCGGAGAAGATCCATGACCTCGCCCGATGCCTTGCTTACCGCATTGTTGGCACCCTGGAGGGCAAGTATTGCCTCAGCGTGCTGAACCCGAGTGGCTTCAACACTGCCAAGCCGATCGGCAATTTTCTTGGTAAGATCAGCGGCTGCGACTGAGCCTGCATCGATTTTTCGCTGCGCGACGTCGCGCGCCTTTTCGAGATCACTGCGGCGCCTGAGCAGTGCATCGCGCAGGCCATTGAGCTTGGTCAATGCCGCAGCCGTCTTCCCTCCGCCCTGGCTGGTACGCTTTTTCCACTGCGATTCAGTGGTTTGAGCGACAATGTCGAGGAGGTCCAGTTGACACAGCGCGCTAATAGCCTCGTCAGCGCGTCCCGCATCCTGCTTCAACAATTTGTCGGCAAACTCACCGTCAAAGATGAACAGGTGCAGAAAGTCAGGCGTCAGAAATTTTAGAACCGATGGAGGAGGCTGCCACCGGCCAACCACGCCTCCGCTGCCGGGTGTTGTTGTGCGGTACGACGCGGTGCCGTTTTCGAAATCCAAAATCAGTTCGATGGTGAGCGGTCGCCTGTCGAGCAGCAACGCTACGCGGAACTCACCTTTGTCCCGATTGTCCCCAGGTCGGCGATAGTCTCGTATTCTTGTCGGTGGCCAGGTGCTCGCCTGGCCGGTAAGGGTAGCTCGAATGAGCTCCAAAGTTGTCGTTTTCCCGGTGCCGTTCGGCATTTGTACCAATGCGACCTTGGCCGGCTCACCTGACTTGCCGGCTAGCTTGATCTCAACGTCAGGACACCGCAAACCATTGCTGGCCCAGCCACTTAGACTAATCCTCATCGGTTGTGTCCTTGACCTTAACAGCTTCCAAGACGTTTTCGTAAAAGCGAGCGTTTTGGTCCTCACTGCCTTCGCCATCACTCAATGACTTGAGCCAGGCTACAAGTCGTTGTGCAACTGTCTTGGGCTGGCCAGCAGCATTGACGGAGCTGTGGAGCGCTGCCTCGAGGGCTGGATCAAGCGGCATTAGAGTCTCCCTTTCTCACCGCAGATAGCGCTGTAAGCCAAGCACAGCGCTCCTGATCAGCGTTCGGAACCGGATCGGTCGGACTGGCCGGCCTGACAAAATCGACGACCAGAGCACGTTTTTCAGGCAATAAAGGATCTGTCCGCAGGCAGCGGCCGATCCGCTGAATTGTCTCGAGTTTTGCACGAGCCGACGCGAACAGCACGACCGTGCTCAACGAGCGAATATCAATCCCTTGGGATATTCGGTGACATGTGACGAGGCAATCGATGTCGCCTCGGGCGAACGCTACCAAATGGTCTCGATCGTCTTCGGCATAGTAGGTTCGGTAAAGGTGCGTGTAGTCATGCAAAATATCGAGAATTCTGGAGCCGTATTCTTTTGTCTCAACGAAGATGATGCACCGCTGGAGTATTGAAGGGTTCACTTTAAGATACTCGCAAAAGACCACCGGCTTCATCTCGGCGGTCTTGTATATCATGGCAATTTCGGTCCAGATTTCCTCGTCGCTCATCGGGTTGCCATTGTGCAGGCGCGCGGCCTTCTTAGTATAGACGCCCTGCAGTCGCTCTCGATCGCTGGTCGTTAGTTCATACGCAAGCGGTAGATAATCGAATTCGCTCAGCACCCCGCGCGCGATCGCCTTTTCAAGCGGAAACCGATACAAAACAGGACCAAGCTCGGTTGCGATGAATTGATTGCCATCCTGGTCGTAAGCCCGGTCCGGCGTGGCGCTGAGCCCCACTTTAAACGAAAAATCGTTGTGGCTCCCGCCAAGGGAACCGACAAGACTCGGTGTGCCCAAGCCGTGAACTTCGTCGTGAATGACTATCATACGCGACTTTACGGCGGCCGGCAGCCTGCCCAGAAGTTTGTGGAGTTGGCCGCGAGAAATGACAATCAGCCCGCGATAGGGATCAAGAGCAAACTCGCCAAGCTCATGATAACGTTCATAGTTTCGGTAGATGAGCCAATGCGGGCCACCGGCGAGGTTCCATTGTTCGAGCTCCTCTGCCCATTGATCCAGGAGGTCGGTCCCGTCCATTGCAACAATCGCGGCGTCGATCGATTTCGAGGCGATCAACGACGATAAGATCTTGAGTGCTGTGCGGGTCTTACCTGTCCCGGTTGCCATCTCCAGGATCCCGGCCCCGCCCGCCAAAAACGCTGAAACCGCTTCTTCCTGATGCAGCCACCGTTTGTCGGGCTCCGGCTGCTGCTCCGGCTTCTCTTCCGCCACGGGTTTTCTGTGGCGAGGTGCTCGCTCTCGCAAACGGCTGATTACGTCCGTCGATGGCGCTAAAACATCGAGGCCTTCGGCTTTGTTGTTCCAGGCTTCGTCGAACTGTTCGACTTTCGTGGAGACCCGCTCTTCCTCTGCGGGCACCCATGACCGGTAAACGTCGATCGATTCGTAGTTCCTGCTGTGCCCGCTTCTGGTTTCGTTGGCAGAACCTGTGAACGCGGCGCGTGATCCGTTTGGGAAATCGAAGATGCCGATCTTTTCATGAAAGATGCCCGGTTGGGCGACATGTTCTGGAAAGGCGAATTTTATCTGTAGACGGTCGTTTGCCAGGAGCCAGGCAAATACATGAGCGAGACGTCCGGAATCGGTCGGGTCGCCAAGCAGCGCAATGATTTCGTCCAGAATTCGCTCGACAATAATTGCCTGATACTGCGCGATCCTTTCGGGATTGTGGAGCGCTCTCAAGGTCGCGGCATCCCCTGGGGAAAGCTCCGGCGATGCTACCATTTGAACAATCAGCTCACCGTCAGCCGCGACGCGAGTCAGCGCATCTGTCCAGCTTAAAAGTGCTGAAGTGGAGAAGTATCCCACGGCCCGACGATAAAGGGTAGCAACCCGTAGGCATGGCCGAAAAAAGTCAACGGCCAAGTCGTCTTTGCCACTGCGGTAGTGGGATTTAAGCTCTGGGACTTCCGGCGCGATCATTTCCGCACCCCTTTAAGGCTAGGGGACTTCATTCCGCAAGCAACCATTGCAGATTGGCCTCTCTTTGCCGGGCTTCGCGAGACCGGCGACGCTCTGCCATCAGCAACTCAAAGGGATCGTCACTTGCCTCGCTCGCGACGGACGCTGTCTGTTGCCCGAACATCGCCACGACAGCACTGTGGCTGACCCAGCTTTTTGGATGGAGTATTGCATGAGCGACTTGTCCTGCGAGTAACACACCGGCACCGCGGCTCCAGTCGAGTTCTCCCGTATGCGCCAGTTCCCCTGTTAGCTCACTGCGCACGACATCAAGGGTGGAAGTGACAGAATGTTGCATTTGCCATTGAAAGCCCTGCGCGTCGGGTTCCTTCAAGGCACCTAAGCAAACCAGCAGAGCCACCAGGCCGGCCCCGGCGTGAGAGTCGATCCTTCGACCCGACAGGCGATTCGCGGCAATCCAATTCAGCCCACCTTGACTATGAGCATAAACGCAGGCTGCGAGGATCCTATCCAAAGACGGCAGCTCATAGGCGGCATCGCGCCGAAGAGTCATTCCGATCGCAAAACGACCTTGCTGATATTTGAGACGTTGCCAATTTGCGCATTCAGTCGAACCGACAGGCCAGTCGGCGGGATCAGCTACGGAGAGCAGCGAGGCAAAGACGTCTGCATCGCTGGAATGGCGAGCCCATCGACATAGTTTGAGCTCCGCCGTCGGCGTCCAAAATGGAAAGATCGAGCGAGGCTCTCCGGCATATCGCGCATGGGCATAAAGCCGAGCCTGGTTGTCATTGAAAAGGATCGGCAGGTCGTCTGGGAGGTGAGCAGCGATTGCCGAAACATGTTCGGACAGTCCATAGACCCCGGGAAGCACACGAATAAAAATTTCGCGACGGGTGATCAGAATAGGCCCTATACTGTTGGCGGACCGACCTTCTGGTAGAATGGCTTGGGCATCGTCGAGCAGGTCTCCCAACCTTGTGGGGCCGCGAGCTTGAAGCGCTACCTGCAGCGCGTGCGCGATTGTCCCTGGTTCCTCCTCTTGCGGTTGATCGTCCCGTTCCGCTGGCGCCAAGCTCTTAAGCGTCGTGCCAGCGGCGCCGATTGCCAGCCAGCTACCCTCTTCGATTTCCAGAAACAGATGCGGTGCGGCGCCCATGACGATCTCAGCGTCACGTTCGGAGCAAAGATCATTCGCAAAATGAGCATGATAGATCGGCAGCAATTCCTCGATGGGCTGGGCTTTGCCCGCAACGGCAAGGAGGGTGTGCAAGCCGATCAAGCGCGTCAAGCGAGCTCCGACACGCGGCGGCATCACGTAGCCAAGTCGAATCGGGTGCCCAAGAACAAGTTCGCATGCCGCCTGCACAACTTCGGGATTGGCATTCGTCAAAGCACCCAATGCTTGAGGCAGCGGAGCGCGAGCAATCGCCTTTTGCAAATCCTCTGCAACCGCTTCGACCAGTGATGCGTCACCCAGGGGATGAATCCAGCCTTCTGGCAGAGGCAGCGCAATACGATCAATCCACTGGTCAAGCCGGACATCGAGGATGCTTAACGCTAAAGTCACGTAGGCATCGACATCGCGACGGCGGGAGGGCAGCTGAGCCTTGGTGAGGACTGGCGCGTTTTTCGCAATGACCAACCATTGCCCCGGTCCCTCCTGTTGCAGCAGCTGTTCAATTGGGTAGCGCCGAATCTGGGTTCGCAACCTGCGCAATGATTTCGATTCAATCTGGCGAATTCGCTCCCGCGTCACACCGAAGTCGGTACCGATTTCCTCTAGTGTTTCCCTGCCTTGCTGCCCAATACCGTTGCGACGTCTGAGAACAGTGGATGCTCGCTGGTCGAGCTGTGACAAGAGCCATTCGAGACGATCCGCCAGTCGCTCCTGCTCTGCGGTGGCCACCTCGTCGGGCAAGCCAGGATTGTCGGGCGCTGTGTCCAGCTTGTGTTCGCGGTCAGCGCTTGAGTTGTCGAAAATTAGCGATACGAACCGATCCTGCCTGCCAAAGCCATTCTCTGTCAGACGGCGACGAATGTGACGTTCACATAGGCGTCGGAATTCCTCGACCGATTTGCGTCCACAGTTTCGCGATTGCGTGATCCTATGGGTGGTGTTGAAGAAGTCTTCCATGGCTTTCGCAAACGTCATATCCAGCAAAGGCGGCCGAGAAAGGACGGCCTCAAGCCGTGTCGACAGGACTTCTTCACGGGCGATTGAGCCAATGGTGTCGCCGTCGAAGAGACTGATGAGGTCTGATCTCTCGGATGAATTGGCGGTAGCTGAAATCTCAGTGCGACTTAAAGGATGAACGCCGTTGGACGCACACTCGGCCCGGATGAGCGCCTCTAGTTCGTCCGCGCTCTTGCGTCCGAAATTTCGAACGTCATGCAGCATCCTAGTCTGGGCTAGCGGCCCCGCATCGAGATAGTCCCCGATCGTCGCATAAGGCAGACTGCCGGAGCTATCTGCGACAGTCACAGCATTCCTCAGGCGGACCGAGACGTCGTTTTCCGCAACAAGCTCGACCAACCTTCGCATTCGAATGGCGTTCGGGGTGACGGACTCGTTGGGATCCATCTCCGCGGGCCGATTATCACTTATAGATGAAAGGATATGGTCGCTCATCATCTGCCAGGCACATTTTTATCTATTTGTTGTGCCTGCAAAAACTCTCGATATTTGCGGACCAGGTAGTAAATGCGGCCCGGGCGCCCTTTTCCCCGTCCTGCCGGATGGTTTTCCTCGATCTTCTGGGAACATTTGGCAAGCATCCCTATCAGAATGAGATCCGCGGAACGCCGGTTGAGGGCAAGTTCGGGACTGCCAGACAGCTCCAGAAACTTATTGAAATCATCAATGCGTGTCGAGGCAACGTCCGGGTTGACTGCCTCAGGTCCTAGAGCCTTCTCGATCTTGCCAGCCGAGGTGAGCCCCAGAAGCACAGCTTCGTCAAATGCCAGTCCAGCATTTACCGATAGATCGGCTTCGGGAAAATGCTTGCGCATACGCGCGACAAAGTCATGCACATCGCCAAAATCGCCGGTCTGCACAGTCATGCGTGCGTAATTGGCGGCAAGGAGTTGGGTAATTGCGGCATCACCCGAACGCGTCAGATGACCAAGGGCTCCAAGCAGACCGCGTTCGGCTTCGCCAGGTCCTCCCCCCTCAGGTTTGTAGCCTATATCATGTTCGATCTCATTCCACACATGCGCCATCATCGAACAGATCTGGATCTCGCAGCTTGCACCGCGCAAGTTTCCATAGTCGCCGACCAGTTCCTCTTCGCGTAGGAACACTTGACAATGCGTGGCACGGTAAAATTGGCAGTTGGCGGGGTCGAGCTTGTCCTTTTGATCGATCTCGACCGCCTCTCCGTCCCGCCCGACGAAAAGCGTCTTGATCGCCTCGGTGACGCGTGGTTCGTCCTCGGGACGATACGTCGCCACGCGAACGCCGGCGAAGTCTCCGATCTTCTCGAAAACCTCGTCTACCGTTTTGAAGTTTTTGTCGGATCTTTTAGCGAACCGCCGGAGCTTGCCGTCAAAACTCCGAACGGTCTTTGTGCGCGAGGTGATTTGCGCACGGATCGCATTCCCTTCCACGATGTTGGATCGGCAGATATCCGCGACGCGCGCAGCAAGTTTGATGTAGCGATCACGCTCGCGATCATAGCGAGATACCGCAGCGTCTATCACGTCTTCCGATATTGACATCGCCCCCCCCACTCCCAAGGCTAGATTCGCTTGAGATTGGCCGTCTGTCTACCAGAATTGTAGTAGACCCTAACAGTAGGGGATTGGCAGGAACCTCAGATATCGCCGTATTTCACAGTTGCTGCGGCATTAGGATGAACAAATAGTAGAGAAGCTAACATTGGATCATTGTCTGCCCTTTGGCGCCGGCGGCGAGACGGGTCAGCTATCTCTCTAGCAAAGGCACTTTTTGTAAGTTCAGGCGGCGAACCGGCGAAGCTCTTCAACCGCCTCGATCAGAGCGATCGTAAATTGCGCCATTTGTTCGGCGGTTGAAAATCTACCTGGCGAGACCCGAAAGGCTTGTCGCGCTCTCGGAGTATCACCGAACATGGCGAGTAACACGGGGCTTGTTTTAACTTTGTCAGTCGCACAGGCACTGGACGCGGAAAAACTAGCGACAGAGTTTAGTCGGTGCATGAGGGCTAACGGTTCGACCCCGGCAATCGATAGCGAAACGTTTCCAGCAATACGTTCTAAGGGATGACCGTTGAAGCTGACGCCGGCAATTGCGGAAGAAACCTCCTGAACGAATTTCTCGCAAAGCGCGCGCAAGCGCGCATCGTCGGCCCGACATTCCTGACCCGCGATCTCAAGTGCGGTTCCAAGACCGACTATGAGGGGCACATTCACGGTGCCGGAGCGAAGCCCACGCTCCTGTCCGCCGCCAAAAGAAACAGGCACGAGCCGAGCGCGCGGCGAGCGCGATCGAACGTAGAGGGCGCCCACACCCTTTGGCCCGTATGCTTTGTGCCCAGAAATGCTCGCAAGGTGGATGTGTTCGGCCATAACGTCGACGCGCCTATGAACCAGCAGCTGCGCGAGATCGGCATGAAACAGGACGCCGCGTTCCTCACAAACAGCGCCGATTTCAGCGATGGGTTGAATGGTCCCCACTTCGTTGTTGGCGCCCATGATTGATACTAGGTTCGTGTCGTCCCGGATTGCCGCGGCCACGTCGGAGGGTGATACCCGACCCTGTTGATCGACCCCGACAATTGTAACCTCGAACCCTTCCCGTTCCAGCTCCCTCATCGGCTCCACGACAGCGGGATGCTCGATAGCGCTCGTTATCAAGTGCTTACGCTCCGGCCGTGCCCGGGCGGCACCAATGATCGCTATATTGTTGGCTTCGGTGCAGCTGCCGGTCAGGACTATTTCGCTCTCACGAGCGCCCAACGCTTCTGCGATCTGCACACGCGCAGCCTCCACCGCTGACCTGGCGCGATTGCCGTGGACATGCTCCACACTCGACGGATTTCCGAACACCTCGGTGAAAAACGGAAGCATGGCCTCAAGGACCCTGGGGTCCACCGGGGTGGTCGCGTTGTGGTCGAGGTATATGGGCTCCTTGTTCGCCTCACGTTTCATGCGGCGAGCACCAGACGACCCAGGTCCGCCGCAGATTTGGCCCGCACAGACAAAGTACCCACGCCGCGGTGAATGTGAGCACGAAGACGCGCAACGAGATCATCGTTCGATAGGGGGCTGGCGCCGCCCTCGTCCTCTTCAACGAAGCGCAACAGAGCGGCAATCAAGCCAGTATACTCGCCCGTAAGCGTGTAGGCGTTAAACTCCTGGCCGCCCTCATCAGGAGCTGGCGCAATCGCCGGCCCTTCTTCAAGGGAGAGCATGATCGCGGTACGGCAAAGAAGGTTGGGGGTGACCCCAGTGCGCTGACGGATCGAGCGTAGCTTGCTTGTCGCCTCTGTTGAGATCCTAAGCTTGTTGTAGCGCAAGCTGACCTCCTTCGTCGCCATCGCCGAAGTAGCCTGGAATGGCTCGCGTTGCGCGTTGATCGGGCTCGTAGTCGAGTCTGTAGGAGTGGCTGATGCTCGGTGTGAGCTCCTTAAGCAGCCGCGCATCAACTTCGGTATCCGTGGATAGAACAATGACCTGATGGCTTGCCTCGGGGAAATACCGTTCGACAATGGCTGTTCGGTGTTCACTATCAAGTCGCGCCAGGGGGGTGTCGATAATCATCGGGAGCGCCCGGCCGCTGGTGCGAGCCAGTGCCCACAGCATGGCGATTGCATAGACCTGTTTTTCCCCGGCAGATAGGCTCGACTTCGGAATCTCGGCTCCCGTCTTATCGATCAGCGTCGCATCAAAAGATGTGCGGTCAATGCGAACATTCGCGACAAATCCCCCTTTGCGGGCCAGGTGATTAAACCTGCTAACAAACTCTGTCTGGAGTTGCGCAAGCTTCATATCGAGCAGCCGTTCCTCATAGAATTGCAACGCTCGGCCCACGCGCGTTGCCAGTGCGGCACGCTCTTCACCGGCCTTAGCCTCAGTCTGTGCTTTAAGCGTGCGGTCGCGCTCGCGGGCCAGTCCAGAGCGTTGAAATTCCAGAGTGTGGAGTTCGTCAGTCCGTGCTCGCAACACGGCTTCGGCAGTCCCGACAGACTTTTCAGCCGAGAGCAGCTCATCCAGAACGATCCCTGCTGCGTGCCCGGAAGCACGCACCAGATCGGCATCGACACGACGAAGTTTGCGTTGCAAGGAGTCCAATTCGGAGACAGCCAGGGCTGCACGCGACGCAATGGTTTCACGAGCTTCGACAAGCCGTGCAACAAGACGCCGCCGTTCGCCGGCCTCCAACTCCGAAACGGTACCAGCAGCGGCACCGGCCGCTCGTTGCTGTTCTGATTCAAAAAAAGCATTCAGGTCACGCCAATGACTTTCCTGCCACCGGGCCGTGCGCGTCGGTGTGTTGGTCTTTCGCCATGTACCCACACGTTCTCGAAACTCGACCATATCCTCGCGCGGCTTTTCCCCGGCGTGCGCTAAAGCAGCTGAAAATCGCCGGAGCAATCTCGGAGCCGATGCGAATGGGAGGAGACCGCCGGCGAATTCTCTGATCTCAGCTTCGCGGCGGGTAATTTGTTGGCGCAACTCATCGCGCGAAGCCTCAATTTGAGCGCGGCGGTTTGCTGCGTCACCGCCTTCAGCAATAAACCGTTGACGGACATTGAGGGCCACTCGGGATTGAGACGCATGGCGCGAGGTGAGTTCAGCAACGTCCTCAGCCATTTCCGCAATGCGACGATCGAGCACGGACATCTCGCGAACAATCGTCTCAAGCCTAACCGCCTCGTCATTGCCTTCACGACGACCATGTCTAGCAAGATAGAGACCCAAGTCGGTCCGGAGACGTCCAACAAGCTCGATACCCAGGAGACCGCGAACAGCCTCGGCAAGACCCTCGTCGGGATCGTCTCTGGCGATTTCGGCAATCTTTTCGCCATCAAAGAAGAACAGCTGAGACACGCCCGGTGGTATCATTTCTTGCAGGAAGCTATGCCATTCGTCACGTGGCACGGCGTCGACCGGCGCCCCGTCTTTTTCCAACGTCAAGGTCTCGACGGTTTTCGTCCCGCGCGTCGCCCAGCGCCGCAAGACCTCATACCGATGAACTACACCACCCTCGGCATAGTCGAACTCGAGCCCGACCGATCCAAAAGGCGCCGGGCGTCCATCCGACCCAACATGAAGCCGGCGCCGTAGATGCTCCTCATATTCAGATTGCGCCACCCGATAGCCAAGCGCACGCCTCCCATAAAGGGCAAGCCGCACCGCTTCAAGCAGAGTGGTTTTGCCGGCGCCGTTCTTGCCGCCTATCAGGACGACGGGCCTTGCTCGCGCCGGCAACAAATCCAGACGCTGGCGACCGGCATAAAGACCGAAATTCTCAAGTGTGATTGATCGCAGCCTCAACGCCCATCCTCACCGACCATATCGAACGGAAGTTCCAAATCGTCAACAACTGCCAATACGCTGCCGTCCTCCAGCCCAAGTGTGCGTCGCCGCTCGGCTACGAGGACTTCAAGATCTCGCCATTCAAGCCTGAATGCGTCCTCAATACGAGTGTGCACGGCATGCCTACGCTTAAGACCATGTGAAGCTCGCTCGATATCAAGCAATTTCATCACGAGTTCGGGCGGAACCTCATTGTCCGCGCATACGGAAGCCAAGAGCTCACCGTCGTCCGCGGTGAATGCAACAGAATCTTCCGTCACCCACTCGATGTCATCGCGTCCGAGCGTCTCGCGTACGATACGCGGAACGGTGTCCGCCCAGTCACCACGCTCCGTGCGCCAGAGCCGCCGGATTTCATGTAATTCGTTCTCATGAATCAGAATTGGCGCTTCGCCTGCAGGCGCCTCTCGCGCAACTTCTTTTTGTGTTTCGAGCAAGCGACGAAGCAGAGTCCGACAAAATTCCATGGTGTACGGGCCGGGCATGACGCGGTCAGTCTCACCGATGAAATTCACTTGACCAGATTTGCGCCGAAAGTCCCTGAATTCATGCTTGCGCTCCGGATCCTGGGTCTGCGAAAGCATGTCACGGTACTCAAGAAGCGGTGTCAGCCACTCCTCGCCTGAATCAATCATCGACTCCATTGCCTTGTCACGCTGCACCACGGTGCAAACCCAGCACCCAAAGCGGGAGTTTCCGCAAGACGGAGTCGATGTGTCCACGACCAACGGACACTCGCCCGCGCTGGCGTTGCGGTACATTGCAACGAGATCGCGGTTGTCATTGCCCCAGGGAGATTCATTCTGAAGCAGGTAAGTCCAGACGTCGTCAGTCGAAAAATCCGCGATCGGCGCGTACACAAAGGCGTTCATCAGCGATGAGTGGCGCCGCAGCTGAGACCCCTCTATCTGATGCAATGACATTACCTGGGCGCGGGTCGCAGATTCTTGTGACCGGACGCCGAGAACCATGACGACTTCACCGAACTCAGCGACGCGGCTTTTGATGAAAGCATCGGCTGGCTGGATCTTGAGCCGCTCCGTGCACCACCGAAAGCGGCGTGACGGGGCTGGGTACCCCTTCCCGATCAAGCTCACCCAAAAGCTATCTTCCAGCTCCGGGACAACCTTGTGCGTGACGACCGGCATGTTTTGAGCGGCCGCAGCCGATGAAATGCGGTCAAGTGTGACGTCTATATAGCGCGACACCACAGGCGTTTCGACGAGCGTGTCGGAGCTGATAACATAGATCGTCTTGGTCCGCCGTTCAGACGGCAACGCAGCGATTGCCGTCCAAATCAACTGCAGGGCGGTGGTCGAGTCTTTTCCTCCTGAATAACCAACCACCCACGGCCGAGCATCGGAAAGGTAGATGTCCCGAATGTCGTCCAATATGGCCGCGATTCGGCCTGCCCCGTTGGAATTGTTATTCTTTTTGCTCACGGCATTTCTCCTGAAAGGAGTCTAACCGACTTGCCCGGGTGCGTCAGCGCCATTCGTGGTGAGTGACCAGATTTTTTCCGCAGTGAGCATTACGCTGGTACGCGATCGATTGATGCGACCGATCAGAAGTGCCCGCCCTTCCCAAAGGGCGCTATTTGACCGGGCCCAATCAACGTCGCCCAAACGGTTGATTGCTGTGCGCCAGTCGAGTCTCGGGTCGTTGAGTAACCGCGCGCCTGCTATTGCGATGGCTTCCAACGCAACACCATGGGCGTGGACCTTTTCACGCCTGAGGGCTGCGGGTGTCATTTGTCCGCGGTGCGCAAGGCCCCAGTCAGGAATTGATTCCGCCACCGCTGCCCAAAACTCTATGACCCTCGCCTCATCGACTTCGCCCGTCTCTGATGCAAACGTCGAAACAGCTGTGTGAAGGTTGCTGAAAGCGAATAGCTTCGGCGAACTGGCTGTGAGATTAGATCGACCAAAGTCGGTCATGTCTCTGAAAAGCGGCACCCAGTCAACGACGGCCCGGGACAATTTTGCTCGCTCATCACGCGCGTCATACAGCAGGCGAATTGAACGCGAGGGCTTCACTCCGTGTTGATTGAGGTCAACGAACATCTGCCGTGAGCGCTCCAACCCGTGGTCTGGAAACAAAGTGACGGCGACTGTCTCGTGAGCAAAATGGGGGCGCTCGCGAAGCACCTCAATAATTGCAGCCCTGCGATGCTGGCCATCATTCACAAGGATTGTCGCAGTCATGTCGACCGACAGCGTTCCGATTGATCTCAAGGGTCCGTTCATGTCGCTCGGCTCAAAATGAAACCCGCCGTCGATCGTCGCCGTCAAGGCGGACAGTACGTACTCCTTTGGGTTGGACGTGATGTAACGAACGAGTGCTGGAATGCGGCTCTTGTTCAAGCGACGCTGAGCGCGAAGTTCGTCCGGAACAGCTCCATCATTAAATCGCAATAGCGATCCCACAGCACCAAGCGGAACCATCACTACGTAATAGGCTCGACCTGCCTGAACGCCCCTTATGGCAGGGAATGCAAATGCATTCATGGCCAATCTCTCCGCAACTAATTCGCACATGATATCGCGATCAATGGCCATGGTCAATATATACCGGGGATATATATACCGTGGACGATTAGCACCATATCCGCAATCTAGTGCGGCATGGCAGAGCATTTACGTGTCCAGCTTGGTGAGCAGCTTAGACGCCTTCGGGAACAGGCCGGCTTGTCCCAAGAAGGGTTTGCCTCGCAAGCAAACATTGACCGCGCAGCTTATGGGAAACTCGAACGAGGTCAGGGCAATGTGACATTGATCACACTTGCCCGAATTGCTGTCGCACACGAAATGAGCCTGGCTGGCTTGCTTTCAGGCATTACGCTGAATCCTGCAGATATCCAGGCCATACCGCGAATTGCGCGCGGAAATCGTCACGCGAGCCGATTTAGCAAGAAGGAAAACGGCAAGTGATGACGCCCAAAACGAGTTCCAACTCACGACGCCAGATTGGATTCGGTGAATGAGAGAGTTCAGTCGATGTCGCGGCCAGTCTGATCCATAACTGGTGCCGCACGGTGAGAGCCCGCGAGACGGGCTTTGTCGAAAGTGTCGAGGTTACCGACAAGCCTGTCGACGCTTCGCTGCCGGCGGCGCCACCAGCGCAATCGAGCTGGGGATTGCCTGCATGTGGCTGCCGGTCGACTTGGCGGCAGCGATGGTGAAAGCGTTTGCCGTTTCATGATCCCAATTCAGAGCCAAGTGGCGGATCTGGTTGGTGACACCTTCGTGGCCACTGCCTGTTCGGCGGCGAAACTCGTCTGACGTTGCCGTGCTTCCTCGAAAGTGAGTTCCATTTCGTCGTGCAGGCGCGATGAGCGTTCAGAACTCTGAACACCTAGGGCGGCTTATGTTCGCAAACGACCGGCGCGCCAACAATATCTCGAGCATCTGCCGCGCGAACGCGTGATAGCCGGCGCCGGCGGCTTGCCATTGCTGCGGCGGTCATCGGCTGAGCAAGCCGGGAAGGTGATCCAACACTTGCAGGCGAAGTTCACTTGCGATTAGCCAAGCTCGGCGGCGTTCCAGGCCCCCCGCGCGGCTGGGCCGGTCCCGGCCTAGTGGTGATGATCCTGTTTGAGAAGTTCGGCCGGCATCAGCCGCAAACCAAGCTAAACCTGTGACCGCGCGTGCCGCTTAGCCAGTTGATGCCGGCCGACCAGGTCAGCGCCCGGCGCCGCGGCGCTGGTGCCGCTATTCATGCGGCTCGAGGCCATGTGCGTTGCTTCACGTTTGCACGGCGACGACGGCTCGGTCGTGGCCAAGGCAAGATCGACACCCGGCCGATCGTGGACCTTTCTACGGACGGCCTGCTTTCTGCAGGTGCGCTGTAGTGATCTGACCAGTACATAGCAGCCCGGGATCGCGGGCTACGTCGACGGCCACGGTCGCCCGATAGGTCCAATGGATCCATTGCAGGCAACGTACTTCCAAGTCGGGAGTTCCAAGCAAGCGGCCTGCCATATAGTATCGCTGGGTTCTCATCTGCCGCAATCTAGCGAAATTATGCGTCAAGCCATAACATGTTGCAGCCAATATGCGCAGCGGTGGCTAACTCCGCATACCGACGGCAGCAGGCCCGTTCTATCTATTACCCATCAGTTTTGGAGCTTCAAAAATGAACGGTCTTGCAGCGTCGGCTTTGAAGGGACTAAAACGAGCAGATCTTCTTGAGCATCGCGCCTTCTTTGGGGGTCAGTGGATCGGCAGGAATCGAGTGCTCGAGGTGCTCGACCCGGCCACCGGCGACAAACTTATTAATGTTGCTGCTTGTGATGAAAAAGATGCTGACCTGGCTGTAAGAGCCGCACGGGAGGCCTTTGCCGGCTGGCGCGACATGCGGCCTGTCGAGCGGGGCGGTGTATTGCGCGCTTGGGCGGATGAACTGCGTGCGAATGCAAATGATCTGGCGGTCATAATGACAGCGGAGCAGGGAAAACCGCTCGCCGAAGCGAGGAGCGAAATCTTCTACGGAGCCGGGTTTATCGACTGGTTTGCGTCTGAAGGTGAGCGGGCTTATGGCGAAACAATCCCCAGTCATTTGACCGGCAGTCGAGTGTCGGTTCAGATGCAGCCAATCGGTGTAACTGTCGCAATTACGCCTTGGAATTTCCCCTCAGCGATGATTGCCCGCAAGGCTGGAGCGGCGCTTGCGGCCGGCTGCACGATGATTGTCAAGCCAGCTCCGGAAACGCCTCTTTCGGCATTGGCACTCGCCCGCCTAGCCGAGGAAGTTGGCATTCCCGCCGGCGTCTTCCAGGTGATCACTGGAGAGGCTCCGCCGCTTGCCAAGCGCCTGCTTCAGCATACCGAAGTGCGCGCCTTCTCCTTCACCGGGTCGACAGAGGTGGGGCGCATCCTGCTTGCCCAGTCCGCGGCAACAATCAAGAAGGCCTCAATGGAATTGGGCGGCCACGCGCCGTTCCTGCTGTTTGGCGATGCCCCATTGGATGCAGCGGTCGCTGGCTGCATTGGTGCCAAGTTTGCGACGTCGGGGCAGGACTGCCTGGCCGCGAACCGGATCTATGTTCAGCGCGGAATCTATGATCAGTTCGTCGCTAGATTTGCGGAGGCGACCGCCAAGCTGAAAGTCGGGCACGGTTTGGAGGAGGGGACCGAAATTGGCCCCATGACCCGGCTTTCGGTTGCGGAAAAATGCAGGCAACAAATCGCGCAGGCGATCTCGGCCGGCGCCCGGATCGTATGTGGTGGTCAGAACAGCCCGCTCGGCGGCAACTTTGTCACACCAACAATTCTGGCTGATGTCACCGACGACATGCTGATTGCTCGAGAAGAAACCTTTGGCCCTGTCGCGGCCATTCTTGCCTTCGACGACGAGTCGGAAGTGCTGGCGCGCGCCAACGACTCCGAAATGGGCCTCGCCGCCTACGTCTACACCGCCGACCTGAACCGCGCCATGCGGCTGACAGATCGGCTGGAATACGGCATGGTTGCTGTCAACACGCCGAAATTTACCGGCGCACCTATCCCCTTCGGCGGCTGGAAACAGTCCGGCCTCGGGCGTGAGGGCTCCAAGCACGGCCTGGCCGAATACCTGGAACCCAAATACGTCTGCATCGGCAATATCGCTGCCTGAAAGGAATAAACCATGACCATCAACGTCAAAGAGATCAGTGACAAGGACAGAAACTCGGTCCTGCATCCTTTTACGCAGCTCAAAGCCTTCGCCAGCGGTGAACTCGGCGATCCGACCATTGTCGAGACGGGCAAGGGAATCCGCATCCAGGACGCGCATGGCAATCACCTGATCGACGGCTTCGCCGGGCTCTACTGCGTTAACGTCGGCTATGAGCCGAGGTTGCCGAGGCTATCTCGCGTCAGGCCTTTCGTCTGGCCTATTACCACTCCTACGCCGCCCACACGACGGACGAGCTAGCGATCCTGTCCGATCGCCTGGTCAAGATGGCACCCGGCAGGATGAGCAAGGTTTTTTACGGCATGTCCGGTTCGGATGCCAACGAAACCCAAGCCAAGCTCGTCTGGTACTACAACAATCTGCGCGGCAAACCCTCCAAAAAGAAAATCATCTCGCGTGAGCGCGGCTATCATGGTTGCAGCATCGTCTCCGGGTCGATGACCGGCATGAGCTTCTATCATGACCACATGGACCTGCCGCTTCCTCAGATTGTTCACACCGGTGTTCCGCACCACTATTGGGGTAGAAACCCAGGCGAGACTGAACGCGAATTTTCAACGCGGCGCGGCGAGGAACTTGATCAACTGATCGAGCGGCTGGGACCAGAAAATGTGGGTGGCTTCATCGGCGAGCCGGTGCTCGGCACCGGCGGCATCACGCCTCCGCCGGAAGGCTACTGGCAAGCAATCCAGGCCGTGCTCAAGAAGCACGACGTGCTGCTCATCGCAGACGAAGTCATAACTGGCTTTGGTCGAACTGGCTCCATGTTCGGCTCGCAGCACTATGGCATCGAGCCCGACCTTGTTACGATCGCAAAGGGTCTGACTTCGGCCTACTTCCCGCTTTCAGCGGCAATCGTCGGCGAGAAAGTGTATAAGGTCATGGAGGATGGGGCCGACAAGGTCGGCGCATTCTCGCACGGGTACACCTACTCTGGTCATCCCATCGGCGCCGCCGCGGCCAACGCGGTTCTCGACATTGTCGAGAAAGAAGACCTCCCCGGCAATGCGCGTGACGTCGGCGCGTTTTTCCAGGCGCAGTTGCAGGAGAAGTTCGCGCAGTTGCCGATCGTCGGCGAAGTGCGCGGCGTCGGTCTTATGGGCGCACTCGAATTTGTCGCCGATCGCAAAAATAGGAAGCGTTTTGATCCCTCGCTCAAAGTTGGCGCACGCGTCTCTAAGGCAGCGCGCGACCGAGGACTGATTGCCCGCGCAATGCCGCACGGGGATATTCTGGGCTTTGCCCCGCCGCTCGTAACCACGAAGGGCGAAGCCGAAGAGATCGTCGCCCTCGCCGAAGGCGCCGTTCGTTCAGTCATGGACGACTTGGTTCGTGACGGTGAGAGAATCTGAAGGGGTGATGACCAGACTACAGATCCAAACGGACAATGCGTTAGCTGCACTTTTGAACAGGTCGGGCAAAAGCAAAGTGGGCCTCAAATCCAGGCCCACCAAAACCCTTCCCGGCTTTCATAACGCTTGCTGCTCAAGAGCTCATGACGATCTGTACAGGCTGCCGTTGACGAAGATGCCAGCGGACCCCGTTGGAGCTGCGAGCCATGCCTTAACTGCCGCACGGATCGATTCTAGATGATCCGCGCCAACCTGGGAGGCTATATGAACAAAGTCCATAATGATGCCAGTTCTGCGTTGGAGGGTCTGTTATTCGACGGGATGCTCATTGCGGCGGGCGGATTTGGGCTCTGCGGTATACCGGAGCTGTTGATCGGTGGCATTCGGCAAGCGGGTACGAAGGAGCTGACGATCGCGTCGAACAATTGCGGCGTCGACGATTTTGGGCTTGGCATGCTGCTCAAGACCAAGCAGATCAGGAAGATGATCTCCTCTTATGTCGGCGAGAATGCCGAGTTCATGCGCCAGTATCTGAGCGGGGAACTGGAACTTGAGTTCAATCCGCAAGGGACGCTGGCTGAACGCATGCGGGCCGGCGGCGCTGGCATCGCCGGCTTCTACACCAAGACCGGCGTGGGGACCGTCGTGGCAGAGGGCAAGGAGCACAAGGTCTTCGACGGGGAAACCTATATGCTTGAGACCGGCATCGTCGCCGACCTGTCAATTGTGAAAGCCTGGAAGGCAGATGCCTCGGGCAACCTGGTGTTCCGCAAGACAGCGCGCAACTTCAACCCGCCGGCTGCCACGTGCGGCAGGACCTGTGTCGCCGAAGTCGAGGAGATCGTTCCCGTCGGCAGTCTGGAGCCTGACCAGATCCACCTGCCGGGGATCTATGTGCATCGCCTAATTGAGGGCAAGCACGAGAAGCGCATTGAACAGCGCACGACGCGTGCTGCGGCTTGAAGGGGAGGTGACAGATGGCCTGGGACAGGGACCAGATGGCGGCGCGGGCCGCGCGCGAGCTTGAGGACGGCACCTATGTCAATCTTGGCATCGGCATTCCGACGCTCGTCGCCAATCATATTCCAGACGGCATTCACGTGACGCTGCAGTCGGAGAATGGCTTGCTTGGCATCGGTCCATTCCCGACCGAGCACGAGATCGACGCCGACCTCATCAATGCCGGCAAGCAGACGGTGACGGCGCTGCCGCATTCGGCCTTCTTTGACTCTGCCCAGAGCTTTGCGATGATCCGCGGCGGCAAGATCGCAATGGCGATCTTAGGCGCCATGGAAGTGGCCGAGAACGGCGACCTCGCCAACTGGATGATCCCCGGCAAGCTGGTCAA
>NZ_KE386578.1:22671-120792 GCF_000427725.1 Mesorhizobium sp. WSM3224 | reverse complement strand
TTTGCCCGGCCAGCGTCACGACAGCATCGGGGTCGAGCCTTTGATCGCCGGCCTCGATTTTGAGGCACTCCTCGGCGACAAGGCCTTCGACAACAACTGGCTGCGCGCCAACCTGAATGAACGCGGCGCCGTGGCGGTCATCCCGTCAAAAGCAGACCGGGCCGGGNGCATCCCTCACGACACCGANATGTACAAATGGCGCCATCTCGTCGAGAACTTCTTCTGCCATCTCAAGGCATTCCGACGCATTGCAACCCGTTACGAAAAGACCGATGCTTGCTTCGCCGGACTCCTCAATCTCGTCTCCGCTTTCCTCGCAATCCGATGAATGTAAACAGGCCTTAGTCGACGTGATCTCGAACGTGGTCACGCGGTCCTTCGCGGTGATCTCGATAAGTCGCTGACCTAGCGAGGAAGGAAGTGTCGGGCCACGGCAGCGGAATCGGCCGTCCACCCGAAGAGCGCAAATGGGTTCCCGGATCGGCCCCGCCTTCATCATCGTTGCTCCGCTGCTCGGCTTCATCGGGGTCGCCCTGTCGGGCAGCAACACTTCCACCAACGCAATGTTCGGCAAGTTCCAGGCGCTTGTCGGGCAACTCCTCGGCTTTCCGCCGCTGCTGTTGCCGACCGTCAACTCGGTCGGCGCGGAGATCGGAAAGCCGATCGCGCCGCAAACCGCCAGTGTCGGCGTTTCCACCACGCGCTTCGTGCGCAACGAAGGCGCGGTCATCCGGCACAATTTCTTCTGGTGCGTGGTGGTGCTTTGCTATCTCATCGTCGTCAGTGTTGCCTGCTATCTTTTCTTTCCCGGCATCGCCATCCTCTGAGCTGTTTACGACACCGCCAAGTCGTCCCCGGCCCCTCCTCCTCCAGGAAAGCATGGGCCTCGCTTCGGCCTCGCGACGCAGCGCCAGCGAGCGTGAGCGGGCAACAGAACTCATCACATCGTGATGAAATAGATGCAATCCAATGCAGGATGCAGGGTTCACGACATAAGTCATCCGCAACCGTCATGATCTAAAAATAGAGCGGCTAGCTGCGCTGCGGCTTCGTGTCGACAGGTTGCGAAACCTTTTGGTCGCAGCGCACAGCCTCCTTTGTTGAGCTGCCAGCGAGCAAGCAAGCGACTGAGTGGATCCGCACAGCGAAATCAATGGTATCCCACATCTGCTCGGACCTTGCCGCGAAACACCCAATAGGACCAGCCGGTGTACATCAGGATGACCGGCAGCAACACAAGCGTGCCGACAAGCAGGAAAGCCTGGGTACGTTCGGATGAAGCTGCTTCCCAAAGTGTGAAACGATAAGGAACAATCATCGGAAAGAGGCTGATCGCGATCCCGAGGTAAGAGAGCATGAAAAGACCTATCGCGCCAATGAAGGGCCTTATCTCGCTTGCGCTGTCCAGAGCCCGCCAGGTGAAGAATGCCACCGCGGCCGTCGCTACGGGCACCGGCGCCAAATATAGAACGTTCGGCCAGGCAAACCAGCGCGAGGCGATGGCGTCACTCATGAATGGGGTCCAGATGCTGACCACGCCTGTACCGACGAGGACACCGACAAGGCACATGCGGCCGTGGCGGCGCGCAGTCGCCTGCACCTCTCCCTCGGTTTTGAGAACCAGCCAGCCGGCGCCCAGAAGACCGTAGCCGAACAGCAGGGCGAAACCTGTCAACAGCGAAAATGGCGTCAGAAAATCGGAGGAACCGCCTGAAAACTGCCTGCCGGTGACCTCAAAACCCTGGATGAAGGCGCCAAGCACCACCCCTTGAGCAAAGGTAGCGATGGCCGAGCCATAGCAGAAACCATGGTCCCAGAAGGTCTTGTGCTCGGCATCGCGGAAGCGAAACTCGAACGCCACGCCACGAAACACCAGCGCCAGCAGCATGACGAGGATCGGAAAATACACCGCAGGTATGATGATGGCGAAGGCAAGCGGAAACGCCGCAAGAAGTCCTAAGCCGCCCAGCACCAGCCAGGTCTCGTTGCCGTCCCAGATCGGCGCGATCGAGTTCATGATCGCGTTGCGAGACGCCGTGTCGGGCGCGAAGCCGTAAAGCATGCCGACGCCAAGGTCGAAGCCGTCCAGAAGCACGTAGAAGAACACCGCCATGCCGAGGATCAGCGTCCAGATCGGCACGAAATCGAGGACCTGGCTCATCGCACTTCCCCCTCTCGAAGTTCGACCGCTCCGGCTCGGACCGGCGCCTCGGGCCTGCCCCCTTCGATCTCAGCGCCGTCGTCGGCGACGATGGACGGGCCGCTGCGCACGATGCGCAGCATCAGGAAGAGGCCCGCGGGATAGATGATGAGATAGACAGCGATATAGCCAAGCAGCGAGATCACAACATCGGACCTCGTTAGTGACGGTGTCACCGATTCCGCCGTACGCAGAAGGCCATAGACCGTCCAGGGCTGACGTCCGACCTCGGTGGTGATCCATCCGGCGATAACCGCCACGAAGCCAATGGGCGCCGCGATTTGAGTGGTCGTGAGAAAAGCCCGCGACGTGTCCATCCGGCCGCGCCAGCGAAGCCATCCGCCAAAGAGGACGAGGCCGAGCATCAGGAGGCCGCAGCCGACCATGACGCGAAAGGCGAAGAAGGGGACCGCGACGGGCGGACGCTGGTCGGCCGGAAAGTCCTTGAGGCCCTTGACCTCGCCATCGAGCTCGTGGGTGAGGATGAGGCTGCCGAGCCATGGAAGGTCGATGGCAAAGAGGTTGCGCTCGCCCTTGTCGTCCGGAATGGCGAAAAGCGTCAGCGGCACCTGCCGCTCGGTTTCCCAGCGCGCTTCGATCGCAGCGATCTTGGCCGGCTGGTGGTCGAGCGTGTTCAGACCATGCTGGTCGCCGATGAATATCTGTAGCGGGACGAGCACCGTTAGCAGCCACAACGTCATCGACAGCATCGTTCGCCCTTCCTCGGTCGACCGCCCGCGACGCATCAGATAGGCGCCGACGCCCATGACCACGAAGCCGGTCGTGACGAAGAAGGCGACGACGGTATGCGCCAGCCGGTAGGGAAAGGAAGGATTGAAGACCACCTTGAACCAGTCCGTCGGAAAGAAACGACCATCGATGATCTCGTAGCCGGCAGGCGTCTGCATCCAGCTATTGGCCGACAGGATCCAGAAGGAAGAAAGCAAAGTTCCGAATGCCACCATCAGTGCGGCAACGAAATGCGCCCAGCGCGGCACCAGTTGCCGTCCGAACAGAAGGACGCCGAGGAAGGCCGCCTCAAGGAAAAACGCCGTCAAGCCTTCATAGGCAAAAAGCGGGGAGAGCACGTTGGCGGTGGCGTCGGAAAAGCGGCTCCAGTTCGTACCGAACTGGAAAGGCATGATAACACCGGTGACGACGCCCATCCCGAACGCAATCGAGAATATTTTGATCCAGAACGTCGAGATGCGGAGATAGATGTCCCTTCCGGTGAATAAATTGAGGCCTTCCAGCATCGCAATGAATGCGGCCAATCCCACCGTAATGGCAGGCAGCAGAATGTGCCAGCCGATCACCCAAGCGAATTGCAGTCGCGACAGGAATACAGGATCAAAGTCCATACTCGTCTCTCCTGCAAGCGAGCCGGCGAGAATCACTTTATCTGCTGCAGCAGCCGCAAACGGTGACCACGGCTCGCTTCAACGCCGTGATCAAGCTACAGAAATTGGCGGCGGTGTCGATATCGGATTTCGAAACCGATCTTCCGTCTAGCCATCAACCGGGAACCAGCCCACACTTCCTAATGAGCCCTCGAAGGAGCCAGCCAAAGGAGTCGTCCAGCGGCTACTGCGTCGAGATGGGACGGTCGGCGGCGCCCCGTTCGCCGCTGTAAAGAATTGATCGCAAAGCCTACGGGCGAACCTGCAACTTGGAGCGGCATTTGCGGGCATTCAGTCCTGCAACTGCGCCATGCGGAGACAAGGCCGCAGTTCCGTCCAGCCTTGCGGAAACCGTTCCTTCGCCTGCGGGTCTGTGAGGCTTAGTGAGATGATGACCGGCTGATCCGGCTCCCAGTTCACCGGCGTCGAGACGTTCTGGTTGTCGGTGAGCTGCAGGCGGTCGATGGCGCGCAGGGTCTCGGAAAAATTGCGCCCGGCGCTCGGCGGATAGGTCAGGCTGAGACGAATTTTCTTGTTTGGATCGATGACGTAGACGGCGCGCACCGTCACATTGGGGTCGGTCTCGGCGTGGATCATGCCGTAGAGGTTGGCGACCTTCTTGTCGGTATCGGCAAGCATCGGGAAATTGAGCGCATGGCCTTGCGTCTTCTCAATGTCTTCAAAAAGCCCGACCGGTCGGAATGGATTTTTTTGGTTTGGATACGGAAAGCCTTCGACGGCAGCGGGCTTTTTGCGACCCTGATCCCGTAAGACGAGCCAATCGGTTGCTGAATCCGTCCCTATGGCGTTACGACGCGATGCGTGGCCGCCCAGTAGCGGTCGCAACGACAATGGCTTCGACGAAACTGCGTTCGCCCTCGATTGTAGCTACCCGTATTTCCCGCGCGATTTCGATCCGCGCCTGATCGGTCCCGGCGCGCTCGGCGAGACCTGCCGCCAAGGCACGAATGTGGGCCTCGGCGGCAGCCATCGCTTCGTCCTCGGTGTCGTAGTCATCCAACCGCGCGCCGGAATTGAGACGGAAAAGCCCGATCTCCGGCTGGGTGACACGCGCTTCCGCCGACATTCGCACCTGTCCAACCACGGCGCCCAACGCATTCGCGACATCGGCGTGTTCGGCAATGCTGCATTCATTGCCGATCAATCGCGGCAGCCCGGCATAGTGCAGCGAAGCCGAGGCCCCGAGGCCGATCACCGGCCGATCGAGCGTGATCGACAGCCGTGCCATGCCGCCTTGCCCGCCAACCGCCCGCTGAACCAGCGGATTGGCAACGGAGACGCCGCCATCCAGCCCGTCCTCGGCAAAGACCGATTCAAGAATTACTTCGGCAGAACGCCGGGTGACGGCGGTGAGGACCATCTCGGAAAACGCTTCCGCTCCTTTGGCGACACGATGGCCCTGGCCGTCGCGCTTGCGTGCGAATAATTCGGCGCCCAGTCGAGCCACGGCAGGATCCCAATTCGCTTGCCGACCGAGCACATGGGCCGCGTCGGACGGTGTGAAGCCCGCGATGTGCACGAGGCCACGGGCGACCAGGCGATTGAGTGTAGCCACCTGTGACGTCGATACGAGCAGCCGATCAAGCGCGGCGGGAATTGCCGAAATTTCAGCATAAAGCCGCGTCTCGGTAACTGTCAGGCCGGCAGCGAGACGCTCGGGCACGCCTGTGCGCAATGCGAAACGGCCGTCCAAGCGGCTGGCGTTAGGGCTGAGCAATTGCCGCTGGAGGCCTTTGCATATGGCGTCGCCGTGTTTCACCGCGGCCAGCGCCAGCGGTACAAGCCGACGGGGGCCGAGGACGATCGTCGAAGCCAGCGACAGCTGATGGAGCGAGACTTCCGAATCTCCACCAAGACCAAAGGTGCGCATGGCGACGGCTTCTACCATGGTTCGCATTCCGCCGACGGTGGCGCCTTCCGGATCGAGCCGCAGGCGGCCGCCGTCCAGAACGGCGATGTCGGTGGTGGTGCCGCCGATGTCGGACACCACCGCATCATCGATGCCGGTCATGTAGCGCGCCCCCACCAGGCTTGCTGCTGGTCCTGACAGAATTGTCTCGATCGGCCGTGCGCGGGCGAATTCAGCGGTGACCAGCGCGCCGTCGCCGCGCACGACCATGAGCGGAGCGGCGATCCCGCGTCTTGCCAGAAAGCCCTCGGTGGCGCCGATAAGGCGATCGATCATCGAGATCAGTCGCGCATTGAGAAGCGTGGTCAGCGCCCGACGCGGTCCGCCGAGTTTCGACGACAGCTCATGCGAACAGGTCACAGGAAGCCCAGTACGCTCGCGGATGACATCGCGTACCGCGACCTCATGTTCGGGATTGCGAACGGCAAAATAGGAGGCCACGGCGACGCCTGAAACCGTGTCGGCGAGAGAGGGCAACGCAGCCACGAGAGCGTCCAGCACCAGCTGACGCGGATCGCCGTGGACGTCGTGCCCGCCCGGGCAGAAGAGCACCGGATCGGAGCCGAGAGCCTTTGACAATCCATTCCGGGCAAGGTCGGCTTCAGCGAAGCCGATCATCACCAGCGCGACCCGTCCGCCTTGCCCTTCGACGAGGGCGTTAGTCGCGAGCGTGGTCGACATCGAGACGAGCTTGATAGCGCCGGGTTCGATGGCAGCCTCGGACAAAACAGCGTCGACGGCGCCGGCGATGCCCTCGGCAAGATCGTGCCGCGTGGTCAACGATTTGGCCTTGGCCACGATGCCTGTAGATTCCGACCACAGCACGGCATCGGTGTACGTGCCGCCGGTGTCGATGCCCAGATAAAGTGGCGACGGCTGGTGCGCATGTGCGTTCATGTGATCAGTCGCCCAGCCCCGGTTCCGGCGAGAAATATTTCGCGAGCTTGTTCGCTTCGCCGTCGAACGCCTTGGCGTCGACGGGTGGATTGCGCTTGACGGCGATGTTAGGCCACACAGACGCGTACTCAGCGTTCAGCGCGAGCCAATCGTCCAGACCAGGCACGGTATCGGGAAAAATAGCTTTCGCCGGGCATTCGGGCTCGCACACGCCGCAGTCGATGCATTCGTCGGGGTGGATGACGAGCATGTTCTCGCCTTCATAGAAACAGTCCACAGGACAGACCTCCACGCAGTCCATGTATTTGCATCTGATGCAATTGTCAGTGACCACGAACGTCATTCGGTGGCCTTCAGACCAAGCCGTAGGTCATATCGAGGGGAATGCGATGGTCATCGATAGCCCGTACGCCAGCGGTGTTTTCAGCCAAGATGATCGAGGCCTTCCGCTCCTGCTCCGAGAGATACGTTCCCCACAGGGTGACCACGCCGTTGTTCACGGTCACGTCCGAAGTCGAGGGCCACGATTCGGATCGCAAGGCATCGACGATCTCCATCCTGATGCTGCTGTCGTCATGCAAGGCTGGAGCGCGCCAGCCTTTCCTGGCAACGACCAATGCTCGCACAAGATTGGCGCGACTGACGATCCCCACCACCTGTCCGTCGCGAAGCACCGGAACCCGCTTGATCCGATTATGATCAAGCAGGGTTGCGATCTCGGCGACTGGCGTGCTCTCGATCACCGTCGCAACCTGGTGTGTCATGACGTCGGTCACATGCTCGGAATGAGACTTGAGATAGCCTTCCGCCTGGGCCGCGTTGTTGGTGAACAAATGAAGCCACCAGGTACGACCCTGCGGCACCGTGCCGATCTCCGCCCGGCGGATCAGGTCTCCTTCGCTGACGATGCCCAGCAGCGTACCTCGGTCGATCACCGGCACGGCGCTGATCCCGTGCGACAGGAGAATATCGGCGACCTCATCCACCGTGCTGTCAGGCCCGACCGCGATGACAGGCGACGTCATGACGTCCTTGGCGTCCAGCATTTCGTTCTCCTTCACCTGTCTGCGTGGTGCAGAACCGGCGGAAAGGCCGTTCCAGAGCCCTGCCCGTTGACGGAGTGGAGGTGGATCGCGCGATAGAACTCCCTTGCATGGAAAGCATAGGCCTCCAGATCGGCCGGATCGCCATCGAATAGCCCCATATTCTCGGCTTTCCGGAAGAACCAGGGAGCGGGCAGACCGGGCTCAAGCGCCTTCACGGCAACAGCTGCAAGCAATGGCTGGCCTTCGCCCGCATCGTCGTCCATCAGCTGTTCGAGCGCGTCCCGGATCACGCCTGTTGCGTCCGAACCGACCATGCACTCGGCCAGTCTTGCATAGGTGATCGGCAGCCGGGCCTGTGCCTGCAGGAGCAGTTCCTCACGCAGCCGTGCTTTGAGAGCATTGGCATTCGCGGGCGCACCTGCGTCGAGGCGGTTGGCCGATACCAATGGACCGACCACGTGATGCTGCAGGTCCGAGCCGGAAACCGTTCTGCCGATATCGTGTTCAAAAGCGTCCGTCATCGCCGCCGAGCCTGGATGCCTTCGCGCGATATCGCCAAGACTTCCACTTCCTGGCGTTGGGACCTGCTGCTGGCACCCATCCTGTCAAATTTGCTGCGCCGAAGCCTGCCTCATCCTTACATGCAAGACAAACGAAATTTATTGCCGCTTCAGCACAACTATTTTGCATCATTAATTTCGCTTTCGACGCGTGAAGCTGCCCTTCCCTTTTCGGATTCGATATTTATTTTGGACGATGAAGCCGCCGCGCCCGGACCGTCTCGGCCTTCAACAGGCGGTGATTTCGCTCCCAAATGCGGTCCGGCAGGAGATTTTACGATGATCACCGGTGCTCAATGCCGCGCCGCTCGCGCGCTTGTCGAATGGACCCGTGAAAAGCTCGCAAGCAATTCAGGCGTGGACGCGCTGACCATCGAAGAATTCGAGCGCCGTATCAGCCTTCCCGGCCAGGATGTCTGCGACACGCTGCAAACCGCGCTTGAAAACGCTGGCGCCGTTTTCATCGCCGAGAACGGCGGCGGTGTCGGCGTTCGCCTGAAACTCAACCGCTCGGAAGTCAGACGGATCGGCGTTCTGGAGAACGAGGGCGGCATCGTCGGAACAGATGCCGTTCCATAGACTCAGGTTTTGCGGGATTGATGAATGTCACAGCCGTCGCTGGATGATTCATAATCCCGCATTGGCCGACCAGGTGCCAGCAAGGAAAGCGTCATGAAGGTTGTATGGGGTGATCTCACCGAGGAGGAGCAGACAGCGCTTAAGCGTATGAATCGCGGTCGCTACCCGGCTCTATCGCAAGCATTGGCCGAACGCCTCGTCTTCCTTGGGCTGGCGGAAGAGAGGCCGCTCGGAACCGGCATAAACAGGATTGGAAGAGAACTCGTGATAAACACGTTGCTCGGCGTTCGCCCCGAATAGCTCAAGACTGACGCCGCTGAGGCGGCTGCCTTGACTTCCCAGATTGCCTCCCCAACTATGACCCTATGAACGCCGCCGCTAAAATTCTTTGTGATTTTCTTTTCAGGGTTTGTCCCATCGCGGGATCGTAACCCCCGGCTCGGCCGTCATGTGCCCCGAGCCGAGGGGCATACTTCCGTCGACATGGGATGACCGCGGGGCTGAACGTCCCTTAGGCATCGTCGCTTCAAGCAAAAAATCTCCCCGGATTGGCCAGTTTCCGCCACCTCGATGACGGCTGGCTCACTAGAAATTATGAGAATTCAAATGCAACAAAACACGAAAATGCGTAAGCCGAATATCCGCATCTCGCAGTCGGATCATGCGCGTTTATCGGCGCTCGCGAGCACTGTGGCCGCACGAAACCCAGAAGCATCAGATGAACTGCTCGCCGAACTCGAGCGCGCGCGCGTCGTCGCCGATGGTTGGGTCTCTGCCGGCACCGTCCGGATGGGCTCGACTGTGACATTCAAGCCCGACACAGGCGATCGGAAAACGGTCACGCTGGTTTATCCGGGAGATGCGGACATCTCCGAGGGCAAGGTTTCAATCCTGACGCCGATCGGCACGGCCCTGATCGGGCTCTCGGCTGGACAGTCGATCATGTGGACCGCCCGAGACGGGCGCCGGCATGAACTGCTGGTGCTTGGCGTGAACCATACCGCCGCGGAAGGCGAAGCAGCCGGCCGCCTCGCGCCTGCGTCTCCGATCGCGGCGAGCCTCTAGTCATGGGCGTCTCCGTCCGTCTCCTCAATCATGCAGGCAGCCTGATCGCGGGAGTCTGACCCCTGGGCCGGCCTATCCTGGTCGGCGCAGGGGTAGCTTTCCAACCATCCGATCAATTGCTTGTCGCCGGATACCCTTCATTGGTCCGGCTGGAGACGTGTCATGCCCACTATCGATAGCTGTCAACTGACCACCAAGGATTACACCATTCTTGAGGTGATACGGGAGCGCCATCCGATCTACGACGAAACCTTCTCGACTATTCTTCAACGGAAGATTTCGAACGCAGTTGTAATGTTTCGGGAAGACATCCCGGCAAACGTCGTGACACTCAGCAGCCGCGTGGCTTATCGGGTGAACGACGGCCCTGCCGATACCCGCATCGTCTCCCATGACCAGATGCGCGGTCTGGTTGGCCTGCTATTGCCCATCACCAATCCGCGCGGTCTGGCGCTGCTCGGTCTGGCCGAGGGTCAGTCCATTTCCATTCCGAGAGCGGACGGCAGCCTTGAAACACTGACCGTGCAGCAAGTGGTCTATCAGCCAGAAGCCGCAAGGCGCGAGAGACTGAAGCTGGCGAGAGTTGCTGCGCCGGGCTCGTACCGGCTGGGCGGGTCGGGTCTGCGCGTCGTCCATCGTTCCGACGAACCGCACGACGAAGGTCAGAACAAGGTTGCGGCAGCCTTCGATGCCGAGTTCGACGACCCGGGTCCGTCGGCCGCCTGAGAACTCGTCTATCCCGAAGGCTGTGAAGGCGGGTAGACAAGCGTTCCGTCAACCTTCGCCCTCACGCCGTCGGTGAGTTTTGCCGGCTCGACCTTGTCATCGCCCATCAGATGAAAGACCGTCTCGCCGCGGCTGATCAGATAGTCCGCAACGATCCTCCTGTGACAGCGCCACCATAGCGTTTCCGAGCACATGACGGTGCACCGCCGCTGCCTGCCGAGGGACACAAGCCGGTTCAAGCCGCCATGAAACTCCGCCGACAGCGCGTAATCGGCATAGTTGTGAAAACTCTGGTTGATCCAGAATGCGTTGAGCGTCGGTGGAATGTCGCGCGCCTTGCCGCGCAAGCCGCCAAGCTCGGCAATATGCTCATATCCCACGCCGAACGCCGCTAGGCTTTCCGGAAACGCGTCGCTGTTGAACTGCGGGTTCGCCCGTGATCGCCTGACGGTCCTGATATCGACGACCAAAGCGATCTCTCCGACCCGAATCAGGGCGACGAAGTCGGCAACCGACCGGGTCGAATGACCGATGGTGTAGAACGGATAAGGCATGGTCGGTCAATCCAGGGCGAGCCATCCTTTCCAGTCACGCGACCCATGGTCTCGCGCCTGGAGGGGCGATCATTTCACAACTTGCTTCAAGCCGCGGAGCGCCTCCTGCACGTCGGCTCGCGCCTCGTTTGCTTCCGGATAGACTGCATAGGCCGGATAGGTGAATTCCGGCGCGCCCTCCACGACCTCGAGCTGCCCCGCCTCGATGTGAGGAGCCGCGGCGCCCCTGCGGAAATAACCCATTCCGCCCGCGCGCAGAATGTAGTTTAGACCCAGCGGTCCCAGGCCGACTAGCAATCCGGGTTCCCCGAACGTGGTCGAACTTGCGTCGTGCTGAGCCGCAAACAGCGGCCCCCAGTCGACATAGACATAGTCCCTGGAACCGACCGGTTCCCCGTCTCGGTCTCTGGTCCGTACCAGGACGAGTTGCTCCTCGACGAGAAGCTCCACCCTGAATCCCGGCAGCAGCTTCGGCGCATAGAGCACGGCGATGTCGAGAACGCCGGTCCTGAGTTGCTCGATGAGTTGGTCCGGCACGCCGACTTGGGCTTGGATGGCGATTTCCGGCCTGGCTTTCTTCATCCAGACCAGCCAATCGAGCAGCAGCGGGTTCCATAGGCTGAGTTCTCCGCCCAAGGCAACGACGCTCGTCCGTCCCGAAGGGATGGCGAGCTGGTGTCGAGCGCGTTCCCAGATCTGCACGAAGGACTGGGCGTACCGCTCGAACTCGCGCCCCGCCGGCGTCAGTTGCGCACCGTTGCGGTTTCGGATGAAGAGCTGGCGTCCGAGCTCCTCCTCCAGCGTGCGAATGCGCGCGCTCACAGTGGTCTGCGTGACATGAAGGCGATCCGCCGCCTTCAGGAAACTGCCCGAATGGACGATTTCAAGGAAAGTGCGCGCTCGATCGATGTCCACGGGCTCCTCCTATGAGCGCAATAATTTTGCACTGATACAGCATTTAATTCCGTTTGCCTTTCTGTTTCCTGCGGGGCACGTTTCCAGCAAACGTGTGGGGCGCACGGATACGGAGCTACCGATGGCCGAGAAGAGATACCCCGACCCTGAAACCCACGAATACGCATCCCCGCCCTGCTTCGCGCACGAGCTTTCGCCCGAATATGGCGGCCATCCGGAGCCTGGAGAATCCTGGAGCGAAATCTTGCGCTGGCGAAAGGCGGAGCGGCAGAGGCTGATCGAGGAGCGGCTCGCCATCGACATCGATGAGAGAAAGGCCAGGTCGGACCGCATCGCTTCGAGCCTCAATCTCGCGGTCGGCAAGGTCAGCGGGCGCATCGTCAGCGGGTATTGGCCGTTCCGCGGCGAGCCCGACCTTCGCAACTGGGCGATCAAGATCATCGAACGCGGCGGCAGGATAGCGCTTCCCGTTGTCATCAGGAAGGGCTGGCCGCTTGAGTTCCGGTCCTGGCGGCCGGGCGATCCGCTCGAGCGCGGCGTTTGGAACATCCTGGTTCCCTCACGCGGGCCTTCGGTCCTGCCGGATATCGTGATCGCTCCGGTGGTCGGCTTCGACGGCGCGAACTACCGGCTGGGATATGGCGGCGGCTTCTTTGACAGAACGCTCGCGGCGATGCACAGGCGGCCGCTAGCTGTCGGAGTGGGTTACGCGGGAAGCCGGCTCCGAACGATCCATCCGCAGCCCCACGATGTTCCGATGGACGTAATCGTCACGGACACCTGAAGCACGAAGCAGACAGCGCCTGGTTTTCCGGTTGCGACGGCGACTGAGCGCCGTCCATCGTGGCAACCATCCTGCATGCCTGAATGAAAGCAGGAGAGCACAATGTCGAATCCAGCAACAACATTCGACGACCACAAGCCCGTGTTTCTCGTCAGGTGGCTGTGGTCGACCAACCACAAGGATATCGGGACGCTTTATCTGCTGTTCTCGATCATGACTGGGATCTTCGGTACCGCGCTTTCGGTGCTGATCCGGATGGAACTCCAGGAGCCCGGCCTGCAGATATTCAGCGATCCGATGGCCTACAACGTCGTCGTCAGTTCCCATGGCCTGGTCATGATCTTCTTCGTTCTCATGCCGGCGCTGATCGGCGGCTTCGGCAACTGGATGGTGCCGATCATGATCGGCGCGCCCGACATGGCGTTTCCGCGCATGAACAACATCTCGTTCTGGCTGCTGGTGATGTCGTTCATCCTCTTCATCATCTCGATGTTCGTGCCGGGAGCGCCCGGCACGCTCGGCCATGGCGGCGGCTGGACGCTCTATCCGCCGCTCTCGACCTCTGGCCAGCCCGGCCCCGCAGTCGACCTCGTCATTCTGTCGATCCACCTTGCAGGAGCATCATCTATCCTCGGCGCGATCAACTTCATCACCACGATCTTCAACATGCGCGCGCCGGGAATGACGATGCACAAGATGCCTCTGTTCGCCTGGTCGATGCTGGTCACAGCCTTCATGCTTCTCATGTCGCTGCCGGTGCTTGCCGGCGCGATCACGATGCTGCTCACGGATCGCAACTTCGGCACCACCTTCTTCGTCCCCGACGGCGGCGGAGATCCGATCCTCTACCAGCATCTGTTCTGGTTCTTCGGTCATCCCGAAGTCTACATCATGATCCTGCCTGGCTTCGGCATCATCAGCCATGTCATCTCGACCTTCGCTAAGAAGCCGATCTTCGGCTACATCGGCATGGCCTATGCGATGGTGGCCATCGGCATGATCGGTTTCGTCGTCTGGGCTCACCACATGTATACAACCGGTATCTCCGTCGACAGCCAGCGCTACTTCGCCTTCGCCTCGATGGTCATCGCCGTTCCAACAGGCGTAAAGGTGTTTTCGTGGCTGGCCACGATGTGGGGAGGATCGATCGAGTTCAAGACGCCGATGCTGTGGGCTTTCGGCTTCGTCCTCCTCTTCACCATCGGCGGCGTCACCGGCATCATGGTCGCCAGCCCCGGGATCGACCGCTCGTTGCACGACACCTATTTCGTGATCGCCCACTTCCACTATGTGCTGTCCTTGGGAGCTGTCTTCGCCATCTTCGCCGGCTTCTACTACTGGTTCCCGAAGATGACCGGCTACATGTACAATGAAAGGATGGGCAAGCTGCATTTCTGGCTGATGTTCATCGGCGTCAATCTGGTCTTTTTCCCACAGCATTTTCTCGGCATGGCCGGCATGCCGCGCCGCACCGCTGACTACCCCGATGCTTTCGCCGGCTGGAACTTCGTATCGTCGATCGGGGCTTACATCTCAACGGTCGGGCTTGTCGTCTTCTTCATCACGGTTGCGGAGGCTTTCGCTCGCAAACGTCAAGCTGCCGCCAATCCATGGGGCGAAGGAGCGACCACGCTTGAATGGCAACTGCCGTCGCCACCACCCTTCCATCAGTGGGAAAAGCTGCCGCGCATTGCCTAGTGTTCGCTCCGGTCGGTGCCAGCTGTCGCTTCGACATATTGTCGGGAGAACGTCATGAACGAAACCACAGATCCAAACAACCAAATCCTGCTCGTGGGGATCATCGCGTTTTATTGGGCATTACTGAGCAGTTGGGGCCTAACCCAGCCGCGTCAAGGCAACGACAAGGCCAAGCGGGATGATGCGCCGACGAGCCAACGGAGCGACAGTGACGAACGCAGGGCCGCCGCCGACACCTCCTTGGATGGGATTCGAAAGATCGACCCGGATTTCGACGTCGCCGCGTTTCTGGCTGGCGCCAAGGCAGCCTACGAAACTATTCTGCGGGCCTATGCGGACAGTGACATCCAGACGTTGAAGCGCCTTGTCGGGCCGGAAGTGCTTGATGCCTTCGAGCTAGCCATTGCCGGACGCCGGGATCGCAAGGAGACGCTGCATCTCACCTTCATCGGCACCAGCGAAGCAAAGATCGTCGATACTCTTGAGGAGGACGGAGCCGCTGAGATTGTTGTTCGGTACGTTTCCGAGTTGGTCAGCGTTACACGCTCGGTCAACAATGAGATCGTCGCCGGCGATCCCGAGCAGATTGTTGGGGTGATCGACAGGTGGACGTTCGCCTGTGAAACCCGGTCAATGAAGCGGAATTGGATGTTGGTCGCCACGTCAGGCGAGTAACCGGTATGTGCTCTTCGGCAAGCCTGGCTGACAGCCTGGTCGCAGTCCCGGACGCTGCGCGGCACCCGCAGATTTGCCAGCTTATGACGATGTGCATCCACTATTTGCTATCTTGATCAGTTCGACATGACTCGGTTCAGTCGATCATTTTCAAGCAGCAAGCGTGTAGCACCGCCGAAGATCCGCTCCCTCAACCTGCTGTCGCCGTAGGCGCCGATATGATCAGATCCGCATGCGTCGCGTCGGCTACATCGGCGATCGTTCCGCCATCGGATTTTTCGGGAAAAACGGACGCCTTCGCCTTTACGCCGTGAAAGGAAAGTGAGGCAACAACATCGTCCAGACTGCTCCAGGTTTCGTCGGATGCGTCATTGTCGATCGTAATGACATGAACCTCCTGAGCCATTTGCAAAAAGGGCATGGCGTCAATAACCGCGCGCCTGGCTTCACGCGTGTCCTTCCATCCGACAAGGATCTTGTTGATGCGGAAATTTTCCTGGTTGCTCGAGGCGACAAAGACTGGCCGTCCTGCCTGAAGGATCATGTTGCCGAGGGTCTGTGGAACGATGAACGTTGCCAGAAGAGGCAACCTCGGGCGATGCCGTGACGATGAGATCGGCCACGCGGGCCGAGTCGACCAGAAAGCGGGTCGGATTGGCCACAGCCCCACGCCATTGCGTATCAACCGTTGTGCCAGCAAGGCCTTCGAATTCCGCGCGGAGGTCCTCAATTCGTCGCTCGATGTTCTTCCGCTGGCGCATCATGCTCTCTCCTTCGAAGGCCACTCCTCCTTCCATCACGACGGGCGGAGGAACGTCGGCCGCCGAGAGACCGATCAGGCACGCTTCGAATCGCTGGGCCAGGTCGACGCCAAGCTTGACTACAGGAGCGATCATACCGTCGATGTCGAGATTGAGAACGATTGACTTGTAGCCCATTGGGCGTTCCTTCCACGTTGGAGATGATGCCGGCTCGGCCAAGGGGAGAACGTCAACAGACATCCTGCCGCGCAACGCGGCTTCACAAGGCGGCAACCCTCAAAGCCGGAGGTCTACCTGCACAGTTTCAAAAAAGCCGATGATGAACGATCGTTGTGGTGAGGAGTGCGCCGGCCAGCGTGACCGAGAACGTCCTCTCCCTACTCGAACATGATCCGAGCGGTACCTCTTTTTGCGATCAACAGTCTCCGAGCCTCCTGGATCCGCTCAGCCTGTTGTTTGGTATAGGGCCCCATCGGCCGGGTCTTTTCATCGCCGCGACGGACCCTACAGTACCAGCGGCCCCTGTCCGAAAAGATTTCGACCGAGGTGGGTGCATCGTTCGCAGCCTGCCTGGCGACCTCGTCGATGAATTTCACGACCTTTGAATAGTGCTGGGCGGACCCAACAGTGCGCAAACCGTCGGTGACGCCAAGTTCCTGCTGCAGTGTGGACATAGTCGAACTCCTTTCAGTTACAACCACATTCCCGTTCGCCATTTGACCGCGCTCTTTCGACCCTGACTGCCGCAGAGCGCTTGCTAGGCTATTTGGCGCTCTATCCCGGCCTCGGCCTCCAGGTTCTCGATGTCACGGAAGATCGAAGCGACAGCCAGCGTGCGCCCTTCGTGCTTGAAGCGCAGCAGGCAGTCCCTGGCACTGATGTCTCCATCGACAGCAATCTCGTCCCATTGCCCAGCATGGCCGACATAGTTGATGGGTACGTCGTAGTGCTGGCTCCAGAAGAACGGCACGGCTGCGAATTTCTCGCGATGGCCGAGCATGTTCAGGGCCGCGGTTTGCCCCTGCCTCTCCGCAACCGCCCAATGCTCGACCCGAATGTTCTCGCCACTATGAGGATCTGGCCACCGCGCAATGTCGCCGGCCGCGAATATCCCTGGCTCGCTCGTCTCCAGAAAGCCATCCACAACGACACCATGATCAACGACCAGCCCCGCCGTTTCGGCAAGTCCGGTTCGCGGCCGCACGCCGATGCCGACGACGACGAAATCGGCCGCCAACGTACCGCCGCTGCTAAGTTTCACCTTCCTACCGTCGATGCTGGCCGGCGTGTTCTCGAGATGGAATACGACGCCATGCTCCTCGTGGAGTGCGCGGATGAAGTCGCCCATTTGCGGACCGAGGACCCGTTCCATGGGCCGTTTATCCGGCGCCACGACATGAACTTCGATATTGCGCGCGCGCAGGGCTGCGGCAACTTCCAGGCCAATGAAACTGGCGCCAAGCACGACGGCGCGGCGCGCAGTCGTGGCTCGCTCGATGATCGCCTTGCAATCTGCAAACGAGCGCAGCGTGTGAACGTGTGGCTGGTCGGCACCGGGGATGGTCAGGCGGACGGGTTCGGCGCCAGTCGCAATCAGCAGCCTGTGGTAAGGAAGCCTTCCTTCATCGATGAGGACGACCTCGCGGGAACGCAGGTCGATATCAACGGCCTTCGTATCGAGGCGCAGGTCGATGTTGTTTTTTGAATAGAATTTCTCCCCGCGGAGCGGGATCCAGTCCTCCGGGGCCTTTCCGGCGAGGTAGTCCTTTGAGAGGTTCGGCCGGTCGATGGGCGGCGCATGGTCGTCGCTAATCATGACGATGCTGCCCTGGTACTGTTCCCGCCGCAGCATTTCGGCCGCCGCGAAACCAGCCGCGCCGCCGCCGACAATCACGATTTTCTCGGGTGGCCCGCCAGCGCTTCCGCCGCGCGGCTTCGGCGTCGTCCGTTTGAGTTTCTCGCCCACGAATATCCGACCATCGCGCTGTTCCACCGACCAGCAAGCGAGTGGATTGAAGGCAGGCGCTCGCAAGGCTTCGCCTGTGCGCAAATCGAAGCAAGCGTGATGCCACGGGCATCGAACGGTATCCGCTACTACAAGACCGTCACCGAGCGGCCCGCCATAATGTGTGCATGTCGCGCCGATGGCGAAGATCTCGGCCCCGCGGCGCACCAGCAACACCTGCTCGTCGCCGCAATGGCCGACAAGCTTTCCGCCATCGGGAAGGTCGGACAGCGCGATCCCCTGGACCAGATCCGGACCGTTTGATTTGGTATCAGCTTCAGCCATATTCTTCTCCTTGGCGATCCGGTGTCAAAACCGCTCGGGGGCGAAGCGGCAATCCCACTGCTTCGGGATGCGTTCTGCCTGGCTAGTGCGCCTTCAGATTCTCAGCACCACCTGCGCCAACATTCCGAGCGTGTCACGCCCTGGGCTGAGTGGCTTCACACCGCAGTTTCCCGCTCTCGCGGATATCATGCAAACGAATTTAATCGGTAATTGAATGCAGTTTTCATGATGGCTTCAGTCGGAGATTCCACTGCGCCCAATTACAGGATTTGCGCCCAATTACAGGATTGCCTGCCCAGTCTTTCCCCAGTCGGCAAGAAAGGACTCCAGGCCCTTCTCGGTGAGTGGATGTCTGGCGAGGCCTCTGAGTATCGCTGGCGGTACGGTCGCGATATCTGCGCCTGCGATCGCCGCCTGTTTGACATGGAGAGGGGTGCGAATTGAAGATGCCAGGATTTCCGTCGTGAAGGATTTGTCGTTGTCGTAGATCTTGCGGATCTCTCGGATCACCTCCATGCCGTCCAGACCAAGATCGTCGAGCCTGCCGACGAACGGCGAAATGAAGGTCGCGCCCGCCTTGGCTGCGAGCAGCGCCTGGTTGGCTGAAAAGCACAGGGTGACATTGACCTTGTGGCGGAGCTGACTGAGCGCCCGGCAAGCCCTGAACCCATCCCAGGTAGATGGCACCTTGACAGCCACATTGGCGGCGATGCCGGCCAAAAGCTTTCCCTCGGCGACCATGCCGTCGAAATGGGTCGCGGTGACTTCCGCTGAAACCGGACCCTCGATAGCCTGGCAAATCTCCTTGATCACATCCCTGATCGGTCGTCCCGTCTTTGCTACAAGCGACGGGTTTGTGGTCACCCCGTCGAGAACGCCAGCGGCGGCAAGCTCGCGAATTTCGGATATATCGGCAGTATCGACGAAGAATTTCATCGTCTTCTCCTCTAAGGTGAACGCGCCCATCGATCATTGGATGAGTGTTTTCTGCTTTGGTTCCCGGAGAGTTTGTTGTCGCGGCCGTGATCGCACGCCCAATGGCGGTGGAGGAGCGACCCGTCTCTATCGGTGTCTCAGCAAAATCTCTCTAAGGACGACGGCATCGTTATGAGCCTCGTCATGAGCCGAGTAGACGAGGGTGACGGCACCCTCGTGCATCATGTCGCGCAGTCGCTCGAGTTCACCGCGATGTTCGTGGATTTCCGCCGCATATCGCCGGCGGAATTCCTCCCAACGGGCTGGATCGTGTCCGAACCATTGCCGAAGCTCAGTGCTTGGCGCGAGTTCCTTCATCCAACAGTCGATGGCGGCTTCGGTCTTCTTGACCCCTCGCGGCCAAAGCCGGTCGACCAACACTCGCTTGCCATCGTCGGTAGCGGGACTCTCATATGCCCGTTTCAATTTCACCTTCTCGCCGAGGACGTTTTCGTTCATTAGCGTCGTGTCCCGTCTGTCTCCGTCTCGTTGACCGCATCAAGAAGGTCGGAGAATTCATTTCTAAGGATCGCCTCGTCGGCTTTGTCTGATACGACCAGAAAGACGTCGCCGCGATATCGCTCGATCCAGTGACGACCCGCACCATGGCTGCGCAGGTAGTCACCGATCTGGTGGATCGAGGAATATCCCAGGCCCTGGTGGAGCAGGAACTTCATAAAGGTCGTGCTTTGCGATCCGGAAGGTTGCCGCCTGACTCAAAGACCGACCTTCTGGCCCTGTGCGTTGAACTGTTTCAGATAGGCGATCACGTCGGCGATCTCCTGGTCCTTGCTGAGACCGGCAAATGTCATCTTTGTGCCGGGCACCAGTTTGCGTGGTGCGTGCAGATACGTCGCCAGCGTCGGTTCATCCCAGGTCAGACCGGAATTCTTGTTCGCCGCGGAATAATCGTAGCCAGGATATACGCCGGCCGCCCGGCCGACGACGCCATTCAAGACCGGACCTACTCCGTTCTTTGCGTCTGGGCCGACCGAGTGGCAGGCCATGCACCTCTTGAAGACGGTTGCGCCGGCTTCGGCGTTGCCTTGGGATGCGTCCAGCGCATGGGCCGACCCGACTGCAGTGAGAATTGCGGTCATCAATCTAAGCATGCTCGATTTCATGTTTGCTTCTTTCAACGAGGTACGGGTTGATTCCGGTCGACTGGCCTTGGCAATATGGGGTCGAACGCACCCAGTCTGCCGGACCCGAACCGCGGATCCGGATCCGGCAGCGTTGCCTCAGGAGGTAACCAGTGGGCCGGGGTTCTTCAGATACTGGTTCTTGATCGCGTCTACCGCCCAGTAGGCAAGAGCGCCTACTGGTCCGGTCGGGTTCTTTCCGGCGTTCTGGGGAAACACGCAAGCGCCGGTCACGAACACGTTCGGGACATCCCAGACTTGAAGGTATTTGTTCAGGACACTGGTGTTCGGATCGGCTCCAAACACTGCCCCACCCGTGTTGTGCGTGCTTTGATAAGGCACGATCGAATAGGGCACGGGGGGAATGCTCCGATCGACCTTGGTCGCACCCATCTCCTTGGCGATCTTCACACAGATGTCGGCCTGACCGTTCATCTGCTTGACCTCGTTGTCCTGGAAGTCGAACGTCATCCTCATCAACGGACGCCCGAAGACGTCGGTGTAGGTCGGGTCGAGGCTGAGATAGTTCTGCCGGTAGGCCATCACCGCGCCTTGGTTGCCGACGCTGGCCGCGTGGTCGTAATTGTCGACCACCGCCTTCTTCCAGGCGGAACCCCAGCGCGGCGTGCCGTGCGGAGTTGGATGCGACTGGATGGGCCGGGCGCCCGAGTTGCTGCAGCTGATGCCGCCGCCGCCGATGTAGCCAGCCTTCACGAAATCGTAGTTGTCGCCGTTGAAATCGTCCATGGTCGTGCCGAGCGCGCCGGCGCCCATGAAGCGATTGAGGATGGTTTCCTTGTCGAAGAAGGCCGTAGCCCCGCCGCCGCACTGGTACGCGTAATTGCGGCCGACCACGCCCTTGCCCGTGGCCGGGTCATAAGGCACGCCGATGCCCGATTGCAGCAGCAGGTTGACGTTGCCGAGCGCATAGGCCGACAGGATGATGAGGTCGGCAGGCTGTTCGAACTCCCGGCCGCGTGCGTCGAGATAGCTGACGCTGACCGCTTTCTTGCGGGTCGAGTCGAGATTGACCTTCAGCACGATCGAGTTGGTGCGCAGTTCGAAATTCGGGTTCTTCAGCGCCAGCGGAATGACGGTGAAATGCGGGCTGGCCTTGGCATTGGCCTCGCAGCCGAAACGCTCGCAGAAGCCACAATAGTGACATTGGCCGAAGGCCACGCCATCGGGATTGACGTAATCCCGCGACGCGTTTGAGGACGGATTGGGGAAAGGATGGTAGCCGAGATTACGGGCCGCCTTCTCGAACATCACCATGCTCTGCGCAGCGATCATCGGCGGATTGGGGTATTCCTCCTTTCGCGATCCTTCGAAGATGTTGCCACCATCGATCTTTCGGCCGTTGATGTTGCCGGCCTTGCCGGAGGTGCCGCAGGTCTTTTCGAACCTGTCGTAATAGGGCTCGAGATCGTCATAGGTGATCGGCCAGTCCTGCAGGTGCATATCCGAAGGGATGATCTTTTCGCCGTATTTGTCGACCGTCCGGGTGCGCGCTTGATGATCCCATTCGAGCCAGCGCCAGGTGACACCGTTCCAGTGCACGCCGGCGCCGCCGACACCCTGGCCGGGCAGGAACGAGCCCAGCTGGCGCATCGGCAGCGCGGTTTGCGATTCACCGTTGCGGAAGGTGATGGTTTCCCGCCGCACGTTTTGCATGAGATCGTAGCGGGCGGCGTAGCGCAGCTCGTCATGGATCTGCGGGTCGATGAAATCCGGATTGGTGTCACGCGGGCCTCCCCGCTCAAGGGCGACGATTTTCAGCTTGGTCGAAGCAAGTTCCTTGGCAATGATGCCGCCCGTCCAGCCCAGGCCGACAATCAGGACATCGACCGCGTTTAGTTTGGTGGCCATGTTATAGTCTCCTTCTTCTTGCGCCGATCACACGAGATCCTGGATGCCCTTCGGTTCAGCCGTATAGGGCTTGTTCCGAAACGGTCCGATCTTGTCCATGTACATGGCGTCGGCACCCGGGAATCCGATCATCTTCCAGGCCGCCCTGTCCTTGTTTCCGCCATACATCGGGTCGGCCAGATAGCCCTCGATCGTGAGTTGGAGCAGAAGCCCGAAGAAGGTCGCGGTCGGCACCGTCGGAAGCTCGACCTTCTTGCCGTCGAGTTCGGTCATCACCGCGGCACGATCCTTTGCCGAAAGGCCGTCGAAGGTGCTCTTGTGGTTTTTCTGTACGTAGGCACTGACATCGGCGATGCCGGCACGGATCAGTTCCGATGGCGTCATCGGCAATTGATAGCCCTGCTCGGGCGTACCCTCGCCAAACGGCCCTTCCAGGTACAGGCGGTCGCCCTTGCCGTATCCGGCGGCCATCTGACGGTCGATGTAGGTCGCGACGCCGAGTTCCTTGGCGCCGGGGCCTGTCGAATCGCTTGGAATGAGCGTATCGACGGCCGCCTCGATGAAAGCCGACTCATCGACATTGAAGAATTCATAGCCAATGCCTCCAGCGTGAGGTTCGGTGGCGGCGGTCACGTGATGATGTTTTGTATCGGCCGTCGCAGCCATGATTTCGTCCGCCGACGCCGATGCCCCAAGCGGCAGGGTGCTCGCCGCCGCTCCGGCAGCGCCGGCGGCGCCGAACAGCTTCAGAAAATCGCGCCGCCCCACATCGCCTTGGCTCTTTTCTCTTGCCGACATGATTCCTCCTGTGACGCTGCAGGCACAACGATGGGGAACTGGAGAGAGCTTGCGCCCGCTCCAACCGGCGCTGCGCAGCATCCAGCGCTAGGCTTGGTGGATTTCGATGAAGCCTATTGCTCGCGCTTGCTATCTAGCAAACGAAATTCATTGACATTTAAGCGCAATTTTTATGCTATGTGTAACATGGACATTGAGCTGGCCCGCACGTTTATCGAAATCGTTGCGACGGGGAGTTTCATTCGGGCCTCGGAGCGCCTGAATGTCGCCCAGACGACCGTAAGCGCACGGATTCGCAACCTCGAGCAGCAATTGGGCCGCGCGCTTTTTGTCCGCCACAAGGGCGGCGCGGCGCTCACCCCGGCTGGTGAACAGTTCCTGCGCCACGCCCCGATGTTCGTCCAACTATGGCAACGCACCCTTCACCAGGTTGCCGTGCCCCCGGGACGCCGAGCCGTTCTGACGGTCGGCAGCGAAGTCAGCCTTGCGCAACCCCTTCTGCTCGATTGGGTCCGGTGGATGCGCCGCTCGCTTCAAGACATTGCCCTTCGAGTACACGTCGATGTGCCGCAGGATTTGATCAATCAGGTGGCATCGGGAATGGTCGACTTAGCGATCATGTACAACCCACCGCATAGACCGGGTTTGAAGATCGATCTACTTCTGGATGAAAAACTCGTCCTCGTGACTACCAATTCCGAAGCGCGCCTCCTGGACGAATCCGATTATGTTTATATGGATTGGGGGCCGGATTTTGGACTTCACCACGGAATGAATTTCCCGAGTGCTGCGCCCGATCTTTCTTTCGATCTCGGTCCGCTCGCACTGAGCTATGTTCTTGCGACTGGCGGCTCCGGGTATTTCAGGATGAGTTCTGTGCAGCCTCACATAACAGCCGGCCGGCTGCATCTTGTGCCTGAGATGCCGCAATTCTCCTATCCGGTGTACGCGGTGCAATCCGCAAGTGCGGACGAAAGCGTCGTAGGTCCCGCTCTTGCAGGACTGCATTCCGTCGCACGCGACGAGACCCAATTATAGGAATTCTTGTTGGACGTTTACGTGTCCGCATGGATTGCAGGGAATAGGATATCGACGGTCGTTCCGACGCCTTGCTCGCTCGCAACCCGGATCTGGCCACCAACCATCTGCGCCAATGCCTGCACGTGCGACAGTCCTATCCCTGTGCCCTTCTCGCCCTTCGTCGTGAAGAAGGGATCGAATGCCTTTTGCAAGACCTCCGGAGGCATGCCGCAACCGTGATCTTTCACGCGAACGCACGCGTAGGTTCCCGGCCCTGGCGGATCAGGTGATGCGTTCGTCTGTACCAATCGCCCGGTAGTAACCTGGATCTCGCCGCCATTTGGCATGGCATCCCGCGCGTTGATAACAAGATTAAGCACCGCTGCGTCGAAAAATGCGGGATCGATCAGGCAGTGCGGGATACCTGAACCAAGTTCGAGTTTCACCCTGATGTCCGGTCCCGCGCCATACCTGAGGAAAGGCTCGAACGAGCTGAGGAACTCATTCAAGTCGCCAGCGTGGGCATCGAGTTCCTGATGCTTTGCGAAGGCGAGCAGCTGCGACGTCAATTCGATCCCTCGGTCGATTCCTTCCCGTGCGGCGGCAATGTAGGCCCGCACACTTTCGGGCTCGTCGGCTCGTCTCTCCGCAAGCCTCAGGCCGGATTCGATTACTGCCAGGAGATTCCTGAAATCATGGGCAATACCGCCAGTCATCTCGCCCAAGGCGGCAAGCCGATGTGTCGCACGCTCACGTTGTTGGGCAGCAGTTCGGACATCGAGAGGCATGTCCGATACATGAGCGCTCTCGTCGCGCTCCACCTGGGATCGTGATTGAATATCGTCCGGATAAATATTGCCTGTCATGAAGGTCGCCCCCAATCGATCGATAACTGGCGACGCTCAGGAAACTCGCGCTTCCACTAGCATCGTCGTGTTCAGTCCTCCCTGTTGCCGATAGTCGTATGTCTCATGGATGGCCTAAGCGCGCCGGACGATCCCTTTCGCCATGATGTCTTCGACCGTCGGAAATGCCTTGAGGGCCTCCTCTGGGAGGCCGTCATCCGCCCCGGCAAGTTTAGTCCAACCGTTCGCCTCGGGTTCGCCGACAATGATGCGGCCGACCATTCCAGCGTGCTCATGCGGGATGCAATAATAGTCGTAGACCCCCTGTTCAGTGAAGGTGACCGAAAAGCTTTCGCCCGGCATGAGGTAGTCGGAATCCCACGATTTTGCCGCCCTGGGCATGCGGAGCGGTCGCCCCGAATTTTTCGGGCTGTATGCAGTCGTCGTGTGCGAATTGCCAGGATTGAGATTGGTCCAACGGACCGCTTGATCTAGCTTGACAAGAATGCCGATGGGATCGAACCAGACTTGCGAGCCATCGTTGCGACCCTGCATCTCGATTTCGACGATCTCGCCGGACCATACGGCCGAAGAAGAAAGCGAGAGGGCGGCGAGACCGCCGCCCGCACCAAGTATCTCACGACGCGTGAGTGTCATTTGGCGACCCGCGCTTCGTCGGCGACCGAGACATGCCACAGCACGAGGTGGGCATGCGGGACTTCGACGCCTGGATGGCCGGCATTGTAGTAGACGTCGACATGGTCGACATTTCCGCCCGGGGCCGCGAGGTTGTCAAAACGTTTGTCCGGATTGAGATCCTTGATCGGCAGCATGTAGATGGTGCTGACAAGCTTGCCGTCGTGGTCATAGGCAAGGAATGGTCCCGCCGGCAATGTAGCCGGATCAACGAAGAGCTGGCCCATGCCTGGTAGGAAGTCGGGCAATTTCACAAGCTTGCTGACCTGTTGGTAAGGAGCAGTTGGTGGAGATTTGGTGACATCATTCGCCGCCATGGCGCAAAACGAGCTGGCCATTGTCATGACAACTGCGAGGGCGAGCTTTTTCATCACGGTAACTCCTTGCTTAAGTAGAAGCCGCGCGACTGCCGAAATTTGGAAGACCTAAACTCCGACCCTTGTCGCTGACACGGCCTGTTCGGACCCGCCCAGCAAGGAGGAGACGGCGATGTTCGTCAAACGAAATTAACTGCCATTTCAGTGCATTATTTCTGTTCGCCAGCCATGCACTGTTCGCTTGATTTCGAAAGAACCTTCACTACCTCTGAATAGCTATGAATATTTTCAGCCTCGATTTTCGGCGAGAGCCGAAACGCCTCAAAACAAGCCCCTAGCCCGGACGCGAGAAGGCGCTGGCTTCGCGTCCGGGACAGCCAGGACCTCCACTTCATTCCCTGTGAACTCTGCCCTGCTTAAGCAGTGCGGCTGGATGCCCGTTTGCGAGTGCGTGTCACACGAGGTTGGCTCTGATGATCTCCCCCACCTTGTTAGAAGAGGACATTTTGCTTGGCCTTGTGACCAAGGGAAAGCAATCAGCCTTGTCAAAAATTGCGATCAGGATTGCTCGGAGAACTGGGCTTGACGAGCAGATGGTTCTGCGCGGTCTTTTCGACCGCGAGCGTCTCGGTTCAACGGGCATCGGTCGTGGCATCGCAATCCCCCACGCTCTACTCAGTACAATCTATTCGCCTGTCGCGTCTTTGACACGCTTGGCCCAGCCCGTTGATTTCGAGGGCCCTGACGACGACCCCGTAGATCTCATTTATACCGTGCTCTGGCCGAGCTCTGCGACTTCCACCTTTCTCCCTGCCCTTTCGCAAATATGTCGCCTGCTTCGGGCACCTCAGGTTCGGGAGCGACTCCGGCTGGCACGTTCATCTGATGAGGCGTTGGCGATTCTCGAAACTGAGCCGCATCAGCAATGCCCCAATATTTCCCACCTCAAGCCTTGGGTTGTGATCTCCTGGCAGTTCGGAAATGCCTAGGAATCAGGGCTACTCGTCATTGGCGGCTGGGTCGGACAAACCCACTTCTGGTGCAGGTCATCATGGGGTTTGTTGCGCAATAAGATAGATTGACAATCTATCTTTTATAGACGATTCATCGAAGGGCGAACCCATGGCTTCAGCCTGCTTGCGTCGGAGAAAACAGGAGCTTCAGGATGACCGCGAACGGTCGAAGCAAGAGAACAATCGTGGTCGACGGCGTGCCATTGCCCGATATACTCGACGAGGCAATGATCCGCCGTGTAGTCCACGGTTTCTATGACGAAATTCGCCACGATGAGCTTCTTGGCCCCATTTTCCATCAGAGGATACAGCCCGACGAGTGGCCTCATCATCTGGCAAAGATGTGCGACTTCTGGTCTGCGACACTGCTGCGAACGGCCCGGTACGAAGGGCGACCACTACCGCCACATCTGGCAATAGCCAGCCTTGGCGAAGCGCATTTCCAGCGTTGGTTGAAGTTGTTTCGCGCCACGGTGCGGAGCATCTGCCCGCCCGAGGTTGCCGCGCTGTTCATGAACCGCGCGCTGCGCATCGCTCACAGTTTCCGACTCGCGGTCGCCTTTAGCCGTGGCGAAGCCACGATTGGAATCGAACCTATCGTCGAGGACGACCTGTGATGCCGAATTGATTTGTGAGTTGTTCCCATAGCAGCCCGATCCAAGGGAGGAACCGCCCGTGAGGCTGACCAATTTCTCGGACTATGCTTTGAGGATGCTGATGTACGCGGCCTCCGCTGGCGATCGCCTGATCACGATCGAGGAGACTGCCCGCACCTTTAAGGTGTCAAAGACACACCTCAACAAAGTCGCCAATACCCTGACGCGCGGCGGTTACCTGAAGGCGGTACGCGGCCGTTCTGGCGGCCTTGTTTTGCGACTCCGGCCCGAGATGATCCGGATCGGCGATGTCATACGGCTGACCGAGCCGGATTTCGCGGTCGTGGAGTGCTTTGCCACGGGAAACCAATGTGTGCTCACCGGCTCCTGCAAGCTTTCAAGTATGTTTGGTGAAGCGATAGCCTCCTTCCAGAGCATCCTTGACCGTTACACGTTGGCCGACGTCGCACTGATGCCTCAAGATTTCCTCGGCAGGCTGTCAACCCCTCAAGCTTCCAGCGTAGCGCGAAGCCGCGGGTAGGTCGACATCTCTTTACGATCGGAGACAAAATGTTTCGCGGCGAAGGATCAGGAGTCGCACCATCTCGCCGCATCAATTTGAGGACGGAGCAGACCCGCCGTCACGCTGCCCTAGCTGGCGTTGCTTCTTTACGAGACATACCAATTTTTCTCGCACGGAGACGAGCCATGGATGAACCAAAGAAGAACGATAAGCCGATAACGAAGCCGTTTGAGTCTGGCGTCGACCCGGACAACAGTCTGTTGCCGATGCTTATCGGCGGACTTGTCCTTATCGTCATCGGCGCGATAGTCGTCATGATGTTTGTCTAATTCGCAATGAGGGCGTGTGGCGCAATCGAGAAAGCGGCTCGTGAACTTGGGCGCCGCAGCAATGCTGCGGCGCCTCACCAGCGCTAGCTGTATTGACGATTTAACGGTTAAAGGTCTTCGCGACCTGCACTAGCGGTGCCGAGTTCGGAAACGCTCATCCGCTGGAATGTGCCCTGGCCGAGATGGACCCAACTCTTGCCGACGGAGGTTGCCAGATAGTGGTCCGCATACCCACTTTCTATTTCCTGCTGTGGATTGGTTGGCAACACCAGCGTTTTCATGAGCAAATAGTATAGCACCACACCGAGCGGGAAGCCGATGACGAAGGCATAATCCGAATAGTATGCCGCGATACCACCGGCAACCACCCAGGCGATGATGCCCGCCCAGTTGACGCCACCGGCCTGGCAGTGGCTGCGGGAGCGGCAGCAAAGAATGGCGGCGGAGGCTATTACACGCCGCCTCCGACTTACAGCGTCGCTTGGGATCAGTTCTACGGACCGAACTATAGCCTGATGTGGCGGTGCCGCGACATGGCAACCGGACGGTTCGTTTATGACTACTACTGCGCCGGTATGTCGATGATCGACAACAGGTGGCCCGGCTGGTCGGCGTGAGTCGCAAAGCAGGCTCACGACTTGCAGATTTGCAAAATATATCTCCCCGTGTCATCGTCCTTTTGGGGGTGGGGATAATGCACAGGCGAACTCTATTTTGCCTTGCGGCGGTGCTGGCAGTATCCGGCTGCGCCGCCGACTACCTGAACAACTATGACACGATGGCGCTGGCGTCCGGCGACGCCAACAATAACAATCGCCTGTTGCAGACGGTCGATCCGTTTAACCCAAATAGCAACAACACCCATATCGAAGGCGACGGACAACGAAGCGCTGGTGTTGTGCAACACTATCGCGGCCTGCCACTCGCGCCGGACCAAGCTTCTTCCCAAGGGGGTGGTGGCGATTCCGGCAACCACCCCTGCGATCTGCGAACGCAGGTCGACAGCTTGGGCCGGCCCTGTGGTGAACGAGCTGCGGAAGCTAAGCCGGGTGGCCGCACCGGGCACGAGGCGGATTGACGATGCGCTGGCAACGAAGGCGATCGCGCAACGCGGTGCCAAGGCGGCTGATCTTCCTCACCGTTGCCGCTGCCGGCGCACTGGCTGCGCAGACCCTCATCCAACATAGTGATCGCCTGCCCGACATCAGCGTTTCGAACCTGCTCGGTCCTAAGCCGCAGCCGATCGCCGGCGTCGCATCGGTCGTCGACGGCGATACGATCGAAGTTCACGGGCAGCGGATCCGCTTCAACGGCATCGACGCGCCGGAGAGCAAGCAATATTGCGACGACGCCAAGGGCTTCGAATACCCCTGCGGCCGACGATCGGCCGAAGCGCTGGATGGCTTCCTGGCGGCTTCGCGGCCGGTGCAATGCACGTTCGTGACTTGGGACCGCTATCACCGGTTCGTGGGCGACTGCCGGCGCGCAGACGGCACCAGCGTGGCAGCGTGGATGGTCGAGCACGGCCAGGCGCTCGATTGGCCCCTATGCGCCGCAACAGGCGAAGGCTGAAGCGGCGAAGCTCGGTCTTTGGGTAGGCAAGTTCGACGCGCCGTGGGATTGGCGCGCGTCACATAGCGATGGCGCTGCGCCGGCGAGCCAGCCGCTCGGCATAGTCAGCCGCAAGTTGGTCGCGCAAAGCGGCGGCCTTTCATGCGAGCCGCGGCGGTACTGCGCGCAAATCAGCTCTTGCGAAGACGCCCAATGGTATCTGCACAACTGCTCCTGGGGCCGAAAATTGGATCGGGACGGCGACGGCGTGGCTTGCGAAACGTTGTGCTAGCAGCCACCTTCAAGCCGACCAGATGGAGTGGCATCTAGATACAATTGCAGATCGCAAGATAATTGGATTGTCAGTCCACGGACGGAATCGGACAATAGCGAGATCCTTCTCCCGGTTGTCGCTTTTCCGGTTTACCACCTGGTCCGCGAGCTCCGTCCCTGAGAGCGAGCTTTTATAGATGGCTAAGCCATATCTCGATGCGATAGTCGTCAACGTCTCGGGTCGACAATGTGCCGTCTGCGCGCGCTCCAATTCCTAGAGAGCGGAGGAGCGGTTCCATTTCCTTTAGGGCCGCAACTACCCTCCACTTCTCCGCGTTTGCCGAGACATATCCGATCGCTTTAGGCGCGCCAGAGCATTGCGGAGCCTTATTCCTGTCAAAACGTTCGATCCGGCCAGGGATGAGGCGGAGCGCCTCAAAGACGAAATCATTCACCGATTTGCGCAGGGCTGACGCGTTGACAGGTGCTCCGGAACACACGTTTATATACACCCAACCAATGGGTCGACGGTCCCCAGGAATCCCTCGATAGCTGACCTTGCGGCCGCTGACATCCGAAGCCTCTGGCGCGGATGGATTGGTTTGTGAAAGGGGTGGCAAGGGTTGAAGAGGTGGGTTCGAGGGAGGAGGGTAGCCAGCGACCAGCGTTCGCGTGCCAGCTGTATGTTCCGGACTGTTGTGTGCGGAATCTACTTTTTCGAAAAGTTTGCAAACGCTAGCGCCGTTGCTGGACGAAAAGTCGAACCCGAGGCAACCCGAACGCGAGGAACAAAGGGAGCGGCATTGCTCCAACGGAACTCTCGCCTGAACGCTCACTTTTCCAGAAAGTTCGCTCTCTGGATAACTGAAGAGTTCGCCCATGGACTGGCCGTTCGTCCTCTGAACTCCGGACGCCAGCAATGACAGCGTTCCGATCGCAAGTTGGAGCGCCAGCCGACGAACTGTATAGTCAAACATCCACCCCCCAGTAATGCCGCCCTACGCGGGTGACAGCCGGCTTGTCATCTCCCAGCCGGATCTGGTCAACCGAAGAGAGCAGCGGCTAGAATCGTGCGGCAAGCCCACACCAAGACTTATCTCCACAAAACCACCGCCTTACCAATGCGACGTCTGCTTCAGGATTCTGCAATACGACACAGCGGCGACCCTATCATTTCAACTATTTGTACGCGATACCCGACACGGGATATGCGTGCGTGCAATCTTTGTGACATTCTCGCTAGCTCAGAATTTGCAAAGAAAACATGGCCTCGGGCCTTGCGGTTAAGCATGGCGTCCAAATCCATTAACAGCTTGTTGACTCAGAGTTTGTTTCCGCCGAAGTATGCCCTCGGGGATGCCGCGCTTAACAGGCAGAAGCTGCGGCTGGGGAAGACCTGATGGCTGGGCGCAACAACGTCCACTTCATTCGCACAACGCATGCACGCGCCGTCGACGTATTGGCCGTCGCCGGGAAGTCGCTTTGGCGTGATTGCGAGCCGACATTCGCCCGTATAGACGAACTATGCGGGGACGGTGCCTCACGGCTTTTTTCCGAGCCTAACGTCAAGGAGCAGGATGGCGGTCGCCTGATCGTTGCGTGGTTTGGCGCCTTTGATGATGATGCCAAACAGATGGAAGCGCTAGACCGCGCAATGCGAGCGCGGGTCGCCTCGACCTTGACGGCACGAATCGAGGCGCTCCGCCCGGCGCTGGCCGATCGTCAAATCGGCGAGACCGTCGCGGCGATGCTAAATGTCGCGGACGAAAGCTCGATCGTGGCGGTGGGGGAGAACCCCGTTCTCACCAATTGGGGGACACTGCCACCGGAGGCCTTGTCCTCGCAGGCCGCATTTGCGCGGCATAACGAGAAAACAGTAGGAGCTTACCTGCCGTTCGGGATCTCGCCGCGCATACCCGGCCAGCCATGGACGGTCGGCGGGGCAAGTCCTGGCGCGGCGCGGATGGCTCCGGCACAAGCTGCCGAGCCCTCCCATGCAACAGGCTCTCCCCCACAGGCTCAGACAAACTTCATAGCGAGACCGAGACGCATCGCGCCCTGGCCGCTCCTGGCGGTTTCGCTCGTGTTCGCCACCTGCCTGATATACGCGGCGTGGCCGGGCAACCTGCTTTATCCCGAAGCCCTGCAGGCGCCTAAGCCGGCTTCCCTGGTGGATAACGCCGAAGTCAACCGGAACCTCGAGGAGCGGATCGGAAAGCTCAAGGCCGAGCTTGCGAAAGCCGCATGCAACGCCGACCCTTCAATTCTTGGCCCCAAGATGTCGGATCCGCCGAAACCTGCTGCCGCCGCCGGACAGCCGCCCCCGGCACCCGGATCGCCTCAGGCCTTGGTGGCATCGCTCGACGCGGCCACCGTGCTCGTTCTCGCGCCCCTTTCGGGCAACACGCTCAGCACCGGAAGTGGATTCTTCGTCGACAAACAGGACATTCTCACCAACAACCATGTCGTGGAGGGTGCAGGCGACACGGTGTTCGTCGCCAGCAAGGCACTCGGCCGGGCGGTCCCGGCGCATGTCGTGGCCAAAGCCGCCGCGAGCGCGTCCGGAGATCCCGACTTCGCCCTACTGCGCGTGGATGACGCTCCAAGCGGCGTCAAGGCCCTTCAGCTCTCGACCGCGATCGGCAGGCTGGATAGCGTCGTTGCTGGAGGTTTTCCGGGCTTTGTAATGTCCATGGACAAGACTTACCGGGACATCATCAACGGCAACACCGACGGGATCAGTAATCTCGAGATGGTTGTCACGCAGGGCAACGTTATGGCCATGCCGCAGGACGGGACGACAAAGGTCATCACCCACTCGGCAAACATTTCCCGAGGCAACAGCGGCGGGCCGCTTTCGGACGCTTGCGGGCGCGCGGTCGGGGTGAACACCTTCATAATCCTGGACGGAGAAAACGCCCAGAAGCTCAACTTCTCGCTGAGCGCTCGCGACGCGATCCAGTTCCTGTCGGCGAATGGCGTGGCTGTAACCACGGCGGACAAGCCGTGCGTCCCGGCTCCCCTTCCGGCCGCAGGGCAGCCGGGGCCTGCCCAATGAGCCAGTTCGTCGCCACCACTACGCTCAGCCTCATGCGTTCGCTGGGGTCTACCGCGGAACGTTCCGTGCACCGGATGCAGGCGATCCTCAGCCGTGAGTTCCCAAACGGAATCGGGCTTGAACTGGCTGAGCCGGTGCCCCGCAAGGACGGCTCCGGGATCGACTGGTATACAGAGCGCGAGGATGCGCTCGTGCGCCTGAGCGATCTTCCCAATGAAACCGCAGACATCTACAGGGCACGCCTACGCCAGTCCGTTCAGGCGGTTCTGCGCGCGGCCTCGGCGCAAGATAGCCGAGGTGACGCTGCCGGCAGGTCCACGGCGACGGCGCTTCGCAATGCCGTGACCTTCCCGGGAGACGATAACGTCTGGATCTCGGGAGGTTCAGGCAGGGGCGACGGTATGCTCGTCCTGACGGCATGGGGATACGAAAGACACGACGCGGAGACGAGCGGCAAGGGCGAGATATCGGGCAAAACCGACAAGTTGCCGCCAGTTGCCGCCCCGCCTCCCCCCACGCCGCCGTCTCCTCGCTCCCGGGGCTGGCTGGCTGGCCTGTTGTGGCTCATCCCAATAGTGCTGGCCGGAGCCATAGCTTGGCTGCTGCTGCCCGCTTGCGGCGTTACGCTTCCATTCGGTCTCACGGCGTTCGGAAAGGGGGGAGGCGCCTACTGTGCACTTACGGCGCCGGCGCCCGAATTGGACCGGAAAAGCCTGCGCACTCAGGAACTCATGGCGGAGGCGGCGGTACTGGAGGAACAACTCAGGCGGCATGTGAGCTCTTGTGTGCCAACGCCGCCAAAGTCGGACCTTTCGAAGCGCATCGACAAAAAGGTGACAGGGGAAGGCGGCCATACAGGTAAGCTGCAGGTGACATTGTCGTGGCATACTCGCGACGACCTTGATCTAAATTCCTTCTGCCCCGGCGGAATGCTTGGCGGTAATCAGAGCATCAAAGGCCCCACTTGCGGCGATGGCATCAAAGACATCGATTCAAACAAAAACCTTACGGAAAACGTAAGTTCGGACCCGGTTGAGAACCTCGTCTGGAAAGAAAATATCGCTCCTGGCTCCTATAAATTTGCGGTGATCGCATACGTGACAACTGTCGGCGACAGGGATGTCACAGTTCCCTTCGACCTAAGGTTCAGGCTTGACGAGCAAGAGGTTATTTGTTCGGGAACGGTCACGCATTACAGATCCGGAGGAGGCATCGGGCAAGCACTGATCTGGAACTCGGACGATCCGCTGCCATCGTGCAACTTGGTCCCGCAGAAGATCACTCGTTGTTCCTCGAACGACTGTAAGCGGTAGTTCGCGTCATGTTAGGAGCGTGCATGCAACTGAACCTACTCGACGATCTCAAGCAGCACGGCTGCGAGGCTTTGGAATGCTAACCAACCTTGTCGACTTCAGCGACGGCTTCACGCTCGTGCCGGACAGCGGCATCCAGTTCGTTGAGTTCGGATTCGACTTCGACGCTTCGCCCCGGCTGTCGAGGTCGTTCATCGAACGGACTTCGCTTGCCGAAACGGGTTCGGACGGCAAGGCGGTGGTGCGCCTCCTGCCCAACTGGACCGACGATGATCCGGAAGCCGACCAGCAACCCTATCCTCAGCAAGGCGCCGACGAGGCATACGACATCACAAAGGCGGTGGCGCTCAACACCTTCCTCGACCGCTGGGTTCCGATGCCGTTCTTCAAGATCGAGCCCGGCAAGGACGACCTCGGCAACGAGATTTACGCGCAGGGACCGACAGACTGGGTTCGGGTGAAGGTGACGGAAACCAGAAACGCCCATGGGGACCGGAAGGGTACTCACCGGGCGGTTTTCGCGTTCGACAGCTCACTGGCGCCGCGCAGGGCGAACCGTCCTTACCTGGCGCCGTGCCCAGAAGACGCTATGCGGACCGAGTCGTTCCGTTTCGTCAGCCGTCTTCCCGATGTCATATCGTTCCTGTCTCACAAGATCGATGTCCCGGGACAAGGGCCTGTCGACGCGCAGAAATGGCTGGACGACTGGCTCAAGGACATTTTCCACGCATTCAAGAAGCTGCAGAGGAAAGGTAAGGAGCTTCGCCCGGAAGATTTTCCTTACCAGTTCGAGCACCTAGCGCGCTACATCACTTTGGTCCAGTTCTTGGCTAGCGTGATCACGCCCGTGCGCGTCACGCTCATCGACACCGTCAGCGAAAACAGAAACGTCCAGCCTGTCGATGTGGACCTCGTGCTCGACATCGGAAACTCTCGCTCGTGCGGATTGCTGATCCAGTCGTTCCCAGACGATGTGAATGTCGACCTCAACAACTCGCTGGTGCTCGAGCTTCGGGATCTCTCGAAGCCCGAGTTGGTCTACCGCGACCCGTTCGAAAGCCAGTGCGAGCTGGTGGCCGCCGAATTTGGTTCGGAAGACATCGCCAGGCGATCGGGGCGTCCCCGGGCGTTCTTCTGGCCCAGCCTGCTGCGCATCGGCCCCGAGGCGTCGCGATTGCGGGGCGAATCGGAAGGAACGGAGGCGGCGACCGGACTATCGTCGCCAAAGCGATATCTTTGGAGTTCCGATCCAGTCCTGCAGGAATGGAGGTTCCGCGCGGCTTCGCAAGGCCATGCTGGAACGGAACCGCTGATCGAGCGCTCGATGTACCGCTTCGTCAACGACAGGGGCGACGTCCTTGAGCAGGTCGAGAGCGACAGGCGCCAGTTCAAGGTGAAGGTCAAGGACAGCGACCTGCAGACCGCAAGCCGCTTTTGCTTTTCGCGCTCCTCCTTCTTCACCTTCATGCTGGTCGAGATCATCGCACAAGCGATGTCGATGATGAACAACCCCGGTACACGGCGAGAGCGAAGACTAAAGGACGCTCCGCGACGGCTACGCCGCATCATAATGACCATCCCTTCTGCGACCCCGGTCCAGGAACAGCGCATTTTGCGCTCGCGCGCCGAGGCGGCTGTCAAGCTGTTGTGGTCGCTGTCGGGATGGGGCGAGAGTAACACGGGGATCAACAGCCAGCGGCCGGAGATCCATTGCTCTTGGGACGAGGCAAGCTCGGTCCACCTGGTCTATCTTTACGGAGAGGCCGTGCAGAAGCTCGGCGGCTCGATCAGGACGCTGTTCGACGTGCTCGGCAAGGACAGGGAAAGGCCGGCAATGCTTCCGGCTTCCAAGTCCAAGCAGAAGGCCGAACGGTCCCTGCGCATCGCCAGCGTCGATGTGGGGGGCGGCACGACCGACCTGATGGTGACGACTTACTACCAGACGGACAACGTGGCGCTCTATCCCGACCAGAATTTCAGGGAGGGCTTCCGCATCGCCGGCGACGACCTGATGAAGACGGTGATCGAGCGCCTGGTTATCCCAAGGATCGAGGAAGGCCTCGCCCAGGCGGGCGTGGCGAACGCGCGGAACTACCTGAGGGACCGCTTCGCTGGCGACAACCCGAACATGTCCGAACAGGAAAAGCACCTGCGCCGTCAGTTCGTGCTTCAGGTCCTGCAGCCGATAGCCATCGGCGTGTTGTCCGAATGCGAGACCTTGCCGCCAACGAGCCACAAGACGGAAATTCGCAAGGCGGGAAGCTTCTTCGAGACCGAAGGAAGAACTGGCCCCGATGGCGAGATCCCGGTCGACGCCCGTATCCTGGGGTATCTCAAGGAAAACATGGGACTGGAAGCCGGCCAGTTCAGCATTGCCGACTGCGACATCGCGATCGACCCACAGGCCGTGGACGAATGCGTTTTGTCTATATTCGACAGCGTGTTCGACAACATCGCCGAGGCGATCAACCACCTCGACGCGGATGTGGTGCTCTTGACTGGGCGGCCGATGCGGCTGCCGCCGATGATCAACTTGTTCATGAACAAGATGTCGGTACGCCCCGACTGCGTCATCCCGATCAAGGACTACCGCGTGGGCACTTGGTATCCATTCCGTGGCGTCAGCAACACCCACATAGACGACCCGAAGACCACCGCAGTGGTGGGCGCGATGCTGTGCGCGCTGTCTGAGGCGCAGATCACCAATTTCACGCTTTACTCCAAGTACCTGCGGATGAAATCGACGGCCCGCTATATCGGGAGGCTCCAGGGCAACGCCACGCTCCCTGACGAGACTCTGCTTTTCTCCGATATCGATCTCGACCGGACGGAGGCGTCGGCTGAGGCAGAATTCGACTATCACAGTCCGGTTCGCATCGGCTTCAGGCAGTTGCCGCTCGAGCGATGGGTGGCGACCCCCCTGTACAAGCTGATGGCCGGCTCCTCGCGCTCGGCAAGGGGCATGCGAAAGCCGGTCCGCGTGACCATCGCGCGCAATGTCGAGTTGCCTAGCGAGGACGACAGGAGCGAAGTGGAACTTCTGTCGAGCGAGGCAACCCGCGAGGAGTTCGTGATCGAGGACGCGGAAGATGCCGACGGCGCTCCAGTCAAACGCATGATGGAACTGAAGCTGGACACGCTCGCGGTCGAGACGGGCGACGGCTATTGGCTCGACACGGGAATTATCTCCATCCAGTGAAATGGCGACTGAACAATGCGTGAAGAGTTGAAAAAAAGCTGCGGTGCCGCGCTGAAGTCGGCGCAGGACGGTCTTGCGTGGATCGGGACCGCCGCCAATGCCGAGCGGGTCGGCGACACGCGTGCCAGCGGTGAACAACATCTCAGGAAATCGGTTGTCGCGGCCCGCAAGGCGATGGAAGCGATAGACCGGCCGATGTGCGTGGGAATATTCGGCCCCAGCCAGGCCGGCAAGTCCTATCTGGTGTCTGTCCTTGCCCGCAACGGCAACGCCCCTTTGATGGCACGCTTCGGCGACCTTGGACGGCAGGTCGACTTCATTCGCGAGATCAATCCGGGCGGCGACCGCGAGTCGACTGGTCTGGTGACCCGTTTCTCGGTGAAGGAAGAGCCCAGCCCGGCCGGCGCTCCGGTCGTCCTGCGGTTGCTCAGCGAGACCGACGTCGCCAAGATACTGGGCAACAGCTTCTTCCTCGACGGCGATGCGAAGAAACGCACTCCGCTGACGCCTGAGGCCGTCGTGTCCACGCTGGAGGCGGCGCGCAGACGCGTCGCGCCGCAGGCCGGATCCGGTGGGCTCATCGAGGAGGACATCTGGGACATCCAGGAGTATTTCGAAAAGCAATTCGCGGGCCTCCCCAACATTGAGACGCTTGGTGCCTACTGGGAAGAGGCGGCGATGCTGGCGCCGCGGCTTTCGATCGCGGACCGCGCCGATCTCTTCTCCGTGCTATGGGGAGGTTTTGGGAAATTCACCCAGGTCTATCTCGAGCTCGCCACCGCCCTTGAGAAGCTCGGCTTTGCGAAGGATGCCTATTGCGCCATTGAGGCGCTGGTTCCCCGGGACCGGAGCATCATCGACGTCGAGACGCTTCTCGGGCTCGGCAAGCCCGGCCAGGATGAGCTGTTGATAAGGCCGCTGAAGGGGCCTGCGGTTTCGCTTCCACTGCCTGTCATCACCGCCCTGGCGGCCGAGCTGCGCATCGCGGTTTCCGAGCGGCCCTGGCCGTTCTTCGACCACACGGACCTTCTCGACTTCCCCGGCGCGCGCAGCCGGCAGAAAGTGGACCTGCAAGCGTACTTCGACGACAATCCGCAGGCTCTCAAGGACCTCTTCGTAAGAGGTAAGGTTGCCTACCTGTTCGACCGCTACGTCGCCGAGCAGGAGCTGTCGAGCATGCTGCTGTGCATTAAGGATTCCACACAGGACGTCGCCACGCTTCCCGACACGATCGACGACTGGATCAGGATCTCGCACGGCGAGACTCCGGCGGACCGGACCCGCACGGATACAGCGCTTTTCTTGGTCCTGACGATGTTCGATAAGCACTTCAGCGAAAAGGCCGGCGAGGAAGGGCAAAGCCTTTCGGACCGTTTCAGCGCGCGGATGGGTTCCTCGCTTACACGGTATTTCGGTAAGGCCCACAAGTGGCCGTTCGAATGGACGCCTGGCAAGCCGTTCAACAACACCTACTGGCTGCGCAATCCCAACTTTAAGGCCGAATTCCTGATCAAATATCAGGGTCCAGACGAGATCGAGATTCTGCCCGATAAAGTCAAGAAGGTCGCCGCGCTTCGTAAGGCCTATCTCCAGGTCCCAGAGGTGCAGCAGCATTTCCGCGATCCGGCGAAGGCATTCGACGAAGCGCTCAGGCTTAATGACGGCGGCGTGGGCTATCTGGCCGAGAATCTGGCGGCGATCTGCCGGCCTGAGATCAAGTACGGGCAGATACGGGGCCGCCTCGCCAACATCGCGCACGAAATACGCCACGTGCTTGCCCCCTATTTCGTCGAGAGCGATATCAACAAGCGCATCGCCGAGCGCCGCGAGGTGTCGGACCAGATCCTGGCCTGTCTTACCGAGGCATGGGAGCGCGAACAGTTCGGCGTCGCCATGAAGATGCTGCAGATTTCGCAGAACGGAATTTCCGAGCATCTCCACATCGAGTACGGCAACCGCATCAAGCGGCAGAACGCCCCCGACGAGGGGGCGGATGGCCGAGGCGAGCCTGCCGTGAAGAAGCGCGTCGCTCCGCCGCGGCCAGGCGCGCCTCCGCTACCTGGAAACAAAAGGAAGACGGTCGCGGCCGCGACCCCTTCCGGTTTGACGGTTTCACAGAAGGCGCTTGCCCGCGAAGCTTATCTCGCGCGCTCCGCGATGCGGCATTGGTTGGACGGGCTTCTGGCGCTGTCGAGGAACGATGGCGCTCTGCAGGCCATCAGCATTACCCACAAGCTGGCCGGCGAGTTGGTCGCAGAGCTTGCCGCTGCGGCTCGGCGCACGGGGCTCGAAGACCAGATCGCCGAGGATCTCGCCAAGCTCTCCGGAAGCTCGGTCGAGAGGCCTGACATCCTGCTCGAGAGGGCTGGATTCCTTGCGACCAGCCGCATCAACCGTTTCGTCAGCACACTGGGCTTCGAGGCCTTGCCGGAGGACAAGCGGCCAACGGCGCCGGACGGCACGGAAGACGGCGAGATCCGGGTATTCGCCCGCAGGCCGAACGTCACGAACTGTGACGGGCTTGGCAAGGAGCGGCGCAACTTCTCTTACCTGGCGCTGTCTGAGTGGATGTACGCGTTCAACCAGCTCGTCACCGACAATGTCCTTTCGGGCGAAGGTATCACGGTCAACGTCGACGAGAACGAAAGGCTCAGAGCTATCCTGGAAGCTCTCGATTCGTTCACGCCGTCCTCTGTCGAGGCCGTTGGGCCGGTGCGATGACGCAGGTTCCGCTGAAAGTCGCAGAGGACGAGTCGCAACTGTTCGGGCATGCGCTGCTTGTGTTTGCGCAGGACCTGGGGAGTTCCAAGCGCCTTCGCCTCGCGATCACGCGCAAGTCCGCGGACACGCCCTATCTCGGCGACGACGGCTGGCAGGCGCGTCCGGCCAGTGTTGCGGCAGAGGTCGTCAATCGAACCCAGGGGTCGACGACCTTATCGATAGGACCCGAAGTCTGCGACCGGATCCCCGTCGACCTCCAGGTGAAGGTGGAGGTCGAGGGTCAAAACGTCTGGGGCAACGCATTCTGGCCTCCGGTCACGCCACAGCCGGGCGGATGGTCAAAGGAGCTGACCCCGCCTCCGCTGCCATCCCCTCGACTGCCGGAACGGATCATCGATCTTCCCGAACCGCCCGTTTCGCCGCCACCGATAAGGGTGCCTGAGCCAGTCGCCACGGAACCAAGGAGCAGGTCGCGACACCTTTATGTCCTGATCCCGCTGTTGTTGCTGCTGGCGACGGCCGGTACCTATGCCGGATACAGGCTTGGCTGGATGGATGCCTGGCTGACCCGACCAGAGCCGCTGGCCGCGCGTTTCGAGAGGCTCAAACAGACGGACGCGGATGGCCACGAACTCCTGGCTTTGAGCGGGGAGGCATACCGCCAGGGCGACGCGGGAATCGGCATGCAGGCGATCAATCTCGCTATGGAACGAGGCAACAAGGACGCCAAGCTTCAGATCGCGCGCAACTACGATCCGAACTCCTTCGATCCGTCCAAGGCCGACCGTCCCGATGCCAACAAGGCGGCCAGGTTCTATTTCGAGCTCGTGGTCGAGGGTAAGTCGGAAGCCGCGGGCTTGCTCAGGTCGCTTTGTGAAAAGAATGCGAGCTCCCCTCAGGATCCCGCCTTCAACGGGTTCCTGACGAACACATATTGCGAGGGCACTTTGGAATGACGACCAGAAACAGCAAGGCTCGGCAATGCGGTTGCCAGGGTGCCATGAAAGGACCCACGCAAATGCCGACCAATGGGTTTCGCAACCGCTCGGGCCTGCCCACGCTCGCCTTGATCATGGCCGCCGCGATGCTGATCTTGGGCAACCAATCGCCGGCGACAGCGCAAAGCACGAGGGCGGACGAGCTGTTCAACTATCCCGACACGATCCTGGACGGCCTTCCCAGTGCACAGGTCTCCACACCCCTGGAGGAATGCCTGAAACTGTGTCAGCAGCGATCAGGTTGCGCCGGCGTCAGCCACACGGCGAAAAACGAATGTCGCCTGTACGCAACGGTCAACGGTGGCAAACGCGACGCCGGCTCGACGGCGCAGACGCGAAGCCTCATACCGAACTATTCCGATCCGACAAACCCTCCGCTCGCTGCAAGACTTGAGAAGCTCAAGTCGACAGACTCCGATGGCCATGAACTCTTTGCGCTTAGCAAGGATGCCTTCGAGCGCGGCAACAGGGACGTCGGGATGCAGGCGATCTACCTTGCGACGCAAAGAGGCAACCAGGACGCCAAGCTCGAGATTGCCCGCTGGTACGATCCGCGGACGTTCGCGCAGGACAGGGTGGATGCCGCCGATGCGAACAAGGCCGGCCGATCCTATTTTGAGCTTGCGCTGGAGGGGAATTCCCAGGCCCAGACGCTGCTGGTCTCACTTTGCCAGGATGCCGCCGATAGTAACTCGAGCCGCACCACGGCATATGGCGGCTTCCTTCGCACCACTTACTGCGAAGGGTCGATCAATCCCTGATCCAGCGCGTAGAAGTAAATTTCAGGGAATTGGGGAACTATGGGGATGCAGGTAAATCGTCGGAGTCGCTTTGGCGCAGCGAAAATCGCTGGCGTGCTGCTCTTCCTGTCGCTTGCCGTTTCGGCGACCGCGCCAACGGTATCTGCCGACGCGCAGCCGGACATCTGGGACTATCCGCAGACTGCTTTGATCGGAACCACGAGCGCCGAGTTCAAGCAGCCCCTCGATGGCTGCAGGAAGCTTTGCCAGGAGCGGTCGGGCTGCGCCGGCTTTGACCACTCTTCGGCAACCAACATTTGCCGTCTTTATGCCGGGTTTGCCTCGGCCCAGACAGACACGCTCTCCACGGCGGGCACAAGGAGTCGGATACCCGGTTATCGCGATCCCGCGAACGCCGAGACCTGGTACTTTGCTTCCTACAGTGGCGTCGACCTTTGGGGCGGTGACCTGGTCGCGAAAGGCATGACCGCCCAGGGTGCGGAGAACTGTCGCGCGATATGCGACAGCCAGCACGCCTGCCGGGCCTTCACCTACAATGTCGAGGCAAACCGCTGCTTTCTCAAATCCGGCTTCGAGTTCGTGCAGTCTTACGCGCTCGGAACGTCGGGCCTCTACTTCAAGGCCGGGCCAGCGGCCGCTCCGCCCAGCTTAACGGTCGGATGGGAGCTTTTCACGACGAGCGCCTTCATCGGGGACAGCACCCTCTCCTATGCGGCGACGTACCAGGAATGCATGCAGCAATGCGACGCGAACGGACAGTGCGGCGGCATCACATGGACCAACACACGGCCTAACCGCTGCTATCTGGTCTATGGTTCGAACCTTTACCCGGTCCGAAGGAAGGGCATGACGTCGGCCCGCAAGAACAGCCGTACAGTCACGCCTGACTTCGTTCGACCCGTCAGCCCAAGGAATTGAATCATGCCACGCTGGATTTCACCTTTCTTGGCGGCGGCATTCGCGCTGATTGGCCTGTCCGCGCCGTTGCGGGCAGACCCGGCGCCCCAGGCTCCGACGAAGGGCACTGACCTGCACCGCACGATCGAAGACGGCAAGCTGAAACAGATGATCGGGCAGATGGTTCTGGTCGGCTTCATCGGCGACAGTGTCGGAGACGATGGCTACAAGCGGGTTGTCCAACAGGCACAAGCCGGCGAGATCACAGGAGTGATCTATCTGGGGCGTAACATTGCAAGCCTCAACGCCGTGAGGCAGCTGAACGATGGCCTGCAGAAATACGCAATGACCCGCCTCCTCATCGCCATCGACCAGGAGGGCGGTCGCATCCAGAGGCTTACAGGCGAAGTCGGGTTCAAGTCAGTGCCAAGCCAGGCGGACGTGGCTAAGACCCTGAGCCCCGACGAGGCGGGAGCCGTTTACGAGAATCTCGCGGCAGCGCTGGCGGGGCTGGGATTCAACCTCAACCTCGCCCCGGTCGTCGATCTCAACGTCAATCCCGCCAATCCTATCATCGGCAAGCTTGGCAGGAGCTTCTCCGCCGACCCGCAGGAGGTCGAGGCGTATGCCAGGGCCTTCGTGCAAGCGCATCGGGCCAAGGGGGTGCTGACGGCACTGAAACACTTTCCGGGGCATGGCTCCAGCACCAAGGACAGCCATAAGGGCATAGCCGATGTCACCAAGACATGGAGCAAGAAGGAGCTTCTCCCGTATGAGGACCTGATTGCTTCAGGGGACGTCGACATGGTCATGGCTGCGCACGTTATCAACGCGAAGCTTGCCTACTCGCCCGATATCCCCGCCTCGCTTTCGCGCCCGACGCTGACCGCTCTTCTGCGCGACACCATGCACTTCAAGGGCGTGGTCATCAGCGACGACATGCAGATGCAGGCCATCACCGACAACGTCAGTTTCGAGGACTCGGTGCGCAGGGCGGTCATGGCGGGAAACGACATCCTGATCTTCGCCAACGACAAGCATCCTGACCCGGCGATCCCGGAAAAGGTAGCCGCGATCCTTTCCGAAGAGGCGCGACGCAATCCAGAGATGCTCGAGCGCATCAAGAAATCATATGAAAACGTCATGCTCCTGAAAAGGAAATTGGGTGCGGCCGTCTCGCAGGATACGAGCCTGGTGAGGGAGCAATAGCGACCAGACATGCGCGGTCACGTCAGGCCAGAAGAATTCCCAACATCAGCGCCCAACTCCATGCGGGCGCCTGCGTGGCTTCCATGGGTGGCGGCGATTGCCATGGTCCTGGCTACCGGTGCGGTCAGAGCCAAGGCAGACAGCACCTTTTTCGATTATCCGCAGACCACGCTCGATGGAAAAGTCACCGCGAACCTGAGCATCCCGCTGGAGCGCTGCCGGGAGATCTGTTCCGAGCGTTCAGGCTGCATGGGGTTCGACTACTCGCATGAGACCGGCGTCTGCAGGATGTTCGAAAACGTGGCGGGAGCGAAAGCCAATTCGGCGCGTACGGCCGGCGCCCGACACAAGGTTGCGGGGTACGGGTCGCCTTCCAACCCACCTACAAATGAAGCAGCCGTCGCGTTGCTTGCCCGATCCTGGCAATGCCTGCCTGCGAGCGGGAACGCCAACAAGCTGCACCTGTCGTGGACAGTGGTTTTCGAGCGTGGCTGGAAGACGGCCAGCGGCGAGGCCACTTTCGTCGACCGGCGGATCCAGACTGTTCGAAACACCGACGCGAATTCCGCGACCACGCTATCCCTGGAGACGACGTTCCAAGTGGGTTGGTCGAAGGTCGCAGGGGTCGAGATCGACCGAAACCTGATCACTTTGCGGTGCGCCAATGGCGACAGTTGCATCCGGGACCTTTCCTCGACCAGCCTGTCAACCGACTGCCGCGGCTTTTGCAGTGGCCAGCCGTGGATCAGCGAAGCGCAAAAGAGCAGCCAGCGGCTTCGGTTCTGCAGCGCCGATGCGGCGTCCAACGCAGCTGCAGCACTGCGCCAACTCAATGCCGCGATTGTGGTCAGCGCGGCCGCGCCGCGGGAGTTGCGCGATCCGGCCCTAGTCTGCTGGATCACCGATCCAAGCGGAACTCCGCTCAACATCAGGAACAGACCCTTTGGAGATCTGACGGGAGAAGTCCTGCAGAATTCCCGGGCGGTCAACGTGACCCAGTTCTCTTGGGATTCGAAAGGGCATCCCTGGGCGGCCGTTCCAGGGGGCTGGTCTAGCGCGAAGTACATGACATGCCAGGCGCCCGACCCATACCAATGAAGGCCGTCGCAAACGGAGGGATCGTGAGCCGGAACGCATTCGAAGGTTTCCCGCCTGTCTTGTCTTGGCAGTCGCCCGCTCTTTTCTCCTTGGCGTCCTTTCCTTACCCCGGACGGTGGCGGGGTGGCTCGCCCTGGCCTGGACGACATAGCTATTTCCTCAGAGAGACAGAACCCGCCGGGATGAAGATGGGTATCAAGGCTTGCCTTCCAAGCGGGAGCGGCTGTTTTTCTGGCGCTTGGTCTGAGAACGCGCCGTTGAGGACAAGCTAGATGCCGTCGACTAACAACCGACACGCCAATCTACTTTCAGCAATCGGGTTCGCGGCCCTTATGCTTTGGACGGCAAATCTGCCGGCAGGCGCGCAATCGAGCGACACCCTATTCGACTATCCCGAGACTGTCCTGAACGGCCCGATCAGCGCCACCGTCAACATCCCGCTCCAGGAGTCCTGCAGACGGCTCTGTTCAACGCGTTCTGGCTGCATTGGCTTCGACTACGCGTCGGCAGGGGGTATCTGCAGGATGTTCTCAGCCGTGGTTGGGGCGGCAAACTCCAATGATCACACAGCCGGTACCCGCAGTCTGATCCAGAACTATCGTCAACCGGCCAACCCGCCCGCGCCGCCTCCCGCTCCCGCTCCCGCGCAAGAAGAGACCATCGTTCAGCCGCCCGCGGCCAGCTTCTCGCGGTTCGTTAACAGGGACCTCACCGGCGGCTCCATCGCGTCCACGGCAGCTGGCAGCATCGACCAGTGTGAGGCGATGTGCCAGAGCACCGGTCGTTCATGCCAAGCCTACACTTACGATGCATGGAACAGGAGATGCTTCCTCAAGAGCGAGACTGGCCAGCTGCTATTAAACGCACGCGCCATAAGCGGGGTCTTGACCGGTGTCGAGACGCCAGTCTTGTCAGGCGCGCCCGTGCATATGGAGTATTTCAACAACAAGGCCTTTTCCGGAGAAGGCTTCCGGGTACTGGCATCGCCGAGCCGGGAGGCCTGCGCCAATGAATGCTGGGGCGCGGGCCAATGCGTGGCCTTCGGCTTCACCGGTTCGCAAAGGCGCTGCGTTCTCTTCGACCAGCCAGGAGAGTATTTCAGCAGCCGAGGCACTGACAGTGGCGCGAAACGCCAGAACTAGACATAACCGTTAAGGATCGAGACTGGCTGTCGAGCCAGCTAGGAAAACAAGCCGCACGCGAGCTTGGCGGATTTCTTGGCCTGTCTCGAATGCATCCGCGATGACCTTTCAATGATCGAAGAATTTTTCGACCTCATTGCGTGCGCGTCGGACCCCAGCCGACTGGCGCCGCCATCCACGACGACTGGAGTCAGGTCGTGCGCGATCTCCAACAATTCCTCTGCGCTCCAGGATGCCAACTGCCCATTCTTCAAGCACTCGGAAGCAGATGCACCATTCCGGTGCCGCTCCAGTAGGTATGTAGATTTTCATGCCCATGGCGGCCGGTCCCCCCAATCGACACCTTCGGCGAGTTCGGTGACATGGCAAACTGTTACGACAGTGCGGGTTCCATGGGACGGTCCTCCTCGCTGTCAGGGGGACGCTAGACCACGGCGAAGGAAGCCACAACGTCCACGTCCGTGTGTCACCGCGGCGTTCGAGGAAGGCGCAGGCGAATGGCGTACGGAAAAATCGCCGCCTAGCAGCCGTCTAGCGCCCGGATAGATGATATCAGGTTCCTCCCGTCCCTTTTGACGGTTTGGACGACAGATCGCCCGTCGCACGAACGCGCGCCTCTCTTGAACGTATAGTGTGCAACAAAGCTGCTTTCGCCACGGGGCTCGATGCCGAGAAGGCGCAGGGGTTCGTCGAGTGAACCGTAGAAGGCCGTTGTGGCGCTGGCAGAAAGAGGGCCAGAACGACGCTTTTCCGGAACGACGTACTTGGAAGCCTCATCCCCGCTGCCTTGGCCGAGCGCATAGTAGAAAGCCCTGATCGTGGTGGCGGGGGTGCCGAATTCCCTTGCCGTATCGTGGTCTCTGTAGATCCTGACAACGGTGGCCAGGAGCGGCGCGTGATGGTGGCCGGTGACCCCCGCATATGGCTCACTGAGGTCCGCCTCGACCCGCTTTCCTACGAGCGCCCGCATCAACCCCCCAGTCCCCACAATCGGCAATAGCTGAACGGTCGAGAACGACCGGTCCGCGCTGGCGAGTTCGTCGCCCGTCAGGCAGATGGGTGAGTCCAGCTGCAGGATATAAGCGGGCTCAGGCGCGTCTCCCGTGGCAACGTCCTCGAAGTTTGGAGGCCCGGCGAATATCCGGTAGGTTAGCATGCCGCTTAGACGCTCAGGCTGCTTCTGGGAAAGATCGAAACACGCCTTCGCTTCGCTGTGAGCCGACAACAGCAGGAATATGAGGAAAGCTACCCGGATCATCCTTTAACCTCGGCACTATCGTTTCCGATGACTTGGCTGAAACCGGCCTTAGAAGAATGCAATAGCTGGCCTGGCGCCTGACGGCAACTTTGGCGAGACGCATTTCCCGCGGGCCGAAGCGGCTAGGGTCAAGAAAACTTGCCGTGAGCGGCTATTGCGCTGCCTCCTGTGCGACCCCTGCCCTGCCGAACCAATATATTGGCTCTAGCCGGCAAACCGAAGGGCCAGACTTCAGCCTTACCAGCGCAGCGTGGCACCCGGTAGCAGATCGAGCACTTTGGCTAGCTCTGACTTCATGACGTAGAACGGCATCCGCGCGGCCCCGTAATGCTGCGCCAGATGATAGCGGTGCATGCCGCCTCTGATGTAAATCCGCCCCTGTAGCCCATCGATTGGACATCGCCGCCTTTCGGTCGGCATACCGATCTATTCCGCCGATCCTGAAGTCCATGATTACGTGGTTCAATCCAAGGGCGCTTTTGATGAGACAATCCGCGGGATCATGAATCTGAAGGCTGTCGGGGCTGAGGTTGAGATACGAGTCGTCGTTCACAAACAGACTACGAGGGTCTCGCCGACCTGTCGGATTTCATCTTCAGAAATCTAACCTTCGTCGATCACGTGACGTTTTATGGGGCTTGAGATCACCGGCTTCACTAGGGCGAACATGGATAAGCTCTGGATGGACCCGTACGACTACCGGAGCGAGCTGGGCGAGGCAGTGCAATATTGGCTGCGGCTAGGATCAATGTTTCAGTCTACAACCATCAGCTCTGCCTGCTCGACGAATCAATTCGCAAGTATGCAAAACGATTGATCAGCGATTGGAAGAATGAATACGTAGGTGAGTGCAAAAACTGCTCCCTGCGCAACAAATGCGGAGGCTTTTTCTCGTCCAGCAATCTCGCGCGAAGCTCTCACGTTGCGGCATTCGAATGAGTTGAATGCGGGGCCGGAGCCGCCCGAAGCGGCTCATCGAGAGCCGCGGTGCAGGCGCGAGGTGGACGATGGGAAAGTTTTGGGAATCGGATAACGCGGTTTGAAAAGCGAGTTCCTTCGGGATACGTTCCGCTCAAACGCGGGGGGCGAATACATGGATGCGAATGCTGTTTCTCTACTGGCCATCTTCGAACGCAAGATGCGGCTCGAGATCCCTTTGTTTCAGCGGCAGTACGTCTGGAGCCAGGAGCAGCAGTGGGAACCGCTTTGGGAGGACATTTCCCGCAAATTCACGGAAAGCATCGAAGGCCGGCAGGACGCTCCGGTCCATTTCCTCGGCGCCATGGTCCTCGATCAGAAGCAGACGCCCGTTACCCACGTTGAGAAGCGCCAAGTGATTGACGGTCAGCAACGGTTGACGACGTTCCAACTCTTCCTGGCCGCCTTCCGAGATTTCTGTCGCGAGAACGAGTGCATCGAACTCGCGATGGAGTGTGAGGGCTTCACCGAAAACAAAGGAATGCTGGCGGATCCTGCGGTGGACAGGTTCAAGGTCTGGCCAACACTGGTGGACCGTGAGCAGTTCGCGAACGTGCTGTTGTCGGGTTCGCGGGCGGAGTTGGAGCGCCGACACCCTATCGTCTGGCGCAAGTATGCTCGAAAGCCCGAACCTCGACCTCGCATGGTCCAAGCCTACCTGTTCTTCCACGATCAGCTGCGCGAGTTTTTCATCGGCTCCGCCGAGGAGCCACCTATCGGCACGGACTTCCCGCTGTCAACTCGCCTTCTTGAGTGTTTCCAGGCGCTCAAAAACCTCCTTCGGGTTGTAACAATCGATCTGCAGCAAGGTGACGACGCGCAAGTCATCTTTGAAACACTGAACGCCCGCGGTGAGCCCCTTCTCCCGGCAGATCTGCTTCGAAACTACATCTTCCTGCGCGCCGCTCGCGCAGGCCACGATCAAGAGAACTTATATCATACATACTGGCAGCCTTTCGACGACGAGTTCTGGCGGGTTGAGGTCAAGCAGGGTCGTCTGATCCGTCCGCGAAGCGACCTCTTCATGCAGCATTTCCTTGCGAGTCAGCTCGAGGAGGACATTCCGGTCAAACACCTTTTCGTAGAGTACCGGAATTGGATCGAACGCCGCCGTCCCTTCCAGAATGTAGAAGAGGAACTACAGACCCTCGCGCGCCATGGCAGGAACTTCCGCCGCATTCTCGAACCGACGCCAGGCGATACCGTCTATCATCTCGCCGTATTCCTCGAAGCCTTCGATATCCGCACGGCCTACCCGCTTCTGTTGTTGATGATGGATAGCGACATTTCGCCGATGGAGTGGGGTGCGATTACGGAAGTTCTGGAGTCGTATCTCCTTCGACGCTCGGTTTGCGGATACAACACTAAGAACTACAATCGAGTTTTCCTGCAGCTGACGAAGAACCTGCGCCGGAACGGCGTTACCTCGGCAAGCCTCATCCAACAGCTGGCGCAACAGACGGGTGAATCTGCCGTTTGGCCTAGCGACGCCGCCTTCCGGGATGCTTGGATGCGTCATCCGGCTTACGACTTGGGCAATGCAAAGCTGGTCCACATCCTAGGACGGATCAATCTCTCTTTCGCGAACGGGTGGAATGAACCGCTGGTCTTTCAGCAGCAGCCCTCGATCGAGCACCTCATGCCGCAGAAATGGATAGACAACTGGCCGCTAGGGGATGGCTCTCAGGGAATGGAGTTCTTGGAAGCGCTACAAGCTCCCGATGGGGATACAAGGGCTGCCGCGACGGAACGGCGGAACCGTATGGTTCAGACCTTCGGAAATCTGACGATACTGATGCAGGGCCTCAACTCTTCCCAATCGAATCTCGGCTGGCTGGAGAAGCGTCCCGTTATGATGGCTAACTCGCTCCTGCCGATCAATCAGGGCTTGAACGCTGTTCAGGAATGGGACGAGGACGCCATCGAAACGAGAGGAGCGGACCTTTATGTGAGAGCGGCCCGGATATGGTCCGATCCCGCAACCTTTGCCGCTCGTCTGAGAGGCGCACAGGCTGCCGAGTGATCGGGAGATCGCCGAGATGGCCTATCAAAGGGGCGTCCGCTTGGCGTCGTAGTGGTGCGCCAGATGGGAGCAATGCATGCCGCCGACGATGACTATCTCTCCCTAGTGCTCGGCAATGACGGGCGGAGACACGCAGTTGCTTAACATCCTCGTTGCGCCCGCGATTATCGCGGGGATGATCTGGTGGTTTTTCGGAGGCGATTTCTGGTTTTGGTTCTGGACCGGGGTTCTGGCGCTGGTCGCCTGGGCAGTCCTCTACTTCGTATTCAAGATCGCGGAAGGCCGCGCGCAGTCCCACTCTGACGCGTTGCTGAGGCAGAAGATCGCAGATGACGCTGCTGCCGAGAAACAGCGACAGCACGACGACATCAAGCGGTGGCACGAGATCGCCCGCGGACACAAGGACGCGCTGACGCTGCGCTATCGGCAGCTTGTGACCAAGGACGTGTACGGGGCGGAACTCCTCGACGCCTGGAGGAAGGAACTGCCGAGGTTCCGCAAATCGGTGGGCATCGCCGGCCGCGAGGATACGGTCGCCAGCTTCGACAGCCAGATTACCCTTATCGTGCAGGCATGGGTCAAAGCCGCCACCTCGTCCCCAGCCTCGGCTTTCACCTCCGGCGATCCGGTCGAATACGAGCGCTGGTGCGCGGAAATCCTGCGGCAGAACGGATGGGACGCGTCCACGACGAAGGCATCCGGCGACCAGGGTGTGGATGTCATCGCCAAGAAGGGTGGGCGGACGGCCGCGATACAGTGCAAACTCTACACGAGCGGCCCCGTCGGCAACAAAGCCGTCCAGGAGGTCCACGCCGCGGCGGGATACGTCGACGCGGCGCATGCGGTCGTCGTGTCCAGCGGAGACTACACCCCTTCAGCCCGCCAGCTCGCCGCCAAGCTCGGAGTGCTGCTCCTGCACCATTCGCAGTTACCCAAGCTGGAAGCGCTGCTTCCGGGCAAGGAGAAGGCGGAGAGCCGCATCCTCCTGCCCAAGCATGGATCCGGCCTGATCATCCCGCCGTCGGAAAAATGAAAGAGACCCCAGAACGCATCAGGAGCCTCGCCGCCTGAGCGCGAACGCGATCGCCAAAGTCACCGTGACCTCCAGCCAGTCCATTCTGCGCGGGCGGCTGCGGCCCGCGTCCTCTATACGCATTTCCGATGCTCCCAAGAGCCGCAAAGATGCGGCGGCTGAAACCCGGAATAACTGGCGAGAATGTGGCGGGTTCGGCCCGTCTTGTTGGCATCACAAGGAACCCGGTTGACGGCATGCGCACAATAACCAATAGGCAACGCGGCAACACGGGTGCCGGGTGAATGAAAGAGACTGCACTTCTGGTCGCGATCTTCGCGGCAACCATCACGTCGGAGGCACAAAGCGCCAGCCGGATGTACGTCAACACAAACAAGTTCGAGGGAAGATACGTTTGCCATCCCATCGCCGCCGGAGGGATCGCTTGGAGCATCAAATCGAAGAAGTGGATCGGGACAGGATTCCAGCTCGACGGTAGTGAATCCCTGGTGCTGACGCTAAAGGCCCAAGGTGTGAAAACGCAAAAGAACGGAATGGGCGAGGACGAGGACGCGATGTCCTACAAAGTGGACGTCCTTGGCATGCCCGCCGGCATTCCGATCTCGTGCCTTGACGAGGATAATTACATCGGCGCAGTGGATGGCTTCCTCGGTTGTGACCTCATTCTCTACCAGCTGCGCATGAATATGGACGAGCTCCGCTATATGACGATCAGAGACGCTGGCTTCATCAACGGCCAGGATGCGACGGATGCTACGCCGTCGATCAACATCGGCACCTGCCGCAAGGTGGACTGACCTTAAAGAGCGAGCGTGGGGAATGAGAGGACTTACTGTCTATAAGGATCACGTTATCCATCACAACGGCCTCGAAGGAAACCAGCCGCCGATCGAAGGTCTCTCACTGACCACCTTTGCCAGCATTGCGCTTCGCTGGAACAAGTCCAAGGATTACTTGCTCCGCACCCACGCGATGACATTGCGAAAGACAACGGACTACGACGGGTTCCCGTTCGAGGATTTCTACGAAATCCGTTACGGGGTGAAGGATCACTATCATGCATCGGACGATCCTTCGATCAGGGTCACCTTCAATGACACCCGTGAGGCCGAGTACGACTACGTGGCGATGGCAAGCCGGGACACGACCACAGCTTACAAACGCGGACGGAGCGGAACGCCGCAGGAAACGAGGTTCAAAATTCACAGTGCCTCCATCGGCCGACAGGAGGGAGACGCAGACGTTTGGGCCAAAGGTGAAGCGGTTCGGCTGACCGCAATTCTGGACGGCTTGGACCAGGCAATGCACACTCTGCGCTCCTGGGCCGAAAGCGGCGTCAACATGAGGGTGCTTTGCCCCACGTGGGCCTGCCGATGGGATGCTAAGCAAGCAATCATATCGAGCGATCGACTCCTCGCCTACGCCGACAAGGGACTGTCTCTCGATGATTTCAAATTGAAGCTGAGGTGCAGAGTCTGTGGAGCGGCTTGCTCCGATATTCGGGCCGCATAGTCCGTCCTCCAGCAGCTAACCGAGACTAGGCTGAGATCTGTAATTTGCAGAGCTTGGCGGTGTATCCCTTGAGGGTTTCAAGGATCTGTCCGCACTGGCCGAGCCGGAGCTGGTCGTGCTGTATCGGGTCTCACAAGGACGGACGTTGCATTGACTCGAAGCGGGCTGTCAGGCCCATCTGACTACCTTCGCATATCGTCCGTCCCTGCGTTCCCTCGCGGGACACCGCCCTCGGATCAGCGCTGGCGCTTCACCGCTGGCAAACTGTTTCTACCTCATCTCAAGCCTCGAACAAAGTGCCGTCGCGCAGCATGGCATGCATGATGACAGCGAGACGCCGCGCGAGTGCCACTCGGGCTTTCTTCAGACCGCGGCGCTTCGAGATTTTCAGCGCCCAAGTCTTGAGCGCGAAGCTCTCCCGGCTCCGGGTCAGGATTGAGTTGGCTGCTTCATAGAGAAGCTTGCGGACCATGCTGTCACCTTGCTTGGTGATCCGGCCGGTCCAGTCGAGTTCGCCGGACTGATGACGCCTGGGCACCAGGCCAAAGTAGGCACCCGCGTTTCGCGATTGTTGGAACCGGCCGGCCTCGTCGATGGCCGCGGAGAAGGCGGCTGAAGTCTGGATGCCAACACCAGGTATACTCATGAGGATCTGGCAGGCCTGCGACTGAGTGGCGAACATACGCAGCTTGAGATCCAGTTCCTTGATCTGCTCGACCAGATGCACGCGCACCGTCAGCAACGAAGTGATCGCTTCGCCAAGACCAGGGATGTGGGATGCTTCCATGATGCGTTCGATGAAGGCCTTTCCCTGCCCGACGCCCGGCCTATAGCCGAAGGTGGCGCACAACCCACGGATCATGTTGTCGAGCCGGACACGGGTCTCCACCAGATGACCGCGAGCGGTGATCATGCTGCGTACACCGTGCGCGCCCGGCGATTTGACATGAACCTCCTTGTAGAAGCCCGTTCTTGCCAGTTGCGCGAGCCCTGCAGCATCATGGGGATCGGTTTTGTTCGCCTTCATCGCCTTGAGGCTCTGGTGCGCCTGGCGGGCATCGATACACACCACGTTGACGCCCAACTCCCGCAGGCCAAGGCAGATCGCAGGTGACATACGTCCGGTTTCGATCACCGCCCGCTCGATCGAGCCGTGTCGGCGCAATGCGTCGGCGATCGCATCCGGCGTGCTCTCAGCCTTCTCGGAACTCAGCTTGCGTCCATTTTCATCAATAATGCAGACCTGCGTGCTTTCCATCGACAGGTCCAGTCCGGCATAATGCTTCATGGCTGTTTCCTTCCTTCAGGATTCGACAACCAGAAGTGTGCGCCTCACCCGAGGCCCGAGGGAAGCAGCCACAAATTACACGATGACTCATATATAGAGTGCCTCGCTTTCGACCTGGGTGGTGCGTGACACCGCTATCTAGGGGCGAGGAGGTCGCAGGTTCAAGTCCTGCCGTCACGCCCATCGGTGTTCACCAGCACCTGGCCCCTTTGCCTATGCGACTGGAAAGGTCGCGAGATTGCCAGCGTGAGATCGCATCTCCAAACGTCGATCCTGGTATTTTCCGCGGTAGTTGAACAGCGCCAGAAGCTGCATTTCAAGAAGCCATTGTGAGGCGTCCCAAGCGTGGAAAATGTCCATGTCGTAATTGAAGGGCGACGAATGTGTGACGCCGTTGCGGAATTCGGTCAGCAACGAGAATCCGTCGCGAGCCGGCTGCCCCTTCTTAGCTTTCAAACATTTGCGAAGCAGGTCGGATTGATCGGCCGGATCCCCTTCGATTTTGAGCAGGCGGGTACAGGCTCTGATTTGTTCGGCAAGACTGACATTGCGCAACATCGAGACGCTCCACCCGCCCCGTGTCCCCAGAACATAGGCTGCGAGGGTTTCCAGGCCGGCTGCCGACATGATGACCGCCGTCTCCACCGAATCGTAGCGGGAGAGGTTCGCTATCCTATAATAGGCCAACGCCCGCCCGACGCCGCGCTTGGCCTCCGGGGTCTGAAGGACCGTCATGTAGCTGGCAAACAGCGCCGGCAAGCCGTCGGACAACGCCCAATGAAACCAGTTTCGCGGCGCCTCCAGCCTGTCGGCCCGGGTGAATCCCAAAGATCGGAACCCGTTGTGAGCAGCATTGCGGACCTCACCGTATCCAACCTTCGTCCCTTTTATGAATCCAAGGAAGGAGCATATTTGGCCGAGAAATTCATACAGCTTGGCGGCCTTCAGGGGTTTGCCATCCAAGGATCGAAGCAGCGCCCGATGTGAAATCGTGGGTATCAGCGGAAGCCGGACACCCCCGCCGCCCAAGGCCAGGAAGTGATCGAATGGCTGTACGGTCACCGCCAGATTGCCGAACTCCAGTGTGATCCCGACCTTCTTTGGATGGATTGCCGGACCGCACGAAATGACGGCTTCCGCCAATCCCTTGGATTTCCCGGCGAGATCCAAAGGCGAGAATCGCGACGTCGCCGAGAATTCTTCGTGCCCTACAAAGTGATATTTGTGGGAAAGCATCAGGAACTCGGCCGTCGTCCCACCCTCGAAGGTGACCTTGAGATCCTGATCAATCCTAACAACCCCCGGCCTGAGAGGTCCTGTCCATCTCAGCTGGAGGTCAAGGTGGTCATCCAGCCGCAGCGAAACATCCCTGAACTCACAAGGTTTGCCTTCAAGATGGATAGCAACAACCGTGTCGGCGAGCTCAATGGGGCCATGCGCCTTACCCTCAAAGAAAGAAACGACCGAATGCTCTGCGCTCAAACCAGCCCCCTGCCCCGTCCTCACCGGTCAGAAAACAGGCGGCGTTTGAGCCGTTCTGCCGACGTCATTTCGGCTTCCTCGTCAACATCATCCTCATCGGCGGCGACTGCGTCCCGCGACAACATGATGAGCGCGTAACCTTGCCGTTGCAGAAGGACCTGCTCATAGAGCGGCGCGGGTTGGCGACCCCTTTCGACAGGGAGCCAAACGCCGGCGTCAGTCTCGTCGATTTCACTGGGCACGCCCATCTCATGCTTCCGGCGATGCAGCAGCGAGTGTGCAGGAACCATGGCTCCGGTCGGGATCGCAAGTCGGGGAAACTTGAGCGTGTCGCGATAGTCGCGCAACACCTTGCCATTCTGTGTCACCACGATGGCGACAGGTTCCTCGCGAAATCTGACGTACGCGCGGCCGGCCGCCTCCTTGCTCACGTCGTACTTCTTGGCGATCGACGACACTTGGCGGATGTCAGGGTCTTTGCCGACCGCGACATCCATCCGGAACTTCGAGGGCGGCATCAGGAGCTGCGATGCAAAGCGATTGGCCTCGACCTCCATTTTCAGGCGCCGGTCCGACTCCCCGCCCTTCAGCTCGCGCATATCCTGCAACTTACACAGGAAGCGGCCTTCCGCCGAGGGTACGTGCGACGGGATGAGAAAATGCCCAAGCTCGTGGGCGATGGTGAAGCGCCGCCGCTCCGGTGGGCTCGCCTCGTTGAAAAGAATCGATCCGTTGAACTTGTCGGGCGTGGTGATGAGCCCGCCTTCATAGCCTTGCGTCGTGAGCGGCACGATTTCGTGGATGTCCAGTCTCAGGCACAATTCCTCGATCGGCACCGGAATCGGCAGCTGCGGCTCGAGCTTCAGGATCTCGAGAACGAGGCGCTCGGGGCTACCCGCGTCGGCAAGATCCATCCGCGTGATGTTCATGATTTTCGGCTCGCTTTCAGCCGCTCGGCAATGAGCGCTATGGTCTCGCGGTCCTCAGGTTTCAGTTCGCTGAGGTTGCGATAAAGGGCGATTAGTTCAGGCTCTTCCTCTGGAGCCGTCGGATCTTCACCCACCAATTCAGCCACGCCAATCTTGTAATAGTCGGCAAGTCCTTTCAGCAGTACCAGCGACGGGTTCTTGCTCGCGCCGCGCTCGAGGTCCCAGATATGCGCCTTGGAAGCCCCCACCGCATCAGCGACCTCCTGCAAGGATTTTGCGTTCCTCACGCGCAGCTGCTTCAGTTTGACGGCCAATTCTACCATTCGGTCCTTCTCCACGAGTCATAGCGGCGCGAACGCTTGCGCGGCGCGCCGTCTGATAAGGCATTACAACATCATACCGTGGGCATTGACGCAAGCCTTGCCGTAAGATATAGTTGTACGAGATTGTAGCAAACAGGCTTTAACGGAGACTTTCATGGGCAAAAATCAGCATGTGGTACCTCGTGATGGACAATGGGCGGTGCTCGGCGCCGGCAACAGCCGGGCAACTTCCCTTCACCCCTCCCAAGCCGACGCCATCTCTTCGGCCCGGGACATCGCGATCAATCAACACAGCGAAGTCGTGATCCACCGCCCCAATGGCCAGATCCGCGACTCCAACTCGTACGGCAACGACCCCTACCCTCCCAAGGGCTAACAAAAGGAAGCACGCAATGACTGACACCGCCGACAAGAAGGACGATCACGACAAGACCATCACCGTCGTGGTGAACGGCACCGCGCACCAGGTACCGAAGAACCACGACCTGACCTACGCGGAAGTAGTGACGTATTTCGACCCGACCTACCCGCAGCATCCGCAGACGGTCTACTCTGTGACCTACACCCGCGGCGAAAAGCCCAAGGAAGGCACCTTGGCGCCCGGCGGCTCGGTCAAGGCGAAGGACGAGATGGAGTTCCATGTTATTCCAACTAGCGAGTCATAATGCCGACATCCAAAAGCTGATCGACCGGGGCTACGCGCTCCGGCTCGACAGCGATTACCTTGTCGTCAGGGACATCCCGTACCTCGACGCCGAGGGAAATCTATGCTGGGGCGCGATTGTCAGCGTCATGAAGGACGTTGACGGCACGCGGGTTCGGCCCGAGGACCATCAGGTCTTCTTTGCCGGCGGCGTGCCGTATGGCCTGGACGGCAAACCGATACCTATGCTCGGCGGCGGTGCGGCCACCGTGACGCTGGCCAAGAACGACGTTGTGGTGCAGCGGTCGTTTTCCAACAAGCCACCGGGCGGGCTGCCCGACTTCTTCGTCAAGATCGAGCACTACCTGTCGATCCTCTCGGGGCCCGCCATTCACAAATACCCTGACGCCAACCCCTTCACGTTCAACGTCGACGAGGATGCCGGCCCCGAAAGTGTTTTCCTTTTCCGCGACACCCTGACCAGCCGCGCGCTGATCGGGGACCTTGCCGCCAAGTTCGCCAATGAAGTGGTCGCCGTCATCGGACTGGGCGGCACCGGCGCTTATGTGCTGGACTTCCTCGTGAAGACCAATGTGCTTGAAATCAGGGGCTTCGATCCAAAGCCTTTTCACGTTCACAATGCGTTCCGCTCGCCAGGGCGGCTGCTGCAGGATGAGCTCGACAAGCCGAAGGCCGAAGTCTACTGGCAGCGCTACGAGAACTTCCGCAAGGGGCTGCATTTCGAGGCCAAGGCCATCGACGGCGACTGCGAGGCGGACTTCGCAGGCGTAACCTTCGCGTTCGTCTGCGTCGACAAGGGCACCGCACGGGCGGAAATCTTCGACCTCCTCATGCGTCTGGGCATTCCCTTCATCGATGTCGGAATGGGACTGGTCCGCCAAAACGGCGCGCTCGCCGGCATGGTCCGCACGACCACGTTCCTGCCTGAAAACGCCGCCGAAGTCCGCGGCAAGGGGCTGGTGCCCCTCACCGACCCGCCGGGCGACGAGTATCGGCTCAACATCCAGATCGCCGAACTCAACGCGCTCAACGCCAGCATCGCCATGTTGCGCTACAAGCAGCACTGCGGGTTTTACGCGCACGGGGTGCCCGCCTATCATTTGCTGATGAACACCGTCGTGCCACACCTGTTTGCGGAGCCCGTCGAGTGACGGAACTCCGCCTCGAGAAGGTCCGCTACGTTCCCGCGGAGCCGGAGGCCGGTGTTTTGTACGTCTCTGACGAGTACAAGATCGCCGTGCACCTGTGCGCCTGCGGTTGCAGCAGCAAGGTCCCGATTTCCCTCGGGCCAGCCGGGTGGACTGTCAGCGAGCGCAATGGAAAGCCTACCGTCTGGCCGTCAATCGGTAACGGACAGCTGCCCTGCCGGTCTCACTACATCATCACCGACGGAAAGATCCATTGGGCGCCTTCCATGAGCGCTACCCAGGCCGTGACCGCCTTGCAACACGACCACCGTCGCCGCGAAGCCCACCATCGCAGGCCGAGGTGGTGGATTCGGGTATGGAAGACGGTTCTCGGATGGATTGGCCTCTGCTAGCCGTTTCCACAGCGTCAAGGATGGGCACAGGTTACCGTAGTATCACACTCAGCTGCGAGACGCTCATCGTATAGATGAAGTCAGCTTGAGGCTGACCGAGCCCGGCCCCGACCCATCTGGGCTCACAGCCATCGAAACCTTGCTGTCACTTCTTGAGCAGCTGGCTCAGTGAGCTCACGTTTTCGCGCTTCAGCAGGGTCGAAAGCTTGGCGTCACCACGGATGCCGGGGGCGAAGTCCTCGCCGTAGGTCTTGCGAAGGGTTTCGACCTTGGTATTCCCGTGCTTCTCGCTAATCCGTCCGTCCTGGTCACGATGGCGACCGTCCAATTCAGGTTCACGCATTGTAAAGCTCCATCTTGTCCCGAAGGAATCGGCTACCACCACTAATGGTAGCAAAACCTGAGCATTGGCACAACGCCGCGATCCGTAGGCGGGCCATGAACATGGCGACTATTCAAGCATCGCACCGGCAGGGCCGTCGCCCGGTGTGCGCTCCCAATAAGCCGCGCGGCATGTGGTGCGCCACAAGCCGGCCCAATCCCCGTCCGTTTTGCAACGTAAAGATTCACGCAGCCAGGGTTAGCCATGGCAAAAATGCCTTCTTCATTGGGACGAAGCCGACCGTTTGCAACAGAACCGCCCAGATCCCATCAAGCATCCCCTCTCTCAGGTACCAAACTCCTCGCTACTAGCGCTTGGATCTTCCTCTTCGCCGTCAACCTCTTCGCTGGCAAACCCGACTGGAATATCCCCCGCCAGCAGCTTATCCTTCGACAGCAATCCGGCGTCCTCGAGCGCTTCGAAGTCCGGCAGTTCGCACAGCGTGTCGAGCCCGAATTGCAACAGGAATTCTTTGGTCGTAACGTAGGTGTAGGGAGCGCCCGGCGTCGGACTGCGCGGGCCGGAGGCGATCAGCTTCTCGCCGCGCAAGTGGCCGATCAGGTCGCGGCTGATCTCCTTGCCAAAGATCGCCGACAGTTCAGCGCGGGTGATCGGCTGGAAGTAGGCGATGCACATCAGCAGCAGCACCTCCGACGGCGCCAGGCCGACAGCCTTCTCACTTCCGCCGACGGCCGCGTGAATAGCGTCGGCATAGGCGGGACGTGTCAGATGCTTCCACCCGCCGGCGACGGAGACGAGGTCGTAGGGGCGCCCGCGCAGCTCCTCGCGAACATCGTCGATGAGGAGATCAATGCTGCAGGTCTTGCCGACGATCCTGGCGAGCATCTCGCGACCAACAGGCTCGCTCGCCGCGAAGATGGTGGCCTCGACTCGGTTCATCCATTCGCGCCAGCGTGCTTCCGGCGGCAGATGATCGAGCTCACGGTCGAACAAATGGTCATGTGAACGACCGTCGGCTGGTCGCCTCTTGCCCCTCAGTGTGTGCCCAGTCTCCGTCATGATTTTCACAGCCCGTAGATGCGGAAGGTCGAGCGGCCGGACAGTTCGCGAACGGCGCCGAGCTCGACCAGCCGGTCGAACAGCCTTCGTAGACCCCTGTCGCTCATTCCAGCGATCCTTTCTGAGGCCACGATCGCGTCGTCGCACAACAGCCTTTCGACGACGGCGTCCGCCGCCTTGGCCCTGAGCTTTGGCGCCGCCGCAAGCAGCCGCTCGGCGCGCCGCTCAAGCTCGGCCGAACGATCGATGGCGCGCAACACGGCGTGCGCCTGAGCGGCAAGCAGGAGCGAAGCGCTGTCGGCTTCCTCGTCGAGGCTCGCCGCCATTCTGGCAGAGGTCGAGCGGCGAGAGCGGCCGAGACTTGATCCTGAGGCCATCTCTGCGCCCAGCAACGGAATCGCTTCAACCCAGCCCAGCCGCTGCGCCAATAGCGCGTCGGCGAGCCAGCATCCGAAGCTGCGTCCCAAGCCATGCCGTACGGCCGCGCTGAATGCGCCGCTGACCACGCCGGCCAACCCGGCTGTATCGGAAAGCTGCCGAAGCTCGTCGGCAAGATCGCCGGCCAATTCGTCATCCCGTCGGTGGCCAAACTCCTCCAGCACCGCGGCAAGGCCCTTTTCTGTCAGAAGATCCTCGACAGGCCGGGTTGCCAGCCGGCGCCAGGCCAACAGCATCCGGCCGGCAGGGCCGACGTCATCGCCCGGCCGTGTAAGCAGCGCCGCATCGCGCAATGCCGCCTCATCCTCCACGCGCCCCGCTCGCTTGGCCGTCATAGCGCCAGCCAAAAGCGCCTGGCGCTGCCGCCAGGCGCCAGACCATCGCTCCTGCCGGCGGATCACTGCATCGAGTATGCCGATCGCCGCCCCGGCCGTGATCGCGATGTCCTCAATGCCTTGCACAGCGAGGCTTTGCGCATCGGGGATCGCCTTGCGCAGCCAGGCCGGCACCGTTGCCATCGGCGCGGTCGAAGGGGCACCGGCAAGCGTGGCGTAGTGGCGCGGAGAGGGTTTGGGACGCAGAATCATTGAAAGCACGATGAATCATGGCGGCGCTTTTGGCAATCACTTCTGGACATAACCGCCGCGCCTGTCGGCGAACAACAACGAACGATAATGTTGCATTATCGTTCGTATTTGACAACGACCGGGAATCTGGGTAGAAATCGCCATAAAGGTAGATTTCTGGAGCCTCCCGTGTCCCTGAACATCAAGAATCCGGCCACCGTCGCGCTCGCCGACGAGCTCGCGCGCCGCCAAGGCATCAGCAAGACCGCCGCCATTCATCAAGCGCTCTCCGAGCGCTTGCATCGCTTAGGCTTCGGCGACACCGCTCAGGAACGATTGCTCGCGGAATTGCACGCCATCCGGGGAAGGGTGGCGCGATTGCCGGAACTGGATCATCGCAGTGACGAGGAGATCATCGGCTACGACGAGCACGGAATTCCGAACTGATGGTGATCGATACCTCGGCCATCGTGGCCATCCTCCGCAGTGAGCCCGAAGCTTCACGGCTTGAAAGAGCGCTGGTCGCCGATCCAGTCCGCCTGGTGCCGGCAACCTGCGTGCTCGAGGCGCGCATGGTGCTGGTCAGCAGGCGCGGCGAACACACATTGGCTGAGATCGATCTTTGGCTCCGCAAGATCGAAGCCGACATCATTTCTGTCGACCCCGAATTGGTCGATCTGGCGACTCAGGCCTGGCTGAGCTGGGGCAAGGGCCGCCATCCGGCGGCGCTGAACTTTGCCGATTGCCTTTCCTACGCCTTGGGAAAGCGTGCGGACGAGGCGCTGCTGTTCATCGGGAAGGATTTTTCGCAGACGGACATCGAGGCGGCATGAGGATGGTTGACGACGGTCCCGGATCACCGGCTCCCGGCGGCGACGACTTGCCCGACATTGTCGACGTCGTCATGGAGATGGGGCACTCCTTGACGGAAGTCCCCTCCCCTTCTCCCCTGCCGGCCCATCTTGAAAATCTTGCCGGCCGCGCGCGCGACTACGTCGAGGCCGCGAGTTCAGCCAACACCCGGCGCGCCTACGCTTCCGATTGGAGGCATTTTTCGAGTTGGTGCCGCAGGCAAGGGCTTGAAATGCTCGCGCCCGATCCGCAGGTGGTCGGCCTCTACATAGCCGCCTGCGCTTCCGGCGCCGTGACCGGGAACAAAAACGCAAATGCCGTGTCGACCATCGAGCGCCGGCTTTCCTCGCTGGCCTGGAACTATGCGCAGCGCGGTCAACCGCTCGACAGGAAGGACCGTCATATCGCTACCGTCATGGCTGGCATCCGCAACAAGCACGCTGCCCCGCTCCGCCAAAAGGAAGCGGTGCTGCTCGAGGATATCATTGCCATGTTGGAAACGCTGGACCGCGGCACGCTGCGCGGCTTGCGCGACCGCGCCATGCTGCTCCTCGGCTTTGCCGGCGGCCTGCGCCGCTCCGAGATCGTGGCTTTGGATGTCGGCCGCGATCAGACCGAGGACGGCCGCGGCTGGATCGAGATCCTCGACAAGGGCATGCTCGTTTCCCTTCGCGGCAAGACTGGCTGGCGGGAGGTCGAAGTCGGGCGCGGCTCGTCCGATGCCACCTGCCCGGTTGTCGCGGTGCAGACCTGGCTCAAGCTCGCCCGTATCGCACACGGTCCACTCTTTAGGCGCGTCACCGGCCAGGGCAAGGCAGTCGGCGCTGATCGGCTCAACGACCAGGAGGTCGCCCGCCTGGTCAAGCGCACTGCGCTGGCGGCCGGCGTACGTGGCGACCTGTCAGAAGGCGAACGAGCAAAGCTCTTTGCCGGCCATTCGCTGCGCGCCGGCCTCGCCTCCTCGGCCGAAGTCGATGAGCGCTATGTGCAAAAGCAGCTCGGCCATACCTCGGCTGAAATGACTCGCCGCTATCAGCGCAGACGCGATCGCTTCCGTGTCAATCTCACCAAGGCGAGCGGACTATAGGCCGGGCACGCCCCTCCCCTGTCCTTCGGATGCCGAGAGTGCGTTATCGCCAGGATAGCTGGTCCTTCGGCAGCCGGCCGCTCGGGTCGAATACAGCTACCTTGTGCGGCAGATCCGGACCCCAGTCCCAAAGGACCAGGTTGCGATCCTCCGTCTCAGCGCTCGGCGCGAAACTTGGGACCACAATACCGGCAATATTTCGAGGCCGCAGCCGGTCGTAGATGGACCAGGACGCTGGGCGCTCTCCGTCGCTGAGCGCCGTCGCCCAGGCGCAGGCCATCTCCTCGAGCGTCACAGAAAACTCTGCCCTCCCCTCTTCCGTTGTCAGATCCGAGATGTCTTCGCAGTCGATCTCATAGGAACACAGCACGCACGGATCGATCCGGTGCGCGAACCCCTGGTTGGCTTCCTTGACCGCTGTCATGATGGTCAGCGCCAAATAGAGCGCCGGCACGCCTTTGGGATTAAATCGCGCCCCTCTGATCGCCGCCCCTTCGCCGGAAGTCGGCTTGAATGCCCAACGTGGATCGTGTGCGCGATAGCAGGTTCCAACGAACCTCAAGCGAAACCACCAACGGCCATGTGATCGAGATAATCACGGACCGCAGCTGCCTTGCCATCCTTCACCAGCGCTTCAGCAGTGCGTCCGCCAAATGCTGGAAGCGGCTGAGCTCGATACCAAGCCATCGCCTGCTCCTTGCCGCCCGCCCAATCCGTCACGCGACTGATGATCTCGAGCATTTCCCGCAGACGCCCCTGTGTCTTAACCGTAGCGCTGCGCTCCGACCGATAAAGGGTCTCTCGCGCGAGACCGGCGGTCTGGGCCAACTGGCCCTTGGACATGCCAAACCCGGCCGCGACCTGCTCGATCGCAATCTTCCCGTTCCGGTCCATATAGGACAAGATGAGAGGTCCATTCTGCTCGGGGATCTTCAGTGCATGAGCCACAGAATTCATCATACCATATTGAGAGTCATGTTTCTTGTGCAAAAGATATGGCATCTATGGGCAGCTTTCAAGCTCGGCACCGAACCAATTCGAGGTGCTGCCTAGCACGCGCGGATTGAACCCACCGTGCGCGCGACGATGTCGAGGCAGCAAGTTCAGCAAACACCCGTCGCGCCTATGCCGCCGACTGGAAGGATTTTTGCGCCTGCTGCCGGCCTCAGTCGTTTGATCCGCTGCCGCCAGATCCACAAATCGGCGCCCCAGGCATCGGGATCTCGGCCTGGTGTTGCGTGTGATCAAACTGACGACGGTCGCGGCTGGATTGAATTCCAGACATGGCCATGCCGGTTACGTTGCGGGGGCAAGACCGGCTGGCGGGAGGTCGAAGTCGGGCGCGGCTCGTCCGATGCCACCTGCCCGGTTGTCGCGGTGCAGACCTGGCTCAAGCTCGCCCGTATCGCACACGGACCGCTGTTCCGGCGCGTCACCAGCCAGGGCAAGGCGGTCGGCGCCGAGCGGCTCAATGACCAGGAGGTCGCGCGTCTGGTCAAGCGGACCGCGCGGGCGGCCGGCTTGCGCGGCGATCTGTCAGAAGGCGAACGAGCAAAGCTCTTTGCCGGCCATTCGCTTCGCGCTGGCCTCGCCTCCTCGGCCGAGTCGATGAGCGCTGTGTGCAGAAGCAACTCGGCCATACCAGCGCAGAGATGACGAGCAAGTACCAGCCCCGCCGCGACCGTTTCGGTGTCAACCTCACAAAAGCCTCTTGTGCTTCAGGCGCTGGCAGAAGGCCCCTCCCCTGCGTTGCGGCTCACATATTAGGCTTAGGCGCAACCAGTTTCAGTGACGGAAAGTACGTCCGATACCGCCTCACGTCGCGCGTCAGCAGCGGCAGCTGGGCGACAGCTGCATGGGCACCAATGAAGAAGTCGGGCAGCACACCGGTCCTCGATCCACCGGCCCGCCGATATTGTGTAAAAACCTTGCCCGCCAGAAACAAGGCGGCACGCGGCATGGAAGTCATTTCAAGCCCCGCCCCGTCGACAAATGCCTCCAGGTGCTCGATGCGTTCATACCGAACAGCAAGCTCAGCGTAAACCGCGTCATTAATCAGCAGGGGCCCATCAAGGCTCGCTGCTTCAAGCTGAGAAAGTGACCAGTCCGCCCACTTGGGATCGTCGGTGACAAGATCGAGGAGGACGTTGGTGTCGACAAGCGTCACGATTCACCGCGCGTCAGCGCCATGATTGCGTCCGTATCTAGCCCCTTTCCGGCATGGCCGCGCAATTTGGCAAAGCGGCTTGCGGGCTGCTTCTTGTCGGCGCGCGCAAGCACCACGCTGCCATCGGCGGCGCGACGGAAATCAACCTTGCTCCCAGGAACAATGCCGAGAAGATCGCGAACCGGCTTCGGAATGGTCACCTGTCCCTTGGCTGTGACGGTGGTGGTCATGCTCGCTCCTTGGTAATACTGAATTCCAAACAGGTATTACACGGAAGGTCAATTTTCAACCCCGTAGGTCGAGTTGATCGACCCATGCGTGGGGCGTCGCCATCCGGTCGGATGTGGCGCCAACGCGCACATGTCAGCGTCGTCACGATCGTTCAGCGTCACCGGGGGCGTCCGGGGTTGTAGGAAAGGCGCCTCCCCTGCCGTGCTTCTCAGACGGCAGGGCTCGCAGCACGGCCGCACCTTTTCCCTGCTCCCGTTTCTTTGTAGCCGGATGGGCTGGTCCCGAGCACGTTTGCCAACTCATCCTGCGTCAGATCGAGCTTCTTGCGTACGGCTTTTGCGTCCACGATGCCAACCGCACCGTGCACCTGGATGCAGGCAACGTCCTTGCCTTGCGCATGAGCCAAAGCTTCCGACATCGCCTGGATCAGATCGGCGCCGAACTTCGTCATTTCGCCTATGTCCTGCTCCAGTTAGCTGCCTGATCGGCCTTGGCGAATGCCGCGACCGCCTTGGCTGCATCGGGCATAGTGGGGAATCATGCTGCTGCGAGACATAACGAATTCGTCTCGCTGCAGGAGAATGCCGGCTGACAACGGATGGACTTGGTTGTCGGGCAGGTCTTTCGGCTCGCCATGTGCCCGCCGAGCCCGCGTCTGTTTACGCCTTGTTAAGGTTAACGGCTGCATGGCTTCGCTCCAGGAACTGTGCAGGCTTCACTCGCGTTACGGCCCGCTGGATCGCGGGACTCTGGGGCTGCTGGACGGCACGCGGCGACATGGAATAGTCGCCGAGGCTTGTCAGGACGTTGCGGCTGCGCAAACTGTCGGGCCTTACGGAGTTGTCCACGTGCAACTGTGCGGCGCTTGCGAGGGGTTTGCCAGAAACTTGTCCGACGGCGGCTCAGCGGATGCGCCCCGGAAGCGTGGCCGGTGCACGATCTGGCAAATGGCCCGTTGCCGGGTCGCTATAGACGCCAATGCATGGGCCCGAGAGACATCCAGCAAGCGCCGAGAGCGAGTTGCACGTGTACAACTGCCGCGAAGCCTCAGGCGCGGTTGGAGGACAGCTTGACACAAAGTCCATTTCCCAGGTCGACCTCAAAGCCCTCGAGCTTGTCTCGCACGCAGCCAGCTGGGAGATCCAGGAATTGTTGCTGCCCGAGTGATACCGCGGCTTTCTTACCGATCCAGCTGGCTGATCTTGTGCTTGATGGAGTTGCACATGGACAACTGCTCAAGCGCGGCCTTGAGGTCGATCGCTTGGTGTAAGCTGTCATCAGGACTGGTGCGCAATTGGCTCCAGGGGCTTCGATTTGGCAAAGCAGCTGCTCGGGCTCAATCTCGCGCGAGATCCGCCGTCCGTCCCGACCAGGGTGCCGAGCCGCTTATAGCAATTCCGCCGCGACATCGGTGGCGGTCTAAGCAGACGCCCTGCGGAACTGCCGGTAATCGCCAAAAGCGATCGCGGCAAGGCGCACTGATCGGGAACCGGGCCGGAATTACCGCGGGGCGACTACGATGGGCAGCTCGCCGGCGACTCGCAGGTAAGAGCGCCTATTGAGTTGTACACGGACAACTGCCGACAGCAGTGCAGCTGTCGCATTGCGTCAAGAACAGTAAGCCGCATTCCATTCTGCTCAACGGCCGAGCTGCCCTTGCAGCCTTCCGCGGTTCACCGGCGCCGACAACGTCCCCCGCGGCTAATCGGCGGGCGCAGCTGTCACGGCCGCGCAAGTCGAGGTGCTGGAGTTGGCACCATCCAGATGTTGCACACATACAACTCTCGCTTTGAGTAGGGCAGGGCTTCTCGCGGGCCAGTCCCCCGGGTGTGATGGCACCACACAATGCTCAAAGTAACATCGTGCTTTGGGTCAAACCCATCGAACGCCGTCGCGCGAGTTCCCGCCCCGCGCCCCCCCGTGGATTAGTGCCGCCCAGGCGACGAGCCGACCCTGCCGCGGCGTGCGAATTGTCGGCAACCTTAACAGCCCCAGGCCGCGAGCAGAAAAAATTGTCGCTCACGCCAATGGGGTTCCAGCTCTGACTCCACAGGTTGCACATGTACAACCGAACAGACGCACCGCGCCCAACTTTCGCGCGGTCGTCGCCCGCTGCAGTGCGCGGCTACGCGCCGGCGCGAGGGTTGCCCGACGGATGCGTGAGAAAGCTCGCGCAGATGTCTTGCCGACACAGTATAGTCGCGAGTTGATTCTTTGGACTTTCCAAGTTCCGCAGACTCGTTCACCGATCAGCCGCATTAACCTTTCGTTAACCAAAAAGCGTTTGTCGGCTGTCCAGAATCAGTTCATCTTAATCAGCGCATTTACGTTTCTCATTCGCTAAAATGCGCAGATCAGGAGACGGTCGTGTTGGACAAGGTCAGCCATGACAGGCCGGCGGGTGAAAGCCTTCGCGAACTAATCGCCGCGGACGCCACCGAACTATCGAGGCAGCTGCAGGCGCACCAGGCGAGGACCTTCCCGCCGACCGCACAAAAGGGCATGCGCTTGTTCACGCCCGGCGAGGCTGCCGATTTCATTGGCATCCATGAAGGCTACCTGCGCCAGATCGTCTCCGAAGGCCACGGGCCGCAGCCGCAGGCGAACGGGAGACGGATGTATTCCGTGGAGGACATCGACCGGCTTCGCCAGGTGCTCGACGAGGCAAACTCAAAGGCGCCGGGAAAATACATACGTCACCGAAGGGGAGGGGAGAAACTCCAGATTCTCTCGGTGATGAATTTCAAGGGAGGCAGCGCCAAGACCACCACCGCGGCTCACCTTGCCCAATTCCTGTCCTTGCGCGGTTATAGGGTTCTTGCCATCGATCTTGATCCTCAGGCCAGCCTGTCGGCCATGTTTGGCCATCAGCCCGAACTGGACGTCGGGGCCAACGAGACCATTTACGGCGCGATCCGCTACGATTCGGAATGCAGAAGCATCCTGGATATCGTTCGCTCGACCTATACGCCCAACCTGCATCTGATCCCCGGCAACCTCGAGCTCATGGAATTTGAACACGAGACGCCGAAGGTGCTGGCCAACCGCCAGCCGGGCACCATGTTCTTTGCCAGGCTCGGCGAATGTCTGGCCGAAATCGAGGACGCATACGATGTCGTGGTCATCGATTGCCCGCCGCAACTGGGCTTCCTGACGCTGTCTGCCTTGTGCGCGGCCACGGCTGTCATCATCACCGTGCATCCGCAAATGCTCGATGTGATGTCGATGTCCCAGTTCCTGCTCATGACCTCAGACCTGCTAACCGTCGTCGAGAACGCCGGCGGCAACACAGACTATGACTGGATGCGCTATCTCGTCACCCGGTTCGAGCCGAACGACGGCCCGCAGAGCCAGATGGCCGGCTTCATGCGCTCGATCTTCGGCAACCGGGTTTTAGAAAATTCAATGCTCAAGTCGACCGCAATCTCCGATGCGGGACTGACCAAGCAGACGCTTTATGAGGTGGAACGCGGACAATTCACGCGCGGGACTTACGACCGGGCGCTTGAGAGCCTGACGCTTGTCAACGGCGAAATCGAGGAGCTGATCCGCAAAACCTGGGGGCGGAAATAGTCATGGCCCGCAAGAACCTTTTCGAACTTTCCGAGGCCGCCGGCGAGCAGGCCCCGCCTGACGCCTCCAGGACCTCGCTCGTACGCCCCCTCATGGGCCTTGATCGGCCATTGAAGCCGCGCGGGCCGGTGGGCGCCATCTCGCAATCGCTGGAGAACATAAACTCGCGTGCCCAGCGTGCCGACGAAATCGAGCGCAAATTGTCGGAAGGGCAGGCGGTTGTCGAACTCGACCCAAGCCTTATCGATCAGTCTATCGTGGTCGATCGCCTGGGCATCACCGACGAAAGACGAACGGCGCTCGTCGATCAGATACGCGAGCACGGACAGCAGGTGCCCATCCTGGTGCGGCCGCATCCAGACGACGGCGCACGCTACCAGGTCGCGTACGGTCATCGTCGATTGGCCGCGGTCCGGCAACTCGGCCGGATGGTGCGCGCGGTCGTCAAGGAATTGACCGACGAGCAGCTCGTCGTCAGCCAAGGGCAGGAAAACAACAGTCGCAGCGATCTTTCCTACATCGAACGGTGCTATTTCGCGGCAAAGTTGGAAGCCAGGGGTTTCTCGCGGGACACCATCATGGCCTCGCTGGGGGTCGACAAGGCAGCGCTGTCAAAGATGATTGCGCTGGTGGCGCGCCTGCCGGCGGAGATCATCGAGGCGATCGGCACCGCCGAATCGTTCGGTCGCCAAAGATGGGCCGAGCTCGCAGATCTGCTCGATGAGCGGGCCAGGCGCGCCAAGGCTCTGAAGGCGATCCAGGATCCCGAACTCGCCGCGCTCTCCAGCGATGAGCGCTTCCAGTCGGTTTACGACATAGTCAAGATTCCGGCAAAAAAGCCAGACCGAACGCTATGGACCGCACCCAACGGTTCTCGCCTGGTGACTATCAGCGATAGCAAATCTAAGACCACCTTCGCCTTCGATAAGCGCATCGAACCGAAATTCGCCAACTTCGTTCGGGATCGCTTGCAAGCGCTCTATGACGAGTTCAGCCAAAAGATAACAGACTAAGGAGCACTAACCCGCAAAAGAAAAAGGCCCCCAAGCGACTTTCGTCGTGGAAGCCCTTCTCCGTAGTAGCTGACTGAGAATCGCATCTTCACGAATCACTGTCAAGAGTCATGGCGTCGTTTTGGCGAGCAGATTTCTTTTGCCTAATCGAAGGTAAAGGAAAATGGAGACGGATATTGCAACGACGCCTTTTGGGCGGCGCCCGATGTCGCTTGCCATGCTGGCAGCGCAAAACGAGTCACGCGAGATCCCCAAGGGCAGGGTCGTCGACAAGTGGCAGATCTACCGCAACCTCTGCGAGGGCAAGAGCATCGTCGGCATCGGCGATCGTGCTCTGGCCGTCCTGAATGCGTTGCTATCTTTCTATCCTGACAGTGAGTTGAGTGAGGAAAACGACCTCATCGTCTTTCCATCAAACGCACAGCTGTCGCTCAGGGCGCACGGAATGCCCGATGCCACCCTCAGGCGGCACCTGGCGGCTCTTGTTGATGGCGGGCTGATCATCCGTCGGGATAGCCCGAACGGCAAACGTTACGCCCGCAAGGGCAGAGGAGGGGAGGTTGAGGAAGCCTTTGGCTTTTCCCTGGCGCCGCTGCTGGCCCGTGCTTACGAGTTCGAGGCGGCCGCCGAACGTGTTCGCGCCGACAACAGGGCGCTCAGGCTTATGCGCGAGCGGATCACCTTGCACCGCCGTGACATCCATAAGCTGATCGAGGCAGCCTTCGACGAATGCGTCCCGGGCGACTGGGGAGGTGTGTGGAAGCGTTTCCGGATCGTTGTGGAGGCAATTCCGCGCCGAGCTGGAATTGTCGAGCTCGAACAGGTCGTAGCCGATCTGGCCGCATTACATGACGAAGTGAACAAGCTGCTGGAAATTCATATGAATTTCACGAATCCAAGCGGCAATGAGTCCCAAACTGAGCGGCAGCAATCTGATTCAAACACCGACTCTACTTTTGAATTTGAACCTGCTTTAGAGAAAAGCGGGGCGAAGGCCGAGCCAAGCCGGGCAGCCGACGAGAAGCCGAAAGGCTATCCGATCGGACTTGTGCTGAAGGCCTGCCCCGAGATTGCCGACTATGCGGCCGACGGGATCGCAAACTGGCGCGACTTGATGATCACCGCGGCCCAGGTGCGAGGCTACCTTGGCGTGTCGCCCTCGGCCTATGAGGAGGCTTGCCATGTGATGGGCCAGGAGGTCGCCGCGATCGTGATTGCCTGCATCCTGCAAAGGGCGCAGCATATCAACTCGGCCGGCGGTTATCTGCGGGTGCTGACCGAAAAGGCGAGGGCAGGGCAGTTCTCCGTCGGGCCTATGCTGATGGCGGCGCTTAAAGCCAACGGCGCCACCGTGAGGATGACCGGATGAAGTTGCGAGCACATCGCTGGCCACCCGCCAGGCAAGCCATTCGAGACGATCATGGGCGATCTGCTCAATGTACTGACCGTAAAGCTGCGGATACATGGTCCTCAGCCAAAATCGATGCTGCGGACAAAGCGCCATTGCCGCAAACACCTTGTCGCGCCATGCGTTCCGGATCTCCGGCTCGAAAAGATCGAGCTGAACCCGCACGTGTCAGCGAGCCAGGTGCTGCGGGAGCTTGGCCGGCAGGAGGAGGCGACCGGAGAAGGCCCGGCGTGGCCGCTGGCCAATGTCGATGTCGAATGAGCGGCGCAGTCCGGAACAGGCCGAGGGCCTCGTTTTCGCTTGTATTCGAACTGCACCAGTCGGGCCGATAGCCAAGAGCGTGGTGAGCGGTACTGCGTGGATCCGACCAAAACCCCATTCCAACTGCTAATCCGTTTCGACGCTTTCGGTCGCGTCGGACGTTTCGCCTGGCTTATGGAAGTTCGATCTCGCCGTCCACCACGTGGTTGAGGCCGGTGCCTTCCGCCGTCAGCGTGATGCGGACGTTCAACTTCTTCTTCTCGCCATCGATTTGCCCTTCGCGCACCGTCTCCTCGATCTTGCGCTGGGAGGTGACGCCGACTTCCTTTAGGAACTTGCGGATCGACATGTTGAAGGCGTCTTCGCTCATGGCGGAACTCCTCTGTGTCCGGAAGAGATTGTAAGGGAAGGCAGGGGATCAAGGAAGCAGGACGGTGACGCTCGGTCCCATAGAAACAGATCCCGAGCCGAAGGAGGCGTCGGGTCCTTGGACTTGATCGGCCTTTGGAAGATGGAAGAGTGGGCACTTACTGCCAAGGCGCTACCGTGAATCGGTGTCGTAATAGTGCACAAGGGCCGTCTTTGTGCGGGCAGTAGTTTTTTCGCGGGCCTGTCGATACTTGTGGAAAGCCCGGAAATCCCGTATATTCCGGAAGAAAGGAGCTCTGCCCATGACCACTACCGTCACCGCCGCCGCCGTCTCGAAAAACTTCGGCGCCTACCAGGATGCCGCGGTTCGCGACCCGGTCATCATCACCAAGAACGGCCGGCCGCGCACCGTGCTGCTGGCTTACGAGGATTTCGTCCGGCTCTCCAAGCGGGACCGACGGGTCGAGCTGACGACAGAGCTCGGTGCTGACGAAATCGCCGCGGTCGAAGCCGCCGAAATGGAGCCGGGTCTTGACCATCTCAACGACGAACTTCTTCCGGCAAAAGGTCTGACGGCAAAAAATGCTGCCGGCTGAAATCAAGGTCGGCCACGTTTTTCGTTATTCATATCTCTGGCATTGGCAACATCGCGAAGGCCGCGAGGAAGGCGACAAGGACCGGCCCGGCCTAGTGTTAGCGCTGGTCGCCATGCAGGAGGACGGCTCGCCGGTTGTCCGAGTCCTGCCGATCACGCACACACCGCCCTCTGATCCCGCCAATGCCATCGAAATCCCGGCTGCGGTCAAGTTGCGCTTGCGGCTCGACGGCGAGCGGTCGTGGATCATTTTGACGGAAAGCAACCGGTTCGCCTGGCCGGGCCCCGATATCCGGCCGCTGGACACGGAGAGCGGCTATTACGGGCCGTTGCCGCCAGCGCTGTTTGCCGCGGTCAAGCGCCGGTTTGTCGCCATTGCGACAAGCCATGCGCACAGGAGCACGCCACGCTCCGCGCTGATCGGCGCCGATCAGCGCTCGATCGGTGAAGAAGCCTTGGACTTGCGCCGACAGTTGGGGCGCCGCGGTAGGCGGTAGAGAGCATACTCGTCATCTGCGACCCACACCACCGGCCGATCGAATGGGGTCTTGCAATCTTCGCTTCTGCTGCGTTTAACTCCCAGTCTCGAAATGAGCCGGACTGGCTTAGCGGCCAAGTCCACGTCGCAGTTGTCACAGAGGAATGTACAGATATGGCGACCGGAACCGTGAAGTGGTTCAACAGCACCAAGGGATTTGGATTTATCCAGCCCGACAATGGCGGGCAGGATGTTTTCGTCCACATTTCCGCTGTTGAACGCGCGGGCCTCTCGACGCTGAATGACGGCCAGAAGATCAACTATGAGATCGAACAGGACCGCCGCACCGGCAAGTCCTCTGCCGGCAGCCTCAGCAAAGCTGGCTGAGTTTTCGCCTGCGTCCCGGCAAGATCGAATGAACGCGAGGTAAGGCGGGGATTAGTCCCCGCCTTTTCCTATCCTGCGAAGATCATGCCGATAAGCAGCTGCGCGCTCCAGAGCGACCCTTGCGCGATAAAGTCAGGCTGCGACCTTCTTGCGGGTCCGCTTCGCCGCCGCCGGCGTTTCCGCCTCTTTCGGTTTGCGGCCGAGACCCATGGTCTCGGCCAACGCCGAGCGCGCCGCGGCGTAGTTCGGCGCGACCATCGGATAATCCGCCGCCAGGCCCAATTTGGCGCGATATTCGTCCGGGGTCAGCCCATAGTGGGTTGAAAGATGGCGCTTTAGCGATTTGAATTTCTTCCCGTCTTCAAGGCAGATGATGTAGTCCGCCATTACCGACTTCCTGATCGGGACCGCAGGCTTGAGAGCCTCCGGCTCTGCTACGGAGACGCCTCCGGCGGTGCTTTTCAAAGCCGAGTGTACTTGGCCGATCAGGGCGGGGAGATCGCCCACCGGGACTGGATTATTCGAGACATAGGCTGAGACGACATCGGCGGTAAGCTCGATGAGGCCTGTCGAGATTGTGATCGGCTTCTTCTGTCATGAAACTCTCCGGGTGGCTTGAAAGACAGGGGCGAAGTCCTGCTACATATTGATGGCGGTCGCTGAAAGCATAAATGCCTCGGCAGCCAAAGTATCGCCGTAAGCTAATTCTAATCGCGTCGACGTTGGGATTCATCGGCTGCCAGGCGCCGGGGCCGATGTCTAGCCGTGCCGAGCTTTTGTAGTCGGAAAACAACATGACAAAATTCCCGCGAACCGCCAAAACTCGGCCAGGTGAATGGAACCTGGCATTCGTTCGTCAGTGACGAGTCTATTCCTGGCGTCTTCTACGGACTCTTTCTTGCAAGCTGATCGGTCTTCCGCCGGAACTTGGTCCGAGAATGAACTCAAACACGGGTTGCGGCTGACCGAGCGCTGTCGCCTGCAAGGCCGCCGGGATCCTTGCCGCGGCTTCGGCGTGTTCGGCGAGCGCTGCGGGTGACATGCCAAGCGCACGCTCGAAGCTATGATCGGCCGTGTTCATCAGCCGATGAAGAAGCGCCCCGGCGCGTCCGGCATGACGCATCGCCGCCGCCTGCTTGCCCTCGCGGATCTTCACGCCGGCCGCCGATAACAGGATCAATCCCTTGAAGAGCGTCCGAAGCGGAGCGTTTCGGTCTGCAACTTGCCACAGACCTTCCCAAGCCTCATGGGCTTCCCAGTAATAGCCGTGGTTGAAGAGGTCGAGACCCCAGAGGAATGTGTCTGAATCGAGCGAGATCTCAGCCGTCGACAGCATGGCTTCGCTATTGTAGCTGTGCCCCGCGGGATCGCGCACCGGATGCGGTTGCCTGCCCGGCAAATACGCATAGGATGGAAAGCTCTTTTCCGGCAGCCAGCGCCGGCGCAACGTCGAACCAATGGCCATCAAAGCCGTATAGCACACCCCGTGACATCCTGATCGGATGATCACTCCGGAGCGCCCGCCGACAAAAAGAGGTTTTGGGCAACGCCCGGGCTCACAAGCTTAAGTGGCACCAAGATGATCTGGCCTCGTGGTCTACTGGCATATCGTTGAGATGTCGTCTTTGAAGACCTATATGCCATTGTGCGTCGGGCGTTCTCCTCCCAATGCGTCCAGCGTTCGCCTCTGGAGGTTTTGACTTTTTGCTTGGCCGGGTTCTGCAAGCCTAGCCTTTTTCTTGCGCGCTAAGAGCGATGAAATGGCTCATCAGCGGCTATGAATATGGCGTGACCCGCCCAACTTGCGAATTGGCAGGGATCGCCCGCACGTGCCGCACTGCGAGCCGCTCTGTGATCCAGGCGGACACATCATTTGCTAGGAAGATCCGCTCAGGCGAGCGAATTGGATGACACAAAAAGACTCGCCGGCGCGCGCTTCATGCAGCAATAGCGTCTTTCGACTTTCTATGCACTGAAAAGATTGAGCTTTTCCTGGACTTGTTACACAGTTTGTTACGCCCTTTACAAAGGTGATCTATGACGGGAATGCTTGGTCGCCAAATCTATAGGCCGATGGAATCAGCCCGCTGCTAACACCTTTACCTAAGTTGATCCGGGATTGGATCGGAGGGTTAGCGAACGTCGGAACGGCAGCTTTGCGCCCAATCTCGATCATTCCGAGCAGCTTGGCCGCCTGGGAAAGCGGACATTGCCGTACGATAGAGGTTTAGTTTCGATGGGAACAGGGCGCGCACGTTCCGCGCGTCACCTCGATGGGCGGTTTGTCTTTCGAGCTTGGCAGCGGCCCGCTTCGTGCGCGGCGACAACAGCGGGCGCCCCGAAGAATAGATCACCGTCTTTCACAGGAATCGAGGCTCCGGACACAATCATTCCAACAGGATGACCGTGAATCGCAGAATAGCCCTCGACCTCGGTGGTTCCGGTTGATGGTGTCGGTTGTCCGGAATTTCCAGCAAGCATTGATACTTGGCGCGCATGATCGCATGAGGCGGCCGCCGACAGCATCGCCTGGGCAAGGTATGGAACATTGTGCCATAGCCCAACGTTCTCTTTAGCTCGGGCTGTTACCCCGAGCTGGCATTGAGAAGTTTATGATCCTCTGAATGCCAGTCCAGAGTCGACGCAAGTGCGTCACCTGCTTTGGAGGCACGATGACCCACAACCCTCACAGCACTGCTAGCGTCGGCGGCCACCCAATTCATCCCATGTTGATCCCGTTCCCAATCGCCTTTTTCGTTGCCACATTCGTTTGCGACCTAATATTCTGGCGAACGGGCAATCCGGGATGGGTCACCGGTTCACTCTGGCTCCTCGGGGCGGGCCTAATAATGGGCGCCTTGGCCGCTCTTGCCGGCCTTACGGATGTTTTAGGCGATGTTCAAATTCGCAATCTCACCACGGCATGGCTTCATGCAGGGGGGAATGTACTCGTCGTCGTGATCGAACTTTACAACTGGTACTCCAGATATGCCCATGGGGAGGCTGCGGTGGTGCCCACCGGGCTGATCCTGTCGCTGATAGTGGTTCTGATCCTGCTGTTTACAGGGTGGAAGGGCTGGGAAATGGTCTATCGGCATCGCGTGGGTGTCGCTGACGGTTCGGATGAGCTGCGCTAAAATTCCGCCCCCGGCTTCCGGGATCACCTCGCCGATCGCCGCGACCAGGCCGGCATGATCGTCGGACACGACCAATTCGACGCCCTTGAGGCCGCGTGCCTTCACATGACACTGCGGCGAAAATGCGCTCTCTGTGTGGGAAAATATGTGGGACGGATTGATCGCAACGCCTGTTTGGTCGTTATCAGCAAAGAGTCACGCACGCTACGCCGTCGTTATCCCGATCCAGCTTGCCGCCCCACGAGCCCGGTCGCGCCGGAGCGGCCAGTCAGTCGGCTTTCAGCAATTTGAATCTGAAGTAATGGATGTGCGGGATGCAGACCGAACGAGCAAGTATAACCATGTTGACACCCGGATCTGATGGGGTCTCCGGCCCGGTAAAGGGCGTGCATTTGAGGACCCCCTTTTCCCACGGCCTACTCTGCCCCGACCCTTGAAAAGGTCAAGAGCCATCAGCTCCCGAACCCATCTGCAGGGACGGCGCACAATCTTTCGCGCGACGATCCCTAAGTGCTGAGCCCGGCAGCTCAACAAAAAAGCCCCGGACAAATTCGCCGGGGCTTCTTGGAGGTCCGCCGAAAAACCTAGAATTTGTAGTTCAGACCGACACGAACGGTGTGGAAGGGGACTTTGACGTCGACACCAACACCACCACCACCTGCGGGTGTGAACGTCGCCTTACCCAGGTCCGTGTAAAGATACTCAGACTTGAGCGACCAATTCGAGGTGATGGCGTATTCAGCGCCCGCACCAACGGTCCAGCCGACCTTGGTCTTGGACAAGTCGAGCCCAGGGGCAGTAATCTTTTCGTGACCGTAGGCCAAGCCGCCAGTGCCATAGACCAAGAAGCGGTCGACGGGCGTGTAACCAATGCGAGCACGCAGCGTGCCGAACCAGTCAACCTTCGTTTCGAGAGAGGGGCCGCCGAGCGTTATGTCGGCCTTGATGTCGGAACCCTGGAAGTCGGCTTCCACGCCGTAGACGAATTGGCCAACCTGCCAGTTGTAACCGGCCTGAACGCCGCCCAGGAAGCCACTCGCTCTGAGGTCGAAACCACCAGGGCCGCCGCCGGTAGGATCAAGCTTAAACGTGCCGAAACCGCCGCCGGCGTTCACGCCGATATATGCGCCGGTCCAGTCATAGGAAGCAGCAACCGGCGCCTCCTGCAAAACGTCGGCCGCGTAGGCGGTGCCGGTCGCGAGAACGAGAACGGTTGCAAGAAGAATTTGTTTCACGGGAATACCCTTTGTTGCCACGCTTATGCCGGATGAATGCCCCAACGTCACCACCCGAGCGACACAGCGATGTCGCGGAACGCCTTCCGTTGTCAATGCTGCCAATCCGAAGGCGGGTCTATTTCCTCGGGTGATGCATAGAAGCCACAGCTGTAGCGTGTGCCGCACAATCTTGCGCGCGAATGGGCACGGCTGCATGACGATACGGCCGTCGCCCCTACACGGTCGAGATGGTCGACCTCTTCGTCACCTTCAAAGCGGACAAGCGCTTGGCCCTATGGGACCGAGTGCAGTGCAAGGTCGGCGCGCCGCCGCCGAAGGGCTTGGCCCAAGAGAAGGCGGAGTGGCTTAAGCCCGGTCTGGTTGGCCGAGTCAAGTTCCTGAAAGGCGAGGAAAAACTGCGCCATGCATCGCTGAAGGACTCCGCGACGAACATTAAGTGCTGGCTCGCTAGGCGAACCAGGACAAGCGGCCCGGAGGCCTTGGTCAGTTTGAGCGATCAAAGGCCACCGGGCCTAACCGGCGGGATAGCTAAGGGGACTCGTGCTAAGGGCACCGGCTGTCGATAAATATACGCTCCTGCTGAAATAGCCGGGCGCATTCAAAAGGCGAAGTCTCCCACCTCTTTAGAGTGCCTTTCCCGAGCGAATCATCGCCCTCGCTATTGCCAAACTCGGCCTCGACCTTGGCGTTTTCCTTCTGCGTCACGTTGTCGGCCGCGATCAGACAGCGTAGGGAGCGCATGACTTCGCTGCGCTGCCAGCCGGCCTCCAGCATGCAATTGACGATGGCCTGAAATCCCGCCTCCATCGCTTCCTGGCAGTCGATCTCCCGATCGGCGTAATCGAGCTTCTGTTTTGGCTGGTTGATCATGCGTTGCCTTCCACGGTGCTCTCTTCATCCAACTGGCGCGGCACCGGCAGATAGGCGTTGGCCATCAGCCACTCGCCAACGATCGTTTCCACCAGATCCGGCTTGGCCTTGCCCATCTCGGCGGCCAAGTCGGTCAGTATCTCGTCGGTGCGCGTATCGAGACTGAGCCCGCCGACGTTTCGGAGCACTAACGAGGCCCGTCGTAGCAGCACCTGCAAATCGGCGCGTGAAGCGTCCGCGATGTGGTCGGCGGTGCTTTCCAGTTCATGCACGAATGGATGACGGGACATCGGCCATGCTCCTAAAGGAATTTCTCACCTTCGCCGCGGTGCGCGAAGCAGAACCAGTGCGACGGCTGCCTTGGTCCGGGCGAAACCCCAACCGGCATCCTTGCCGCATCTAGCGTGCTCGCAAATGTGCCCGAGCGGCCCGTGATATCGCGGCCGTTCGGGCGCTCCTGAGCGGGCCGGTTCGTCGCTCACTGGTGTTGCCGCCGTTTCAGCGCGTCGATCTGGTCCTGCAGACGACCATTCAGCACGATCATTTCCTTCAGCGCCTTCATGGCGTTGCCATGGTGCAGCGCGACGAATTTGTCGGCGACCTTCTGCAGTGCGGCCTCCTGGCGGCTGTCCAAGGTGATGATCTGGTCCATAACGGTTCTCCCTAGAACAAAGAACCCTCCGCCGGTGGCGCGGCGGGAATCTTGATCTGCGTCGCCGGCTTGTCGACGATCACCAGCGCGTCGTCCGGCGCCGGCCGCTGCAGCGTTTTCGCCTCCGACCATGGCGCTGTGAGCCACATTTCAGTTTCCTCCGGCGTGGTCAGGATCACCGGCATCGCCTTCTCATGGATCGGCGCGATAAGGGCGTTGGGCTCTGTTGTCAGAAATCCGTAGACCTCATGGTCAGCTGGATCATCCTTCGCCTTGCGCATCCCGTGCCACCGTGTCCAGAGACCGGCAAAAAAGAACAACGGGCGGTCCTCGTTCAACGCAAACCAATAGTTCTTCTTGATGCCTGTCTCGGGGTCTTTCACATCGACCGGGCTGGGCTCCGCGAAGCTCGTCACTGGCACCACGCAACGGTGTTCGACTCCAAGATACGGCTGCCAATGGAAGTAGTTCGTCTTGCGAACGTTCGTGGTGCCATAGTCCGCCTTGCCCTTCACCCGCTCGGGCGGTGACGGCATTCCCCATAGCAGCCGGGCAAGCTCGCGTTGGCCGTCGAGGCCATTGCGCACCACGGGGCCGGGGGTGTTGGGATAGATATCTAGAGAGGGTTCAAGATTGCCGGAAATGTCGCGCATGGCGCGCGTCCACTGGCGGATAGCTTCTTGACTGGTCGTGATGTTGTAGAGGTTGCACATATCTAGCTCCGCAGGGCTTTGGGTACGCTCAGCGGCCCCAATTCCAGAATTCGCTCGTAGGCGCCCTGGCGCCGCCAGACGCCGAGCGCGCGACCGTCCTCGCGGTCCCTCGCCGGGTCGAACACTATGCCGCCGAAGTGGGCGCGGAAAGCCTCCGCCGCGGCGGGATCGCGAAAGCAATGCAGTCGCCATTCCTCATAGCGGCCGTCTGGCCAGATCGCTTGCACCTTGCGTATCCAATGATCGAAGCCATGATCATCGCAGAACTGGCGGATCAGCGTGTAGTTGCGTGCCGTGCAGAGGTCGTCGGGCAGAGCGATTTGATGAGGCCATTCACGATCGACGATAGTCGGCGCCGGCCGGCCTCTGCTCCGCCTGACCATCAGTGCTGCTTTTGCCGACCGCGCACCCTCCACGCTTCTTGTAAGTGAATGTCAGTCTGATCGCGCATCGCATCAGAAAGTGAAATCGCCAAATCCAGATCGTCCGGGTAGATCGCCATAATCCAGGCCGCTGTCAGTTCCGTAATAGCTTGCTTCTGACTGACGTCGGACAAACCGCGCAGTGGCTTGACCATCTTTGCAACAGCGCGGCGGATGTCGGGCATCTCGCGCTTCACTGTGGCGAATATCTCGGGCTGTTCGGCTTCAGTTGCACGCATCGGTTTCATGGGAATGTCTCCGTTTTGCCTGTAGTGAACAAAATAGGAACATCAGAGTCAAGAGCCCCTTGACGTCACAGGAATATGTTCCTCATTTCAGGAGATGCCCGAGCAATCTGAGAAGTGGCCGAGAGGTGCCCCCTGGACTTTGACGCATGCCCATGATGCGGGGCAGGTGGCCGGCATCCGTTGCGCGCGCTGCAATGTCACGCGCTACTACAAGCCGCTCGAGTTGCGGGAGGTGATCGGCAACGTCACGATTGACGAGGTCCGGCAGAAAGTCCGCTGCCAGAGGTGTGGTGGCCGCGAGTGGATGGGTGCGCAGCTATTCCACGCTACTGGTGAACAGGCCCACACGATCCGCTTCCGACGCCTTGTCGAAATCCGGTGGGAGAAGCGGGTGATCTGGCGCGATGAATAACCAACGCCATGTTCACCATAAAATGCCGATGTAAGGGCGCGCGCCGGGAGGAAGTTGACCGCCTCCAAAAAATGAGATCAGGGTCCCGGACCCAATATCGGGTAAAGGGGGTTCCTATGAAGAGTCTTTTGGCGCTTGCAATTTTGCTTGGATCTCTTTCGGTCTCAGCATCCTCGTTTGCTGGCAACTGCCAACACGACTACGACACGGCCTCTGACGGCTCGCGTTGCGGAGACCGCTCTGCAGACAGCCGTGACGGCGGCAACTAAGCCCTAGCGTTGGCACGGGCGCTGAGATCATCAGCGCCCGTCATTTAGTCAGCCGCGGGCCGCTGATCGCTTTGCCGGAGCTTTTTTCGCTGGCTTCGCCGGTGCCTTCCGCCCGAGCCCGCTCGCCTTCGCCAACTCCGATCGCTGCGCAGCGTAGTTGGGAGCCACCATCGGATAGTCGCGCGCCAGGCCCCACTTCTCACGATATTCCTCTGGTGTGAGATTGTAGTGGGTCATCAGGTGCCGCTTCAGGGACTTGAACTTTTTTCCATCCTCGAGGCTGATGATGTAGTCGGGGAACACCGACCGCTTCGGGTTCACCGCTGGAGTCTGCGCCTGCCTCTCAGGCTCAGTTGGCTGCCTGATCTTTGATAGTGATGAATTTACACTGGCAATCAGGTCCGAGAGCGACGCAACCGGCACAGGGTTGTTGCTGACGTAGGCCGATACGATGTCCGCGGTTAGCCCGATCAAAAGGGTTTGGCCGTCCTCAATCTCTTCCGACATGAAATAACTCCCGATGGATAATGCCTGAACCTACCCTTTACCGGCTTTGCTGAGAAAGGGATATCGTGATCTTTTGTTGGCGTTGTTATAGCCTGGCTTGAATGATTCGGTAGACTTGCATCCTTGAGCAGCCGACTGCCTTCGCTATTCCGGCTGGACCAAGCCCATCAGCATGTAGGGCCATCACACGGCTACGATCAAGGCGCTGCTTTCCGCCCTTGTAGACGCCGTCACGTTTAGCTTGCTCGATCCGTCCCGCTGGCGTTCTTTGATGAATCGTCGTTCCATTTGCGCGACCATTCCGAGTACTGTCAGCACGATGTGCCCCATTTCGCCTCGCGTTGAGACATAAGGATCAAGCACCGTGACGAAAGCGTCCTTCTGCTCGCATTCGTAGATCAGGTTGAGCACGTCACGGGTATCACGCCCGAGCGAGGCTCTTAAAAGCCACTTGCGCGACAAGATACGACCGGCACGGTCGAATTTGGCCGAAACCCGATGCTGTCGTTGCGCCACAAACTGCCGCCGACAACCTGCCCTGGCCGTCCCTCGGCATCCATCGATGACCGATAAGATCCGATCAGAAATGTGGGTAAAATGAGGGGTCTTTCTAAGGCTACCAACAAATTATCAGCTATTTCAATAAGCTAGTAGTCAAAGTGGCGCAGAGAGCGGCGGCCCTGAGTTATCGCAAGGTGGCGCGTGAAGGCGGGGATCCCTTTGCGACTAGGCGCGAGGCCCGCAAGGTTGTCCCAACTTTTCAGGCCGCGGCTGAGACCGTCCATTCCGAGCATGAGGTAAGTTGGAAGAACCCCAAGCACGCGAAGCAGTGGATCAACACCCTCACTCAGTATGCGTCCGATTATCGGCGATTATCGGGTAGATGCGATCGGAACCCCCGACGTGCTCAGAGTGCTCTCGCCCATCTGGTTGACCAAGCCTGAAACAGCAAGGCGAGTTCGCCAGCGGATCGCGACCGTCCTGGATTGGGCAAAGGCAGCCGGTTACCGCTTGGGAGACAATCCTGTCGAAGGGGTGAGCAGGGGACCGCTGGGCGCCTCAGCCAACGCCCGAAAGCTCGCCAGCGTGGCGACGCGCCCTGAAATTGGCCCTACGGGCTCGCCAGCGCGTTTTGGGCCGCCGCCGGTAGCGCTACGCGCTTTCCTGCTGCTTTATGTCCATTACCTTCACATCCAGACCAGATCGACGGCCTTGAGCAACGTCCGGGGCAAGCTTGAGGACCGGCTCGCCAGATGGCTGCTGATGTGCGACGACCGGACTGTCGGGAGCGACATCACGGTGACGCATTTCCTGGCCGTCATGCTCGGCGTCAGGCGCCCCGGCGTCACCATCGCCCTGCAAATTCTGGAAGGACGCGGCCTCATCTGGTCCCGGCGCGGCGAGGTTGCCATTCGCGACCGGGATGATCTGGTCGGTATTGCCGACGGCTACTATGGGCAGGCGGAAGCCGAATACGCGCTTCTGCTCGGCTGACCAACAGCCCACCATTTACCGCCAACGCGATAACGGCGGCCACAAGGAACAGGGTGCGACACCCCCCTCGCTCCCACGGGCAAAGCCTATCGATGCTCAAACCGGCGCCGCTGTCCTATAACAGTGTCGCATAAGGTAGCGGTAGCGTCTGTCGGTAATCAAGCGGAACCTAATATGCCTCGCATGCGTAGAGCTTGATGAGCACTCGCGGCATGAAGTTCCTTCACCAGTGGATGGCTGAGCATCTGCCGAACGTGATCACCGATGATCCGGCGGCCATCAGCGATCTCGTCAATGAGATGATGGAAGCGGCCAGTCGCGCAGGCATCAGCGCGGACGAAATCAACGAGGAAGTCGACAGCGTCTTCGACCTGATATCTGAAGCGATGCAACATAGAGGAAGTGGCTTGGTTGAGGCCGACCAAGCGGGCCTCAAAGTGTTAGCGGGTCGCTTGGCGAGAGAGGCGGGCATAACCGAGACAGAAGCTCGAGACCTTATCGAGCGCGTAGGGACCGATTGGGCCTCGCTGCTGCGTGAGGCCCATTTCCTGCGTGAACAGCACTAGGGGCGGCAAACACTGGCAGAATTCCATGGCGGAAAGACGGCTGTCAGCCCTGGAGGCAAGGCAGCCTAGGTTTCAGCAGCGCCAGCAGACAAACAGCCGAAAATGATTAGCCCTCATCTACGCCGAGCACTGAAGGTCTTCCGGGTCCATCGGCGTCACAAACGACAGAGCGATCAGGTCATCAACATCAATGCTGCCATGACCATTGTCCAAAACATCGGCGACCCTTTGAAAGGCCTGCATGTCGTCGATGCTTATGTTAGCCGCCTGCATTCTCTCTTGCAGATGCGTCACCTTGGTTTCCAAGGTTCTGGACGTTTCGATCATGATTGCCTCCATTAACAGCCAACGTTGTGTGCCAAACGCAAAGCATGAGCACCGCAGACATGACTGGGCCAATAAAGATGCTGATTGTCATGCCCACGAGCATGGCGATGCCCAATCTCTCGTCACGCCCGGCAACCGGCACAAAATCATCATTGGTGGAAATGAGCTCGATGGCGACGGAGGCGCCGCGATGCCGGTCCACATTGTCATTTGCCGAAGTAGCGGCGGTCCCGAGGTGTTGCCCTGTTCGGCGACACGTCCATGACTCAGGACAGGAATCGCATGCGCTCAAACGCACGGTCGAACTCCTGACGGGGCGGACTGTCGATGACTTTGGAAAAGGGCCAGCTTGGTCGAGTAGCCGAGCCGAACTTGGGTCCCGCAGGCCTCGCACCTGAAGGTGCTTACCGACTTGAACCACGAACCGGTTTTGACGATGGGGCGACGGCAGTTAGGGCAGTCATACTGAATGCTCACGTCCCGCAACTCGTCCGATATCGACATTGTTGTCTCCAGCTCGCGCCTTGGAGGAATGCCCGCCAGAGTGAGCGAGATGCGGACATCCAATCAGCTGACGAGGGATCTTTGTCCGCCAGTTCGCCTTAATGCTGCGGCGGCCGGTTTGTTTCCTGGCCGGGACCAAAGACGCGCGCGCTAAGACCACAGTCCCTGGAGAACTAGGCGGCCTCTCTCGTGTCGCGGTCGTTGACAGGAATGTGCTGGAACGACAGGTGAGGCCGTCGAGCCCAGTTCCTCTCAGCCTCGAGCAGTTCAGTCTCCCCAGTCAAGCCGTTCATGAACAGTCTTAGGACGTGCGCAGCTATACGCTCTCCGTCGTGGGAAGCAGGGAGTACGCCGCGCTCTTTGCAAACGGCTTGACAAACTTGGGCAAGCATCACGATATCGCTCGGCCCTAAAAATCGACCCGGGTACAACATACCGCTCTCTGTTGAAAAGCTGCTGATGGCCATCGATTACGCTAGGTCACCGACGGCCACAATTAACTATGATAGTCTTGCACCCGGCTCTGCAAAAAAATCGAGCGCGCTCCAAAGCCGCTTCGAACGGGCTGCCGTAATCCAACGTAGCCACAAGCGTTTGCGATGCCAGCATGCCCAGACGCACGAGCGGCTACGGTCGAAGGAGAGCGCCGCCAATTGCGCCCACACCGTTCGCACTCTCTCGCCCTTAGGCTGGGCGTACCCGGCTCGCCATAGAAGACCATAGCCCCGCGGACATCGTATCCAAGCACCGAGGCGTTGGCCACGAACTGGATGGCCATTTCCCAAGCTGGTCACATCGATCTTGGCCTCAGCTTTGTTGGTGAGATCGACGCTCCAGCCGCGGATCGGCCGCGACCAGCACCGTCACATTGGAGAGGTCCCGGCTATGGCGATCTCCCTAGCGGTGCGCAAATTCCCCGCCGAGGAGATCAAGACGCTGGACGCGAGGCCGTGAACTCATGGAGCGCTCCGGCCTGGGAGCAGCTTATTCTTGATCGTCAATGCGCTCCAGGATCGCGCGGTAGCGAACGCATACGGTAGCGTCCTGGTAGAAGTCCACTTCCGTATCGATGATCTGGTCGAGGCTTAGCCCGCGATAGTGTGCCTTGACCTTTGCTAGGACGTCTTGCGCTTGCTTGATTTCGCCGAGTTCGGAATGGCAGACGACAAGGCGAATGAGCGACCAAGGTGTCACTGTCACGACTTTCGCATAACAGTCAGCCGCCTCGCGATATCGCCCGGCCGTCGTCAGCAAGACGCCACGAAAGTCGTCATACCATCCCACGGCGTACGGGTCGCGACGCTGGGCTTCGGTGATTTCATCAAGCCCTTGCTCCGGCCTGTCCGTGTGATTGAGGAAAATAGCGCGGATGCTGAGAATGAACGGATCGTTCGGATTGAGCGCAACCGCCCGGTCAAGGCTGATTTCAGCTTGCCTGAATTGGCGTAAGTACAAGTGAGCGAAGCCGGTGGCGAGATGCCCATAGGCTTCGTCAGGATCAAGGCCCAATGCGGTTCTTGCGATCTCCAGTCCGGAATGCAAATGACCGGGATTGTTGTAGTCCCAATAGTACTTGATAGACTCCACAAAGCTGAGCATGGCGTAGGCGGCAGCAAACCGCGGATCGAGCTTTACCGCTTGGCGCAGAAACGGTTCCGCTTCGAGCACCGTGTCATAAACGGCTGCAAGTTGCAGCGCCCGCAAGTAAAACTCATAGGCCGACATGTTGTCGGTAGGCCGGGACCTGGCGCGCGACGCAATCGCGGTTCTGGTCTGTCGGGCCAGACGGGCCGCAATCATCTGGGTGATTTCGTCCTGTATGGCGAAAATGTCGTCGAGTTCCCGGTCGTAGCGTTCGCCCCAGATATGAGCCATCGAGGATGCATCGGTTAGCTGCACGGTGATCCGCACGCGGTTATCGATCTTCCGCACACTACCGTCGACGACGTACTGCACGCCAAGTTTCTTTGCCACCTCGGCCACGTCTTTGCCCTTGCCTCTGAACTGGAAAGAGGAGTTCCGTGCAATGACCAGAAACTCCTTGAACTTGCCAAGCTCAGCGATGATGTCTTCAGTAATTCCGTCGCTAAAATAGTCCTGCTCCGGGTCACCGCTCATGTTGTCGAAGGGAAGTATGGCGATGGACGGTCTGGACGACGCCGTCGCATCTGCCGTAGCCGCGAAGGGCTTGGGACCGGCATATTTATAGCCGCGACCATGCACCGTTGCGATCATTTCGGCAGACAGCAGCTTTCGCAGCGCTGAAATGTGGACCTGCAGCGTGTTCTCCTCCACCACCACGCCGGGCCAGACGGCATCGAAAAGCTCGGTCTTGCCGATCACCTCATTCGGCCTGTCGAGCAACATGGCGAGGATGTCAAAGGAACGAGCCGACAGCTCCACCGGACCTTGCGGCCCCAGCAACTGCCGTTCGGCGCGTTTCAAACGATAGTTCCCAAACTCCAAGTCCATCGGCCAAGAACCCGTCCCTCGCAGCCAAGGTAATCCAAGATGACCCTGAAGGCGAACTTCAGGCCTGTTCAGGACTTTTCAGGTTCGAGCCAAGGACCTGAGTGGGAAGCGGTGTCATTCTCACCGTCACAGGAGGACATCATGACTGACATCCCCACCACAGCCCCGACTGCCCGCCGACGCCTCATCCTGGCGCGGCTAGGCTTTCCGAGGCTTGCAATCGGCGCATCGCTCAACGCCATATCCGGTTTGTGGGGCGATGCGCTCAGGTCGGTCTATCTGGCCCCCTACGCCAGTATTCATCGCCAGCCGCAGGCCGCCCCGGACGATGACCTCGAAGGCCGAGATCCCAGTTGGTGAGCCACCAAGGCAAGCCGGGCACCCCGGGTTTGATCTTGGAGTCGGCGCACCCAGAGCGGCCGCCGCCGTTGTGCTTCGAGCTTTTTCGATTGTCGCTGCCGTTCTTGCTGTGCAAGGCGAGCGGAGCTATCGCGAAGATTGGCAACGAGCGCCGGTTTGCCGTCCCAGGTCACCTCGACGACGCGCATCTCCACCTCGGCCGGCCCGCTGCTTCGGGGCCGAGTTCCGGCTGCCATTTAAGGGCAACGCCCACGACCCGTGGCCCATTTTTGGCGAAAGACGATGTCGGCGGCGGCTTGGGTCGCCGTCGACACCACTGCCTCAGTGCTTGATTTCGATACGCTTGGCCTGCGACTGCGCTTTCGCGGTCTTCGGCAGTGTTACCGTCAGCACACCGTTCTTGAAGCGCGCGTCGATCTTGTCCTGCTCGATCTCGTAACCGAGGGGGATACGGCGCTCGAAGCGGCCGTAGTAGCGCTCTGAGAACTGCCTGTCCTTGTCCTCCGACTCGGAACGCTTCTCGCCCTTCAGCGTCAGCACGCCTTCGTCGAGCAGGACCTCGATGTCCTTCTCCTCCAGGCCGGGTACCTCGGCGGTCACCTTGACCGCCTTCTCGCCATCGGAAATCTCGACGCTCGGCCAGCCGCCGCCGAAGGAAGAAGCTCTGCCAAAGGCCGGCAGGCTAGAATCGAAGCCGCGGAACACGTCGTCGAACAGTCGGTTCACCTCACGATGCAGTGACAGGAACGGGTCACGATCACTGTCCCGAAAGACGCTGGGAAGCTGGTCGCCGTTGCCACGGTTCCAGGGAATAAGATCACGGACACTCATAGTTCGTCTCCTTATGTTCGTTCATGGATTACAATACTTTCCGGTGCGCCGGACACATCGTCCGGCGCCTTGATCCTGACGGGTCAGCAGATAGGCTCAGGCTGCCTGCTTGTCGGCCTCGATCTGCTTCGCCTCGGCTTTCGGCTTTGCCTTAACGCTGCCGATCTCTATCCGGCGCGGCTTCATCTCTTCGGGAATCTCGCGCTTGAGATCGATCGTCAGCAGACCGTTGACGAGGCTGGCATTCACGACCTTGACATGGTCGGCCAGTTCGAAGCGCCTACGGAAGGCCCTCTCGGCAATGCCGTGATGCAGGTATTCGGCACTGTCCTCGCCTGCCTTCTGGCCGGACACCATGAGCATGTTCTGCTCCTGGGTGATGTCCAACTCGTCCTGCGAGAAGCCGGCTACCGCCATGGTGATGCGGTAGTCGTCCTCGCCTTTTTTGGCGATATCGTAGGGAGGCCAGTTGTCGACGGTCTCCACGCGGCTGGCGGCTTCGAGCGCGTTCAACATTCGGTCGAAGCCAATGCCCGACCGGAACAGGGGGGTGAAGTCGAAAGTGTTTCTCATAGCCACATCCTCCTTTGAGCAACATGGGTACAAGGTGGTCGTCGGACGCTTTTTTGCATCCGCCCGACGTGCCGGTCCCCAATGGGCCTCGGCATTTTACGATTTAGTTAGGCGATTTAGCCGTTCAAGGTTTGAAAATGCAGTCTGCTTAGTCCGCCCGTAAATGTCCTGGCTGGAATGCCAGGCGGATAGGTATCGATCTTCAAGATTGTGCTGCGCCACGGAATTGCGGCGCGCTTCGGATGCGATGCGGGGCGGCGGCCGATGGCTATCGCCCCGCAGTCGACTGCTGATCAGGCGTGCAACGCATTCTCTATGGTTTCGACTGGCGGCGTCGTTCCGTCTTCCACCAGAATGTCCTTCTTTCTGGCGAACTGCACGAGAATGCCGCGCGCGGTCTCTGCGTCGATGTCGCCGACGAGCGCAGCTTTGCAGGCGCGGATCGCCGCCTTTTGCTCCGGACTATTGCCACACCAGTCCGTGACGAACTGGTATGCATCGGCAACGGAGTTCAACTGCCGCGGAAAACCAAGCCCGACCCAAACGCGAACGGGCTTTTCGAAAGGTTGGGAAAGCATCGTTTCCTCCCTCCGAAATGGTCAGGCGGCGGCAACGCCGCCGGGCTGGCCCGTCTTCCCGCCGGCCATCCAAGGCATCGCAGTGGCGACATCCTCCAAGATTTTCACCGAACGGGCAAAGCCGGCGAACGCGTCGCGAGCGACTTTCAACGGCACACTGCCGTCGAAGGCCCGGCAGCATGCCCGCTTTGCGGTCTCGTAGATCACGCCGCGCCGGTGCGACGGCCATTCATCGAGAAAGTCGAAGGCATCCTCGAGGCAGGCTATTTCCTGGATGAGACCTTCCGCGGCTCTCACGAAAACGGGGCTCTCGAATGTTCTCTCGCTCATAGAAACCTCCAATTGTTGAACGATTTCAGAGTTTGGCGATGGTCGCCCCACCGAGCGGCGGCGACCTGCGAAAAATATGTGAAGGCCGATTTCCAGCGTCAAGACCGGATGGTGGCAGTCCCAAAATTGCTGGAAATCTCAACCTCGATAATGACGGCAAGCGGGTCGGATTAAAGGAACGGATGCCATCGCCATTCGTTTTCCTTGGCCTCGCCCTTCAGGGCGGAAGGCGCTCAGGCGACAAGGCCCCGCCCGGCCCAGCCGGGCGGGTTCCCCGACACACAGAGAGGAAGCCTTGAAAGGCCTTTTCGTTCCGCAAGCGGCACGCTGACCGCCAAGGAATGCTCGGGTGTGCCGAGGCAGATCACCTGGTCCGCGTCGTCGCTGATGATGTCCAGTGTATCGCGAGGAGCGACCGGAACCGCAGCACGATGTGCGAAGCCGGACCGTCGCTACGGTGACGATGCCATTGTCAACCAGGACGACCGTTCGGCCACTGACGTGAACGGGCCGTCGGTTTCCGAGATAGAGCCTTCTCCGGCGCTCGATCTCGGCAAGCTGGCGGTGCTTTTCGGCGTCGATGTAGCCGGAGTCGGGTCGGACTATCGCCGTGACCTCTTCGTTGGGCACGAGTTGCGGATTCGCCTCGTCGACGACCGCGCCGATGCCGCATTCCGAGTGACCCAGTGCGCCGATCTTGGGCACCAGCAGAAAGTCGAGCGGCGCATGGAGCGCATTCGCGACCTAAGGCGACTGGAACGTCACCGCGCGGAAGCGCAAGGACGAGCGGGTCGGACCCGGCAAGTCCGTCAGGCGCCTCCGCCAGCTTGCGTCCCGCTGCTCTCCGATCTTTGAGTCTTGATCCGGTCCGGGCCGTTGCACAGGAACCAGTTCGTGGCGTGCTTCACCACTTCGCCGAGCGTGCCCGGTTCTTCGGAGAGATGTCCTGCGCGCCTTCGATGACCTCGAACTGCTTTACGATACGCAGCGCCAAGCGCGCACTGGTTCAATTCGATTACCGCACTGTCCAAGCTGCCGACCGGAAGCAGGGTCGGCGCGCACAGCAGGCAAACCGTCCATCGCCAGATCGGGCCGACCGCCGCGGACACGATGGCAGCGACTTGCGCATCCCGATGCGAGGCCGCCGTCAGCGCTGCGGTGGCGCCCGTGCTGGCGCCAAAATAAATCGGAACGAGATTTTCGGTGCTCTCATCCGAGGCAGCCCAATGTGTCGCCATCGTCAGCCGCGACGCAAGCAGGCCGATGTCGAAGACGGTTGCGCCTATCCTGTTCTTGCGACGGCGTCAGGAGATCAAGGAGAAGAGTTGCCAGCCCGACGCTGCGAAGAGCCGTTGCCGCATGGTTGTTCCGCGGGCTGAGCCGATCGCTGCCACTGCCATGGGCGAAGATGACGATGCCGCGTCCGGCCTCGAGCACGCCGAACAAGCTGGCGAGGCCATCGGTCCGATTGTGGCTTCTTCGATATCGTATGCGACCGGGGCGACCATCGCTACACTCCGAACGGATAGGTTTCCGGCATGCCCTGCCGTGCAGCGGTCGGCAATGGCGTCACCGCGCCGGTCTCTTCAAACCAGACAAAGGCGTCGAACTGCTCGGGCAGCACCGCCTCGAAGTAGTGGCTGTAGAGCTCGGTTTCGGGGCGGTAGATCACGCCGATCGCACGCTCCAGCCGTGGGCGAGAGAGCGCCTGGCGCAGGTCCTGTCTGTGCGGATCGGCAAGATACGTCAGCAAGCGGGCGATGCCCGTTTGCCGGAAGACCCGCTCATAGGAATCGCTGCGCGCCGGGACGACTTTCTTGACCCACATCTCACCGTCCCAGTCGTCGGCCGCAGCGACGGTACCGCGATCCGTACCGAAGCCTATTGAGACGGCCTCGTCGTCGTAAGCCGTCTTGCAGAGTTCGCCGATGTTGAATTCGCCCTGCCAGCCCATCGCGGTCGCCGCGGCGTTGCCGACATGGGAGTTGTGCGCCCACACCACCGCCTTTGCGCCAGGCCCGCGCGCTCTCAGGAGATGCCGAAGCGTGTCGAACATGTGCCGGTCGCGCAGGTTCCAGGATTCGGTCGAGCCGCGATACATGATGCGATAGTAGTGCTCGGCCGCCTGCACGATGCGCGCATTCTGGGCTGCGTCGAAGAATGCCTCGCCGTCCTTTGCTGCATACTCCAGTCTCCGGCCGAGCATTTCGCGCAGTTGTGCGACGACCTCCTCCTCGCAACTGTCGTGTTCGCTCATCGTGAGCGCGCGTCCGTACGAGCTCGGCTCTCTCTGCCAGGGTGTCAGGCAGCCGTATCTTTGCCGCGCCCGCTTTGCCGCGGGCGGATCGACTTTTCCCAGATAGTCGAGCACCGCCGCAATCGAACCGCGCAGGGAATAGACGTCGAGGCCACGGAACTCGATCCGGTTCGCCACGGACAGGCCTTCATTGTGGCGGCGCAGCCATTCGACGAAGGCGGCGACTTCCTCGTTGCGCCACATCCAGGTCGGGAAGCGGGCAAAGGCCTGCTCATCATAGGTGCCCGGCTGCATAAGGCGGACATGGCGGTCGATGCGGCCTGCGTCCGGCCAGTCGGCCTCGACGGCCACGATGTTGAAGCCGTGCCGTTCGATCAGTCGCTGTGTGATCGCCGCGCGAACTTGGTAGAATTCGGCGGTGCCGTGGGTGGCTTCTCCAAGGAGCACTATGCGCGCGCCTGCAAAGCGGTCGAACGCGTCCGCGAATATGTCGGGCCGCTCCGGAGGCGGAAGGTGCACACACGCGCTCCTGACGAGAGCAGCGGCCTCGGCCGCGCCTTCTGCCCGGACCTGTTCCGCATCCGTGTAAGACAGATCGGACATGACATCCTCCTTATCGGGTCCTACGCGCCGACGCTGTCCGGCCACAGCGCCTGGATGTCTTTCGGCAGGGCATCGCGCACCTTCGCCGACTGGCCGAGATCGACATGATGAGCGAGGGTCTTGAACACGGATCTCGCCGCATCTGCGGCGTCGACGGGCCTTCCACTCTTCAATTCGTCCGCCACGCGCTGGAGAAACTCTTCGACCGAGCGATCATGGACCGGCAATTTGGACGGCTTGTACTGGTCGTAGTAGGCGCCCCGGATCAGGAGCGGCAGTTCGGCTGCCAGATTGGCCCCAAGTTCCAGCGGCAACCTGTCACGCAGGGCGCGCAGGACAACGCCGAGCGTATGCCAGGCCACCTGTCGGTCGGGACCGAGGTCGCCCATGATCTGGTTCAGCCAGATATTGGTTGTCCGTAACGTCTTGTCGAAAACCTCGAGGCCGGTTGCGCTCATCGTCGCCTCCCTGACGAATATCGCCCGCCCGCCCGTTCACGCATAGAACACGCGACCGCGGGGATTGTTTCGTCAGTCCGGCGAATTGCCTGGGCTTAGCAGGTCGTTCAGCCGTATAGCGGCTCATGCAGCGAAGACTCCGGTCGCCGGTTCCGCATGGCGAAGCTCCTTGTCACCACAGCGGAAGGCGCGAACCAAGGTCGATGTTCGTCTCGTCATCTGCCGCGCTAAGCCTGCCGCGATGCGGAGTTTCGTGTCACGAGCGACAGAGGCTGCGGGAAAAATGAACGGATGTCGGCTGAACTCTTCCATGCCCACGGGCAGGAGTTGGTTACCATCAAATTCCGGCGCCTGAGGGAAATCCGATGGAAAAACGCGTGATTTGGTGGGACGAACGTTGAGCCCTAGCTACGTCGCTGCTGCTGCCAGCTGCGAGCAAAACCGATCAATACCGCTCCTGTGGTTCCGAGAAGGCAAACGAAGATCCAATTAAACAGCTGCGACAGCATCCCGGGTGCGAAGATGGCGCCGGGCATAAACGGATTGAGGTCCGGATACTCATACGTGACCCACTGAAGCAAGGCGACGACTAGAAAAGCGCCGCCGACCACTTGAAGGCATGCAGCGCAGAGCGCTTTCATTTTGCTCCGCGTTTGGCCGGTGCCTTCTTGGTCGGCTTCGTAGCCTTGCGACCCAGCCCGCTCGACTTGGCGAGTGCAGACCGCTGAGCAGCATAGTTCGGGGCGACCATGGGATAATCGCGCGCCAAGCCCCACTTTTCGCGGTACTCTTCCGGCGTCATGCCGTACTGGGCGCGAAGATGACGCTTCAGCGATTTGAACGTCTTTCCGTCCTCGAGAGAGACGATGTAGTCCGGGAACACCGACCGCTTTGGATTTACTGCGGGCTCTTGCTGCGGCTGATCGGCCGTAGCCGTTTTGCCAAGACCGGACAGTGAAGAATGGATAGACCCGATCAAGTCCGAAAGGCCGGCCGCTGGAACGGGATTGTTGCTCACGTAGGCGGAAACCACGTCTGCCGTTAGGCTGATTAGCTGATTGTTCCATTCTGTCGGTTCGGTCAATTTTGACACTCCTTTGCACTATCGCTTTGGTATTGGGAAACGCAGATGGCGCAAGAAGCCTCCTAGGCTATTACCCGCGAGGCTAAATTTTTGTTGTCGCAACCGGCTAAGGTGGGATGAGTATCAAACGGCTCCGCGCCTTGCAGACCCGTGCGGCGACCGCTTCGTTTCGTAACCGCCGGAACTCACCGATGGCCTCGCGCCGCTGGACTGCATCCAATCTGCGGCTAACACATTCGTTGATCTTCGGCGCGGCGAATATAGGGTTAGCCCCTGCTAGAAACAAAATCTTCAGCATAACCCGGCATCCTTCCTCGTTGGCAATGATTGGATGGCTCGGAGATGTTCGGAAGAAAGCAGCTCAAGCAACGACTGATTGTGGCAGATCGGATGCACCTTGATGTGGAAGATGCCCCCGCCGTCGCTGCCGAGGTGGACCGGCTTTTGGCGATGCGCACGCGCGATATCCGCCTCAAAGGCGGGGTCAAACTTCTGTTCCGAGCCCGTATCTGGTCGCAAACAGCGAAGATCATCCGCGCGTGGATGGTCTGGGTGGCTTTGCTGGATGTTCTGACCCTAGCGCTCAATATGCTGATGCTTCCAACCGCTATCGCGGAGTCTATGCTGTTGCCCGCAGCTATCATTCCGCCGGTAGCCGTGGTCGTCGTCTTTCTCTGGCGAAAGCCGCAGGCGCCTTGGATTCAGGGGGCATCGCTAATCGCAGGCATGTTCCTCATCTTGTTGTCGGTTGCGCTCGTCGGCGTAAGCGCGGGCGGCGAATTCTACGAACGGCATTTGAACATCATGCTTTTCGTGGCCATTACTGCCGTAATCATCTTCGGCATCCCGCTGGCTTGGACCGTCACCATTGCCGCCATGGCGCTCGGTCTTTATCTGACCTTCCAACTGCGGAACCCCAGCATCGAATTTGGGAGCGCTGTTGCAGCGACGCTGTTCTTCGCCAGCGGTATCTTCGCTACGGTCGTGGCGCGCCGCATCATGACAATTCTTGCTCAGAAGACTTTCTTGTTCGAGCTTCGCGACCGGCGCAGGGTCGCCGAATTAGCCAAAGCTAATGACCGACTGGAACTTCTGGCGAAGACCGATCCGCTCACAGGCATCGCCAACCGGCGCTGGATGACCGAAACGCTCGACCATTTGTGGGGGAGCGACAAACGGTGCCTGGACGGCGCAGCGATGCTGATGTGCGACATTGATTATTTCAAGAAGCTGAATGATCACCTCGGCCATGCCGAGGGTGACCGCTGTCTGGTCAAGGTCGCGACCATCATCCAGGAAAGCGTCAGGCGGGATTGCGATCAAGTGGCCCGGTACGGTGGCGAAGAATTCCTGGTGCTCCTGCCTGCGGTGGATGAGGAAGAGGCCATCTCAGTGGCCGAGAGAATTCGCAAAAGCGTTGAGGACGCCGGTCTGCCCAACCCTGGATCCCGCCTATCACGCCACGTTACCGTGAGCATCGGAGTCGCGGTTCAAGCGTCTGAAGAGGCCACTTCGCCCGAGCAGTTGCAGCGCCAAGCCGACGAAGCCCTCTATCTCGCAAAGGCAACGGGCCGAAACCGGGTGCTGCTGTACGGGCCGGAACCAACCGGGCTCAAACACGGGACGCTGATGACACCGAGAAGGCCAGCGACGCGCTAGCTGGAAACGGAGTCCGTTGACTGGAAGGCCGCCATAGGGCGGCTCCCCTCAACCAGAGTGCTGTTCCACGCCTTGTTGATTGAGGAGAGTTGCCAGCCCGGTAATGATCTGTGGCATGACGAAGGGCTTGGCTATCATGAGACTATTTGGTACCCCAAGCGACGGCCAATCGTCGGCGCCGTCGCCGCTCATGTAGATGACCGGCAAGGTGGGATTGGTACCTCGCAGGTGCCGGGCTACGTCCCACCCGGTTGGACCGTCTCCAAGCCTTATGTCCGCCACCAGAGCCGCAATGCCCTCTGGGTCACGATCAAAGACCGCAATGGCATCGATCCCTTTATAGATGGCGATCACCTCAAACCTAGCCTCGCGGAGGGAGCTTTCGATGTCTAAGAGGATGATACTCTCATCTTCGACTATCAGGACGGAGCCCGACGGCATTGGAGCCTGCTTCGTAAGTGATTTCCCCGACCGCCAACGGTCGCAGGCTCCGAACGTTCCCAAACTTGCTAACCGGGCAGCAGCATTTCCTCCTCCTTAGCGGCGTCCTCAAACAGCACACGGAACTCGTCACTCGGCATCTTGCCATCCAGCGCCGACAGGCAAGCCTCCGCCGCCAGTCGCCATCTGGGGCCACGACTGGGCCATTTCAGGAGTTCTTCGACGGCAGTATCGACACGGCTGATCCCAAGGCGGAACCCCGGGCGGTCGGTCTTCACATAAACCGGAGGGTTGAACCAAGAGTGGGGCATCACGCCTCTCGAACATCGAAGGCGATGAACAGCCCCTGTCTGACGGCTACATCAACGATCATTTCGACCAGCTGGCAGTCAGTCTCACGAAGATGAGGACCGCGTTCGCGCACCATTGCGATGGTCGCCTTCACGGAAATTATCTCGCCGGCTTGGGAGCCCTTGAGGGCTTCATGAACCAGCTCATTGGCTGGTTGCTCAGGCCACAGGGGCGACTGAATATCCATCCCTTCCTCCCAAAGAGACAGAACTTCAAATCGCATTCTTTGGCGCACTTTCCCGGAAAAACAAGAGTCGGAATCGTACAAAGCAACAGGTCAGTACCGGCCTCGATGGCGTTCACCTCCGAGAAGCCGAAGACCAACGTGGCACAAGCGCGCGACATTGGAATCCAGCCAGAGCACGCTCTTTGCCAGATGCTGGATTGCGCTCAACGGCAAGGCCTACTCAGCCACTAGGGATTCGATTTATCTCCGCAAGGAGATGTTCGCCGCCTGTGGTCCATTGAGCCGCCAGCCGGGCCGA
>NZ_KE386578.1:0-22501 GCF_000427725.1 Mesorhizobium sp. WSM3224 | reverse complement strand
ACGCCTCAACAACGCGAATTTGATTCATTATCGCACGGTCGTTCGCCTTCGTTAGTAATTTCTAAAAAAGCAAAAGGCGGAACATTCGAATCGAGAGGCTGTTCCTTTGCAGGAGGAAACGGCCATGACCGAGCGCCCGAACGAACACCGACCCAACGATCGCAAGCCCATACTGAGTGACGACGCCTGCGAGATCGCCCACTTAGCCCAAAAGTTCCACCTCACAATGCCTGAAGCGAGAATGCTTCTGCGCCAGCACGGCAACAATCACGCCCGACTTGAGAGGGAGGCTCGAAGGCTGGCCTATCAGCCACGATGACCAAGATCTCCGATCTCGGCCGCCGATCGTCGGCAGAACGCATCCGGAGCGCAGCGAGGCGCCGGGCTCACCAACCTACGGATGCTAGGTCTGACGGCGGATAGTCAAGAAAGCGGACCTGCGGCAGCTAATGTGGCATGAGCAGCCAAGACACGAGCATTAAAGTTGGACGACCGAAACAAAGCCGGCCAGCCCGATTTACCACTCGTTCACGATATTAGCGCAGCCTGATATACGGTCATGCTGTATAGCGTACATGCCCAACGAGCCCTGGCGCCGATCCCCCTCAGCGCTGGGGCTTTTCAGTTCGCCTCACGCCGCGCCTTTGGACCCATGCCTGCTAGGGGATTCAGTCTCAATTGAGTGATTTCTAATGTGCCTATAAGTTGTGCAACGCGGGGATTGGTTGCCACCTAGCCCGCAAATGGCCGGCGTGGCCTCCCAAGCCCCAAAGAGAGCCCCGGACCTGCGTCGGCCATTTTCCTACGGCTGGGTAGATCGAATAAGCAGCCGCGCCTCCCGCAACAGCGAGGTCCAGTTGCCATGGCCCAAGAGGCTTACTAGCTCGCGGGCCTGTTGAGGGTTATGCCTGTTTCGTTCACAAGGCGCAGAACGACCGGGCCGTCCATCGAGTATGGCCGGTTCCCCTCTGACATCGTTGGCGGTCCTCTCCGATGGCTACGCTACCACAGAAAACGACCTGGGTAGAGCGCCATTCCCTCTACCGCAGGGTCGCGCTTTGCCCGATGATCCGGTCAATCATGCTTTAGTGTGGCTCACGTCCAGCCATCTCTTCCAATGGCCGCTTGGCGTGTTCGGGCCATTGATCTTCAGGCATGTTTGTTTCGATGACGGATTTCCTGAAGGCTTTGCGAACGATGTCGAAGGCGAAGGCTGAAATAGGTATGGGCGCCATGGTCGGTTCCCATGAGATAGCTCCCGATACGGGGCGGGAGCTTTTGCGAACTCTCCAGCACCAGCTGCCCATAGCATCTAGGCCGGTGACGCTAGGGATTATATGACCGCTGAAATCAGGGTCGCCTTCGATGAGTTCGCCTGTCAAGCGCGCAAACGGTCTGGTGGCAACAGCAGGCGCTTGAGGCTTTCACGCCATCGGCCAACTCGCACCCACTGTAAGAAATCGTACGAACTCGTGCCCTGTCAGGACGGTATTTTCGGATTCGGGTCACCATGGATGCCAACACGGTAAGGCTGGTGACGCGCTATGTCCCGCCGAAGTGGAGACGCAGCTCATCGACAAAGCCACCTAAAAAAAGCCCGCCACCGAAGCAGCGGGCGAGCGATGGTCTGAGGCTCGTCCCCACCAAGACGAGCGCAGGCATCGTACAACGGAAGGCAGCGCTCGCGCGCCAACATTTGTTTATAGCGTCCAGGTCAGGCCGAACTGGCGCGCCCGGAACTCTTAGGAAGGCGCGTTCTCTTCAATACTCCCGTCAGTGGACACAAACAGGCTGTTGAAAACGGCCGATTGGCTAATACGCCCCCACCGAATGTGCCAGAGATAGGTCAGGGCCTAACGCCTCTCGCGCTCGAGCGGCCGTCGACACCCCGCCCCCGTCGGTTCGACGGTCGCCGCTCTCTCGTCCATCCCGCCTGATATTATACGAAAAGCCCGTCGACCGAAGCCGACGGGCAGGTGCTGGAGTAGCCTGGGTGCGCAAAGTGGCAACGTGCGCCGCAGGCGATCTGGTAACAGGCCCAGCCGCGCATTGTTCCTCGAAAGTATGGTGCTTGCCCATCAGTCGCATGGTTGCTGAGACGAAGGTCTTATCGGCTAACTCATAGGGTCTTTCACCGAAACGAGGCGTCCATTTTCGGATGCTGGCGAAGGATTGTCCTCTTTATCGCCAGTTCATGGACGCCCGTCATGCACCTCGATTTTGGCTGCATCTATCGGCCCATCTATCTACCGAACCGCCTAAGTCCACCGCGCTCGCACAGCCTTAGCCCCATCCAACGAGGGGGCGACAATGCGCTCTGGGTCTCGCTCGAAGGCCGCTATGGCATCTTCGGCTCGGTAGGCGGTGATCACCTCAACCCTCTTCGCGAAGAGAGTGCTCGACTTCCAAGGGATCAGGCTCCGATCCTCCGCAATCACGACGGCACCTGGCACGAATTTCAGTCAGCTAGGTTCAAGAGACGATTGGCCGGATCAAACTAAGATCTCAGACAGGCACCGCGACATTCGCCCATCAATGGCCGGTGGCGACCGGAAGCGAAATCAAAGTGCTGAAAGGACGTAGCGGTCCCGCCCAGGACCTGACGGCCACCGGCGCGAGTCGCGACGCTTTGTATAACTTGACCCGAGCCTCACGGCGGAACAATCGGATCAACTTCCAGTTTGGCGCCGGGGTTCCAGGCAAACAACGGACCGATGGAGCATGCCATGAAATTTCCACTTAGCACGACGGCTGCGGCCGCCGCCGCCGCCTTCATATTTGTGACCTTCCCTGCGCTCGCCCAGACAAGCGGAACACCGACGCCCACGACACCGGCGACCGAACAGCCCGCCGGGCGGTTGCCGGTTACGAACGGACAGGCGGGTGGCCCGACACGTGAAATGATCCGCCAGATGGTCGAGCAGGCAGTCCGGGAGAGGATGCAACAGGATCGCGGTTCTGACGAAGGCTACCGTCAAGAGCATCGCAACGACGAAGCTGGCCGCGACGAGGATGCTGAGCGTCCCGACCAAGCCAACCGTCACGGCGACCGTTGGCAAAATCAGGCTGACTGGGGCAGAGGGCACAGAATGGCTGGACACCGGGGCCATCACATGATGCACGGCGCCGGGATGCGCCTGATGCTTGGGTTGCTGGATACGGACGGCGATGGATCTCTGTCCGAGAACGAGCTTCAGGACGCGGTCGGCAGGATATTCTCTGCCATCGACGGGAATGGTGACGGCAAGATCGACCTGGAGGAAATCCAGTCCTTCATGCATGGCTCTAGCGGTGAAGACATGCCGTAATTGTCCATCCGAATAGGAAGTGCAATGGTGGTCCTACGGGTGCCGCGACAGCGGCTCAACGCAGCAGTCCGTCGCTGTCGAACTCTTCCCAACCGCGCAATTTGGCATTGGAACTCGTGCCGCTGTTCCTTGAATCTGGTGCCACGCGACCGCTCTTTCTGGCGCGCTTCAAGGCAGCCCTTCCGGCGGCGCGTCTGCGGTTCTCGGCGGCCGTGGCTGCGTCTTCCTCGCGCCAAACGGTGACCAGATCACGCTCGAGCACATCTTCGATGTGGCGCGGATCGAAGACGTGAAAGGTGATCTTCCGCACGCGGCGGCGAAGCTTGACCGTTCTGGTCCCGGCGCTTTGCAATCGTCCGTCTTTGAGCCAGCGATGCCGCTCACCCTGCGAGATCGTCAGGATGTCCTCGACCTCGCGGGGGATCACAGGCAGGTCTTCGATGTCATGCATGGCTTTGGACACGATCGCGGAAGCCGCCTGAACGTCGGCGTCGGAGCCCTCCGGCAGGCGCAGGCTGAGCACCCGGGATCCGATGTGGAGCAGTTTTCTCAGTTCCGGCGGTAGACGGGAGCGCATCTCGAGGAAAATGCCCCTCGCCCGTACCGACGATCCTAACGTCGCCGCCGGAGTCAGCGGCCACTGCGCAATCAGCTTTGCGGTTGGGTCGATCTTTCGGCGGGCAGGCATACTGTTGAACATGTCTCCGATCGAGTTTGCTAACTAATACGAAGAATCCGGCGACATTGTACGCGCCTGGCCCGTTGAGACTATTCATCCCGCAGTTTGCGCGGTTGGAAGGTACTGAGTCCTGGGGCAGCTATTTGGCGTCGGGTTCAATACCCACTGTGTCGCCGTCGCCATGCACCAAGTCGCGGTCTCAATCGTTCGTCTTTTCGGGCGTTTTGGCGGCCGCTTCCTGCTTTTTTCGATCTGTCTTTGTGTGGCTGGGTGACCTCATTCTCCGTGGATTTTGAATTGTCGTCGCGCGGCATGCAAGCCTCCTTGAGTTGGGCTAGCATATCTTTGAGCGGCGATCCGACGGTCAGTTCCAGAAGATGTTGAACCCACCGCCGCGCTCTGCGTTGCAAGCTCAGGCGAATTCAGGCAGGGATATAAGGAGTGACCCGGATTGCGACCTTCAATGTCAATGGGGTCAACGGCCGCCTGCCGGTGCTCCTGAAGTGGCTTGGCGAAACCAACTATGACGTGGTCTGCCTTCAGGAGCTGAAAACCTCCGACGACAAATTTCCGATCGAGGCCATCCGGGACGCCGGCTATGGCGCCGTCTGGCACGGCCAGAAATCTTACAACGGCGTAGCGATACTGGCGCGCGGGAGGGATCCGGTCGAGCGCCGCCGCGGCCTACCTGGCGATCCCGATGATACGCACAGCCGCTATCTTGAGGCGGAGATCGACAACCTGGTCGTCGGCTGCATCTACCTGCCTAATGGCAATCCGGCGCCAGGGCCCAAATTTTACTACAAGCTCCGCTGGTTCGAACGTCTCATCACCTATAGCAGATCGCTGCTAGGCGAGCGGGCAGTCCTGTGTGGTGACTACAATGTCGTCCCGACCGAGCTGGACGCCGTCGTCCCTGTGCGCTGGCTGGGCGATGCCGTCTTCTTCCCGGAGAGCAGAAAGACCTACGCGCGCATGCTGAGCTTAGGTTGGGTGGACGCGATGCGTCGGATTCACCGGGGCAAGGGCATCTACACCTATTGGAATTTCTCCTATTGCGGAGGCTACGACCGAAGCTCCGGCCTGCGCATGGATCATCTGCTTGTAAGCCCGTCACTTTCGGGGACCATTCGGGCTGCGGGCGTTGATGTCGAGACTCGAGGTTGGGAAAAGCCCAGCGATCACGCGCCCGCCTGGATTGACATAGGCGGCTAAAACTTAGGGTCTTTCCAACGCGGCGCAGCGCTCTCAGCGCGCGCGTCGACCGTGCGCACAGGCGCCGCGATCCGATTTTGCCGCGTGGTTCCGGTTTTTTTCGTATGGCGTGTCAGACCTTCCCGGTTCATTGGAATATCCAGGATCGACTGGAACTTTGCGAGCTGCTCCGGAAAATTCTGCGCAAGGTGTCTAACCACCCGTGCGTTCTCCATCAGCCGATCGAGATAGGACCTTGCTGCCATGAGCTCCAGCGCCCAGATTCCGCGATAGCTTGCGCTGTACAGGAATTCTTCATTCAGCGACTCGAACTCGGCCTCCATGGCAGCCAGCTGTGCGGCTGTGACGCCAACAAACTTCTTTCTTGGTGCGGACGGATCGGCCAACTGCGAAACCGGTGTCAGCGTGCTGACAAGCTGCGCGTAGTTGAAACTCACCCGGTTCAGGGCGATCATCAGCTTTGCCGCTTTGAGCTGCCTTTCCGGCACCATCTTGCGCAAGGATGCGAAGACCTGCGGCGGCACATACCAATCCTGCAGGAAATCGAGAACCTCCGGCAAAATTCCGGTCATCAACGGCTTCGGTTCGGCAGCACTCTTGCGATCTGCGGGCAGTTGCACAGTTGGCCCATCAGCCAGCGCCGTTGGCACAAAGGCCAGGCCTTCGGCCGACAGCAGGCGACGGAACGCCTCCTGCTTCAACGCATGTCGCAACGCTTCGGCTATCGTCCCCAGCCGATGCCGAGGGATATTTGCCTCGGCAATCATGTCGCGCGTTCTTTTGCATTCAGCCTGGTAGGTTCTGACCAACCAGGTACCGGTGAACACCCGGCCGGGCTCGTGCATCTTCTCCAACAGCGCGGTGTGCCTGGTGCTGCTGTTCTGCAGAGCGCGGTAGGCAGCGTCGTTGCTCAGACAGACGCGATGTGCCCTCATGCGGCGCTCCCCACGAATGCCCGCCCGGCCAGGGCGACGAGCGGATCCAGCGATCGGAACAGAAACGCATCCATCTTCATCCCGTTGTTCACATGAAAGTTTTTCCCGATCTCACCCAGTTCATGCGTCGGGGCGATCAGGTAATCGCGAACGACCAGATCGCCAGGATGCATTCGGATCAGAACAAAGAAATCCGCCCTAGCCTCGTGCGCGGCCTTTGCAGACCAGCGCGGATAGGCGTCGTGCGAAACGCGGCAACGGGAGATCGCGATCGCTACAGTGAACTCGTCATTGATGCGGGTGAGCTCCGTTCCAGCGTCATAAGAGACCTGCCCGTCTACTTCTCTAATCGCGACCAGCAGGTCTTCGATAACCCGATGGCGGGTAGCTTCGAGGCGGTTGTCGATTTCCATGAAATGACACTTTCTCGGCGGCAGGCAACCGACCAGCTTGTATGCCCCAAGCAGCCCCCCGAAACGCGATCTATAGCGCCAGCTCGACGGGCATTCCGGCGCTGCGTCGATGATGTCGCCAGAAAGCTTCCCATGGCGTTCGTAGAGGTTTCGCAGCGCCACCAGCATCTCATCGTCGTTCATTCGCGGGTACAGCGAACTCAGTATTTTCTGCGCCTTATCGAACGTTCTGCGGTTAACGATCGGCTCAAAAGCGTTGTCTGCCCGGACCCATTGGTCCGGGGGGTTGTACACCATCTTGCTTTTGAGTTTGGTGCAGCGACGATTCCAGACGTTGTTGCCGATATATTTCTCATTGGTGAGGACGCGGCGCACGCCCTCGCGCTTCCAGGACCGGCCGAAGTCGTTCACCATTCCGCGAGCATTCAGGTACCTTGCAATTTCAGCTTCATTCTTCCCGGACCCGACAAACAGGCGAAAGATCAATCGAACAGTAGCTATCTCTTCCGGCGGACCCGGCACGATGATGACCCTATCCGATTGAAGGTTCTTGTGTTCATTGCGAGCGAGGATGACCTTCGGGCGGCCAAACTGGTCGATCATTAGACGCCTCAGTCCGAGCCCCTGCAAGCCGCCTACGTGGAACCCCATGCCGGCTGTCCTCACCTGCCCCATAAAGACCTTCTGAGACAGCATCCGGCTGTACTCTGCCGCCATGCTGCGCTTTATGGCCTTAAGCAAGTCCGATCCAACGGTGCCGTCATTCCCGAATTGCTCGGCGCAATACTCGATCCGAACACCGGCCATCTGGCATCGATATTCGTAGGAGGCGCTTTCATCGACGTTTTGGAAACGGCCCCATCGGCTCACGTCGTAGACGACGACCGTATCGAAATCGGCGAGCCCGTGTTCAACGTCGAACAGCAACTTCTTGAGGCCGGGCCGGCTCTCCATATGCAATCCGCTTCGGCCGGGATCTTCATATGAGGCAACGATGTCGTACCCCATGATCTCGGCATAGCTGCGGATTGCATCCCTCTGGTTCTCCAGGGAATTCGTCTGGTGTTCGTTGGACATTCGCAGGTATTGCGCAGCGCGAATCCTGCGCCTCCCCTGGGGAGGTTTGCCGGCCGCTGCAAACTTGTCCATTGCCTTGCACCGTTGTGCGGGTGCTGTAAAACTAGCGGGCGATTATCGCGCGGCAAGAGGAATGGGATGCGCCAATACGTCGGGCTGATTCACAAAGAGGACGCCAGCGACTACGGAGTGTCCTTCCCCGACTTTCCCGGCGCCGTTACGGCCGGCGCAAGTCTCGAAGAGGCGTGCCAGCTCGCCGAACAGGCTCTCGCCTTCCACGTTGAAGGCCTGGTTGACGACAGGGAGACCATTCCTGATCCCACTTCTCTTGAGAAAGTCATGGCAGACACCGACCGTCGGGAACTTGCAACCATCATGGTTCCACTGAAGACCCGCTGAAGGTTACTACCGGGAGACCCGCGTTTCCCGTTTGGCAACCTTGGTGTTCAACTGCCGGGAAACCGTGAATCACTTCGTGAGCAGGCTCCGCCGCCGTTCCGCCGCAATGCGACCGCACTCGGAGCTTCGTTTGCCCCAACCTGTCAGTCCCCCGGGGCTTCAGAGGAGTTCGAGTGATGTTTATCAAGAAGGCCATTCTCGCGGTGCTGATGACCGCGGCGCTCGCCGGATGCGAGACGCAGACCGAAGGCCAGCAGCGAGCCACCACGGGCGCATTGGTCGGCGGCGCCGGCGGCGCACTGGTCGGCCAGGCGATCGGCGGCAACACCAAGAGCACGGTGATCGGTGCTGCAAGCGGCGCACTGCTAGGCGCGGTCGTCGGTAGCGCCACCACGCCGCAGGAGCCGCGTGGCGAGCAGCTCTGCCGCTACCAGGACCGCTACGGCCGTATCTACACCGCGCCTTGCGACGACCGGTACTACAACCGCAATTATTGATGGTATCTGCTTCTCCCCGTTTGCAACCGCAGACGGGGAGAGCGCGCCCCTTCGACTCTAGACAGGCAGAATCTTTGTCATTCCGCGGGGCTCGGTTGTAGCGCCGGCTTGCGCACGAACCGGCGCAGCGTGACACGGCCCAGCGTTTGGCCGGGCATCTCGATGAGCTTGTAAGTAACCCAGGACAGAGCGAGGACCACGGGCAGCACGATCGCGAGCACGATGGCGAAGCGCAGCGGCGCGTCCAGGCCGTCGCCATAGCGGGCAATGACGAACGCCGCCACGGGTTGCAGCACCAGCAGGTGGATCAGATAGATGCTGTAGGACAGTTCGCCGAGCACATGAAAGACGCCTCCGCCCAATGCAACGGCGACTTTTCGCGCCACCGCGCCCGCAACGCCCGGCAGCATCCGATAGAGGACGAGGGCAAAGAACCCAAGCACCAGCGCTTCGCGGATCAAGAACTTCTCAAGACCGTGGCCGTCGCCGAAGGGAATGGCCGCAAGCGCCATCGCCAGGGCCAGGTGCAGCAGTGGGCGCGATTGGCTTTGACCCAGAACGCCCGCCAAAAGCATGCCGCATAGGAAGACCTGGATCTTCAGCGGCAGGAATGACGGCATCGGGAAATGGACCGACATCGACTTAAGGATCAACACCGCGAAGCCGCCGAGCGCGGCCGCGAATATCGCGCTCCAGAGCCCGCCGAAACGGCACACCAAAAGCATAAGCGCCGGGAAGACCGCATAGAACTGCATTTCCAGCCCCAGGCTCCAGTCGGGCAGCGGCGTCCGATAGGCGAGGTTCGGGGAAAGGCCGAACAGGAATGTCAGGTGGGCGCCAATGTTCTTCAGGCCGCTGTCGAGGAAGCGCTCGGGCGCCTGCGGCGCGCGCTGCAGGAATGCGTCGATGACCACCCGCGATTCATAAAGATACGGGCCGAGCGCCAGTGCGCAGAACAGCATGACGTAGAACAGCGGCGCGATGCGGAAATAACGCCGCGTCCAGAATTTGAGCCAGGTTTCGGGCCTTTGCCAAGGCTCCTTGTCCTGGCGCATTTGATAGTGAAACACCATCAGGAAGCCGGACAGCATGATGAAGAGATCGACGCCGAGCGCAGGATCGCCGAGCACCGGAAGATGCCAGCCGGTTAAGAGCAGGCAATGTCCGACCAGCACCCACAATGCGGCGGCAGCGCGAAGGCCGTCCAGGCATTCGATGCGCGATGACTCAGTCAAGCTACACTCCATGCTGCAATGCAGCATGACCAGCGAAGGGTGAATGTCAATCGTGTTTCGGCATGGTCGAAAGCTCCGGCGTTCGGATAGTGGCAGTGCTGGGGCCGTGAACGGACTGGTGGCTTCTCAAAGCGAGATCAGGAAAGCAGACATGCGTTCGCGTTAATGGCAATCGGTTCGAATCTTGTTCGGCGCCAAATTGAGCAACGGTGGGCCAATCGCTCTTCCGGGCCTCGACGTCCGCTCGCGGTGGCCTTCCCTCGAGAAACTCGGAGAACAGACAGTCACGTAAGCATCTTCACCGATGAGCAGCGCAGCGTTCGAGCGTGCTCGCTTCGCGCGGGGCGAGGCTCACGTCGCTATGTCTCTAACTGGCGCCAGCGGAGCCGGGAGGTTGGCCTCGCCCAGTCCCCGGCGCAGCTCGATCTCGATGTCGCGGCAGATTTGCGAGATCGGCACGTCGTTGGCGTTGCCTTCGAACGGATTGGCGCTGCTTTCGCCGACCAGGTCCAGCGACATGTAGACCCAGCCCAGCAGCGCGCTGAACGGGATCGTCAGCCAGATCGAGACCCAGCCGAGCACGCCGCCGAACTTGGCCATGTCGGCAAAGACCGGGACGACGCCGAACGGCAGCAAGGTGCAGAAGATGATCATGAACATCGAGCTGACGATCGCGTATTGCCGGGGATAGGGATTGTTCTTGATGCGATCGCAACGGGCCTGCTGGTCGTGGAAGTCGCGTATCAGCTTGGTCAGTTCCGAATAGACCTGCGTCGGAACGGCGGAGTTCTTCAGCAACCCGTTGACCACGGCCAGTTGCCTGTCGAGAAGAGCCATCGCCGGCTGCGGCGATTTCAGCACGCTTTCGGCTTCCTCGCCCAGCAGCCCGCGCAGCTCGTCGGCAAGCGACGTCTTATCCTCCTGGATGTGATAGCGGCGCCGCCGGAACTCGATATTGGCTGCTTTCGCCAGCGATTCCCACGGCATCGGCCGGCGCAGCGAAAAGCGCAGCGCCGTCAGCCAGGCGAGGTGGCGATGGACGAACTGCCGGGCCGTGGCGGCATCCATGAAATCGCGGCAGAAGCCGGATAACATCCGGCTGCTCGCGGTGATCTGCGAGAAGGCTTGCAGCGCCTCGTTGGCGCGGGTGAAGACCTGCGAATTCTTGAAGCCGGCGACCAGCGACACCGTGGTGCCGAGCACCAGCACGACCGACCATGGCACCGAGAAGCCCGCGGTCGCCGGAAGACGGTAGGCGGCGATCGCTAAGGCGCTCACCGCGACCATATAGATGACGCTGCGCCGCGACCACAGCGCGAAGTCCAGCAACCTGTAAGAACGGCCTACATACATCCCTGAAATCCCTCACGGCATGCAAATCGCGCGATTGCGCTTCACGCACCATAAGGGGTGGAAATCGTTTTGACAGGGGTGGCCTTTCCCTTCTTGTCTTGTGGGAGAACGTGTCGCCCAAGGCGACGGATGAGGGGTGTTCCAGCGTCTCACTCCGCTGGAACACCCCTCATCCGTCTCGGCGCTGCGCGCCGATCCACCTTCTCCCACAAGGCAAGAAGGAGAGGTAGCGCTCAGCCCTTCTAACCCTCGTTGACGCAGTCGTTTCCCTTTGGTAGCTGGGGCGACCGCAGAACAAGCTGGGCTTCGCAGTTCAACTCTGCGCGATGCGACAAACGGGGCGGCTCTTCTGGGACAACGAGCAGCCACCCGCGGCTGTGACATCGATCAATCGCAAGCTTGCGAAAGCGCTTGTGCAGCTTGCTCCACCCGAGCTTGAAATGTCGGAGATTTCCTTCAGGGAATTGCCGCTCTACAGTTACGACTACGATGCTGACTTTCCACTTGTCGCGCGTGCTTGCAAGGACGCCGCCGCTGCCGTGGCGAGGCTGCCGATCAGATAGCCGACTTTGTGCGTGGTCATGAGGCGCTCCGATATTGCGCCCCCAACACTATTTGCCCGGTCAATGGCGGACGCCGGTGCATTTAGGCAAGCGCCTGGAGCCAACTGCTGCACGGTTCACGATGCGATGAGGCGAAAACCGAAGAGCGGCGCCTGCGCTGCTGGTGGCGATAGGTTGCGGAACAGTTTAGCCGACGTCACCGGCATGGGCTGTTTTGAGCTGCCAACGAGCAAGCAAGCGACTGAGCGGATCCGCACAACGAAATCAATGGTATCCTACATCTGCTCGGACCTTGCCGCGAAACACCCAATAGGACCAACCGGTGTACATCAGGATGACCGGCAGCAACACAAGCGTGCCGACAAGCAGGAAAGCTTGAGTTCGCTCGGACGAAGCCGATTCCCAAAGCGTGAAATGATAAGGAACAATCATCGGAAAGAGGCTGATCGCGATCCCGACGTAAGAGAGCATGAAAAGACCGATCGCGCCAACGAAGGGCTTTATCTCACTTGCGCTGTCCAAAGCCCGCCAGGTGGAGAATGCCACCGCTGCGGTCGCTACGGGTACCGGGGCCAAATATAGAATGTTGGGCCAAGCAAACCAGCGCGAGGCGATGGCGTCACTCATGAATGGGGTCCAGATGCTGACCACACCTATACCGATGAGGATGCCAACAAGGCACACGCGGCCGTGCCGACGCGCTGCTTCCTGTACTGCCCCGTTTGTCTTCAAGATCAGCCAACCCGCGCCCAAAAGCCCATAGCCAAACAGAAGGGCAAAGCCCGTCAAAAGCGAGAATGGCGTAAGAAAATCGAAGGATCCGCCAGAGAACTGCCTGCCTGCGACTTCGAAGCCCTGAATAAAGGCGCCAAGCACGACGCCTTGAGCAAAGGTGGCAATGGCCGAGCCGTAGCAGAAGCCATGATCCCAGAAGGTCTTGTGCTCGAGGTCGCGGAAGCGGAACTCGAACGCCACACCGCGGAACACCAGCGCCAGCAGCATGATAAGGATCGGAAAATACACTGCGGGAATGATGATGGCGAAAGCGAGCGGAAACGCCGCAAGAAGTCCCAGGCCGCCCAGCACCAGCCAGGTCTCGTTGCCGTCCCAGATCGGCGCGATTGAATTCATGATCGTATTGCGCGACGGGGTATCAGGAGCGAAGCCATAGAGCATGCCGACACCAAGATCGAATCCATCCAGAAGCACGTAGAAGAACACTGCCATGCCGAGGATTAGCGTCCAGATCGGCACGAAATCCAGCACCTGGGTCATCGCACTTCCCCCTCTCGAAGTTCGACCGCTCCGGCACGAACCGGGGCCTCCGGCCGGCCCCCCTCGATCTCTGCATCGGCCTCGGTGGCAATTGCTGGGCCCTTGTGCACTATACGCAGCATCAGGAAGAGGCCTGCGGGATAAATGATGAGATAGACGGCTATGTAACCAACCAGCGAGATGACTACATCGGAACTCGTCAACGACGGCGATACCGATTCCGTGGTGCGCAGAAGACCAAAGACTGTCCACGGTTGGCGTCCGACCTCCGTCGTCATCCATCCTGCGATCACCGCCACGAAACCGATAGGTGCCGCGATCTGAGTGATGGTCAGAAAAGCCCGCGAAGTGTCCAGCCGTTCGCGCCAGCGAAGCCATCCGCCGAAAAGGACGATGCCCAGCATCAAAGTGCCGCAGCCGACCATCACCCGGAAGGCGAAGAAGGGTATCGCGACCGGGGGGCGTTGGTCAGCCGGGAAGTCCTTGAGGCCCTTGATCTCGCCGTCAAGCTGGTGGGTCAGGATAAGGCTTCCAAGCCAGGGAAGGTCGATGGCAAAGCGGTTGCGCTCGCCGTTGTCGTCCGGAATGGCGAAAAGAGTCAGCGGCACCCGCCGCGCGGTTTCCCAACGCGCTTCGATCGCAGCGAGCTTGGCCGGTTGGTGTTCGAGGGTATTCAGACCATGCTGGTCGCCGATGAAAATTTGGAGTGGGACCAGGATCGTCAGCAGCCAGAGAGTCATCGACAGCATCGTCCACCCTTCCGCGACCGACCCCCCGCGACGTATCAGATAGGCGCCGACGCCCATGACGACGAAGCCTGTCGTGACGAAGAAGGCGACGACGGTGTGCGCCAGCCGGTAGGGGAAGGAAGGGTTAAAGACCACCTTGAACCAGTCGGTCGGGAAGAACCGGCCATCGATGATCTCGTAGCCGGCGGGCGTCTGCATCCAGCTGTTCGCCGACAGAATCCAGAAGGACGAAAGCAAAGTTCCCAGGGCCACCATCAGCGCAGCGACGAAATGCGCCCAGCGCGGCACCAGTTGCCTTCCGAACAGGAGCACGCCAAGGAAGGCCGCCTCGAGGAAAAATGCCGTCAGGCCTTCATAGGCGAAAAGCGGCGAGAGCACGTTGGCGGTCGCATCGGAAAAGCGGCTCCAGTTCGTACCGAACTGGAAAGGCATGACCACCCCGGTGACGACACCCATCCCGAAAGCAATCGAGAATATCTTGATCCAGAACGCGGAGATCCGGAGATAGATGTCCCGCCCGGTAAAAAAGTTGAGACCTTCCAGCATCGCAATGAATGCGGCCAATCCCACGGTAATGGCAGGCAGCAGAATGTGCCAGCCGATCACCCAGGCGAATTGCAGTCGCGACAGGAATACAGGATCAAAGTCCATTGCTCGTCTCTCCTGCAAGCGAGCCGGCGAGAATCACCTCATCTGCTGCAGCAGCCGCAACGGTGACCACGGCTCGCTTCAACGCCGTGATCAAGCTACAGAAATTGGCGGCGGTGTCGATATCGGATTCGAAACCGCTCTTCCGTCTAGCCATTAACCGCGAACCAGCCCACACCTCCTAATGAGCCCTCGAAGGAGCCAGCCAAAGGAGTCGTCCAGCGGCTACTGCGACGAGATGGAGACGGTCGGCGGCGCCCCGTTCGTCGCCGCAAAGAATTGATCGCAAAGCCTACGGGCGAGCCGGCAACTTGGAGCGGCATTTGCTGGCATTCAGTCCTGCAACTGCACCATGCGGAGATAAGGCCGCAGTTCCGCCAAGCCTTGCGGAAATCGTTCCCTCGCCCGCGCGTCTGTGAGGCTTGGTGAGATGATGACGGGTTAACCCGGCTCTCAAGTTGACCGGCGTCGAGACCTTCTGATTGTCGGTGAGCTGCAGGCTGTCGATGGCGCGCAGGATCCCGAAAAAATTGCGCTCGTGGCTCGGCGGATAGGTCAGGCGCTCACGGGCAACCCCGCTTCCGCCAACCTGCGGGGCATATAGCCTCCCATGGTGTCCGTTCCGATGAACCCGATTGCCGTTCAAGCCGGCGAGCGGCCTTCGGTTGTGCGGCTCATCTTGAACGGTGCCGCAGTCGTCTATCGGGTGTGCTGGTTGTCCCGCCGGATTGTGGGGGCAGCGCAGAGTGGGACCCTTGGTCAAGGGGGCTGCCTCAGGTTTACAGGGGCGGGGCGAGGGGTGGTGGATGCACATTAAGGACGAGGGCCGGGATCGCTCTCCCCGGGCGACGCCGACCCTCTGGAAGCCTGCCTCGCTTTCCGAGGAGTTGTGGGACCGAGCAGGCAGGCTTGCGATTTCAAAGATAGCGGCACCTTTGCCAAGGGAAAGAGGGGCTAGACCAAACATCATGCGCGGTCATTCATCGGAGAGTGTCGGAGAGGACTATGGCGGCGCGGATGCCCGACTCAGCCGAGCGTGCGCCTAAGGCGGCGTTGCGTATGACCGGCAAGCGCAAATAGACCCCACTCATGTCCGAGTGGTTTTGGTGGCAATGATGGGCAAGACAACAAAGGTCCTGTCGACGCTCTCGTGATTGCCGGCGATCATTACGATGGACGACCAGACCTCAATGAAGACGGCACGCTTTCTGGCGGCGCAGACGATGCTTCTCCATCAAACTGGCGTTCAAGCTCTACTTGATCCGCGGCAACCATGACGCCATATCGCGAGTTACGAAGCAGCTCGTAGATTGCCGAGACCGAAGTCGACATAGAGCGTGTAAACTGCCAACTCGCCGGTGCGGGCCAGCGCGCAGAAACGGCGTCCGTTGAAATCAAGCGAATGGCCGGCCCTTTGCTCGAGGACTGCCAAGCTCGACCTGCTGATCGGACTTCTCGAGGAGCGCATTTCGCACGCGCCGACGCGCTGGTCGCCCGGGACGACATCCTGCTCGCACGCGCAAGGACCGAAAGCGCAACAACCGAAGGAGAACGGATTCGGCTCGGGTTGACCTCGGCTCTTCAAAGCGTTGGAATCGAGACTGAAGCCGGGGAGGTTCTGGGGGCACTGGTCGTCGCCGCTGATCGCTTTCTGGACAGGCAGGCGAAGGTCAACGCGGAACGAGCGGAGGCGCCGAGGAGCCTCGTCACCGAGGAAAAGGAGCTGGCCGCCAGGCGGCTCGCTGCTGAAATTGCCGAGAGGCGAGAGAGTGCATGGCAGGCCGAGGTCAAGAAAAGGCTGCGAGGCACCTGGCTCGAAGACGGCATCGCCGGAACCCGACTTGGCAGAGTCCTCGATCAGTTGTCGGAGCTGGCAAAGACCCTGCAGGATGGTGAGGACAAGGCGGTTAGATCAACCCGATCTCTTTGAGCCCTGAGGCGATGGAACCTCTCGCGTGATCGCGCTCGAAGCGGAGTCAAAAGGCGACCGCGGCGCACGTCGCACCGCGAAGTGATCGGTGGCTCGCCGCCTGGCCGCTGAGCCTGCGATCTCCAAAGCTAACAATGGAAACACCGGGGGCCACGGCTTGTTCCTAAAAAATTGCCGTGGCGTCTTCACAAAACGTCACCGGGGTTTGCGAGCAAATCCGGAACAATGCCTTTCGCCTCGGGTTTCTCAGAATGAAGGGACTGAATCCCTGAGGAGAAATCAGATGAAACATCTTCTAATCACAAGCATGATCGCGCTCGGCGTCGGTTGCGGCGCTGCGATGGCGCAGACCGAGTCTGCGCAGCCGAGTGGTAGCGACAACTGTGTCGGCGGCCAGACCGACTGCCAGAAGGGCGGCAAGGCGGGCGAGCAGGCCCAGGGCAAGATGAAGTCGCAGACCGAGCAGAATGCCCAGGGCAAGGCCGGCGCCAACACCGAGGAGCAGGCGCAGGGTAAGGCCAAGGTGAAGACCGATGAGCAGGCCCAGGGCAAGGCCGGCGCCAACACCGAGCAGCAGGCCCAGGGCAAGACTAAGATGAAGACCACCGAGCAGGCTCAGGGTCAGGCCGGCACCAGCACCGAGCAACAGGCTCAGGACAAGACCAAAATGAAGACCGACGAGCAGGCCCAGGGTCAGGCTGGCACCAAGACCGAAGACCAGGCTCAGGGTACGGCCAAGTGCAAGACCGGCGAGGCCAACTGCCCGAAGGGCTCGAACGAACAGGCCCAGGGCAAGACCAAGATGAAGACCACTGAGCAGGCTCAGGGCAAGACCGGTACGACGACTGAGCAGAATGCCCAGAACAAGACCGGCACCAGCACTGAGCAGAACGCCCAGGGCACCACTAAAATGCAGACCCAGCAGAATGCCCAGGGCAAGACCGGCACGACCACCGAGCAGAATGCCCAGGGCAATGTACAGACTGACCAAGACAAGACGGCCTCGATCAATAACGTGAGCGTCGAGCAGAAGACGCAGATCACGCAGATCATCCACGAGACCAATGTCCAACCGGTACGCGATGTCAGCTTCAACGTCTCGGTCGGCGTCGAGGTGCCGCGGCATAAGATCCGCCTGCATCGCCTGCCGGCCCGCATCGTCAAGATCGTTCCGGCCTATGAGAGTTACGAATATTTCGTGCTCGCCGACGGACGCATCGTCATCGTCGATCCGGATACCTACAAGATCGTGGCGATCCTGGAGGCCTGATCCGAACACCATCGCGAAGCAAAAGGCGCGCCGTGCCGCAAGGCATGGCGGCCTCTTTCTGCCCCGATCTCGAAATGCGCGGGATGCCAGATGAACCGAGTGGCTTAAGGACGAGCGACCGTTTCGCGCTCCTCATCTGGCGCGACATCCGATCGCGTCGATGCTGCGGACGTGATGCGTTCTTCATTCACGACGGCTTGATCCGCCTTCAAACTATCCACTAACGCCAGCAGCGCGATGCCGCGCTTGACTATTTCGCCCGGCAGCGCACCGAGGCGACCACCGGGCGGGCAGCACTGGGCGTCCAGACACTCATGGGAGCGCTGCGGCCCCAGATGGTCCGAAACATGAGCGAAAGTATTTCAGCATGGGCTGATTGCGCTGGTCGAGATTGTTGCCCGAAGGCAGTGATGCCTGCGATCGATTTCAACTGGCCCTGGCGGGAAACGCAATGTCTGCTTCCGGTCAGGACTGAACTAACGCGCCCGGCCTTGAACGTCCGCTTTTGGTGAGCAGCAGCGCGACTTCAATGAAGCTGCCTCCAGAGAGACTGCATCTGCTGCCAAGGCTATGAACCGCACCCCTTACAAGATGTCTGCGTTGCTGATCTTTGGCCCTGTCATCCACGGCGGTGCTGTAGGGATATCCTCGATGACGCCGATCTTGCGGGCCCAAGTCGTAAAGGCCTTGTGCGCGGTCTCGACAGGCTTCCGACCGTCGTAAGCCGAGTAGCACGCCTCACAGGCCGCCGCGTGAAGGAGGCCACGTTTTTCGACAGGCCATTCTTCTAAAAACTCGATAGCATCCATCACGCAGTCGATTTTTTGGCTGTAGCCATTCTCTCCTACGAAAACTGGCTGCCTGAAAGCATCGCTCTCCATAGTGACCTCCCTTCAACAACTGAACCTGGTGATCGTTCCGCAGATGCACTGCTCATATCCGAACCGTTGAATGCCGGCTGGAGACAACAGAAGAGATTGGAAGCACCTCTTTTCAATTCAAGACCAGCTTGCCAGGCGACCGCCTGCAGCGTCTCGATGCCATTAGCTCGAAATGGCAAGCCCTGTCGCCGCGGTTGTTAAGAGCGAACGGCCAGCGGCACCAGACCCTCGTGCCGTTCGCCGAGATAACAGACGACCCGGTCGCCGACGCGCTGGAAATTGAGATCGACCTTCGCCTCGCCAACGGCTAAATGCCGGATGACGATGTTGTCGATGCCGATCGGCAACCGTGGGCGTTCGACATTGATCTCGCGCTTCCAACCATCGATGCGGATCCCCAGACAGGCCTGCAGCATCATGAAGGCCGAACCGGCCGACCACGCCTGCGGCAGACAGGCGACAGGGTACGCTATCGGCGCGTCGCCGATAGCGCGCGTAAAGCCGCAGAACAGCTCCGGCAGCCGCATGTTGAAGCGGACCGCCGCCTCGAACATGCTGCTCATAAGCTTCACGACGCTGGTGCGCTCCTGGTAGCGGGCTAGTCCGGCGGCACAGATTGCCGTGTCATGCGGCCAGATCGAGCCGTTATGGTAGGACATTGGATTGAACGGAAGTTCATCGTCGGCCAGGGTGCGAACGCCCCAACCGCTGTGGAGATGCGCCGACAGCAACTGCTCGGCAATTGATTGCGCCCGTTCCGCCGATGGCAGTCCAACGTAAAGCAGGTGACCCGCGTTGGAGGCACGCACCTGGCATTGCTTGCCTTCTCCGTCGATCGCCAGGGCGTAGAAATTACGCTCCGGCATCCAGAACCGAGTCTCCACCGCACTGCGGACTTTCTCTGCCACGGCGCTCCAGTGCGCCGCCTTGGCCGCGTCGCCGCGCTTGGCTGCCAACGCAGCCATGCCTCTATAGGCTGCGAAGACGTAGCCTTGCACCTCGACCAGCGCGATTGGCCCCTTCGGTATCGTGCCATCGGCATGGAAGATCGCATCGGCGCTGTCCTTCCAGCCCTGGTTGAAGAGCCCCGTGTCCGCCGCCCTGCTGTAGGTCACGAAACCCTCTCCGTTGCGGGCGCCGACCTCCTCCATCCACCCGATTGCTGCGCATAGTGAATCCCACATGCGACCGACGAATTCCTGATCGCCGGTGCGGTCGGCGTAGGAGCAAGCGAGATAGACATAGAGCGGCGTGGTGTCGACGCCGCCGTAGTAGCGGCCGAAGGGCAGCTCGCGCAGCACAGCCATTTCGCCCTTGCGCGTCTCATGCATGATCTTGCCGGGCTCGGCATCGTCGAATACTGAAGTCTCCGTCGATTGATAGCGGGCAAGGAACGCCAGCACTCCGCGGGCAAGCTCAGGGTTGAGCCACAGCATTTGCAAGGCGGAAATAACGCCGTCGCGGCCGAAGGCGGTCGAAAACCAGGGAATACCGGCGTACGGATATGGCCCGGTCTCCAGATCGGTGGTCAGCAGAGCAATGTCGGCACGTGTGCGCGTGAGCCAGTCGTTGAATACGCGCCCGGAGCTTAAGACAGTTGCGCCCTGTCGACGCTTTGAGCGCATGGCAAACCGTGCTCGCGCCGCGGCGGCGCGGAAACGATCGTTGGATGGGATTTCTTCGTGCTGACCAACTTCCAGATACAGCGCCTTTCTGTCATGCCTTCCCACCAGAATGCGGAACTCGGCGTTATGGGGATGGATCTGGTCGGGCCGCATCGAAAACCCGATGACGGATTGGCGCGCTACGTTGTCGAGCCCCTCATAGCAAAATGTCACGCCTGACACGCCGACCTGGGCATCATGTGCGCGACCGCGCCGGCTGCGCGTGGTGCCACGTACTTCGAACATGTCACGAAAATCGGCATCGAAGTCGAATCGGACCGGCAGCAACACCTCGCGCGCGGAGTAGTTCGTGAAAGTGACTCGCTCGAACATGCGTTCTTGCCAGATGAACCTGGTCCGCTCGATGTGCACGACCCCCGGCAGCGTTTCACTACCGTCGGGCCCGGTGGTGGCTAGATTTGTGAGATTGGCCGTGAACAGGATGTTGTCCTGCGACAGCGAGGCGCCGAGCAGCGAGGGCATGCGGCCGCCGATGAACAACCGGAAACGCGACAGCACTCGCGTATCGTCGCGGAAAAGCCCGTCGCCGCTGCCGCGTATATCGCCATAACTGTCCGCAACGACGAAGCAGTCCTCATGCTTCAGCGCAAATTGCCTATGCGGCTCGCGCGGTGCCGATTCATCTAGTGCGGGAAGAGCAACGGCAGGATTAAGCTTACGTTCTTCGACTTCGATGCTCATCTAAACCCTCCTGTTCAGACGGCCGATGCTGGCATATAGCCGTGCCCGGCCATACCCTATCAATGGTGTTCGCATCAATCCCGCGATGCGCGGTTGCGGAGAGCGTCCTTCGAATCCTTGGCGGATTTTCGGCGAAGTTCCGAACTCGACCGAGCGAGAGGGAACCTGGTGGTTCTAAGCCAATTCGTCGGAAACAGGGCTGGCTATCGCATCTGCGTTTGCGGCGAAGCCATTTCGCGAAACAAGTGGAAATCGCTCGTTGCGCTCCAGCGTGCGGTAAATCGCCAAATAGTCGCTGCACATGCGTTCGACCGTGAATCGCCTTTCAAAAGCTCTCCGCACTCGCGGGCGCTCGAGACCCCCAATCCGCCGTACTGCCCCTATGGCTTCGTCCACCCCTTCCACGATCAGTCCGGACACTCCATCGTCGATGACCTCTGGAACGGCTCCGCGGTTGAAGGCGATCACCGGGGTGCCGCAGGCCATCGCCTCGATCGTTACGAGGCCGAATGGTTCCGGCCAGTCGATCGGAAACAGCAGCGCTGCCGCGCCGCCTAAAAATTCCGCCTTCTGCCGTTCGTCGATCTCGCCAACGAACTCGACGTTCGGATATCGTAGCAACTGGGGTTCGACTTTCTCACTCCAAAATGATTGGTCCACCGCGTCGATCTTGGCCGCGATCTTCAAAGGCATTCCGGCGCGCGCGGCTATCGCCATAGCGGCTTCCGGCCCCTTTTCGGGTGAGATGCGGCCAAGGAATGCCAGATAACCCGAGGCTTTGGGCCGGAAGGGAAGAATATCAGGCGGCAGGCCGTGATAAACCGTTCCGAGCCAATTGACCGGCGGCATCGGCCGCCGCTGGTCATTGGAAATCGAGACCAGCGGAATGTCGTCGAACATCGCGTAAAGCTGCGCCAGGTCCGGAAGGTCGAGCCGACCATGAAGGGTGGTAACGGTTCGCCGCGCGAACTCACGGATTATCGGAAAGTGCAGGACATCAACGTGAAAATGCAGAACGTCGAATTCATCCGCCCGTCGGCGAACCTGTTCAAGCATCATGATGTGGTAAGGGATATGGTTCTGGGCGTTAGGGTTCAGGCGCAGCGCAACATCGCAACACGCCACCAGTTCGGCCGAAGTGTTTGAATCGCCGCTGGCGAACAAGGTCACATCATGCCCCCTTCGAACCAGCTCTTCCGTCAAATATGAGACGATGCGCTCGGTCCCGCCATAGAACTTGGGAGGGACGGACTCAGTCAGGGGTGCGATCTGGGCTATCTTCATCTGCACATAGCCGCTCAAGAGGATGAGACAGCCACGAAAAGCGACTGTCCCTGCCGTTCGATGCGGAACAGGATCGGCTTGTTCTGCCGACGGGATTTCGCCCACTCGTCTCGGACATCAGAAGGCTGGGTAACTGTCAGGTTGTTTGCCGAGACGATCACATCGCCGGGTTTGAGACCGCTCTCAGCGGCAAGACTGTTGGGCGCGACCTCCTGGACAAACACGCCGGTGGTACCCGGCTGGAGACCGAGTTGCTGGCGCGCTTCGTCCGGGATGGGGCTGAGTGCCAGTCCGAGGCGCTGGTCCCCCGGCCCTTGGCTCGGAACGGCACCGGTCTGTACCTCCTCGTCCTTGCGTTGACCGACGGTGAGGGACAAATCCTGTTGCGTGCCGCCTCGGCTCGTGGTCAGCGTCGCTGTTGATC
>NZ_ATYO01000019.1 GCF_000427725.1 Mesorhizobium sp. WSM3224 | reverse complement strand
CCACATCACCAATCCCGAGAAGCTCGCAAGCCTCATCGTCATCGTGATGCTCGCCATCACATGGGCCTACCGATGCGCCACCCAAACCATGGGCATGAAGGCCATACCCCGCAAAAGCCACGGCCGCCGCGAAAAATCCTGGTTCCGCATCGGTCTCGACGCACTCAGAGACTGGATCGTCAACTGCCCCAAAGCAGCCGCCCACGCGTGGCTCGAAAAAGCACCCCGAAGATCGATGATCAGCTCAAAAAACGCCTGAGTCGTGTACCGTGGAATCCGTTTCAGCGCGACGCGCTTTAAGGAATTTTCATCAGCCGCGAACCAGCCAGACGATGGCGACGCCGACGGCGATTGCCGCAAGCCCCCCGATCCGCAGCGCATTCTCGGGAATCGACAGCACTTCCGTCGCTAGTTTCCGGGCCAGGCCCGGAAACCCGCCATAGACCAGGCCCTCGATCACCAGGACCAGGCCGATCGCCGCGACAAAATCCTGCACCGCCACTACTGGGCGGTGCTGGGTTGCACGGCCGGCGCCGCCGGTTGCCCCGTTCCAGGTTGCGGTGCCGCCGGCTGGCCGGGCTGAGGCTTGCTGCCCGGATCGCGGAAGTAGCGGAAGAACTCGGACTCGGGCGAGAGCACCATCGTCGTTCCGGTGTTGTCCAGCGCCGTGCCGTAGGCATTCATCGAGCGATAGAAATCGAAGAACGCCGGATCGCGCTTATAGGCGTCCGCGAAGGTCGCGCTGCGCTGCGCCTCGCCCTCACCGCGAAGGATCTCCGATTCCTTCTGCGCCTCGGCGACGATCTCGACGACCTCGCGGTCGGCCCGCGCCTTGATGCGTTGCGCAGCCTCGTTGCCGCGCGCCCTGAGACGCTCCGCCTCGGCCAGGCGCTCGGCCTTCATGCGGTCGAAGGTCTGCTGCGAGACCTCCGCCGTCAGATCGGTCCGGCGGATGCGCACATCCTCGATGTCGAGGCCGAGCGACGTCGCGTCCGGGCGAAGCTGATCGCGCACCTCGCGCATCATGACGCCGCGCTCCTCGGAGAGCGCGGCCTCGAAGTCGCGCAGGCCGTAGACCCGGCGCAGCGCCGCGTCGAGACGCGTCCGCAGCCGGGCTTCGGCCAGTTCCACCTGACCGGACACCGCCGCGCGGAAGGTGCGCGGATCCGAGATGCGGTAGGCGATGAAGGCGTCGACCTCATAGAACTTGCCGCCCGAGACCTGGACGCGGATGTTGTCGAGGTCGAAGCGCATCACGCGCTTCTCGACCATCTGCACGCTGTCGGCGTCGAAGAAGGCGAACGGCGCCTTGAAGTACACGCCGGGCTCGCTCTTGACGTCGATGATCTCGCCGAATCTCAGCACGATCGCCTGCTGGCCGGCACTGACCACGAAGATCGAGGAGTAAAGCAGGAATAATAGCACAGCCGCGATGACGGCGATGATGGGAAGACGGTTGGCCATCACTGGTTACCTCCCAGCACCGGCGCCGGCGGCGCTTTCGGCTGCAATGCCGGCAGCGGCAGGTAAGGCAGCACGCCCTGACCGTTGCCTTGCTCGACGACGACCTTGTTGGCGTCCTTCAGGATCTTCTCCATGGTTTCGAGATAGAGACGCTTGCGCGTGACGTCGGGTGCCTTGGCGTATTCGTCGTAGACGGAGATGAAGCGCTGCGCCTCGCCCTCCGCCTCCTGTACGACACGGTTCTTATAAGCGGCCGCATCTTCGCGGATTTGCGCCGCCTGGCCGCGCGCCTGGCCGAGCTTCTGGTTGGAGTACTGGTTGGCCTGCTCGACGAACTTGTCCTCGTCCTGTTCGGCGCGCTGCACCTCGTCGAACGCATCGGCGACCTCACGCGGCGGCGCGGCGTCCTCGATCGAGATCGCGTTGACCTGGAGGCCGGTCTTGTAGCCGTCGAGCGTGCCCTGGATGATCTCGCGCACGCCGGTTGCGATGCCCTGGCGGTCGTCGCGGAAGATATCCTGCGCCGGACGCCTGCCGACGACTTCGCGCATGGCGCTTTCGGCCACCTGGGTCAGCATGCCGTCAGGATCGGAGACGTCGAACAGATAGGCCCTGGGATCGGAGACCTGGTAGGCGACCGAGAACTGCACGTTGACGATGTTCTGGTCGCCGGAGAGCATCAGCCCGGAGCCGCTGGTCGTGCCGCCGCCGATGCTGACGAGCTGCTCGGAGATCTTGGCGGTCTCGACCGTTTCGATCGGCCACCAGTGGAAATGCAGGCCGGGCTGCGAAAGCTCGGCTTTCGGCTGGCCGAAGCGCAGCTCGACGGCAACCTCGTCGGGCTGCACGGTGTAGATCGCCTTGAAGGCCCACAGCACGACGAGTGCCAGCGCGATCAGTCCGAGCACGGCCGGGCTGGCGCCGCCCCCGCCCGGAAGCGCACGCCGCAGCCTGTCCTGGCCGCGGCGGATGATATCTTCAAGATCGGGAGGCGAGCCCGGCGGGCCGCTTGGCCCTTTCGGTCCCTGCCCCCAGGGCCCCTGATTGCCGCCGCCGCCCCATGGGCCGCCGCCGCCGCTTTTATCGTTCCAGGGCATGAATGTCCTTTCGCTTCGGTTCCCTCAGGCCTTGCGGCGCAATCCTAACGCATGACCCCGAAAACCCATATCGGTTTTCAGAAAGGAATCATGCGCCAAAATCAAAGTTTTACAGCGGCCTCTTGCGCGTCCGGTTGGATGCGCGTCGCTGCAGCATCGTTCTTCTATAGGGACGCCTTGGCACGCTTTCAACGCGATGTGCCACCACCACCGTCCGATTTGGGCCCGTAGCGACCGTTTGTCGTCGTCAATGGCCGTCGCGACGACGCTCGTAGACGGTATAGCGCGTCGCGTGGCTGTCTTTCTCGCCTGCCGGAAAATCCCCCGCGCGGACTACCTTCCAGACGTTCGGATCGATCGGCGGGAAATGCGCGTCACCATCGACCTTGGCCAGCACATGCGTCACATGCAGCCGGTCTGCAACCGGCAGGGCCTGGGCATAGATCTCGCCGCCACCGACCACGCAGATCTCCTCGGCGCCCGCCATGCAGCGGCCGCGCGCCTTGGCCAGCGTGATCGCGTCATCCAGCGAGTGGGCCACCTCGATGCCTTCGGCGCGCCAGGCCTTGTCGCGCGTCACCACGATGTTGAGCCGGCCGGGCAGCGGCCGGCCGATGCCTTCATAGGTCTTGCGGCCCATGACGATCGGCTTGCCCATCGTGTCGGCCTTGAAGCGCTTGAGATCCGTGGAAAGCCGCCACGGCAGGCCGCCTTCGCGTCCGATCACGCCGTTTTCGGCGATGGCGACATAGATCGCGATGTCCATCAGCCGCCGTTCCCGCCATTGTCCGACGGCACGAGCAGCAGGATGTCGATGTCGCGCTCGGGATAGAAATCCCTGGCCGTCATCTCGAACGTCGTTGGCCCGACCTTTTTGACATTGTCGCCGCAGAAGGAGACGAGGTTCTTGGGGCTGCCCTTGTCGATGGTCAGCTTGAAGTTGCCGATGGTTCCGGACGCCCAGTTACCGCCGGTGGTCAGGATATAGGCGATGCGGCTCTCGTAATATTTCGGATAGCCGTCCGGATTCGCCTTGGCCGCCTTGCGCACCGCGTTCTCGAATGCCTGATCCATGCAATAGCGGGTCTTGTAGGTATCGTATTGCGGGCTCTGGAACTGGCCATCGGAAAAGAAGCTGACCGAGGACGTGCCGCCGACGCTGGGCTTGTAGCGGTGCGAAACGTGGACCTCCTTGTTGGCCGGGAAGGTCGAGCGCCACCAATAGGTCGAGCGCAATTGCCAGAACGGCACAAAGGTGGTTTGCATGCCCGAGCCGTCATCGGCGGTATCCTCGATGATGATGCCGCGGTCTTCCCAATCCTTGGTGACATCCTTGGGCAACTTCGCCAGCGCCGCCTTGGCGGCATCGCCGAACGGATAGAGCGGCACGTTCTGCGCCTTGAGGTCCGCAGTTATGTCGATGCCGAGCGCCAGGGCCTTTTGCTCCAGTTGCGGCTTCGCATCGACGCCATCGATCGTCACCTCGAAGCCCAGGAAATTGTCGCTCTGCGCTTCCGGGATCGCCGGCATCTCGTTCGGATCGCCCTCGATGTCGGGCATTGGGAACGCGACGATAGAGCTGACATCTTTGTCGGTGTTGTTGCGGAAGATATAGTCGACCGTCACCTTCTCCGGCGAGATGAAGAGATCCTCGCTTTGCATGGCGACGGCGTCGCTGCGCGACAGGATCAGACCGCCGGTGCCGAGCTCGGCGACGGAATCATTGGCGAAGGCCGGCGCGGCCATGACTGCCAGTGCTGCGGTCAGTACGGTGCGTAACATGGACCCCTCCTCGACGGCGATACCGGGACCAGCCGGTACGCCCTTCCATCTAGCCGTTTCAAGTCGGCGTTTCAAAGCCCTTCATCACCCGGCACCGGGACTTCTGGACACCGCGCCGCCGATCGGGCAGGAGATCGCCATGCGCAAGCTTCTCGTCATCGGCATCGGCGCCGGCAACCCAGATCACATGACGGTCCAGGCCATCAACGGCCTGAACCGCGCCGACGTGCTGTTCATCCCCGACAAGGGAACCAGGAAGAGCGATCTCGCTGATTTGCGCCGGCAGATCTGCGACCGCTTCGTGACCAATCCGAAATCGCGCCGGGTCGAGTTCGACGTGCCGGTCCGGACCGAGCCGACATCGTCCTATCGCGTGACCGTCGACGACTGGCATGAGGCGATCGCCGAGATTTATGAGACGCTTATCCGCGACGAGCTTGCCGAATATGGCTGCGGCGCCTTCCTGATCTGGGGCGACCCGTCACTCTATGACAGCGCGCTGCGCATCCTCGAACGCGTTCGCCTCAGAGGCAATGTCGGTTTCGAGCTCGAGGTCATCCCCGGCATCACCGCGATCCAGGCGCTCGCCGCGAGCCATGCGACCGCGCTCAACCGCATCGGCGATTCGATCCTGGTCACCACCGGCCGACGGCTGACGGAGGAAGGTCTCCCGGCCAATGCCGGCTCGGCGGTGGTCATGCTCGACGGCAAATGCGCCTTCAACACGCTGGCCGACAAGGATATCTTCATCCAGTGGGGCGCCTATCTCGGAACGCCGGACGAAATCATCATCGCCGGCCGGCTGGGCGATGTCGGCGCCGAGATCGAGAAAGTCCGCGAAGAAGCCCGGGCAAGGAAGGGCTGGATCATGGACACGTATCTGCTGAGGAAGCCAGGGGAGTAAGGCAGCAGGGCAGTAAGGCAATAGGGGCGCACATCGCGTGCGCAACCACTCCAGGAGATCGTGCCCTACTGCCCTACTGCTGCCCTACTGCCCTACTGCCCTACCCGGCATCGATCTCCGACTGCAAAGCTTGCATATGGACCGCGGCCGCCGATGAAGCGGCTCGCTCTATGGCCCGGAACCTGCTGACGACCGCCAAACCCACCGATGTCAGTTGCGCGCCGCCGCCTTTCCGGCCGCCGGTCTGCGCCGCGACAAGCGGCTTGCCGAACACGCGGTTCATGTCTTCGACAAGATCCCAGGCATGCTTGTAGGACATCTCCATGCCGCGTGCCGCGGCCGAGATCGACCCAAAGGCGGCGATCTGCTCCAGAAGCTCGATCTTGCCCGGGCCGATCCGGCCATCGGGATCGAGATTTATCCGCAGGCTGAGCGACGGCATTTCATCTCCTCGGATTTCACGGCACGACAATAGTCCCTATGGGAGGGAAGCGCTATTCCAAATATACATAGCGACATGATCCGACTGCTCAAACGTCGGCTTCGGCCGGCAGCCCGGCGCCGGTGTTTGCGCGATCGAAACTCACGGTCTTGATGACCGCAAAGACCTGGCTTCCCAGCTTGAGGCCAAGCGCCTGCCGCGATTGTTCGGTGATGCGTGCGACCACGACCGCACCGTGGCAATCGACGCCGACTTCGACCTCGGGCCCCTCGCCCGGTCTCATGCTGACGATCGTCCCCGGCAAGATATTGAGCGCGCTGAGACCGGCGGGCTTCTCGACGCCGATCATCACGTCGCGGGCGCGGATGCGGATGCGCACCGGAGCGCCGGCCGCCCTCGCCAGTCTCGGCACGCGGATCTCGCCGGCCTGCGAGGCAAGCACCGTCATGCCGAACGTCTCGTCGTGGCGCAGAACCTTGGTGTCGAGCACCGCTCCGCCCTCGCCGCGCTCTTCCGCCGGCAAAAGGTCCAGCCGCCGCATGATCGCCTCGGTCGGGCCTGCGGCCGCGACCTTGCCCTGCGCAAGCACCACCACGTCGCTCGCCAGCCGCGCCACCTCGGCGACGGTATGGCTGACATAGACGATCGGGATTTTCGTCTCGTCGCGCAGCCGTTCGACATAGGGCAGGATCTCGGCCTTGCGCGCCTCGTCGAGCGAGGCGAGCGGCTCGTCCATCAGAAGCAGTTTCGGGCTGGCAAGCAGCGCGCGGCCGATGGCGACGCGCTGCTTTTCGCCGCCCGACAGTCTTGCCGGCCGCCGGTCGAGCAGGTGGCCGATGCCGAGCAGGTCGATCACCGCATCCATTTTGGCGTAGCGCTCGGAAGACGGCGTGAACCAGCGGCCGTAGCGCAGATTGCTGGCGACGCTCATATGCGGGAACAGCCGCGCATCCTGGAACACCATGCCGATCCGCCGCTTGTGCATCGGCACGAAGATACGCGCGGCGGTGTCGACCAGCACGCGCCCATCGACGGCGACGCGGCCCTCGTCCGGACGGACCAGGCCGGCGATCAGGTTTATCAGCGTCGACTTGCCCGAGCCCGACGGCCCGAACAGCGCCGTCAGCCGGCCGGCGCTCTCGAAGCTTGCCTCCAAGGCGAAGTCGCCGAGCCGATGGCGGATATCGACGGAGAGCGTCATTCGATGTCCATCCGCCGGCCGACGCGCCGCGCCAGCACTTCCGAGGCGATGAGCGCGACCATCGAGATGGCGATCGAGATCAGCGTCAGCCTGAGCGCGCCTTCGTCGCCGCCAGGCACCTGCGTGAACGTGTAGATCGCCGAGGGCAGCGTCTGCGTTTCGTTGGGGATGTTGGAGACGAAGGTGATGGTGGCGCCGAACTCGCCCATCGCCTTGGCGAAGGAAAGGATCGCGCCGGCGATCAGGCCGGGCAGGATCAGCGGCAGCGTGATGGTGGCGAACACCCAGAGCGGATTGGCGCCCAGCGTGCCGGCCGCCGCCTCCATCTTGCGATCGACCGCCTCGATCGACAGCCGGATCGCCCGCACCATCAGCGGAAAGCCCATCACGCCGCAGGCGAGCGCAGCACCCGTCCAGCGGAACGAAAAGACGATGCCGAAATGCTCGGCAAGGAAGGCGCCGGCCGGCCCACGCCGGCCGAAGGTGAGCAGGAGCAGGTAGCCGGTCACCACCGGCGGCAGGATCAGCGGCAGATGCACCAGCCCGTTGAGCAGGGTCTTGCCCCAGAAACGCCCTCGCGCGAGCAGCAGCGCCAGCAGGATACCGGGCGGCAGGCTGGCGATCATCGCCACCGTCGCCACCTTGATCGACAGCCGGACCGCATTCCATTCGTCGGGAGTGAGGTCCAGCAGCCAGTTCATGATTGTGTTTGCGCGGTCTTTCTCAGTTGCTCGGCGCGAGCACCGTAAAACCCTGCTCCTTGAAGAGGGCGGCGGCTTTGGCCGACTCGACGCATTTCAGGAAGGCAGTCGTATCCTTGTCCTTCGAATCCGCGGTCTGGGCAATCGGGTAGATGATCGGCGGGTGCGAATCTTCCGGGAAGGTGCCGACGACCTTGACGCCCTTCTCGGCATGCGCGTCGGTGGCGTAAACAATGCCAAGCGGGGCTTCGCCCGTCGACACCAGCTTAAGTGCCGCACGCACGTTCTCGGCCTGCGCGACCTTGCCCTCGACCGACGACCAGACACCCAGCGATTCCAGCGCCGCCTTGCCGTATTTGCCGGCCGGCACGGCCTTGAAGTCACCCATGGCAAGCTTGCCGTCGCCGATGAGCTTGGCGAGGTCGAAGCCTTTCTCGATCTTGGCCTCGACCGTGGAATCCCTCGGCGCCACCAGCACGATCTGGTTGCCGAGCAGCTTCACCTCGGTATCCGGCTTGGTCAGCTTCTTGTCGGAGAGATACTTCATCCAGTCGAGATCGGCCGAGACGAAAATATCGGCCGGCGCGCCGCCTTCGATCTGCTTGGCCAGCGCCGAACTCGCAGCGTAGGAAATGGTCGCGGCCTCGCCGATTTCCGGCTCGCATGCCTTGTTGACCGCGTCGAGCGCGTCCTTGAGGCTGGCCGCGGCAAATACGGTCACCTTGCCGTCGGCATGGGCCGCCGGCACCGCGGCCATCAGCATTGCCGTCAGACCGCCAACGGCGACCGCCTTCAATCCAAAACCCTTGCCCATCACGAAGGTCTCTCCCTGGTTTCAAATCCGTACGGCCAAAAGCCTTGGATCGATATATCCGGATGAACATAACAAGGGAAGGCTTTTCGCCCGTCATGGCATTGTGCGCCGGTAGGGTCTCAGCCTGCGATGAATGCGAAACGGCACGGCGAAGCTCAAGGAGAGACGCATGAAGATCAGCGCCCGCAACATCCTCAAGGGCAAGGTCACCGAGATCGTCAAGGGAGCCACCACCTCGCATGTCAGGATCGACATCGGCGGCGGTGTCATCGTCACCGCGTCTATCACCAACGAGGCGGTCGCCGACCTCGCGCTCGAAAAAGGCAAGCAGGCCTATGCGGTTATCAAGGCCTCGGACGTCATGGTCGGCATCGACTGACAGAACGGCGTTTGACCGTGCAAGCGCCGCCGGAAGCACCTTGGCATCAAACGGCGATGGGCGCCTTGATGCTGGCATCGGCGAAATAGTTTTCGAGGCGGAAATCCTCGAAGCGGAAGGCGAAAAGATCCTTCACCTCGGGATTGATCCACATCGTCGGTAAGGCCTTGGGCGTGCGCCGCATCTGCTCGCGCGCCTGCTCGAAATGGTTCGAATAGAGATGCGCGTCGCCGAGCGTGTGGACGAAGTCGCCGGGCTTCAACCCGGTGACCTGCGCCACCATTAACGTCAGCAAGGCATAGGAAGCGATGTTGAACGGCACGCCGAGGAAGATGTCGGCCGAGCGCTGGTAGAGCTGGCACGAGAGCCGGCCTTCCGAGACATAGAACTGGAACAGGCAGTGGCAGGGCGGCAAGGCCATTGCTTCGACTTCGGCCGGATTCCAGGCGGAGACGATCAGCCGGCGCGAGTTAGGATTCTTGCGTATCTCCTTCAAAAGATTCGCAATCTGATCGATCCCACCGCCATGCCCGTCCGGCCATGAGCGCCATTGCTTGCCATAGACCGGCCCGAGATCGCCGTTCTCGTCGGCCCATTCGTCCCAGATGGTGACGCCGTGGTCGTTGAGATATTTGATGTTGGTGTCGCCGGCCAGGAACCACAGAAGCTCGTGGATGATCGACTTCAGGTGGAGCTTCTTGGTGGTAGTGACCGGAAAGCCGCGCGAAAGGTCGAAGCGCATCTGGTAGCCGAACACCGAACGCGTGCCGGTCCCGGTACGGTCGCCGCGGTCGGCGCCGTTCTCCAGCACATGGTTCAGGAGGTCGAGATATTGGCGCATCGGCTTTGCCTCGATTCGGCTAAAGCACAATCATACCCGACTGACGACCGGTCGAACACCGCAAAGGATGTGGATCGCACCAAAGGCCCGCGGTGCCGGCACGGTCTCGTGCCGGCCGCGGGGTGGCTGTGCCTCAGAGTGAGCCGAGTTTGCCGAGGTCCTTGGCAACCAGATAGTAGAAGGTCACGCGGCTCTTGGTGTTGTCCGCCTGCATAGCCTTGCAGGTCTTCTCGATCGAGGCGTTGGCCTTTGCGGCATCGGCGACGCCGAGCTTCTTGCCGATCCAGTTCTCCCGCACGCGATCGAGTTCCTTCGGGTCGGTGCAGGACACCAGCGAGGAATCGCGGTTCCTGAGCGCAATGCCCAGATGCTTGACGATCTTATCGACCACGTCGGCGCTGGCGCCGGCATCGTATTTCTTCACATCCGCAAGATAGTCGGCCATCAAACTTCCCCTCGTCGGCGCCACGGATCCTGTCGATGAGGGTTGTGGCGCGCTGCGCAACTTATGCGCTAGGTCAGAGACTCCTCATCGCAGGCGCGAGCTTTGATTGAGTAAGAGCGCAAGTCAACCCTTGGCTGCACAGTTTGGCATAACCGGATAAGCACCGGTTTGGCCTTTCTTTTTCCGTTGTCGCTCCCTATATTCGCTTCGTCGGCTTGACCGACTATGGTGATAAACAGGCGATGAAATAAGCCGTTCGGACCCGGGGGCGGTACCCGGCGCCTCCACCAAAAACCGCTCTGGCTGACGGAGCGGCTTTTGCTGGGGGCGAAATAGGATCGACGAAGGTGTAAAGATCGTACTTTTGCCCGGCATTGTACCACCGTTATCGGGCTAAACTTATAGTTGCCAACGACAACTATGCGGAAGCACGTCTCGCTGCTTAATGCGGCGCGAACGCTTCAAATCAAGCCCTAGGGGTTCGCACTTCTAGGCGGGGTTCGGAGGTACCTGGCAACAGAAACCTCCACTTCTCCCCCTCCTTTGCTTCTTCCCAGACCAACCGAACAACCAAGGCTTGTCCGCGCTCGAGGCGCGGGGACAGCCTTGCCGTTCATCACCTATGGACAGGCGATGCAAAACGATTCCGACCGATTCTTCGTGCTGACCGGCGGCCCCGGCTCAGGCAAGACCACCTTGATCGAGGCGCTGCGGGCCGAAGGCTGCGCGACCGCGCCCGAAGCCGGACGCGGTATCATCCGCGACCAGGTGGCGATCGGCGGCGCTGCCCTTCCCTGGCAGGATCGCGCGCTCTTTGCCGAGCTGATGTTGTCGTGGGAGCTTCGCTCCTGGCACGCCGCGCGTGCCGAACCGCCCGGCCCGATCTTCTTCGACCGCGGCGCTCCCGACACGATCGGCTATCTCAGGCTCTGCGGCTTGTTGGTGCCGGATCACGTCACAAGCGCGGCGCGGAAGTTTCGCTACGCGCGCCGCGTCTTCGTCGCGCCGCCATGGCCGGAGATTTTCACCCAGGACGAAGAGCGCAAGCAGACGCTCGACGAAGTCGAGCGCACGTTTCGTTCGGTGACCGGAGTCTATGCGGAGCTCGATTACGAATTGGTGCCCTTGCCTCTGGCTTCGGTCGAGGAGCGGGTGCGCTTCGTCATCGATCAGGCAGGCTTGCGACGGACATGAAAAAGGCCGGGCAAGCCCGGCCTTTTCGCTTCTTGAGAGCGGTCCTATTCCGCCGGCGCTTCCACCGCTTCGCGCGAACGGCCGAGCGTGAGCTTGGCCAGCGTGAACGAGATCACCGCGCAGAGCGTGATGCCGGCCACCATCGGCAGCGGCGTGCCGTCGAAGAAGATGCCGGCGACGCCCATGGCCAGCGCGCCGATGGCGAAGTGCAGCGTGCCCATCAGCGCCGAGGCCGTGCCGGCGATCTCGCCATGCTCTTCCATCGCCAGCACCGAGGTGGTGGGGATGACCAGGCCAAGGAAGCCGTAGCCGACGAAGAGCAGCGCCGCCATCACGTCGAGCCGGTCGACGCCGGACGCCATGATCGCGAATAGCGCCACCATCACCGTGGCATAGCCGGTGACCGCCACCCAGACGACGCGCTTCAACCCGAAACGATCGGCCAGCAGCCCGGTCAGCTGCGACATGCCGATGAAGGCGACCGCGTTGATCGAGAAGAACACGCTGTAGACCGACGGCGACAGGCCGTAATGGTCAATCAGGATGAAGGACGAGCTCGACAGATAGACGAAGAAGCTGGCAATGCCGAAGCCCGCGATCGCCACCAACCCAAGGAAGTTGCGGTCGCCCATCAGGAAGCGGTAACCAGCAAGCGCCGTGCCGAAGGAGGAGCCGGCGCGCTCTTCAACCGGCCGCGTTTCCTTAAGCGAAGTCGCCAACAGGATGGTGGCTAAAGCCGCAGCACCCGTCACCGTCCAGAACACGGCGCGCCAGCCAAAGCTCTCGATGATCTGGCTGCCGGTCAGCGGCGCCAGGATAGGCGACACCGAGAATACCAGCATCAGCAGCGACATCAGCTTGGCGGCCTCGTTGCCGGTGTGCAGGTCGCGCACGATGGCGCGCGGCACCGCCATGCCGGCGCTGGCGCCAAGACCCTGCAGGAAGCGGAAAGCGATCAGCCACTCGATGGTCGGCGCCATGGCCGAGCCGACACCACCGACCATGAACAGCGCCAGGCCTGCGTAAAGCGGCACCTTGCGCCCGACCATATCGGAGATCGGACCAACGACGATCTGGCCAAAGCCCATCGACAGGAAGAAGATCAAAAGGCTCATCTGCACGGCGGCGGTGCCGGCATGCAGGTCCTGGCCGATCGAAGGCAGCGCGGGGAGATACATATCGATCGCAAACGGGCCGATTGCGGACAACAAGCCGAGCACGACCGCGATGCGGAGGAATTTGGGACTCATGATAAGGCTCTTTTCGGATCTGGTTGCCGCCGCGAAATACCGGCGTCTGAACCCAGGACGTTCCATTCCGCGGAAATCCTACATTCAGAGTGAATTCATTCGGCTTCTCAGACCGAACTTTTTCGACTCTCTAGCGCGGACTTCCCTTTGTTGTGTCCACAAATTTAGACAGGCTTGTCCAATTCGTCAATCACCGCTATATAGATTTTTATGAAGCTCGGCGTTTCTCCTGACATTTTCCCGCCACGCAGCCATGAGGCCAAGCGCGTGTCGGTGGTCGATGCCGCTGCTTCGGTCTTCTGCCGGGAGGGCTACGCCGGCGCCAATATCGACCTGATCGCGGCCGAGGCCGGCGTATCACGGCAAACCGTCTACAACCATCACGGCGATAAGGAAAAGCTCTTCGTCGCCGTCGTGCGCGACCTGACGGAGCGCTGCAACGCCGGCATCTTCGCCACCATCGCAACCTTCCCTGACCAGCCCGCCAATCTCGAGGCCGATCTGATCGCCTTTGCGGTGCGCATGAACCGCAACTGCATCTGCAACCGCGACGGGCGCTTCCTGCGCAAGCTGATCCAGGCCGAAGGCGGGCGTTATCCGGAACTGTTTGCCGAATGGCGCGAACAAGGCCCGGGCCGCACCTGGTCGGCGCTTGCCGCGCGCTTTGCCCGGCTTGCCTTTGCCGGTCACCTGTCGATCGGCGACCCCGACGTCGCGGCGCGTCAATTCCTTGCCCTCGTCAATGCCGAGCTTCAGATAACTTTCATGCTCGGCGGCGCGCCGACCGAGGAAGAGGTTCTGCGCTCCGCCACCGACGGCGTGCACACCTTTCTCAGCGCCTTCGCCAAAAAGAAATTGCCAGCCGGCAAACAGGCGATGCTCGTCCACGCCTGAGCGATCAAATCGCCGGTACCCCTCTTGGCCTGGGCGCTTTGCGCCTATATGCGGTTTACGCCGCGCCCAAGCTTGATTACAGCTATGCGGACGATTCAACGGAACCCGACCATCACATGGCCGACGACCACATCCGCTACGACATTCTGGCCCAGGAGGCCCTGCGCGGCGTCATGCGCAAGGTCCTGGCCGAAGTCGCGCGTACCGGCCTCCCGGGCAACCACCATTTCTTCATCACCTTCCTGACCGGCGCGCCGGGCGTGCGCATCTCGTCCAGGCTGCGCGAGCGCTATCCGGAGCAGATGACCATCGTCATCCAGTTCCAGTACTGGGACCTCAAGGTGACGGATGCCGGCTTCGAAGTCGGCCTTTCCTTCTCCGACGTTCCCGAAAAGCTCGAAATCCCCTTCTCCGCCGTGCGCGGCTTCTACGATCCGTCGGTCAATTTCGAACTCGAATTCGACGTCAAGACGGAGGGTGTCGAAGAAGAAGAGGCCGTCGTTCCGGCGCCCGAACCGGTCGCCGTCGTGCCGGAAAAGAAGTCGGAAACGAAGAAGAAGGCTGCCGAGGCCGAAAAAAAGCCGGCCGTCGCCGAGACCGGCGGCAAGGGCGCCGACGTCGTTTCGCTCGACGCCTTCCGCAAGAAATAGTTCAGCGCCATGGGCGAGGTCATCAGTCTCCGCCAGGCCCGCAAGCACAAAGCGCGCACCGAGAAGGAACGCCAGGCCGGCGAGAACCGGGCGCTGCATGGCCGGACCAAAGCCGAGCGCGAGCGTGACCGGCTGACATCCGAAAAGGCGAAACAATTCGTGGCGGGCCATCGCCGTGAAAAGCCCGACGACCCCGACAAGCGCTGAGCACCTGCAAATGGCCGCGGTCGAAAAACGTTCGGTAACGATCCGCGGTCACCGCACCAGCTTTTCGCTGGAACAACCCTTCTATGACGATCTCATCGCCATCGCCGCGGAGCGCTCGCTGTCGCTCGCGGCCCTGGTCGCCGAGATCGACGAGACGCGCACCCGCGACGCGAACCTGTCGTCCGCGCTCAGGCTCTACGTGCTCGCCTGGGCCAAGCGTGGCGGCAACGCGGCGTAGAGCGGTTCACCGTTTCACGGAATCGGCGAGCCGCTCTATCCCTTTGTTTTTACACAATTCCGGACGGAAAGCCGTTTCACACCTTTCCTGGATTGCTCTAGACCACGCTATCGCTGGCGCTTTGTTGCGCCTTGCGCTTCGCGCCGAAGCTGAGCAAGGCAGTGCGGTCGCGCTCCTCCGCCTGCTTTTTCGACCTTACCCGCATCATGTCTTTCCAGCCGATATAACCGATGAGCCGTTCATCCTCGCGGGAGACCACAGGCAGATGCGAGACATTGGCAAGCAGCAGCTTGTCGGAAAGCGCCTCCAGATATTCATCCGGATAAGCGAGCGTGATCTTGCTGCCGGCGAGCAATTCGCCGAGCGTGGCCTTGCGGTGCATGCCGGCGCGCCGCCAGCGCAGGATCGCCGGCGGATCGATCACGCCGAGCACAAGTCCCGCTTCGTTGATCACCGGGAAGCTCGGATGCCGCGTGTCCGGGGCGGTCAGGAACGTTGCCGCGCCGTGCAGCGTCATCGTCGCCGGCACGCTCTCGACCTTGGTCGTCATCACTTCCTTGACCCTGGTCAAGGCGAAAGGATCGACGCGATATTCGCGAACGAGGTGATGCCCGCGCCGCGCCACCTTCTCGGTCAGGATCGAGCGCTTCATCAACAGCACGGTAACGGCATGGGCGGTGGCGCAGGCGGCGATCAGCGGCACAAGGACATGCGTGTTGCCGGTGAGCTCGGCGGCGAAGAAGGTCGCGGTCAGCGGCGCGCGCATGGTGCCGCCCATGGTAGCGGCCATCGCCAGCAGTGGCCAGAAGCCGGGGCTCGCTTCGGGCAGGATGCCTGAGAGGACCGCTCCCATCGCACCGCCCATGATGAGCAGCGGCGCCAGCACGCCTCCCGAGGTCCCGGACCCCAGCGCAACCGACCAGATGATGGCCTTCACCACCAGAAGCAGCAGCGCGGCGGTCGCGACCGTGCGGCCGTCGAGCATGTTGGCGATGTTGTCGTAGCCGACGCCGAGCGCGTGCGGCTCGATCAGTCCGCCGATGCCGACCACAAGGCCGCCGATCATCGGCCACCACATCCAGTGTATCGGCAGCTTCAAGAAGGCGTCCTCGCAGGCATAGACCAATTGCGTCAGCAGGCCAGAAAGAAGCCCCGAGGCAATGCCGATCAGCACCCAGCCCCCCAACCCGGCGATCGATGCCTCCATGGTCCCGGAGAACGGAAAGATCGGACCCGGCAGATGCAGCAGGGTGCGTTCGACCTCCGCGACGATCGCCGCGACGGCGACCGGAATGAAGCTGCGCGGCGTCCATTCGAACAGGAGCAGCTCGACGGCAAGCATGATGGCGGCGATCGGCGTTCCGAACACGGTCGTCATGCCGGCCGCCGCACCCGCCACCAGCAGCGTCTTGCGCTCATTGTCGCTGACCGGCAGCATCTGCGCGATCAGCGAGCCGATGGCGCCGCCGGTCATGATGATCGGGCCTTCGGCGCCGAACGGCCCGCCCGAGCCGATCGAGATCGCCGACGACAGCGGCTTCAGCACGGCGACCTTGGCGTCGAGCCGCGAGCGTCCCAACAGGATCGCCTCGATGGCTTCGGGAATGCCGTGGCCGCGGATCTTCTCGCTGCCGAAACGCGCCATCAATCCGATGATCAACGCGCCGATCACCGGCACGATGACCGCGGCAAGCCCAAGCGGCGTGTCCTCGAGCCTCAGTTCGGCCAGCGTGAACTGGCCGAAATAGGCTATGTTGGTGGCAAGCCTGATGAGCTTCAAGAGCACTATGCCGGCGAAGAGCCCGGCTGTCGCCACCACCACGGCGATGGCCGCGATCAGCAGCACGCGCGGATCGGTCGTGAAGTCGCGAAGATGGCCGTTGCCGGCGCGAGCGGATTTCATATCGGAGCCTGAACTTTCTGGCGGCGTAAAGGCCGGCCGGTTTCAGGTGGCCTAATATCGTAATACGATATAAATGTTCAAGACGGTTTTCTCCGCCGCTCCGCGTCATTTTGGACAGGGACCGCGACAGCCGGTTGAGCTTTTGCAGGAAAGGACCATAAGTCGGGAAATGACGCCGCCGAAACCACGCCCCGCCATCAGTCAGGCTGACTACCAGCGGCTATCCCAGTTCCGTTATCTGATCCGCCGCTTTCTCGAATTCAGCCAGGTCCAGGCGAACGACGCCGGCCTCACACCGCGCCAGCACCAGGCGCTGCTGGCGATCAAGGGATTTCCCGGTGGCGGGCCGGTGGCGGTGGGCGATCTTGCCGAGCGCCTGCGCATCCGCCACCACAGCGCGGTGGAACTGGTGAACCGCCTTGCCGAGGCGGGCCTGGTTATACGCGATCAGGATAAGGGCGATCATCGACGCGTGCTGCTGCACCTCACCCCGCTTGCCGACGAGCGCCTGGCCGAATTGTCAGCCGCGCATCTCGACGAGCTTTCGCGCATCGAGCCGATGCTGCAGCGCCTGCTCTCGCGCCGGGGAGAATCCTGAGCGCCGAGACGCGCCGGCGTCTTTCAGCGGACGAACCTCAACCACCGTCGAGCGATTTCAAAAGATTGTCGATCGTGAACGGATTGGCCTTGGGCTTCGCCGGCGCTGAGGCCGAACCATCATTGACGCCGGGCAGCGACCGGTCGACCTTCCGTGTTTGCGCGGCCGCCTTGCGCGCTGCCTCCAGCCTTGCCTGCTCGGCCTTCTTGCGATTGGCCTCGGCCTGCGCCTTGGCCGCCTCGTCCGCGGCTCGCTGCTCAGCCTCGGCCTGAGCCCTGGCATCGGCTTCCGCCTTGGCCCTCGCCTCTTCGTCCGCCTTGGCTTTGGCGTCGGCTTCAGCCTGTGCCTGCGCTTCCGCCTCGGCCTGAGCCCTGGCATCGGCTTCCGCCTTGGCCCTCGCCTCTTCGTCTGCCTTGGCTTTGGCGTCGGCTTCAGCCTGTGCCTGCGCTTCCGCCTCGGCTTTGGCCTTGGCTTCGGCCTCGGCCTTCTGGCGCGCCTCTTCCTCTTGCCGGCGCAATGCCTCGGCCGCCTTGTCGCGCTCCGTCTGCAGCGACGCATAGTAGTGCACTTCGCGCCGCAGCCGCTGCTTCTCCAGGAGGGCCGCCTGCATCGCCTCGACCCGCTGCTGTTCCTTCTCCAGCGCACGCTGCGTAAGGAACTGCGCCAGCGGACCGCTGTCGAACTGGGGCGCGGCCGCCCCAAGCGGACCGTCCAGGCTGAAATTGACGGCCGGCTCTGAGCCGACCAGCGCCTCGTCGCCGGGACGATAGGTCAGCGCGCCCTTTGCCTGGACGGTGCTTGTGTTGAGATCGGCGCTCACGTCGGCGGACAAAGTCGCCCCGGGATTGTCGAGGCTGATCGGCGGCGCCCGCAGCGTGCCGTTGGCGACGGTGAAGGCAACATCCGTGTCGCTGTCGCCGGCGGCAAAGCTGCCCTCCCCGGCGATCTGCGGCGCGAAGTCCGCTGTCTTGGCCGTGTCGATATCGCGTCCGATCGCATCGGCCTTGGCTATGATGGCGGCAAAGCCGTCCGGATTGATGCCGTCCACTTTCAAGCCCTTCAGTGCTGCGGTGCCGGATCCGGACAGGGCGGCAATCATGGCATCGACGGATTTGCCGCTGGTCGACAGCGCAGCCGAAAGATCGCCGCCGCCGCCGATTCCGGCACCGGGCAGGACCGCGGAAAGGTCGCTGCCGGCGAGCCTCATCTGGCCGGAGAACAGGCCGGTGCCCTCCGTGTTCTTCAGGTCGAACAGGCCGGTCAAATCGCCGCCGTAAAGCTTGGCCTTGAGATCGGAGACGTGGATGCCTTCGCGATCGAGCTTCAGCGAGAAGGCCGCGTCATGCGCGGTGGCGAACGACCCGACGGCGAGCGCCGAGGTGTTGAGATCGAGGTCTGCGTTGAACGGCAGGGTCGACTTCTGGCTGAACGGCGTCGTCGGCCATCCGCCCTTGGCGGAAGCGAAGGACTGGTCGCCGAACAGCGAGACCGCCAGCGGATCGAGGTCGAGTTCATCGAGCGCCAGCGCCCCGGCGAGATGCGGCAGCCCGTCCTTGGCGTCGATATTGACGTCGCCGGACACCGCCGCCTTGTTGATCGAACCGGTGAGACCGCTCAGCACCAGAAGCCCGTTGCCGAAATCGGCGTCGGCCGCCAGCGACGTCGAAGTCCCGGTTCCCATGCCGGGCAGGCCTACACCCGTCGTCATCAGCCACGGCTCGATGTCGGCGGCGTCGAGATTGATCTTGCCTTTGGCGGTTGGGCCTTGTGCCGTCCCGGCGACGGTTCCGGCGAAACTGGCCCTGAAATCATCGGCCGTCAGGTTGAAGCTGGTCGCGAGGCCGCCGGCAACCGAGCCTTTCGCCGAGATGTCGGTGTTGGCGTTGCCGAGCATGCCGAGCGGCAGCGCCGGCAGGCCGTAAAGCGCAAGCAGCGTCGTGGCATTGTCGTTGCGGGCATTGAAAGTGATCGATACCGGCGCCTCGGAGAGCTTGTCCACGGCTCCTTTGCCGGAAAGCGAAGCCGAAAAGGCCGAACCTCCGGCTTTGCCCTGGGCGGAGAGCGCGAGGCCGGTGCTGCCGTCGCCATTGTCGGCGGCGCTGGTCAGCAGATCGATGCGCGCATCCTGGAACAGTTCGGGATAGGCCGCCGCGCGGCTGGCCAGGCCTTTGAGCACGGCATTGTCCGGATAATGCTGGGCCGCGACATCGATCAGCGGCTTGAGGTCGACGGCCACCACGGAAGCGTTGAGCTTGCCGGTCGGGCTGTCCGGAAAATCCTTGATCCGGCCGGTAGCGCTGATCGACGCGCCGGCGAGGCCGCCGACCGAAAGCCGGTCGATCTCGAGCAGACCCTCGCGCAGCCGTAGCGCCGTGTCGACGTTGTCGGCGCTGAACCCGGCCGCGCTGACCGGACCTGCCTTGATCTGGAAATCGAGATCACGATCCGAAAAACGGTTGGCGCCCTTGTCGCTGATGAAGATCGACGCGAAGGCCGCGAGCCCGTCCAGGTCCATTTCGCCGCCCGTCAGCCGCATCAGCACCGATGGCCTGGCACCGTCCGGCTGGCTGGAATCGATGCCGCCCGAGAATTTCGCCTTGCCGAGGATGAGTTCGAGGTCGCTGAAGGATTGCCGGTTCTCGCTGAGATCGACCTTGGCCTTGAAACCTGCCGCGGGCAGCCGGCGGATGGCTTCGTCGACATCCTTCGACAGCCAGGCGGCAAAACCGGAAGGCTGTCCGACGGCCAACAGCAACGAACCGTCGAAGCCGAAATGGCCCTCGACGCTCAGCATGCCGTTGGCTTCGAGCGTCGTGCGGCCGGGCAGCGTCGCGGCGAGCGACTTGACGGACCAGCCGCCCTCGGCCGGCTCGGCCGACAGCCGTACGTCACGCACCGTCGTGTCGCCCGCCACCACTGCCGGCAGCCGGACCTCGATCGTGCCTGGTATGGTCGGCTTCGGCACGTGCTGCAGCGTCTGCTCCAAAGCCGCGATGCGCTGGTCGAGCGTAAAGCCGGCTCCGGCGGCCCCGCCGACAGCCTCGTCGAACTGGACCTGCGCGCCGCTGGCCTCGACCGCGAAATGCGGCTTCAGGCCGAGATCGACCGATGCCTTGCCGTCGGCGGTGTAGGGATTGTCGAGTGGCCCGGTCTCGAAGCGGAACTCGTCGACATTGAGCTTCTGGTGATCGAGCGCGAACTTGCCGTTGAGCCGGAAGCCGGGGTCGGGCTTGCCGGTCTTGATCTTGACCGGCTGGGCGTCGTTGCCGCGCAGCTCGGCTGAATTCCTGTCGTCACCGGAGATCTTGAACTGGCCGGAATAGACCGCGGCGCCCTTGACGATGCCGGCATTGCCGTCGGCTTCGACGATCAGCGGATAGGCATCGGGATCGGCTTTCAGCCTGAGCCGCATCCGGCCGTCCGGTTCCACCTTGCCGGTCGAGGCCGAGACGTTCGTGCGCAAACCGTCGAAGCGCAGCGTGCCGTCCATGCGCCAGGGGCCGGCGAGCGATTTGGCGGAAATCGTCGAGTTGATCTCGGAGATCACATGGCTGCGCCCGCCGGCTTCGTGGCGCAGTTCGACCTGCCCCTCGGTCACCGTCAGCTGCTCGATCGAGATCTGGCCGGGATCGAAGGGCGATGATGGCCGGATCGCCCAGTCAACCGTCCCGTCGCCGGCAACGTCTATGGTCGCCTTGGGGTGCACCAGCCGCATGTCGAAGATCAGCACCTCGCCGCGCAGGAACGGCGCAAGCTCCGCATCCATGGAGAAGGTCTCCACCGTCATCGCCGGCTGGCCTTCCGGCCCACCCGCGACCTCGACATTCGAGAAGGTCACCGACGGAAACGGCAAAAGCCGCGCCGTCGCATCGCCCTTCACCGTCACCTTGCGGCCGAGGACAGTGCTTGCCTCGCGCTCGAAATCGCCCCGGTAACCCGTCCAGTCGATGAAATACGGCACCACCAGCGCCGCGCACAGCACCAGCACGAACAGGCCACCGAAGATCACGAACAGGCGGGCGAGCATCTGTTTCCCGGGTTGAAAGTCAGCCGCACTCTACCCGCATCCGCGTGTCGATAAAGAGGCAATTCCATTCGCGGCGGGCGCAGTCCCGGGCAATGTCGGCTGTTGCGCGACCGCTCGCGGTCGCGATATCTTTTTCGACCACCTCCGCCCCAGCGGTCATGTCCTTGGCCGCCCGTCTCAACCCAGCCCGGAGCATTCCCGATGTCAGGCAAGAACTGGGACAGAGTGCCCATCGACGCGCAGAGTGTCGACGCCCCGCTGTCGATGGCCGCGATCTTCCTTGTCGTGACGGTCGGCGGCGACAAGGCCGCGCTTTCGAAGGTCGCTTCGGCGCTCGGCGAACTTGACGACCTCGTCAAGAATGTCGGCTTCCGCGACCTGTCGGGCCGGCTGTCCTGCATCGCCGGCATCGGCGCCGAGCTCTGGAACCGCCTATCGCCAAGCCGGCGGCCGCGCGAGATGAAACCCTTCGCGCCGATCAAGGGCCCGGCGCATTCGGCGCCCTCGACGCCGGGCGATCTGCTCTTCCACATCCGCGCCGAACGGCCCGACATGTGTTTCGAGTTCGAGCGCATCCTGCTGGACAGCCTGGGCGGCGGCGTGACCGTCGTCGACGAGGTATCCGGCTTCCGCTATTTCGACGCCCGCGATCTGCTGGGCTTTGTCGACGGCACCGCCAATCCGACCGGCCTCGACCTGCCTGCCTCCGCCCTGATCGGCGACGAGGACGCCGACTTTGCCGGCGGCAGCTACGTCGTGGTGCAGAAATACCTGCACGATATGGCGGCCTGGGGCAAAACGCCGACCCATGTCCAGGAAGAAATCATCGGCCGCACCAAGATCGACAACATCGAGATCGATGACGACGACAAGCCGCGCAAATCGCACAAGTCGCTGGCCACGATCGAGGACGACGCCGGCAACGAATACGACATCCTGCGCGACAACATGCCGTTCGGCCGTCCGGGCCAGAACGAGTTCGGAACCTATTTCATCGGCTACACGCGCTATCTGTGGGTGATCGAGAAAATGCTGCAGCGCATGTATGTTGGCGAGCCGCACGGCGCGTATGACCGGTTGCTCGACTTCTCGACGCCGCATACCGGCACGACTTTCTTCGCGCCGACGCGGCCCATACTGCAAACACTAGCTAAGGGCGGCCAAGAGAAGTCTGCGGCCGCACGCTAACGCTGAAGATCTACTTCCGCTTTTGGTGCCTGCAGACACAGTCGACATCTGCTGCTGGTCCGAGCACGAATGATGGGAGCGGCGTCCGGCAGGCCAGGGACTAGCTTCTTTGGAACGTGTCTGCGCTGGTCGACATCGAGCGCCACCAATTCAGTTTTTCGATTTTCGCAGGTTGGCCTTCGCCGCTGGCCTTTATCGCCGCATCCGAGACCACAAACCACAACGTCTCCAATTTTCCCTCCCGAAGGAGGCCGGTGTAAGAAACGACCGCATCTCCAACCGCCGTTTTCCCGCCGCCGGCAAAACTGATGCAGTCGCCGCGATGGACGCCCAAAATCGGAATTTCCTGGCGATGGAAGCCGCTATCCGGCAGCGCGGTTCGAAACGATCCCGATATACGATTGTCCGCATCATCAGTGATTTTGACAATGGACCCGTATTGATTCTTCCACACGCCTTTCCAGTTCATGGGCGGCCGCTCCGCTTTGACGATATCCGTTGGTTCCCGCAACGTGAAAGCCGAGAATCGGTTCCGAAGGTGCGGGCAGTTTCAGGCCTCACAGTGCGGCCGATTTCGGCTCGAATGGTGGCTAGATCCAAGACGAGCCGCAGGCGAACCTCGCGTCGAAGGACTGGCTAGTCTCGCGGCAGAATCTTGCCCGGATTCATGATATTCATCGGATCGAGCGCCTGCTTGATCGTGCGCATGACATCGACGCCATGGCCGAGCTCGTGGCGCAGGAAGCCGACCTTGCCCTGGCCGATGCCGTGCTCGCCTGTGCAGGTGCCTTCCATGGCGATGGCGCGCATGTTGAGGCGGGAGACGAATTTCTCGGCAAGCGCGATCTCATCCGGGTTGTCGACATCCATCAGCACAAGCACGTGGAAATTGCCGTCGCCGGCGTGGCCGACGATGGGTGCCACCAGCCCCATCTCGGCGATGTCGGCTTCGGTCTCGGTGACGCATTCCGCAAGCCGCGAGATCGGCACGCAGACATCTGTCGAAAGCCCTTTGGCGCCTGGACGCAGCGTCAGCGACGACCAGTAGGCATCGTGCCGCGCCTTCCAGAGCTTCGTCCGCTCTTCCGCGACGCTGGTCCACAGGAACGGCCCGCCGCCTTGCTCCTCGGCGATCATGCCGAAAGTCTCGGCCTGTTCGGCCACACCCGCGTCGCTGCCGTGGAACTCTACGAACAGGCACGGGCTTTCCGGGTAGTCGAGCTTGGAATAATTCTTCATGGCCCGCATCTGCAGCGCGTTGACCAGCTCGATGCGCGCGACCGGGATGCCCATCTGGATGGTCGCGATCACCGCGTCGCAGGCCGCCTCCAGGCTCGGAAACGGGCAGACGCCGCCTGAAATCGCCTGCGGAATGCCTTGTAGCCTGAGCGTCAGCGAAGTGATGATGCCGAGCGTGCCTTCGGAGCCGACGAGAAGCCGCGTCAGGTCATAGCCGGCCGAGCTTTTCTTCGCCCGCTTGCCCGTTGTCACCGTTTCGCCGTCGGCCATGACGGCGGTCAGCGACAGCACGTTTTCGCGCATCGTGCCATAGCGAACGGCGTTGGTGCCCGAAGCCCTGGTTGCAGCCATGCCGCCGAGCGAGGCATTGGCGCCGGGATCGATCGGGAAGAACAGGCCGGTGTCGCGCAGGTGCCGGTTGAGGTCCTCGCGCGTCACCCCGGGCTCGACCGTGCAATCGAGGTCCTGCGGATTGACGGACAGGATGCGGTTCATGCGCGAGGTGTCTATGGAGATGCCGCCGCCCGGCGCGTTGGTGTGGCCCTCGAGCGAGGAACCGACGCCGAAGGCGATGACCGGCACGCGGTGGTCGGCGCAGGCGCGCACGATCTCCTGCACTTCCGCCGTCGTCTCGACGAACGCTACGCCGTCCGGCGCCTGGGTCGGAATATAGGTGGTGGTGTGCGCATGCTGGCCGCGGATCGCCTCGCCGGTCTGAAAACGTTCGCCGAATTGCTGCTTGAGGATGCCGAGCACCGTGGCGATGCCTTCCTCGTTGCGTTCGACGGGATTGAGGTCGCTCAAAGCCATGAATTCCTCCGCGAATGGACCAGTGGCCACCCTTGTTATGCCGCTATGGATGATGCCTAAAGCAATTCCAAGAAAAGTGTGAAGCTGTTTTCCGTCCGCAATTGCGCCAGAACAACGAGAACCTCACAGCCACGCCCTGACCAGCGACGATCAAGGAAACCGACATGACGATCCCCGCACCCATCATTTCCGCCCCATTGGCGATCGAGAAGGACTGGATCGACTACAACGGCCACCTCAACATGGCCTATTACAACGTGCTGTTCGACCGCGGCACCGACGAAGCATTCGCAATGATGGGAGTGGACGCAAACTATACGAAGGAGCGCCGCCTCAGCGTCTACACCGCGGAAGTCCATGTCTGCTACGTGCGTGAGCTGCATCTCCACGACACGGTCAAGGTGTCATTCCAGCTCATCGATCATGACGACAAGCGGTTGAGGACCTATCAGGAAATCCGCCATGTCGACGGCTGGCTCGCCGCCACGTCCGAAACGCTGTCCCTGCATGTCGACATGGACGGACCCAAGGTTGCCCCCTTCCCTGCCGATGTGCTTGCCAAGATTGAAGCCGTGCGCGCCGCTCATGCGGCGCTGCCGATGCCGGAACGCGCCGGCCGCTCGATCGGCATCAAGCGCAAGAGCGCTTGAAAACCCGCGCGGCCGCATTAACCTTACCAAGGTTTTAACGTGAACAAGTCACTTGAGTCCGTTGAACGACTCAGTGGCGCGTTCGAAAACCGCCGTACCGGGTTTGCGAGCGGGCGGCTGGCGGAATGCGGTGCGAGGACAGTGCATGAAAACCGACATCAAGGTCGAAGTGGAGCGGTTGGCGGCCGATCCGCGCATCACCGACTATGATTTCTGGCGATCGCTGAAGAACGTCAACAACGAGATCTTCCACATCGCCAACAACAACGAACCTATCCCCTTCGACATGATCCGCTGGCGCGCGATTCTGAAGCAGGCGCGCATGAAGCGCGGCCACGCTTGATTCGTCGTCGCTGCCTTATCGCTTCTGCCCCGTCATCCCTGCCTGAACCCGCCGAGCGGCGAGCGCGGCTCGATCGGCGATGACTGGATGATTGCCGTGTTGGTCATCGCATAGGGAATGATCCGGTCGATCACGCGCTCGAGCTCGGTCACCGAGCCGACATGGGCGAGCGCGATGAAACAGTCCTCGCCGGTCACCCGGTCGCATTGCGCTATTTCCGGCAGGTCGCGGATGATGTCCGCCACCACCGAAAGCTGACCAGGCACCGGCCTGATTCTGAGCCATGCCGACAGTTTCAGCCCGAGCGCCGCCGGGTTGATCCTGACCGTATAGGCCTCGATCACGCCGTTCTCCTGCAGCTTGCGGATGCGCTCCGCCACGCTCGGCGCCGACAGCCCGACCGCGCGCGCCAATTCCGCCGTGCTGATGCGCGCGTCCTTCTCCAGCAGCCGCAGGATCTTCAGGTCCACGGCGTCTAGATCAGCATTTTCATTTCGAAGGTTTTTCAAGCTGAATCCCTTCCATTGGAAAGCGAAAAGACCATCAAGCCGCTCATCAAACATATAGTTCACGAGTTTCACCTGCGATAATGCTCGCATGAAAACTCAAACGCAAATTCCAACCGCAAGCCAGGCCAGTGATGCCCATGCGCGCCCTGCCGTCGCCGAGTTGGCCAACGCGTTGCCGCCGCATGTCTGGTTCTGCGTCAGCGCCGTGTTCCACTACCTCGGGCCGGCTTTCGCGGTGCTGCTTTTCGACCAGGTCGGCGTGCTCGGCATGGCTTGGCTGCGCATCGCCACAGCCGCTCTCGTCTTCGCCCCCTTGACCAGGCCCTGGCGCGTTTTCGCCGGCCCCGATCGCGCTCGGCGACTGCTGCTGCTGGCCTTCGGCGCCTGCCTGGCGGTGATGAACTGCTCGTTCTATCTCGCGCTCGACCGCTTGCCGATCTCGCTGGTGGCGGCGATCGAATTCGTCGGCACGATCGCGGTCGCGCTGGTTGGCCTGCGCAGCCGGCGCAACGTCGCGGCGCTGGCTGTTGCCGTTATCGGCACCTTGCTGCTCATCGACGTGAAATGGTCGAGCGATCCCGTCGGCCTGTTCTGGGCCTTTTTGAATGGCGCCCTGTTCGTCGGCTACATCGTCATCGGCCACCGCGTCGCCCAGGCCGGCATCGGCATTGCCGGCCTAGGCACCGCCATGGTGATCGCGTTCCTGATCGTGTTGCCCATCGGCTTCCGCGAGGCATTGCCGGCCTTCTCGTCGCCGCAACTGCTCATCGCCGCGATCGGCGTCGGCGTCTGCTCCTCGGTCATCCCTTATATCTGCGACCAGCTCGCCATGGCGCGGCTGCCGCGCGCGAGCTTCGCGCTGATGCTGTCGCTCCTGCCGCTCACGGCAACGCTCATCGGCGTCATCGTGCTGCGCCAGGTGCCGGGCGTCAGCGGCTGCCTGGGCATCGCGCTGGTGATCGCCGGCGTCGCCTTCCACAAGCCCGCGGCAAATGCCTGAACTGCTCGATTATGCGAGCTTCGCTTTCAAGAAAGCGATCGTCCGGGCCCAGGCAAGATCGGCGGCTTTCTTGTCGTAGCGCGCGGCCGAGGTGTCGTTGTTGAAGGCGTGGTTGACGCCCTCATAGACGTAGACCGTGTATTCGACATGCGCGGCGTCGAGCGCCTTCTTGTAGGCATCGATGCCGGCGTCGATGCGCTCGTCCAGCCCGGCATAGTGCAGAAGCAGCGCCGCCTTGATCTTGGGAACGTCCTCGGCCTTGGGCTGCATGCCGTAATAGGCGACGCCGGCGGCGAGATCGGGCGCATGGACGGCAAGTTGGTTCACCGCACCGCCGCCCCAGCAGAAGCCGACCGCGCCGACCTTGCCGTTGCCGTCCTTGAGGCTCTTGAGGTACGCGACGGTCGCCACGCCGTCGGCCGCGACCTGGGCAGCATCGAGCTTGGTGAACATGTCGCGCGCCTTGTCCTCGTCGGACGGCGTGCCGCCAAGCGGCGACAGGAAGTCCGGCGCCAACGCGGCGAAGCCTTCCAGCGCCACGCGCCGGGCAACATCGCGGATATGCGGGTTGAGGCCCCTGTTCTCGTGGATGACGATGACGGCGCCGAGCTTGCCTGACCGATCGGCCGGCTTCACCAGATAGCCCTTCATCGCGCCGCTTGAGCCGGGATAGGTGATGTCCTCGCCCTTCACCCGGCTGTCGTCCTCGGCGACGATCGCTGCCTGGGCGGAATTGGCCGCCAGCATCGGCACGATCGCGGCCGCCGCGGCGCCCGAGCCCGCCAGCTTCGTCAGTTGCTCCATGAAGCGGCGCCGGTCGAGCGTCAGATGCGTATATTCGTCATAGGCATCGATCATCGCCTGAGTAATGACAGGCCGAGTGATGACGAGCCGAGTGATGACGGGCTTGGCAACGGGTTCGGTCATGGCTTCTCCTCGACGATCGGCACGGTGATCCGCAAGATAGGGTCGGGATCTGCACGGTCCAGTCACGCCCGGATGACGATCCGGGGAGCTGCGGCTCGCCCATCCCGGCTGGTGGTTGCGCTGGGCTAGGCAGGCCGAAGCCATTCTTCGACCAGCACATGCTTGCTCCGCTATCGGCCCCGCGCCGGTTACGCCGGACGAGCGCGCTGCCCTGACTGAGGACCACATGCCGGGGCCTTCCGAGCGGCGATCTTCGTACGTGAACGAAGGGACCCCTCGATCCCCATCCCGGCGGCAAAACAGACAAGAATATCGATATTATGCGCCCCAGGGAGCTGTCATACATATTCCGGAAACCATTCCCCAGAACTTCGTGGCGTCCATTAATTGCGATTAACCACCCATTATAGGTTGCATCAGATTGTGCTGATGGAACTATCGGTATCCGCATTTTGGGGGCGGCTGCCTTTTATCGCCTGCGTCAAAACCCCTCGCCCGACAGGCAAATCGGTCGTTCGCACTGACGGACGCCTGGGCGGAGGGATATGACGAGGGAAGAAGGCCGGCGCCCTCCCAGAACTAAGAGGCTACCCGGCCATGATGCGCGTCATCTCCTGCGTGACAGTCGATCACAATCTATGGCTCGTGCTGGTCGCCGCGCTGGTCTGCAGCGCCGGCTCCTGGGCGACCATCAGGCTTTTCCTGCGTGCGCATGAAGCCAAGGGCCTGCAGCAGGTCGGCTGGCATTTCCTGACTTCGGTCTGCGCGGGATCATCCATCTGGTGCACGCATTTCATCGCCATGCTGGCCTATGATCCTGGCGCCCCGATTGCCTTCGATCCGGTGCTGACGATCGCCTCGCTGTTCATCGCCATCACCGGCACCGCCGCCGGCTTCATCACGGCGACGACCCACGCCCCGCGCATTGCCCCGATCGTCGGAGGCGTCATCGTCGGCCTCGCGATCTCCGGTATGCACTACACGGGCATGGCGGCCTATCATGTAGATGGCATCGTCGAATGGAACGCTGCCTATATCGTTGCCTCTGTCCTGCTTTCCGTGGTGTTTGCCTGCCTCGCCGTCAGCGTCGCCTTGAACGAGAAGATATCCGGCCGCAACTATTGGGGCGCGGTCATTCTGGTGCTTGCCATCGTCAGCCTGCATTTCACCGCCATGGCGGCGGTGCAGGTGACGCCGCTGGCAACGCACGGCACCGACACCGATACCCTGGCGTTGCACGCCATGGCGCTCGGCGTCGCCGTTGCCGGCCTGATCATCATCGGCACCGGCCTTGCCAGCTATCTGATCGACGACCGGACGCGCTCCGAAGCCTTTCAACGCCTGCATCACCTGGCCATGAACGACACGCTGACCGGCCTGCCCAACCGGGCGAACTTCAACGACCATCTCGACCGCGAGATCGACCGCGCCCGCGAGCTCGGCGGCAAGGTGGCGATCGTCGGCATCGATCTCGACCGGTTCAAGGAGATCAACGATATCTGGGGGCACGGCGCCGGCGACCAGACCCTGAAGATCCTGGCCGATCGCATGAGCGCTCTGCTGCAGGAAGGCGAGTTCGTCGCGCGCCTCGGCGGCGACGAGTTCGCCGGCGTCAAGCGCGTCAAGAGCCAGTCGGACCTTGTCGATTTCATTTCGCGCCTTGAAGCGGCGCTGTTCGCGCCGGTCAGGTTCGCCGACGTCGAAACCGCCACCGGCGCCAGCCTTGGCGTCGCCCTTTATCCCAACGACGCGCACAACCGCGAAACGCTGGTCAACAATGCCGACCTGGCGATGTATCGCGCCAAGGCGAACATAACCCAGAACGTCTGCTTCTATGAGCAGGCCATGGACGAGGCCGTACGCGCCAACCGGACACTGGCCAACGATCTGCGCGATGCCGTCGAGAATGGACAGCTCGACCTGCACTACCAGGTTCAGACCTCGATCTCGACCGGCGACATACGCGGCTATGAGGCGCTGTTGCGCTGGAAGCATCCGACCAGGGGCAATATTTCTCCGGTCGAGTTCATTCCGCTGGCCGAGGAAAGCGGCCTCATCCTGCCGCTCGGCGAGTGGGTGCTGCGCACCGCCTGCGCCAAGGCCGCTTCATGGGATCAGCCGTACAAGGTCGCGGTCAATCTCTCCCCGGTCCAGTTCGCCCATAGCGACCTGCCGAAGCTCGTCCACGAGATCCTGCTCGAGACCGGGCTGCGGCCGAACCGGCTGGAGCTCGAGATCACCGAAACCACCATCATCGCCGACAAGATCCGCACCTTGAACATCCTGCGGCGGATCAAGGCGCTGGGCGTCACCATCGCCATCGACGATTTCGGCACCGGCTATTCCTCGCTGGAGACGCTGCGGTCCTTCCCGTTCGACAAGATCAAGCTCGACCGCTCGTTCATGTCCGAGGTTGAAACCAGCCCGCAAGCCAAGGCCATCATCCGCGCCGTGCTGGCGCTCGGCCAGAGCCTCCACATCCCGGTGCTGGCCGAGGGCGTCGAGACGCACAGCCAATTGTCGATCCTGCGCGCCGAAGGCTGCAACGAGGCGCAAGGCTTCCTGCTCGGCCGCCCGGCGCCCTTCGGCGAGATCCTCGCGCTGGCGGCTCGCGGCGAAGTCGCCAGCGCCGAAATGCCAGTCCGCCAGGCCGTGGCCTAGACGATAGGTGTGTTGAGTTTCAGGTCAGGCCGAGCCGAGAATGGTGAGGTCCGAGAACCGAAGCGGAGCGTACCAAAAGTACGTGAGCACCGGCCTACGCCGGCCGTAGCCTTAATTTAACCACCACGCCACTCATGAGGGCTTCGGCCGGCAAAGGCCGGAAGCGCAGGAACTGGCCGTTCGCAGGCCGGCCTCACCTGAAATATCAGCACACCTATTTCGGCAGCGTGTAGGCCATCACATAGTCGCCCGGCTTGGTGCCGACCGAGCCGTGGCCGCCGGCGACGATGACGACGAATTGGCGGCCGTCGGCGACCGTGTAGGTCATCGGCGTCGACTGTCCGCCCGCCGGCAGCCTCGCCTGCCAGAGCTGCCTGCCGGTGGTGAGATCATAGGCGCGCAGATAATCGTCAACCGCGGCGCCAAGGAAAGCGACACCGCCCCCCGTGATCATCGGCCCGCCTATGCCCGGCACGCCGACCTTGAGCGGCAAGGGCAGCGGCGTCATGTCGTAGACGGTGCCGTTGCGGTGCTTGTAGGCGATGTTTCCGGTCTTGAGGTCGACGCCGGCGACATAGCCCCAGGGCGGCGCCTGGCAGGGAATGCTGAGCGGCGACAGGAACGGCCCCATCATCACCGCGTAAGGCGCGCCGTCGTTGCGGTTCAGCCCCTGCTCGCTGCCCTTGGTGTTGTCGCCCGGCGCCGGCACGTCCGCGCGCGGGATGAGCTTGGACGTGAAGGCGAGGTAGGTCGGCATGCCGAACATCACCTGCCGCACCGGATCGACCGCGACGCCGCCCCAGTTGAAGACGCCGAAATTGCCGGGATAGATCAGCGAGCCCTGCAGCGACGGCGGCGTGTAGCGTCCCTCATAGCGCAGCTTTTTCAGCTCGATCCGGCACGCCAGCTGGTCGAACATGGTGATGCCCCACATGTCGGCGCCGGTCAGCGGCTTCGGATTGAACGAAAGATCGGAGCTCGGCTGCGTCGGTGAGGCATGATCGCCTTCGATCGCGCCGCCCGGCGCCGGCACTTCCTTGACCGGGATGATCGGCTCGCCTGTGCGTCGGTCGAGCACGTAGAGATCACCCTGCTTGGTCGGCCCGACCAGCGCCTGCACGACGCCGCTCGCCGTGGTGATGTCGACCAGCGTCGGCTGCGCCGGCACGTCCATGTCCCACAAATCGTGATGCACGGTCTGCCGCACCCAGCGCAATTGCCCGGTGTTGAGGTCGAGCGCGGTGATCGAGGATGAGAATTTCTCGACATTGGCGCTGCGGCCCGTGCCGAGCTGGTCCGGCGTCTGGTTGCCCAATGGCAGATAGAGCAGCCCGAGCTTCTCGTCGGCGCTCGCCGTTGACCACATGTTGGGTGAGTTGTGGGTGTAGTTCTGCCCGGCGGGCAGCGGCGTCGTCACATCCGGATTGCCGGAATCCCAGTTCCACAACAGCGCGCCGGTCCCAGCGTCATAGGTGCGGATGACGCCCGACGGTTCCTCGGTCGAATAATTGTCGTTGACCGCGCCGCCGACGATGATCTTGCCGCCAATAATCAGCGGCGCCGACGTCGAATAGTAATAGCCGGACTTCGGATAGGGCATGTTGGCCATCAAGTTCAGCGTGCCGCCTTCGGCAAAGGACGGACACACCTGCCCGTTCGCGGCGTCGAGCGCGATCAGCCTGGCGTCGGAGGTCGGCAAGTAGACGCGCCCGGCGCAAGGCTGGCCGGCGGCGATCTTGGCGTCGGCATAGTAGGACACGCCGCGGCAGGTCTGGTGCTGGCGGTCGGGGTCGAGCTTGATCTTCGGGTCGTATCGCCATTTCTCCTTGCCGGTCGCCGCATCTATGGCGATGGCGAAATTATGCGGCGTGCAGATGAACAGCGCATCGCCGATCTTCAGCGGCGTCACCTGATAGGTCGTCTCGCCGATATCGTCGGGGCCTTTGATATCGCCGGTGCGGTAGGTCCAGGCCGGTTGCAATTTGGCGACATTGTCGGGCGTGATCTGGTCGAGCGGCGAATAGCGCTGGCCGAAAGGCGTGCGGCCGTAGAAGTGCCATTCGCCGGCGGGCATGTCGCCGCCGAGATTTGCCGCCGTCGTCACCTTTTCCGTGCCCAGCGTGCCGCTGATATCCTTGGGATCGGCCGTCATCGAATAGAAGGCGACCGCAAGCGAGGCGAGTACGGCCAGGATCAGCGGCGCGCGCCCATCTGGCCCTCTCAGACCTCGCCTTGCCCATGGCGTCAGCAGCCACAAAGCGATGAGCACGATGACGCCGCCGCGCGGGCCGAGCTGCCACCAGTCGAAGCCGATTTCCCAGACCGCCCAGCACAAAGTGGCGAGCACGAACAAGGCATAGAGCCACAGCGATGTCGACCTGCGCCTGAAAAGCAGCCAGGCCGTGACCAGGAAGACCAGGCCGGCGATCAGGTAGTACCAGCTGCCGCCCAGCACGGCGAGCCAGATGCCGCCGCCGCCGAGAACCAGGCCGATGAGGAAGAGGACGAGGGAGGTGATGGTGACAGCCAAGACGGTGCTCCTTCGACTGTTGCGCGCTTCCAGAGCATGATCCCGAAAAGTGGGAATCGGTTTTCGGAAAAGATCATGCTCCAAATAGAGTCAGACCAGGATGCGTCCTGGTCTAGCGGCTTTAGAGACGTCATGCCGTCCCTGCCCTGTCGGCAGCTTTCCCTCACCCGCTCCGGCTGTCAAGTTGGAGCCAGACACGCGAAACTAGAACAAAACGTAGACAGTTCTGGTCTTTCGCTCCCGAATCACTACATTCGGGGGAGATGTCGGGCTTTTCCGAGGACATGCCTTTTTTCGATGAACCGAATGCGCGGCCCGCGGCCCCGTCCGGCATAGCTGCGCGTGCCATGGCGGCGCGCAGCGGCCAGCACAGCGCGCCCGATTATCTGAAGGGCCTGAACCCGGAGCAGCGGCTCGCCGTCGAAACCACCGAAGGCCCGGTTCTGGTGCTGGCCGGCGCCGGCACCGGCAAGACGCGGGTGCTCACCACCCGCATCGCCCACATCCTTGCCACCGGCAGGGCCTTCCCCTCGCAGATTCTCGCCGTCACCTTCACCAACAAGGCCGCGCGCGAGATGAAGCAGCGCATCGGCATCCTGATCGGCGAAGGCAATGTCGAGGGCATGCCGTGGCTGGGCACCTTCCACTCGATCGGCGTCAAGCTGCTTCGCCGCCACGCCGAGCTTGCCGGGCTGAAGTCGGATTTCACCATCCTCGACACCGACGACGTGGTGCGGCTGATCAAGCAGCTGATCCAGGCCGAAGGGCTGGACGACAAGCGCTGGCCGGCCAAGACCTTCGCCCAGATGATCGACAGTTGGAAGAACAAGGGCCTCGGGCCTGACGAGATTGCCGAGGGCGACGCGCGCAGCTTCGGCAACGGCAAGGGCCGCCAGCTCTACAAGGCCTATCAGGAACGGCTGCAGACGCTGAATTCCTGCGATTTCGGCGACCTGCTCTGTCATCCCATCCGCATCTTCCGCGCCTACCCGGACGTGCTGAAGGAATACCACAAGCGCTTCAAATACATACTGGTCGACGAGTACCAGGACACCAACACCGCGCAGTACATGTGGCTGCGGCTCTTGGCGCAGCGGCCTGGAGGCAAGCCGATCTCCCCCCTTGAGGGGGAGATGTCCGGCAGGACAGAGGGGGGCGCCTCGCGCCGACAGGCCGGTGGGGCACCACCCCCCTCTGTCGGCTCCGCCGACATCTCCCCCTCAAGGGGGGAGATTGGGCGCTCTTCAGCCGAAACCCGCGCCGCCGTAAACATCTGCTGCGTCGGCGACGACGACCAGTCGATCTATGGCTGGCGCGGCGCCGAGGTCGACAACATCCTGCGCTTCGACAAGGATTTCCCGGGCGCCACCATCATCCGCCTGGAGCGCAATTACCGCTCCACCGCGCATATTCTCGGCGCCGCCTCCCACCTTATCGCCCACAATGAAGGCCGCTTCGGCAAGACCCTGTTCACCGACCGCAACGACCCCGAGGATGACAAGGTGCATGTCCATGCCGCCTGGGACTCGGAGGAAGAAGCGCGCGCCATCGGCGACGTCATCGAGGCCTATCAGCGCCCCGATAAACAAGGGAATCGGCACAATCTAACCGACATGGCGATCCTGGTCCGCGCCTCCTTCCAGATGCGCGCCTTCGAAGACCGCTTCATCACCCTGGGCCTGAATTACCGCGTCATCGGCGGCCCGCGCTTCTACGAGCGCCTGGAAATCCGCGACGCGCTGGCCTTCTTCCGCGTCGTCGCCAACAGCGGCGACGATCTTGCCTTCGAGCGCATCGTCAACACCCCGAAGCGCGGCCTCGGCGAAGCCACCATCCGCCAGATCCACGACACGGCGCGCGCCATGCGCATCCCGATGCTGGAGGCGGCCGCCACGCTCGCCGAAAGCGACGAACTGAAACCCAAGCCGCGCGCCGCCTTGCGCGAGGTCGCCGCCAATTTCGAACGCTGGCAGAAGGCGCTGGAAACCACACCGCATACCGAGCTCGCCGAGACCATCCTGGAAGAGAGCGGCTATACCGACATGTGGAAGAACGACCGCTCTGCCGAAGCGCCGGGACGGTTGGAAAACCTCAAGGAATTGATTCGCTCGATGGAGGAGTACGAGTCGCTGCGCTCCTTCCTCGAGCATGTGGCGCTGGTCATGGATGCCGAGCAGAATGCCGGGCAAGACGCCGTCTCGATCATGACGCTGCATTCCGCCAAGGGCCTCGAATTCGAAACCGTTTTTCTCCCCGGCTGGGAGGAAGGTCTCTTTCCTCATCAGCGCGCGCTCGACGAAGGCGGCCGCTCCGGGCTGGAGGAAGAGCGGCGGCTCGCCTATGTCGGCCTGACGCGGGCGAAAAAGAACCTGCACATCTGGTTCGTCTCCAACCGCCAGATCCACGGATTGTGGCAATCGACGATCCCGTCGCGTTTCCTCGACGAACTGCCGGAAACCCATGTCGAAGTCGCCGATAGCGGCAATAGCTACGGCGGCTACGGCAATCCCTATGGCGGCGGCGCTTTTGCATCAGGACGCGGTGGCGGCCGCCAGAACCCGTATGGCACCTCGCGCTTCGACAATATCGGCGCCAAGGACCAGGGCAGCTTCTCCAGCACCTATGCGACGCCTGGCTGGCAACGCGCGCAGGCCAACCGCACCGAGGCGACCGACCGCAACTGGGGCACGCGCTCCGGCCACCAGGTCGAGCGCATTGGCTATGGCGAGACTGACAGCGGCTATGGCGCCGGCCGCACCTCGGTCAAGGGCCGCACCATCGACGGCGAACTGGTCGCCAAATCCGTCGCCGACACGCCGTCCGCCTTCAACGTCGGCGACCGCGTCTTCCACCAGAAATTCGGCAACGGCAACATCTCGGCCATCGAAGGCAACAAGCTCACCATCGACTTCGACAAGGCCGGCCAGAAACGCGTGCTGGACGGGTTTGTCACCGGCGTTTGAGCAGTCCCTTACCGATACCGCGCCTGGTTCCATTTGTGGCCGAGCAGCGACAGGATGATGATCAGCCCGTTGAAGAACTGCACGTAGAAGCCGCTGAGGCCCGCCGCGACGACGCCGGTCTGGATGAACGACACCGTGACCGCGCCGATGGCGCCGCCGGCTACCGTGCCGATGCCGCCCCAGGTCGGGGTGCCGCCGACGAACACCGAGGCCAGCACCGGCAGCAGGTAGCCGTCGCCGGCCGTCGGCCACCAGGTGAAGTTGATCATCACCGAGAATGTGCCGGCGATCGCGGCCCCGATGCCGACGAAGACGAACACTTTCACCCGCACCCATTTGACGTCGATGCCCATCTGCTTGGCGCTGTCGGGATTGTCGCCGACCACCTTGACCTGCGCGCCAAAGCGGTGGCGGTTGTAGAGCATCGCCGACAGCACCACGAAGGCGATGGCCCAGAATATCTGCACCGGGATGCCGTAGACCTGGCTGGAGAAGATCTTGTAGGCCGAGCTGTCGGCAAGGCCGGTCAGCGCCATCGACCTGCCCTCATTGATGATCTGGATCAGGCCGCGCAGCAGGAAATTCATGCCGAGCGTGGCGATCAGCGACGACAGCCCGCCATAGACGACCAGCGACCCGACGAGGAAGCCGAGCAGCACGCCGGTGACCAGTGCCGCGGCAATGCCGAGGAACGGATCGTAGCCAGCCTGCACCACCAGCGCGAACACCCAGGAAGCAAAACCCATCGTCGCCGGAAACGACAGGTCGATCTCGCCGCAGGTGACGACGAAGACCAGCGGTACCACCACGAAAAGCGCCACCGGCAGCGTCGTCAGCACGGAGCTGTAGAGATACCAGGTGGTGAACACGGTCGGGTTGGCGATCATGAACACCGCCATCATGACGATGAACACGGCGAGCGTGCCGAGCGAGGCACGGTTGTCGATGACGAAGCCGCGCAGCCAGTGATCGGACGGATGCCTCCATTCCTTGCCGACTGTGTCGCCGCTTGAACCGCTGAAAGGGCTTTGCAGATCGGGTTCCATGGCCTTGCTCATCGCGCTCTCTGCTCCGTCTCGCCGCCATCGTGCAGTCCGGGCAGTCCGCCCGGATGCGCCACGTCTTCCATGAAGTTGATGAGCTCCTCCGCCGACTTGACCTCGCTCCGATCAGTGGTCAGCGCCACCTTGCCGCGGTCCAGCACCACAAAACGGTCGGCGATGTCGAAGACATGATGGATGTTGTGGCCGATGAACAGGATCGAGCGGCCGCTCGCCCGCACCTGGCGCACGAAATGGAAGACCTTGGCGGTCTCGGTCAGCGACAGCGCCGTCGTCGGCTCGTCGAGGATGATCAGTTCCGCCTGCTTGTAGATGGCGCGCGCGATCGCCACGCCCTGGCGTTCGCCGCCCGAAAGCTGGCCGACGATCGAATGCGGCGTGAACACCTTCGAGGTGAAGCCGATCTCGCGCATCAGCCGCCTCGCCTCCTCGATCTCCTTGTTGACCTTCAGAAAGCCCATGAAGCCGGTGAGTTCGCGGCCCATGAAGATGTTGCGCACGATGGTCTGCTGCACCGCCAGCGCCCGGTCCTGGAACACCGTCTCGATGCCGGCGTCGCGCGAGCGCGCCGCACTCCATCCGGTCACCGGCTGGCCGCGCACCAGAATGTCGCCGCTGGTCGGCCTGACGACGCCCGACAGGATCTTGATCAGCGTCGATTTGCCGGCGCCATTGTCACCGATCAGGCCGACTACCTCGCCGCGGTCGACGCTGAGATCGACCCCGCCCAGCGCATAGACCTGGCCATAGGACTTCTTGATGTCGCGCAGTTCGATGATGCGTTCGGCCATCGGATCCTCGCTTGATTGTCGCTTGCCGGCCCTTTCCGGCGGTCCTGCCGGCCGGGTTAGCCCGGCCGGCAGCCTTGGGAGGTCAGCGCAGCGCCTGCTTGGCGAGCTCTGAGACGATCTCGTAGTTCTGCGGCGTGACGAAGCCGGCGCCGGTGTCGACATTCATCGGCGCCAGACCCAGCACCACTTGCTGGCAGAGGCTGAGGATCGGCAGATAGCCCTGCATGAACGGCTGCTGGTCGGCCGTCAGCTGCACCCAGCCGCCCTTGAAGGCCTCGACGATCTGCGGGCTGGTGTCGAAGCCGAAATTGAAGATATCGCCGGGCTTCCTGCCCGCCGACTGCATATAGGTCGGCACGTTGCCGAGCATCTGTCCGCCGGGATAGCCGACCGCCTTGACGCCGGGATTGTTGAGGAGTGCCGCGGTGATCACCGGGATCGCCAAATTCGGATCGGCAGCCCACTCGGTCGCGGAATTGATTTGAACGACATCGATGCCGGCCTCTTTCAAGGCGGCGACTGTCCCACGCTCGCGTGCGCCGCGACTCTCATTCTCGAACGGGCCGATCATGATCGCCTTGTCGCCGGCTTTCAGCCCGGCCAGCTTGAACGCCTCGGCGCCGAGCGCGCGTCCCTGCTGTTCCTGCTGGGCGCCGACATAGCCGCCGCCGAACGCCGCCGTCACCGTCGGCACCGGTACGTTCTGGTACATCATCTTGACGCCGTCCTTGTGCGCCTGTTCGGCCAGCGGCATGATCGCCGCGTCACCGGGATGGCCCATCATGGCAATGCCTTGCGGCTTGACCGCGACCGCCTCGCGCAATTGCTGCACCATCTTTTCGACGTCCCAGCCCGAGAAGATGTAGTCGACCTTCGGGCCGAGATCTGCCGCCGCCTGCTTGGCTCCATTGTAGACGATGGTGCCGAAGGCGTCGCCCTCGGCGCCGCCGACGAAGAAGCGGATGTGGACGTCCTTGCACCATTGCGCGTCGAGCGCGTGGGCAGGCAGTGTCGAGATGGCGGCGGCGAGCGCCGTGGTGGCAGCCACGACGGCCGTGCGCAGAAGTGTCGTTCTCTTGGCGATGCTCATGCAAGTTCCTCCCTTTTTTGTCCTCGCAAGCGCGAGGGTTTCGACATTTGCTTCGGCAATGCGCCGCACTTGGCTGGCCGGCTCCTCCCGCCGGCTTTTCCTCACATCGGGTTCGGCAGGTAGCTGGCCCCTCCCCGGCATTGCTTGAGATACTCCAGCGCCCGCGCCTGACCGGTGATCTCCAGATCGCCGCGATAGACTGGGTCGTGCCAGCCTTCGATGTCGATGGCGCCCTTGTAGCCGGCCAGCCGCAACTCGCTGATCACTCGCGCCCAATCGCTGTCGCCGAAGCCTGGCGTGCGCATCTGCACGAACGGCAGCCGCCCGAACACGCCATGCTCGCGGATCACGTCCCAGCGCACCGTCGCGTCCTTGCCATGGACGTGGAAAATGCGCGGCGCCCATTTGCGGATCTGCGGGATCGGGTCGATCAGATAGACGAGCTGGTGGCAGGGTTCCCATTCCAGGCCGAGATTGTCGTCCGGCAATTCGTTGAACATCAGCTCCCACGCGTCCGGGTTGTGGGCGATGTTCCAATCGCCGCCGGTCCAGTTGCCGTCCATGGCGCAATTCTCGAAGGCGATGCGCACGCCCTTGTCGGCGGCGCGTTTTGCCAGCGGGCCCCAGACCTCGCGGAAGCGCGGCAGGCTGTCGGTCAGCTTCTTGCCGCGGACGCGCCCGGTGAAGCCGCTGATCATGGAAGTGCCGAACAGATGCGCATTGTCGATCGCCGTCTCCCAGGCCGCGAGCACCTCGCGATCGACCTCGCCGCTTTCCAGCGGATTGCCGAACACTCCAATCGAGGAAACCACGACATCTGCATCGCCGATCGCCTCGCGGATCTCGCCGGCAAGGCGTGCAAGATCCTTGCCGCCCAGCGTCTGCCAGAAGAAGGGCTGGATGCTCTCGAAGCCGAGCGGCAGGATCTGCCTGATATAGGCTGCCGGGTCGTCGAGATTGGCCCGCACCATGGTGCCGATCCTGATGTCGAGAAGCGGGTTTGGCATCATTGCGTTTCCTGTGCGATGGCCACGCGGCGGCCGGTCTCGGCGCTTTCGATCGCGCCGAAGACCATGGCCAGGCTTTTGATGTTGTCGGCGCCGCGCGTCTCGGGCTCGGTCCCGGTTTCGATCGCGTGCATGAAATCCTTGATGATGCCGAGATGGCCGTCGACCCGATCGGCGGGATCGAGCGGCGGAACCTCGATCGCCCGGGTATTGTCGATCAGGCCGTCGCGGCCCGGCGCCACCACCTCCGCCTTCAGCATGTCATGGCCATCCCAAATCAGGCTGCCGCGCTCGGCGACGATGCGCCAGCTGCCTTCCCAGCTGGTGCGGAAGCCATCGGCGCACCAGGAGCCGGCATAGGTGAAGACCTTGCCGCCACCGAAGTCGAACATCGCGCTGGCCGACGACCCCTGCCGGTACCAGGAATTGGCCGGCTCCCATTCCTGGCAATAGACGCTGGCCGGCTCGCCGCCGACCATGAAGCGGGCGGCGTCGAAGGTGTGGATCGCCATGTCGAGCAACAGCACATGGGCCATCTCCTCGCGAAAGCCGCCGAAATGCGGCGCGACGAAGAAGTCGGCATGGATGCTGGTCGGCTTGCCAATGACACCGGTGTCCAGAAACCGACGGATACGCCTGACATTGTCGACATAGCGGCGGTTCTGGACGACGGCATGGACGCGTCCGGCGCGACGGGCCGCCTCGATGATCGCGCGGGCATTTCGCGGACTGTCGGCGAGCGGCTTCTCGGTCAGGAGATGGCAATTATGGGCGAACGCGGAAAAGGCGACTTCGCGCCGGGCCGCCGGGACCACGACGTCGAACACGGCATCCGGCTTTGTCTGGTCGAGAACGGCGTCAAGGCTGGTGCCGACGACGGCCCTGGCGAGTTCATACTCGCGCGCCCTCGCCTGCGCTCGCTCGGCATCGAGGTCGACAAGGCCGACAACGTCGAGCCCGTCGATTTGCCTTGCGGCGTCGAGCCAACGCTTGCTCATGGCTCCGCAGCCGACCAAGACGGCCTTCATCATCCAGCATTCCTCCCGTTCGGCCCCTCCAGGCCGAATGCCACGGCATTCACGGCATCACCGTAAACGTTTTTCCGTAAACGTTTACGAGAACACACCCGAAGACGTAGAATGTCAATCGGCTGCTTTCGAAAAATCGTCCCGAAGCCTTGGCGTCAGCGGCAGCCGGTGCTAGCCAAGGCAGGGGGAGAACCGTCCTTGGCATCCAGCATCCACGACCTTGCGCGTCACCTGAACATCTCGATCGGCACCGTGTCGCGCGCGCTGAACGGCCGTGCCGACGTCAATGCCGATACGCGCCAGCGCGTTCTCGATGCGGCCAAAAGGCTGAACTATTCACCCAACCAGTCCGGTCGCGCCCTCAGGCAAGGCGCCACCCATTCGATCGCCTTCATGCTGCAGCCGCATCCGGGCGACCAGCAATATGGCGAGCCGTTCTTCATCCCGTTCCTGATCGGACTGCAGGCGAAGCTCGCCGAGCATGGCCTCGATCTGATGGTCGTCATGGGTGAGCCCGGCCAATATCAGCAGGAGCGGTTGCGCCGCGTGGTTGAGACGCGCTTGGTCGATGCGGTCGTGTTGGCCAATACACGAAGGGAAGACGATCGCATTGATTATCTCAGCAAGGCCGGCTTTCCCTTCGCCACGCTTGGCCGAAGTCAGTCCGGTGGCGACACCTATCCTTCTCTCGATATCGATTTCGAGAGGGCGGGTGATGAAGCTGTCGACCGCCTAGTGGCGCGCGGACACCGGCGCATTGCCGCCATCCGCCCTTCACTTGATCTCAACTTCGGCTACCTGTTTCTCGACGGCTACCGCAAGGCGCTGAAGCGGCACGGCATCGAGGTCGACCCCGACCTGATCGCCGACGGCTTCATCAACGAGGCTGGCGGCTACCAGGTGACGCCGCAAGTCATGCGCTCCAAAGACCCACCGACGGCCATCATCTTCAACAATGACGCGATGGCGCTTGGCGGCTGCAAGGCGCTGGCCGAGATGGGAATCAAGCCGGGCCATGACATGGCCGTAATCGTCATCGTCGACACACCGCTCTGTCGCTACTTCTCGCCGACGCTGACTGCCTTCCGTCCGGCACTGGAGGCTATGGGCCGGCGGCTGGCGGAAATGCTGCTGGCCTCGCTGCCTGCCTTCGCCGGCCCCGAAGGGCCGCGCATCATCCGCGAGGTCTGGCCGCTGGAACTGGTCGCAAGAGAGAGCGATTGAGGCGCCCTTTCCTTCTCCCCTTGCGGGAGAAGGTGGCCGCGTAGCGGCCGGATGAGGGGTGCTCCAGGGAACGCCAACGTCTCACTCCGCTGGAACACCCCTCATCCGTCTCGGCGCTGACGCGCCGATCCACCTTCTCCCGCAAGGGGAGAAGGAAGAGGCGCCTCCTGTCACGCAAGTATCATGTTGGCGTCCTAGACCCGCTGGGCAGAAAGGCACCGGCGTTCGATGTGACGCCCGTTCCTTCATGCTCGTCAAGAAGGGGATATCCATGAAGCATCTCAACCGAACCGTCGCGCTCGTCGCGGCGCTTGCCCTGTTCACCGCTCTTAGCCCGGCGCTCGCCGACGGCGTCGCCTATGTCAACAAGGGCCTTGTCGGCGTCGGCCGCATCCCGGCCAGCCAGAAGGACAGGTTCGGCGAGACGTTCGGTTCGGGTTCCGGCATGGCGATCGACGCCAAGTCGTGGGCCCGCGACGGCGCCGGCTACAAGGGCTCGCTCTGGCTGCTGCCGGATCGCGGCTACAATGTCGCCGGCACGACCGATTATCGCGCTCGCATCAACACCATCGCGATCGAGCTGACCCCGACCGCGCCGGGCGCGACGCCCGCCGCCGGTCAGGAACAGACCGGCGTCAAGGCGACCCTTGCCGACTCCATGCTGCTCACCGACGACAAGGGAGCGGAAACCACCGGCCTTGATCCGCTGAATGGTGTGCGCCCGGCCGCCAGCGACATGCCGATCCTGCCGCAGGCCGACAATGGCAAGCTGGCGCTCGACGATGAAGCCATCGTGCGGCTGCCCGACGGCACCATGTTCATTTCCGACGAATATGGCCCGAACATCTACCGCTTCTCGGCCGAAGGCCGCCTGATGTCGGCGACGCAGCCGCCTGCTGCGCTGGTGCCGATGCGTCACGGCAAGCCGAACTTCGCTTCCGACAATCCGGGTCCGGGCGCTGCCGAGCCCAACCCGAAGGATCCCGAGACCGGGCGCCAGAACAACCAGGGCCTCGAAGGCATGTCGATGACCCCGGACGGCAAGTTCCTGATCGCCGTGCTGCAATCGGCCGCCCGCCAGGATGGCGGCGATTCCGGCTCGACGCGCCAGAACACCCGCGCGCTGGTTTATGACGCCTCCGACCTCGCTCATCTCAAGCTGGCGCACGAGTATGTCGTGCCGCTGCCGGTGTTCAAGGACTCCAAGGGCAAGACCAAGGTGGCGGCGCAGAGCGAGATCGTTGCGCTCTCCGACAAGAATTTTCTGCTGCTGGCGCGCGACAGCGGCAACGGCCAGGGGGTCAAGGGCGACGAATCGCTCTACCGCAAGATCGGGATCGTCGACCTGTCCGGCGCTACCGACATCGCCAACGGTCCGTTCGATGCCGCCGACAAGCCGGTCGCGCCGAAGGGCGTGGTCGACGCCTCGGTGACGCCCGCCAAGCTGACGCCGTTCATCGACATCAACGACAAGGGCGAGCTCGGCCGCTTCGGCCTGCACAATGGCGCGCCGAACGACAAAGATAACCTTTCGGAGAAGTGGGAAGCGATGTCGCTGGCTCCGGTGCTCGACCCGAAGCTGCCCGACGACTATTTCCTGTTCGTCGCCAACGACAACGATTTTCTTACCCAGGATGGCTTCCAGATCGGCGCGCCCTACAAGGCCGAGGATGGCGCCGATGTCGACACCATCTTCCTGGTCTATCAAGTCACCCTGCCCGGCCTTTCTGGAAACACCACCCAGTAATAGGTTGCAGACAGCTGCGGCTGCAGCAGACCCAAGCATAAGGGATGCATGAGCATCAGGCCTGCGATAGCATCGCGGGCCTGATTCAATTTCGGTGCCTGCCATGGATGACAAAAAGCCCGCCCGCCAGCGCGTCGGCGACCTGACCAGCGGTCCGATCCCGCGCACGCTGCTTTTGTTCGCGCTGCCGGTTCTGGGCTCCAACGTGCTGCAGTCGCTCAACGGCTCGATCAATTCCGTCTGGGTCGGCCGCTTCCTCGGCGAGGCGGCGCTGACCGCCACCTCCAACGCCAATCTCGTGCTGTTCCTCATCCTCGGCACGGTCTTCGGCATCGGCATGGCGGCGACCATCCTGGTCGCGCAATCAGTCGGCGCGCGCGACCTGCCGGAGGCAAAGCGCATCGTCGGCACCAGCGCCACCTTCTTCTTCCTGGTCTCGGTGGTGTTCGCGGTCTGCGGCTGGGTCTGGGTCGACGCCATCCTGACCGGGCTCGGCACGCCGGCGGATGCCCTGCCGCTGGCGCGCGCCTATCTGCGCATCATCTTCGTCGCCGTGCCGATGATGAACCTTTTGTCCTTCGTCATGACGGTGCTGCGCGGCGCCGGCGATTCGCGAACGCCGTTTGTCTTCATGGCGCTGGCTGTCGTTCTCGACGTCGTGCTCAATCCGCTGCTCATCCGCGGCATCGGTCCCTTCCCCGCGCTTGGCATCGCCGGCTCGGCCACCTCGACATTGATCGGCCAGACGGTGAGCGTGATCGCCATCCTGATCGTGCTCTATGCGCGCAAACATCCGCTCAGGCTGGCGGGCGCCGACCTCGCCTTGCTGCGGCCCGATCCCGCGCTGCTGCGCATAGTCGTCTTCAAGGGTATTCCGATGGGCCTGCAGATGATCGTCATCTCGGCCGCCGCGTTGACGGTGATGGGCATCGTCAATTCCTACGGCTCGCAGGTCGCCGCCGCCTACGGCATCGCGGCGCAGCTCTGGACCTATATCCAGATGCCCGCCTTGGCCATCGGCGCCGCCGTCTCCTCGATGGCGGCGCAAAATGTCGGCGCCGGGCGCTGGGATCGCATCGGCAAGGTCGCGGCCTCGGGCGTCGGCTTCAACCTGGTGCTGACCGGCGCGCTGGTGGCCCTGCTTTTCGTCTTCGACCGTGCCGTGCTCAGCCTTTTCCTCATCGGCGACAGCACCGCGATCGACATCGCCGCCCACATCAACAAGGTGGCGTCCTGGTCGTTCATCCTGTTCGGCATCACCATCGTTTTGTTCGCCACCGTGCGCGCCACCGGCGCCGTCATGCCGCCGCTGATCATCCTGATTATCTCGGTGCTGATCGTGCGCACCGGCTTTGCCTATTCCATGCGGAGCGTCATCGGCCAGGAAGCGCTGTGGTGGAGCTTTCCGGCCGGCTCGATTGCTTCGCTGGTGCTGGCCGCCGCCTACTACCGCTTCGGCCGCTGGCGCACGATGCATATGATCGAGGACCGGCCGGCCGCGGGCGAGCCGCCGGACACCGGCCTCGGCATACCGCGCCAGCGCGCGCAACTCCTGCCGGAGACACCGAACAGTTGAGTCCTATCGCGCATATTTGGCGCCGAAGCCGAGCGCCACGAGCGAGAAGACGATGATCATGCCGGCAAAAGCCAGGCTCGCCGTCGTTGCATTCGCCAGGCTCGACAGGACGCCGATGCCGATTACCGGCAGCGCGTTGCCGCAGAAGCAGCAGATGAAGAAGGCCGACACCACTTCGGCGCGGCGGTCGGCCGGCGCGATCTGGTTCACCACTTGCAGGCCGCCTCGATAGCCGAGCGCCGCCGCCACGCCGCAGACCGCCGTCGCGGCGATCATCACGGCCATCGAGGCGTAGACCTGCGCCGCCACGATCAGCGCCACGGTCGGGATCATCAGAACCAGCGCGGCGAGCATGGTGGCGCGGCTGGACAGGCGCGCAGTGGCCAGGATCGTTGCCGCCGCCACGATCGACAATTCGAAGAACAGACCGCCGGCCTCGGCGTGATTGGTCGCGTGCAATTGCTGCGCCAGGATGCTCGGCGCCAGCGCCGCATAAAAACCGACCAGCGCCATGGCGCCGAAGCCCGTCACCGCCGGCGCGACGAATTGCGCCCGGATTTTGTCGGGCACGGAAAGCCGCGGCCGCATCGAGACGTCGGACAACCGTCCGGGCCTGGTGACCGTCTCCTGCGTGCGCCAGATCAGCAGCGTGACCAGTACCAGCAGAGCGAGGTAGACGGCGAATGTCAGCCTGAGCGGCCAGGGCGCGTATTCGGCAAGCAGTCCCGATATCAGAGCGCCGAGGCCAAGACCGACGAAGTTGGTGCTGGTGGCGATGACAGCGGCGCGCGACTTGTCCTTGCCCTCGATCAGTTCGGCGAGCCAGGCGGTGCCGGTTCCCGCGCCGATCCCGATGCCGAGCCCGCTCAAGATGCGGGCGATGTCGAGCCAGGCCAGGTTTTCGGCGAAGAGGAAAAACAACGCGCTGACCACTGCGACGGCCATCGCCGCCATAGCCGCTGGACGGCGGCCGATGGCATCCGACAGCCGGCCGAAAAACAGCAGCGCCGTCAGATTGCCGACCACGTAGACTGCATAGACCAGCGTCAGCGTGATCTGCGAGAAGCCGAAGGCCTGCTTGTAGATCACGTAAAGCGGCGTCAGCGCGGTGCTGCCTGCAAAAAGCGTTGCGATCATGGCGGCGACGGCAGCCATCGCGGCGCCACCGCCGAGCTCATTGTCGCGCGTCATGGTTTGAGCGTAGCTGGTCATCATCACCTCCAGCGTTGCGAGCCCAACGCCCATGTAATGACCGATGTTGCGCTTGCCAAACGCGCTCCTGACAATGCTGGCAGGATGGTCAGGCGCGCCGTCCTCCCGTAACGTTCGTCAATCAACGAGGAAGGAATCATGGGCAAGGGACGGGTCGAGGCATTCACCGATGGCGTCGTCGCCATCATCATCACCATAATGGTGCTGGAGCTGAAAGTGCCGCACGGCGAGGATTTCTCAGCGCTTTTGCCGCTGTGGCCGATCTTCCTCAGCTATGTGCTGTCGTTCATCTATGTCGGCATCTACTGGAACAATCTGCACAACATGTTCCACACCGTGCAGCGCGTCGACGGACGCGTGCTGTGGGCAAACTTGCACTTGCTGTTCTGGCTGTCGCTGATGCCGGCGACGACCGCCTTCATGGGCGAGAACCATTTCGCACCAGTGCCCGTCGCCGTTTATGGCGTCGGCCTCGCGCTCTGCGCGTTTGCCTACTACGTTCTCGTCGTCGAGCTGCGCCATCTGCATGGCGCGGACACAACCTTTGCCAAGGCAGTGGGCCGTGACCGCAAAGGCAAGATCTCGCTGGCGATCTATATCGCAGGCGTGCTGCTCACTTTCGTCAGCCAGTGGATCGGCGTCGCGCTCTATGTGGCTGTGGCGATGATATGGTTCGTGCCGGACAAGCGCTTCGAACGGCTCATCGAAAAGTAGCGGTTCTTACTTCCGCATCGCCTTCAGCTTCTCGGCCACCGAGGCGGCAAGGTCGGCATAGCGCTCTTCAAGCCGCTCTGCCGCCTTGATGATCGAAAAATCATGGCCGAACTTCTCCAGCGCAAGCCGCAGCTTCTCGGCGAAGTCCGCCTGCTTCTCCAGCGCGGCAAACAGCGTTTTCACCTGCGCCTCGCTGATATCGGGATTGGCAAGCATCTTCGGCACCTCGCGGCCCATCTCGTCGCCGTTGATGGTCTGTTCCTTCAGGATTTCGATCCAGTCGGTCAAATGCCGAACTCCTTTTTCAGGATAACATGCGCGGGGCACGCCATCGCGGTCAACCCGTTGCGGCCATCGCGGTCAACCCGCTGGGACGAACCGGCCTTGCCTCGGCGGCGCCCGGCGTTAAGTTCGGCGCGACCGAACAAGGATCGAAGATTATGACCAGCGACGCCCAAATCCAGACCGCCCTGCCCGCTTTCGCCTCCGGCAATGTCGCCGTCATCACCGGCGGCGCCAGCGGTATCGGCCTTGCCGCCGCAAAACGGTTCGCGGCGATGGGCATGAAGACGGTGCTGGCCGATATGGGCGGTGTGCGCCTCGACCAGGCAAAGCAGGCCGTAGCGGCAATCGGCGGAGACGATGCCGTGCTTCCAATTCCCACCGACGTCTCCAAACCCGACGAGGTCGACCGGCTGGCCGACCTCGCTCACGGCACCTTCGGCGCGGTGTCGGTGCTGATGAACAATGCCGGCGTCGGCAACAATCCGGGCAAACCGTGGGAGAACCGCGACGCCTGGAAGCGGCTGCTCGACGTCAATTTCTGGGGTGTCGTGCACGGCGTCGAGGCCTTCGCGCCGCGCATGCTCGCCGCCGGGAAGCCGGGCCTGATCATCAACACCGGATCCAAGCAGGGCATCACCACGCCGCCCGGCAATCTCGCCTACAACGTCTCCAAGGCCGGCGTGAAGACGTTTACCGAAGGGCTGGCGCATGCGCTGCGCAACGAGCCGGGAGCAAAGCTGTCGGCGCATTTGCTCATCCCCGGCTTCACCTATACCGGCCTGACCGAAGGGGCGACGGAAAAACCCACCGGCGCCTGGACCGGCGAGCAGGTGATCGACTTCATGCTGACATCGCTGATGGACGACGACTTCTATATCCTGTGCCCCGACAACGAGGTCGCACGACCGACCGATGAAAAGCGCATGGCCTGGGCGATCGGCGACATCATCCAGAACCGTCCTGCCTTGTCGCGCTGGCATCCCGATCACGAGGACGCGTTCGCGGCCTTTATGAACCGCTAGAGAACCCCATGCGAGTCGAAAGCCGGCTCTTATTGCGCCAAGCTTCAGTTCGCAAAGGTCGTGCCCGAACGACAAGTCGTGCCGAACGACAGACTATGCTCAAGCCGCGTGTTTTTTGGAGGAGTGCTTTTGCCCGGCCTTCTTGACGGCCGCCGCGGCGACCTCCCGGTCATGCCGTTTTGCGGCCCTTTCGCATTTTTCGCGGATCTCCTGGACCTCGGATTCGGTCAGGTGTTCGATGCCAATGAAGGTGTTGTGCGCGCGGCTGACCCTGATCAGCTCGTCGAGCTTGGCCTGGATCGCCGCGCCGTCCCGATTCTGCGTGTTCTGGATCAGGAACACCATCAGGAAGGTGATGATGGTGGTGCCGGTATTGATGACGAGTTGCCAGGTATCCGAAAACCCGAAGATCGGACCAGTCACTGCCCATGCAACCACGATCAGCACGCAGATGGCAAAGGTCGACGGCAGGCCCGCCAGATGCGCCACCTGATTGGCTATCCTGGTAAAAATCCTCTCGATCATTCAAATCCTCGAAAACATGGATGGGCAGGCGCTTGCGAAGAAACAAGCTGCCGCCGTCTCTGGTTCCAAAGGCTTGAATTTTCAAGCATGCACGCGGCCGCAATCGAATACACGCAGAAAGCGCAGGCGCATGAAAAAACACCTTATCCGTTGTTTGCGATAGTGCCGGTGCAGGCCAAAAGCCTGTTCCTTCCGCTTCACGGCGGTTTACCTCCAGCCCCTTCCGCTGCGCCACCCCCGCATGGCGGAAGGGGCAACTATCCCCCCACGGCGGAGCGTAGCATCCAGGTAGCGCCTCAGCGCCAGACGGCGTTCCGCCGCTGGTTTGCCTCAGCAGGCATCATTTTCCCAGCGATCGAGGAAGGCCTCGATCGGCATGGCTTGCATGTCGGGGATTGCGTCGGCCAGTTTCTCGGGCGCCCAGTCCCACCAGGCGAGGGTCTCGATGCGCGCCGCAACAGCGGCTGAGAACCGCCGGCGCAGCGGCTTTGCGGGCACGCCGGCGACGATCGTGTAGGCTGGAACGTCCTGCGTCACGACGGCATTGGCGCCGATCACGGCACCGTTGCCGATCGCGACGCCCGGCATGATGACCGCGCCATGGCCGATCCAGACATCGTGGCCGATGCTGACCGATTTCTCCTGCCGCCGCGAGCGGAATGCCGTGTCGACGCCCAGCCAGCGGAAATACTCGTTCGGCCGGTAGCTGACCTTGTGCTGCGTCAGCCGCTCGATTGGATGCTCGAGAGCGTTGATGCGGCTGTTGGCGGCGATCGAGCAGAACTTACCGATCGTCGTGTAGATCGCTTCGCAATGACGTTCGAAATAGGAGAAGTCGCCGACCGTCACCTCGCGCAGGATCACCCGCTCGCCGATCGAGGCGTAGCGCCCGAGCTTGCACGCCTTCAGCTCCGCGGTCGGATGGATGCGCGGCTCGGGGTCCTTGAGAACGAGGTTTTCAGGGCGGTCCATGGCGCGGCTTTACGCCCGGGCGATCGGTCCCGCAAGCGGGACTGCTCAAAGCATGTCCCCCGAAGGTGGGAACCGGTTTCGGGACAAGGACATGCGCAAAATCAAAAACTAATGCATGTCGCCCAGAAGTGCGCAGCGGTTCTGGGACAACGACATGCATCAAGACAAAGCGCATGGAGCGAATCTGAAAGATCGCGACGCGCTTTAGGCCTATTGCGGCTTGCCCTTCGTCCACACCACGCTCTGGCCGAAGAGCGGCACGGTCGTGACCGACATCTTGGCCGAGCCGTTCTGCACCTGGCGCGAATGCGACAGATAGATCAGCGTCTCGTTCTTCTTGTCGTAGATGCGGTTCACCACCTGCTTCTTCCAGATCAGGCTGAGGCCCTGCTTGAACACTTCCTCGCCGCCCTCGCTCATGTCGATGTCGCCGATGCTGATCGGCCCGGTCTGGCGGCAGGAGATCGAGGAATCGGAAGGGTCCTCGAACCAGTTGCCCTTGTGCAGCCGGTCGATGATGCTGCGGTCGAAATAGGCGACATGGCAGGTGACGCCGTCGACTTTCGGGTCCTTGATCGCGTCGATCATGATGTCGTTGCCGACCCAGTCGACACCGACTTTACCGACCTCGTCGGCCATGGCTGCCCCGGCGCTGAGGGCAAGACATGCGGCGAATAAGCCGCCGATCAGTTTTCGCAAAGGTTGCCTCCTCGGTTCGCGTTTGCCGATGTCAGGTGGGACAGGATCGTGGCGTTTGCAAGCCGCCCGATGACCGCGAAGAGGCTATGCCTGGCGGAACGCCAGCATCTGCCTGAGCACGTCCGACTTGAAGACAAAGTGCTGGGCGAGCGCGCCGGCAATATGGAGCAGCACCACATAGAGCAGGACGTCCTTGCCGACGACATGCACCAGGCCCGCGCCAGGCACCTGCAGGAACCATGCCGCGGCGCCGGCAAGCGGCACGATGAAGATGAGCGCGTAGATCACCAGATGCGTTATCCTGGCGAGCAGCCGTAGCGCCGGATGCTCCATGCCTGACACCGGCGGGACGCCGCGTGTTGCCCGCAGCCATAGCCGCCAGGCGGCAAGCACCAGCACCGCGAGGCCGAGCACGACATGCATATAGGCCAGCGGCCAGTCGCCGGCGGCAGCTTCCTGCCCGCGGCGCAGCGCCCGCCACACATGCTCCATGCCGTCATGGGCGACAAATTGGACCAGGATAAGCGCCGCGATGCTCCAATGCAGCCATATCTGCGTCTTCGAATAGGACGATACTGGCGCACCGGCCATCGGCTTGCTCCATCACGAATATCTTATGGAAGATAGCTGGAGGGCGAAGCCGGTCAAATTAAGGATCGGTAAGGACACTATCGACCTGTCCAGCCGATTGCGGCAACGCGACATCTTTGCGCGCGGGGTGCCGACCCGTTAAGACTGTCGCCAACCTGGCTTCTAGCCAAAGCAATCGCGACGGACATTCACAGATGATGCGTTCAATCCTGGTCGGCATTCTCGTCCTGATGGCGGCGGGCATCGGCTGGCTGACATTCGACTGGTACCGCGGCCATTATGGCGGCGAACCCTTCGGCGCGCCCTTCACGCTGGTCGACCAGAAAGGCGCGCCGATCACCGAGGCCGCGTTCAGGGGCCACCCGAGCGTCGTGTTCTTCGGCTTCACCCATTGCCCTGAAGTCTGCCCGACGACCCTGTTCGAACTGGCCGGCTGGCTGAAGACGATGGGCGACAGCGGCAAGAACCTCAACGCCTATTTCGTCACCGTCGATCCGGAGCGCGACACGCCGGAGACGATGAACACCTATGTCAGCAACTTCTCCGACCGTATCACCGGCATCACCGGCGATCCGGACAAGGTGCACGCCATGGCCAAGGCCTTCGGCATCTACTGGAAGAAGGTCGACACCGGCGACGGCGACTACACGATGGACCATACGGCTTCGGTGCTGCTGCTCAATGCCAGGGGCGATTTTGCCGGCACCATCGCCTATGGCGAAAGCGCCGACACCGCGGTCGCCAAGCTGAAGCGGCTGGCAGCCGGTGGTCAAACATGATCCCGAAAAGTGGGAACCGGTTTTCGGAAAAGATCATGTTCAAACAAGAGCCCTCCTGATGGGGCAGACCCGGCTCCATCTCACCGCAAGCAAGATTGAAGCAGACCGCATCTTTGCGGCGCTCGACGCCGCCTTCGAGGATGACGGCCTGCCGATCGCCGTGCTGGAGCTCGACGAGGAAAAAGACATCCACGAAGTATCGCTCTATGCCGATGGCGACGTCGATCCCGTCGAAGCGCGCGTCAAGGATATCCTGGCAGGTCTCGGCCTGGCGAAACCTGTCGAGCGCGAGGCCATCCCCGACATCGACTGGGTGTCGCGCTCGCTGGAAGGCTTGAAGCCGGTGCGCGCGGGTCGCTTCCTTGTTCATGGGTCGCACGACCGGGCCAAGCGCCATAGCGGCGACCTTGCCATAGAGATCGAGGCGGGCTTGGCATTCGGTACCGGCCATCACGGCACCACCGCCGGCTGCCTTGAAATGCTGGACCTGGTCGTGCGGCGCGAGAAACCGCGCAATGCGCTCGACCTCGGCACCGGCAGCGCCGTGCTTGCGATCGCGCTTGCCAAGCTCGCGCATATCCCGGTGCTGGCGACAGACATCGATCCGGTCGCCGTTCGGGTTGCCGCCGCCAATGCCCGGCTCAACCACGTGAAGGCGCTGGTCGAGACGGTGACGGCGCCCGGCTTCCATCACCCGATCTTCGCCAGCCGCGCGCCCTTCGACCTGATCGTCGCCAACATACTGGCCCGGCCGCTGATGCGGCTCGCGCCCGAGATGGCCAGGCACGTCAGGCTCGGCGGTTCGCTGGTGCTTTCCGGCATCCTCGACCGGCAGCGCGACGCGGTGATCTCGGCCTATGTCGGCCAGAGCTTCCGCCACGTCCGCACCCTGCATCGCGAAGGCTGGGTGACCATCCACCTCAAGCGCTGAGACCTGCCCAAGCCGGGGCTGCCTGGCCCGGTCGAAATCGATTCCGGTTTGCCGGGCCATGCGCTACGTTCTTGGCAGACCACACGGGAGACGCCACCATGTTCCAGACCTTTGATTCCGCTGGTGATCCGGCCGTCGGCAAGCCGCGCGTGGCGCTGCTGCGGCAATGGCTGGCGGAAAATGGCTTGGACGGCTTCCTTGTCCCCCGCGCGGACGAGCATCAGGGCGAATATGTCGCCGACCGTTCGGCACGGCTGAAATGGCTGACTGGCTTTTCCGGATCGGCCGGCGTCGCCATCATCCTGCGCGATCGCGCCTTCATCTTCGTCGACGGCCGCTACACGCTGCAGGTGCGCAACGAGGTCGACCTTTCGATCTTCACCGTCGAGAGCCTCATCGACAATCCGCCGGCATCCTGGATCAAGGACAATCTCGGCAAGGGCGCGCGTCTCGGTTTCGATCCGTGGCTGCACACGCTCAGTGAGATCAAGGCGCTGAAGGCATCGGCCGAGCAGTCCGGCGCGACCTTGGAGCCGCTCGACAGGAACCCCATCGATATCATCTGGAAGGATCAGCCGGAACCGCCGCGCGCGCCTGTCGAGATCCATCCGCAAAACCTTGCCGGCGAGCTCGCCAAGGACAAGCTTGCGCGGTTGGCGGGCGCGATCGAAAAGGACGGCGCCACTCACGCCGTGCTGACCGATCCCTCTTCAATAGCCTGGGCCTTCAACATCCGTGGCGGCGACGTGCCGCACACGCCGCTGGCGCTCGGTTTTGCCATCCTCGCCGCCGACGGCAAGCATCAGCTGTTCATGGACCAGCGCAAATTCCCGCGCCAGGTCGCGGCCTATCTTACCCAGCTCGCCGATCTGCATGATCCGGACGAGTTCGAAGCCGCCATTGTCGAGCTGGCCAGCAACGGCGCCAAGATCGCGCTCGATCCGGTGCTGGCGGCGGAAAAGCTTAGAATGCTGGTCGAGGACAATGGCGGCATCGTCGTGCCGGCCGCCGACCCTGCGCGCATCCCGCGCGCCACCAAGAGCCAGGCCGAGATCGCCGGCAGCCGCGCCGCGCATCGCCGCGACGGGGCCGCGGTCGCCAGGCTGCTTTGCTGGCTCGACAGGCAGAAGCCCGGCACGCTCGACGAGATTGCCGTGGTCACCAAGCTCGAGGAGGTGCGCCGGCGGACCGGCGAGGAAACGCAGATGCCGCTGCGCGACATCTCGTTCGACACGATTTCCGGCGCCGGTCCGAACGGCGCCATCATGCACTACCGCGTCTCACGCGCCACCAGCCGAAAGCTGCAGAGTGGCGAGCTCTTTTTGCTCGATTCCGGCGGCCAGTATCAGGACGGCACAACCGACATCACCCGCACCGTGCCGATTGGCCAGCCCACCGAAGAGATGCGCGAGCGCTTCACGCTGGTGCTGAAGGGTATGATCGGCATCTCGACGCTGCGTTTCCCGGCCGGCACGCGCGGCTCGGAAATCGACGCCGTTGCCCGCGTGGCGCTGTGGAAGCATGGCTGCGACTTCGCCCACGGCACCGGCCACGGCGTCGGCTCCTATCTCGCCGTGCATGAAGGCCCGCAGCGCATTGCCCGCACCGGCACGGAAAAACTGCTTGCCGGCATGATGCTGTCCAACGAGCCGGGCTACTACAAGGAAGGCGCCTACGGCATCCGCATCGAGAACCTGATCCTGGTCACGCCGGCGGAGCCGATCGAAGGCGGCGACATCGCCATGCACGGCTTCGAGACGCTGACGCTGGCGCCGATCGACAAGCGGCTGATCCGCACCGACCTGCTGCATCGGGATGAACTGCAGTGGCTCGACCGGTATCATGCCCGGGTGCTGGCGGAGATCGGCCCGATGGTCGACGGCGAGACGCTGGCCTGGCTGGAGAAAGCCACCGCGCCGCTGCCCCACGACGCCAAGATCTGAGGCTGGCTTCTTTCTCCCCGTAACGGGGAGAAATGCCCGGTCCACCTCCGCAGCTGCTGCGCAGCTGCTGCGGAGGACGGGCAGGGCAATGAGGGGCAGCGCCGACGTTCGGAATGATCACACCGACGAAATCAGCCGACGAACTGCCGCGCCAGGATCAACACCGCGGCACCAGCCAGGAACATCGCCATCAGGCCTCCACGCAAGGACACGGCCACGGTGACGATCAGCGCCGCCCATTCGGCAGGCCCGGCATGCAGCAACTCCGGCGCGACGAGCGTCGTCAGCACAGCGGCCGGCACGGCGTTGAGGCCGGCCTCGACGCGCGGATGGATCGTCTCGAAGCGCGATATGACGAGGTGGCCGCCGACGCGGGTCAGATAGGTGGCGACAGCGCCGGCAAGGATAATCCAGAAGGTCGTGCTCATGGCCGCTTGCCCACGCCGCTATGGTGTGGCGGCAGCATCACCGCCAGGAGAACGCCGGCGATCGCGCCGATCGAAACATGCCAGGGCGAGCCGACAGTTCGGTAGGCAATGATCGAGGCGACGGCGCTGGCGGCGACGACGGGCGCCCAAAGCGGCCGCTTGCGGAAGCCAAGCACAAGGCCGAGGAAATAGATCGGCAGCAGGAAATCGATGCCCAGTGCATGCGTGTCCGGGATCATCTTGCCGAACACCGCGCCCAGCCCGCTTTCGATCACCCAGAACACATAGACCGGCAGGCCGAGCCCCAGATACCAGACGAAGCCGACCGGACGGCCGGACTCCGCCCTTGCCTCGGCGATGGCAAATTGCGGATCGGTCAGGATGAAGTAGCCGAGCGCCTGCTGCACCACCGGCCAATGCGCGATGCGCCTGCCGATCCCGGCCGAATAGAGCACATGGCGGAAATTCACCGCGAAGATCGACAGCACGATCAGCCATGGCGCGACATGCTGGCCGAACAGTTCGATGCCGACCATCTGGCTGGCGCCGCCATAGATCATGGCGCTCATCAGGAAGGCTTCGAGGACGGAGAATCCGTTGTCGACCGCGATCGTGCCGAACAGCACCGCGAACGGCGCCGAGGCGACGACGACCGGCATCGACAGCCGCACGCCGTCCCAGAAATCGCCGCCAGTCCTGCCCTCAGAGATTGCTTCCGCCGCCATCAGCCGCTCCTTGAGCGGTTTGATTTAGGGAGCGTCGCCTTCAATGTCACACCAATTCGCTTGACCCAACGATCAGCGGAACTGATCGCGACGCGCCGGTTCTCTTCGATCTCAAGGGCTCAGCCGAGAAAATGGCGCCGCCACTTGGATTTTTTGCCCGCCCCTATTGTCCGCCCGTCGCGTCCTGGCGCAAAACGCGTCTCTGGCGCCAACAAGAGAGGGACAGATGGTCGTCTTTGATTTCACCGGCAGGCATGCGGTCGTCACCGGAGCGGGCGGCGGCATGGGCGAGGCGATCGCGCTGGCGCTGCTCGATGCAGGAGCCTCCGTCACCGCCATCGACATCAAGCCGCGCCCGGCCTCGCTCGCCGCCTATGACGACAGGCTGACCTTCGCGCAGGGTGATTTGACCGATGCCACTTTCGTCGAGCAAACCATTGGCGCCGCCGGCCGCGAGCGCGGCGGCATCGACTTTCTCGCCAATGTCGCCGGCGTTCTGTGGTTCGGTCGCGACAAGTCTGCGCTCGATATGGACCTTGATGTCTGGGACCAGGTCTTCAACATCAATCTGAAATCCTTCGTGCATACGGCTCGCGCCGTCGTTCCGCATATGCGCGCCGGCGGCCGTGGCGGCGCCATGGTGCATTTCTCGACCATCCAGTGGTATCGCGGCGATCCGAAACCGCAGGACGCGTACCAGGCCTCGAAGGCGGGCGTCTGCGCGCTGTCCAAGTCGCTGGCCATGCAGCTTGCCGGCGACGGCATCCGCTCCAACTCAATATGCCCCGGCATGGCGCTGACGCCGCTGCAGGCGCGTTGGGACACCGAGGAGAAGCGCGCCGCCGTGGCGAGCTATACCCCGCTCGGCCGCATCGGCACGCCGCAGGACATGGCCAACGCCGCGCTGTTCCTGCTCTCGGATGCCGCGAGCTACATCACCGGCATCGAACTCGCCGTCGATGGCGGCCTGCTGATGCGGATGTGAGCGGCCGGCCTGATCCTATCTAAGGCTAATGCATGTCGCCCAGAAGTGCACAGCGGTTCTGGGACAACGACATGCATCAAAACAATGACTTAAAGCGGGTCGCCTGAATCCGTTTCGACGCGACGCGCTTTAGGCCGCCACGGCCGTGCCCTGGATCGCCCTGCCCCAGTCGAGCAGCGGCTTGGCGCCAAGCGTGAAACCGACGAGATCGTCGACCAGCGCCGGCGAATGGATCGTCGCCGGATCGATGTCGTGCCGGACCACGAAATGCCGGTTGCGCACCGCCTGGGCGAGATCCTCGTCGCCGACGTCCTCGAAGCCGCGCGGCGCGCGCTTCAAACGGTCTTCCGGATCGAGTTCCAGGCCTGCCTTCTTGAGCGACGAGACCATGCCGCGGAACGCGGCCGGCGTGGTCACGATCGCCTTGCGCATCGCCTGCAGCAGTTCCGGCGCCGGCTGCCACCAGGCGACGCCGGCGAAGCAGCGCTCCAGCCCGATATGCACATAGAAGACGCCTTGCGACATCTTGGTGCCGTCAGGTGACAGGATGGCCGACAGATGCCGGTTGTAAGGCCGCTTGTCCTTGGCGAAGCGCACGTCGCGATTGATGCGGAACAGCGATTTCTTGCGGTCGCCGCGCAAGCCGAGCTTAGCCGCCTCGAAGCGTTCGGTGAGCGTCTCGACCAGATCGCAGAACGGCTCGTGCAGCTCGCTGTCGAAGAGCTCGCGATTCTCCTGGAACCATTCCCGGCTCTGGTGGAAGTCGAGCGCCTTGAAGAAAGGAATGGCCTTCTGCCCAAAGCCTTTGAATGCGCCGGCCATCACCCGCCCCTGCCGATGCGCTGCAGCCAGGTGTCCTCGTCGATCACCTCGATGCCAAGGTCGCTTGCAACTTTCAGCTTCGAGCCGGCGCCGGGACCCGCCACCACCAGATCGGTCTTGGCCGAAACCGAGCCCGCCACCTTGGCACCGAGCCGCTCCGCCATTGCCTTGGCTTCCGAGCGCGTCATCTTTTCCAGCGTGCCGGTGAAGACAACCGTTTTGCCGGAGACTTCGCTGCCGGTAGAGACTTCCATGACGTAAGGCTTCGGATGAACTTGAGCGAGCAAGGAGTCCAGCACGTCGTCATTGCGTTCGTTGCCGAAGAAATCGCGTAGCGCGTTGATCACCGTGTCGCCGATACCGTTGATCGACGGGAAGACGGTGTGCGGATCTTCCGCCTTCGCCGTCTCCTTGCCGACTCGCATCAGCTCTTCGATGGTCGAGAACTGGCGGGCGAGCACGGCTGCCGTCGTCTCGCCGATATGGCGGATGCCGAGCGCGAAGATGAAGCGGTCGAGCTCCGGTTCGCGGCGTGCGTCGATGGCCGAAAACAGCTTATCGAGGCCTTCATAGTTGCGCTCCTCGACGCTGCGGACGTTCTTGCGCGTCTTGCCCGATGCTTCCTCGCGCAGCCTCGCCTGCTCCTCGCGCCGCTCGGCCAGCGCCTTGGTGACGGCCGGACGGCGATCCTTCAGCGTGAAGATGTCGGCGGCCGTCTTGACCAGCCCCGAATTGAAGAAGAGGTCGATGTTTTCAGAGCCTAGGCCCTCTATATCGAGCGCGCCGCGCGACACGAAATGGCGCAGCCTTTCCACCGCCTGCGCGGCGCAGATCAGCTCGCCGGTGCAGCGGCGCCGGGAATCCTCCTTGCCTGTCTTCTCGTTGATCTCGCGCGTCGCCGGCGAGCCGCAGACCGGGCAGGTATGTGGGAATTCGTAAGGCACCGCCTCGGGCGGCCGCTTGTCGACGACGACGCTGACGATCTGCGGGATGACGTCCCCCGCCCGCTGGATGACCACGGTGTCGCCGATGCGCACGTCGATGCCGTCACGGATCGGCTGGCCGTTGCTGTCGAAACCCTTGATATAGTCTTCATTGTGCAGCGTGACGTTCTCGACCACCACGCCGCCAACCGTTACCGGCGCCAGCCGCGCCACCGGCGCCAGCGTGCCGGTGCGGCCGACCTGGATGTCGATCTTCTCGACGGTCGTCATCGCCTGCTCGGCCGGGAATTTGTGGGCAACCGCCCAGCGCGGCTCGCCGGTGACAAAACCCCAGCGGCGCTGCAGCTCGAGCTGGTCGACCTTGTAGACGACGCCGTCGATGTCGTAGCCGAGCGAGGAACGTTGCTCCTCGATCCGGTGGTAGTGGGCAATAAGCTCGTCTATGGACTTCGCCCGCACCATCAGCGGGCTGACCTTGAACCCCCACTCGGCGAATTTCTGCACGGCATCGTACTGGGTGGGAGCAGGATCCGCCGTCGTATAGCCCCAGGCATAGGCGAAGAATTTGAGGTTGCGGCTGGCGGTGACCGACGGGTCCTTCTGGCGCAGCGATCCGGCCGCGGTGTTGCGCGGATTGACATAATCCTGGCCGCCGACTGCCGCCGAACGCTGCTTCAGCGCCTCGAATTCGGCATAGGTCATGTAGACCTCGCCGCGGATTTCGATCGTCTGAGGCCAGCCCGATCCCTTCAGCGTCTTCGGGATATCGGCAATCGTCTTCAGATTGGCGGTGATATCCTCGCCGACGGCGCCGTCGCCGCGCGTCGCGCCCTGCACGAACACGCCGTTCTCGTAGCGCAGCGAGGCCGACAGCCCGTCGATCTTCGGCTCCGCGGTGAAGGCGATGTCGAGATCCTTGTCGCGGTCGAAGAAACGCCGGCCGCGCTCGATGAAATCGGCGACGTCCTGGTCGGTATAGGCCTTGGCGAGGCTCAGCATCGGCACGGCATGGCGCACCTTGGCAAAACCCTCCGCCGGCGCAGCACCGACCCGCAGCGACGGCGAATCCTCGCGCACCAGACCCGGAAACTGCTCCTCGATGGCGAGGTTGCGCCGGCGCAACGCATCATATTCCGCGTCGGTGATCGTCGGCGCGTCTTCCGCGTGGTAGCGCCGGTCGTGCTCGGCGATCTCCGCCGCCAGCCGCTTCAGCTCTTCCGCGGCCTCACCCTCGCTCAGCGAATCGACTGATTTTTCCGACATGCGGCGCGGTCCTCGAATGATGGCGGGCCACTATAAATCAGGATTCGCCGGCAGGGAGATAGCTTGTGGAAAAATCATTGCTCGACAGCAGGATACAGCCATCTGCTGACTCAGCTTCCGAGCCTGAAGAATCGAGCACCAAGGATGTGCTGAGATTCATGTCAGGCCGAGTCGAGAAGCGTGGCTTCCGAGAACCGGCCTACGCCGGCCGTAGCCTTCATAGAGCGGAGACACTTATGAGGGCTTCGGCCGGCGAAGGCCGGAGCGGAGCGTACTTTTGGGTACGTGAGCACCGGAAGCGCAGGAAGCCGCGCTTCGCAGGCCGGCCTCACCTGAATATCAGCACAGCCTAAGCTGCCGCCGTGTTCTCGCGCAACAACCGCTCCGCCGCGGCGCGCGCCTCGTCGGTGATGGTGGCGCCGGCCAGCATGCGCGCGATCTCTTCCTGGCGCGCCGCGCGGTCCATTTCGGCGATGCCGGTGGCGACACGGTCCTTGCCGCCGGATTTGGAGATCAGGAAATGCGTGGCCGCGCGCGCCGCCACCTGCGGCGCATGCGTGACGGAAAGAACCTGCACCCGCTTCGACAGCCGCGCCAGCCGCTGGCCGATGGCATCGGCCACCGCGCCGCCGACGCCGGTATCGATTTCGTCGAAGACCAAGGTCGGCGCCGAGCCGCGATCGGCGAGCGCCACCTTCAGCGCCAGGAGAAAGCGCGAGAGTTCGCCGCCGGAGGCGACCTTCATCATCGGCCCCGGCCTGGTGCCGGGATTGGTGCGCACCCAGAATTCGACCTGGTCGATGCCTTCTTCCATGCGGGTTTCGGCATCGCTTGCCATCTCGACGATGAACTCGGCCCGTTCGAGCTTCAGCGCCGGCAGTTCCGCCATCACCGCCCTGGTCAGGCCCGCCGCCGCCGCATGGCGCAGCGACGAAAGCTGTGCGGCGGAAATATCATAGGCCTCGCGCCCGGCAGCGGCCTGCTTTTCCAGCGCATGCAGCCGCTCCTCGCCGGCGTCCAGATCGGCAAGATCGGCCACCATCGTGTCGCGCAACTGTGCCAAGTCGTCGACCGTGACGTTGTGCTTGCGTGAGGCAGCGCGCAGCGCAAACAGCCGCTCCTCCGCCTTCTCCAGACGCTGCGGATCATATTCGGTGGAACGGAGTGCTGCTTCGACACCGGACTGCGCGGCGTCCAGCGAAAGCATCGCCTCGTCCAGCGACTTCACCACATCATCGAGCAGGCCCGGCACCTCGGTCGACTTGCGCTGCAGCCGGCGCAGCAGGCTGGCGAGCTGCGGCAAGGGCGAAGACGGCCCCGACAGCACATCCTGCGCGTCATGGATTTCGCCGGCGATCTTTTCGACGCGCATCATCTGCGCGCGGAGTTCCGCAAGTTCCGTTTCCTCGCCTGGCTGCGGGTCGAGCTTCGTAAGCTCGGCGACGGAAGCGCGCAGATAATCGGCCTCGCGCGCCGCCGCCTCGACCTTGGCGCGATGCCGGGAAAGCTCCTGCTCGCAGCCCCGCCAGTAGCGCCAGGCTTCGCCCGTGCCGCGCGCGGCGCCCAGGTGGCCGCCGAAACTGTCCAGCAATTCACGATGCGCGCCGGGATCGACCAGCGCGCGCTCGTCATGCTGGCCATGGATCTCGACCAGTGCCCGGCCGACATCGCGCATCAGGGTGACGCTGGAGGGCTGGTCGTTGACGAAGACGCGGGTGCGGCCGTCGGCCGTCTGCACGCGGCGCAGGATGATGTCGCCGTCATCCTCGATGTCATTTTCGGCGAGCAGCGCGCGCGCCGGATGGTTGCGCGGCACGTCGAACACGGCGATGACCTGGCCTTGTGCCGCACCGTGGCGGACGAGCGAAGCGTCGCCCCGCGCGCCAAGCGCCAGCGACAACGCATCGAGCAGGATGGATTTGCCGGCGCCGGTTTCGCCGGTCAGCACCGAAAGCCCAGGCAGGAATTCGATGTCCAGCTTCTCGATCAGGACGATATCGCGGATCGACAGTCTGGACAGCATCGCAAGCTTCAGGCGCCGGTGATCAGCTTCCCGGCCTTGGATATCCACGATCCGGCATTTTCGCGCGGCTCAAGCCCGTTGCTCTGCAGGAGCTTGTAGGAATCCTTGTACCACGGGCTGTCCGGATAGTTGTGGCCGAGCACCGCCGCGGCCGTCTGCGCCTCAGAGGTCAGGCCCATCGCATAATAGGACTCGGTCAGGCGCGCGAGCGCCTCCTCGACATGGCGGGTGTTGGAATAATTCTCGACCACGGTGCGGAAACGCTTCACGGCGGCGATGTATTCGCGGCGCTCGAGATAATAGCGACCGACCTGCATCTCCTTGCCGGCGAGCTGGTCGTTGGCGAAGCGGATCTTGTCCTTGGCGTCGGGGACATATTCTGAAGTAGGCCAGCGCGTCACCAGATCCTGCATGGTCTGGATGGTCTGGCGCGCTTCCTTCTGATCCTGGGTGACGTCCTTGATCTGCCGGTAGTAGCAGAGCCCGATGATGTACTGCGCGTAAGCCGCATCGTCGGTCGAGGGATAAAGCGTCAGATAGCGCTTGGCGGTGCCGATCGCTTCGTCATAATTGCCGGCGCGATAGTCGGCGAAAGCGCCCATCACCATCGATTTGCGGGCGAATTCCGAATAGGGATGCTGGCGGTCAACGGCGTCGAACTTCTTGCTCGCCTCGTCGAGGCGGCCGGCATTCATGTTGGCCAGGCCCTGGTTGTAGAGAACGTCGGCCGGTTCGGTCTGGTCGACATAGGTCGCCAGGTTGACGTCCTTCTCGGAGGACATGCAGGCCGACAGCACGAGCGCGGGAGCAACCACCGACAGCGCCAGCAAAACGCGCCGACGCGGCGTTACCGATTGACCAACTCGCGAAAAAAACATGTTTGGATTCCGCCCCTTCGGCGTCGTTTCGGTCCGGGCCGAAGCCATAAACCATTATCCCCTTGCCCGGCAACGCTATGTCCGGCCAATCGCACATTTTTGTGGCGGCTGCCGGATGCCGCGAACTGGCTGCGATTTGGCGCCCCGGTGATGTATTATTATCACACAGCCTTGCCTCACATCAAACCCGGCGGCTGCGTCTTGCGACATCATGCGGGACCCTGCCACAAGGTGGCAAAGGAACCGTTACATGTTGCAAGGCCTGGAAACGCCGCGGCTGCGGTTGACGTCCGTGATTCCAGCCGACCGGGACGAGCTATTCGCGCTCGAGCAGGACGGCGAAGTGATGCGCTTCCTGAACGGCGGCAAGTCGACACCGCTCGACGACATCGATCCGTCCGTCGATTTTCTGATGCCGCGCGGTGGCGAGCAAGGCATCTGGACTGCAAGGGAGAAGCTATCCGGCAGCTTTGTCGGCTGGTTCTCGCTGCGCGATCGTGGCGACGGATCGGCGGAATTGGGCTATCGGCTGCGGCGCGCCATGTGGGGATTGGGCTATGCCAGCGAAGGCACGGCAGTGTTGGTCGAGGCCGGTTTCTCCCGCTTCGGCTTTGCCCGCATTGTTGCCAGCACGATGGCCGTAAACACGGCATCACGCCGTGTCCTGGAAAAGGCCGGACTTGTTCATGTCGGCACGTTCTACGTCGAAGGCCCCGACCGACTGCCGGGCGCTGAATATGGCGATGTCGACTATGAGATCAGGCGCAGGACCTGAGGCTGAACGCGTCAGATAACCCAGGGCGCGTAGACCGGCCCGCTGACGGCGATCATTTCGGCGACCCGGCCGCGCTCACGCCGCCTCGTCTCGACGATCTCGAAGGCCGTCCGGTCGGAAAGCAACCGGCGCAGCGCCGAGGCATTCATCCGGTGACCGCCGCGATAGGAACGGAAGCAGCCGATGAAGCGCGCGCCGGCCAGCGCCAGATCGCCCATAGCGTCGAGCGTCTTGTGGCGGGCGAATTCATTGGGATAGCGCAACCCGCCGACATTGATGACGCGGTTGTCGTCGCCGATGACCAGCGAGTTCTCCAGTGATGAGCCGAGCGCGTAACCGGCGGCCCAAAGCCGCTCGACATCCTTCATGAAGCCGAAGGTGCGCGCGCGCGCAATGTCGCGGCGGAAGATGTCGGGATTGATGTCGGAGGCGAATTGCTGGCGACCGATCGCCGGACTTTCAAAATCGATCTCGACCTCGAAACGCGTGCCGTCATAGGGGCGGAACTCCGCCCAGGATGCGCCGGCTTCCACGCGCACCGGCTTGACCACACGGATATAGCGACGCTTCACCGCCTGCGTGTCGATGCCCACCTGGTCGATGGCTTCGACGAAGGCCATGGCGCTACCGTCGAGAATGGGGACTTCCGAACCGTCGATCTCGATGATGAGATTGTCGATGCCAAGACCGAACACCGTGGCCATCAGATGCTCGACAGTGCCGATATGCTTGCCTGCCGGATCGCCAAGCATGGTGCAGAGATCGGTAGCGCCGACTTCCGCGACCAGAGCGCGGAACTCACGGGCTTCGCCGCCATTCGAAAGATGGAAGACGATGCCCGTGTCGGCGTCGGCGGGCAGGAAGTGAACGGTGACGGGTTTGCCGCTATGGACGCCGATGCCAGTCAGCGTCGCGCGCGATTTCACTGTCGTCTGATAGTCGTGCAAGAGTAACCCCATCGCCCTGAATGCCTGTGTCCGCTCCATCGGCCTTGGATATCTTGCAGCCAGCTGGATGGTCTGGCGCTCGCACAAACGCGGCAAAATAAGCAAGAGCATGCGGCTCTGGTATAATCGGCAGGCAGGGCTACTCCCCGAATCCCGGCAAACCGACTTTAGTCCGTGGCGAAGATAATGGCCCGCCCTGGAGACTCCAAATCACGGTTTCTTACCCCGTGTAACTGCGGGGAAACATAAGAAAGACACCGTAACTCATTGTTCTAAATGCACTTTAAAAAGCAACAGGCAGACGATCTCTCGCCTGCCTGTTAACAACCGTTATATATCGTTAACGATCAGCGGCCGCTGTATCAACGATCAGCGGGCGCTGTATCGGCGATCAGCGGGCGCTGTATCGGCGATCAGCGGCCTGCCCTACCGATCAGTTGGCCTGGCGGCGCAGGAAGGCCGGGATTTCCAGCTGGTCGTCTTCCTGGACCGTGCGGTTCTGCGGCGTCAGCCGGCCCTGGTCGTCGAGCTGGCCGCGGCGCGGCGCGTAGAGCTGCGGATCCTGGCTGGCGAGACGGCGCATCTCGGGCGCTGCCTGGCGCAGCTTCGGTTCGCGCGGCTGTGCCGGCTGGAGCCGGGCCGGCTCTTCCTCACGGCGGGTAAGGCCGTTGGTCAGCCGCTTGATCAGCCCCATCGGACCGCTGTTTTCATGGTCCGTGGGCCGGGTCTTGGCTTCGACTTCAGCCCGTACGACCGGCGGAAAGTCTTCCACGCGCGGCATACGCTGCGGGGCCGCCGCCACCGGCTGCGGCATCTCGCGCTGCGGCGCGGGCTGCTGCATGACCTGCGGCTGCGCCACCGGTTGCGGCTGCGCCTGGGCTGGCGGAGCCTGGAAGATCTTGCTCTGCGGCCGGAAGTCGTCGACCGGCACGGCGCGCGGCTGCGCCATGGCGGCTGCGTTTGCCTCGGCAAGCTGGATCGCCTCGGCGACCGGATCGACCGCACGCGGCTCGTAGGCCTGCGGCTGAACCGCAGCGGGGCGGATTTCAGCAGCCGGAGCCGCCGGGCGCGCGGCCGGCTTCTGCGCTGCGCGGATCGAGATCGGCGCTGCCGCGATTTCGGCCGCCGACTTGTCGATGCCGGTGGCGACTACGGAGACGCGGATCACGCCTTCCAGCTCCTCGTCGAAGGTAGCGCCCAGGATGATGTTGGCGTCCTGGTCGACCTCCTCGCGGATGCGGGTCGCGGCCTCGTCGACCTCGAACAGGGTGAGGTCGCGGCCGCCGGTGATCGAGATCAGCAGGCCCTTGGCGCCCTTCATCGAGGTTTCGTCGAGCAGCGGGTTGGCGATCGCGGCTTCGGCGGCGGCCATCGCGCGCCCCTCGCCCGAAGCTTCGCCGGTGCCCATCATCGCCTTGCCCATCTCGCGCATCACCGAACGGACGTCGGCGAAGTCGAGATTGATCAGGCCTTCCTTGACCATCAGGTCGGTGATGCAGGCAACGCCCGAATAGAGCACCTGGTCGGCCATGGCGAAGGCATCGGCGAAGGTGGTCTTGTCATTGGCCAGCCGGAACAGGTTCTGGTTGGGGATGACGATGAGGGTATCGACGCATTTCTGCAGTTCCTCGATGCCCATGTCGGCCGTCTTCATGCGGCGCTGGCCCTCGAAATGGAACGGCTTGGTGACGACGCCGACGGTGAGGATGCCCTTCTCGCGCGCCGCGCGGGCAACGACCGGAGCAGCGCCCGTGCCAGTGCCGCCGCCCATGCCGGCGGTGACGAAGCACATATGGGTGTTGGAGAGATGATCGATGATCTCGTCGATGCACTCTTCCGCCGCAGCGCGGCCGACTTCCGGCTGCGAGCCGGCGCCGAGGCCTTCGGTGACATGCGCGCCGAGCTGGATCAGCCGCTCGGCCTTCGACATCGTCAGCGCCTGGGCGTCAGTGTTGGCCACCACGAACTCGACGCCGCGCAGGCCGGCTGTGATCATGTTGTTGACCGCATTGCCGCCGCCGCCGCCGACACCGAAGACGGTGATGCGTGGCTTAAGCTCGGTGATGTCCGGCTTTTGCAGATTGATGGTCATTGTCTCCGTCCTTTGCCTTTCCCGCCGCTTCGCCGCTGCGGCCGCCTATGGGGCTGTCCCCGTCAAATTAAAAACTGTCTCTCAACCACTGACTCATGCGATGCAGTTTTCCGCCCGTCCCGGTCATCCTGAAACCGGAAAGTCCTTTCGCCGAATGGCTCTCGAAGTTCGCCATCTGCGGGTAGATCATCAGTCCGACCGGGGTCGAGAACGCCGGTCCCTTGGCCGCTTCCGGCAGGCCAGCCACCCCAAGCGGCCGGCCGATGCGAACATTGCGCCCGAGAATGCGGCGCGCGGCTTCCGGCAGGCCGGAGAGCTGGCTGGCGCCGCCGGTGAGCACGACGCGCTTGCCGACGGCATTGCCGTAGCCGGACTTGTTCAGCCGGTCGCGCAAAAGCTCCAGCGTCTCGTCGATGCGCGCACGGATGATGCGCGTCATCACCGAGCGCGGAATCTGCTGCGGCACATCGCCCTCCTCGCCGATCGGCTGGATCGAGACGAGATCGCGGTCGTCGGCGCTTCCGGGCAGCGCCGAGCCATGCATCACCTTGAGCCGCTCCGCGGCATCGAGCGAGGTCGACAGGCCCTTGGCCATGTCGAGCGTCACATGGTTGCCGCCGATGGCGATGGCGTCGCCATGGATGAACTTGCCTTCCGAGAAGACTGAAATGGTCGTCGTGCCGCCACCCATGTCGATGCAGGCGGCGCCCATTTCGAGCTCGTCGTCGACCAGCGAGGCAAGTCCGCTGGCATAGGGCGTCGCCACCATGCGCTCGACCGAAAGGTGCGAGCGGTTGATGCAGAGCTCCAGGTTGCGCATCGGCGCCGCATCGCCCGTCAGCACATGCATATCGACGCCAAGCGCATCGCCCACCATGCCGCGCGGATCGCGCATGCCGCGCTCGGCATCGAGGGAGAAACCGACCGGCAGCGAATGGATCACCTCGCGCTCGGCCCTGAGCGCCTGTTTGGCGCCGGCGGCAAGCACACGCTTGATGTCGGTTTCCTCGACCTGATGGCCGCCGAGATTGATGGTCGCCGAGAAGGATTCGCTCTTCAGCCGCCCCGCCGTCATATTGACGATGAGGGAATCGACGGTGAGCCCGGCCATGCGCTCGGCCGCATCGACAGCAAGCCGAATGGCATGCTCGGCGCGATCGAGATCGACCACGACGCCGGACTTCACGCCTTGCGACTTCTGATGGCCGATGCCGATCACCTGGATACGGTGCGAACGTCCGCGCAGCAGCTTGCCGTCCTCGTTCGGCTTGAGCTTCGCCACCACGCAGCAAACCTTGCTGGAGCCGACATCGAGCACCGTAAGCGTGCCCGACCGGCGCGAAGAAGCGTCACTGCTGCCGCCAAGCCAACTCATATCTTTGTCCCCGCCTTGCGCTTGGCCAGGCTTTTCGGCTTGTCGCTGAGCGCGGCTTCGCGCTGCGTCGCCGCTTCCGGCGACAGCTCTACGACCAACCGGTCGGAGAGCCGCATGTCGACGCCGGCGATGTCGCGTGTGAGCAGACCGTTGTCATGGTCGATCTTGACGAGCTCTGCGATCGCCTGGTCCTCGCCGTCTTCCGGCAGCTTGATCGTGATGCCGTTTTCGAGCCTGAGGTCCCAGCGGCGTTCGCCGACTCGGATATAACCTTTGACCCGCGCCGCGAGCTCGGGATAGCGCTTGATCTTGTCGAGGAAGGCCGGCGCCATGGCCGGCGCGCCCGTGCCGATAATCAGCGGGAGCAGCGCCTGCTTGCCGCCCGAGAACGGCGCGATCACCTCGCCCGACCGCTCGATGACCGACACCGCGGTGCCCTGCTGCCAGAGCGCGAAGGGCGCGCGCTCCTCGATGCGCACCTCCAGCGTATGCGGGTAGACCTTGCGCACCGCCGCGCCCTCGACCCAGGGCAGCGTCGCGATGCGCTCGCGCGCGGCCTCGGCATCGAAGCCGATCAGCGAGGTCCAGCCGTCGAGGCCGAGCCGGTCGAGCACATCGATCTCGGAAGTCTGGCGGTTGCCGACCACCTTGATCTGGTCGACGGCAAAGCCGGTGCGCGCCGTCACGCCCTGCACGATGCTATCGGTATAACCACCGAGATAAGCGCCATAGGCGCTGCTGGATGCGACCAGCGCGGCGGAAAGGATCGCCGCCGAAAAGCGCGGCGCCTCATACTCGCCGCCGCACAGGCGCGCCAGCACACGCATCGGCCGGCGAAGCTGACGCGGCAATACGAAACGGTCGAATGACAGCGGCACGCCGAACAGCGCGGGACCAGCCGCGCCGCCGTTACCCTGTCCCCACCTCAACGCAGACACGAAGCGTCCTCCACCATCCAACTCAACAATTCGCCGAACGAGTGTCCCGCTTGCGCGGCGATTTCAGGCACAAGAGACGTCGGCGTCATGCCCGGCTGAGTGTTGACCTCGAGCCAGACAACCTCGCCGTTTTCGGAGTGGCGGTCGTCGTAACGGAAGTCCGATCGGGAGACGCCCCGGCAACCAATGGCAAGATGAGCCTTGAGGGACAGTGTCTGTATTTTTTGGTAAATATTCGGTGAAATTTTAGCAGGGATTTCGTGTTTTGATCCGCCGGGAACGTATTTTGAATCGTAATCGTAGAAGGAATGTCCGGTCGGGATGATCTCGCAGACGCCAAGCGCCACATCGCCCATCACCGCGCAGGTCAGCTCCCGACCATGGATGTAACGCTCGACCATGACGGTCTCGCCATATTGCCACTCGGTCGAGCCGATCACCTGCGGCGGATGCGACTGCCCCTCATGCACGATGACGACGCCGAAGCTCGACCCCTCATTGACCGGCTTGACCACGTAAGGCGGCTTCATCGGATGCTTGTTCTTGACGGCGAAGCGGTTGACCACCTTGGATTCCGCGACCGGAATGCCGGACGCCTTGGCGACCTTCTTGGCCTGCTCCTTGTTCATGGCCAGCGCCGAAGCGAGCACCCCCGAATGGGTGTAGGGAATTCCGAGATATTCGAGAATTCCCTGGATGGTGCCGTCCTCGCCGAACGGACCGTGCAGCGCGTTGAAGGCGACGTCGGGCTTGAGCTCGGCAAGCACAGACCCGACATCGCGCGAAACATCGACGCGGGTGACCTTATAGCCTTCATTCTCGAGCGCATCCGCACACGCTTTCCCCGAGGACAGAGACACGGGCCGCTCCGAGGAGAATCCACCCAGGAGGACAGCCACATGCTTGTTCTTCATTCCCGTCATCCCTCTCACGCCGGGCCTGCAACCAATTCCCGCACCGCATCCCTGAGCATTGAGTCCGAGTCTTCCGGCAGGTTGCCCCCCAGACGGAAAACGCGACTTAACGCGTCGAACGACTCAAATCAGGAAACGCTTTAGGGCAGAGAATCAGAGAGTTGATTCGCTGGCAAGTGCCTATGATTCCGAGAGATTCACTTTCCGCAAAAAGGGGCGAGAAAAGTGTGTTGTTGAGTCTTTGCGGCAACGGTTGACGCCGTTGCGAAGCGCTCAAGTTCAAGTATTACGTGAAGGTCGCGAGACGCCGGGCCGCGTTGAGATTCAGGTCAAAGGAGTTGCCCGAGAAACTCCTGCACCGCATGGCCGGGGCGGAAATTGCCGAGGCGCTTGATCTCCCAGTGCAGCCGGATGCCGGAATTTTCGAGCACCCGCGCCCGCACCGTCTCGCCGAGATATTCGAGGTCGTAGCCGGTCGCGGTGCCGGTGTTGATCATGAAGTTGCAATGCATCGGCGACATCTGCGCACCGCCGATCATCAGCCCGCGGCAGCCGGCCTTGTCGATCTCCTTCCAGGCCGAGGTGCCTTCCGGATTCTTGAAGGTCGAGCCGCCGGTCTTCTCGCGGATCGGCTGCACCGTCTCGCGATGGTTCTGCACGGCATCCATCGCCGCCTTGATAGCCGCCTTGTCTTCGGAAACGCCTTCGAAGATCGCCGACGTGAAGATCAGTCCGCCGGGTGCGGACGAATGGCGATAAGCATAACCCATATCGGCATTGCTGAGCGTGTGGAGATTGCCCTTGCGGTCCAGCGCCCTCACCTCGACGACCCGTTCCCGGGTCTCGACGCCGTTGGCGCCCGCATTCATCCTGAGCGCGCCGCCAATGGCACCGGGAATGCCGTGGTAGAAGTGGAAGCCGCCGATGCCTGCTTCGTGGGCCACCGCGGCGACACGCTTGTCCGGCGTTGCAGCACCTGCCTTGATCGTGGTCGGCCCGGTGGCCTCGGCGTCGCCGAAGCCCTTGGCCGAGAGCCTGACGACAAAACCCGCAATGCCGCCGTCGCGCACCAGAAGGTTCGAGCCGACACCGACCACCAGGACCGGTATCTCTTCCGGCACCGCGCGCAGGAAGGTTGCCAGATCTTCCTCGTCGGCCGGCTGGAACAGCGCCTCCGCCAGGCCGCCGGCGCGGAACCAGGTGATCTTGTCCATCTCGGCATTGGGCGTGATACGGCCGCGCAGGCCGGAAAGCCGGTCACCAAGCTTGTCGATGAGGTCCTGGCCGCGCATCATGAAGGCGTCCCCCCAAGCTCCTTGGGCAGCGCGTAGGCCCATTGCGTGATGTTGCCGGCGCCGAGGAAGACGACGAAGTCGCCGGGCTTGGCAAGCTCGCGAATGGCCGGCGCGATCGCTGCCGCGCCATCGATATAGCGTGCGTCGCGGTGGCCGCCGGAACGTATGCGCGCAACCAGCGTATCCGACGAGACACCTTCGATCGGCTCTTCGCCCGCCGCATAGACCGGCGCCACCATCACGGTGTCTGCGTCGTTGAAGCAGACGGAGAACTCATCGAAGAGATCATGCAGCCGGGTGAAGCGATGCGGCTGCGCGATGGCGATGACACGCCCCTCGGTCGCGCTGCGCGCGGCCTTCAGCACCGCCGCGATCTCGACCGGGTGGTGGCCGTAGTCGTCGAACACCTCGACACCGTTCCACGAGCCGGTGTGGGTAAAGCGCCGCTTGACGCCGGCAAAGGACGACAAGCCCTTCTTGATCGCTTCGGCCGAGAGGCCAAGCTCATGCGCAACCGCGATCGCCGCAGTCGCATTGGACACGTTATGCAGGCCGGGCATCGGCAGCCGCAGATCCTTGATCGCCGTCGTACCCCGTCCCTTGCGGTCGCGGATCACGATATCGAACTCGGAAGTCGCGCCGTGCATGCGGTGGTTGGTGAAGCGCACGTCGGCCTGCGCGTTCTCGCCATAGGTGATGACGCGCCGGTCCTCGATGCGGCTGACCAGCGCCTGCACTTCCGGATGATCGGTGCACATCACGCCGAAGCCGTAGAACGGCACGTTCTCGACGAACTGGCGGAAGGCTTCGCGCACCTTGTCGAAGCTGCCATAGTGGTCGAGATGCTCGGGATCGATGTTGGTGACGACAGCGATATCGGCCGGCAGCTTGAGGAACGTGCCGTCGCTCTCGTCCGCTTCGACTACCATCCACTCGCCGTCGCCCATGCGCGCATTGGTGCCATAGGCATTGATGATGCCGCCATTGATGACGGTCGGATCGAGCCCGCCAGCCTCGAGCAGCGTCGCCACCATCGAGGTGGTCGTCGTCTTGCCGTGCGTGCCGCCAATGGCGACCGCCTGGCGAAAGCGCATCAGCTCAGCCAGCATTTCGGCGCGGCGCACGATCGGCAACAGCTTTTCGCGCGCGGCCTTCAGTTCCGGGTTGGACTTCTTGATCGCGGTCGAGACGACCACGACTTCGGCGTCGCCGAGGTTTTCGGACTTGTGACCGACGAAGCATTCGATGCCCTTGTCGCGCAGCCGCTGCACATTGGCGCCGTCGGCCTGGTCGGAACCCTGCACCTTGTAGCCGAGATTGTGCAGCACCTCGGCGATACCGCTCATGCCGATGCCGCCGATGCCGATGAAATGTACGAGGCCGATCGTCTGCGGCATCTTCATGCGCGCGTGCTCCTGTAGTCCGAAACCGTTTTGCCGGACGCAATAGCCTCTGTCAGGTCGGCGAGCAACCGCGCCGCGTTCGGTTTCCCGGCCGAGCGGGCGGCAGCGGCCATGGCCGCCAGCCGGTTCGGATCCTGCATCAGCCCGCCGACCAACTCGGCAATCCGTTCCGGCGACAGCGTCGACTGCGGATGGAGCTCGGCCCCGCCGGCCGCGGCAAGTGCCGCGGCGTTCGCCGCCTGATCATGGTCGAGCGCGTGCGGATAAGGCACCAGCAGCGCCGGCCGGCCGATGACGGCGATTTCCGAAACCGTCGAGGCGCCGGAGCGCGACATCACCAGATGCGCCGCCGACATGCGCGCCGCCATGTCGGTGAAGAAGGGCGAGACCTGGACGTCGACGCCAAGATCGGCATAGGCGGCCTTCACCCGCGCCACATCCTCGGCGCGCGCCTGCTGGGTGATCAGCAGCCGCTTGCGGAGGTCTTCCGGCAGCAGCGCGATCGCCGCCGGAACGGCATCGGAAAAGAATTGCGCGCCCTGGCTGCCGCCAAACACCAGGAAGCGGAACGGCTCGCCCTCGTTCGATGCCGCATAGGGCGTCTTGGCCGCCTCAAGCACCTGCGGCCTGACCGGATTGCCCGTGGTCACCGTCTTTGCGCCGGCAGCGCTCGCGCCCTCGGGCAGGAAGCCGCCGGCAATCGCGTCGACGCGGCTTGCAAGCGCCTTGTTGGCGCGGCCCATGACGGCGTTCTGCTCGTGGATCAGCGTCGGCACCTTGCGCCTTGTCGCGGCATAGAGCGGCGGCAGCGTCGGATAGCCGCCGAAACCGACGACCGCTTCAGGTTTGATCCTGGCGATCACCCGGCCGGCTTCACGCACACCCTGCCAGATTTTCCAGAAGGACGAGAGCACGGCGACCGGATTCTTCGAGCCGAGGGTAGCCGAGGCGATCGAGTGGATTTCAGCAGCCGGGAAATGGCGGGAATAGCGCTCGGCGCGACGGTCGGTGGCAAGATGCACCTTCCAGCCGCGTTCGATCAGCTCATGCGCAAGCGCCTCGGCCGGAAACAGATGTCCGCCCGTTCCGCCGGCTGCAAGCAGGATGACACCCTTTGCCATCCTGCCTCATTCCGCCGGCATTGCGCGCTGGGCAAGGACGAAGCCCATCTGCTTGCGCTTTTCGGGGCGCCTTCGCGTCAAGGCGAGCACCATGCCCATCGAGACGGCGATGGCGATCTGCGAGGAGCCGCCATAAGAGATGAAGGGCAGCGTCATGCCCTTGGCCGGCATCAGCTGCAGGTTCACGCACATGTTGATGGCCGATTGCAGGCCGAAGACGGTGACGAGGCCGCCAACGGCGTAGCGGGTGAAATCGTCCTGCTCCTTGAGCGCGATGCTCAATCCGCGCAGCACGATGAAGGCGAAGATCGACATGATGAAGAAGCACATGATGAGGCCGAACTCCTCGCCGGCGACCGAGAAGACGAAGTCGGCATGGCTGTCCGGGATGACCCGCTTCACCGTGCCCTCGCCCGGGCCGACGCCGAACCAGCCGCCGTTGATCAGCGCCTCGCGGCCCATGTCGACCTGGAAGGTGTCGCCTTCGCCGGTCATGAACTTGTCGATGCGCGCGGCGACGTGCGGAAACACCGTATAGGCCGCGAACACGCCGCCGACGCCGGCCGCGCCAAGTGCTACGATCCAGAACCACGGCAAGCCGGCCATGAAGAACATCACGCCCCAGGTGCCGAGCACCAGCATGGTCTGGCCGAGGTCGGGCTGCGCCACCAGAAGCGAGATGACCAGCGCGAGCAAAAGCATTGCGAACAGATTGCCGGGAATGTCGGGCTGGCGCTTATGCTCGGCAAACAGCCAGGCGCAGAGGATGACGAAGGCCGGCTTCAGGAACTCGGACGGCTGGATGGACAGGCCGGCGAGCGACACCCAGCGCCGCGCGCCCTTCACCTCGACGCCGATGTAGAGCACCGCCACCATCAGCACCAGCATGATGCAGATCATCACCAGTGACATGCGCCTTATCTGCCGCGCCTCCAGGAAGGAGACCGCCAGCATCACGATTAGCGCCGGGATGGTGAAGATGATCTGACGCGTGGCGAAGTGGAAGCTGTCGAGGCCGATACGCTCGGCCACCGCCGGACTTGCGGCGAAGGACAACACGATGCCCAGCCCCATCAGCGACAGGAACGCCGCCAGGAACCAGCGATCGATCGTCCACCACCAGGTTGCGACCGGACTTTTGTCGAGACGGCTTTGCATCAACGTGGCCCTCCGATGGATCTTACCCCATCAATAGCAGTCGCAGCTTGCCTGAAGGCTTCGCCGCGAACTTCGAAATTCTTGAACTGGTCGAAACTGGCGCAGGCCGGTGAGAGCAGCACCACGGCCTCGCCGCCGGTGTCGCTTGCCGCGTCGTTGGCGGCATGCTCGACCGCCGCCGCCAGCGTTCCGGATATTTCGTAAGGCACCGTCTCGCCAAGCGTGGCGGAAAAGGCAGGTGCGGCCTCGCCGATCAGATAGGCCTTGGCGATGCGCGGGAAGAAGCCGCGCAGCGGCTCGATGCCGCCTTCCTTGGGCAGGCCGCCGGCGATCCAGTAGATGCGGTTGGTGAAGCTTGACAGCGCGGGGGCTGCCGCATCGGCATTGGTCGCCTTGGAATCGTTGACGAACAGCACATGGCCTTTGCGGCCGACCTGCTCCATGCGATGCGCGAGCCCAGGGAAGCTTTCGAGCCCGGCCTGTATCTCGCCAAGATCGAGCCCGACCTTGAGGCACGCGGCAATGGCGGCCAGCGCGTTTTGCGCATTGTGCTGGCCGCGCAGCGAGCCGATGCCTTCGAGGAAGGCGACGCGGCTGTAGCGGCCATGCACGGCTTCCATCAGATTGGTGCCGTCGGCGAAATAGCCGTCGGTCAGCGGCAGGCGCTTGGAAATGCGAATGACCTGCCGGCCGGCGCGCTCCAGGCGGTCGGCGATCTGGGCGCACCAGGAATCGTCGACGCCGACGATCGCGGTGTCGCTGCCGGCGACCAGCCTTTCCTTGATCGAGGCGTAGTGCGCCATCGTGCCATGCCGGTCGAGGTGATCGGGCGTCAGGTTGAGCAGGATACCGGCGGTTGGGTTGATCGAGGGCGCGAGATCGATCTGGTAGGACGAGCACTCCACCACATAATGCCGCGCAGCCTCGGGTGGATCGAGCGTCATGATGGCACAGCCGATATTGCCGCCCATCTGCGTGTCGCGCCCCGCCGACTTCAGGATATGCGCCGTCAGCGCCGTCGTCGTCGACTTGCCGTTGGTGCCGGTAATCGCAATGAACGGCGCTGCCGGCGCGCGGCTGATGCGTTCGCGGCAGAACAGCTCGATATCGCCGATCACCTCGACGCCGGCGCCGCGTGCCAGCTCCACCGTCCAATGCGGCTTCGGATGCGTCAGCGGCACCCCTGGCGACAACACGAAGGCTGAGAAGCGCGGCCAGTCGGCGGCGCGCAGATCGCCGGTCGCAATGCCCGCGGCCGCTGCCTTGGCGACACTTTCAGGATTGTCGTCCCAGGCCAGCACCTCGGCGCCGCCGGCAATCAGCGCATGCGCGGTGGCGATCCCCGAGCCGCCAAGCCCGAAGAGCGAAACGCGTTTGCCTGAAAAGGAAGCGGCGGGAATCAAGTGAGCGTCCTATCTGAGCTTGAGGGTTGAGAGGCCGACCAGCGCCAGGATGACGGCAATGATCCAGAAGCGGATCACCACCTGGCTTTCGGTCCAGCCGAGCTTTTCGAAATGGTGATGGATCGGCGCCATCAGGAACACGCGCTTGCCGGTCATCTTGAAGTAGCCGACCTGGATGATGACCGACAGGATCTCGACCACGAACAGGCCGCCGACGATGACCAGCACGATCTCGTGCTTGGTGGCGACCGCGATGGTGCCGATCAGGCCGCCCATCGCCAGCGAGCCGGTGTCGCCCATGAAGATCGCGGCCGGCGGCGCGTTGAACCAGAGGAAGCCGAGACCGGCGCCGATCACCGCGCCGAGCACGACGGCAAGCTCACCGGTACCGGGAACGAAATGGATCTGCAGATATTCGGCGAAGACCGCGTTGCCCGAAAGATAGGCGATGACGCCGAAGGACGCCGCCGCGATCATGATCGGCACGATCGCTAGGCCGTCGAGGCCGTCGGTCAGGTTCACCGCATTGCCCGCGCCGACGATGACGAAGCAGGAGAACGGGATGAAGAACCAACCGAGATTGACTAGGAATTCCTTGGCGAAGGGGAAGGTCAGCGACGACGAGAACGGCGCCTGGCCATTGTGCATGATCACCCACGCCGCGATTGCCGCGATGACGAACTCGATCGCCAGCCTCGCCTTGCCGGAAAAACCCAGATGCGACTGCTTGGTGACCTTGAGATAGTCGTCGTAAAAGCCGATCGAGCCGAAGCCGACGGTGACCAAAAGCACCACCCAGACATAGATGCTGGAAAGGTTTGCCCATAAAAGCGACGAACCGATGATGCCGGACAGGATCATCAGTCCGCCCATCGTCGGCGTTCCCGCCTTCTTGAAATGTGTCTGCGGGCCGTCGGCACGGATCGGCTGGCCCTTGCCTTGCCGCAGGCGCAACGAATTGATGATCGTCGGCCCGAAGATGAAGACGATCAGCGCCGAGGTGATCAGCGCGCCGCCGGTGCGAAAGGTGATGTAGCGGAAGACGTTGAAGAACGAAATCTTGTCCGCGAAATCGACGAGCAGTGTGAACATGGTCTTTCCGTCCCCCGGAGCCCGACCTCAAGTCGGTTCAATGTTTGTGGCTTCCGCCGGAAATTTGCCGAGCAACGCCTCGACCAGCTTTGAAAACCCGATGCCTTTCGACGACTTGACCATGACCACGTCACCGGGTCTCAGCGCGGAGATCACGATCGGCTTCAGTTCCTCGGCGCCGGCCCGATATTCCGTCTGGACATCGGCGGGCAAAACCTTAGCCAGCGCCTGCATTTCCGGCCCGCCGAGAAAGACGTTGCGCGTGCCCGTGCCGACGATCAGTTCGGCAAGGGCGGCATGGAGCTTCGCCGAATGGCTGCCGAGCTCCAGCATGTCGCCGAGCACCGCGATGCGCCGGCCGTCGCCCGAGACCGGCGTGGCGTTGAGCAGCGCCATCGCGGCCGCCATCGACGCCGGGTTAGCATTGTAGCTCTCGTCGATCAGCATGATAGGCCCGTTTGGATGGCGCAGGACATGGCGCCGGCCGCGCCCGCGCTCGGCCGAAAGATCGGCAAGCGCCGCCGCGACCTTGTCGAGGTCGGCGCCGACAAGCTTGGCGGCGCCCAGCACCGCCAACACGTTCTGCACCATGTGGCGGCCGGGCGCACCGACACGCGCCGCAACATCCTGCTTGCCGATTTTGACGGCGATGTCGGAATGGTCGGCGTAAAGCTCACAGCCGGTGAGCCGAAAAGTCGAACGGACATTCTCGCCGAAGCCGAAGACGTGCGCGACGCCGGCCTCCTTCGCCATCTTCTCGAGCAGCTTCCAGCGCTGATCGTCGCGGTTGAGCACCACGGCGCCACCGGGCTCAACCCCTTCGAAGATCTCCGCCTTCGCCTTGGCGATCTCGTCGAGATTCTTGAAGAAGCCGAGATGGGCGGCGGCAATCATCGTCACGATGGCGACATGCGGCCTGACCATTTTGACCAGCGGCCTGATCTCGCCCGGATGGTTCATGCCGATCTCGAAGACCGCGTAGTCGCAGTCCTGCGGCATGCGGGCGAGCGTCAGCGGCACGCCCCAATGATTGTTGAAAGACTGCGCCGAGGCGTGCACCTTGCCGACCGCCGTCAGCACATGGCGCAGCGCTTCCTTGGTGGTCGTCTTGCCGGCCGAGCCGGTGACAGCGACGATCTTGGCCTTCGAGCGCGCACGGGCCGCCACGCCGAGTTTCTCAAGGCCCGCAAGCACGTCCTGCACGACGATCATCGGCGCCGTCAGCCGTCCGAGCGACGGCAGCTTGCTCTCGGCGACGACCAGCACGGCCGCCCCGGCCTTCACCGCCGCGGTCGCGAAATCGTGGCCGTCCATCGCCTCTCCCTTGATGGCGAAGAAGGCGTTTCCCGGTTCCAGGCTGCGGCTGTCGATCGAAATGCCGGTGATGCCTTCCGGCAGCGAGCCGATCGGCCTGCCACCCATCGCTTCGACCAGCGCTTCCGACGTCCAGAGCAAACTCATGCGGCGCGCTCCGTAAGCGCCTCGCGCACTTCCTCATGGTCGGAGAAGTGGAAGGTTTCGCTGCCGATGGTCTGGCCTTCCTCATGCCCCTTGCCGGCGACGATGAGCGTATCGCCAGCGCGAAGCATCGCCACCGCCTCATGGATGGCCTTGCGGCGGTCGCCGATTTCGATGGCGCCGGGCGCCGCTGCGAGAATGGCCGCGCGGATGGTTTCGGGCACTTCCGTGCGCGGATTGTCGTCGGTGACGATGACGACATCGGCGAGCCGCGTCGCGATCTCACCCATGATCGGCCTCTTTCCCCGATCGCGGTCGCCGCCGCAGCCGAACACCACGACGACACGGCCCGTGGTGAAAGGCCGGACCGAGGTCAGCACGTTTTCCAGCGCATCGGGCTTATGCGCGTAGTCGACATAAACGGGAGCGCCGGCGGCGGTTGTGCCGACGAGGTCGAGCCGGCCCGGCGCGCCTTTCAGCTTTTCCAGCGCGGCCAAAGCCTTATCGACCGGCGTTCCAGTCGATATGGCAAGCCCGGCCGAGACCAGCGCGTTGGCGATCTGGAAGTCGCCGGCCAAAGGCAGGTCGACCTCGTACAGCACGCCGGCGGCCTCGACCTCGGCGCGCTGCCGGTGGCGCTCGTGCTCGACCCGCTTCAACGTCAGGAAATCGCCATGGCGGCCGACGGTAAGCACCTTCAGGCCCGCCGCCTTTGCAGCTTGAACCGTCGGCCCCGACCACGGATCGTCGGCAAAGACGATCGCGGGCGCGCCTTTCGGCAGCAGCATGTCGAACAGGCGCAGCTTGGCGCGGTGATAATCCTCGACGGTCGGATGGTAATCCATGTGGTCGCGGCCGAGATTGGTGAAGCCGCCGGCCGCGAGTTTCACGCCGTCGAGGCGGCGCTGGTCGAGGCCGTGGCTCGAGGCTTCCATCGAGGCGTGCGTGACGCCGGCGTCCGCCAGTTCCTTGAGCAACCGGTGCAGCGCCACCGGGTCGGGCGTGGTCAACGAGCCGTATTCGTTGCGGCCGGGCGCCACCACGCCGGTCGTGCCTATCGAGGCGGCGGCAAAACCCGCCTGCTCCCAGATCTGGCGGGTGAAAGCGGCGACGGATGTCTTGCCGGCGGTGCCGGTGACGGCGACCATGGTCTGCGGTTGGCGTCCGAAGAAGCGTGCGGCGCTGAGTGCCAGCGCATGGCGCGGATCATCGACGGCAAGGACCGGGATCGGCAGGCCGGAAACGGCCGTGCCCTTGCCTGCGACGATCGCCGCGGCACCCTTGCTGGCGGCATCGGCGGCGTAGGCCAAGCCATCGGCCTTGCTGCCGGCGAGCGCGAAGAAGACCACACCCGGTCTTACCGTGCGGGAATCGGAGGAAAGTCCGGTAACCTCCAGATCGCGGGAAGCTGTTCCCTCGACAGGCAGGACACCGGCTAGATCTTTTAGATGCATTGAGTCCCGTTCATCGCAACAAAATAGCGCGCAGTTGCCGGCGCGCCCCAAGAATCACTGATAGGAAACCAGCGTTGCACCATTTTCATGGCTGAAATCTGGCTTCACGCCAAGCATGGCTGCTGAGCGCCTAATGATGTTGCCGGCGATGACCCCCGCATTGGCGGCGGCGACGTCCGTCATCCCGGGCTTTTCCGGATGCGGGGCGTCGGCAATCGTAAAGACGAGATATTGCGGATCGTCCATCGGGAAGGCGGCGACGAAGGTGTTGAAGTTCAACTCCTTCGAGTAGCGGCCGTTGATGACCTTCTCGGCAGTTCCGGTCTTGCCGCCAACCCGGTAGCCGGGGACCCTGGCGTTTCTGGCGGAGCCCTTCTCAGCGTTGAGCGTATAGAGGTAGCGCATGCCTTCGACCGTCTTTTCGCTGACCACTTTCTTGGCCACCGCCATTGCATCCTGCTCGCTGCGGACCAGGAATGTCGGCTGGATCAGATAGCCGCCATTCATCAGCGCCGCGCAGCCGACAGCCGCTTGCAGCGGCGTCGTCGACACACCATGGCCGAAGGCGATGGTGAAAGAATTGACCTGTTTCCAGACCTTCGGCTCAGTCGGGCGGGCGACCTCCGGCAGTTCGGTCTGCATCTTGTCCAGAATTCCAAGGCGATGCAGGAATTCGCGGTGCCCTTCGATACCGACAAGCTCGGCCTCCCTGGCCGACCCGATGTTGGACGAATAGAGGAACACCTCCGGCAACGACAGCACCCGGTTCTTGCCGTGAAAGTCGTGAATGGCCTGGTGGCCGACCCGGATTGGATGCGAAGCGTCGAAGCGGCTCGCCATCGTCGCCTTGCCGGAATCGAGCGCCATGGCCGAGGTGAAGCTCTTGAAGGTCGAGCCCATCTCGTAAAGGCCCGCCGACATACGGTTCAGCCGGTCCTTGTCCTGTGCGTTGTAAGGATTGTTCGGATCGAAATCCGGCACCGAGGCCATGGCTATCACTTCGCCGGTCTTGACGTTCAGCACAACGGCGCCGGCGCCCATGGCGCGATAGCGCTCCAGGCCGGCGGCGATCTCGTCGCGCACCACATGCTGGACGCGCAGATCGATCGAGAGCTTCACCGGCTTCAGGTCCTTGGCCACCGCCAGGCCCGACGCCTGCAGGTCGCTCAGACCTTGCTCATCGATATATTTCTCCATGCCGGAGATGCCCTGGTTGTCGATGTTGGTCAGGCCGACGACGTAGGACGAGGTTTCGCCGCTCGGATAGAAACGGCGCTTCTCCGTGCGAAAGCCGAGGCCTGGAACGCCGAGCGACATGATGTCGGCCTGCTGCTTTGGCGTCAGCTGTCGCTGCAGCCAGACGAAGCCGGCGCCGCTCTTGAGCTTGCGATAGGTCTGCTCGTAATCGATCTCAGGCAGCACCGTCGACAATTTCTCGATCGCCTCGTCGGCGTCGACGATGCGGCGCGGCTCGGCAAACAGCGACGCCGTCTTGATATCGGTCGCCAGCACTTCGCCATTGCGATCGACGATATCGGGACGCGACGCGGTGACCCTGCTCTGCGGGCCATCCGACAGGTCCGGGTTCTGCAGGCCGAGATAGACAAGCCGGCCGGCAATCGTCGAATAGATGGTGAAGAACACCGCCATCGTCATGACGATGCGGGTCCTGGCCTTGCCGCCCGTCGCCTTGCGCGCCGCGTCGACGACGATCGAGCCGTCCTCGGCGGTCTTCTTCCGGCGCTTCAGCAGGTCACCGATACTTGGAAGCCTGCTAATCATTGCACCGTGCTCCCGGTGACCACCGGATCCTTGTCGCCCGCAGCTCCATTGCCGGAATTGTCGGCCATGCCGCCAAGCCGCTGCGAGGAGAGGTCCTCGATGGTCACGGGCTTCACGGGAATGTCGTCAAGGCCGCCGATCTGGTGGGCGCCAACCGGTTCGAGCCCGAGCTGGGTCTTGTAGATATTGGCAAGTTTCTGCAGCCGCGACGGCTGGGTAAGCAGGCTCCAGTCCGCCTTGAGGAGATCGATCGTGTCTTCCTCGTAGCGGATTTGCGCCTGTATCTTCTGCACGGCCGCCATTTGCTCCTCTGCCTCGCGCTTGGTCTTGTAGGTCAGGGCCGCAGCCGAGACCATGACGGCGATCAGGACTATGTCGCTGGTACGAAACACGTGCTCACCTCTCTCCCGGCCGTTCGACGGCGGGAAGCTTTGGAAGGCCGAAAATCGAAAAATCGCCTGAGCGCGCCGGCGCTTCGGTGCGCATTGCCGCACGCAGCCTGGCCGAGCGCGCCCGCGGATTGGCCGCTATCTCGGCCTCTCCCGCCGTCACCCCGCCGCCGGCCTTGCGGAAAGTCGCGACACGAACAGGTGCATCGGGCATGTGGCGTGAGCCGCTGGCGGCTTCGGAACGGTCGGCGATGAAGCGCTTGACGATGCGGTCTTCCAGCGAATGGAACGTCACCACGGCAAGCCGCCCGCCAGGTTTCAGCACGCGCTCGGCGGCCAGCAGCGCCCTTGCAAGCTCGCCAAGCTCGTCATTGACGAAGATGCGCAGCGCCTGGAAGACGCGCGTGGCCGGATGGATCTTGTCCTTCGGCCCTCGTCCGATATGCGTTTCGATCGCGTCGGCGAGATCGAGCGTGCGCTCGAAAGGCTTCTTCTCACGCCGGCTCTCGATCATGCGCGCGATGCGGCCGGCATGACGCTCCTCGCCGAGAAAGCCGAAGATCCGGGCAAGGTCGCCGGCCTTGAAGGTGTTGACGACATCGGAGGCGCTTAAGCCCGCTTGCGCCATGCGCATGTCGAGCGGTCCGTCGGCGCGAAAGGAAAAGCCGCGCTCCGCCTGGTCGAGCTGCATGGACGAAACGCCGATGTCGAGCACGACACCGTCGGCGCTTTCAACATGCTCGTCCAACGTGGAGAATGGCGCCTGGACAAGCGTCAGCCTGCCGCCGGCCTGCTGTTCGAGCGCCCTGCCCGCCGCGATTGCGTCCGGGTCGCGATCGATGGCGACGACGGAGGCGCCGCGATCGAGAATGGCGCTTGTATAGCCGCCGGCGCCGAATGTCCCATCGACGATCGTCTCGCCTGGCTTTGGCTCGAGAGCTTCAAGCACTTCGGCAAGGAGGACCGGAATGTGACGGGCCGGTCCGCCAACGGCGTGAGGGTCATCGCCGTGGCCAGCCATCATTCCGATCGCTCCTCGGGCTTCGTCCCCTGCCGAAGCTGCAAAAGCCTGGCCCGCGCCTGCGCCCCATAGGCGGCAAGCCGTCCCGGCTCCCAGACCTGAAAGAAATTGCCGCGGCCGACAAAGACCACCTCGTTCGAGATGCCCGTATGCTCGCGGATGAAATCGGTCATGGTGATGCGGCCGTCCTGGTCGAGCTTCAGAAACGTCCCGTCGCCATGGCAGAAGAATGACATATCGTCCGCCGTCTGCAGGAACGGGTCTTCCAGCGCGATCCGCTGCTCGTAACGGTCGAGCAGGTCGAGCCCGCCGACATCCATGGCCGGAAGGTCCAGGCAGCGCAGCGCGTAGAGTTCCGAGTAACCGCGCTTCTGCACCACAGCGCGAAAATGCGCCGGAACGGAGACCCGTCCCTTCGCGTCTATCCTGTTCACCGCATTTGACAGAAATCGGTCCAATGAACGCTACAGCCGCTTCCGCCGCCGCACCCCTTCCCATGTCGTTCTCCGCGCCCCTGCCGCACCCGCGGCAAATCGCTTCATTCACCGGGGCGAAAACCGGCAAACGCGCAGCCGCCGCGACTGCCCGATCGGCGTACGCTTCACCCTGACGCGGAACGAAAGCTTGATTTAAATGGGATATCATGGGGCACTATGGGCGTCAACGGGAACAGGCATCACAAACACGCGCGCCACAACCAGAAAGCGCAGGCTGAAGGCACGTCTCGTCTTTATCGTCTATTAAGCCTAACGAAGCGTTTAGAGCCCTCTGGCCCAAAAAGACGCTGCTTGCTGCGAACAGTCCTCGCGCATAGCGTCGGTTGACGCCTTTCTGCCCAAAACAAGGATCGAGCTGATGCCTGACAATGCGAAATCACGCGCCGCGACACTTGCCCATCTGCGCAGCGCCGATTTCGCCAAGGGGGATCCGATCCCGTTGCCGCTGACCATGGCCTCGATCTTCCACGCGCCGGGCGACGCGACGGGCTTCGATCAATATGGCCGCTTCAGCAACCCGACCTGGCATGCGGTCGAGCATGCGCTCGGCCATCTGGAAGATGCGCAATGCGTTGCCTTTCCGTCGGGAATGGGCGCGATTTCAGCGGCTTTTTTCTCGCTTCTCAAATCGGGCGACCGCATCCTTTTGCCGTCGGACGGCTATCACACGACGCGGGCGCTGGCCGAGCGCTTCCTGAAATCGCTCGGCGTCGCCTATGACGTGAGGCCGACGGCAACCATTCTCGATGGCGGTTTCGCCGGCTACCGGGCGGTTTTTGTCGAAAGTCCGTCGAACCCCCGGCTGGACATCTGTGACATCACCGCCGTCGCCAAGGCCGTCCATGCGCAAGGAGGGATCTTGATCGTCGACAACACGACGATGACGCCCTTCGGCCAGCGCCCGCTCGATCTTGGCGCCGACATCGTGGTCTCGGCCGACACCAAGGCGATCAACGGCCACTCGGATGTGCTCTTCGGCCATGTCGCCAGCCGCGATCCCGACATTGTCGCCAGGGTGAAGGATTGGCGCGAGACTGCCGGCGGCATCCCCGGTCCGTTCGAGGCCTGGCTGGTGCATCGCGGCCTCGAAACGCTGGAAGTGCGCTTCGACCGCATGTGCTCGTCGGCCGAAACGATCGCGCGGCGGCTGAAACACCACCGCGCCGTAAGCGGCCTACGCTTTCCCGGGCTCGAGGGCGATGCCTCGCACAATCTGGCGCGCGCCCAGATGGAGCGCTTCGGCTTTTTGATTTCCTTCGAACTGGCCTCCGAAGAACAGGCCGAGCAATTTATCGATAATTGCGCGCTGATCGAATCGGCGACGTCCTTCGGCGGCGTGCACACATCCGCCGAGCGGCGTTCGAAACGCGGCGATGCCGTGCCGCCGGGCTTCGTCCGCCTGGCGATCGGCTGCGAGCCGGTGGAAGAACTCTGGCGGGCGATCGAAGCGTCGCTGGACAAGATCGCCTGAGCAAATACGGCGCCCAGTCACACCTCGATTTTCGCCGCCCCTTTGGTTTTCATCATTTCGAGATATCTGGCCCGGGCGCGCTGAATCACAGGCGGCCCTTCCAGAGCCGGCCCGCTGTCGATGCCCTCCTGCACCAGCTCCCGCAGTTCTTCGACTGTGTAGCCGAGCAGGTCGCGCCGCTCCTTCCATTGTCTGAGCGCATCGCGGATCACTTCGCTGGCCGAGGCGTATTCGCCTGCTGCGACGACATCGTCCACCGCCGCCGCCAGCTCCGGCGAAAGCGTGATGCTGCGTTTATCGACCCGGCCCATGACGCGCTCCTGCTCTTTCCCAGCAAGGTACGATTTAATCGCACCGGCTTCAAGGAACCGATGATGACGCTCAAAGCCCCACCTGCCCAAGGCGCTGAATCAAAAGGCACGCCTTTCGGCGTAACCTTCTGATTTCGGAGAGCTATCGCAAGTTCGGAAAACTGCCAGCTGGCCTGTAAGCCGGGTTTTGTATGGCCCTCGCCCTGGAGCGAGAACGTGGCGGCCATTCATCTTGGGCGCATGTTGCCATGCGCCTCACGCAACCTACCCGGACGGTGGGCCGGAAACAGCCCTCGAAGGTTTCCCTTCGCACCGCCCCTATTCGGTTTTGCTCCCGGTGGGGTTTGCCCTGCCGCTCCTGTTGCCAGTCGCGCGGTGGGCTCTTACCCCACCCTTTCACCCTTGCCGCGGCAGAAGCCGCGGCGGTTTGCTTTCTGTGGCACTTTCCCTGGGGTCGCCCCCGCCGGCCGTTAGCCGGCACCGTGTTTCCATGGAGCCCGGACTTTCCTCACCCGCAGCCTTTCGGCTCTCGCGGGTGCGGCCGCCCGGCCAGCTGGCAAGCGCGTATAAAGGGTTTCCCACCTGAAAAGGCAAACGAAAAAAGCCGATCCGTGTGGCCCAAAAAGTTCTCGGGCTCAGTCTGAAGGTGCCCGGCGATTTTGGACAAGGACATGCACGAGGGCTACACCTTGCCCAAATCCGCCTTGGCGGACGAGCTTTAGGCCGGCGAGCCCAGCGCCACCAACTGCACCTTCACCTTGCTGCAATAGGCGGCCGAAATCGGATTCATCCGCGTCGCGCCGTGACCCGCATTGTATTTGAGGATCGTGCCACAGGTGGTCCCGCCGCCGAGGTCCCGCGCCATGGCGAGATACTTCATGCCGTATTTGATGTTGGTGTCGGGATCGAACAATCCCTTGGCCGAACCGGTATAGCCCATCATCCGCGCTGTCGCCGGCTTGATCTGCATCAGGCCGATCTCACCCGCGCCGCCGACCAAGTTCGGCCGGTAGTTGCTTTCGATCTTGATGACGGCATTGGCCAGCGACACCGGCACGCCATAGCTCGCGGCATAGCGGGCAATGATCGTCGAATACTGGCCGCTGCCCGCCGCGGCGGGCGTCGCCAGGGCAACCTTGCCGGTATTATTGATCGAGGCCGTCGTGGTGAGATCAATCCTCTTTCTGCCGCGCTTGGCACGCTTGGCCGTCGATTTGGTTGCCCTGGTCGCGGCAACCTTCTGCACCTTTGCCGGAGCTCTCTTGATTTTTGGCGCCTTGCTGCCTGGGGCAGCCTTGGTCGTCGTGGGGGCGACAACAAGGCCACCTGCCCGAAGGCTCAAAGGGGCGGCGCTTGCCGGATTGAAGGCAAAACTTATCACTCCGACAGCAACAGCTGCCGCTACAACGGTCAATTTTTGCATGTAGTCCTGTTCTGTTAGAACCGCGCGAAGAAATTCACGCAGTTGTTCAAATTCAACATCGGATCATCCGGGGGGATAGACGTCCAATGACTTGCGGGAGAGGCATTTGGAGGTGGAATTGGCGGCAATAAAGGCGGCGCAATTCACTTTAAGTGACAGATTGTAATTTAAGGAACCTGGCGTGAGTTATTTGACGGAGGCTGACTTTACGGAAGCCAGGAGCCTCTGCAGGGTACGGATCGTCGAATTGTCCGCCACGCCATCGACCAGCCGCCGCCGGAAATGCCGCTGGAACGCCGCCACCACGATTTCCGTCTGCTGGTCGTAAACACCCGATATCTCGACACCATAGCCATAGAGCGCCAGCATCGACTGCAGCGCCTCGACATCGGAGCCGGTGTCGCCGGCCTTCAGCGCGGCGCCCGGCTTTATCGGCGCCGCCGGCACGAGGTGACCGACACCGGCTCCAAACAGCGCCTTCCAGGGGAATTTCTCGCCGGGATCGACCTTGCGGCCAGGAGCCACGTCCGAGTGCGCGAGCACTCTTGCCGCGGGAATGGAATAACGGCCCACGATGCCGGCGCACAACTCGATCACTGCACCGACCTGCCGCCGGGGGAAGGCTTTATAACCCAGTGAATGCCCGGGATTGACGATCTCGATGCCGACCGAACAGGAATTGATATCGGTGCGTCCGAGCCAGGAACTCGTGCCGGCATGCCAGGCGCGATCGCTCTCGCGCACCATCTGGATGATGCGGCCGTCCTCATGAACAAGATAATGCGAGGACACCTCGCTTGCAGGATCGCATAGCCACGCCTCGGCGCCGGCGCCGCTTGCCATGCCGGTATAGTGCAACACGATCATGTCGGGCCGGAGCGTCTCGCGGCGCGGACCGAAATTCGGCGACACCCGGACCTCGGCACCTGGCTGGTCGGGCAGAAAGCCGCTCATACGTGCCTGAGGCCCCGCTCGATCATCTCATAGGCGGCATTGATCGCCGCCACCCTGGTCGTGGCGATCTTGATGAATTCCTGCGGCAGGCCGCGCGCGATCAACCTGTCGGGATGATTGTCGGAGATCAGCTTGCGATAGCGTTTCCTGATTTCCTCGAACGGCTTGCCGCGCTCGATGCCCAGAACGACATAGGGATCGGCCGCGCCAAGATTGACGTGCCGCGACAGGATCGTCTCGTAATGCGCCTCGTCGATTCGAAAAATCTCCGCGATCCGATGCAGGAACTGTCCTTCCCGCTCATGGATGAGGCCGTCCGCCTTGGCTATGTGGAACAAGCCGTCGAGGATGTCTTCCAGCATCATGCAGTTTGCATGGCCCGAACCGCAGAGCTGCGCCATGCGCTGGGCATAGATCTCAAATCCGGCAATGTCCTGCTGGGCGATGTCGTAAAGCCGCGCCACATTGCGTGTCTCGCTTGGCGGCACCTCGAAGATTTCCTGGAAGGCGCGCACTTCGTCTTGCGTGACGATGCCATCGGCCTTGGCCATCTTGGCCGAGAGCGCAATCATGGCCACCGAGAAGGCGACGCGCCGGCGCAGATCCGGATCGCCGGAAAACACGGTGCGCACGGCTTCGACGACATCCGCGACGCCCGAGGACGCCGACGACGAAACACGAGCGATGAAGTCGCCAAGGCGGTCCCAAATCGACATGCCGCTTCATAGTGCGAACCGGGCGGTTCTATCAAGCCTGGACGATGCCGCAGGTGATCGGCGATCTACGGGCACGACGGCGCAAAAAAAGGAGGCCGGCATTGCCGGCCTCCTCGCAATTATCGGGTCGACTCTTACTGCGCAGGCGCGGCAGGAGCCGGATTTGTTGCCGGAGCCGGTTCAGCGGGCTTCGAAGCGTCGGGCGAAGCCGGCTTCATCGGTTGCTCGTTGGCCGGCGGATTGGTGCTCTGGGTGGTGGTATTGTCGGTACCGGTGCCACTGTCGCTACAAGCCGCGACCCCCAGCAGGGCGAGCGCCGAAACAGACGCCAGGATGAGCTTCTTCATGGTATCTCTCCTTCAACAGACGCTCACATTTCGGTGAGCGGTCACAAAGGAAATGCATTGGGAGGGCTGCCGGTTTCGTAACGTTGCATTTCTACCTGTAACATCAACTTGCGATTGCTGGCGCCGAAATCCCGAACTAACAGAACATACGCTCGAAGACATAAATGGATTAGCAGAATGCCGGCAGCCGAGGGGACAGGGAAATGGGACTTCTGGATCGACCGCGGCGGCACGTTCACCGACGTCATCGGCCGTGATCCGCAAGGCCGCCTGCACCCTCGAAAACTCCTGTCCGAAAATCCCGAGGCCTATGCGGACGCTGCCATCCAAGGCATTCGCGACCTGCTGGGTTTGAAAGGCGCCGCCGCCATTTCCGCTGACACCATCGGCGACGTCAAAATGGGCACGACCGTTGCCACCAACGCGCTGCTCGAGCGCAAGGGCGACCGCGTGCTCCTGCTCATCAGCAAGGGTTTTCGCGACGCATTGCGCATCGCCTACCAGGCGAGGCCGGACATCTTCGCCAAGGAGATCATCCTGCCGGAGCAGCTCTACGAGCGCGTCATCGAGATCAACGAGCGCGTGCGCGCCGACGGCTGCGTCGAGCGCCTGCTTGACATCGCGGCCTGCCGTCCGGCGATCGAACAGGCCAAGGCCGACGGCATCGACGCGGTCGCCATCGTCTTCATGCATGCCTGGAAATACCCGGACCACGAAAAGGCCGTGGCCAAGGTCTGCCGCAAGATCGGCTTCAGCCAGATCTCGGTCAGCCACGAGGTCTCGCCGCTGATCAAGCTGGTCGGCCGCGGCGACACCACCGTGGTCGATGCCTATCTGTCGCCGATCCTGTCGCGCTATGTGCAACGTGTGGCCGGCGAACTGGGCGCCGGCCCGCGCCTGATGTTCATGATGTCATCGGGCGGCCTCACCGCCGCCGACATGTTCCAGGGCAAGGACGCGCTGCTTTCGGGACCGGCGGGCGGGGTCGTCGGCATGGTCGAGACGGCAAAGCTCGCCGGCTTCGAAAAGGTCATCGGCTTCGATATGGGCGGCACCTCGACCGACGTCGCCCATTATGACGGCGAATATGAGCGCGCCTTCGACACCGAGGTCGCCGGCGTGCGCATTCGCGCGCCGATGATGCGCATCCACACGGTTGCAGCCGGCGGAGGTTCGATCCTGCACTATGAAGCCGGCCGCTTCCGCGTCGGCCCGGATTCCGCCGGCGCCAATCCCGGCCCCGCCGCTTACCGGCGCGGCGGCCCGCTTGCCGTGACCGACGCCAACGTCATGCTCGGCAAATTGCAGCCCGATTTCTTCCCGGCGATTTTCGGCGCGGGCCAGGACCAGCCGCTCGACGTCGGCACGGTCGGCAAAAAATTCAGGGCGCTTGCCGCCGAAATCGGCGACGGCCGAACACCCGAGGCGGTTGCCGAGGGTTTCGTCACCATCGCCGTCGAGAACATGGCCAACGCCATCAAGAAAATCTCGGTGCAGCGCGGCTACGATGTCACCGAGTATCTCCTCAACTGCTTCGGCGGCGCCGGCGGTCAGCACGCCTGCCTGGTCGCCGACGCGCTTGGCATGGAAGCGGTGCTCATCCACCCCTTCTCCGGCCTGCTTTCAGCTTACGGCATCGGCCTCTCGTCGGTCTTCGCCTCGCGCCAGCAGGCTTTGCTGCAACCGCTTGCCGAGGAATCCCGCTCGGCGATCGAGGCGCTCATCGCAGCCTTGCGAAGCAACGTCGTCGCCGAGCTTGGCGAACAGGGCATTGCCGACGATGCGCTTTCAACGAAGCCTGTCCTGCACATCCGCTATGACGGCACCGATACGGCGCTGCCGGTGAATTTCGAGCATGGCTCGATCTTCCGCGCCAGAAGCGATTTCGAGGCCGCGCACAAGGCGCAGTTCGGATTCGTCTATGACGACAAGCCCATCGTCATCGAGACCGTCGCCGTCGAAGGCACGGAAGCCGCTCGACAGGACAAGGCTGAAGCCTACGCGCCCGCCGGGCCGGCAAGGATCGAGGCCAAGCCTTTGGAAAGCCGGCGCTTCTATACCGAAGGCCGCTGGCACGAGGCCGGCGTCTACCGCCGCGAGAACCTGCGGCCGTCCCACACGGTCGCCGGGCCCGCGCTGATCATCGAGCCGAACCAGACCATCGTCGTCGAGCCGGGCTGGCGCGCCGAAATCACCAATCTCGACCATGTCTTGATACGCCGCGCGGAAAGAAAAGCGCGCGCCGCAGCGCTCGGCACCGAGGCCGATCCGGTGATGCTGGAGGTCTTCAACAACCTCTTCATGTCGATCGCCGAACAAATGGGCGTGACGCTGCAGAACACCGCTTATTCGGTCAACATCAAGGAACGGCTCGATTTTTCCTGCGCCGTGTTCGACCGCCATGGCGCGCTGGTCGCCAACGCGCCGCACATGCCGGTGCATCTCGGTTCCATGGACCGTTCCGTCGAAACCATCATCCGCCTGAATTCCGGCGACATCCACCCTGGCGACGTCTTCGCGCTCAATGCGCCGTATAATGGCGGCACGCATCTGCCCGACATCACCGTGGTGACGCCCGTCTTCGACGATGCGCGCAGGGAAATCCTGTTCTGGGCGGCCTCGCGCGGCCATCACGCCGATGTCGGCGGCACCGCGCCCGGCTCGATGACGCCTTTGGCCACCACCGTCGACGAGGAAGGCGTGCTGTTCGACAATTTCCGCATTGTCGATCGCGGCCGCTTCCGCGAGAAGGAACTGGAAACCCTGCTCACCGACCACCCCTACCCCGCGCGCAATCCCGCCCAGAATATCGCCGACCTCAAGGCGCAGATCGCCGCCAACGAAAAGGGCGTGGCGGAATTGCGCAAAATGGTCGTGCATTTCGGCCTCGATGTCGTCGAAGCCTATATGGGCCATGTCCAGGACAATGCCGCCGAGAGCGTGCGCCGCGTGATCGAGCGCCTTCCCGACAGCGCCGCTTACGAATACCCCACCGACACTGGCCAGGTTATCAAGGTCAAGATCACCGTCGACCGGCAAAAGCGCGAGGCGACCGTCGACTTCACCGGCACCTCGCCGGTGATGAAGAACAATTTCAACGCGCCTGAGCCGGTCGCCCGCGCCGCCGTGCTCTACGCCTTCCGCGTCATGGTCGAGGACATGATCCCGATGAACGCCGGGTGCCTGAGGCCGATCAACATCGTCATCCCCGACGGATCGATGCTAAAGCCCGCCTACCCAGCAGCCGTCGTCGCCGGCAATGTCGAGACCTCGCAGCATGTCACCAATGCGCTTTTCGGCGCGATGGGCGCCATGGCCAACGCGCAAGGCACGATGAACAACCTCACCTTCGGCAACAAGAAATACCAGTATTACGAAACGATCTGCTCAGGCTCGCCGGCCGGACGGGTGAATTCGGGCCGCGGCTTTTCCGGCACTTCCGGCGTCCACACCCACATGACCAATTCGCGCCTCACCGATCCGGAGGTGCTGGAACTGCGCTTCCCCGTCGTGCTGGAAGACTTCCACATCCGCGAAGGCTCCGGCGGCAAGGGCAAGTGGAACGCCGGCGACGGCACCAAGCGCACCATCCGCTTCCTCGAAAAGATGGAATGCGCGATCCTGTCCTCGCATCGAAATCGCCCACCTCAGGGCCTCGACGGCGGCGGCGATGGCGAGGCGGGCTCGACCTGGGTCAGGCGTAATGACGGCTCGGTCGACGTCTTGAAAGCCTGCGACCAGACCACGCTCGACGCCGGCGAGGCCGTCATCGTCACCACGCCGACACCGGGAGCGTTCGGCAAAGCGTAAAGTTCCCCGTCAACAGGCTGTCACCCGCCTGTCATCACGCTGCGCTACCCGCTTGCGCCAACGCAAACGGGGAATCACCTTGCCATGTCGGATGTTTCCGCAGAACTCGTTTATCGCCGAGGCAAGGAAGTCGGAAAGGCCGTCTACCAGAACCGGGTATTGTCGAAGGACGGCATTTCCGAGCGGCTGTTCGCTTTCCTGTTCTCCGGCCTCGTCTACCCGCAGATATGGGAAGACCCGGATGTCGACATGGAGGCCATGCAGCTCGGCGCCGGCCACCGGATCGTCACAATCGCATCGGGCGGCTGCAACATTCTGGCCTATCTGACGCGCTCGCCGGCCAGAATCGACGCCGTCGATCTCAACGCCGCGCATGTCGCGCTGAACCGGATGAAGCTGGAGGCCGTGCGCCACCTGCCGTCGCAGGGCGACCTGTTCCGCTTCTTCGGCGCCGCCGACACCAGCCACAATTCCGATGCCTATGATCGCTTCATCGCGCCGCATCTCGATCCGGTCAGCCGCCACTACTGGGAACGCCGCAACTGGCGCGGCCGCCGGCGGATCTCGGTCTTCGACCGCAACTTCTACCAGACCGGCCTGCTCGGCCTCTTCATCGCCATGGGCCATCGCGTCGGCAAGCTGTTCGGTGTCGATCCCGCCGGCATCATGAAGGCCGAGAGCATCGGCGAGCAGCGCCGCTTCTTCGACGAGGAGCTGGCGCCGATCTTCGACAAGAAGCTGCTGCGGTGGGCGACGTCGCGCAAGGCTTCGCTGTTCGGCCTCGGTATCCCGCCGGCGCAGTATGACTCGCTGATCACCTCCGGCGACGGTTCGATGGCGAGCGTGCTCAAGGCGCGGCTGGAAAAGCTCGCCTGCGATTTCCCGCTCAAGGACAATTACTTCGCCTGGCAGGCCTTTGCCCGCCGCTATCCGCAACCCGGCGAGGCCGCGCTGCCCGCTTATCTGGAACAGCGCAATTACAAGACGATCCGCGGCAACATCGACCGCGTCGCCATCCATCACGCCAACCTGATCAAGTTCCTGGCCGCCAAGGATGCCGGCACCGTCGACCGCTTCGTCCTGCTCGACGCCCAGGACTGGATGACCGACGATCTGCTCAACGCGCTGTGGACCGAGATCACCCGCACGGCTTCGGTCGGTGCCCGCGTCATCTTCCGCACCGCGGCCGAACCCAGCCTGCTGCCCGGCCGCGTTTCCAGCTCGCTGCTCGACCAGTGGACTTATGAGAGCGAGGCTTCGCGCGAATTCTCGGCCAGGGACCGCTCGGCGATCTATGGCGGCTTCCACCTTTACGTGAAGCGCGCGCCATGAGCACGACGGAGCTGCCGGCCAGCCATGCCGAACTGATGGACGGCGTCTACCGCTGGCAGCGCCATATCTACGATCTGACCCGCAAATACTACCTGCTCGGCCGCGACCGGCTGGTTGCCGGGCTGGACGTGCCGCAAGGCGGCACCGTGCTTGAGCTCGGCTGCGGCACCGGCCGCAACATCGCGCTTGCCGCCCGCCGCTATCCCAACGCCCGTTTCTTCGGCCTCGACATCTCGGCCGAGATGCTGGAAACGGCGAACGCGGCCATCGCCCGCGAGGGTTTGTCCGGCAAGGTGAGCCTGGCGCGCGGCGACGCCACCGATTTCGACGCCAAGGCGCTTTTCGGCATCGAACATTTCGACCGCGTCTTCGTATCCTATTCGCTGTCGATGATCCCCGGCTGGGAAAAGACGGTTTCAGCCGCCCTTGCTGCGCTCGCCCCCGGCGGGTCGCTGCACATCGTCGACTTCGGCCAGCAGGAAGGCCTGTCGCGCTGGTTCCGCACCCTGCTGCGCGGCTGGCTGCGCAAATTCCATGTCGAGCCGCGCGCCTCGTTGCGCGACGTGCTTGAATCGGAATCCGAGCGGACCGGCGCAACCTTCCGGTTCAGAACGCTTTATCGCGGTTATGCGTATCTCGGCGTGATCGGATCTGGCAAATAGCAAGCGCTACTAATGCAGCGCCTTGACCAGCACTCCCACCATCGTCTGCGGCCGGTAGCCGAACTTGGAGGGCGTCAGCCCCAAACGTACCACAACCAGTTGCTCCGACGGAACGATTGCCACCGTCTGGCCGTCATGGCCTTCCATCCAGTAGGTATCCTTGGGCAGGCCGGCGGCAGCGCCGGCGCCGGGCTTTTCCTCATCGCCTGGCCCTTCGATCCAGACCTGGCCCTTGCCGTAGACCTTCGAGGCCGGCGCAGGCTCGCGCATCCAGTCGACGAAGCCGGCGGGAAGCACCTGGTTTCCATTCCACACGCCGCCCTGCAGCAGAAACTGGCCGAAGCGCGCCCAGTCATGCGCCGTGGCGTAGAGATAGGACGAGCCGACGAAGGTACCCTGCTCGTCGGTTTCGAGCACGGCGCTATGCATGCCGAGCGGCTCGAACAATGCCGTGCGCGGCCAGGCCAGCGCCTTCGCCTTGTCGCCGATCGCATCCTGCCACAGCCGCGACAGCATCACCGCAGTGCCACTCGAATAGGAAAACGCCTTGCCGACCCCGCCGGTCAGTGGCTTGGCCGCGGCGAAGCCCGCCATGTCCGGCTGGAGATAGAGCATCCTTGTCACGTCGGCGACGTCGCCATAGTCCTCGTTGAATTCGAGCCCGCTCGACATCGCCATCATATCGGCAAGGCTGATGGCGGCGCGCCCATCCGCCTTCCACGGCGCGAACAGGCCCTTGTTGTCGAGCGCCATCTTGCCGTCCTTGACCAGCGTGCCGATGATCGCGGCGTTCACCGTCTTGGTCATCGACCAGCCGAGCAGCGGCGTCTTGGCCGAAAAGCCCGCGCTATAGCGCTCCGCGATGACGCGGCCGTTCTTCACCACCACGATGGCGCGCATGCCGGTGCCGGCCATCGCGGCGTCATCGACGATTTTCGCGACGTCGGGATTCTGCGAGGCGTCCACCCGCTCGCCGTCGGGCCAGAGTGCGTCGGGCTGCGTCGCCGACGGTGGCGCCGCGCGCAGCGACATCTGCCGCGCCTTGCCGGTATCGCCGTCGGGAACCGACGCGCAGCCGACGCCGTCACGCTCGACAGCAACGCTCTTGCCGAGAACCCAGAGCAGCCCCGCCGAAACCAGCCCCCGCTCCTTGTCGACGGAGACTTTCATCAGCTTGAGCAGCGGATGGCCGGGCGCCTGCACGTCGACAGCCAGAACCTCGTTGGCGTCGCGGCCGGCGATGAACACATTCGAGCATACGATCTTGGCCGAATAGCCGGACCCGACTCGGATCAGTTCGGGCGGCGCGAAATAGAGCCATGCGAAAAGTGCAGCCACCGCCAGCACAACAAGACCCAGCAGCCATTTGACGAACTTCACGACAGCCCGCATCTTTTCCCGCCCTTTGGATTCTACGGCTCGATTTATGTCATCGATTTGCCGCCATTGCTTCCGCAAAATCGTCGGTGTTGTCGAGCGCCGTCAATGGATTATCAACCATGTTCGGCGATCAACTGAGCAACTAGGGCGGTCCTGTGGGGAGACCGTCCGAGGGGGCCTGCGCGAGCAACGGCCATCTGCAAAGACCCATCAGCAGCCGGCTGAACCCGGCCTGGGAAATACCATGCGCCGTCTCGCGGCCATACTGATGCTGACGCTGCTGGGCGCCTGCTCGACCGTCGACGACCTTGCTCCGCTGTCGCCGTCCTCGCAGACTGTGCGCGCGCCCAAGTTCGACGATTCCAAGCCGCATGAATGGGACAGCGGCACGCCGTGGAATTACGCCATCCACGGCACCGATGTTTCCAAATACCAGACCTCGGTCGACTGGCCGACGGCCAGGGCCAGCGGCATCTCCTTCGCCTTCATCAAGGCGACGGAAGGCGGCGACCGTTTCGATGAGTATTTCAACGAGCACTGGGCGCGCACCAAGGCCGCCGGCATGCCGCGCGCCGCCTATCATTTCTTCTATTTCTGCACGCCGGCCGAGACCCAGGCGCGCTGGTTCATTGCCAATGTTCCGAGAGACCCGTCTGCGATGCCGCCGGTGCTCGACATGGAATGGAACCCGAAGTCGCCGACTTGCCGCCTGCGCCCCGATCCGGCCACCGTGCGCAGCGAAATGACCGTCTTCCTCGAAATGGTCGAGCGTCACTACGGCAAGAAGCCGATCATCTACACCTCGCTCGACTTCTTCGACGACAACCAGTTGGCGACATTCCGCGGCTATCCTTATTGGCTGCGCTCGGTCGCCGGCCATCCGCGCGAGAAATACGGCGGTCACCCATTCACCTTCTGGCAGTACACCGGCACCGGCATCGTGCCCGGCATGACCGGCAAGTCGGACATCAATGTTTTCAACGGCTCGGAAGCCGCCTGGAAGAAGTGGCTGCGGCAGAACACCCGTTGACATCGGCCGTCCCGCCTGCTTTTCGACATGGCGGGCGGCGAAACATGCAACCGCTGGTAATCTGGAGCGGCGCACTCGTGCGGATGCCTAACGCGGCTCCTGAACTTTGAAATCCTCGCATGCGCCTGTCAAAGCCCGCTCCGGGTTGCGATGGGGTCATGCGCTGGTCTCGAAAGGAAAGCGATGCGATTGCGCGTTGAAATCCTGGCGGCGCTGTTTGTCTGCGCGTTTGCACTGCCCGCAGCGGCACAGGAATGCGGCGGCGATTTCGAGGCCTGGAAGCAGGGTGTGGCAGCGGAAGCCAGGGCGGGCGGCGTCGGTGCCGTCGGCCTCGACGCGCTGGAAGACGCCACCCTTGACGAGCGCGCGTTGGCGCGCGACCGCGCCCAGGGCGTCTTTACCCAGACTTTCACCGAATTCGCCAACCGCATGATTTCGGGCTATCGCCTGAAGCAGGGCGCGGCCAATCTGAAGAAATATGCCGATGTCTTCGACCGCGCCGACAAGCAGTTCGGCGTCCAGCCGGCGATCATCGCCGCCTTCTGGGGACTGGAAACCGACTTCGGCGCTGTGCAGGGCGACTTCCATACCCTCAACGCGCTGGTGACGCTTTCGCATGATTGCCGCCGCCCGCAACTGTTCCGGCCGCAACTGGTGCCGCTGCTGACCCTGATCGACCGCGGCGTGCTCCCGGCCGACGTCAAGGGCGCCTGGGCGGGCGAGATCGGCCAGACGCAGATCCTGCCGACCGACTATCTGGGGCGTGGCGTCGACGGCGATGGCGACGGCAAGGTCGATCTCAGGAACAGCGTGCCGGATGTCATCATGACCACGGCCGACAAGATCATGTCGCGCGGCTGGAAGCGCGACCAGCCCTGGGTCCAGGAAGTGCGCGTCCCCGATGAGATGCCATGGGACCAGACAGGCCGCACCAACAAGCTGCCGCTGTCGCAGTGGGCTCAGTGGGGCGTTACCGAACCCGATGGCAACCCGCTCATCGACAACGGCCTCAAGGCCGGCCTGGCGCTGCCCATGGGCCGCAAGGGCCCCGCCTTCCTGACCTACGACAATTTCGATGTCTACCTCGAGTGGAACCAGTCCTTCACCTACGCGCTGACTGCGGCGGTGCTTGCGACACGGTTCGCCGGCGCGCCGCAATTCGATCCGCGCACGCCCGAGCAAGGCCTCGATGGCGACCAGATGAAGGCGCTGCAGACCAAGCTCGAAGCCAAGGGCTACGACGTCGGCACGGTCGACGGTATCCTCGGCACCAACACGCGCGAAGCAATCCGCAAGGAACAGATGCGGCTCGGCCTTCCCGTGGATGGCTGGCCGACGCCGGACTTGCTGGCGAAGCTGTAGCGCCCTTCCCTTCTCCCCTAGTGGGAGAAGGTGGCCGAGCGAAGCTCGGTCGGATGAGGGGTGCTCCAGGGAATACCAACGTCTCACTCCGCTGGAACACCCCTCATCCGTCTCGGCGCTACGCGCCGATCCACCTTCTCCCACAAGGGGAGAAGGGGGAGCTTAACTCCCCATCGTCTCCAAACTCGCAAACCCCTGCGGCGCGTCCCCTTCGTCGAACGGCGTCGTCACCTCGACGAAAGTGTCGGGATAAAAGCCGTTGAAGCGTGTTCGCAGCGACAGCGAATAGGCGCCGATATGGCCGATTTCGATCCAGTCGCCGGTGTCGACCGTTTCCGGCAGCCAGAACGGCCTGGACAGGATGTCGACGGAATCGCAGGTCGCGCCGCACACCTTGAACGGTACGATGTTTTTCTCGTCGCCGTTGCGCGTGCGGATCGCGGGGTCGGGGATGAAGCGCGCCGGCAGCGTTATCTTGCCGGTCCAGGAGTCCGAGAGCGAGGCCCAGATGCCGTCGTTGATGTAGAGCCGCTTGCCCTTGCGTAGCAAGACGCGAACAATCAAGGAAAGGCAGCGCGCCACGATCACGCGGCCCGGTTCCGCGACCAGCGGCATCTCGTCGAACTGGTATTCCTTGAGGTCGCCCGCCAGCCGCGACATGAGCTGTCCCAGCGACGGCATCTCGATGTGCCTGCGGTTGGGATCGTGGCCATACTCGGCCGGAAAACCGCCGCCGACATCGAGCCCGGCAATGTCGAAGGTCAGGCGGTTGCGCACCCAGTCGGCCGAGGCCAGCGCGCGCTCATAGGTGTCCGGATCCTCGATCTGGCTGCCGACGTGGAAGCAGAGGCCGACCCTGTAGCCGGTGCGGTTCAGCCGCTCGGCGAGCTCGACGGCATTGGCCGGCCCGGCGCCGAATTTCTTCGACAGTTCGTAAGCCGCGTGGCCCTTGGTCTGGATGCGCACGAAGACGGTGAGAGCGCCGGGATCGATGTCGAGCGCCCGCACCACCCGCGTCAGCTTGGTGATCTCGTCTTCATGGTCGAGCGAGATCACCCGGATGCCGTATTTCTCCAGCGCCAGCTTGATATCCGACTGCGCCTTGACCGGATGCATGTAGAGCATCTCGGCATCCGGCGAAACGGCGCGCACGGCGGCGAACTCGCCGGGCGAGGCCACGTCGAAGGCGCTGACGCCGGCCTCGACCAGCGTCTTGAGAACAATCTGCTCGCCATTGGTCTTGACCGCGTAGGCGGTCTTGCCGGGAAACATGCCCATGAACTGCAGCGCATCGGCCCTCAGCACTTGCGGGCGAAAACAATAGACCGGGTCGTCGGGACGAAGCGCCAGTGCCGCCTCGCGGGCATTTTCGAATCGCTGCATGGACGAATCCTCGATCTGGAGCGCGCACAATTAATCCTAGCTAACCGCCAAAGAAAACAGTTCTGTGTCTCGCCATCCCGCGCGGCCGGCCGCACATTTTTGCCAACGCTAAACCACCGGTCAGGTTTCGGGTGGCTCTTGCCGGCGAAGCCGATATCGGTTGGTGAGTTGTTTGACGGGCTGAGATTGCGATCGGCCCCCTGGGAGGAAAAACATGTCCATTACGGCCGGCGCCGCGCCGATGCGCGGACCGATGACGCTCAAGGATTGGGCGCAGCTTCTCTTGCTCGGCGCGATCTGGGGCGGTTCGTTCTTCTTTGCCCGCATTGCCGTATCCGAAATCCATCCGCTGGCTTTGGTGCTGTTCCGCGTCGCCATCGCCGCGATCGCCCTTCAGCTCTATCTGGCAATGCGCGGTCCGTCTTTTCGGCTCGCCTTTCCCCGCGCTGGGCTGTTCTTGCTGCTGGCGCTCACCAACAACGTGGTCCCCTTCTCGTTGATCTTCGCCGGCCAGACCGAGCTCGGCGCCGGCGTGGCCTCGGTGCTCAATGCGACCACGCCATTCTGGACGCTGATCCTCGCCAACGCGCTCACGACCGACGAGAAGCTGTCCTGGAACAAGCTGGCGGGCATTGCGCTCGGTGTTGCCGGCACCGCGGTCATGATCGGACCTGGCCTGCTTGCCGGCCTCGGTGGGCCGGTCTGGGCCAAGTTCGCGCTGATCGGTGCTTCGCTTTCCTACGCCGTCGCGCTGATGATCGCTCGCCGCTTCAAGGGCGTGCCTTCGCCGGTCATCGCCACCGGGCAACTGACCGCATCGACCGTCATCATGATCCCCATCGTGCTGGTCGCTTACGGCCCGGCAGGCCTTCTTGCCGCCTCGCCGCCGGTCTGGGCAGCCGTGCTGGCGCTGGCGCTGCTCTCCACCGCCTTCGCCTACATCCTCTATTTCAACCTCGTTGCCTCGGCAGGCGCCACCAATGCCTCATTGGTGACGCTGGTCGTCCCAGTCAGCGCGGTGCTGCTCGGCTTCCTCTTCCTCGGCGAGCGGCTGGCGCTGTTCGAGGTCGGCGGCATGACACTGATCGGACTCGGCCTGGTCACCATCGACGGGCGTCTATTCGGCCGATGGTAGCGGTGTCATGCCACATCGCCGCCACAATTTATTCACAACCCCGGAGCCGGGTTTTGCCAAAGAGTTTCAACGGCTAACGGCAAAACCCGGGTCGCAAATTCCACAATCATGTCGCATTGCAGCACGTTTTCCGCTTGCCTGTGGCACAAATGACCCTAGACTCCTGCCATAGCTCTGAAGAGGAGGCTATGGCATGGGACTGACGAGGCCAATCAACGCTTTGATGATTTGTGCCGCATTCGCATTCATCGGTGCCCTTATCATAGGCGTTCTTCCCTGACCGCCAAAGCCGGGAAGACTAAACACCGAGAATAGTCCAACAGTTCGAAAAGGCCGGGTTCTACCCGGCCTTTTCCATTGCAAACCCAGACTTTCGTTGCGCTTGGTTCACGCCGCTGCCGATCCCCTCGCCTCCGTCTCATGCGAGCGGATGCCGATCATGTGGCAGACGGCAAAGACGAGATCGGCGCGGTTCATCGTGTAGAAATGGAAATCGCCGACGCCGCGCTCGACAAGGTCGAGCACCTGCTCGGCCGCCACCGCCGAAGCTACGAGAGCATGCGTCTGCGGATCGTTCTCCAGTCCTTCGAAACGCTCGGCCAGCCAGGCCGGCACCAGCGCCCCGCAGCGCGACGAGAAATTGGCGACTTGCGTGAAATTATGCACCGGCAGGATGCCGGGCACGATCGGGATATAGATGCCGGCGCGGCGCGCCCGCTCGACATAGCGCTCGTAGAGATCGTTGTCGAAGAAGAATTGAGTGATCGCTCGCGTCGCGCCATTGTCGGCCTTGCGCTTCAGCATATCGATATCGGTTGCGAAATCCGGGCTTTCCGGATGTTTTTCCGGATAGGCCGAGACGGAGATATCGAAATCGCCGGCGCTCTTCAGCGCCCCGACAAGCTCGGCGCCATTGGCATAGCCGTCGGGATGCGGACGGTAGCTAGTGCCCACGCCGGCCGCCGGATCGCCGCGCAACGCGACGAAGCGCTTGACGCCCATGTCGGCGAATTCGCGGATGACCGTGTCGACGTCATCGCGGGCGGCATCGACACAGGTCATATGCGCCGCCGGCGTCAGCGACGTCTCGCTGAGGATGCGCTTCACCGTGCGCGCCGTGCGCTCGCGGGTCGAGCCGCCGGCGCCATAGGTCACCGAGACGAATTTCGGCTTGAGCGGCTCCAGCCGGGTGACCGTGTCCCAGAGCCTTATCTCCATCTCGTCGGTCTTCGGCGGAAAGAATTCGAACGAGACCCTGACCTTGTCGCCAATGTCGGGGCGGCGGGAAAAGCGGAACTGGTTCATCAGGCTGTTTCCCCCATCGGATATGTTTTGGCTGGCAGCGGGTCATTGGACGGATCGGCGATCAGCAGGCGGCGGTCACGGCCGAGCCAGAGCTTGACGGTGAGCCTTGCCTCGTTGCCGCCGCGCGGCTCGAATTCCTGGCTGTCCTCGAGGTCGAGTCCTGCTTCCGCGAACCACTCCGAAATCTGCCGGTCGGAGAAGCCGAGCCGCATATGGGCATGCTGGTCGCGCAGGAATTCGAGATTGTGCGGCGCGAAGTCGACGACGATCAGCCTGCCCGATGGGCGCAGCAGCCTCGCCGCCTCGGCGATCGCACGGGCCGGATCGTCGAGATAATGCAGCACCTGGTGGATGGTGACGAGGTCGAAGGCGTTGCGCTCGACCGGCGGCGAGAAGATGTCGCCCTGGCGCACCTGCGCATTGGCGACGCCTGCCCTGTCGAGATTGGCGCGCGCCACGCTCAGCATCTCGCGCGACATGTCGATGCCGACGCCGCGCCGGTAGAGCGGCGCAAAGATTTCGAGCAGCCTGCCCGTGCCGGTGCCAAGGTCGAGCATCGACTGGAACGGCCGCTTGCCGACAAGCTTGATGAGTGCCGCTTCCACCGCGCGGTCCGGCACATGCAGCGAGCGAATGTGGTCCCAGCTCGCGGCGTTCTCGGAGAAATATTCGGCGGCCCGGTCCTGCCGCTTGCGCTTGACCGCCGCAAGCCGCTCGAGATCGCGCACCACCTGCGGATCGGCCTCGCTGATGCCCGAAACCAGGCGCTGCACGAAATCGCGCGAATTATCCGTATCCGTCAGCCTGAAGAAGGCCCAGGATCCTTCCTGGTAGCGGCCGATCAGCCCGGCATCGAGCAGCAGCTTCAGGTGCCGCGAGACGCGCGGCTGCGACTGGCCGAGGATTTCGGTGAGGTCCGAGACGGTCAGGTCGCCGCGCGACAGGAGCACCAGGATGCGCAGCCGGCTGGATTCGGCCGCCGCCTTCAATGTATCTACCATTGTGTCGAGCGAGATATGCATGCGCCGGTTCTCATTGAAAGATATAAAGATATGTTTATGTCGATTTTGAAACCATGGCAAGCGCTATGTCGCTTCCGGACAAGAAAATGGCGCAGCCGTGATCCGCACCGGACATGCGGTTCTTCCATGGGATGAATAGGATGTTTGAGACGCGCGAAGGTGAGAGGCTTCTTGAAGTCGATCCGGCGGAACTGCGGCCGGACGGCCACCTTGTCTTTATAGGTCGCATTGTCTCGCCTTGGGCGAGTCGCGAGGATTGCCCCAAGAATATGCGCGCTGCGCGGGAATCCGGGCGCGCTGCAACCGTCATGATCAATGAGGCCTATCGCCCGGGACTGCAAAACCTGGAACGCGCCAGCCACATCGTCATCCTGTCCTGGCTCCATCACGCCCCGCGGAATCTGATTGTGCAGAAACCACGCCATGCGGCTGAACCGAAAGGCGTTTTCGCGCTGCGCTCCCCTGCCCGGCCGAACCCTGTCGGCCTGCATGTGGCGAAGCTCGTCGCTCTCGACATCGAGGCCGGCCGCATCGAGATCGACGCCATCGATGTGCTCGACGGCACGCCGGTCATCGACGTCAAGCCCTATTACGCTTCGATCGATGCCTTCCCCGAAGCGACCATCGCCGGGCGCGACGAGAAATGAGCGCCCCCACCGGCCGCCGGCGCGCGATTGGCAAGGCGCTGACAGCGCTGTTGCCGCTCGCTCCTTACGCCGACATGGAAAAGATCCGCACCGATGCCGGTTCGGTCCACATGAAGAGCTTGCCGCCGACGATCGCGGTGTGGCTGGCGACCATCGCCCATGTCCGCCACGTCCACACCGATTACGAAAAGCTGCTCGCCGAGGGCTATGACCGGGACTCGGCGCGCTTCTTCGTCATCGGGCGGACCAACGAGGTGCTCACCCGCTGGCGGGCGACACGGCTGCTCGAGGAAGACGACGAGGACGAATGAGGTCGAGGACCGAATAGCTGCTTCGCAGGCCAAGCAGCGCCGGTAGCCTGGCTCTACTTCATCGGGAGCCAGGCGTTAGCCTGCCTCGCCGGAACACCAGGGGAGGAATGAAAATGAGCCAAGCTGTTGCCGCGCCGGCCGGACCGCTCCCCACTCTGTCAGATCGTCATCTCGACCCGCATGCCTATCCCGACGGCGTTGCTTTCCTGGACGGGCAATATCTGCCGATGTCGCAGGCCAAGGTCTCGGTGCTGGATTGGGGCTTCCTGCATTCCGACGCCACCTACGACACCGTCCACGTCTGGGACGGCCGCTTCTTCCGCCTCGACCTGCATCTCCACCGCTTCTTCGGCGGGCTGGAAAAACTGCGCATGACGATCCCGTTCGATCGCGACGGCGTTGCCGAGATCCTCCACAATTGCGTCGCGCTGTCCGGCCACCGCGCGGCCTATGTCGAGATGCTGTGCACACGCGGCGCCTCGCCGACCTTCAGCCGCGACCCGCGTCAGGCGATCAACCGGTTCATGGCTTTCGCCGTCCCCTTCGGCTCGGTCGCCAATGCCGAGCAGTTACGAACCGGCCTCAAGTTGGCGATCAGCGACAAGGTGCGTATTCCGCCTGCCTCGATCGATCCCTCGATCAAGAACTATCATTGGCTGGACCTGGTACGCGGACTCTACGATGCCTATGACCGTGGCGCCGACACTGCGCTTATCCTCGACTTCAACGGCAATGTCGCCGAAGGTCCGGGCTTCAACGTCTTCTGCGTGAAGGACCGCGAGCTGTCGACGCCCGCCGTCGGCGTGCTGCCCGGCATCACGCGCCGCACCGTGCTTGACCTTTGTGCCGAAGAGGGCCTCTCGGCTGTGGCGACGGATGTCAGCGTCGTCGCGCTGAAGACGGCGGACGAGGTCTTCATCACCTCAACCGCAGGCGGAATCATGCCGGTCACGACGATCGACGGGACGCCTGTCGCCGACGGCAAGGTCGGCGCAATCACCGAACGGCTGATGGCGCTTTATTGGAAAAGGCATGACGATCCGGCCTGGTCGAGCATTGTGAGCTATCCCTGACCCTGCCCGTCAAATAATTCCGGCGGCCCCTCTGGAAAAACGCCAAAAGCGACGTACATGCGACAAACGGAGCATCCTCCGTTTCATCCCCCGGAATTTGTCGCCCCCAGAGCAATTCCAGGAAAGATGCGTCGCGGTCAGGTACGGCGACTTCGCCGTAGCCTCCGTCTGGAATTGCGCAAAACAAAAACTTAGAGCGGTTCGGCGATTCCGTGAAACGCTGAAGCGCTTCAAGAGCAAGGATAGCAGATCATGACTGATAAGGTTTGGTTCATCACCGGATCGTCGAAGGGCTTTGGCCGCGTCTGGACCGAGGCCGCGCTCGCCCGTGGCGACCGCGTCGCAGCCACCGCGCGCGATGCCGGCACGCTCGCCGATCTCGTCGAAAAATATGGCGACAAGGTCGCGCCCATGAAGCTCGACGTCACCGATAAGAAGGCGGTCGACGCCGCGATCGCCGAGGCGCACAAACGCTTCGGCCGGCTCGACGTCGTCATCAACAACGCAGGCTACGGCCATTTCGGCGCCATCGAGGAAGTCACCGAGCAGGAGGCGCGCGACCAGATCGAAACCAACGTCTTCGGCGCGCTTTGGGTGACGCAGGCCGCATTGCCGATCATGCGAGCCCAGCGATCCGGCCATATCATCCAGATATCGTCGATCGGCGGCGTCAACGCCTTCACTTCGCTCGGCCTTTACCACGCCTCGAAATGGGCGCTGGAAGCGTTCAGCCAGTCGCTCAGCCTGGAAGTCGCCGGTTTCGGCATCCATGTCACCCTCGTCGAGCCGGGCGGCTTCTCGACCGACTGGGCCGGCCCTTCCGCCAGGGTCTCCAAGCCGTTGGATGTCTATGAACCCATCCGCGCGGCGATGGCCGAACGCCGCAGCCGCTCCGTGGCCGGCGATCCGGAAGCAACCGGCCCGGCGATGCTGGCCATCGTCGACGCCGCCGAGCCGCCGCTTCGTGTCTTCTTCGGCGACGGCGGCCTGCCGATGATCAGGCAGGAATATGCCAACCGCATCGCCACCTGGGAAAAGTGGGACCATGTTTCGGTGATGGCGCAGGGCGCCAACAAGAACCGGAAAGCTTAGTCCAGGACGCCGGTCATGCCGCCTCGTGCGGCATGGCCGTCAGGCTTGGTAGGTCCACTGCTCCGACACCCGCACGGAAATCTCTTCGCCGGCCCGAATGATACCCGGCTTCTCGACCCAGGCGACAAGGCCGCGCAACCGCTTCGCCACCTTCGGAAAGAGCAGGGCGGTGGCGTCCTGATCCGCCGCGCGGACATGCTCGGCGATCGACTGTCCGGCGATGCGGCAGGGCTTGTTCTGGGCATCGATCTTGATCGTCACGCCGCCCTTGAAGAACAAGAGCGAGCCGGCCGGCAGCATCGAAAGATGCGGCACGCCTTCGACCAGAAGATTGGCGCCGATCCACTCCGGCCTTATCTCCTCGAGGCCCATATGTTGGGCAATGATGGCGAGCTCATCCGCGGCGACGAGCGACAATTGCCGTTCGTTGCGCATCTCGGTACCGCGTGGATACCAGGGCTCGCGCCCGCCCGAGCGGCGCGTCGATCCGGCATGGAAATCGCCCGAAATGCCGTCGAAGCCGAGCCGCAACTCGTCCACCGGACGCGTCTGGAAATGATCCGCCGGCGCGACATAAAGCGCTGCCGCGCGGGCGGAAAGCTTCTTCGCCGGGATGATGTCTACCGGCTTCTCGGCCTCGGGAAAGAGATCCAGCATGGCTTCAGTCCTTGGATGACGCGCCCTGGTTTTGCCCTTCGGCCGGCAAGGCTGCAAGAGCGGTTTGGGCCAAAATGCGCAACTCTTCGACCGATGCGCCATCCCGCGCCTGTATCGACATGCCGTTCATGACGCCTGCAATATATTTGGCCAGGCCTTCGACGGAGGGGCTCTCCGGCAGATCGCCCTCCGCTCTCCCCTTGGCCAGCCGCTCCGCGATCGCCGCCTCGCTCGCCTTGCGATAGGCCTTGAGTTCATCGGCAATGGCTTGCGCTTGCGGCGAGGCTGCCAGGGCACCGTTGACGAAAAGACATCCGCCCGGCTTGCCGAGCCTGGAATAGGCCTCCGCCGCCCCGAGCAGCAACCGCCGGACCGCCTCCCGCGTCGACACCGGCGCGCTCAGCGCTTCCAGCGCAAAGCCGATCTCCGTCTCATGATAGCGCGCCAGCGCCTTGCGGAACAAAGTCTCCTTGTCGGTGAAGGCATTGTAGATTTGCGGCGGCGTCAGCCCCATCGCCTCGCGCAGCATGGCGAGCGACGTCGCCTCATAGCCATGCTCCCAGAACAGATGCATGGCCGCGTCCAGTGCCCGGTCGGGATCGAATGCACGCGGCCGGCCGCCGCGCGGCTTCTTCAAATCTTCCATAGTGATTGATACGAAACCTGTTGACTTCCTCGTTGGGCGTAACGTAACAATTGATACGAAACATGGCAAGCCGGAGAAAATCTTCGAACAAGGCCGTGCGACCCGAGGACCAAGGAGAACCCAAATGCCCTTTACCGTGACCGCGCCGGAAGGCGTACTGACCCAGACGGGAGAGCGCGATATCCTGCCGCGCCTCAGCGCCGCCCTGATCGAAGCCTCCGGCGCCACCGGCAACTCGTTCTTCACCGGGATTGTCGGCGGCACGGTCCATGTCCTGCCGCCGCGCCATATCTATGCCGGCGGCACCAACCGGCCGGTCGTCATGGTCGAGTTGAAATTGCCCAATATCGGCCTTGGCTCGGTCGAATCCCGCAAGGCCTTCATCACCACAGCCGCCGCGATTGTGGCCGAACTCTGCGTGCCGGCACATAGGCCCGAAAACACCTGGATCAACATCGTCAACGCACCCGACGGCGGCTGGGGCATCGGTGACAGGCAATATACCGGCGAGGCGCTCATCGCAGCAGCCGCCGCTGCGCACTGATCTGGCCAGGAGCGGTAGCATGCGGCTCTCCCCTTCGCTGTTCTTCACCATCGGCTGCGAACCGGCATTGGCCTTCTACGAACAGTGCGGTCTTGGCCGGGGGACGATCCTGCTGCGCTGGGGCGACAGCGACATGCCGGTGCGAACCGAGGCGATGCGCGGAAAAATCCTGCATGCGCGGTTTGAAGGTCCAGGAGTGCTGTTCCATGCCTCAGACAATGACGATGCGGAGCCGATGAAGGGCTCCGCCATGATGCTGGAGTTCGACGACCTGGCCGCCATGCGGGAGCTGTTCGCCCGCATGGCCGTGGGCGGACGGATCACCGTGCCCCTGGCAAGGCAATATTGGGGAACCTTTTTCGGCATGCTGGTCGATGCCTTTGGCGTGCAGTGGATGTTCAGCTGTTCGGGCGAATGAGGGCGAGGATCACGATCTTCTTACTGGTAATGGAACCAGCACCGCATTGCTGCCGCGCCGAGCCGGCTTCATGATAGCGTCCAGACAAATTGACGGAGGTACGTGATGCGCCCCGGGACGGCAATCGCGCTGCTCTGGTTGATCTGGGCGGTGTCCTGGGCCGCCGCGGCGTTCTGGGCCGCCCCCGCAAGGAAGCGCGCCGGCTTTCAGGCGGAGGCACCGTACCGGGCGGTGCTGATACCCGGCACAATCTTCTTATTCATTCCGGCGCATGACTATGTCGGCCGTTTTCGCCTGTGGTTTCCCAACCTTGCCGTGGCCTGGACCTGCGTCGCGCTAATTGCCATCGGCCTCGCCTTCTCATGGTGGGCGCGGCTGCATCTTGGCCGGCTGTGGTCTGGAACGGTCACCGCCAAGGCCGAACACCGCGTCATCGACACCGGGCCTTACGGCCTCGTTCGCCACCCGATCTACACCGGGCTGCTCCTGGGAATCCTGGCCACCATGGCGGCGAAAGGCACCGTCTGGGGTGTCGGCGGCGCCATTCTTTTGACTATCGGCATCGTCATGAAGGCAAAGCTCGAGGAGCGTTTCCTGCGCACCGAACTCGGAACCGCCTATGACGATTACGCCGGGCGAGTGCCGATGCTGGTGCCGTTCGCGCCGGCCTGACGCCTCACAGCATCCTGAGCAGCGCGCCGCCGATCGAATACCCCGCGCCGAAGGCGCAGATCAGGCCGAAATCGCCGGCCCTCATGTCGGCATGGTTTTCCGACAGCGCCACGATCGCGCCGGCGCCCGCTGTGTTGCCGAGCCGCTCCAGCACCATCGGAGCGCGGTCATGGTCGACGTCGTGGCCGAAGGACAGTTTCAGGATCATCGCATTCATGCGCGCATTGGCCTGATGCAGCCAGAAGCGGCGGATCGCCTGCGGCGTCAGCCCATGCTCGGCCAGGAATTCAACGATGAATTTCTGACCAGCGACCGTGACTTCCTTGAACACCTTGTTGCCGACCTGCTTGATCAGGTTGCCTTCCAAATTGATCATGTAGGGATCGTCCTGGGCGGTGCGCGTGTGATAGCCCAGATTGGTGCGGATGTTGTTCGACATCTGCGTCCAGATGCGGGTGTCCAGCACCTCGAAACGTCCGGGCCGTTTGTCGCCCTGGGCAAGCCCCTCCACCACCATAGACACCGAGGCGTCGCCGAAGATGAAATGCGTCTGCCGGTCGCGGAAATTGAGATGGCCGGTGATGATCTCCGGCGTCGACACCAGAATGCGCTTATGCGCGCCCGAGCGCACCAGGTTGACGGCCATGTGAAGAGCAGCCGCCGCCGAAGAACAGCCCAATCCCATGTCGAAGCCGGCGCCCTTGGCGCCCAGCGCCTCCTGCATCTCGATGGCTATAGCCGGATAGGGCCGCTGATGATGCGAGGCCGAACAGATCACCAGATCGATATCCGACCCATCGACCCTGGCATGGGCAAGCGCCTTCCTGGCCGAGGCGATGCCGAACTCGGCTTCCAACGACAGCGCATCGTCCGGCCGCGCCGGAATGCGCGGCGTCATGCGGGTTGGGTCGAGGATGCCTTCGCGCTCGATGACGTGGCGGCTCCTCACGCCCGATGCATGCACGATGAAGTCGCTGTCCGATTTCTGCAGCAGCGTCTCGCCGGTCAAGGCGCGGCGCGCATTCTCGGTGTCGACCCAGCTGTTGAAGCTGGCGACCAGTTCTTCGTTGGTGATGACGGATTCAGGGATTTCGGCGCCGATGCCGCTGATGATGACGCGATGCATGTCCAATCCGTCCGAGGCGGGGGCCTTGATGTGGGCACCGGAGCGGCCCGGCGCTACCCTTGTCGCATCCAGCCGGTTTATGCCAGCTTAAACCGCCGCGTCAGGCCCGCTTGGCCACGATGAAAATCCGCGGGAAGCGCAGCAGCACCTTGCCGTTCGCTGTCTTCGGATAGGCCTTCGCGATCTTTGCCGTGTAGGTGTCGAGGAACAGCTTCTTCTCATCCGCATCGAGCGGATCGAGGAACGGCTTCAGGCCCGTCGCCTTGACCCATTCGACGATCGCCTCGGCATCGGCCAGCGGATGGTTGTAGATGGTGTGCCAGATGTCGAGCCGGTCGGCGAGCGGCGACAGGAGATCATAGTAGAACGACACCGGCGGTAGCGGCCCACGCGCGGCACCCTTGAGCTTGGCTGCAAACGGCACTTCGGCCGCGGTCTCCCGCATCAGCTGGTGCGAGGCTTCGCCGAGATTGTCCGGCATCTGGACGGCCAAGGCGCCACCTGGCGCCAGAAGTCCCATCAGGCGCTGGAACACAGCTGGATGTTCCGGCAGCCACTGGAAGACGGCGTTGGCGAAAATGACGTCGACGGGATGCTCGGGCTGCCATTTGGAAGCGTCCGCCAGCTCGAAATTGACATCCGGCAGCCGCGCCCTCGCCTTCTCGATCATGTCGGGCGAGGTGTCGAAGCCAATGACCTGGGCATCCGGCCAGCGCTCGACCAGAAGTTCGGTCGAGTTGCCCGGGCCGCAACCGATATCGACGACGCGGCGCGGAAAATCGACCGGCACCTGCTGGACCAGATCGCGCGCCGGCCGCGTGCGCTCATCTTCGAACTTCAGATATTGGGCTGCGGACCAGTCAGCCATTCGGTGCCGCAGCAGCGTTTGTGTTCATCGGTAGACCTCGCGACGATTGCCGACTTCCACGACCAGAACGATAAGCCGACTGTCCTGGAATTGAACGATGATCCTGTAATCGCCAACGCGAAAGCGCCAAGCGTCTTCCTTTGTCGCGACGAGCCGCTTGGCAAGGGTTTTCGGATTGGGATGCGACGAAACTCTTTGATGCAGGAACTCGAGGATGCGTCGTTGGTCTTTTGTCGACAGCCGTTCGATGTCTTTCAATGCGCGTGGCGTGAACTCGACGCGCCAGTTCATTCGGCGGCGGGCTTCGTGTGACGTTCCTCCGCCTCACGAAGCTCAAGCTTCCGCATCACCTCTTCCAGTGGGATACGAACGCCATCGTCCTCTTTCAGGCGTTCGTTCGCTATCTTTGCGTCCTGCCAATCCTCAATCGCTTCGAGGACGGCTTCAGTCACGACCTGATCGGTCGTGCGGCCGCTGGCCTTGGCCATGACGGCCAGCAGCTTCTCGGCTTTCCCAGGCAGCTTCACGGTGATCATACGGAACGCTCCATCCAATCAATTTAGGCCAAACACCGGGTACCCGCAACGGATCCAGCAGCTTACCGCGTCAGCCGCTTGTGTGTCATGCGGTGCGGGGCCGCCGCTTCCGCGCCGAGGCGGCGCAGCTTGTCCTTCTCGTATTCCTCGAAATTGCCTTCGAACCATTCGACATGCGCGTCGCCCTCGAAGGCGAGCATGTGGGTCGCCATGCGGTCGAGGAACATGCGGTCGTGGCTGATGATGACGGCGCAGCCGGCATAGGCTTCAAGCGCGTCTTCCAGCGCGCCCAGCGTTTCGGTGTCGAGGTCGTTGGTCGGTTCGTCGAGCAGCAGAACATTGCCGCCGCCCTTCAGCATCTTGGCCAGATGCACGCGGTTGCGCTGGCCGCCCGAGAGGTTGCCGACCTTCTGCTGCTGGTCGCCGCCGCGGAAGTTGAAGGACGAGCAGTAGGCGCGGCTGTTGATCTCGTGCTTGCCGAGCTTGATGATTTCGGCGCCGCCGGAGATTTCTTCCCACACGGTCTTGCTCCCATCCAGAGCATCGCGGCTCTGGTCGACATAGCCGAGCTTGACCGTCTCACCGATGCGGACCGTGCCCGAATCCGGCTTTTCCTGACCGGTGAACGTCTTGAACAGCGTCGTCTTGCCGGCGCCATTCGGGCCGATGACGCCGACGATGCCGCCCGGCGGCAGCCTGAACGACAGGTTCTCGATCAGAAGCTCGTCGCCAAAACCCTTGTTGAGGTTCTCGACCTCGATGACGACATTGCCGAGACGCTCGCTCGACGGGATGACGATCTGCGTGTCGGTCGGCTTGCGGTTCTGCGACGCCTCGACCAGTTCCTCATAGGCCTTGATACGCGCCTTGGACTTGGTCTGGCGCGCCTTGGGCGAGGACTGTATCCATTCGCGCTCGCGCCAGATCGATTTCTGGCGGGCGTCGTCCTCGCGGCCTTCCTGGATCAGGCGCTTGGCCTTGGCGTCAAGATATCTGGTGTAGTTGCCCTCGTAGGGAATGCCACGGCCGCGGTCGAGCTCGAGGATCCAGCCGGTGACGTTGTCGAGGAAGTAGCGGTCGTGGGTGATGATCAGCACCGAGCCCGGATAGTCGCGCAGGTGCTTTTCCAGCCATTGAGTGGTCTCGGCGTCGAGATGGTTGGTCGGCTCGTCGAGCAAAAGAAGATCGGGCTGTTCGAGCAGCAGCCGGCACAGCGCCACGCGGCGCCGCTCACCGCCCGACAGGTTGGTCACTTCGGAGTCCGGCGGCGGGCATTGCAGCGCGTCCATCGCCATCTCGACCTGCTGCTCGAGGTCCCAAAGGTTGAGCCGATCCATCTCGTCCTGGAGCTTGGCCGACTCGTCCGCCGTCTCGTCGGAATAATTCATCATCAGCTCGTTGTAGCGCTCGATGATGGCGGTCTTCCTGGCGACGCCGTCCATGACGTTCTCACGCACGGTCTTCGAGTTGTCGAGCTGAGGCTCCTGCGCCAGGTAGCCGACGGTCGCGCCCTCGGCCAGCCAGGCCTCGCCCTGGAACTCCTTGTCGAGCCCGGCCATGATGCGCAGGATCGTCGACTTGCCCGAGCCGTTGGGGCCCAGAATGCCTATCTTGGCGTCCGGATAGAAGGACAGGTGAACGTTATCGAGCACCTTCTTGGTGCCATAGGCCTTCGACAGGCCGGACATGTGATAGATGAACTGGCGAGCCACGCGTGCTTTCCCTGGAACTGAGGTGTCAGGTTGGATGGGGTTGCGCGCTATGTAGGCGATGAAGCGCCGAACGGCAATCGCTTTCGGCACATCGCGATCTTTCACCAAACCGGGAGTCCACTCCGGTTCGGCGGCCAAGCCTGAGGTGGCGCCCTACTGGAATCCGATCGCGTCGACCGTGCCCTTCGGGCAACCGGCCTTGCCGGTCGGCGCCGACGCCATCAGGAGATCGGCGAGCTTGCTGTCCGGGTCGATCGGACCTGACAGGCCAAGCGTGATCTCACCGATCAGGCGCCTGCCGCTCGACGGGTCGACCAGGCAGGAGACGCGCACGCGGTCCCCGGCGCCAGCACCGAAGGCCGCGTTGAAGGCGCCGCGGATCTCGTCCGAGGTCAGTTGCTTGCCGATGTTCTTGTTGAAGAGATCGCGCACCGCGGAGGCGTTCACCGCGCGCATCAAATTGAGCGCGTCGGAGAAATACTCCTGCTGGCTCTTGCCGTAGCAGGTGCCGTGCTTGATCCATTCGTGGCGTTCCAGCTTGGAGGCGGTCCCCGGCATCACCTGGTCGAGCTCGGCGCGCGTCTTGGCGTCGAGATCGACCGGCGGCAGATCTCCCCAATGCGCCGGATCGTCATTGGCCTTGTCGCCCGCCGGCACCTGGCAATAGAAATTGCCGTTCGGCTGCGGCCACAGCCCGTGCAGCGTAAAGTGCGAAGCATCGAACTCGCTCGGGTTCTGTGCCTTGCATTCGGGCTTGCTTGCCTTGGTCTCGCAGAAAGCGGGCTGCCAGCTCAGCGCAAAGACATATTCGGGTTTTCCAGAGGCCGACGACGACGGCTTGGTCTCGCCGGCAGGCGCCGGGGTCGTCGCCGCGCTGCCGCCCGTGACATGGCCGCAGCCGATCTTCACCCAGCGCCGTTCGGGATCGGCGCCCGGCACCTGGATGAGATAATGGGTGGGCTCATCCTTGTTGCCGGCGAGAAGCTGATAGCTTTGCCCGGCTTCGGTCGAGATGTTGCCGGGGTTCTTGCCGCTCTTGATGGCTTGGGTCGCGGGACAGGCGCCGTCGGCAACGAAAGTGCCGCTCATCTTCACGTCGGCATGAGCCGCGCCGGCGCTGGCCAGAGCCAGCAACATCGAACCCCACAATGCCCAAACCCGCATCCCGCTCTCCCGGCGATCATTGAACCGTATTGGTTTCGTCACACTAGAACAGCCGGCGTGTCAGAATTGCGATCTTTTTCGTGATGCGAAAATAATCCCCAGATGAAGGCTTTTGACCTGGACGTTTGTCAGCTCTCAGCCTGCTCCACCCGCAGCGCCAGCACCCGCAACAGCGCCAGCGCAGCCTTGAACTCCTGAGGGTCGAGGCCTTCGGATACGGAGTTCGCCCATGCGTGTTGGCGGGTGGCGATGTGGCGGATTGCCGTCCAGCCGGCTTCGGTTGCCGACAAAAGCTTGGCGCGGCGATGCGCCGGATTGTCGGCATAGGCGGCAAGCCCCTCCTCGGCCAGTATGTCGGCGAGGCGCTGCACGCTCTGGCGAGCAAGACCCATGTCGCGTCCGATCTCCGCGACGGATTTCGGTTCTCCAAGAACGGCCCCCAGCACCTGCCAGCGCGCCGCGGTCAGTCCCGCCGGAGCGGCCAGCCGATCGGCAGCTTCGAGGAAGCGGCCATTCAGCCTGAACACCGCAAGCACGAGCTCGGTAAGCGTGTCCGCGGCTTCGGTCCTCGTCGTCATTCGTGGCCCGTCTCGATCGTCGCGATGAATGTGTTGACGGCTTCCGCCACCACCTCGGGCTTGTCAAGCATGACCCAATGGCCAGTTCCCGCCACGACTTGATGCGGAATGCCGGCACGCAGGTGATAAAGCGCGGACGGATTGTTGTTGGACTCGGTCGCCAGCACCAGCATCGGCCCGTGATAGGCATCGAGCGCGGGCTCCGGGTTCCATTCGGCCAATGCCTTGCCGACACCCGCCACCGCCGCCGGATCGACGACCGACGCATCAGCGAGGACGCGCTCGCGGACTGCAGGATTGGAGCCGGCAATCGACGTGTAGTACGCCTTCAACACATCTGATGCTTTGGGGCCGGCCAGATCACGGATGAACCCTTCGCGGACATCCTTCGGCAAAGCGCGCGGATCGGTCGCCGGATCAACCAGCAGGATGCCGGCGACACGGCCCGCATGGCTGGCGGCGTAGGCGAGCGCCATCCCCGCCGCGCCGCTATGGGCAACAATGAGAAACCTTTCTACGCTGAGCGCATCGGTGACCGCTTCGACGTCGGCGGCACGCCCGTCATATCCATAGTCTCCATCCCGGGCTGGCGCCGAGGCGCCGTGACCGCGAGAGTCGAAAGCAACTGCCTGCCGGCCATCGGCCGTGGCTTGCATCACCTGCTGCCATGCCGATGCACGGCTGCAATCGCCGTGCAGGAATAGGATCGGCAAGGCGTCGCCTCCGCACAGCCTGTAGATCGCAAGCCGGCCCTGCGGACCATCGATGGACGATGTCTTCATAGCTTTCTCCCAAGGTTCCAAATTGACAGCATACTGTCATATAGCCGATTGACAGCATGCTGTCAATTCTGCGCTCTCTTGACGCGGCCGAAACCCTCGCCCATCAGTCGCGTAGGGAGCGAGACATGCCATTCGACAGAAAGACCAGCCTGGCTTCACCGACCGGGGCCGAGCTCAACCTCTATGTGAAACAAGCCGCCGGAAATCCGCGCGCCGTGGTCCAGATCAACCACGGCCTGGCCGAGCATGCGGCGCGCTACGCCCGCTTTGCCGATTTCCTGAGCGGACGCGGTTTCCACGTCTATGCCCATGACCATCGCGGCCATGGCGCGACGACGGCAGCCGACGCGCCGCTCGGCAAATTCGCCGACAGCGACGGCATCGCCAAGGTGATCGCCGATGTCGACGCCGTTCACGACCTGATCGCGGTCGAGCATCCTGGCTTGCCGGTGATCGCTTTCGGACATTCGCTGGGCGCCTCGATCGCGCTGAACTTTGTCCTGCGCCATTCCGGGCGCGTTCATGCCGCCGCCATCTGGAACGGCAATTTCTCGCAAGGCCTGCTCGGCCAGCTCGCACTGCTCATCCTCGGCTGGGAGCGGATGCGGCTGGGCTCCGACGTGCCGTCGCGCCTTCTGCCCAAACTCACCTTCCAGGCATGGGGCAAGGCGGCGCCCAACCACCGGACCTTATTCGACTGGCTGTCACGTGATCCTGTCGAGGTCGACAAATATGTCGCCGATCCGCTCTGCGGCTGGGATGCCTCTGTCTCGATGTGGCGCGATGTGGTCGACATGGCGCTTCACGGCGGCAAGGACCAGAGCTTTGCCGGCGTCCGGCGCGATCTCTTCGTCAACCTTGTCGGCGGCGAGAAGGACCCCGCGTCGGACTACGGCAAGGCCGTCCATCATCTGGCAAAGCGCATGCGGGCAATGGGCTTTTCGAATCTGGTTTCAAAGGTTTACGCCGAGACCCGCCACGAAAGCCTGAACGAGATCAACCGCGATGCCGTGATGAACGATTTCACGGCCTGGGCGGATAGCACGCTGAAATCCTGATCGGCGTGGCCTATCGCATGGGTCGTGACACGGCTGATGCGTGTTGCTAGAGGCTGCGTTTCGTTAGAACACGGTGATCCATGGCCGAACCCCCGCTGAAAGGCATCCGCGTTATCGAGCTGGCCCGCATCCTGGCCGGCCCCTGGGCGGGGCAGTTGCTGGCCGATCTCGGCGCCGATGTCATCAAGGTCGAAAGCCCGGATGGCGGCGACGACACCCGCAAATGGGGTCCGCCCTTCGTCATGAGCCATGACGGCGAGAACCTCTCGGCCGCCTACTACCATTCCTGCAACCGCGGCAAGCGCTCGATCGCCGTCGACTTCTCCAGGCCCGAGGGCGCCGACACGCTCCGCAAGCTGGTCGCCACCGCCGATGTGCTGATCGAGAACTTCAAGCTCGGCGGCCTGAAGAAATACGGCCTCGACTATGACAGCCTGAGCGCGATCAATCCGCGGCTCGTCTATTGCTCGATCACCGGCTTCGGCCAGGACGGACCGTATGCGCCGCGCGCCGGCTACGATTTCATCATCCAGGCCATGGCCGGCATGATGTCGATCACGGGCGAGCCGGGCCGCGAGCCGCAGAAGGCCGGCGTCGCCATCTCGGACCTGTTCACCGGCCTCTATTCGGTGGTCGCCATCCAGGCGGCACTTCGCCATGCCGAAAAAACCGGCGAGGGCCAGCACATCGACATGGCGCTCTACGACAGCCAGATCTCGGCGCTCGGCAACCAGAACCTCAACTATCTGGTCTCCGGCAAGTCGCCTGTGCAGATGGGCAACGCGCATATGAACATCGCCCCTTACGAGGTCCTGCCGGTCAGGGACGGCCATATCATCCTTGCCGTCGGCAATGACGGCCAGTTCGGCAAATTCTGCGCCGCGGTCGGCCTGACCGATCTGCCCGCCGATCCGGATTTCGCCACCAATCCGGCCCGTGTCGCCAACCGAGTGAAGCTGCGCGAACGGATCGTCGAGACCCTCGCCACGCTCGACCGCGACCCGCTGCTGGCCAAGCTCGAGGCCGCCGGAGTGCCGGCGAGCCCCATCAACACGATCGGCCAGATGTTCGCCGATCCGCAGACGATCGCCCGCGGCATGCGGCTCGACCTCGACGACGGCCACGGCAATCGCCTGCCTTCCGTGCGCGCGCCGATGGTGATGTCGGGCACGCCGCTTGTCTATGAGCGTCCCTCGCCGCGTCTTGGCGAGCACACCGAGGAAATCCTTGCCGAACTGGAGAGAGCAGCAAAATGAAGACCGGCGGACAACTGATCGTCGAAGCGCTCGAAGCAAACGGCACCGACCGCATCTTCTGCGTTCCGGGCGAATCCTATCTCGCGGTGCTCGACGCGCTGCATGATTCATCGATCCGCACCATCGTCTGCCGCCAGGAAGGCGGGGCCGCGATGATGGCCGACTGCCAGGGTCGGCTGACCGGCAAGCCCGGCATCTGCTTCGTCACCCGCGGTCCCGGCGCCACCAACGCATCGGCCGGCATACACATCGCCATGCAGGATTCGGTGCCGCTGATCCTGTTCATCGGCCAGGTCGCCAGCCACGCCAAGGAGCGCGAGGCCTTCCAGGAGGTCGACTACAAGCGCTTCTTCGGCGACATCGCCAAATGGGTGGTCGAGATCGACGATGCCTCGCGCATCCCGGAATTCGTCACCCGCGCCTTCGCGGTCGCGACGTCGGGCCGTCCCGGCCCGGTCGTCATCTCGCTGCCGGAAGACATGCTGACCAGTGAGGTCGAGGCGCCAACGGCGCTGGCTCACACGCTGGTTGAGACAAGCCCAGGTGAAGCCGATCTCGACCGGCTTGAAGCCCTGCTCAACGCCGCCAAACGGCCAATTGCGATCCTGGGCGGCACGCGCTGGGATTTCCAGGCGGTTCAAGAAGTTACCCGTATCGCCGAGGCGTGGTCACTGCCGGTCGGCTGCTCCTTCCGCCGCCAGATGCTGTTCGACCATTTGCATCCAAACTATGCCGGCGATGTTGGAATCGGCATCAATCCGAAGCTGGCTGCCGCGATCAAACAGGCAGATCTCGTGTTGCTGATCGGCGGGCGAATGGGCGAGATGCCGTCCTCCGACTACACGCTGTTGAAAAGCCCCTACCCCGACCAGGCACTGGTGCATGTACACGCCGATGCCGGTGAGCTCGGCCGCGTCTACCGGCCGGCACTGGCGATCAACGCCTCGCCAGCCGCCTTCGTGCGGGCCTTCGCCAGACGGAAAGGTCCAGCCGCACCAGGTTGGGCGGCGGAGACGGCAAAACTGCACGCCGCCTATCTCGAATGGTCGACGCCGCCTGAGACCGGCCCCGGCGTCGTCCAGATGGGTCCGATCATGAACTATCTGGAAAAGGCGCTGCCGGAGGACGCCATCCTCACCAACGGCGCGGGCAACTACGCCACCTGGGTGCATCGCTTTCACCGCTTCCGCCGCTTTGCCACGCAAGGCGCACCGACCTCCGGCTCTATGGGCTACGGCACGCCGGCCGCGGTCGCCGCCAAGGCGCTGTTTCCGGATCGCACTGTAGTTGCCTTCGCCGGCGACGGCTGCTTCCTGATGAACGGCCAGGAGTTCGCGACCGCCGTCCAATATGATCTGCCGATCATCGTGATCGTCGTCAACAACGGCATCTACGGCACCATCCGCATGCATCAGGAGCGGGAATATCCGAGCCGCGTTGTCGCCACCGATCTGAAAAATCCCGACTTCGCCGCCCTTGCGCGCGCCTATGGCGGCCATGGCGAAACGGTGGAAAAGACCGCCGACTTCGCGCCGGCCTTCGAGCGCGCGCGCGCGAGCGGCAAGCCGGCGATCGTCGAGATCAGGCTCGATCCCGAAGCGATCACGCCGACCCGCACGCTGACCCAGATCCGCGACAAGTCGTGATCGCGGAAAGAGGCGGTTGCCCGCCTCGTTCCGCCGGCAGGAAAGACCGGCTACATCGTCGCCGCCGCCTTCTCGATCTGCCCGCGAATCTCGCCGTCCGGGTTCGCCTTGGTGTGGATGTTGACGTAGTATTTGCCGGCCTCGAGGTCAGTGGCCTGCGCATCGGTCAACGTCGCCGATCCCTTGATTGGGCTCTTCAGCTTCTTGAATGGGATGACCGGGTCCGCGTTCGCGCCCATCGCGGCCGGGCCATGGATGTGACCGGCTGCCGCCGGCCCGCTGAGGCCGGAATATTTTACGTTCCAGGTGAGCTTCTTGCTGGTGGTGTTGAACGTGAACGTGGCAGTTCCCTTGCCCTTGGTGGTGACGGGCGGGCTCTGCTGGCTGCCGTCGAGCGTCGCCTTGAACTTCATCGTCTCGGCCATGGCCGGCGATGCGATGAGGAAAGCGGTCGAAACGGCCAGAGCCGAAAGCATCGGCACGGATAGGATGCGCATGAAGAACCTCCGTTGATTGCAGCATCCTCCACGGCCCCCCGACGCGCGGATGCGCTAATTAACGGCTGAACCGCAGGATGTATCCCGGCACACGCATATTTTACCGCAAGCACGAAAAAGGGGCGGTCGGCCGCCCCTTTTAATATCAGCCGTCGAGGCTCGACCTTATTTGATCGCCTTGTCGGTGATCGCGGTCGTGTAGGCGCCGCTCGGCTCCTTGCTGATGATCTTCTGGTCGAGCAGAGCCTTGGCGGTGCGCTCGTAAGCGGCCGGGATCAGCTTGCCGTCGGCATTATCGATCAGCTTGGCGACTTCCTTCATCATGAACTTCTGGTGGTTCTCGTCCTGGCCGCCGGCGTCCACGACGATCCCGGCCGCCTCGTCGGTGTTCTCGGTGGCGTATTTCCAACCCTTCATCGAGGCGCGCACGAAGCGAACCATCTTGTCCTCGAAGGCCGGATCCTTGAGCTTGTCCTCGAGCGCGTAGAGCCCGTCCTCCAACAGGTCGTTGCCCATCGCCGAGTAGTTGAACACGGTGAGGTCTTCCGGCTTGTAGCCGGCGTCCAGCACCTGGCCGTATTCGTTGTAGGTCATCACCGAGATGCAGTCGGCCTGCTTCTGGATCAGCGGCTGCACGTCGAAGCTCTGCTTGAGCACGGTGACGCCGTCCGGGCCGCCATCGGTCTTGAGGCCGATCTTGTTCATCCAGGCGTAGAAGGGATATTCGTTGCCGAAGAACCAGACGCCGAGCGTGTGGCCCTTGAAGTCGGCTTCCGTCTTGATCGGGCCGTCCTTGGGGCAGACCAGTTCCATGCCCGCCTTCTTGAACGGCTGGGCGATGTTGACGAGCATCACGCCCTTGTCTCGGGCCGCGAGCGCCCCGCCCATCCAGTCGACGATGACGTCGGCTCCGCCGCCGGCGATCACCTGCTCGGGCGCGATGTCCGGGCCACCCGGCTTGATGTCGACGTCGAGGCCTTCGGCATCATAGAAGCCCTTGGCCTTGGCGACATAGTAGCCGGCGAACTGGGCCTGCGTGACCCATTTCAATTGCAGTGTCACCTTGTCGGCGGCCATCGCCTGGAAGGCGGCCAGCGACATGGCGCCGGCCAGAGCAGAAATCAGCAGTCTTTTCATGTTATTACCCTCTGAAGTTAGTACCCAAACCCACCGCCCCTATCCACCTCGGACAGAGGGATGCCAAAACGTGACGGCTCTCTCGATGAGAGCGACCACGCCATAAAAGACCGAACCCGCAAGTGCTGCAACTGCGATTTCGGCCCAAACCATGTCGATGTTCATCCGCCCGACTTCCGTCGAGATGCGGAATCCCATGCCGACCACCGGCGTTCCGAAGAACTCCGCGACGATGGCGCCGATCAACGCCAGCGTCGAGTTGATCTTCAGCGCGTTGAAGATGAACGGCATTGCCGCCGGCAGCCTGAGTTTCAAAAGTGTCGGCCAATAGCCCGACGCATAGGTGCGCATCAGGTCGCGTTCCATATGCCCGGATGCGGCCAATCCGGCGACTGTGTTCACCAGCATCGGGAAGAAAGTCATGATGATGACGACCGCGGCCTTGGACGGCCAGTCGAAGCCGAACCACATGACCATGATCGGCGCGACGCCGATGATCGGCAGCGCCGAAACCATATTGCCGATCGGCAGCAGCCCGCGTCGCAGGAACGGCACGCGGTCGGCGAGGATGGCGACGACAAAGCCGGCGAGATTGCCGACGATGTAGCCGATCAGCACCGCCTTGAAGATCGTCTGCCGCACATCCGATCCCAGGATCGGCAGCGAGTTGGCGATGCGCGCGCCGATGGCGCTGGGCGGCGGCAGCAGGATGAAGGGAATGCCGGCGCCGCGCGTCACTGCTTCCCAGATGATCAGGATCCAGGCGCCGAAGATCGCCGGAATGATCAGGCGCAGCGCCGTCTTCGCCCAGCTCTGTGTGGGGCGCAGCGACGACAGCAGGGCGACGCAGCGCCAGGCAAGCAGCCAGGCCGCGGCAAGCAGCAGGAAATATGGCGCCAGCGCCGTGCCCTCGAAGCCGGCGATGCCCTTGATCAAGAGCCAGGCGGCGGCATGAGCGCCGACGAAAAGCACGATGGCCTCCACGGCCGGCGTCAGCTTTACGATCGAAACCAGTGCCGCAATGAGCAACAGCCCGATCATCAGCCCCTTCGCGCCCATATAGGGATAGGTCAAAGCTGCGGCCGGCTCCGCCAGCGCGGCTGCTTCCGGCTTCGTCATTGCGCCGAGCGCTAACGCGATGAGGCAAAGCGCAATCGCCAGCACCGATTGCCAGGACGGTTTCAGCCAGTTCATGCCGGCCTCCCGCCCATGGCGCGGTCGACCACCCGTCCGGCAATACCCACCACCATCACCAGCAGCGCCGCCACGATCGAACCCGCGACCAGCGCCGACCAGATCTCGATCGTCTGGCTGTAGTACGCGCCGGCCAGGAGCTTTGCGCCGATACCGGCGACCGCACCTGTCGGCAGCTCGCCGACGATGGCGCCGACCAGGCTCGCCGCCACCGCCACCTTCATCGAGGTGAACAGGAACGGCACCGAGGCTGGCACCCTGAGCTTCCAGAAAGTCTGCGAAGCGCTGGCGTTATAGGTGTGCATCAGATCGAGATGCGTGAGCTCGGGCGAGCGCAGGCCTTTCACCATACCGACGGCGACCGGGAAGAACGACAGGTAAGTCGAGATCAGCGCCTTGGGGATCAGGCCGGTGACGCCTATCGCCGCCAGCACCACGATGATCATCGGCGCCACCGCCAGGATCGGTATCGTCTGCGAGGCGATGATCCAGGGCATCAGGCTGCGGTCGAGCGTCGCTACATGCACGATGCCCACCGCGATGACGATGCCGAGCGCGGTGCCGAAGGCAAAGCCGAGCAGCGTCGAGGACAGCGTCACCCAGGCGTTGTAGACGAGGCTGCGGTTCGAGGTGACGGACCGCAGGAAGGTGTTTTCGAAGAAATTCACCGCCACCTGGTGCGGCGCCGGCAGCGTCGGCTTCGGCTGCGACAGCGTCTTGCCGACGAACTCGACCGCGCCGGGGGTTTCGTTGGCGCGGCGGTCGAGGTCGCGCTGGAATGGCGCGTTGAGGATGACGGCGAAGACATACCAGAGCACCACCACGCCCAAGAGGATGGAAGTGACGGGGACGAGTTTGGAACGCAAGGAGTCCATCTAGCGCTCCCTTTCCCCTCTCCCCCACGGGGAGAGGGTGGCCGGAGCGAAGCGAAGGCCGGGTGATTGAGCCGCGGCGTTCGTTTCTCTCGTCATCCTAGGGCGGAGCAAGGAGCGAAGCGACGCGGCGCAGACCCTAGGATCCATGCCGTTACCTGGACGCTCCACTGCGGTGCGGAACATAACTCCCTGCGCCTTGCGGCGTTTAGAGGGTATTCTGCACCGTTTTGACCCTTCGGCCGAGGTCACGGCAAGGATCCTAGGGTCTGCGCTCCGCTCCGCCCTAGGATGACGAAGTCACAATAAGCCGCTCGCTGGTTCCCGGCCTCAATCATCATAGCTGTGCCCAGCCCTCAAGCCGTCGCGCACGCGCGCAGCGATCGCCAGGAATTCCGGCGTCTCGCGGATGTCGAGCGGCCGCTTTCTCGGCAGCGTCGATTCGATGATGTCGGTGACGCGGCCGGGCCGCGGCGACATCACGACGATGCGCGTCGACAGATACACCGCCTCGGGGATCGAATGGGTGACGAAGCAGATCGTCTTGTTGGTCCGCTCCCACAATTCCAGCAGCTGTTCGTTCAGATGGTCGCGCACGATCTCGTCCAGCGCGCCGAACGGCTCATCCATCAAAAGCAGGTCGGCGTCGAAAGCGAGCGCACGCGCGATCGAGGCGCGCTGCTGCATGCCGCCCGAGAGTTGCCAGGGATATTTCTTCTCGAACCCGGAGAGATTGACGAGTTCCATCGTGCGCTTGATGCGCTCTGCCTGCTCGGCCTGGCTCAGGCCGATGACCTCCAGCGGCAACGCCACGTTGCGCTCGATCGTGCGCCACGGGAACAGCGCCGCCGCCTGGAAGACATAGCCATAGGCGCGTTTCGCGCGCGCCTGCTCAGGCGTCATGCCATTGACGGAGATCGCCCCGGAGGTCACCTTCTCCAGGTCGGCGATGACGCGCAGCAAGGTCGTCTTGCCGCAGCCGGACGGGCCGATGAAGGAAACGAATTCACCCTTGCCGATGGTCAGGTCGACATTGGACAGTGCCTGCACCGGACCGTCATTGGTCTGGAAGGTGAGGCCGAGCTTGCTTGCCGAGACGACGGCTGGCGGCTGTTCGGTCATTGGCTGCAGCCTGCCTTTCGCAGCCGCTGCCGCGACGTCCGCAATCCGGTTGATTTTATGATAGCGTTGCTTTCCACTCGTCCTGTCCCATCCGATCGACGCCCGGAGCTTTGCCGATGTCGCCTAAACCCACTTGTCATCTTGTTCGCCCCGAAAGCACCTATCAAGGCAAGCAGGGGTTGAGCTATTTCGCCGGCATCGCCGCCGAGACCGTCGGCTCCTCCGGCATCTGCATGCATCTTCTCACCATGCCGCCCGGCGCCCGCGCCAAGGCGCACATGCATGAGAACCATGAGACGGCCATCTACGTGCTCTCGGGCGAAGTCCACACCTGGTACGGCGACCGGCTCGAGCATCACATCGTCGTCAAGGCCGGCGACCTCTTCTACATTCCGGCCGGAGTGCCGCATCTGCCGGCCAATCTGAGCGGCGCCCCGTCTTCGGCGGTCATCGCGCGCACCGATCCCAACGAACAGGAAAGCGTCGTCCTGCTGCCGGAACTGGATGCGCTGGTCGCCTGAGGTGGAGGGAAAAGCTCTCGGCGTCATCGGCACCGGGCAACTTCCCCGTAGACCGTGCCGTCATCGTCGACGATTACCAGCTTCTTGGTGCTTTTCACGCTGCGCTTGATGGTGAACTGGATTGGTGACTCACCCTCCTCGCCTTCGGCCTGACACTGCGCTTTCACCACCAGCGAACCGTCCGCCTGCACCTGCTTTTCGCTGAAGGTGCAGGCGCTGGCCGCCGTGATCAGTTCCTTGTCGGTCAAAAGCAGCATCTTGTCGGCAGCGACCTCTTGGCCGTTCCTGTTGATGCAGCCATATTTGTCGCCATAAGGCCTGGAGAGGTCGATGCCCGCCGCGTGGGCCTGGCCGGCGGCCAGCATCGCTGCTGCCGCGATCGCAAGATGGAGAGCCCGCACGCTCAGACCCCCGTCGCCGGAATGCCGGTGCGTTCCACCTTGCGCGGCGCGGAAATCTCCTTCCAGGTCGACAGCGCCCGGTTGACCGCGGCATTCGGCTCGCGCGCGACGAACTCGCCATGGCCGACCTTGGCCTTGACGTCCGCTTCCTCGATCGACAATTCGCCGCGCGAGAAGACGAAGCGCGGCAGGCCGGTCACCTCGACGCCTTCGAAGACGTTGTAGTCGATCACCGACTGCTGCTTCTTCGACGTGATCGTCTTCTTGCGCTTCGGATCCCACACCACGATATCGGCATCCGCGCCTTCGACGATGGCGCCCTTCTTCGGGTACATGTTGAGGATCTTGGCGATGTTGGTCGAAGTCACCGCGACGAACTCGTTCATCGTCAGCCGGCCGGTGTTGACACCCTTTGTCCACAAGACCGGCAAGCGGTCCTCGAGCCCGCCGGTGCCGTTCGGGATCTTGGTGAAATCGCCGACGCCATTGCGCTTCTGCTTGGTGGTGAAGGCGCAATGGTCGGTCGCCACGACCTGCAGCGACCCGGCCTGCAGGCCGGCCCACAGCGAATCCTGATGCAGCTTGTTGCGGAAGGGCGGGCTCATCACCCGGCGCGCCGCGTGGTCCCAGTCCTTGTTGAAATATTCGGTCTCGTCCAGCGTCAGATGCTGGATCAGCGGCTCGCCGAAAACCCGCATGCCCTTCTGGCGGGCGCGGCGGATCGCTTCATGGCTCTGCTCGCAGGAGACATGCACGACATAGAGCGGCACGCCGGCCATGTCGGCGATCATGATGGCTCGGTTGGTCGCCTCGCCTTCCACTTCCGGCGGCCGCGAATAGGCATGGCCTTCGGGGCCGTTGTTGCCGGCGGCCAGAAGTTTTTGCGAAAGTGCTGCAACCACATCGCCGTTCTCGGCATGGACCAGCGGCAGCGCGCCGAGATCGGCGCAACGCTGGAACGACGAATACATCTCGTCGTCGTCGACCATCAGCGCGCCCTTATAGGCCATGAAGTGCTTGAACGAGGTGATGCCCCTGTCGACGACATCAGCCATCTCGTCGAACACCTGCTTGCCCCACCATGTGATCGCCATGTGGAAAGAATAGTCGCAGGCAGCCTTCGAGGTCTTGTTGTCCCACATCTGCAGCGCCTCCAGCAGCGACTGCTGCGGCGCGGGCAGGCAGAAATCGACCACCATCGTCGTGCCGCCGGAAAGGGCCGCGCGCGTGCCGGACTCAAAATCGTCGGCCGAATAAGTGCCCATGAAAGGCATTTCGAGATGTGTATGCGGATCGATGCCGCCCGGCATGACGTAGCAGCCGGTGGCGTCGAACTCGTGATCGCCATGCAGGTCCGAGCCGATGGCGACGATCTTGCCGTGCTGCATCAGCACGTCGGCCTTCCAGGTGCGGTCGGCGGTGACGACAGTGCCGTTGCGGATGACTTTGGTCATATCTGTTCCCCTGTTCTTTCGCGCTTCTTATGAGCGGCGTTGCGAGGTGGTTGGTCTAGTCGGTCATTCGACGATCCCCGCCGTCTCCACCACGGCGTGGAACAGCACGTCGGCGCCCGCTGCAGCCCATTCCCTGGTGATTTCCTCCGCCTCGTTGTGGCTGAGCCCGTCGACGCAGGGGCACATCACCATCGCGGTCGGCGCGACGCGGTTGATCCAGCAGGCATCGTGGCCGGCGCCGGAGACGATATTGCGGTGTGAATAGCCCAAGCGATCAGCCGCATCCCGCACAGCCTTGACGCAATTCTTGTCGAAGGTGACTGGGTCGAAATGGCCGACCTGCTCGATCTCGTACTTGATGTCGAGCGCGTCGCAGATCGTGTCGATGCCTTCGCGGACGCGGCCATCCATGGCGTCTAGCACTTCCTTCTCGGGCGAGCGGATGTCGATGGTGAAGACCGTGCGGCCCGCGATGATGTTGCGCGAGTTTGGATAGGCCTGCATATGGCCGACCGCGCCGACGGCGTCGGGCTGGTAGTCCATGGCGATCTCGTGCACCAGCTCGATCACCCGCGCCATGCCGAGCCCGGCGTTGCGGCGCTTTGGCATCGGCGTCGAGCCGGTATGCGCCTCCTTGCCGGTCAGCGTCACCTGCAGCCATTTCAGGCCCTGGCCGTGGGTGACGACGCCGATATCGATGCCCTCGTCCTCGAGGATCGGCCCCTGCTCGATATGCAATTCGAAGAAGGCGTGGATCTTGCGCTCGCCAACCTTCTCGGTGCCTTTCCAGCCGATGCGTTCGAGCTCCTCGCCGAATTTTTTGCCGTCCTTGTCGACATGCTGGTAGACGTCGGCCTGGTCGAGCGCCCCAGCAAACACACCCGACGCCATCATGGCCGGCGCGAAGCGCGCGCCTTCCTCATTCGTCCAGTTGGTGACGACGATCGGGTGCCTGGTCTTGATGCCGAGGTCGTTGAGCGAGCGCACGACTTCGAGCCCGCCGAGCACGCCGAGCACGCCGTCATATTTGCCGCCGGTCGGCTGCGTGTCGAGATGGCTGCCGACATAGACGGGCGGCAGGCTGGGATCGGTGCCTTCACGGCGGGCAAACATCGTGCCCATCTCGTCGAGGCCCATTTCGAGCCCCGCCGCCTCGCACCAGCGCTTGAACAGATGGCGACCCTCGCCGTCCTCGTCGGTCACGGTCTGGCGATTGTTGCCGCCGGCAATGCCGGGGCCGATCTTCGCCATCTCCATGATGGAATCCCACAAGCGGCCTGAATTGATTCGCAGATTTTCGCCGGGTGCGGCCATTTGCGGTTCCCATTTTCACCAGGGGTCTTGTCGCCCCTTGAGTGGTTTGCATCCTGACCGTATGGTCAGCTTTCAGACTACACAACCTGACCAAGCGGTCAACGAGAATCTTGGGGGAGACATGGCCGAATCCACCCGTCCCATGCGACGACAGGACATAAGGCGGGAGAATGAAAAAGCCATTCTGCTTGCCGCCGAAAAGGTGTTCGCGGAGGCGGGGTTCGGCGGCGCCACGATGCAGTTGATCGCCGACCTGGCGGGGCTGCCAAAGGCAAATCTCCACTATTATTTCGCCACCAAGGAAGAGCTCTACCGGTCCGTCGTCCAGAACATCTTCGAGATCTGGCTGCAGGCGGCCAATTGCTTCGACGCGGCACGCGGGCCGATAGACGGCATCAGCGCCTATATCGACGCCAAGATGGAGATATCGCGCCGCCACCCGGACGGCTCGAAAGTCTGGGCCTCCGAAGTGATGCACGGCGCGCCGGTGCTTCAGGACTATATGGAATCGACGCTGCGCGAATGGACCGACGGCCGTGTCGAGATCATCAGGCGCTGGATCGAGGAAGGCAAGATGGACCCGGTGGACCCGCGTCACCTGCTTTACATGCTCTGGGCCACGACCCAGCATTACGCCGATTTCGGCCACCAGATCGAGACGCTGAACGGCGGCAAGGCGCTATCCGATCGCCAATGGCGGGAAGCCAAGGAAAACATCAAGCGGGTGATCCTGACAGGCATCGGCGCGCTGCCTGCCTGAATCGGACCGGTCTTAAGGTCGGCGCGTCGACGCCGACCTCACCCAAGCCGCGCCACGGACACCCTCCCCCCGACGAGGAGGGATATCCGCGACCCGCTTGTCAGTCGATCGACCTCAGAACATCCCTGACATGGTCGATCAACTCGTTGATCTGGCCCTTAGTGATGATCAGCGGTGGCGACAGCGCGATGATGTCGCCGGTGGTGCGGATCAGCGCGCCGCGCTCGAAGGCCTTCACGAAAGCCGAGAACGCCCGCTTGGTCGGGCTGCCGGCAATCGGCGCCAACTCGATCGCGCCGATCAGGCCGATGTTGCGGATGTCGATCACATGCGGCTCGCCCTTCAGCGAATGCAGCGCGTCTTCCCAGTAAGGCGCCAGTTCCTCGCCGCGCGTCAGCAGGCCCTCTTCCTTGTAGGTATCGAGCGTGCCCAGCGCCGCGGCGCAGGCGATCGGATTGCCCGAATAGGTATAGCCGTGGAAGAACTCGATCATGTGCTCGGGGCCGGTCATGAAGGCGTCGTGGATCTCCTTCTTCACGAACACCGCGCCCATCGGGATGACGCCGTTGGAGACGCCCTTGGCGGTGGTCATAATATCCGGCGTGACGCCGAAATAGTCCGCCGCGAACGGCGCGCCGAGGCGGCCGAAACCGGTGATCACTTCATCGAAAATCAACAATATGCCGTGCTTGGTGCAGATTTCCCGAAGCTTCTGCAGATAGCCTTTCGGCGGCAGGATGACGCCGGTGGAGCCGGCGACCGGCTCGACGATGACGGCCGCGATCGTCGAGGCGTCATGCAGCGTGACGAGGCGCTCAAGCTCGTTGGCGAGTTCCGCGCCATGCTCCGGCACGCCCTTCGAGAAGGCGTTCTTCTCCGGCAGATGCGTGTGCGGCAGGTGGTCGACGCCGCCGAGCAGCGTGCCGAACATCTTGCGGTTGGTGACGATGCCGCCGACCGAGATGCCGCCGAAATTGACGCCGTGATAGCCGCGCTCGCGCCCGATCAGCCGGGTGCGCGAGCCCTCTCCCCTGACACGGTGATAGGCGATCGCCATCTTCAGCGCGGTCTCGACCGATTCCGAACCGGAATTGGTGAAGAAGACATGGTCCATGCCCTTGGGCGCGAGGTCGACCAGGCGGTTCGCCAATTCGAACACGATCGGGTGGCCCATCTGAAAGGCCGGCGCGTAATCGAGTTCGGCGGCCTGGTGCTGGATCGCCTCGGTGATCTTCGGCCGGCAGTGGCCGGCATTGACGCACCACAGGCCTGCGGTGCCGTCGAGCACCTTGCGGCCGTCGCTGGTCGTGTAGTGCATGTCCTTGGCGGACACGAACATGCGCGGCGCCTGCTTGAACTGCCGGTTTGCCGTGAACGGCATCCAGAATGCGCTGAGATCGTTCGGCGTGACTTTCAGCCGGTTGGACATAACCAAGACTTCCCCTTGTAACCTGTTTCGATGCGGCCAACGCTTGGTCTTCGCTGCGTTTTCGTGCTACGCAAATTTTTGACCGGTTGGACAAACGTTAGCACCGCCCGTCGGCGGTCAAAGGATTACTAGCGGAAATGCGGCATAAAAAGCGCGCTCCACAGCCTGACGAAAAACTGGTCCAGAGAATTGGTCCAGAGAGTCCGAACCAAGACCGCCGGCAAGGATGACGGCGGCGATGGACGGTTCAGCTCCCCGCCGCACCCGCATCCAGCAGGAAAAGCGCGAGCTCATCCTCGAAGCCGCGCTCGAAGTCTTCTCCACCAACGGTTTTCGCGGCTCGACCATCGACCAGATCGCCGAAGCCGCCGGCATGTCGAAGCCGAACCTTCTCTATTACTTCCGCCGCAAGGAAGACATTCACGAGACGTTGATGCAGCGGCTGCTCGACACCTGGCTGGCGCCATTGCGCGAGCTTGACGACATCGGCGATCCGCTGACGGAGCTCAGAAGCTACATCCGCAGAAAGCTCGAAATGGCGCGCGACTTCCCGCGCGAAAGCCGGCTGTTCGCAAACGAGATCCTGCAGGGCGCGCCGCGCATCAAGCCGATGCTGGAAGGCGAGCTGAAGACCCTGGTCGACGAGAAGGCCGCCGTCATCAAGGGCTGGATGCGCGCCGGCAAGATCGTCCGCACCGACCCCTGGCACCTGATCTTCTCGATTTGGGCGACGACGCAGCACTATGCCGATTTCGACGTCCAAGTCCGCGCCGTGCTCGGCGCCGACCGCGGCGGCGACGGCCGCTTCGAGGATGCGGCAAGGTTCCTGGAGCAGCTGTTTCTCGATGGGCTGAAGCCGAAAGGTTAGCGTCTGGTCCTACTAGCCATTTAGCTGTTGCCGACCATGAGGATTGGCCGAGGCACTCATCGCTTCGTCATCCACGGGCGGAGCAAGGAGCGAAGCGACGCGGCGCAGACCATAGGATCCTGTGTGTTGGTTTCGGTGTATGGTTGAAGTGGGAAGGAGACCGAGTGGATCCTGGTCGTCCTTTCGGACAGGCCGTGGCATGGCCCGGTCCCTTCCCACCGGTGAACCATCAACCTGAACAGTTGCACGGGGCTGTACCAAGCAGACCCCGCACCACAGGAAGAGGCGTGGACATGATAGTACAGAACTATGTCGGCTGCGACATCTCCAAGCAGTGGCTCGATTTTTTTGATGAGACAAGCAGTCGGTGCCAGCGCATCGACAACCAGGCCGATGCGATAGCAGCCTATGTGGCGGGCCTTGATCCCAGTCGGGATTTTGTCGTCATGGAGGCGACCGGGGTGCATGACCGGCTGCTGCGCCATGCGCTGGCCAAGGCCGGCGTGCCGTTCTCGCGCCACAACCCGGCCCATACCCACCACTATGCGAAGTCGACGAGACGGCGGGCCAAGACCGATCCTCTCGACGCCAGGATGCTGAGCGGCTACGGCCGTCGCTATCAGCCTGAAGCCGAGCCGGCGCCGAGCGAAGAAGTCGAGCAGCTTCAATCGCTTGCCCGCCACCGCGATCACCTGGTCGATACGCGGGCAACGCTGAAGAAGCACCTCGCCGAGGCTTTCGAGGCGATCGTCATTGCGGACCTTGAAGAAACGATCGCCTACCTCGACAGCCGCATCAAAGCGCTCGAGAGCCTGATTGCCGAAGTCATTCGCCAAAACCAGGACACCGCCCGCGACCACGCGCTGATGGTCTCCGTGCCCGGTGTCTCCAAGACCACCGCGCTCTGCCTGCTGGCGCTCCTGCCCGAGCTCGGCCAGCGTTCGCCCAAGGCGATCGCCGCGCTCGCCGGCCTTGCCCCGTTCGACAACAAGAGCGGCAAGCTCAACCGCAGGAGCCAGATCCAGGGCGGGCGATCACGCGTGCGCCGTGCCCTCTACATGGCAGCCCTCACGGCCATCAGAACCTGTGGCCGGTTCAAGTCCTTCTACAGCGCACTTGCCGCCCGCTCAGGGTCCAAGAAACTCGCTATCATCGCCGTCGCAAGGAAGCTCCTCGTCGTCCTCAACGCTGTCATCCGGGATAAAATCGCATTCGCATGAACACAGTTGCCAT
>NZ_ATYO01000018.1 GCF_000427725.1 Mesorhizobium sp. WSM3224 | reverse complement strand
GAGGCAATAGACCGACAGGCCTGTGCCGGCCTCCAGCTTCTTGCCCGCTCGAGCCATGCTTTTACTTGACTTACTCGACGAGCGCGACCGACTGGGCGGACGGGATGTCCTTCATCCCAAGGCTCGAGCAGTCCTGGTTGANGGTGGAATTGCCGGACCACTGGATGGTATCGGCAACAACCTGTGTGCAGCCGTTCTTGCCGGAAAAGTTGCCGAGGTAATTGACCCGCTGCCGGGGCAAATAGATAGCGCCGGTCAAAAGCGAGTTCGCGGTGCCGTTGAAGGTGCTCGACGCGCTGGTGCCGGTCCTGTCGCCGTAGAACAGCACGCCGGAATAGGTGCCAGAGGTCGGCGCGCTCAGGTTCACGCTGGCGTTGCCGTTCATACTGACGGTGTTGCTGCCGGACATGAAGATGGTCACGCCGGTGCAGGGTGCGGCGCAGGTGATGGCCGCGTTGGCGTTGATCTTGAAACTGCCCTGCACGACATAGACACCGGAAGAAAGCGCGACATTGCCCTTGAGGTCCATGCCACTGCAATAGGTCCCGGCCTGGATTGTTTGCGTCGTCTTGTTGCCGTTAATGCTCTTGCACGGGTTAGTGGCGGAGGGCGCCGGCAGGCTGGCGAACGGATCGGACGCAGGCAAGGCATGGGTGATGTTAGACTTGCAGACCGTGGTTACCGGGTTGTTCAGTATGATACCGCCCGCGGAGATAAGGCAGTCGGACTGAAGCCCGGCCGATCCCTGCACCTTGAGGGCATCGGAGGCGTTCGAATTCGACATGACNGANCAGCCGATGAGCTTGACGCTTGTGCTGCCTGAAAAGAGCGCCGCCTGCGAGGCCGACGAATTGAGCGCCAGCACGCAGGCCTTGGAGGCATCGGTGATCAGCGCCACCGCCCTCGCTTGTTCCGGCACCTTGCTCTGCGTGAAAATGGCGCTGAACATCCGGTCCAGGTTCTGGTTGAGGATCACCTCGACCGCCTTCTTGGCCGTGTTCGGCCCCGAAGTGGGCGGCGTGTGGACTACGATGGTGCCGGTACCCAGCCCATTCTGCGTCGCCGACTGGGTGACTGCCGCCGTGATCGCTGTGGTGTTGGATCCCTGAAGCTTCTCAAGCGCGCCTGCATAGGCGGCCGCATCCGCCGTCCCCTGCAGCTTGAGGCTCGAATAATACCAATAGGACGTCTCCACGCCTAGGCCGGCCCCGCCGACAACGATCGGTAACGTCAGCGCAAAGATAACGGCAACGTTTCCGCTTGTGGACCGCCCCACGCCTGCCATCGTGCGCGAGATGCGGCTGAACATCGGTACTCTCATGTTGAATTAGAAAGCATGCATGTATGAAGGAATTGCTAAGCTAGGCCATCGGACCGACGCCATATCGTCGTTCAGCGGGTCCAGGTCAGGGTAGGGTGCTGGCTCATCCACATGAAGGCGACGCTACCGCACGGGCATTTCGAGCCGTGGCTCGAGAAGCCGCGCGGGCTGTCTCGCGCTGCGGCTCTGCAATGCATGACGCTGGCAAAGGAAACCCGCCAGAGAGCGACAGAGGCAATGGCGGCATAGGACAGCGGCGAGGGAGAAGCTCGCTGTCGAAGTCTACTACCTTAGATCATGAGTGCTCTAGGAGCCTGGTGGCGCTCACGTCACGGCGATGTTCGGAATTGGCGCGATCGATGCCATCCACGGTGATGGCGAACATTCCATTTTCGATCCTTGCTATCCAGCCCTTTGCCTTCAAATACCAGAGATGAAACTCCAGATGTTCCCCCGGACAGCCCGACAGGCGTTCGAGCTCTTCATCGCCGATGTCGGGATTGTTGACGTCTTGTCGACGCGTTACCCAGAGAAGCGACAGCAGCTTGGCCTGAATGACCACGTCCCGTTCAAGCCCTTTGACGTCGCTGGCTTCCCCGCTCAGCTCACGGCGAACGCTTGATTGGTGCTCGTACCAAACATCGTATTGGGCGCGCTTGACCGGATCTTTGAGCGTATTGTGCGCCTCTACGATTTCGCCGAAGCGTGATTCATTGCCGGTGTCCAAATTGTCGGGATGGTAGCGCATGGCAAAATAGCGAAAAATCCGCTCAATCGTTTCCAAATTGGCTCGCGGACTGATTTCTAAAAGCTCGTAGTAATCGGTGAACAAGGTTGTGCCCCACAACACGCGTAGAGTGTTATTTTGCTGGCTTTGATGCAATGGCGACCGAAGCCCCAGATACACCGCGCATAGGTCCGAAGGTGCTTAAAATTGTCTGGAATGCAGCCAATTGGCCATTCGAGAATGCGGCTCGCAAGAACGCGCGCCGGGGCGGCTATAGGGGACCGATCACGCCTTCCACAGGTAGGCACGCAGCGCGCTCATCAGTGCTTCGGCGCTGTCCCTCTCAAGATGAAGCTCAATTTCTTCGTCCACAGATCGATCCTTCCTCTTGGATCACGCCAGCTTGCAGCGGGCCGCACAGATGTGCCAGAGCGGGCCGGACCCTTCGGCGGTGTAGGAGAGCGGCGGGCAAGAGCGCCGTGCTGGCGGGCTATCAGAGTTTACCTTTCGCCGAGCTTTGTTTTTTGAGTCTCGCCACTCTGGACGTTTACGTCATGCCGATATGTCCGACCAACCAACATCATGACGCAGCCCAAGAAGAACGCGAGCGCGCCGGCCGCTTGGACGAGTAACGGGCCGCTGATATGAGGATATCCGCTCAATAACGAGCCCGCTGGCGATCGGTCCGCAGATGAAAAGGAAAGCGCCTACACGCCCTTTATAGGTAAATTCCTGCTGGCTCAGAATTTGCGCATTGGTCATAGCCGCCCCCTCTTGCGGGGAAAGCATCGCGCAACCCTGAAGGCCACGCAAGCAGGTGCTCCCCCGAGGTGAGCGGCTTGGGGAAGCCGGGCGAGTAAGCTGCCATGGCGACGTAGGCCAGGATTGCGAAGAGCGTGCGTTGGCGCGCTGGTAGGACAGCAGCAATATAATCGGATACGGCAATCTCTCCCTACGATTTGATGCTGCTTGCAGGCGGCTCTCGCGTGCCAGCAAGGTCAGTTTTGTCGACCGTCGCGACGATAGCGTTGCCGGCGCTTCGGCAAGAAGCTGCAGGCCGGCACAGGCCTCTCGGTGAACGGCCTCACATGCAAGCGGAACGCTACCTTAGACGTTGCCGAACTGGTGAAGCGGCTCGGGCACGGATCATGGATGCCTGCACTGGAATCTGATCAACGTGATCGTCTGCCACGAGTGCCGCGCCGCGGGGAGGATCGGAATCTGCAGTTTACCAACCACGCCCTGATCCGGAGGAGTGCAGCCGGCGGACGGGTAATTGGACAGCCCGGTCTGTCTAAATCAAGTTGTGACACAGGATTCCGCAGACCGGGCCATACACCGGATTTGAGGGACGAGCCGGCGCGGCAAGAAACATGCGCCGCACCACTGCAGCCTTCAACCAAAAAAACTGCACGGTTTCGTACAAAACTCCCTGAGGGCTTGCGTCGCTTGCGCATAGTGGGTTGTCCATAGGACGGGAACGACACGCTCACCCGATCCTCCGTGACCCGCCTGCACACCTTGGCGGATTGCGACCTCATCGCCGACGTTGATGCTGCCCTTTCCGATGCGGATTTAACTCCGAACAGGCGGGGCGGTCCTCAAGCGAAGCTAATGGAACAATCGACCGCCCAGTCGGTCGCGTCGGGCGGCACGGTTACTCGGCATCTCTCACCGGTCGCCATAGGAGTGCGTTCCCTTCCGGCTCCGAGACGGGCCTGCCCCGGACACTCTCCAGCGGCAGGCCTGTGCGCAGAATAAGCAGGATAGGCCGGCACGCTTTCGTTCTGGAGAAATTGCACGGGCGAATCCGTTGATCCAAGAGAGCAAGAGTCGCTATCGTCGCTGGCGTGGTTGCAGGTGCGGGCGCTTGAATTCGTAAAGCTCCCGGCCTGTTGGGGATCTAGACAATGGACAATAATGACGGACAATTTCAGCCTTCGCCTTTGACATCATCGGCGAAGCCGTCAGGAAATCCGTCATGGACACAAACATGCCTGAAGGCCAATGGCCGGAACACGCCAAGCGGCTATTGCAAGAGATGGCCGTGCGCGAGCCAGACCAGAGCATGATTGACCAGATCATCGGGTGTTTGGCTCTACCGAATGGCCGCTTGGTTATTCGTTGAGCTTCTCCACTGTGGCGAGCGCTTCGGTTTCGTGGATCGGTCCAGACCTAAACCGCTGCTTCGCTCGGTAGCACGCCTGCCGGGCAAGTTTCCTTGATCCCATTCTGATAAGGCAAAGTGCCTCGTTGAGATCTTCTATCGGGATTGTCAACAGGTCACCGGACGCCAAGAGCTTTTGCCTCGCGCTCTAGCGTCTCCCGGTCGTTACCGTGCATTTCGATAAGCTCTCTGACCTGTGGGATAGAGAGCCCGAATTTGCTGGCTAAATATCCGACCTCATATTCCTCGTCGCCAGAAACCCTATCACGGTCCCGAAAGTCGCGTTTGCTCTTGTCGTCAGCCATTTGGGATTCCTCCTTCGCCAAAAGAAAGGCGCACAAAGCAGGAATGTTCCAAGGTTCATTAGCGGTCCTAACGGAACCGAACCAATCACGCCATATTGAATCAAGTTCCCATTGTTGGGGCGTTTCATGCGTAAGCGTGCCGGCGGCGTCCGGCTATCCGTGATTGCTCCGCTACTGCCGACACTGGTCGACAAGCCACCAGAGGGATCACGAGGTTATTCGAGGTGATCTTCGAAGCGATGCTTCATCGGGAAGGCAGCTTGCCCGAGGCTGACCAAGCTCTATGGGACTTGTTAGCCGCGCGGCTGGCGAGGGAGGCCGGCATCTCGGGAGACCAAGCCGGCGAACTGATCAAACGCACCGGCACGAATTGGAACTCGCTTCTCAACGAGGCACATTTCCTGAAAGAGCTTGATGGCAGACTTGATCAGGAAGATGCAGCGAGCAAGCCGGACTAACTCTTCGCGTTTTTTTCGACCCGATGCACGAAGGCGTATGCTTCGGGCAGCTCAGCTTCACTTGCACGCATCGGCTTCATGGGAATATCTCCGTTTTTCCAGCAGCGAACAAAAAGAGAACGCAAGAGTCGACAAGTGGCTGGCATCCGCTGCGCGCGCTGCAATTTGCGGGGTCAGTGAGGGGGGCGGATTTAGCGCCCAACAAGTTCAAAAACTTGTCGAGGGATGGATTGGGACTCACTGCTGTGGGAAGCATATCGCTTTCCGTGCCGGCTAAAAATGCACGGCTACCGTTGAAGGAGAACGCCGCCAAATTGTGCCCACAACCGTTCGCACTCTCTCGCCCTCAAGCTCGGAGTGCCCGGCTCACCATAGAAGACCATTGCCCTACGAACGTCGTATCCAAGCACCGAGGCGTTGGCGACGAACTGAATGGCCATTCCCAAGCTGGTGGCGCCGATTCTGACCTCAATTCTATTGGTGAGGTCGATCACTCCGAAAACTTCGGCATTCCCACTCCTGCCAGCCAGAACGGCTGACGAGATCGCATCGTTCACCGCAAGAAGCATTTGGGTTAATCGCCCGCTGAAACGGCTCCATTAACTCTCGAAGCTGAACTTTGTTCCCGGACATGCGAGGCCTCAACGAAGGGCGCGAGATCAGCATTTTTGCCGACGAAGACGAAGCCAAGGCGAGAACCTTCAAGCGCTCGGGTCTAGCGAAATGGCAAACTACGCCCAGAGGGCGGCCGCGCCCTAACATTGCGATCCCCCTCAGGGAACCCTTTCGTTCCTCGCGGATTGGTGCCCGAGGTTAGGGAAATCCTTATGGCTCAATTATCAGAGCGAGCCTTCCGAGGGCTGATCCGTTCGGAATCCAGTCGAAGGCGTTTACACTACCGCCAATATCTGAGGGTAGATCCAGTTCTGCCACCGATCCACGTTCGGCTGCTGGAAAAGCTTGAACGGCAGGAGCAGGCGCGCGCTGCCAAGCGACCTAAATTAAGACCTTATGGCACAGCAGCGGTACGACCTTAGGAAGGAGCCCGACGGGACCTGGACGGTCTTCGACGTGTTCACCGGGCAGCCGGCCGACGACTGGGGCGCTCCAGCGGTAGGCCTCGACATGGAGTATGCCGACGATCTGGTCGACCTCCTCAACATTGTTGATCTGAAGCGAAGGATCACCCGAGGGGACATCGCCTAAGGACCGACCGTCTCTTAACGTTTCCGAACGTTGATTTTTCAGACGGTGCGCCACAGAATGCCGCCTTGAGGTTCATGTCGCGCTCGCGACACATCTCGGCGGGCGTAATAGACAAGCTTTGGGCTGATCGCGGACATCGTTGCGCTTATCGAAGCCAAGCAAGCCGAAAATTGGGCCGTGCGTGTCCCTATAAGAAGCGCGTAGTGCTATAATTGCCATATAGTTCCGGTGGGCTGAAAGTGACCATGGCCGACGAGTATCTAGACCACCTTTTAGAGTGTCCCTATTGCGGCACTATCCGTCTCAGGATTCCAAAGAACGCAGAACCGTCGACGCCGATTAAGTGCGATGATTGCGGCCGATATCTCAGCACATGGGATGAAATACAGACCGACTTCGAGCGCCAAGGCGGAGCCAACGGCGTGTTCCGCCTCGACAAAGGGCGCATCCAGAAGCTCGATTGAATTTCAAACTGACCCACTACCAGGTGATCATAGACTTGGCCGCAGAACGCGGGCTTTCGCTTTCGACTTTGCGAAAACCTTGATGCCTCTCCGTTGGTTTAGCCCTTTCGGTGCCCGTGAGGCCGGCCCGGGTGCCTGCTTGACACTCCCCAAAAAGAAAGCCGACCTTTTTACAGGTCGGCTTCTCGTCGGACGGGTCGAGGGGTTTTGAGGGACTACGGGGGTGACCCGTCGATCTAAAAATGCGTGAGCCTGATGATGGTTCCATGACCGCGAAATTATTTGCGCGCGCGCGTTCAGCGTTCGCACAGGAGGCCCGAAGGTACTTCCGTGCCGGCAGCAAAAGAGGAGAGCTTCTCCCCAACTAACACTTGCGGTCAGTGCCACTTTCCGCCACGAACGAGGCAGGGGCTAGGGGGTGTCGTCGAAGCGAGGACCACGGCCGATATCGGTCCGCCCGCGGGCGAGGCTGACCTGCCACTGAACTTTCATCCAGTGGCGATAGAGCCTCGGCCGTTTCTGTTATGCCGTATGGCGCGGTTTGAGCAACCGGCGGAGACGCGAAGCCTTCATTGAGCGCAGCGTCGGAGCCGGTTGCGGCGAGGGTTCCGGCGAAGGCCGCCGGGGTCTGGTAGCCGAGCGAGGAATGGGGCCTCGCGGTGTTGAAGTCCAGCCTCCATTCGGCAATGGCACTGCGGGCGTGGTCGAGGCCGAAGAACAGGCTCTCGTTCAACAGCTCGTCGCGCATTCGGCCGTTGAAGGATTCGACGTAGCCATTTTGCATCGGGTTGCGCGGGGCGATGTAGTGCCATTCGACGCGATGATCCTTCGACCAGGCGAGGATGGCGTTCGAGGTGAACTCGGTGCCGTGGTCGGAAACGATCATGTCCGGCTTGCCGCGCCAGGCGATCAGGTCAGTCAGTTCCCGAGCAACGCGCCGACCGGAGATCGACGTGTCCGGGATCGCGGCAAGGCATTCGCGCGTCACGTCATCGACGATGTTCAGCACCCGGAACCGCCGCCCGCAGGCGAACTGGTCATGGACGAAGTCCAGCGACCAGCGCGCGTTCGGCTTCGCCTCAACCAGAATCGGCGCCCGCGTGCCGACCGCTCGTCGCCGTGCCCGGCGCTTGCGCAGCGTCGGGCCCTGCTCGCGGTAGAGCCGGTAGATGCGATTGACCCCTGATGGCTCGCCCTCTCGCTGGAGCAGAATGAACAGGCATCGATAGCCGAAGCGGCGGTGCTCGTTGGCGAGGTCGCGTAACCTTGTGCGCAGCTCCGTCTCCGGCGGACGCCGGAAGCGATAGCGGACCATCTTGCGATCGGCACCGACGAAGGAACAGGCCCGACGCTCCGACACGCCCATGACGGCCTGCAGATGCGCGACGGCTTCGCGCTTGGCGGCGGGCCCTACCATTTTTTGAAAGAAGCTCGCGCAGTGCCGACGCTTCGAGCATCTGGTCGGCGAGCAGCTTCTTCAGCTTTGCGTTCTCGTCTTCCGAGGCTTTCAGCCGTTTGGCATCGGAGACGTCCATCCCGCCATATTTCGCCTTCCAGTTATACAGCGTCGCCTCGGAGATCCCATGCTTGCGCGCCAGGTCGCCCGCCGTTGCTCCCGCCTCATGCTCACGCAGAAGCGCGATGATCTGCTCTTCGGTAAACCGCTTTTCTCTTCATCAGTCCGTCCTTCAATCGAGGCCGGACTCTAATCTCAGATGGAGGAAATTACCCGTGGCAGGTCAGTGGCAGGTCACGACACATTGAACGTCTTGGAGAGTTCAGGGAAATCCTGGTCGCAACTCGACGCGAAGGGGTCCGTAACGTGCACCATACACGCGACGCTATGCGGGCTAGCGGCTTTCAGATCGGGGATAGCGAAGGCTCCAGCTACGGTGCCCAGCTGAAGGCGCTCCAAGAGGAAATTGAGGCAGTCGATCGCGCCATCGAAGATGAGAAGCGGTTGGGCCCCGCTCTCGAAGGCGCGGCTCAATCCCGCAGACCGACTAGGCCAAGAATCGTGAGGGAACATAGAGCTAAGCGAAACGACGTAATAGCCCGCCGCCCCATTCGCGGCAGCGGCGGGCGCCCCTATGGTCGTAGGGACATAGCCGGGGAGAGGGTGCGGCCGCCCCCTTAGCTATCCCGTGAACATGCAAATTCTGCGCCATTGATAAATCCCGATTTGATACAACGTGCGCCGGCCTTGATACGCGATTCAGCTTGCACTGAAGTCTAAATCGGGGATGGGTTGGATGGCAGGCTTTCGAAGATTTGGATGTTCTATTTGCCAGGGCGCACGGAAGTTGTTCATAGGCGAACATTGGAAGGCCACAGACGGCAACATCGTCCTATGGCGTCAACTGTTGGATCGGCCAACAGAAACGAGGGCTGATGTACCCCAACACCAGCCCTCTAGCCCGCCACCTCCACGGAGGGCACAGGTGGCGACGGGCAGTGATTACGATAGCGGCGTCTCGGGCAAATGGAAGAGGCTCAGTCGCTATATGATTTCGCGTCAATCTCCCGTCACATCGGCGCGTATTCCCTGACGCCGCGCTCGGGATCCTGGTAATATACCAGTCTAGCAAGGTCCTATATTCACGCTTCCAACGATCGCCTCGGAGTCACCATCCTCGTCCGTGCAGTGGATCGTTTTGACTAGCGCCAGCGCCTTCGGATACCTTGCGATTGCTTTCCTGCACTCTCTTCCATGCGTACCAGATCGGTCAGACGAAGAAGCCGATGACATAGATCGTGAAATGTCTTGGCTCTTCATCTCAGTCTCCCTCCCGCAAAGGGCCTTCCCCTCGGCCCCGAGGCGGAACAGCCATTGGACCTCCCAGAGGGTCGCTTGATCTTCGAGACACGCCATGCAGACGCGCACTGCCCATTCCCAATGCGGACCGCGCTTGCTCATTTCAGCAGTTCGGCAGCCGCACCCTCGACATTTGAAAAGTTGCACGTCTGGCGGGCTTATCGGTCTTGACGGCGACGGGAAGGGGAGGGGAGGGGAGAACCAGTGCATATGGCGAACGATAACGGCATCTTCGCCAAAAGGAAGGGACCAGCCACCGGCGTAAGATGACTGGTCCCACTCGCCGCGCGATCTGGGGACTAGAGGGACTTGCAGATCGTCACCGCGCGGGCTGTCATGAAAGATATCATATTAGCTGGCGCTTGGATAACAGATTCGTTGTTGCGGTGCGCTCAATCCAGGTCCCGCACCCGTGCAGGTTCCTGCTCGGTTCTCGGAACATTTTAGCTGAGTTGAATGTTTCAACTTGATGACAAAATTGTCCGATCTTGGAACGTCGATTTCCGGCAAACAGGACAGGCCCAACCCGCGCTATTGCGTAACCAGCTATATCTGCCCGATATGCCATCAGGCGGTCGATATGAAAGATATTCGGCAGCTTGTATGGCATCGCCAGCCTAAGCATGAGCCGCTGGAGATGGACGAGTAGCCGCTTGCTGCCGGTGCTTGTTGACATTTTTTGGCAATTTTTTGATCGGCCGGGAACCAATGCCCTGAACCCTCTGGCGCGCCAGTGAACCGAGCGCCGCCTGGGTCCATGCGTTCGTACAGCAGATGATTTTAGATTTTCCGAGCCTTTGCTCTCATCCGATAGGCGGAAGCTGGTTCCATAGCTCGCTGGCGACCACCTCCAACTAGGCGAAGCTCTGCGCTCCCGCCGGCTGGCCGAACGCCGAACTCGAGCAGCTTCAAGCCGATGCTGCACTTTACCTGGCCAAGCAAACGGGCCGAAACCGGGTATTGCTGCACTAGGCCGGAGCCAGCCGAGATCAAAAACAAGACGCTCACAAACTCGAGAAGACCCGCGACACGATAGCTGGATGATCGCTTCGCCGTGCTAAGGGAGGAAGGGTCCCCAAACGATCAACGTTGCGGGGCAAGGGGTGTTTGCGCAGGCAGGTTGCCCGATCCCCCGCTCAGACTTTATTGCCCAATATTTTGCCAGCATAACAAAGACGCAAAACGGAGGGCGGCTTGTTGCTACAAGTTCAACGCGAACGGCACCACGCAAACTACGAGGAGCAACCGCGCTGTAGAGTGCTGCAGGTACGGGGTGAACCGCTGCCGTGATGCACGGCGCACCGGCTGGCTCTGCTACGTGAGGCGCGTGATCTGAAGTGGCGACCCTAAACCATCCGCCCAACTGACCCGAACGCGGTCGCTCACTTCAAGGTACGCCACATCAATTAGATAGGTGAGAAAGTACTCTCCATCTGCTTGGGTCAATTGCCTCATCTCTCGCAACATCGCCTGCACGAAGCGCAAGCTTTCTAATTTGGTGGGCTGCTCCATCGGTCTCGCGCCTCTGCTTAGTTGTCCCATATATTAGAGACAATTTGCGCAAAGAGCGATCCGGCACGCTAACCAGTCTGTCAATAATTTGCCCGACGTAACCCTTCGGAAGTTGCGATCCGCAACGATATCGGTCCATCGCTTGCGCAAGGAGAATTTCTGGTGGCCATGTGGCAACCTTCGCCTTTGTGACGATGAACTCGCCGTCCTCAGAAATGGGAAACACGCGACCATCGAGCAGCCCGAGCTTCTTCCCGATGGTTCCACAGGTTGGCTCTCCACATTGAAGGTGCCGGTCAGGAATGATCTCGGTCACCCACAATCGCGACGTGACCCTTCAAACCGGCTTCTGCTGACGCACCGGCGCAATCTGAAGACCAAGTTCCTCGATCCGGAGAACGCCATCCGTCGCTCGCTGAAGTCGTTCGGCATCCGTCCGACTGGGCAAGGTCGGACGCGCGGCCTTTGAACGGGTGTTGCGACAGGCTGTGGCGGACGATCCGCTTCGGCCGAGCTGATGGACGCGATGGTGTCCGGCGCGCTCGGCGCTGTGGGCCGACTGCAAGATCTCCTCGTCAAAATGGTGGCGCGCAGCGAGCCATGTCGACGCTTCATGGCATCCCCGGCGTTGGTCCGGTGACAGCGCTCTCGTTCATGACGGCGATCGACGATCCGACGCGCTTCCGCCGGTCGCGCGACGTCGCCGCCTACTTCGGACTGACGTCGCGGCGCAGGCAGTCGGACTCTCGATGCATGCGGCCAAGTCACCCGTCGCAGAGCGCGGAAGACTGCACGGTGCATTGGAAATCGACGCCAGAACGCGGGATCGTCGCGCGGAGCATAGATTCGTGTATTATCGCAACATTGACGGGTAACGACGAGTTCACAAGGTCATCGGAAGCACAACCGATTAAGAAAAGCGCGCACATTGCGCTTTGGGGTGGCGGTTGTTTTTCAGTAGGCTAGACAATTATTTCACAATGCGTGCATGTTTGCTGCACATTGCAAGAATCGCGATTTCTGAGCGATTGCCTCGGTTTAATGCAGTGTGCGGCGGCTCGGCCGGCAGCTGAAAGGGGGGCGGGAAGGGGCATAGTCTGAGACGGCGGGGAGACGCTCGACGGAAACCCGGTCTTGGAGAGGGAAGCGGTCTCTTGGGTGACCTCTTGTCCGCAGGCAGTTGAGCCGATGCATTCTCAATGTCAGGATCTCGTCGACCTGGCTTGCGGTAACTCGCGATCTCTGGTCGGCACGGCTCTGGATGGCTGTCGTTTGCGGCTCGGCGGCAGCCGACATCGCCAGCGTCGGCCGTAGGATGGCGGCCGAGCGCAGGCTTGTCGGCGGCGGGCTCCGTCGCACGACGGATGTATAGGCTTCATGGCTCATGGAAGCGCCCGGCTGCGACAAGCGTGCCCCGACCCAAGCGTCCATCGCGACTTTGTAGGGCGTGGCCTCCTCTCCGACATACTGGCGCTACGCATCGCCCAGCCGGCGGTGGGCTGTCGGCTGACATCGGACCTTCCATCCTGACAGGAAAGCGCCTCGAACGGTTATGGCAACTGCACTCGGCACTGACCCGGCGGGCCACTACCCCGGAACCATCCAATAAATGCGAACGCTAATTAGGGCGCACGAGATAGCGTACGCCCCTTCATCGAAGCCGTGCATGAAGTAGGCGGTGGCAGCAGCGACTCCGCCAGAGTCAGCCGGGAGGGACGAGACGGCGCTGCTTGCCATCTGCGGCTACGCTGCGATATCGGAAAATTCCGAGGCACTTGGTGCACGGCGGATCCTGCGTTACCGGCTTATGGCGCTGGAAGACCGGATCATCCCCGACATCACCGCCTGAACGGAAGCTGCCCTAAACGCTGCTCGATCACGAGATCGAAAACCGGGCTGCGCGCTCGCGCAGCAGTGCGACCAGCTCGCCCGTCCGCTCTTCCGACGTGTCGATCGGGACTACCAGGCACATCGTCGCCTCGACTTTGCCGGGCGCCGAGAAAACCGGCGCCGCTAAGCATTTGGTATAGGCGTCGACAAGGCCTGAGGTCATGCAATAGCCGCTGACACGCGCTTTTGCGATGTCTTCAATGAAGTCCTCGAGCTCGATCTTGCGGCCGTCCGGCAGCACAAGGTCGTCCTCGGCGATCATAGCCTCGATCCGGCTGCGTTCGAGGCCGGCGAGCAGCAGCCGGCCGGAGGCGGTCCAGGGCAGCGGTATCTGCAGGCCGGTGGCCGAGCTGATGCGGAACGGCCTCGTGCCGGGGCTCGAATGCACGATCGTGTAGCGGCCGCTCTGCAGCGTGCACAGTTCCGATGTCTCGCCTGTCTCCCGCGACAGCATGTCGACCTCCTGCCGCCCGCGCCTGAGCAGGTCGTTGCCGCGCATGTAAGCCATTCCGTAGAGGTAGAGTTTCTTGCCGAAATACACGCGGTTGCCGTCGCCTGCCATCTCCAGCAGGCCGGCATCAACCAGCTCGCGCACCAGCGTGTAGGTCGTCGAGCGCGGAGCGTTGAGCCCCTTGGCCAGCTCGCCGATGCCGATCGCACGCTGCGTGGCGTGCAGGAACTCCAGAATGTGCAGCACGCGGTTGAGGCCCTTCTCGCGCGAGCTCGCGGGCTTCTCCGCCTCCGCGCCGTCTGTCGTCCACTCGCTCAGCGCTTTGCCATCTTGCATTGTCGATTCTCGGTGTTAGTATCTGTCCTGTACAGGATACATGCATCTCTTGTAAGAGACAATGGCTTTATCGATTACCGACGCGTGTATTCGTGTGGGGAACACAACACAAAAGGAGGTCGCTGTGAACGACACATCCGGAAGACGTGATTTTCTGAAATTGGGAATGGCAGGACTAACGACCGCCGGCGTGCTGACCGCTATCAGCGCCGAGAAGGCCGCCGCGCAAGCCGCGTCCGACAGCGTGCTGCGCACCGCGCTCGATCGCGGCAAGCTGATCGTCGGCACCGGCAGCACCAATGCGCCGTGGCATTTCGAGAACGATGCGGGCGAACTGGTCGGCATGGACATCACCATGGGCCGCATCCTCGCCAAGGGCCTCTTCGACGATCCGACCAAGGTCGAGTTCGTCATGCAGGATCCGGCGCAGCGCATTCCGAACGTGACCACCAACAAGGTCGACATCACCATCCAGTTCATGACCATGACCGCGCAGCGCTCGCAGCTGATCCATTTCTCGCGGCCCTACTACGTCGAAGGCGTCGCGCTGCTGACGCTGCCCGGCTCCGAGAACAAGACATTCGACAAGCTGCTTGCAGGGGGCTCCGCCACCCGCATCTCGATCCTGCAGAATGTCGATGCCGAAAGTTCGGTGCATTATGCCTTGCCGCAGGCGCAGGTGATGCAGATCGACACCCAGGCGAACGTCTTGCAGGCGTTGGAATCCAAGCGCGTCGATGCAGCCGCGGTCGACCTGTCCACCGTGCGCTGGCTCGCCTCGCGCAACCCGGACAAATATTTCGACGCCGGCAAAAGCTGGTATTCGATGCTCTACGGCGCGGCGCTCAGACAAGGCGATCTCGACTGGCTGACCTTCGTCGACCAGACCTTCACCATCGCCATGTTCGGCCATGAGACGGCGCTCTACGACGCCGCCTTCAAGGAATACTTTGGCCAGGAGCCGCCGCCACGCCATCCGGGCTTCCCGGTCATCTGACGAAGCCTATCTGGCAAAGCCGGCGGGAGGTGCCGTCCTTACGCCGTTTATCCTCGACACGGGCCTGGCGAGTGGCGGATGCTTGATCCGTCACCGCAGGCCATTGAGACGGACACATGGGCTACACGCTCAATTTCAACCTGATCTGGCGGCATTTCGACAAGCTTTCGGGCGGCCTGCTGCTCAGCCTCGAGCTTGCCGTGATCTCGATCGCCATCGGCATCGTTATCGGGCTGGTACTGGCGGTCTGGTATGTCTCGGCCGGGCGCGTCGTGCGTGGCATCATCGCGGCCTACGTCGAATTCATCCGCAACGTGCCGCTGATCCTGTTGGTCTATCTGGTCTTCTACGGTCTGCCGACCGTCGTCGACATCGCCTACAGCGCGCAGACCTCTTTCGTCGCCACACTTGCGCTTTATAGCGGCGCCTACCTTGTCGAGGTGTTCCGCTCCGGCCTGGAGGCCGTGCCGCGCGGCCAGATTGACGCCGGCAAGGCGATCGGGCTTACACCCTGGCAGCGGCTCATCCATGTGCGCCTGCCGACGATGATGCGGATCACGCTGCCGGCGCTCTCCAACACCTTCATATCGCTGTTCAAGGACACATCCGTCGCCTCCGTCATCTCGGTGCCCGAACTGACCTATGGCGCACAATGGATCAATTTCAACACCTTCCGCATCGTCGAGGTCTATCTGGTGGTGACGGCGATGTATCTGGTGACGGGCTACGTCCTGCTTTTCGCGCTTCGCTTGATTGAGCGCTGGTACAGGACGGCGCGCTGATGCTTGGCCAGATCGCCTATGCCCTGCCGTTCCTTGCCCAAGGCTTCGCGCTGACGCTCTGGGTGTCTTTGCTGGTCGTGGTGCTGTCGCTGATTGCCGGCGTCATTCTCGGCGTCGGCCTCGTCTACGGCCCCGCGCCGCTGCGCTGGGCGGTGCGCATCTTTAGCGACACCATTCGCGGCATCCCGATCTTGGTGCTGATCTTCTTCGTCTATTATGGCCTGCCGGCGGTCGGCGTTCACCTGCAATCCTTCTGGGCCGCGGTGCTGGCGCTCACCCTGTTCAAGACAGCCCAGGTCGTGGAATATCTGCGCGGCGCGGTCGCCTCTATTCCCAAGGGCCAGTCGGAAGCGGCGATGGCGATCGGCCTGACTTTCCGCCAACGGCTCGCCTACGTCATCTTCCCCCAAGCCTTCCGCCGCTTCCTGCCGCCCTGGATCAACGGCGTCACCGACGCGGTGAAGGGCAGCGCGCTGGTCTCGCTGCTCGGCATCACCGACCTGATGCAGGCCATCAACCAGGTCATCGGCCGCACCTACGAGGCGATGCCACTCTACATCCTCGGCGCTCTTCTCTATTTCGCCATCAACTATGCGCTCTCGCTCGCCAGCCGCCGGCTCGAGCGGAGCTTCGCCTTCATTCGGGAATAGCACGATGGCCACCAGTTCCAGCGACAGCGCCGCACTTCTCGATATTGCCGAGGTCTCGAAATCCTTCGGCTCCGTCGAGGTGCTGCGCTCGGTGAGCCTGCAAGTGGCGAAGGGCGAGGTGGTCACCGTCATCGGCCCGTCCGGCAGCGGCAAGACCACGCTGCTGCGCTGCGTCAACTTCCTCGAAAGCTATGACAGCGGCTCGATCCGCATCGACGGCAAGGAGGTCGGTTTTCGCGACGGCGGCCAGCGCCAGCGGCGCAGCGAGCGCGACTTGGCCAGCATGCGCGCCGAGACCGGCATGGTGTTCCAGAGCTTCAACCTCTTCCCGCATCTGACGGCCGCCGGCAACATCATGCTCGGTCTCACCAAAGTGCGCGGCAAGAGCAAATCGGAAGCGCGCGCGATCGCCGAGCATTGGCTGGGCCGCGTCGGCCTCGCCCACAAGGCCGACAGCCTGCCGGCCGAGCTTTCCGGCGGCCAGCAGCAGCGCGTCGGCATTGCGCGTGCGGTCGCCATGGAACCTAAAATCCTGCTGCTCGACGAGATCACCTCGGCGCTCGATCCGGAGCTCGTCGGCGAGGTGTTGGCCGTGGTGAAAAGCCTCGCCGAGGACGGCATGACCATGGTCATGGTGACGCACGAAATGGCCTTCGCGCGCGATGCCTCCAGCCGCATCGTCTTCATGGCCGATGGCGGCGTCAGCGCCGTCGGTCCGCCGAGGGATGTGCTTGCCGCCGAGACCACCAACGAGCGCCTCCGCTCTTTCCTGGCGCGTTTTCGCGCCTCGCATTTCTGACATTGGTGGCGAGAGCCACCCATTGTCGACAGCGGATGGCTAAGCCATCCTAGGGAGCCTTCTTCCATGACACCTTACATCCGGCTCGCCGAACTCGGCCTGACGCTGCCCGAACCGCCGACGCCCATCGCCAACTTCGTCACTCATGCCGAGAGCGGCCGGCTGATCTTCCTGTCCGGCCAGGGGCCGCTGCGCGCCGACGGCACGCTTTGCACCGGCAAGGTCGGCGAGGACGTCACCGTCGAGCAGGCCTATGAGCATGCCCGCCTCACCGGCCTCAATTTGCTCGCCGTCATGCATGAGGCGGCGGGCGACCTCGGCCGCATCGTGCGCGTGGTGAAGCTGCTCGGCTTCGTCAACGCGACGCCGACCTTCAGCGACCACCCGAAAGTGGTCAATGGCTGCTCCGACCTGTTCGCCGATGTCTTCGACCGGATCGGCGGCCATGCGCGCTCGGCGATCGGCGTCGGCTCGCTGCCTGGAAACATCACTGTCGAAATCGAAGCGGTCGTTGAGATCGCTTCCTGACATTAGGATCTGCTGTCATGAAAACCTTTTCCGAAACCGGCTCCAACACCACGATCCGCGAGCGGCTGGGGCTTAGGCCCATCATAAACGTCTCCGGCACGATGACGACGCTCGGAGCCTCGATCATCATCCCCGAGGCGATCAGCGCCATGGCGGAGATCGCCTCACAATGGGTGGAGATGGATGACCTGCAGCGCGCCGCGAGCACGGTCGTCGCGCGCCTGACCGGCGGCGAAGCCGGCTTCATTACCGCCTGTTGCGCCTCGGGCATCACCATGGCCGTCGCCGGCACCATGACCGGCACCAACCTTTTGGCAATCGAACGGCTGCCGGACAACACCGAAGGGCTGAAGTCGGAGGTCGTCATCCAGCTCGGCCATATCGTCAACTACGGCGCGCCGATCGATCAGTCGGCCCGGGTCGCCGGCGCCAAGGTCGTGCCCGCGGGCACGGTGAGCGTCACGCAGGATTATCATGTGCGCGAGGCGATCAACGAGCGCACGGCGGCAGCGCTCTACGTCGTCGCGCACCACACGGTTCAATACGGCATGCTTTCGCTGGAGGAATTCTGCGAGATTTGTCATGCCAAAAAAGTTCCGGTGATCGTCGACGCGGCGTCCGAATACGATCTGCGAAGCTTCCTCGCGCGCGGCGCCGATATCGTCGTCTACAGCGGCCACAAATTCCTCAGCGGCCCGACCAGCGGCATCGTCACCGGCCGCAAGGACCTTGTCCGGGCCGCCTATCTGCAGAACCGCGGCGTCGCGCGTGCCATGAAGGTCGGCAAGGAAAGCATCGCTGGCACCATGGCGGCGCTCGAAGCCTGGGAAAAGCGCGACCATGCCGGCATCCGCCGACGCGAAGAGGCGGCGCTCAGCCTGTGGAAGGAGGCGCTGCAGGACATTCCCGGCATCAGTGCGCAGATCATTCCGGACCCGACCGCCAACCCCCTCGACCGCCTGCAGGTCTTCGTGCGGCCCGAAAGCCGCTTCACCGCCGCTGGCCTGGCTTCGGCGCTTGCCGCCAGCTCGCCACCGATCATCGTGCGCAACCACGAGGTCGAGCGCGGCCACTTCTTCCTCGACCCATGCAACCTCCATCCCGGCGAGGCCGAGATCGTGGCCGACCGGCTGAGGGCGGTGCTGGCGGCGAAGGAGCGGCCAGCGGATGCGATAAAGGCGGCGCGCAAGGATTCCGCCGGCGCCCTGCGCTGGCCGGATTAGACTCTCATTTGTCCGGCCGGCCGCAGGGCAATTGCTTCAGCGAAATGAGAGTTTCTGATTTGTCGCTAAGACCGAGGTCGGCGCTGCCAAAAAGTGTGGGCGATAGAGGTGCAATTCGGCTAGGCTTGGCCGTCAGCAAAAGCACTCCTCTTCGGAGACCACCATGGTCCATTGACCCCACACTTTTGGTACTCTCCTATCTCATTGCGTAACGGACGAACCTTGACATCCGTAAATGCAAAGCTGGCCTGGACGACGCGACAAGCTTTCACGATAGAACTGCCGTCGCCACGCGTCGAGGAAGCACACCAACGGATAGAAACGAGGCTGCCAGGATGGCACGGCGTTGCAAGGAGGCATTCATTTCCAGGCTGGCGGCGGCGCCTGCGGCAGCCAAGGCCAGCCTGCAATCCGCGGTGACGGGGTGTCGACCCCATCCACGCACAGCAAAGCCAGACCTTATCGTCATCGACGGCAGTCAGACCAATCACGAGGCAATCCGATCCTGCGGTGCCGAAAGCCGCTATGCCGAGCTTCGCGCCTGCCATCGTTCGCCCCTTCAACGTGTTTGGACCCGAATCTATGCGCAAGGTCGAAACGCATGCAAGCCGTTGGAAAGGAACCTAGGCTGGCTTGTCCACCAGCGGCTTCTTTCTTGTCGGTGGCTTGTAGGCGATCACCAGCCTGACTGTATCGGGGTTCACGGTGACCGGAATCCCGAGGTTGATCGTGACCTTGCCGTCATCAACGCGCGTCACGTCCCCTCGAAGCTCGATCTCCTGGCCGTGTGTCACCTTCGACGTTCGATCAACAATCGAGTGCGGGCTGTGCATAGGATGGGATCGATACGCTCACCCGGTCCTCTGTGACCCGCCTGCGCACCTTCGCCGTGATGGCGACCTCATCGCCGATGTTGATGCTGCCCTTAGCCATGCGCATTTAACTCCGAACAGGGGAGTTAGTTCTAAAGCGATCGCTAATGGAACAATCGACCGGCCACCCGGTTGGGCCGCGCGGTACGGTTCGTGATATCTCCGGCCGCTAGGAGTCTCGATCCCCTTTGGCTCCGAGACGGGCCTGCCCGGTTGACCCACGCCGGGCGGGCCCGTTTCGTTTCAGTCGTCCAACTCGGGGCGGAAGTTCCGATAGCCCGCCGCGGATGTTTCACCATCACCGCAGCGGTCTAAGGTGGCCGGCGCCTCTCGTTGGGGAGATTGCTATGTCCAAAGGACGTGATCGCGTACTCTTGGCAGCAGGGCGTGCAGGAATATATTCTACACTCGGTGCGGCGATCCACTCACGAGGACCGCTAACGTCGAACAAATATCCCTTCGTTGAAGACACGCTCGGTCAGAAGCTGCAGGCCTGCAAAGGCCTTTCGGTCGACTGCCTGACGTGCAAGCGTAAGGCGACTCTAGACGTTGCCGAACTGGTCAAGCGGCTCGGGCCGGTCACGGATGCCTGCAGTGGGATCTGATCGAGGTGATCTTCTATCACGGATGCCACGCCGCAGCGCGATGACCGGCGGCCCGGCCGGCTGCGGGGGTAGCACGAACCGGGCCTGACCGGCGGGGGCTCACAACACATGGCGCCGGCTGAAGGCGATTATACTCCCGCCCCCGCCATCCATAGGCTGCACAACGAGGTAGGTCGCACAAGTAATGCGTGTATTAGTACACCCTAATTAGTACTGTAGGGCGGGACTGTCTCACATTAGGAAATTATCCATGGCGCGAAATGTGCGATGTCGGCCCGTTATCGACATGATGCCGAACGGGCTTGGTTGGCGTGGCGCGCCGGCATAGGCAGGCGAGCCTCTCACGCCTCGGGGCGCCGCCACATAGATGCAGCCTGTCTTGAAAGCCGCGCCGTTGCTGGCCGCTATCGCGTCGAGCGCCCACGCGGTCGAGAATCCGGCAGATAGCTGAACTGGCCGTTGTGCAGCACGATGAACAAGGCCGCCGGGAAATCGACGGGCAGGTTGCCAACAATCCGCTTCAGCGGCTCGATGCCGCCCGTCGACGCGCCGATAACGATGACGTTCTGGTTGTTCGAAGCCTCCGATGCGCCTTTGGACGGCCATTTTGCGAACGACCTCCAAATTGGGCTGTCAACCATCGCGACGACCACGGCGACCTCGCGGCCAAGCGATCCGGTCAGTCGTTGAACCGCCGGTCGGTTCGCGCGCCAGGCGCAGCCGCGACGGCGCCTGAGAAAACCGCTTGGCGTGAAGTCTGTGCGGGAACATCGGAGATCGCTGACAGTTCGGCTTTACTTCGGATGCCTCGCCAAGGCGTCTGTTGAAGATCGGTGGGCAACACCTGATCAGCCCGTGCGTGTCCCTCGCATGCGGGGGCTTCAGCGCTCCGGCAGAACCTGCCGCGCGCTGTGCAGATGTCGCCGCTATTAGAACAGGAGACAAGCAATGAAGCATCAGACATCATATGAACTTCAATCGGTTGCGGTCATTGACCGGCTTGGATTGATCCCTCTTGCAACGAGAGCGCAGCGGATAGAGCGGTGGGCTGATTTGCTCGATCGAAATCCCGTGCGGTGCCTCTCGGCGCTAACGGGCACCGAATATGTCGATCCCGAGGTTCGCGAACGGGTGCGGGCGGACGGGTCGCCGCTCGCGGTTGCGTTCGATGATCCATTGCTGCGCGCCGCCGGATTGCAGTCGGACACGTATGGCGAAGCCAAACGCTTCTTCGAACTTTCCGATTGGCAGTTGCACGATGTCGTCTGCAGCTGTCACGCCGGCGCCACGATGCAGGCCAGTTGGGCTGCCGCGCGGGTTCGCAGGCTCATCACCGGAAACCGGATTCTGGCCTGGCTCAGAAGCCGCTTCGTGCATTGAAAAGGCTCGTCCGGCGAACTCAGGTCGCCGGAGACAACGCCAAAAGGTATTTCTTGGCCGGGCTAGCCCAATCAGCACCCAGCGGCTTCTGCACCCAGCAGCGGCCCGGCGCTCTGGCGGAATCAGCCGCCGCGCGCCGGACCTGACCGGCGGGGGCTAGGACGAAAAACATGGCACCGGCTACCCCGAAGACATATCAGTCTTTGCTAATTTCTCCGCCATGCGAACGAAGGACGCCAACAGCGTGAGGAAGAATGGTCCGAACGAGGACCGACCTACCGGAAAGCGCGTGACATCTGGTCGGTAAGTGGCTTCAGCAGATAAGACCAGACGCTGTGCTGACCCGTGCTTATGTGAACCTCGGCCGGCATGCCCGCCTTGAGCACTTTCGCGTCTGTCAGGCAATCGGTCTTGTTCTCGACGCTGATGCGAGCCGAGAAATAGGAGAGCTGGCGCTGTTGGTCCTTGATCAGGTCTGCAGAAATCCATTTCACCGTGCCCTGGCAGGCGGGTGTCGTGCCGGCATCGAATGCCGGGAAACGAATTGAGACCGGTTGACCGGAACGAATATCATCCACTCTCGGCGGGGGAATAAGCGCGTCGACGACAAGATTGTCCGCATCGGGGACAATTGTCATGAGCAACTCCCCTGGAGCGATTACACCGCCAACCGTATGGACAGTGGATTGTTGTATCGTTCCGGATTGCGGCGCGCGGATTTCAGTTTTGGTCAACTCGTCCTGCGCCACGATCTTGCGCTCGTCGAGCTCGGTTCGCTTGGCTTCCGTTTCACGCAGCTCTTTCGTCACTTCGCTGCGCCTTTGTTCATCAAGCTGCAGAACCTGCAACTCGGTTTCGGTGATCTTGACCTGGGCTTCCGCGACGGCCGCCGCCAGTCGCCCAGACTCGCCTTTGGCCCGTGTCGCGTCCAGCCTGACGTTGCTGAGCCTCTCTTTCGAAACCAGTTTCTTGGAGTAGAGAGTATCCACATCGGTGAGATCGCGGCCCAGCAAAGCCGCGGATTCGTCCATCGCAGCCTGCTGTGCCTTCAGGCCTTCGAGCTGACGCTGGATCTGCTCGGTTTGGCTCCGAAGCAGCGTTTTTTGGCCCGCCAGTTCCGACGCCCGCGTTTCGAGCAAGGCGCGCTCACCATCGATCAGCGCTACCACGCTTGGCTTGTCCATCTCCGCCTGAAGGGCGGCTGGAAGTTGCATTGTCACCCGCCCCTGTCGCTCCGCCTCAAGCCGGGCAAGCCGTGCTGTGGCGCGGTCGAAATCCTCGCTGATAATCTGAAGATTAGCCCGCGCCAGCGTATCATCCAGTCTGACCAACACGTCGCCGGCCCGAACATGATCGCCATCTTGCGCAAAGATGCCGCTGATCGTGCCGCCAGCCTGGTGCTGGACCTTCTTGGTGTTGCTCTCAACCACCACCGTCGCGGGTGCGATTACGGCGCCCGCAATCTCAGTCAAGCCAAGCCACAATCCTCCGCCGACGACCAGCAGGCAAGTCACTGCCATTCCGAGAGCCAGGCTGGGTCCGAGGCTGCCGGGGGACTTGAGCGAGTTCGCATCCGTGCCGCGCTGACCGCCATCAAGCCAGGCGTTAGACGGCATGAACGCAAAGACCCGAGACAGGAGATCATGCATGTCCGCTTACACCCCTTTGAATTGGAACAACCGGGGATGGGCGGTGCGTCGCAGGAGAGGGTGGTCGCCCCATGCTCGCCAAGATCTCCTCGCGGGAGCCAAACGAGCGGACCATGCCATTGGCCAGCACCAGAACCTGATCAATGTTGGTAAGCGCGGACGGACGGTGTGCGACGACAATGACGATGCCTCCGCGCTGACGCACGGTCAGAATGGCTCCGGCAAGTGCGGCATCACCTTCGACATCCAGATTTGAGTTTGGCTCGTCCAGGACAACGAGAAAAGGCTCGCCATAGAGCGCCCTGGCGAGGCCGATCAATTGTCTCTGGCCTGCCGACAAAGCCCTGCCGCCCTCGCCAATGCGTGTTTGGAATCCCTCGGGCAGGTGCATGATCATTGAGTAGACGCCTGCGGCCCTAGCGGCTGCAAGCACGCCTTTGGGATCGCTCTTGCCGCCGAATCTGGAGATGTTGTCCGCTACGGTTCCGTCAAAAAGCTCGACGTCCTGGGGCAGGTAGCCGATGTGAGCGCCGAGCGAATGCGGGTTCCACTGATCGAGAGGGGCCCCATCCAACCTCACCGTGCCGTGCAGCGGCCTCCAGGCTCCGACCAGTGCCCGCACGAGCGTCGTCTTCCCGGAACCGCTTGGGCCCACAATGGCCATGCCCGCGCCGCGGGACAGTTGGAAGCTTACGTCAAGCACGGTGGGCTTTGGCATGCCGGGCGGCGCCACCGTCAAATTCTCGACCGCCAGCCGCGTTTGCGGCTGGGGCAATTCCATGAGGTCGATCGGGTTTTCAAAGGAATCCAACATGGCCCTGAGTTGGAAATAGCTGTGCCGTGTCGCCAGAAAGCTTTTCCAGTTTGCGATCGCCGCATCAACCGGAGCAAGCGCGCGGCCCAGCAATATGGACGATGCAATGATCACCCCGGGGGATGCTTCGCCGCCGATGACAAGGTAAGCGCCAAGGCCGAGCACAGAAGACTGCAGCGCCATCCTCAGCGCCTTCGACAACGAGCTGGTCCCCCCTATGATGTCCGAGAGCCGCTCCTGATGGGCCAGGTAGCTATGAACGATGTCGCTCCAGCGCCCGGCCAGCCTGGAAGAGAGGCCCATGGCCTGGACGACCTCTGCATTGCGACGGCCGGACTCAGCAAGGGCACGCTGCGAGATCATGGCTTCGGATGTCAGCTTGGCAGGCCTGCGACCGAAAATTTCCGCGACCGCAGTCAGCGCCACGACGGCAAGAGCACCGATGGTCGCCAGCACACCGAGCGACGGGTGCAGCATATAGATGACCAGCAGATAAAACGGAATCCAGGGCGCATCGAAGACGACAGTCGGCCCCGATCCCGATAGAAAGCCGCGCAGGTGGTCGAGGTCTCGCAGGGGGTCCAGCCGGTCTGCCTCCCGACCGGCCTTGAGCGGCAAAAGCACCGATATGGCGAAGGCTCTTTGGTGAAGGTTCCTGTAGAGCCGGCTGCCAACGCGGACCAATAGACGAAGCCGCACGAAGTCGAGCAGTCCGTAGGCTGCGTATAGACCCAGCATGCCAACGGTCAATCCAACCAGAGTCGGAACGCTCTGGGAGGGCAGCACCCGGTCATAGACCTGGAGCATATAAAGAGATCCGGTCAATGCCAGGAGGTTCGTCACTGCGGAAAAAAGCCCAACTCCAAACAATCCCGGTGCGCAGTCGGACATTGCGGTTCGTAGAAGTGAGGATGATTCTTGCTTGATCTTCATTTGCCTTCTTATTCTCACGCGGATAACCGCGCATTTATTTTGGCCTTACCCGGTATTGGAAGCCTTCACTGCATGGATTGTCAGGCCGCTGATCGATATGCCGGACGTGAGGCCTCGCTAATGTAGCCTACTTTAATCGAAATGAAGCGAAATCGTGGCCATGTGCCAAAATGGGACCGGCTGAATCAGTGGAAAGCGGGGACAATATTGAAAGATACGCTTCGTGATACGTTGACTAACGAAGCGTGACCGAACTGAAAACGTTGTGTTTTTTTCTGCAAGGCGCCAACGAACGAATGGTGGCGCGATCAATTATTTTGACCGACGAAATCTGTATGTGATTTCTGTCTAATGTAGCTTTCAATTAGGCAGGCGGAGCGGGGCGGGGCGCGTTGCCGAATCACAAGAAGGAATAAGCATGGCAACTCTTCACTATGCATCGGGCGGTTCGACCGCCGAGGTCGCAACGGCCGGATTCAATCTCGTCGACGTCCAATATCTTTCGCAGGTAAACGCACTGCCTGACGGAATGAAAGCTTTGGTGTATCTCAACGCCCATGATGGAGCCACCTCGTCCTTCATTGATCAAGTCACTCCCTTCCTCAACAATTCAAAGGTGTTCGGATTCTATCTCTGCGATGAGCCTGACCCGACTGGTCACTGGCATTCGCTGACGACCGCGGCAAATCTGAAGGCCGAATCTGACTGGATTCATTCTCATTTCCCGGGCGCAAAGACCTTCATCTCGATGATGAACATGGGGTCCAACGCCGATCCGAGTTTCGCCAATACTTACAATCCGGCAAACACGGGTATCGACTATTACGGCATGGGTGCCTACGTTATCCATTCCAATACGGGCAGTAATCCTGACTACTCGATGATCGATCGCCTCGTCGCGGCCGCGGTTGCATCAGGCATTCCGGCTGACCGTATCGTCCCGGAATTCCAGGCTTTCGGCGGCGGGAATTGGGTGAGCGAAAGTGGCTCCGCCTTTGCTGTCCCGACCGCTGAGCAGGCGAAGGCTGTGTTTGATCACTGGGCCAAGCTGGTCCCGTCGCCGGCATTCGACTATACCTATGCATGGGGCTCACAAAACGGCGATACCGCCCTTGAGAACTCTGCGGCGTTGCAGGCGGTCTTCCGCGAGCACAATACCAACTCGACTTCGTCGACGCCGCCGACGACCACTGAACCGACGCCGCCGGCAACCTCCGAGCCCACGCCGCCAACGTCGGATGCGACGCCCCCGCCGACAACCACAGACCCTTCACACGTCGATCAGGTTGTTCACGGCAGCAAGGGCAATAACACCTATCACGTCAACAACGCGCATGACAAAATAATGGAAGGCGTCACCGGCGGCTTCGACAAGGTAATGGCCTCGGTCAGCTATGCCCTATCCGCCGGCTCGCATATCGAACAGCTCGCCACCTCCAGGACGGGCGGCAAAACTGCCATCGATCTGACAGGCAACGAGTTCGGCCAGACGATCAACGGCAACAACGGCGACAACAAGATAAACGGCGGCGGCGGCTCAGATCTGTTGAAGGGCCATGGGGGCCACGATGCCTTCGTGTTCAACACGACCCTTGGCAAGTACAACATCGACAGGATCGCCGACTTCAACGTTTCGCAAGACAAGATCCATCTCGACCATGCCATATTCGCCGGGCTTCAGAAGGGCGCGCTTGCAGCCGGCGATTTCCACATCGGTCGCAGTGCACATGATGCGAGCGATCACATCATCTACAACAGTGCGACCGGGGTGCTCTCCTTCGACGGCGACGGAATTGGCGGGCATGCCCAGACGCAATTTGCCTCGCTCGCTCCACATCTCCATTTGGGCGAACACTCCTTTCTTGTAATCTGACAAGGCGCCTTGCCGGTAGGAGCGACTCAGCACTCCTACCGGTTCGGCCTGTGACACCGGTCTCGCGCCTTTCCATGATAGGGTTCGGACAACGGGCGTGACGCTCGACTGGATGACGAACTTAGCTCTCGTCCATCTGGTCGCCGCTCCTCCTGTATGATCTTTGCAGCCGCTGCTTTCCCCCTGGACGTCAGGTCCACCTTTCAAAATCAGATCACCTCTTGCGTGCGCGGGGCCGAGCCTCCGCGCGTTTCATGGCTTTGTGGAACGTTTTGCCCGGATCGAGGTTGATTATCTGGTCGCGGGACAAGGGTGCGGGAGAATGATATGCCGAATTACGAGGTTGAGGAGATTTTCGCCGGAAAGGTGATCGTCTCCCACAAGGTTGTTGCGCCAACGCCATTCCGGGCCGCCAAGCTCGCGACGAACCGGGATATTACGCTGCGCAATTCCGAGGTCCGATGGATACGGGTCTTCGAAGAAGACAGACGGCATCGGGCGTACGAATATACCGTCATTGAGCGACCCCGGTTTGCTTCGCGCGCCATGCCATCATAGTCCCAATGCCCGTCCACATCGGTCCGGTCCTCGCATCCGAATTAACGATGGCTTCTTGATGCGTCACCGCAGGAGCTGTCCTGCATCGTCAGTCGGACGCTCGATGGCGACGGATCCCCTTCTCCAGCCAGCATTAAACCAGCTGAGCGTTGACGCCTAACCTGCACCAGCTCCGGCATCATACTGCCCTGATCACGCCACTGAACCGACCGGTTCCGTCATTTAAACGGACGAGGACAAGCTTCGGGTCCACCCGTAGCTTGATGGCCGATCGAACGCATTCCTCGCAAAGATGGCGGCCATGAGAGACTATCCAAGTTCCAGCCATTTTGGGCAGGACCGCAGCTTTTTGGGGTTGGCAAAATGAAGCCGCACCTGGTCTGCGTCGGTGGCGAGGATCACGCGCTGAGAATTCCGTTTTTCATGGAAATGCGCGAGAGAGGCTTCCGGATCACGGCTGTCTCAAGTGGCGAGGAAGCTCCATTCCTGCGCCACGGCATAGCGCACCGGAGCTATAGGTTTGACCGCTTTGACACCGGCGGCGGCGATGCAGGCACGATCAGAACACTTCGCAGATTGATATCGGAACTGCGTCCGGACATTGTCCAAAGTTTCGATACGAAGCCCAATCTCTTGACGCCGCTGGCGGTGCGCGGACAGGCACCGGTCGTCCGCACCATCAACGGGTTGGGCTGGACGTTCTCATCGTTCCAGCCGAGCGCCCTGGCTCTTCGTCCAGTCTTTTGCGGCCTGCAATGGCTTGCGTCCTTCTGGACTGCTGCGACAGTCTTCCAAAACCGCGACGACCAGGCATTTTTTGAGCGCTACCGGCTGATAGGACGCGGCGAAAGTCTTCTTATCGGCGGATCCGGCATCGACATCGGCGCGTTCGCAGCCGCGAGACGGCTTGGTTCATCGGCAGCAAGGTTGCGTCAGGAATTCGGGCTGCAGTCGGCTGAGGTCGTCATGTTTGTCGGGCGCTTGACACGTCAAAAAGGGATACCGACCCTTCTTGCGGCGGCTCCAAAAGTCCTCGCCAAAAGACCAAATACGCGCTTCGTCTTTGTCGGTCCGTGGCAATCCGAGGGTCCGTTTGCCGTCGAAGCGTCGGAATTTGAGCGCTTCGCGCCTCACGTCGTCGTGCTTGGGAAACGGCAGGACGTTCCTGCTCTTCTGGGCATGGCTGACATATTCGCCTTCCCAACCGAATACCGCGAGGGAATTCCGCGCGTGTTGCTGGAAGCGGGTCTCGCGGGATTGCCGACAGTTGCTTCCAGAATGCCCGGTTGTAGCGATTTCATCGAAGACGGATGGAACGGCTACCTCGTCGCGCCGCGCGACCCGGATGCGCTCGCAGATCGCATAGTCGACCTGCTGTCGGATCGGCCCCTTGCAGCGATTTTCGGCAGCCGCTCCGCCGCAGTTGTCAAGGAGCGATTTGCACTGCCGCTGATAGTCGACCAGTACTGCGAGCTGTACGACAATACGATCAACGCCAGATCCCAAGGCGGGTCTGTTCGGCTGCGCCGCGCGACCACGCCTCGGCGCGACCTCGCGGATCAGCGGCTCGGTGGAATGCACGGATGACCCGGGACGCGCTCCTCGCCCTTGGGGCCGTAATGGCCGGTGCGACGCAGCTTAGCCTTCCGGGCACCTCCTTTGGCTACGGCGAATTGTTCCTGGTCCTTTGGATCATGCTGTCGATCGGACGAATACTCGCCGGCGGCCGTACTGTGCTTACACTCGCCCTGACCAAACTCGCCGGCTTCTGGCTGGTGATGACGGTCGCTTTGGCTTTCGGCACCATCGTCGCCTATTTCACCTCGATCCTATACGCGACCGGGCTGGTGCACGATACGGAAGCGTATCTTCTGTTGGCCTGCATTACCTGCCTGGCTGCCGCGGAGCCCGATGCTGATCGCCGTTTGCGTCGCAGTGCGTGGTGGCTGATCGCGATCGCGAATGTCACACTTGCCATTCAGGTGGTGCAGGGCTGGGGGTGGCTCCCCCAGGCTGGTATCGAGTTATGGTACTGGGATCGCTTTCGTGGCTGGTCGGAGAATCCAAATCAACTCGCGCTCTACTGCGCGATCTTTGGAACGCTGGCTTTGCATCTTGCGACGACCACCCGCAACGGTTGGGGTAGGCTCCTTGGCATCGCCAGCGTGTTCTTAACCTTCTATGTGGGACGGCTGACCAAGAGTGACGCCTATTTATACACCAGCATCCTGACTTGCTTGACATTCGTCGGGCTGCAAATCAGGACGTGGCTCAAGACAGCTGGCAATAAGGTCAGCCTTTCACGGCAGGCCCTGCTCCTATTGCTCATCGGCAGTTTTCCGATGGCGGTCTCGATCACCCCCTATGTTTTGTCAGAGGCCAACACGCTCGAAAGCTTCGCCAAGAGCCTGACCAAGGACAACGGCAGCGAAGCGACAGCCGAAACCGCCGAGCTCCGCTTATATCTTTGGAGCGCGGCGTTGGAGAAGGGCGTGCAATCAGGGTCTATGGGCCTCGGTCCGGGTCCGCATGTCAGCCGCCCGGCAACCTGGGAGAGACAGTTTGATTTTCTTACACGACCCTTTGAGGCTCACAACACGATACTCGATCTATACACTCAAGGTGGCGCCATCTCGGTTCTGGCGCTGGCCTGGCTCGTTGGCGCAGCCATTATGTCGGCGTGGCGCGCGAAGCTGGACGCGCTGTTGGCGCTCATGGTGTCGATCGTCATCTTCAGCATGCCACACCTGATTATCCGTCACCCGATCGTGTGGTTTGCGCTGACCCTGTGCCTTGTTGCGGGTACGCCTCGCGAGTTCGCTCCGCGGCTCGAGCCCATAAGGGTTGCGTGATGTGTGGGATTGCTGGAATTCTTCTCGCAAACGCCGCCGCGAATATGAAGCCGCTCGAGGCAATAAGCCTGCTGACGACGGCCCTTCGGCACCGTGGGCCGGACGGCGAAGGACGTTGGACAGATCGTGAAGCGGGCATTGCGCTGGGCCACCGGCGACTGGCGATCGTCGACCTGTCGGCGACGGGGCGTCAGCCCATGCATTCCGCTAGTGGCCGGTATGTGGTCGCCTTCAATGGCGAGATTTACAATTTCAGAGATCTCCGGCGCGAACTTGAAGTGACCGGGCATCGGTTTCGCGGCACTGGTGACACGGAGATTATGCTGTGCGCCATCGAGGCTTGGGGCATCGAGGCCGCCCTGAAACGCTTTGCGGGCATGTTTGCGTTTGCGTTATGGGACCTAAAGACCAGAACCCTTCATCTCGTACGGGATCGAATGGGCAAAAAACCGCTTTACGTCGCATTGGTCGGGCATGCCCTGGTGTTTGCATCCGAGCTGAAGGCGATCCGCTGCTTTCCGGGCTTCTCGGCCGAACTCGACCTTGATGCGACCGCAGTCATGCTTTCGAGAGGGTGGATACCGGATCATAAATGCATCTGGCAGGGTGTGTTCAAGCTACCGCCCGGTTCCCTGCTCTCCGTTAGATCCACCGATCTTACTCAAGCGGGCTGCGCCGACGCTCTTCGCAGGCGGGTGAAACAGTGGTGGTCGCTGGCCGAGGTCGCCGCCGCAGGCCGGGAAAATCAGATCGCCGGCAACGACGAGGATCTGACCGACGACCTGGACAACCTGCTTCGGCTCGCCGTTCGTGAACGGATGATCGCTGACGTGCCATTGGGCGGCTTTCTGTCAGGTGGGATTGACAGCTCCACCGTGGTGGCGCTGATGCAGGCCCAATCGAAAAGTCCGGTGCGCACATTCACGATCGCCTTTGCAGAGGCCGGCTTCGACGAGGCCCCTTATGCGGCCGAAGTAGCACGGCATTTGGGAACCGATCACACGGAACTTCACCTTTCGCCGACCGCCGCACGCGAGGTCATTCCAGAATTGCCGCGTATCTGGGACGAGCCTTTCGCCGACGAATCACAGATTCCAACGCTGCTGGTGGCGCGGCTCGCCCGCCAGCATGTGACTGTGGCGCTATCGGGTGACGGTGGCGATGAATGTTTCGCGGGATATGCCCGTCATTTCATGGCGGAGAGATTGAAGCGGCATCAGCGGCTGCCCATACCACTGCGCCGCGCATTGGCGGCTGGGGCAGGGTTGCTTGCCCGCGCGGTCCGTTACGATATCGTTGAAAACCTGCCGCTTTCGGCGAGTGTCAGGCATGCGCTACGGAGTGACCGGCTCGATCGGCTTGGTCCACTGCTCGCCGCAACCAGCGAAGACGAGTTGTATCAGAGGCTGAAGGGATCGGCGGTCGAAAACCTCACCCGGCAGAAGCTGCCCGCATCGAACGATAGTGCACAACAGCTCGACGGACTGCTGTCCCGTCTCTTGTATGACGACATGGGGGGCTACCTGCCTGGCGACATACTGGTGAAGCTGGATCGCGCCACCATGGCCAACAGCCTCGAGGGACGATGCCCCCTTCTCGATCATCGGGTCGTCGAATTTGCCTGGCGCCTTCCGTCCAATGTGAAGGTTCGCAATGGCGGCGGTAAGTGGATCCTTCGTCACTTGCTGCGCCGCTATCTTCCGGAGCGGTTGATCGACAGGCCAAAGCAAGGTTTTGATGTGCCCATAGCAGTCTGGCTGAGAGGCCCGCTGCGCATTTGGGCCAACGACCTTATCGCCGGCATGCGCAGTTCCGGAGACGGGATATTCGACCTTGCGAAGGTGGACGCGTGCTGGCGCGACCACGTCGACGGAAAGAACAATCATTCCCGCGAATTGTGGCCAGCTCTTATGTTCCAGGCCTGGCGCAAAGAGGCGAGCGGATCGTCGGTGTCAGAAGGGGGGCTTTCTCGAGTGCCCGAACTTACAGGAGTATAAGATGGAAGGGTCCAAGGTTAGCCGCATCCATCTTCCACAAGTGCCGCCGCCAAATCCTCGCATGAGACGGCCGTTACGAGAGCAGGTGGACACGCAAACGCCGCTCCATCAGCTCCTCGTCACCCTTCAGCGGAAAAAATGGTTCTTGCTTACCATGGTAATCGCGGGCGGTGTCCTGGCCGCCCTTTTGGGTCTTGCGCGGCCTTCCCAGTACGAGGCCACCACACAGATACTCGTGGATGCGCCCAGCAGGGCGGCTCCGGTCGGCGGTTTGAGTTCTACCCAGGATCTGCTGGAATCCAGCATCGACGACCATATAACCATGCTCTCGTCGCAGAGCCATCTGCGAAGTGTCGTGGCGGCATTGCGCAAAACAGATGCCGCCAATGTTGCCAAAGCCGCCGACGGTACAAAACAGGCTGATGTCGCGACCGCAACCTCTTCTCCCGATCTGGCTCGCGTCGAGCCGCCGAAATCGCGCCCTGTTCTGGACGATTTACTGGCGAAAATCTGGCCGCAAAGCACGCCGGCGGGGCCAGATGCGGCTGAACTAAAGGTGCTGCGCGATGGTATAAGGATTGGGCAGGAACTGAGGTCCAGAGTTATCAGTGTCGGCTTTACCGACAAGGATCCGACGCGCGCCGCTCTTGTGGCCAATACGTTTGTCCATGTGTATATTGCCGATCTTGCAAGCAGAAGTCAGGCTTCGGACGAACAGGAGCTCGACTCGATAGTTGCCGGGCTGCCGGCTATACGAGACAGTCTCGCGGAAGCGACGGATCGTCTGGAAAGATATCGGCTGAGCCATGGCGCAGCGGATCAAGGTGCGGCGGACAACGCGGCCAAGGAGACTGCCGAACTTACGCAGCAGATATCGATGTCCAAAGCGGACCTCGCCGCGCAAGTATCCCGCCTTCAACGCATTCAGGACCTTCGCAAGCAGAACGCACCATTGGCGTCGCTGGCCGAAGCGATCGGTACGTCCGAGTTGACCGACCTTGCAACTCGCCAGGCCCGTGCGCCGGAAGACAAGGATATAAGCAAAGCAATTGACAATGCAGTAGAGCAAGGTTTCGCTCGTGTGGCCGCTGAGGCCGACATTTATCGCTCTCAGGTCGAGGCTCTGGAAGATCGCAAGAAGGTTCTCGATGCCGTTGTGGCCGATACAGCCGGTCGGCTCTCCGGATTGCGCGCGCTCGAGCCGCAGGTGAGCATCCTGACCCAGCGATACAACGACCTGTTGGCCCGTCAACAGGATCTGAAGCGGCGGATTGCAAATCCGTCCGCTGGAGTCGGGGTTCTTTCCGCCGCTTGGCCGCCTACCAATCCAACGACCCTTCCACCAATTTTCCTCGTTCCGCCGGGCATGATCGTGTTCGGCCTGATCGGAGGAATTCTCGTACTTCTCCGCCGACATTTCGATCGCACTTTGCGCGGTGAGGCTGAAGCTGAAGCAGCGCTCAAGGTTCCGTGCCTGGCGCTGATACCTCGGGCCGCGATCACGCACGCCAAGCGACTGAAGCAGCTGGTGCTAGGCCAACAGGAGTCCGGATACAGCCGCGCCGTGACGTCGCTGCTGGTCGCCGCAGCGCCAAGTCAACTGAGATCTCGCTCCGCGCAGATCATGCTTGTGACGTCCAGCATGCCCGATGATGGGGCGACCGAGCTCGCCTGGAGCTTGGCATTGGTTGCGACGCGCCTGGGCGGCCGAGTCCTTATGGTCGATCTTGAACCCAAGGGCGCTCAACTCACGCTTGAGTTTCTGGACCAGTATGGTGGGCCTAAGGCTCGCCATTCATTCGCGGACTATGTTTGCAATCGGTGCACTTTGGAGGGTGCTGTCACCAGCATGCCAGAAATCGGCATCAACCTGATGACCCTCGGCCCTTCGGAGGATCTGCTGACGCTTCTGTCACGCGGGAACGGGTCTGAAGTGATGGAAGATCTACACTCGGTTTACAGCGTAGTTGTCTTAAATGGACCATCGGGGCTTGGGAGGCCGGAAGCCAGATTCCTCACCGAATGGGCGGACGTGGTGCTTTTCGCCGTCCGGTGGGCGAAGACGCAACGCCATGTCGCTCGCGGTGTTCTGGAACTGCTTCAGGGAGATGATTCCATTCCGGTACCCGTCGGCAGCGTTCTTACGCGGGTGAATCTCAAAAAACATGCCGGATATCGGCTCGGCGACAGCGCCGACCTCCTGCGCGAGAAGGTGATTTAAGGACCGCCGGCTCGTACTCCGGCATGAGCGAGAGTATCGCCAAGTCTTTTGCGAATACCGTGCGGCTGATCGATGGATGCTAGGGAGGTCAACACCCGATGCTCGGTGGACTTCATCCGATCTAACACCTTATCGAGTTGGGTAAACCATCGAGTATCCAGTGGATTTCCTGTCGCTGTCGGACAAAGCCGTGGAATCAGTTGGGCGAGCGAGTTGCGGCAATTGCGCGCCGTTGCGTCTTCAATCGCCTTGTCGCGGAACTTCTTCTGCGCCGGAAGGGCGACATCTAGCTAGCGTCACCCATCGTTGGGTCTGCCGCATTTGCCCTACCTGGACGGTTGTGTGCCGTCGCAATTATGGGCGTTCTGGCAGATCACTATCTCGCATCTCGGTTTATTAACCCTGGCCGCTTTGGGGTCGAGATGGTTCTTCGTTCTCAGTGGCTTGCTGATGGCAGACATTCTGTTTGTGAAACAGATGGGCTTGCCGAAATTCTTTGGTCGGCGAATAGCGCGCGTTTACCCCGCCCTCTTTGCATTCTTCCTGTCTGGGATGGCGATTGCCGCTGGCGCCGGCCTTTGGCCCGCAGACTGGCAACATCTGCTCAGCGCATCTACGTTTACCACAACTATTACGTGCTCGAAGCCGGGCGCGTCGCCTTTCTTGACCACGTATGGTCGCTGTGCGTCGAGGAACACACCTACGTCATCCTGGCAGCCATCGCCGCGATCAGTCGCAGATCCCAGATAACCGGGGGCATAGTGTGCCTGTCGCTTGCGGCGCTCGCATGGAGCGACGGCGCTATCCGAACGCTACTTGGCGGGGGTTACTACGACGTCTATTGACGCACCGATGTACGTGCTGCCTCGATCCTCATGGCCGCGGGTGCCTATCTTCTTTTCCGTTCGTACAAAGTACCATCCTGGGCGCCGATTGCCCTTGGGATAACCGCAGTCTTTTTCAATTTTGAACTGGCAGCCTGTTAAATATGGGGTGGGAAGTGCCCTTCTTGCCCTGGCCATGGTCTACCTTGGGCAAGCGCCCGCCGCGTTGCTTCGCCTGCTCGGTTCGAAGCCCCTCGTTGCTATCGGCATGCTGTCCTTTTCAATGTATCTGTGGCAGCAACCCTTTGCTCAGTTTCCAGGGATAATTGGAAGGGTTTTCGGCCTTGGAGCCGCCATCGCCCTGTCGGTGTTGAGTTACTTTGTTGTCGAACGACCAACGCGCGTTACATCAACAACCAATTCGAACGCATACGGTCAGCTTCGATGCTTCGCCCGGCTGGCCTTAATGACTTTACGGTTCAGGGCGAGATCCCAACCATAACGGACGGTCCCGAACTGCTCTAACTATTTGAAAAATTCCAGACGGAAGACCGTTACGCACTTTCTTGGAATTGCTCTTGGCCGTTGATTGCAGCCTGGCTTGATGTCTCCGTAGCGTCGGTCGGCGAGGAGACTTTGTCGATCCTCGCCCAGAGTGCGTTCCCCCCCAGCGTCGACGCGTTGCTGACCGCATATGCCCATGCTGGCAGGCGCGATGGTGAAATCGCCAAAGCGGTCAAAGCCTGTGCAATCCGTTGAGCTTTGCTTCGCGGCAGGGCGCGCACGAACTCACTCAGGCTGCCCGGCTCTTCTCCCTTGCGCAAATAGCTGTTCACGATGTCTTGTTTGAGGAATCCAAGCAGGTTGAACGGTTCCCGCTCACATTTGGTCAGTTGCAAGCCATGCCGCCGGCAAATCGCGTCGAATGCTTGTTTCGTCCATCGGCCGATGTGATTGGGTGGCATGTCAATGAGGGATCCATGAGACTCCATATAGTAGGTTCTGTTTTCGTTGGGCACCGCAATGAAGACAGACCCGTGCGGCTTCAGCAGGAACTTCAATCGAGTGAAGACGTCGTCTACGTTGTCCATGTGTTCGAACACCTGAAACAAGCAGATGAAGTCGAATGACTCCTCCAACCGATCGAAGCTGTCGCCGCGAACGTCGCCTGAAAACGTCGTGAAACCCTTTGACGACAATACCGATTGCGATGTTTCGTTATAATCGACCGCAAAAATATCCGACGGTTTGAAGAATTTATTTTTGACGCGGTCCAGAAAGAAGCCGAATCCGGCACCCACGTCCATGACAGTTTTTCCGTCGGTCCTCAGGTCCGCAAGTTCTTCGATTGTTCTTGCATACTCCCATCTCATCGCTGGATAGGAAGGATGCGCCCAGGCCAGGTTGTAAAATTCAATGCCTCCCGCGACGAACGGATCTGCGAAACCGAATCCGCAATCTGTGCATCTGCGGATATCGCACATGTTGCTGCCCCAGAGGTCTGACAAGTAGCTCGTCAATTTTCGAAAGCGAACCGGCTCCTGGCGCGGATTGAGAAAGTGTCGAGAGGCTTCGTCAGCCGTCACTTCGAATAATTTCGCAGTTGATACGCTGCGACACGCCGGACAAATGGTCATCTCGCTTGTCCCAAAAAACCTTGCCGAATGAATCTGCGCTTCTGAAAGACAAAATGCGGATGGAGCTTACGACCGGCGCCCAACGTCACCATCATCCATCTAAATGACATCGTCCGGCGGGGCGCGCGATGAATTCCTGCATCGAGGTGGCCAGTTCGAGAGCTACCTCTGCCTGCGGAGAGGCTAGCGATTGTTGAATCCTCGCGCCGGTTTCCGTGAGTGCGTCGCGCGGGTGCCGATGTTCGAGAATGAACCCGTTTGCGATGATTTGCATTGAGCGGACACACAAATTCGCGATCCAGCCGCGCTGCCGAATCGTGTCATTCAGATGGATGATGGTGAAGTCGGGTGCCCATCGTAAGCTCCTCATATCGCGATGACTTTGGCTCTCGGAAGTGCGAACTCATGTCAGACAGGGCCAGCGACATTCTGAGATCCGACACGGGTCCCAGGGCCAAGAAAGCGACCATCGATATTCGGCCGAGCCCGGCTCTGGCGCGCGCGGACAGCCTTGTATGCAGGGATGAACTGCAGGCTGAGTATAGCCTGGACATCATCAAAGGGCCGTCCGGCCTTGCCGGGCCGGAAGCAAGGTTCCTGACGAGTTGGGCGAACGCGATCCTTCTTGCCGTTAGCTGGAACAGGACGCCGCCCGATATCGCTCGCGGTGTTTTGGAGCTGCCTCAAAGGGACGGCACAATTTCGATTCCCGCCGCGAGCGTTCTCACCCGGGTCAATCTTAAACGACACGTCAAATATCGGTTCGGCGACAGCGCGGATTTGTTACTTGCGCGGATGCCGTGAGTCCAGCCGCGAGGCGCTATGTCGAGTGTTGAATCGTGATCGTCGAGCTCTTCGGTCCGCCCGGTTCGGGCAAGACAACTTTCGCCCTTATTCTTGCCAGCCGACTGCGCGAGGACGGATACCGTGCCGAAGTTGTCCGCAGCTACCAACCAGCGACCAGATCCGGGACACTTGATCTGGGCGTCTTTCTGTTCGTGACAAGGATCGTCTCGGCAACCGCTTCCACGGCCAAGATTATTTTTTTCCCACGAACCGGCAGGTCAAATCTGTCGAAATCTCTGTCGATGCTCAGAGCAATACCTCCGAAAAGACCAATCTGGCGCGCCCGAATTTGGCAGCACATACTGAAACTGTCACACGCTTGGGATCGAGCGAAGCTGGCCCAGGATATTCTAATCTTCGACGAAGGTTACGTTCAGGCAGTCGGATCTCTGGCGTTACTCAATGGGAGTGCGGACAAAGCCATTCTCGCAACGATGCTAGGCAATGTACCGGTCGCGGATCTCACGATTAGAGTTGTGGCGCCACGAGCGACAGTGGCGGCTCGTCTTCGCCGGCGCATGGAACGCGAGCCCCCGGCGGAGCGGCTCTTCGAGGCCGATTTCGAAGTCAATATGCATTCCCTCAGCGTCTTCAAGACGATGAGCGACATACTTGCCATTTCAGGGCGGGACGTTATTTGTGCGAAAACTTCAAGCCAACGCTCGACAATGAAGAGCACGCAAGAGGTTGAGCAGGCGATCATCGCCAGGTACATTCCGAATAAACCGGATGGTGAGCGCCGTCAGGTCGAGCAGCCATCCTAAACATTGGGACTCCACGGGCCACCGGCCACCCGCCTCGCGCCCATCCAACCCGCTGATCCAGCCCGGCCAAAACGTAGCTGAGTTTGGCCGCCGACACAGTTTCGTGAAGCCGCTACTGACGCTTCATTTCACCCATTGCGGAATCGAACTGGCATTGGGAAGTGCAACATCATTCAGGTGAATGATGGCGAGGTGCGGCAGCCACCGTACGCTCGCTATCCCAGTCGCCAGCCGCTTCTCGGAGTCGCGAACCAATGTCCTACAGCGACTTTCTGAGGTCCAGGGAGGAGCGGATGACAGCAAGCCCGATCGGCAAGATCGTCCGCGTTGCGGGCGGTGTTTCGGCAATGGCAATTGCAGGGCAACTCACGCTGGTCGCCACAATTCCGATATTGGCCCGCCTCTATTCCCCCGCGGAGTTTGGCGTCTTCACGATCTATCTTTCAACCGTGAACATCCTCGGCGCGGTCGCGGCGCTGCGCTTCGAGCCCTCTCTCTACGGCGTCAAGGAAATCGAGCAGACCTATGTCACTGTCAAGCTCATCGTGCTGGCCATATTGACCACTGGTGTGCTGGCCCTTGCGGTCGGGCAGGTGCTTCTGAGCTTTGCGCCCGCCCAACTCAGAAATCTGTTCTGGCTGGTTCCAATTGGGATGAGCGGCGCAGCGCTTGTTGAAACTATGAATTGCTTGGCCTTGCGTGCGGGCCTGCTGCGCGACTTCGCCCTCGGCCGTCTGATCCTGCCGGCCACCATGGCGCTGCTGCAATTGGTTTTCGGCCTTGCCCATCTCGGGGGCGAAGCGATGGTGCACGCGCATGTCCTCAGCCAGTTCATTTTTCTCGCTTTTCTGGGCTTCCGGATTCTGAGTTGGGAAGACGTGCGCGGCATTTACCGGTCATCATGGAGAAGTGCGTTCGATAAGGCCGCCAGGGAATACAAGTTCCCATTGTTCGACATCCCCGCGACCCTCGGCAGTTATGCCATCAACAATCTTCCGGCGATTATCGTGGGGTCGTTGTTCGGCGCCGCCTTCGCTGGTTATCTCGGCGTCGCGACACGGCTGGTGACCGGGCCCATCGTGCTGATAGCCACTCCGTTAAGCAATGTGTTCGTCGCCGAGGCGAACAAGGACAGCAGCGGTGGCCGTATGTTCTGTATCGCGCGGGGACTCCTGCTGCTTGCCGCTGGCCTCACCGCATTGCCGATATTGGCGCTTGGGCTGGCAGCCCCTTATCTTGTCGTGCCGCTCCTGGGCGAGGCTTGGATTCCGACGGCCCAAATCATGACTGCCTTGGCATTCATGGGCGCCGTCCAGGCCTTGTCGACACCGCTCAGCGAAGTCCCTACTCTGTTGCGGCGGCAGGAGGTACGGCTGGTCGTCGACGCCGCGCGGATGGTGCTTGTCTTCGGTCCGCTGCTCGCCGGCGCCGAAGCGGGCTGGGAGCCTATCGACGTCATCTATCTCATGGCGGCTGGCGGGACGGTCGGGTTTGCCATCAAAACCGCCGCCTCGCTGTACCTTCTGAAGCGCGACACCGAACCGGCACCGGCAACGCTGTCGAGTCCGTATCCAATCGCGAGGAAAAACTACGATGAAGCTCCTGTTGACTAGCGACGCGAGCTCTGAAGGAGCTGTGCCCTCGGCAGAATCCGTCGCTGGCGGCAAAAGTGAGACAGATCTGCCGCCCGGTCCGGTGACCGATATCGCTGATCCTGCGGGCGCTTCGAGCGAACGACCATTCATTTCCGTTGCCGTCCCGACGTATCACCGGCCGGACACTATTCGGCGCACCATCGATAGTATCGTGGGACAAGACTTTTCCAACTGGGAACTTGTTGTCAGCGACGACGACGGACGAGGGGGGCAGAGCTGGTCCATTGTGGAAGAGTATGCGCGAAGCGATCCGCGCATCCGGATTGTTGAAAACCACAGGGGCAGAGGGCAGGTGGAGAACACCAACAACGCCATGCTTGCCTGCACGGGTAAGTGGATCAAGTTGTTGCATGACGATGATTGGCTAGCCCCGGGAGCGCTGAAAAGATTTGCCGAAATCTCGGTTGAATATCCGTCGGTAGCGTTCATGACCTGCGCGGCGCATGTTGTGGAGGAGAACCGGGTCGTAACGCGGTCGGATCCGCCGGAGCAAAACCGGATTTCGCTCTATTCAAGCCAGCAGTGCCTGACGGACCTGTATCTCGTACGAGTGACAAGGAGTCTAGGTATCATACCTTCGACGCTGCTGATCAACGCCGCGGTAATTCACGCCGGATGCCAGATGCGCGCCCATAAATCCATCCCGGCCGGTGTCGATCAACTGTTCTTTGTCGATCTCGCACGACATGGGGAGATGGTGGCAATCAACGAAGGTCTGATCTTCTACGATGCTACACATCATCCAAGCATAACGACGTCGAAGAGCTACGAAGAAGTGGACGAGGTCACGCTTGCCGTCAAACAGCTTAACTGGCATCTGATCGAGGATAGAAAAGGCCTTCCGAGACCCGAGCCGCTTTTGCGTGCGCTGCGGGTCGCTCGTATCCCAGCCAGGTTCCGACATCAATCATTGCGAACGACAATGCGAGACGCGGTGCAAATACTTCGGCCGTCAGTCATGAAGATCGCAAACCAGTACGCCCTGGAATACCTGTTCAAGATACGCCCAAAACTTGGCGCAGTGCAGACCCGCAAACGCTGACGCGACCCCTTGCGAGGTGCTAGAGCAGTTCACCGTTTCACGGAAACGGCGAACCGCTCTGTCTCTTTGTTTTTTGCGCAATTTCGGATGGAAAGCCGTTTCATGCCTTCCTGGAATTGCTCCAGGCGCTGTTCCTGAGAACTTCGTGCGGCTCAATGCTCTACATCCGGCGCGGGCCATTGGCATAGTCGCGCATCGGCGCGTCCCATTCGGTGGTGTCGTGGGGACAAGCCGCCCCCATTTGCCTGACCAAACCCAGAGCCGGTGACGCGCCGCAAAGTGGAGGCGCACGGGACAGTCGGAAGCGTGCCGGCTCTACGGCAGCACCGAGATGCGCCCTAGGAGGGCGACCAGTTCCGCCTGGCGCCTCGTCTCCGTCTTGGCAAACAGCGACGCCAGCTGGGTGCGGATCGTGGTCCGGCTGAGCCGGCTGCGCTCGGCAATTTCCAAGGGGGCATCGCCACTCGCCAAACGCAACGCCAGATCCGTTTCGGCGCAGGTCAATCCGAACATTTTCCGCAGGGTCTCCGGATTAGGCCCGGTTCTCGGCTGACGGTCGAGGAGCGCGACAATGATAGACCCATCGGGGGTGACGACGCCTTCTTCATTCATGACAACCGGCCGATCCCCGGCATTGCGGATTACGATCCAGGACAATGATCCGGCTACAAAATGAGTAGGAACGCCCGCTGTCAGGCTCCGTAGCGCCGCCGATAGGTCGCCAGGCGAATCCAGACAATCCTCACAGGCGGTGAGGATGCTTTCGGCTGCCGCATTCCATTCGAGCACCCTTTTTGACTCGCTCAGCACAAGCCACCCACAGCCTATGCGCTCGAGCATGCCGGTTATGGAATCAAGGCACGGCCGCACGCATTTGCTCGTTGTGATCGGACTGATGGTTTTGCGAGAGGCGTCTCTGGCGAAAGCAGCCGCTGTTCTGCTGCCGGAGCCCGCCGCTATCATGCCAGATGTCGCGATCATTCTCGTGTCGTTGCGCCCGCTGACCAGATTCATGGATCATCCATCCTCGTTATCCATCTCTGCTATCCGTGCTCGACGATCGATAGCCAGAAGGTTGGGTACTGGTTTTTATAAGGCCTCGATTTTTGGCGACCTGAAAGCAGGCAGACGTATTAGCTGCAGGCTCGACGGTCTAACCTCGACGGGCTAAGCCGAAAGTTGTAGTTAGGTTGGATGAGGATGCCGAGGGAGGTACAATCCTGTCGCGAGCTCACTTGGCGTCGACGGCTGTACTGGTCGCTACGCTGCTCTTTGAGGTTAGTGTTTCCCTAGCGGGCGCCACGGACCCAGCCTTCCTCGAATTTATTCCGGCGATCGTCGTCATCGCCTTCCTGGAAAACCGCCGGATTGCGCTCGCATCAACGCTTTTGATGGCGGCCGCCGGCCTGGGTGCCCGGATAATTGTGAATGGCCAAATTCTCGCCGATGAGTGGGTACGCGCAATCCTGCTCGTGCTTTCCGGCGGGATGATCGCCTTTCTTTTGGACCGGTCCAGCCGCCAATCCGCACTGTTGCGCGCGGCCGTAAGGAAGCAAGAAAAATTGATGCTGGAACAGCGTCACCGGTTCAGCAATCTGTTCCCCGTCATCTCGGCGATAGTGAAGATGCTCGATGCGCCGGAGGGCGATCTCGCCAATTTCAAAGAAACTCTCGTCGAGCGAATTCGCGCGCTCGAGGCGACGCATACGCTGCTCATGCACAGCGCTGAGGGATCATCCACCATTCATGATCTCATCGTTCAGGAACTCAAGCCTTTCCTGGAAGCGGGCAAGGCAACGATCACAGGCCCTGACATCAAGATTTCAGGCGGGGCGGCGGAGAGTTTTGCAATGATAGTCCACGAACTCACCACCAATTCGATCAAGCATGGCGTGCTCGGGGATGCGCTAGGCAAGGTTGACGCACGTTGGGCTCTTGCGCCAGGCGGGCAGAGCGACGAGATCGTTTTTGACTGGATAGAAACGGGGCGCCGACGCGCAACTTCGATCAAGCGCCAGGGTTTTGGATCGATGATTCTTGGAGCCGACGGAACGCCTCTTCTCGGTCATTCCTCGCAATTCGAAATCAGGGAGGATGGATTGCACTATTCCCTCCGGCTGTCGCCGAAGGAAGTCCAAGCTTAGCTCACACTGTTCCCAACCAAGTCTTTATCAGAACTGCGGCTTCCGTGCGGTTTCGAACCCCTAATTCCCGCATAATTGCGGCCGCATGAATCTTCGTCGTAGCCTCGGCGATGTCGAGATCTCGCGCAATTTCCTTGTTTGAATATCCTTCGGCCATCAGCCTCAGAACGTCCTTCTGCCGGGATGTGAGCCTTTCGAGAGCGCCGGTACCGACGCTGCTCCCGTGACGGATCTCGGGCGTCTGCTCGTGCGTTCCCAAGTGCCGCGACAGGAGCGCCGGGACGTAGATGCGACCTGACAGGATTTCCTTGACTGCCAGCACGACCTCGTCATCCGTTTGCGATTTCACGATATAGCCGTGCAGCCCCACATTGAGAGCAGTCAGGATTTCGGAGCGTGAATCGTTTCCGGAAACAATCGCAAACCGCGTGTCCGGGTACGCCGCTAGGACGTCGCTCAGCACTTCTTGCGTGAAGAGCCCCGGCATATTCAGGTCAAGCATCGCCAGGCTGACGCATTCCTGTTCGGCAAGGAGGCTAACCACCGCATCGAAACATGTTGCTTCGAATATCTCGATGTCCTCGATGCCGGCGCTCAGCGCCAACCGCAAGCCACGCCTGTACAGGCCGTGATCATCGGCGATGACGATCTTGTACATCTCACCCCAACGCACACATCTCCGGCATGCAGACACCGACAGGCGTCCAGAACGTTATTTTGGAAGCGAAGTCGTTCTGTGACGATACCGGTTTGGCCCGCTGCCGGACCAAAAAAACCTTGACCCTCTCAACCCTCTCGTAAACCTTTTCCAGGTCGCAGACTACTCCGCGTTTACCATGATGCAAAGTCAGACCTTGGTCTGTTGCACCGCACCCGACATGGCGGCTTCCAACCGTTTTGCCACCCGCCACCTCCGCAGCGCGCCATTCGAACGCACGACGACACGTCTGCTGCCCGGGCGTAATTTCGCACCTAATTCGGAGCACGTCCGGCAGCCCAAACCTCATAATCCAGCCGGGCGCGTGAACTTCGGACGCTGAGCTTGATTGTTGGACTGTATGGCCTTGTGCGCAGGGAGTGTCATATGAAAGCGGTTATCCAATGCGGTGGGATGGGCATGCGCCTGCGCCCGTTCACATCGGTTCTACCAAAGCCTCTGATGCCTATCGGCGCTCGACCAGTGCTTGAGTTGCTGCTTAAATGGCTACGGCGCAACGGTATTGAAATCGTCTACGTCACAACCGGCTACCTGGGTCATCTGATCCGCAGCGTGTGCGGCGATGGTTCGCAATGGAACCTCAAGATATGCTACACACAGGAAATGGAACCGCTCGGGACCATCGGCCCACTCTCCTTGATCAGAGAGGAACTGGATGAACCGTTTCTGGTCCTCAACGGCGATGTGCTAACCGACCTCAGCCTCAGCCGTTTCGTGGCGGCGCATCGCGCGCACAAGGATCTGGTTACAATCGCGACGGCAGCGCGTGTAACCAAAATGGACTTTGGCGTCATCGACGAGGTTAATGACACTGTCCAAGTGTTTCGCGAAAAGCCTGCTCTCACGCATCTGGTAAGCATGGGAATTTACTGCATGGATCCAGCCGTTCTGCAGTTCATTCCATCGGGCATTCCCTTCGGATTCGACGATCTCATGCTGCAAATGCTGCAAGATGGGCAGATCGTGCATGTCTATAAGCATGAAGGTCTTTGGTTGGACATTGGCCGCGTCGAAGATTTTCAGAAGGCGCAAACGATTTCCTGGGAGGAGCAGTCGGCTTCCATAGAGGTAGCCGCGGCTGCTGCCTGAGGCCGTTTCGAGGCGCGAGAGTTCACCGGGAGGTTGGGATGCTCTTGGTTAGTGCCCCCGTGTTGGGTGTGCCAGAGAAGGCCGCTTTGTCGAAGGTGATTGACAGCGGCTGGCTGACGATGGGCGAACGCGTCAGAGCATTTGAGGAGGCATTTGCAGCGGTGCACGGCGCCGATGATTGTGTCGCCGTCGCCTCCTGCACCGCAGCCCTGCACCTCATCCTCCATGGACTTGGAATCGGACCCGGTGACGAGGTCCTGGTGCCTTCACTGACGTTCGTGGCGACTGTGAACGCAGTCTTGTATGTCGGGGCCAAGCCTATCTTCGTCGATATAGAATCCGATGACGTGCCTCTGATGTCGGTCGAAGATGCGGAGGCAAGCTGCACCTCCCGCACCAGGGCCGTGATCCTCGTCCATTTCGCAGGCTATCTCGCAAGCAAGCAGGAGTGGCAGACATTCGCAAGTGTGCGAGGGCTCTACATCATCGAGGACGCCGCACATGCTCCTGGCCTGAAAGAGGTGGGGACTTATGGTGCGGCGGCGGCGTTCAGCTTCTACGGCAACAAGAACATGACCACCGCCGAAGGCGGCGTTGTCATTACGCGCGACCCCGGCTTACGGGAGAAGATTCGCCTGGCGCGTGGCCATGGCATGACCACCGGCACGCATCAGAGACTGAACAGCCGCACTGCGCAATATGATGTGACCATGCTGGGCTTCAATTATCGCATGGATGAAATGCGGGCTGCCATCGGCCTGGTGCAACTGCGCAATTTGCAGGAATGGAATGAGGTCAGGCGCATACTCGTCGCGCTGTATCGACGCCTCATCGCCATGCGCTGCCCAGCCATCTCGATGCCGTTTGTCGAAGCGCGCACCTCTGCCTATCACATCATGCCGATCCTTTTGCCGCGCGGCGTCAACAGGCAAGATGTCATCGATCAATTGCGGGCGCAGGGCATACAGACGACAATTCACTATCCGCCGGTGCATCATATGACGTTCTACCGGGAGCTCTTTCCCGGAGTTCACCTGCCGCGGACGGAGGCTTTCGCCGACCGTGAGCTGACCATTCCGCTCCATCCGCAGATAACGTCTCCCGTGGCGGAGGCAGTGGTGGATGCCCTGGCATCCGCCCTCAACAGTTGCGCTCGGGCAGGGGCTGCGGCATGAATGCGTTTGACATGCCCCTTGGCCGGCTTGCAATGCGCCGCGCAAGCCATGGACTTTGCCGACGCGCCATGGACATCATCGCCGCGTTCGTCGGCCTCGTTGCCCTGTCACCGCTAATGCTGTTTGTCGCAGTGGCGCTGCTGATCGAAAGCGGTCGTCCACTGCTTTTTGTTCAGCCTCGCATAGGCGCCTGCGGTCAGCTTTTCCAGATGTACAAATTCCGAAAATTCTACCCGCGGTGCGATGCGGGAGGCCTTGCGCTCACACTTGCCAACGACGCCCGGATGACGACGGTGGGCAGGTTTCTCGCTTTCAGCAAATTGGATGAATTGCCGCAGTTGTGGAACGTCCTGAGAGGCGAAATGGCACTGGTCGGCCCGCGTCCCGAGAGTTTGTCTTTCGCCGAGTGCTTCAGGGACGGCTACGAAGCCGTCTTGCAATACAAGCCAGGCTTGTTCGGCCCTGCTCAGATCGTGTTCCGCCATGAGGCTCTATTCTATCCTCCTGATGTCGAGCCGACCGTTTTCTACAAGGAAGTCCTGTTTCCGGCAAAGGCCAGGATCGATCTCTCTTATTATGGTCGCCGGACCATCATCTCGGACGCAGCCCTCGTCATTCGAGGTGTTTTCATCGTCCTCGGCATGGCCGCGGAACATCCAAGCGATACTTGAGCCTTTCTGATGATGGTTCGCGGTATTCGCAAAGTGAGGGTCAAGGCGGTGCAGGAATTGTCTGGTCATGACTTATAAGGGCAAAAGAGTTCTGGTCACCGGCGCGGATGGGTTCATAGGATCGCACCTGACCGAAGCCTTGGTTCGCGCCGGTGCCGATGTGACGGGGCTGGCTCTCTACAATTCCTTCGACAGCCATGGGTGGTTGGATGATCTGCCGGACGAGATCCGAAGCCAGCTCAGGCGCGTCCGCGGCGACGTTCGCGACAGTGCGTTCCTCAACAGGATCGTCCGTGGCCAAGCCGTCGTGTTTCATCTCGCGGCGTTGATCGCCATTCCGTACTCTTACGCAGCCGCCGAATCCTATGTAGCGACCAACGTCATGGGTACGGTAAATGTTCTCGAAGCGGCTCGCCAGTGGGATACGGAGCGTGTGGTGCATACCTCGACCAGCGAGGTCTACGGCACCGCTCTAAGCATGCCGATCAGTGAATCCCATCCGTTGCAGGGGCAATCGCCATATTCGGCCTCCAAGATCGGGGCCGACATGATGGCGGAGTCCTACGCTCGATCGTTTCATATGCCCGTCGTGGTGCTTCGTCCGTTCAACACATTCGGACCGCGGCAAAGCGAACGGGCAATCGTGCCGACGATCATCAGGCAGGCCCTCGATCCGAAATGTCCAGCCATCATGGTGGGTGACACCAGCCCGGTCCGCGACCTTACCTTCGTTGAAGACACCGCGGCGGCGTTCCTCAGTGCAGGCTCTGCCGAGCTGGAATTCGGGCGTGCCTATAATGCCGGAAGCCAGCAGGCCGTGACGATATTGGACGTGCTGGACCTTGTGCTGGAGCTGAGCGGTTCCAACAAGCCGGTCCATCGCGACGAGGGGCGGCTACGGCCGCAAAATTCCGAGGTGCGGGCTCTGCTGGCAAATTCATCCCGGCTTGAGGCCGCGACGGGATGGAGGGCACAGACCAGTCTGCGCGAGGGCTTGAGCCGGACCATCGCGTGGTGGCGGGCACGCCTCCGTGAGGGCCTTGTACGTCGTGAGATGGGCTACATGACATGAGGCTTCCCGCGCTTGCTGCTCTACTGCTGGTTTGCGTTGCGGCGCTCCTAAGTCTTCGGACGGCCGGCGGTCAAGGAAGCAACACATCTACCGGCTTCGTGGCGCCGGTGGCGATGGCTTTGCCTGGTTATCGTCATCCCGCGACCGACCCGGCATTTGGCACAAGCTTCGTTCGGATCACCAAGCCCGGGGCTCTCGGAAATGGTGTCGTCTGCGGGCCTAAACTTTGCAGCCATCGCTATTCGAGCGCCCAAGCCTGGAACGCGGACCAGACATTGCTCCTCCTCGACAACGGCTGCAACGGAATGTGCTTTCTCGACGGGCACACCTATGTGGCGCTGTTTAGTCGCAACAGAGGAGGGGAATGTGAGTGGCACCCCCGAAATCCCGACCTGATGATCTGCGTTCAAGGCCGGACGATTTCAACCTGGGCGCCACGAACGAATAAGGAAGAAATCCTGTTCATCTCAACGGCGTATCACGATCTGAGATTTGGGCCATCAAAAGGCAATCCCAGCCGGGACGGCAGCCGGATCGCGGTCCGCGCAATTAGCAAGGACGGCAAAGACGTTGTTTTTGCCTATGATCTAAATCAACGGTTGAAATTCCCGGACATCGACCTTGCTCAAGTTCCCGGGACGACGAGTTCCTGTACGATTTCTCCACTCGGAACGACAATTCTGTGTTCTCCAAACCAGATTGACGGCACCGAACAAAGAGTCATTTTTGCCGTTGACGGCACTTTGCGTCAGAGATGGACTGACCATCATCGGCCCGGTCACGGCGACATGACACTCGACGACGACGGAAGCGAGATTTTCGTTGGGATCAGCAAATCAGATCCAGACAAGTATCACATCGTCAAACGCAGGCTGTCGGACGGGAAAGTCACTTCCCTTACCGCGTTCGGCGAGGCCGAGCATGCGTCAACCCGCGCACTGAATAGGCCCGGGTGGGCATTCGTAAGCTATGGGGGCGACCCGGACGAGATATCGGCCAATCCAACCTGGGCTCCCTATGCACGCGAGGTCATTGCGCTTCGGATCGACGGCAGTGGCGCCGTCCGACGCATTGCGCAGACACGAAATGTTCCATTCGATTATTGGAGCGAAACACATGCCTCGCCTTCTCCGGATGGCTCGCAGGTAATTTGGTCAAGCAATTGGGGCGTGCCTGGCGGGCCAGTTTACGAGTTCGTGACCCGTCTTGACTGGCCCGAACAACACGGCCCGAAGGAGCTTGTTGCGAATGGTCAACCTTAGCCGACTCTTCCTTGCGGTTCTTGCTCTGCTCAGCACTCTGCCTGTGGCCGTGGCGGCCGATCCCTCATCAGCGTATCGGATTTCACCAGGAGACACGGTCGAAATCGGAATAACATCCATTCCCGACCGAACGCAGCGCGCGGTTGTCCAGATCGATGGCACGATCGCGCTGCCTGAAGCCGGCACGGTTTCAGTCGGCGGCCTGACTCCTCCCGAATTGCAGACCCGCATGCAGGCGATTCTGCCGACCAAGATCTTTCATATCCGCATGCCCGATGGCCGTGAACAGATGGCGGTTGTCAGACCGAGCGACGTGACGGCCGTCATTGCCGAATATCGTCCCGTCTATGTAACCGGCGATGTGCTCACCCCCGGACAGCAGGCCTATCGTCCGCTCATGACCGTGCGACAGGCGATCGCTGTGGCCGGCGGCTTCAGCCTGTTGCGGGCGCGGGCCAACCAGCCGGGCCCGGATCCGACGGATCTGCGGCGCGACTATGAGATGATCTGGGGAGAATACACCAGGGACTACTTGCACAGCGCGCGCCTGCGCGCGGAGCTCGACAAGCAGGAAAGCTTCGACATGCAGCCTCCGCAAGGATCGCCGCTTTCCCCTTCGCTCGCCGCGGGGATAGCGAAGGCCGAAGCGGAGGCGCTCAAGCTTTCCCTCGGCAATTTTCGGCAAGAGCAGAGCTTTGTCGAAAAAGGCGCCAAGGATGCCGCAGCGCAGATCGAAGCGCTAGTGAAGCGCGCGCAGGATGAATCGGATGGGGTAAAGGCTGACGAAGAGGACCTGGAGCAGGTCACTAAGCTGTTCAAGGCTGGCAACCTGACGAATAACAGGCTCGCCGACGTGCGACGCGCCGTCCTGCTTTCGTCCAGCCGGGCGCTGGAAACATCGGTCGAGCTCATGAGAACACGGCGCCAGCAGGATGATTTTGCCAGGCAGCTCGAGCGCAACGAGAACCAAAGGCGCATCGCCTTGCTGAACGAATTGCGGGACGCCGAGGTTCGGCTGGCCGACATCGGCACCAGGCTTCGCGCAGCAAGCCAGAAGTTGCAGCCACTCGGTGCAACCGCCGCGCCGCTTTCAATCGCCGGCGAAACCGTTCGAGCTCAGATGACGATCGTCCGCAACGTCGATGGGCAATGGCGCAAGCAGGTTTCCGGGGAGGACGCCGAGGTGGCGCCGGGAGATACGATCGAAGTCAGATTCAGCAACGAATTGGAGAGCGCAGCGGCACAATAGCTTAAGCTTCGTGCTTCTGCGTCGTCCGGCGAGCGCCCGATCTCGTTGTGGAGGCAAGCCTTGAGCAAGGATGTCGATGTCGCTGACGCCTATAGCAAAGGTAGCGCGACCTTCATGGGAATGGAGATGCTTGTTGCATCCGGCGCGCTTGTCCCGAGGCCGGAGACGGAGCTGTTAGGCTCAACTGCCGTCGACGTCTTGCATCAAATGAACCTGCCGGCTCCTCGCGTTATCGATATGTGCTGCGGCGCCGGCAATCTTGCCTGCGCTATCGCCCATCAGCTCCAGACGGCGCGGGTATGGGCAAGCGATCTTACCGATGCATGTGTCGAGGTGGCGCGCCGGAATGTCGTCCACCATGGGCTAGCCGACCGGGTTTCGGTGCTGCAGGGCGATTTGTTCGAGGCTCTTTCCACCGTGGTGCCGCAAGGCACGATCGACGTCATCGTATGCAATCCGCCTTACATTTCGGAAAAACGGCTTGAGGGCGACAGCTCTCATCTGGTCGCTCTCGAGCCGCGCGAGGCTTTCGCGGCCGGGCCCTACGGCATCGCCATCCATATGCGGGCAGTGAAAGATGCTCACCGCTATCTGCGGCCCGGTGGCGCCCTCCTGTTCGAGGTCGGCCTGGGTCAGGATCGCCAGGTCGCAAGCCTGCTGGAGCGCAGCAGGGGCTACGACAAAATCCGCGTCGTCAGCAACCTAGCCGGCGAGCCGCGCGTCGTGCTCGGATGCGCAAAGCCGCAGGCCTGAGCAACCCGCAGCTCGGATTTCATCCTCTCTTGCGCGCAATAAAGTGCGCTATTCCCTGGATGGAATCGAGGTTCTCCGGCAAGAGCTCACTGTCTTCGACTATAATGCCAAAGGTCTCCTCGATGAAGCCGATGATCTCGAGCACGCCGGTGGAATCGACGATGCCCTGGTCGAGCAGCGATTCCGTCGTGCTGAGGGATTTGACGTCGGCGATGTAGAAGTTCGATGCCAGGAAATCCCGGATTTGTTTCGTATAAATGTCGCTCGCGGGCTTCGTCACCAAAATCGAATCCATCAATCCACCTCCGGCAAAAAGGAAAATACGGTCCGCGCCGTCCAATGAGCGCTAGGAAAGAGCTGCCTTCTTGAGTTTCCCGGTGTCGGTCATCGGCAGGCTGGGTACGATGACGATGGACTTCGGGACCATGAAGTTTTCAAGCCGCTTCTGGCATTCCAACTGCAACTGCTTCTCGCCGACAACCCTTCCCTGCTCGACAACGACGAACGCCTTCACCGCCTGGCCCAGAAGATCGTCGGGGACACCGACCACCGCAGCCTCCTTGACGCCCGGAATATTCACCAGGACGTTTTCGACTTCCTTCGGCGCAACTTTCTCGCCCCGGGATTTTATGATCTCGTCGCAGCGACCGACGAAGTAGAGATAGCCGTCCGCGTCCATTCGGCAGTAGTCTCCGGTGTAGAGCACCTGCTCGCCCGGCACGGGGCCGGGCTTCAGCTTCCTGGCGGTCGCCTCCGGTTTGCCCCAGTAGCCCTTCATCACCGTCGCGCCGCGGATAACAAGCTGGCCGACAGTCCCGGGCTCGACGCGCCTGTCGTTCTCGTCGATGATCCACATTTCCGTGTTGGGGATCGCGATCCCCACGCTCAGCGGTTTTCGCTTCAAATCTTCCGGCGGCAGGTAGGTGCAGCGCTTGCACTCGGTGAGGCCGTACATTGAATAGATGCGGGCGCCCGCAAACAGATCCCCCAGCATGGCGATGTGCTTGAGCGGCAGGGCAGCCGCGGTATTGGTTACATAGCGGATGCTCGAAAAGTCGTGATCCCTCAGCGATTTTAGCTCCGCAAGCGATGCGAAGATGGTCGGAACCCCAGGGAAGCCTGTAATCTTCTCGTCCTTAATGATCTGTAGAATCTGCGCCGGAAAGGCGAAAGAGCGTTCGAGGACGAGCCGAGCTCCGGTGCGGAACGCCATCAGCATCTGATAGAGGCCGTAGTCGAAGGCGAGGGGCAGAACGTTGAGGATCACGTCATCTTCGCGAAGCTCCAGATATGACGCTATCGACGTGCATGCCGCGGTCATGTTGCGATGCGTCAGCATCACGCCTTTGGGCTCACCTGTGGACCCCGACGTATAGATGATCGCGGCGAGGTCGATGTCGATCGATTTGCGTTCCGGCGCGGCTGGTGTTCTTTCGGCCGCTGTTTCCCAGCGCATCGCGCAGGGCAGCCGGCTGAGCTGGTCGTCATTGATCGGCCCCGACACGATCATCTTGCGCAGCGAGCGACAATTGTGTGCCGGCCCCTCGAACACGGAGCGCAGATGCTGGTCGGTGATCAGCGCCGCCGGTCGGCAATCGCTAAGAAGGTAGTCGAGCTTCTGGCTTTTGGTGAGCGGGTTGACGATGCATACGACGGCGTTGGCCTTCAGCACCGCCCAGAAGCTGACGACCGTCTCGACTGTGTTGTCGGCGAAGATCACCACCCGGTCGCCGCGTTGCACGCCGGCTGTTACCAGACATTGTGCGAGCCCGTTGGAACGCTCGTCGATTTCGGCGTAGGAGACGCGTTTCCTGTTGCAAACCAACGCCACCTTGCCGCCGAGCCGGCCGGCGGCGTGGATCAGGTAATCATGCAGCAGCGGTACGGCACCATCGATCATGCCGGCGCCCTTTCCCGATGTTCGTAGTCGACGTCGACGACGAGATCCCGCCTTGTCGCGCCGGCCGGCCGGCTGGCGACAAATTGCTGATGCAGAAGCTGTGTCGACAGAACGCCGACCAGGGCCATGTTGTCGAAATTCGACATGTCGCCCCCGCCGGTTCGAGTTCGGCACTTTCCGACCAGCCGGCTCACCGACTGGGGATCGAAGACGCCGGCCGCCCGCACGGCCGTCTCGGACAAGGCATCACCAATGTAAGCCGGCGCGCCGTCGCCAAAGAAGCTCATCGCATTCGGCGCCCGGTAAGGCTGTTTCTTCCGGGCGACGACCTGCGGCGGCAGGATGGACAATGCGACGCGTTTCAGCACGTGCTTCTCGTCGAGACCCCGCAGCTTGTAAGCGTCCGGAAGCGCATTCGCCAACGCGACGACGTTGTCGTCCAGGAATGGAAAGCGGCCCTCGATGGAATTGGCCATCAGCATCCTGTCGCCTTGCGAGGAGAGCAGATAGCTCGACATCAGAGTCCGAATCTCCAGATACTGGTCCTGGGCGAGGAAACTCCAGCGCTTGAATTCGGCCGGCAGCGTGGAGAGCAGTTCAGTCACGGCGTCGTGACGCTCGCAGGCGGCGCACATATCCGGGCAGAACAGGCGCTTGATGGCGCTGGTGGTACGCCAGCGCGTGTCATGCGCAAATCCGGCTACAGCGTGGGCCTCGATGTTGCGGCCGAAGAATTGCCGGGCCAGCGCCTGCTGATGGACCGGTGAACGCGACAGGTAAGGGTAGAGCCGTTCGAGCAGCCGAGCGCGCCCGGTCGAAGCCGGCTGGCGTCCCCAGAAGCGGCGCACCTTACCCTCGCGAAACAGATCATAGCCGGCGAACATCTCGTCGGCGCCTTCGCCGGTCAGCACCACCTTGATACCGTGTTTCCGCACCAGCCTTGACAGCAGGAAGAGCGGTGCCGGGGCGGTCCTTAGGACTGGCCGCTCGGTGTGGTGAATCACCTCGGGGAATATCTTCGCGATGTCGCTGCGCGAAACGATCAGCTCATGGTGCTCGCTCCCCGTCCTGGCGGCCACGAGCCGCTGGAAATCAGTCTCGTCATATTCGGCATCCGCAAAACGGAGCGAAAAGGTCTGGAAACGCTCACCGGCGAAGCGTCTGCCGAGTGTGGCGAGGACGGAACTGTCCAGCCCGCCCGACAGATAGCAGCCAACCGGCACATCGGCCTGCAAAATTCGCAATGCCGTCGCGGCTTCGAGAGCCAGCCGCACCTCGTCGACCGCCTCGTCCAAGGAGCCGCTAAATGGGCCTTGGTCCTGATCACGAGTTTGCGGGAAGCGCGGTTGCCAGAATGGGTATTCTCGCGCCACACCTTTCTCATAGAGGCGCACATGTCCGGGCGGGAGTTCGCGGATGCCTTGGAATACGTTCCGCGGAGCAACGGCCGCCCACATGGTAAAGGTCTGATCTATGCCTGCCGGATCGAAGGCGCGGGGGATTGCGGCCTCGGCCGCGAAAATCGCTTTGACTTCGCTCGCAAAAAACAGGCGGCCGCCATGCTCGCAAAGATGCAGTGGGCAAATGCCGTAGCGGTCGCGCGACAATACCAGCCGGCCTATAGTCGGATCCCAGATTGCCAGCGCCCATTGGCCGTTCATGCGCTCGAAGGCGGCCTGGCCCCACTCCCGATAGGCATGCAGGACGACTTCGGTGTCGCTGCGGGTGCAGAACCGGTGGCCAAGGGCGAACAGCCTGTCGCGCAGTTCGAGATAGTTGAAAATCTCGCCATTGAAAACAATCCACGCCGGGCCGTCTGCGTCGGCGAGGGGCTGCTGCCCATGCTGAAGATCGACGACCGACAAACGGGCATGCGCCAAGCCTGCGCGCCTGTCGCGGTACAGCCCCCGTTCGTCGGGACCGCGATGCGCCAGCGCGCCAGCCATGCGCAACAGTGCTTCGCGTGAAGGCGGTTCGGCGGTGGCGTTCAGCGCCAGTATTCCGGCGATCCCGCACATAGGCGTCAGTCCACATCCATCGGCACGGCCGGCAAGGGCCGAGCGTGCAGATAACGTGCTGCCCGGCGCTTGGCTTCGATGTCCTTGAAGACCTTCTCGACCTGGCCACCGGTGAGGCCCGCAGCCGCTGCGACCTCGTCGGCGCATAACCCATGGTTGACGCCGTAAAGGCACAGATCTGTCAGATGGTAAGGCAGCGCGAAGTAGAACTCCTCCTGGCTTTGCGCCATGGAGAACGTGTCGGTGGTCGGTGGCCTGCGGCGGATTTCTTCGTCCACTCCGAGATATTCCGCCAGCTGATAGACCTGGGTTTTGTAGAGGTGCACGATCGGCATGACATCGGCGATGCCGTCGCCTTGCTTGACGAAGAAACCCTGGTCGTATTCGAGCCGGTTCGGCGTTCCCGCGACAGCGTAGCCGAGGCGATCCGCGTGATAGTATTCGGTCATCTTGCGGATGCGCTGTTTGTAGTTGGTTGCAGCAACGATCTGCAGATAGGCCGCCATAGGGAGCCTAACCGTGTTGACATCGCCCTCGGGGTCTTGAACCGTAAGACGAGTGATGTTGAGGCCTTGGCTCTCCAGGACCGAGGTAAGCACCAGTTTGCACTTCCAACCCTCGTCATAGTTCGGAACGACGGAGCGGATGGCTTCGATCTGCCGGCGATAGGCGCCGATGGCATCAAGCGCGGAGGCTATGTCTTCAACCAGAGTGTCGATGCCCAGCTGGGCGGCGACGACGCGCCCGAGCCTCAGCGAGTCTCCGGAGGAGTCGCGCTCCGGCATGAAGATCCCCAGCACCTTGTCCTTGCCGAAGGCGCGCACGCACAACGCTGCGACGACGGAACTGTCGATGCCGCCCGACAGCCCGACCACCACGCCGCGCCGACGAAGCGTGACCAGAACCTGCTCACGCGTCGATGACACGATGCGGTCCGCCTCCGCGGCGGCATCCAATGCCAGCACTTCCTTGGTAAATCCCGAGATCACGCCGGCTGGCCCTCCAATTGCAGAGTTTCGGCCGTCGTATACGTTTGTAGGACGGCCTTTTCGATCAGCGGACGGTTGGTCGCGACGTGGGGCTCCACGACGAGGTCGATATGTGTGCCGACGATCGGAATCACCTGCAGGTCGCGAAATACTTGATCCCAGCCGATGGCGCGGGACATGCCGGGGCGAGTACATCGAAACAGCGTGCCATTGATCGGAAGCACGGCTTTGGGTTCTTCCAGCCAGCGGAAAAACGCCTGAGCCCGCAACACTTCCTGCAGTTCCAGCTTGATGCGGAAGCATGCTCCGTTGAACTGGCCTTCGGTGTAACGGTCGATCGCGCCAGCGAGACGGGCTTCGCAACCCATTCTGACCGCGATCTTCGCCAGGGCGCGGCAGGCGACGCGATGGAACGAGATGCGGTTGGACCGGAGCCGGCGCGCTGTGCGGGTGGCCGTGTCCCAGAGGCGGCTGCGCTCGCCCTCAAGGCTTGTGTCGAGGATGCCGAAGAACTTGACGGACCGTCCCGCCTTCAGCAAGCGCACCGCGACTTCCAGCGCGACCGCTCCGCCGAGCGAGTGGCCCAGCAGTCTGACATGTCCCGACGGCTGAGCTCGGCTGACTTGTAGGACCGCGGCGTCTGCCATGTTCGCGAGATCGTTTTGCCCGCTGAGGATGAACGGGAGGCCCGGATACCTGATTGGAACCACCTTTGCTGTTTTGCCCATAGCCGAGGCAAAGGCGGCAAGACTTGGACCGTAGCCGACAGAACCGGGAAACAGGAAAAGGAGCGGCGGGTTGTGCTCGGGCGCGACGTTGTCAGAAGCGGCTGCTTGCGCTGCCACGACCGCCTTGACCATCTCGTCGGCGCTCATCTCGACTGTGAAGCTCTCAAGCCCGAGTTCCTGGCCGATGATATTCTCGATCTCCATCACGCAGTGCAGCAGTTTCAGCGAGTCTCCCCCGGCCTCGTCCCACCTGCCCACGGCTGCTGGCGTGTTGAGAACTTTCATCCATGCCTTCCGCACCGCCGGACCTACTGCCGGATCGTTACCGGCACCAGCGTTTGACGAATCGACAACGGTAGCCGGCTTCCTGGCCAGGAGGTCCATCTTGCCAAGTTTGCCCAGGTCGATCTTTCCGCCGCCAAGGTATGGAATCTCGCCGACCCGGTGGAGCCGCAGAGGCCGCAACGGTGGGGGCAAGGCGTTTGCGATCAACTGGCGCAGGTCATCTACAAAGTTCAGACCCGCGCAATCGCTTGGCACAGCGAATGCGACAAGTTCCCTTGCCTCAGTCACGATCGCTACGGCGTCCTGAACCGATGGGGCGGATCGCAGTACCCTTTCCAGCTCAGCCGGCTCGATACGTCGACCATTGATCTTTATCTGCCGGCCTTTTCGCCCGATGATCCTCAACAGACCATCGCTGTCCAATCGCACGAGATCGCCCGTCGGAAAAATCCGCTCGTGCGGATTGCCGGTGTCCGCTTCGACATTGACGACGGCGCCATTCTCCCAATGTCCAAGGAGAACATAGGGGCTCTTGATTACAAGCTCCCCCGCCTCACCGGGCGGGACGACGTATCCCGCTTCGTCCACGACAGAGAAGGCGATCCCCGGCAAAAGGCGTCCAACCGGCACATCGGGCTCGGCGTTCGGTGGCTCCGGCGGCAGGAACCATTGCGATCCTGTCGTTTCCGTGGACGAATAGCCTATCTGGATGAGGCAATGCGGCTGGACGACTTTGCGCAGAAGGGCAATGTCGGTCCAAAGCACTTTCTCACCCCCGACGCGGACAACTCTAAGCGAGCTGAATGTATCGGCAGGAGCGTCGGCCATCAGCGTTCGAAGCAAAGCGGGCACGAGATACGTCACGGTCGTGCCCTGGTCTTGCATCCTCGTGCGAACGCCGCGCAGGCCGATCGCTTCCAATTCGACGAGCTGCAAAGTGGCGCCAGTAAGAATGGCCGCCAGAATCTCACGACAGCCGGCTATCGTGGCCAGACCCGCCAGAGGGAGGAAAACATCCTCCGAACTGATGTGACAGGCTTCGACATATTGTTGCACGCGCCACAGCAAACTGCGCTGGCTGTTAACGATGCCCTTGGGGCGCCCTGTGCTCCCCGAGGTATAAAGAACGATGGCCGGCTCGTCGACTGAGGGTCCTGGAAGGGGCGTCGCCAACAGATCTCGCTCAGAGGCCGAACTTATGCCCATATCGATCCATTGGATATCCGTAGTCAGGTCGCGGGGCCTGTCTCCCATGCCCAGCATGGCCGAGAGCTTGGCCGCTGACATGATCTCCTTGACCCGGTGACCGGGATCTCTCGCATTAAGCGGAATTGAAATCCGTCCGGCTGCCATCGTCGCGAGCATGGCGACGATGCTCCAGACGGAGCATGGCTGACAGATGCCGACCGGCCTACCTTCGGGAACGGCACCCGCAACGCGGCGCGATAGAATCTCGACGGCGGCGCCTAACGCCGAATATGAGAGTTCGTCCGTGCCGTCATGGATAGCGATCTTATGCGGATGCTGCCCTACGACGGCTGCCAGCCGAGGACCGATCCCCATATCCGCAAACCCGGCTGGCAATCGCGGATATGGCCGCAGCGCAGGTCCGCCCTGGTCCAGGGCATAATCACGCACTTCTGCCCACTTGGCGGGCCCCGGTGGAAGAGGAGCCTCATCAAGATCCTGGTCCGCTGCGGGTGCCTTCACATATGCCGGGAGCATGGCTTGCCTGAGCTAGAGATCAGGTTCCGTTATGGATCGCCTCCCCAGATGTTTCATCGATCATTCTGATGATGCTTCCCGGGATTATGGAGGCGAGGGTGGAAGGGCGTGTGAATCTGGTCACAGCTTAATGCTGGGGGCATGCATTGACGTCAAGCAGGCCGATTCTGGTCACCGGCGCAGCCGGCTTCATAGGTTTTCACCTCTGCCATAGGCTGCTTGCCGAAGGCCGGCAGGTTGTCGGCCTCGATTCCATGAACGAGTATTACGACATCGCCCTGAAGCGAGCCCGGCTCGATCGGCTGAAGGCGTTCCCGAACTTTCGCTTCGAGCATGCCGATCTCGCCGATAGCGATGGCATCTCGGGGGTCTTTGCGTCGGCCGCGCCGGAGATCGTCGTCAATCTCGCCGCACAGGCGGGCGTCCGTTATTCGCTGATCAATCCGCACGTCTATGCGCAAAGCAATCTCAACGGCTTCCTCAACATCCTGGAAGGATGCCGGCAGGCCTCGGTCGGCCATCTCGTCTATGCGTCGTCGAGCTCGATCTATGGCGGCAGCACGCGCATGCCGTTCTCCGTGCATGATTCCGCCGACCATCCCCTCAGCCTCTATGCCGCCAGCAAGAAGGCAAACGAGCTGATGGCCCACACCTACAGCCATCTGTTCGGGCTGCCGACGACGGGTCTGCGCTTCTTCACCGTCTACGGTCCGTGGGGACGGCCCGACATGGCTCTGTTCATCTTCACCAAGGCCATCCTCGCCGGCCAGCCGATCGACGTTTTCAACCATGGCAACATGCAGCGGGATTTCACCTACATCGACGACATCGTCGAGGGGGTGGTCCGCGTCATGCAGCATCCTGCGAGGCCCAATCCCGATTGGACAAACGCCGCGCCCGATCCCGCGACGAGCAATGCGCCATTCAGGATCCACAATATCGGCGACAGTTCACCGGTCGAGCTGAGCCGGCTGATCGACGTGCTGGAAGACGCGCTTGGGCGCAAGGCAATCCGCAACATGATGCCGCTCCAACCGGGCGACGTGCCGGCAACCTTCGCCGACGTGACCTCGCTCGAAGAGGTGATCGGGTTCAAGCCGAGGATCCCGGTCGAGATCGGCGTTCCGCGCTTCGTGGAATGGTATCGCGACTTCTATCGAGCATGATCCGGCTCCGGTCTACATCTCGCAACCAAGCGGCAGCTCCTTCCATTGGAGCGCTCCTTCTTCGCGGGAACCTTGTCCCGATCGCCCTCGCAGTAACATTGGTCGGGCTCCTTCTGTTCGACAGGCCACGCAAGAACGTGTCGCTGGACGGACCACCCGCTAAAAGCCACGTCCCTACGGACCAACCGCCGTGCATCTTCTGTCGATGATCCCGCACGATTGGAACGAAGCGAAGAACCACGCCCTGCTGCGCTGGTCTTCGAGGTCTTGCCAAGAGGCGGCGCGGCCGTCAAAGCGAGCTTCTCGTCAATGAGGAAAAACCCGGACCGGCGCCGGCCGCTCCTCAGCATGCCGATCGAGACGGAAGGACGAAACCACCCCGGTCGAATATTCGGCGGGGCTTCAGGATGCCGGATTTAAGCACCTCGAGACGGTCCGATTCGACGCACCCGCCGTGAACGGCGCCGTGATCGGCCGCAAGCCGTGAAGCACAAAGCGCACTGGATTAAACGCCGTTCCGACGGCGGCGTGGTTAAGGAGATTGCAGCCTATACAAACGGCTTCGGAGGGATCCCGGCAGCGAAGGCTGAGACAACCACGGGGCCCGGCGACTTAGCGTTTTCCGCGAAATTCGGGGGGCTCAAATCAGGCGGCGGCAGTCCTTTGTGCGCCTTTACCAGGGCTTCGAACCAGGCGGCGACGGGTCGTGGCACCGGCGCGCGTCCTTCAAGCCAGCGTACCACGTCGTTGCGCGGGCAGTCGAGCTCCTGCGCCACGTCGGCGGCCTCCCACCTCAATATCCTCAGGTATTCTCGCAGCCGTCCTGCAATCATGGTTGATCCTGTTCCCCGCGAAACATTGAGACTGTCTCGGTGCAATCGAATGGACCCCGCGAGCGGAGGTGAGGTCCGACTCGGTCAGCTCGGCGCCGACGTTTCCGCGGAAATCTGCTGTGCTGCAAGGAACATCAGTGTCGAGGCGACGGTTCGCCGGTTCCATCCGGCCGATTCGGCCGTGTCAAGCAAGCCGGTCAGCAGCGGCTTCAACGCGCTTCGGCATTCGGCTTCATAGGCGAGGAATTCGCTCGCCGAATGTGCCGGCGTCGGAATCGATCCGTTGCCATTCATTACGTTCATGCAGGCCTCCCATTGCTCCTGGTGAAGCGCCCGCTCCCTGGCAAGGAGCGGGCTTTTCGTCAGCGTCTTAAAAGTCCATGCCGGCGCCGGCTGGCATCGCCGGGGCGGCTTCTTTCTTCGGCTTCTCGGCCACCATCGCTTCGGTGGTGACGAGTAGGCCGGCGACGGAAGCGGCATCCTGCAGCGCGGTGCGCACGACCTTGGCCGGGTCGATCACCCCCTGGCTGTAGAGATCGCCATATTCGCCGGTTTGTGCGTTCCAGCCGAAGGCGAAGTCGGTCTTCTCGCGCAGCTTGCCGACGACGATCGAGCCTTCCGACCCGGAATTCTCGGCGATCTGGCGGGCCGGCGCCTCGATCGCGCGCCGCACGATATCGACGCCGTATCGCTGGTCGGGGTTGTCGACTGCGACCGCGTCAAGCGCGCGTGCGGCCCTGAGCAGGGCAACGCCGCCGCCGGGCAGGATGCCTTCCTCGACCGCGGCGCGCGTGGCGTGCAGAGCATCATCGACGCGGTCCTTCTTCTCCTTGACCTCGACTTCCGTCGCACCGCCGACGCGGATCACCGCGACGCCGCCGGCGAGCTTGGCCAGGCGCTCCTGCAACTTTTCGCGGTCGTAGTCCGAGGTGGTCTCCTCGATCTGGGCCTTGATCTGCGTGATGCGGCCATGGATCTCCTCCTTCTTGCCGGCGCCGTCGACGATGGTGGTGTTCTCTTTCTCGATCACCACCTTCTTGGCGCGGCCGAGCATCTCCAGCGTGACATTCTCCAGTTTGATGCCGAGATCCTCGCTGATGGCCGTGCCGCCGGTGAGGATGGCGATATCCTCCAGCATCGCCTTGCGGCGGTCGCCGAAGCCTGGAGCCTTGACGGCGGCGATCTTCAGGCCACCGCGCAGCTTGTTGACGACCAGCGTGGCCAGGGCCTCGCCCTCGACATCCTCGGCGATGATCAGCAGCGGCTTGCCGGACTGCACCACGGCCTCGAGCACGGGGAGCAGCGCCTGCAGGTTGCCGAGCTTCTTCTCGTGGATCAGCACATAGGGCTCGTCGAGCTCGACGCGCATCTTGTCCTGGTTGGTGACGAAATAGGGCGAGAGATAGCCACGGTCGAACTGCATGCCTTCGACGACTTCCAGCTCGGTCTCGGCGGTCTTGGCCTCCTCGACGGTGATGACGCCCTCGTTGCCGACCTTTTCCATGGCGTCGGCCAGGAAGCGGCCGATCTCGGCATCACCATTGGCCGAAATGGTGCCGACCTGGGCGATTTCATCGTTTTTGGTGATCTTGCGGGCGTTGGCCTTGAGTTCGGCGACGACGGCATCCACCGCCTTGTCGATGCCGCGCTTCAAATCCATCGGATTCATGCCCGACGCAACCGCCTTCGCGCCCTCGCGAACGATCGCCTGCGCAAGCACGGTCGCGGTGGTCGTGCCATCGCCGGCCAGGTCGTTGGTCTTCGAGGCGACCTCGCGGACCATCTGCGCGCCCATGTTCTCGAACTTGTCCTCAAGCTCGATTTCCTTGGCGACGGTGACGCCGTCCTTGGTGATGCGCGGGGCGCCGAACGACTTGTCGATGACGACGTTGCGGCCCTTTGGGCCGAGCGTCACCTTCACCGCGTCGGCGAGGATGTTGACGCCGCGCAGCATGCGCTCACGGGCGTCGGAATGGAATCTCACTTCCTTGGCAGCCATTGGATCACTCCTTCTTAGGCAGCTTTCATTGACTGGATTGGGTTGATTTGGTCCTGGTCAGGCGGCTTTCTTCAGCGTTGCAGTTTGCTCGATCACGCCCATCACGTCGCTTTCCTTCATGATGAGCAGATCCTCGCCATTAAGCTTGATCTCGGTGCCGGACCACTTGCCGAACAGGATCCGATCGCCGGCCTTCACGTCGAGGGGCACGAGCTTGCCGCTCTCGTCGCGGGCGCCAGGACCGATCGCAATGACTTCGCCTTCCTGGGGTTTTTCCTTGGCTGTATCGGGGATGATGATGCCGCCAGCCGTCTTCTCTTCGGCTTCGATACGGCGGACGAGCACGCAATCATGCAATGGACGGAACGTCATATCGTTCTCCTTCTGGACAAACAGATTGTGAGGGTCCTCCGCTCCGGACCGGCAGACCGGAGCGGGGCTCGCGCGACCCTTTCGGCATCGCGCGCATGTCGAGCTAATTTTGTCTTCTTCTACTTTCAAGAGGGTGTGGCAAATTTTTAGCACTCTCGATCATTGAGTGCTAGCGCACTGAAAACATGCGGTAAATTGGATCGCGCCGATAAGAAGGGGCTTGAATTCGCGATTGAGCTGAACAAGATTACCGGTACCCGGCAGCGCCGGGACCGCTGAGGAATTGGAACCCGAAACAGGAGTTTTTAGAGACGGAGGACGGAAATGGACCGACAGATGCTTTCGCCGATCATTCCTTCCCTAGCTCCCGAAATATCAGACCTTTCGCTCGACCGGCTGCTGTCACCGGCCAGCCATTTTCAGCACCCGAAGGATGTGCTGGAGGACGGCTCGCTCGACACATGCGAAAAGCGGGCGATCCTTTCGTCCTGGGCATCAGACGCCTGCGCCGTGGAATCGGTGCCGGCGCTGCGCCAGCCGCCCGGCGCTGGACGGCCGGTATCCTTCGACGAGATCATAGACGCGCTGCGCCGGCTCGATGCTGCTACCCCGCCGCCTGCCGGCCGCGCCGATCACGGCCATCGGCAGATGGTCGACCGGCTGAGCGCGTGAGGCAGAGATGGCGACCGCAATTAGCAGGGAATTCCGCTTGCAGATGGATGGCTATGGCCTGACCACCGCCGAGATCCATTACCATCTGCCCGACTATCCCAGTCTGCTTCAACTCTATGTCTGGCAGGACTACGACCTTGCTCCGGGTTTTCCGGAGCTGAGGGATTTCCTGGTTTTTTGGGAGCGCGAGCTGGCGGGCGCCTTGCACTCGGTGCGTGTCGCCCATCATCGGCTCATCAGGCCTTCGGAATGGCGGGCCGTCGACGGGATCATAGCGATCCATTGAAAATCGGCTCCCCAAGGCGGTCGTGTTTGCGGCCGCCGTCACAACGTCAAGGCGTTCAGTCCGTGCAGCTCCAAAATCGCCGAAGACTTCATCGCCAACCTTGCACAGTCACCCGACACATCGTGCGCCGGGCGTGCTGCAGCTATCCGTTTTCTTCCGAAACAGGAGACACATTAAGCGTTCTGATCAGTATGCACGCTCTGTTCGCTCGGTTTTCAGGGGACCTCAAGTCGTAATTGTGATGACACGACGGAGGGTTTGCCCCGCTCAATGCTACGATCCAAGACGCCGTCTGTAGCGCCTCCGAATAGGCTTGTGAGGCGGTGATCAAACTCTTGGTATGGCCAGCATATCAGACAGTTGCGAATGACGACTTCTGCGACGTTGGCGTGCCAGTTAGGTCGACTCGTTGATCGCTGCAGGCGGTGCGCTAAATTCCAATCAGTGGGTGTCGGCCAGGGGAGGTATACGTCATCGATCCCGTTCACTGGATAGCGTTCGTGGGAACGGTCATCCTGATGCAGATGCCGCCCGGCCCAGATAGCATGCTCGTAATGGCGCGCGGCATCGGGCAAGGCAGCTCGGTCGCTCTGCTCACGGTGCTGGGTATGACCGTTGGAGCGGGTATGGTGCAACTGCCTCTTATCGCGCTCGGCGTTACAACCCTCATAAAAGCGTCGCCGATTGCATTCGCTGCGCTTAAATGGATGGGAGCGGCCTATCTTGTCTGGATGGGCGCACGGCTGATCTTCTCGGCGAGCGACACTTCCGTCGAGCAAAACAAACGTCCCATCAGACCACTTGCTGCGGCACTCGACGGCATGATCGCCAATCTGATCAATCCATGGCCGATCGCCTTCATGGTCGCTTTCCTCCCGCAGTTCGTCGACCCGCACGGGACCTCGGTAGCGCTGCAGCTTTTGATGCTCGGAACAACTCAGAAGGCAACTGGCGTCCTGGTGTTGAGCGCCTATGCCTTGGCCTCTGGGAGCGTCGGGACCTGGATTATGGCACGGCCCAGAGCAAGGCTTTGGCAGCAGCGGATAGCCGGCGTCTTCATCGTGGGGCTTGGGCTGAGAATGATGGTTGGCGGCGGCGCAAGCCGCTAGAAGCATCCAAAGATCAATCAGCGTGATGTCGCGTTCGCGCGGCTGAGCAGTGCCGCTCCCTAAACCTAAATTTCATTAGAGCGGGGTCCCGCACCCGAATGTACCCATCGAGTCGAGGCAGGCAGTCATTCATAACAATGAAGGGCAGGCGGATCTCCCAATAGGCCCGAGCCTGAGGGGGAATTTCTCCGAAGCATCCATGAAGCCGATCGAGATGTAGAATTCGTTTGGCAAACTTTCATCGTGGAAGCCGATCGATGTTCCGCATTCGGCGCAGAAGAAACGGATCGCGCCCGTGATCTTCGAAAATGTTTTTTGCCTCGCGTCTAGCTACCGAAACGCATCGGGGAGCGGCCGGCACGCTGCTGCACAAGATATTGATCGTAGCATTAATTCTCATTCCAACTGGTGAATGGGGATGCTGGCCGCTGACCGAATGGCGGCATCCCGGGCGCGCTTCAACTCCTGTAGTCACATCGGAACCTCGGCGCCATGGCCCGGTTAACTTGCTGCGAGGAGGTGCTCCATGAATGCGACGAAAGAATTCCTGCGCAGCTGGCTGGAAGAGAATGTCGGCAACTTGCCGGCCGACACCGAGGTCAGCATTCCGATGCTGGCCCAGCAGTTCGAGCAGGATGCCGATGCCGCCGGCTACGGGCGCGAAGTGCGGGAGCAGGAGCTAGGCAACATTGACGACGCCATCCAGCGCGCCCTCGATAGAACCGGCGACGGAAACGAGGAGGCGGATCTCGGCGAGGAGAATTCACTGGCACCAGTCATCGATGCCCTGGAAGCAGCCGAGCCTGGACATGAGACTTCGGAGGATGCCGAGGGCCCGCAGTAATGGATCTGCGTGCATGCCGGAACAAACACCGATGCCAAAGGTTTGGCGGACAGATAATCCGTCGAAACAGAGAACGTATCGATGACGAAGTCTAATGAGAAAGCGAGCCCCGCCAGATCGGGATCTAGCAGCAGTCAGCCCGTCCGGCAAACGGCGACGGACGAACGTTTGCCGCAAGAAGATCCCGTGGAGGGATCTCGCAAGACGGTGGATCATGAACTCGATCGACAAAAGCAGTCGGCTGACACCGAGAACGCGAAATCTGGACGCCAGGCGCTACGCAATCAGGTCGAGGAAGAGACCGAACTGCCCCAGAAAGGATCGGCCTGAACCGGCCCATCAGTGACGCCGCGCTGCCGAGGATCGTTAAGCCCTGCTGGTGGCCTCCCCGCCCTCGAATCCTTGCAATCGTGACCGCAAAGCCCAAACAGAAAGCCGTCCTGTTGCTTGCGGCGGTAACGGTTGGCTTGGCCCTGTACAACAACCTGCTTGCGAGACGGGCATTGGCTGGACGCCCGCTCGGGCGCTTCATCCACCTCCGCAGAACGAAGCTGCATTTCTTGGAGGCAGGCCATGGGCAAACGCTGCTGCTGTTGCATGGCAATGGCGCTTCGGTGGAAGACTTCACGACAAGCGGCATCTTCGACAAAGCCGCTGCCAAATATCGCGTACTTGCCTTCGACAGACCCGGGTTCGGCATGAGCCCACGCCCGGCAGGCAGACCTTGGACCGCCAGCGCCCAGGCCGATCTCATCCAGGCCGCGGCCGCGAAGCTTGGCATCGAGCGCTACGTCGTTGTCGGCCATTCCTGGGGGGCCGCCGTGGCGCTCGAGATGGCGCGTCGATATCCCCGCTTCGTCACCGGTATTGTTGTCGTCGCTGGTTATCATTACCCGCCGCCACGGCTGGCTCTTGCCATCTCCGCGCTGCCAGCGCTTCCGCTGATCGGGACGGTGTTGCGCCACACCGTGCTGCCTTCGCTGGTCAGGCTGAACTGGCGCTGGGCGATGAAGAAGATTTTCTATCCGGCAACGATAGCGGCGCCTTTCGCGGCAACGACAAGAGAGTTGGCGAGCCGCCCCTCGCAGCTGCGGTCCATCTCTGCGGAATCTTTCCTGATGCTGGTGTCGGCACTATTCCCAAATCGTCGATACGCGGACATCGCCGTCCCTGTCGGGATAATTGCCGGTGCTGGCGATCAACTGTTCGACGCCAAGGCCGAGGCGCTGCGGCTGCAAGCCGAGATAAGCCACTCGCTGCTGGATATCGTCTTGGATTCCGGACACATGGTACATCAAAGCAAGCCGCCGGCGGTTCTCGCCATGATCGACAAGGTTGCCGCCTTTGCCAGCGCCAATGAGAGGCCGGAATCGAGTCGGAACCAATGCTAACTCCGCCTCGGCTGGAGTCTGGCGCGCAGATGATCGATCGCCGACCGAAGATTAGCCAAACGATGTCGGAAACAGGCCCTGCTGCCGCATCGATTGCGACCTCACGCGAATTGGTCAAATCGCCTCCAAGCATCTTTGTATTCACGATCATTGCAGCAGGCTTGCGCATACATCCCGAACGAGTCGAAGCAGAATGGCGAACGCGTAGTTCACATCCAATCGCTCAATCGGGATCCGCCCCGTAGCTGCGCCGCCAGCCATGGACCGAACGCGCGCTCTGCCGCTGTGCCGGTCACGCTTTTCTGGTCAGTGAGCGCGATTACCCAGCTTCTGGCGCGCTCGGGCAACATCGTGGCTAGGTGTCGCGATTCATGGCCGTCCTGATACAGGGCAAGAACAAGCGAAGTTAGGGCGGCATGGAACCAGGCAAGCCTCGGCTCCGCAAATCCTGAACACGGGAGGAACTTTCCTGTGGTTGCGGCCTTTATCTTCATGATTTCAAGCAATTGCAATGAGAGGAAGATGGCCGGCTCGGCTATTCGGCTAACCCGCGCCTTTTTACCGCTGCTCTTACTGGCGCTAACCTCCTGTTCTTCATCTGAAACCGCCGAACAGCAAATCAAGCTTGCAAGCTCGACGGCGCAGGCGGCCGTCATGGTGACCGATGCCTGGCTTTCGGGCGCCGCGCCACCCCGCTACGCCTCTTCTGCCTTGCAATCCTTCACCGAGACACTCGCCGACGCCGGCCGGCAGGTGCAGTTGGCCTCTCCGTCGGATCCAGCGAGGCGCGAGGCGGTAAGCACGGCCCTCGGCCGGTTGTCGAGCGCGGCAAAGCGGGCCCAGACCGCGGTTGATGCCGAGCAGCACGCGCAGGCCGGCCAGGCGCAACGGGAGCTTCGCGCCGCGCAAAGCGATCTCGCCACCGCCTATCGACAATATTTCTCGCCGGACCGATGAAGAAGCTGCTGGAGATCTCGCTTGGTGTCGTCACCAGCGTCGGCGGCTTTCTGGAGGTCGGTTCGATAGCGACTGCGGCACAGGCCGGCGCGCTGTTCGGCTTCCAACTCGTCTGGGCGGTCGTGCTCGGCACCATCTGCATCATCTTCCTGGTCGAGATGGCCGGCCGCTTCGCTGCCGTCAGTCATCACACTATCGCCGATGGCATCCGCGAAAGGTTCGGCTTCAACGCGTTCATCTGGCCTCTGCTTGCAGCCTTGTTTGTCAACTTCCTGGTGCTTTCCGCGGAAATAGGCGGCGTTGCCATCGCGGCCGAGCTTGCCACCGGTGTTGGCTTCCAGTGGTGCGCGTTGCCGGTGGCGTTTTTCGTGTGGCTGCTGTTGTGGAAAGGCACGTTCGGCCTCATCGAAAAAGGTATGTCGATGCTTGGCCTGGTCACACTGTGCTTCGTCGCGGCAGCCGTGATGCTTCACCCCGACTGGAAGGAGGTGGCCACCGGTGCCGTGCCTAATTTGCCGCAGCACGACACGGCAAAATACTGGTTCATGGCCGTCAGCATTCTCGGCGCCTCGATATCGCCTTACCTCTTCATGTTCTATTCTTCGGGAGGAATCGAGGACCAATGGGACAAGACCTATATCGGCGCCAACCGGGCCATTGCCGGCCTGGGCATGAGTTTCGGCGGAGGGATCTCTGTAGGCGTGCTGATCGTGGCGGCTCTTGTGCTTGGCGCTCATGGCGTGACCCAGGTGGACGACTACAACCAGCTTCCTCTGATGCTGATCCCAATATTCGGCTTCTGGGGTTTCGTACTTTTCGTTGTTTCGCTGGCCATCGCCTGCTTCGGTGCCGCGCTCGAGGTGGCGTTGCAGCAAGCCTATCTTGTCGCTCAGGGATTCGGCTGGACGTGGGGCGAAGACCTCAAGCCCCGCGACGATCCCGGCTTCAGCCTCGTCTACACGCTCAGCGTCTTCCTCGCCGCCGTTCCGATAGCGCTCGGTCTCGATCCGCTGAAGCTCACGATTTTCTCAATGGCACTGACCGCGGCCAGCCTGCCGCTGACCGTGGTGCCGTTCCTTTTCCTGCTGAATGACGACCATTATGTCGGCGAGCACTGCAATGGCGTCATTTCGAACGCGGCCGTGATCTTCATCATCGCGCTAGGCTTCGTGCTGGCGCTGGTGACCATTCCGCTGCAGATATTCGGAGGCACATGATGCAGCTGCTGCGCGACATACTGGACAAGCAGGTCGTCGATCGCGAGCAGGTCAAGATCGGCAAGGTGGATGGGCTGGTCGCCGAGCTGAGGCAAGCAAAGCCGCCCAGGGTCATTGCCGTCGAACTTGGCTCCATCGCGCTGGGGCGACGGCTTGGTGCTGTGCCCGGGCGATGGGCCGCGCGGCTCGTGGCAAGGCTGAGCGGCAAGCGCCAGACACGGCCGCATCGGATCGCGTGGAACAAGGTGCGCGACATCGGGGTCGACATCGAATTCGATATCGACGTGCGCCAGACCAAAATCTTTGCCTGGCAGGACTGGCTGCGCGAACACGTCATCGGCCGGATTCCGGGGGCCTGACGATGGCGACCGTCAATCTCGATCATCTGGCCGGCAGGCGCCTGTTGTCCGAACGCGACAGGAGCATCGGCTATATCGAGGAGATCATCGCAGAGTGGGATGGCGAAGACCTCGTCGTGACAGAATTCCACGTCGGTATCTTCGCCGCTTTCGAACGCCTGTCGGCGTCGACCATCGGCACTGCATTGCTCGACTTCTTCGGGCTGCGGCGTCGCGAAGGTCTCTACCGCATTCCCTGGGACAAGATCGATATTTCCGATCCGGCACGCCCGAGGCTGCTCTGCTCGGATCAAGAGCTTTCCGGCTTTAAGGCCGGAAGTCAACGACGAAAAACTTCGCGCTGAAATGCTCGTCAGACAGAGCTGAAGTCAACCAACTATTGATCCCGCTCGGGTCTCGGCTGCAAAAGTCGAGTGTCGAAGGTGTCAGGCAAGTGCGGGTGAGTTGGCGCCCGGACGGATGCTGTGGTCATAACGTCCCACGGCAAGAGAACGGTCATCTTCGCCTCTTGTTCTGGCCAGAGCGGTCTGCCGGCCAGCGAGAACACGATTGCGAGCAAGCATGTCAGGAGGAGGGCTGCGAATAGGTTCGCAATGATTTCGCCGAACTGCATGTGCGACTCCCGCAAACAAACACCCGCCGTCTCGCAGACAGCGGCGGGTGTTTGTGAACCGGCGACAAAGGGACTGACGCTCGCCGGTTCCTAACCAAATGAGCTTCACCGGCTTATGTTTCGGGATTGGGACCAATGCTTTCGGCCTTGGGACTACAGTCGCAAGGCGTTCATATCCAGCTCAGGACCGCTACGGACGGCAACGTAACACTTCGCCAGCCGTTTTGCGCGGATGCCTCCGGAACCATCGCCTCGGCCTCGCCGTTCACGCTTCGAGTCAGGAAGGAGGTTCCAATGACCGGCAAGGCACCACCTACACCTCCCGGGAACCAAAGCCCGAAGGGTCCCGGCGACTCGAAACAGGCGCCGCTTCATCAGAAGAGCAAGGGCGGATCTCCAGTTCAAGATCCAGAGAAACGCGGGCACCAGGGCAATACCAGGGTGAACGTCACTCCACAGCGCAGTCAGCAGGACCGTTGAACATGTCGACATCCCGCAAGACGCCCGCGAGCGTACGGCAAGGCGGCCCGGGCGCAGCTCACGAGAACGCCAAAGCTCCGCTGAAGATCAGAAAACCGCCGGCGGATTCCGATCAGCGCAGCCATAGCGGTGTGTCGGGTGGTGGCGGCGAGCGCGACCGGCATCATAGCCATGATCCGGAGAGAAAAGGCGACACGCGGCCTGCGCACCGGCGGTGAACCGCTCCCGATCTGAGCTGGGACACTCGCCTTCTTGGCGGGCCGGCTGGCATTGCAAGCTGCTGGCCCAGAGTGCTCGCGCGCTGCCGTGGCTACGCTGGGGTAAGACACGCATTGCCTGAAATCGTGGGCGGACGATTTCACCCTTTGTCAGGCCTGCCCGCGAATTGATCGACCGCTCCCGCCATTTGTAGCATCAGCTCGTCCATTGAGATTGAATTGTCTCCGTAGGGATAGAAGTCTGATTTGTCGCCGCTTTTCCATTTCTGCCGTAGTTCGGGGTCGGTAATGTCCCAATCGTGATAGGTCTGGCGCGCCAACTCGCGCAGCTCGGCGTGCAAACGACGCAGATGGTCGTCCCCAATAGTAATAGCCATTATAGATTTTGAATACTTTCAGATCGCGGCCTAGCACGATTGTGTGCGGGATCATCACGTCGTGCGACGTATCAGTATATTCCTTGATGTCCAGATCCTTCTGCACGATCCGCTCCTCGTCATAGAGGAAAGGCCATGAGGCCACGGTCTGCTGGCGGTAGTTGTTCGTGGTATGCCAGTCGTCCGTTGTGATAGTGACAAGTTGGGTGTAGCCGACGACGAACTGCGGATGGAAGCGCACGAGTTCGAGCATATGCTGACGATCCTTCGGGCAGAACGAGCCGCGCGTCAGCACAATGACCATAAGCTGGTCGCCTTGCAGGTCTGATAAGCGCCGAGGTGTCTTGGTGTGGTCGGGAAGAACATAATCCGGGAATTTCGCTCCAGCCGATATATCCTGTCTCATCAGAATTCTCCTATGTGTTTGGGACACGAACCGAACCCGCGTGACTGCGGCTTGTTCCTAGGATTTGCGCGGCGCAAGAGGTGGAACCTCCTGTGAGCATGCCGGTTTCGCGCTCGGCCGCTCACCGCTGCTTTCGTGGAATGGAACAGCGGCTTTGTGAAACTGTTGTTTATGCTGCAAAGGAGAATGCCAGTGCTGGCAGGTGAGAGCGAAACTGACGCGGGTCGCGTATCGGTTGCCGTTTCCACGAATTTTCGGGCGCAGGCGCTAGCCGGCCAATACGGCCTCAGCATCGAGCAAACCCGTGAGTTGGTAGCGCGGCATGGCAACGATGAATAAACCCTGGAGCAGAAGGCAGCTAAATTGAAAGCTGACCAGAACGCCGCGAAAAGCTGAATGGACGCCAGGCTGCCATCTCGACATGCGGCTGATCCGAATAGGAGCATGCAGGCCAAGCCGACGGCGGTTGAGGGCAAGTCGCGCGCGGCAAGGCGTCATGGCAAATTGAATGACAGACGTAACCAAAACCGCATCGCTCGGCGGCCAGAATGCGAGCTGCTGGACAGCAACGGCCAGACAGACCGACTACTCGCCGATCACCGGCTCCATCGAAGCCGAGACCGTCATAATAGGGGCTGGTATCGTTGGGCTGACCGCCGCATTGCGGCTCTGCGAAGCCGGACGCTCCGTTATCCTCCTGGAGGCGTTGCGTGTCGGCCGTCAGGTGACCGGCCGCTCGACCGCCAAGATCACGACCCAGCACGGCCTGATCTATCACGACCTTATCCGCAATCTGGGACGGCCGGCGGCACAGAACTATGCCGATGCCAATCGTGCCGGCGTCGACCAGATTCTCGACTGGACAAGTGCGCATGGGATCGAATGCGATCTCGAGACCATGCCGGCCTACGCCTATACCACCGATACTGCCCGGCGCGGAGATATCGCGGCCGAAGCGCAAGCAGCTCGGCAAATGGGCCTCGATGCTGAAGCGATCGACCGCGCCCCGCTTCCTTTCGATACGGCCGGTGCGTTACGCTTTCCCGACCAGGCCCAGTTTAATCCCGCGCGGTACGCAGTCGGTCTTGCCCTGGCGGTCGAGAAGTTGGGCGGTCGCATTTTCGAAGCGAGCCGCGTGACGTCGATCGACGAAGAAAACGCTTGGCGCGTTGCGGCGAACGATGGAACCGTGCGCGCCGATCACGTCGTCGTCGCCACGAACATGACGATCGAGAGCCCGGTCGGGATGGCGAACCGGACACAGCCGCGAAGCCATACAGCCATGGCTTTTCGCATCGAGGATCCTGCAGCCTTCGAGGGTTTCTTCCTCGGCATCGACGACCCGACGCGATCCATCCGGACAGGGCGCGACGATAAGGGGCCGCTGCTTTTGGTGCTCGGGCCGAAATTCAACACCGGTCAGGATGGCGACGTGGCTCGACGGTTCGTCGAGCTCGAAGCTTGGGCGCGCGTCAACCTTCCTGTAGGCGATGTCGCCTGGCGCTGGTGCAATGAAGATTATGACACGCCGGATCGGGTGCCGTATGCCGGAGAGCCCGACCCCGGCAAGTCACCAGGCTTTTATATCGCAACCGGCTTCAACGCCTGGGGTATCAGCAACGGGACTGCCGCCGGAATGCTGATCGCCGAGCACATTTTAGGCCGGTCATGTCCCTGGGATAAGCTTTACGATCCGGCGCGGCCCTACGACAAAAAGTTTCACGTCAATGGGGATAGCCAGTCGATTGTCGAAAGCTTCGATCAAATCGCGCCCGGAGAAGGCGGTGTCGTTGTAAACGGCGAACGAAAGATAGCTGCCTGGCGCGAAAAATCCGGCGCGCTGCATGCTGTCGAAGCAGTCTGTACACATAAGGGCTGCACAGTGAGCTGGAACAATGCTGATCGAACATGGGATTGCCCGTGCCATGGCTCGATCTTCGCGGCGGACGGATCGCTCATTCATGGCCCCGCCAGAAAGCCGCTCCAACCGGTCGTCCTTTGAAGGCCTGATGCCCGGGAGGAGCGGTGATAATGACGGGATCGGGTCCCCTTTGACGCCAACAGCTTTGGCGGCTCTGCGGCCGGGCGCCCGGAACCAATTCTCCTGTCGGCAGTTAGGCGGGCAAATTCGGCGGCGGGAGCACAGAAGGGACAGGAGTACCGGAATGCAGAGTGTTCGTATCCATGCATTTGGCGGCCCGCAGGTGTTGACGCTCGAGACGGCGCCGACGCCCGAGCCTCAGCCCGAAGAGATTCTGGTTCGCATACATGCTGCGAGCATCAACCCGGTAGACTACAAGATCCGCAACGGCGGCTATGTTGAGAAGGATCGCCTGCCTCTGACACTCGGGCGTGATTTCTCCGGCGTGGTCGAACGATGCGGGCCGAATGTCGAGGCTTTCAAGCCGGGCGATGCGGTCTATGCGATGTTGACACCGGACCGGGGTGGTTACGCTGAGTTCGTGGCCGCCAAGGCTCAGGATTGCGCGGCCAAGCCGGAACGGCTCGATCATCTGCATGCGGCGGCCGTTCCGTTGGCGGCACTGACCGCATGGCAGGGCATTTTCGACCATGGCGGTGTGAGCGCAGGCCAGCGGACACTGATTCACGGCGCCGCCGGCGGTGTCGGCCATTTTGCGGTTCAGTTCGCAAAGGCAAGAGGCGCGACGGTATTCGCAACATGCTCGGGGCGCGACATCGACTTCGTGCAGAGCCTCGGCGCCGACGAGGCCATCGATTACAAGAACCAGCGGTTCGAGGATGCCGTGCGCGATGTCGATCTCGTCTATGATCTCGTCGCCGGCGAGACCCAGGAGCGCTCCTGGTCGGTTCTCAAGGAGGGCGGGACCATTGTCTCGACGCTTCAGCAACCCTCGAAGGAAAAAGCCGCCGAGCGCAAAGCTCGTGGGACCCACTACATGGCCAAGCCGGACGGTGCTCAGCTTGCCGAGATCGGGCGGCTGATCGACGAGGGCACTGTCCGCGTCGAGGTTGGCAAGGTTTTCCCGCTGCGCCAGGCGGCGGACGCTGAACGCGCCTTGGAAGAGGGGCACGTCCGCGGCAAGGTTGTTCTGAAGGTCGCATAGCGGCTGAAACGCCCCGGCCCACCGAGGGCGACCCACCGATCTCTGTTGTGAAGAACAGGCGGCCTTGAGCGAGGCTCAAAAGATAGGGATTCTTCGATGGCAGGACGACTGGACGGCAAAGTTGCGATCGTGAGGGAGCGGGCGCAGGTATCGGCGAGGCGATCGCGCACAAATTCGCGCGGGAAGGTGCCAGGCTGGTGCTCGCAGCTTGCCCGACGATCCTGTAGAAGATGTGGCTCGGGTCATTCGCGACAACGGCGGGCAGGCGGAGGTGTGCTTCGCCGATCTCGCCGAGGAGCAATCGGCCGGCGCGTGTGTCGAGAAGGCGATCGACCGCTTCGGCAAGCTCAACGTTCTCGTGAACAATGCCGGCGTCTTTCTCGAAGTGGCCGAGTGCCAGGACTATTCGGTGGAAAATTTCGACCGGACCATGCTCGACAACATGCGCTCCGTATTCCTGATGACGAAGTTCGCGCTGCCGCACCTGCAGGAGACACGCGGTGCCGTGCTCAATGCCGGTTCCGAAGCCGGCGAAATGGGTGAAGGCAACAACGCTCGCGGCATCGCCTTCGAGCAAGCCAAATATGGCGTGCGCGCAAACTGCGTCTGTCCCGGGCCCGTCGATACGGCCTGGACGCACAAGAAAAGCGGCCCCATCGACGAGCAGATGGAAAAGATGACGGTTGCCGGCACGGTGCTCGGACGTCGTGGCACACCCGAGGAGATCGCCAACGTCTATGCTTTCCTTGCCTCGGACGAAGCGAGCAACGTGACCGGCGCTCTCTGGTATGTCGATGGCGGCACGACGATCGCCAAGGGTTGGCCCGGCCAAATCGTCCCTGCGGAGCTTGCGACGCAACCGAAACCTTCGCTGCCGCGGCGACACAGCCATGACGGGCTGAGGAACAAGGCGACCCAGAACCGGCTGCACTGAATTTCAGCCGAAGCGGCACGCAATGGCGATGGCTCTTCGCTAATCGCCGCCTAACTGTATGTAGGAGTCCGGCTGATGGCATTCACTTCGATCAACCCGGCAACCGGCGAAACTCTCGCGAGCTATGAAGAAACTTCGGCGGCCGCGATTGCTGACATCATTGCCAACGTCCACGAGGCCTGGCGCGAGTGGCGGCACCGCGATTTCGGCGAACGGGCGCGGTTTATGCGGGCAGCGGCCGGCCTGCTTCGCGACCGCTCGCAGGATTACGCACGGCTGATGGCAGAAGAGACGGGCAAGCCTGTCAGGCAGGGGGTGGCAGAGGCGCAGAAATGCGCGACGACCTGCGATTACTTTGCCGACAATTCAGCAAGATCCATGCGCCTGAGATGATCGAAGCGCGACCTCCGAAGCGCTCCGTTGTCTTCCAGCCGTTGGGCGTCATTCTCGCGGTCATGCCCTGGAACTTTCCGTTCTGGCAGGTATTCCGTTTCGCCGCGCCGGCGCTCATGGCCGGGAATGCGTCGATCCTGAAGCATTCGTCGAACGATCCGGGCTGCGCGCTGGCGATCGAGGAGGTATTCCGCGAAGCGGGCTTCCCGGAACATCTCTTCCGCACTCTGATGGTCGGCTCGAGTGCCGTGGACAGTACAGTCGAGGATCCGCGGATACGCGCCGTCACTCTCACCGGCAGCGGCCCTGCAGGCCGCGCAGTCGCGCGGCGAGCGTCTGGCCATCGGCGAAATCGACGCCGGCTCCGTGTTCGTCAACGCTACTGTCCAATCGGACCCCAAGCTCCCCTTCGGTGGCGTTAAGGAGAGCGGCTTTGGCCGCGAGCTGTCGCATTACGGGATCAAGCAGTTCGTCAACATCAAGACCATCGTGGTCGCTGCAAGTGATGGTTCTCCCGTGCATGCCCAGTCAGGCGCCCGATCGGAGTGACCACGACACCAATGCAGGATCGCTTCGCTTTGCCGCGTCGCTTCGGTTTTGAGGCGCAGACTTAGCGGCGCTTTCGCGCGTGGAGTGGCGACATGCCAAGCCCCTGGTAAGCGGTACGCCATGGCGAGAGTCGCGCCGTTTATGCCGTCGATCAGGTGTCCTGGGCCAACGAGATGGCTCCAAAATTCGCATCGCGGCACATTCAGTGGTTTTGCAAGTTCGGCTGGAACAAAGCGAATTCCCGCAAGTTGGATCACGAGGTGACGTCCGGCTTACCCAACAGCCAGTACCCCGCGTCACCAGAGAGTCCGCCCCGTCACCGTGGCGGACTCTCTCTACAAATAGCTCAGGCCAACAATGCCATTTTTGCAATTCGGCACTGCGATCCAATCCAAGGACCTTGTGGCGGATCCTTCTTGATCGTTGACAAGGCTATCCATGCTTCAATTCGCAATGGCGGCATCGGCAACGGCTAACTTTGTGAAGCTCATTCCGAGATGCTTTGCACCGATCGCAGCGGGGCGGTCAGCGTCCAGACAAGGCCGGACTCGCTGAATTCCAGTTGACCAGATCCGTCAATCGCCTGCGGGGCCACGCGTTTGAGGACGAGCGTGCCGAAGCCCTGGCGATCGAATTGCTTGATCGCAGGCCCACCGGATTCCCGCCACATCAGTCGAAATGTGTCGGCGCCTTCGGCAATCTTGGCTACTTCCCATTGAACCTCTATCAGGCCGGCCTGCCGGGATAAGGCTCCGTACTTGGCAGCGTTCGTGGCCAGCTCATGAAATGCAATGCCCAGATACTGCACAGCGTTAGATCCCAGCAAGATTGCGGGACCGGTCACTGATAGCCGGGAGTGAGCGACAAATGGCTTGAGCTGTGCCTCAATCAACTCTTGCAGAGCTGCACCTTGCCAGCCGCCTTCGACCAGGAGATCATGCGATTGCGAAAGTGCCGTGATGCGACTCCGAACCTGGTCGACAAAACTTTCCGGCGTGCTCGTCAGCTTTCCGATCTCGCGTACCATTGAAATGATCACCGCATACTGATTTTTTACGCGGTGATTGACTTCCCGCATGAGAAGCCGGATGCGCCGCTCGCTCTCCTTATAGGAGCTGACGTCGCGCGCGATCTTCGAGGCACCAACAATTCTTCCACTGCCATCGCGAATCGGGGAGACGGTAAGCGAGACTGGAACCTGGGTCCCATCCTTGCGCAGCCGGACAGTCTCGTAGGTCGGCGTGCGTTCGCCCTTGCGAAGGCGGGCCATGATCGCCGTCTCCTCGCTTAACCTGTCCGCGGGAATAAGCATGGTCACCGGTCGGCCAATCGCCTCGGCGGCTGTATAGCCGAATAGATTGACTGCTGCCTCGTTCCAACTGGTCATGATACCGTTCATGTCCTTCGACACGATGGCATCCATCGAAGACTCGACGATGGCGGCCAGCCGCATGTCAGATTCGTCGGCGCGTGTTTGCGTCCGCAGGTCGAGCAAAGTGTTCATCGCGCCCTCGACCTTGCCCGTCGCATCGCGCAGCAGGATCGGATGTGCGCTGAACGGGATCAACTCGCCATTCGGGCGCTCGATGACAGCCTTGCCGCCGTGGACGTTGCGGCCCTCCAGCAGCGCGACCGCCATGGGACAATCCCGATGCGCCATGGCATTTCCGTCGAGATGACGGAGCTTCCACGAACCGCACCATCTGTCCGCCCCGATCACTGGACGACGCCCCCAAAGTTCGGCAGCCGACTCATTGAAGTACGTGATGTAGCCATCCTTGTCCGTGATATAGACGGCAACCGGCAAACCTTGCATCAAGTCGGTTGAGTTGCCGACGTAGGGCGTGAGATCCATGTCTGTCTCGCATGCGAAGGATGGTGGTCCACCAAACCGCTAAGACCCCAAATGCGCCTGACATGCTTCGGTTCCATGATGCCCATGTGGCAAATTTTGTTGCTCGGCACCGACCGAGATCTCGAAATTCGAGGTGGGAACCGTCCCCCTCTAGGCATTGACAAGCCGTGGCGATTGGCGTTTAGCCGCGGTGTCGCCGATCGAACATATTGCCCCGTTTCCTGGTCCCCGAGCTCACTCGACGAATGCCGGCAAAATGCATTCACTGAAATCCGCCCGGGAGCAGGCCAGCTATGATGCGCAAGTTGGGACCGCCGTGGCGCAAGCCACTGCGTTAGCCTATTGCAGTGATATCGAGCCAGGCATCCGGCGCCGACGCAATGGTCGGTATTTTCACTACATTGGTCCAAAGCGTGACAGGATTGTCGACCCCGGCGGTTCTTGACCGGATTAGCCGGCTCGCGATCCCGCCGGCCTGGAGCGACGTCTGGATCTCGCCACACCCCAAGGGTCATCTCCAAGCAACCGGCCGCGACGATCGTGGCCGCAAACAATATCGCTATCACTCCCAATGGATGGCTTTTCGTGACGAAGCAAAATACTCCAGCCTGACGGCCTTCGCCCATGCGCTGCCTCGTCTCAGACGACACATCGAGGTTGATTTGCGCAAGAAGGGACTGGGAGCGGAACGCGTGATAGCCTCTGTCGTCTGGCTTCTCGATAAGACGCTTATCCGGGTCGGTAACCCGGCCTACGCGCATGAAAACAACAGCTTTGGGCTCACGACCTTGCGCGACCGTCATGCGACCATCGACGGTTCAACGCTTCATTTCGCTTTTCGCGGTAAATCCGGCAAGGAATGGAAGCTCAAGATCCATGACCGCCGCGTTGCCAAGATCGTGAAGGGTGCTCAGGACCTTCCGGGGCAGCACCTGTTCAGTATGTAGAGCCGGATGGGTCACGCAAGGCAATACACTCGCACGACATCAATGACTACATTCGCAGCGCCAGCAAAGCTGATTTCAGTTCCAAGCACTTCCGGACCTGGGCGGGTACGGTTCGCGCAGCGAAAATTCTTTCACAAACAGAGCTTCCGAAGACTAAGCGGGAGACGGCGATCGCCATGAACATGGCGATAGACGCCGTTGCCGCCAAGCTCGGCAACACCTGCGCCGTCTGTCGTAAGTGCTATGTCCACCCGCTTGTGATCGATGCCTGGTACGCCGGTCGACTGGGCGACGAACTCGATAAGATCGAGCGACGGCTACGCAAGCCGCCGCAGCGACTGCACAAATGGGAAGCGCTGGTGCTCCGCTTTTTGGAGACATCTGAAGCTTCGTATCTCGCGCCGCCCTCGTAGCGAATCTTGTCCCACTATGGCGTCGACTTTGGATTGCCGCGGTCCGGCGCCATCAGGGCGGTGTGAAGGCGGAACAACATGGACGCCCGGAAGTTTGTTCGCGATACGACCGTGGCCGTTCGCATGCGCGCTACTCCTCCAGCTTTGAGGAAAATTCCGGACGTGACCGAAACCAACCATGAAACGGATCGGCTTTCGATTGCGCATCCTTCAAGGAAGACCATTTACGCGGCTCTCGTAGGCAATCTGCTGATTGCGATATCGAAGTTCATCGCGGCCGCATTCACCAACAGTTCCGCAATGACCAGCGAGGGTGTGCACTCGCTAATCGATACCAGCAACGAAGTGCTGCTTCTGCATGGCCTCAACCGTTCGTCAAAGCCACCGGATGACAGTCATCCGCTTGGGCACGGGCGCGAGCTCTATTTCTGGAGCTTCGTCGTCGCGCTGCTTGTCTTCGCCCTCGGTGCCGGCGTTTCCTTCTACGAAGGCGTAATTCACATCCGCGCCCCGGTATCGATCGAGAACGCTGGCGTCAATTTCGTTATCCTGGCTCTTTCTGCGGTTTTTGAAGGTTATTCTTGGCAGATCGCCTTCAAGCACTTCAGATCGTTCAAGGGGGAAGGCAATTTTCTGGAAGCAATCCGCCGAAGCAAGGATCCAACTGTTTTCACTGTGCTGCTGGAAGACAGCGCTGCGTTGACGGGTATTGGCATTGCGTTTGTGAGCATCGTGTTGGCTCAATACTTCGATATGCCGTCGCTGGATGGGGTTGGTTCGATATGCATCGGCGTCTTGCTCGCGGTGACCGCAGGATTCTTGGCACGGGAATGCAAGGGACTGCTGATTGGAGAGCGAGCAGCGCCGGCCATCGAGGCCGCCATCTTGGCGATGGCAAGGGAAGATCCGGCCATTCAAAGAGCTAACGGCGTGATTACGGTTCATCTGGCGCCCGACCAGGTCGTGGCCGCGCTCAGCGCCCAGTTTCACGATGAAGCGAATGCCGACGATATCGAAGAGTGCGTCGAACGCCTGGAAACGCGGCTAGCCGCCGAGCGCCAGGAAGTCACAACGCTGTTCGTGAAGCCGCAGACAAGCCGGCGATGGAGCGGCAACGGCCCCTCGGTTCCGACTGCTCCGTGACCATGTCATATGTCGGCGGTTGGCCTATTCAGGCGGCTCACACGTCATGTGCTGACCAGTCGCTATTTTTGGGAACATCGCCTGCCACCAACGGTTTGGTATTATGCAAACCCAAACGAGGAGTGCAAGCCATGCCAACACCAAGCGGACATACCGACGCCATCCGGGCCTCGCGAGTGATCGGCACCAAAGTCTACAATCCGGCGGGAGAAGAGATTGGAACTGTCGAAGACGTGATGCTCGAAAAGACCGCCAACGACATCATGTTTGCCGTCATTTCGTTCGGCGGTTTTCTGGGTATCGGCGAGAAATATCATGCGATTCCCTGGTCGCTGCTGGATTTCGATCCCAATCGAGGCGGCTATACCGTGCCGTATAGCACCGAGCAGCTCAAGGCCGCGCCGGCGTATTCGATCGACGAACTAACCGTCGACGATGGCAGGGCGGCTCGCGAAGCTTCCTTTAACTACTGGCGTGTCGATCCATACTGGCAATGAGCTTTGTCTTCCTTGCCCAGTAAGTGCAGAGAGGCAAGTGACGATGCGCAAGAAGCGCGCAAACGCGTCCGAGAGGTCGGCCGTCGAACGTCGTACCAAGAAGAAGCGTGTGCTCGACGAACACCGTCAGAATCCGCATCCGGCCAGCGACGAGCATCTGCCGGACAGCGAGGAAGAACTCGTCAATTCGCAGAACCCGTCGAGGCGAGACATTGACGAGCCGTGACTGCCGCGTTCGGGCGGCGACTTTCCGGGCGAACAAAAATGCCGGACCGCGACAGCGGCGTGGTTTAGCGTTGAGGGGACAAGCGGATCCGACGGCAAGTCCAAAAATAGCCCAGAACTTCGACATGTCGACCGGGGCCTGCTTTCCGAGCGCCAGCGGGTGAACCGATCCACGCTCACGAGTTATCGGCGATCGGGAGCGTCGCTCGGGCCATCGCGGTCTTAAGACGGCACCCAGGCGACGACCCTCAGAGGCCAGGCCGTCTATGGCGCCTCTCATCTGAACGTTCTGCGTGGTGGTTGGCGGGCACTTGAAGATTCAGACCATCCGCCCACGCTGAAGCTGGCTGTCGAGCAGGCGCAAGCGTATGACGCAGCCATGGTCGATTACCCCGGTTTTTTTGCCTCGCGGCGCAACTACGACATCGGCCAGGGGATCGACTCGTCCGGCATTTGGCGGTCGAGGGTGCTCGAGGGCCATCCTCAGGATCGTCTCCCTGAAAGTGGATATCTGCCGCCTCCGGAGGCCTGCAATCGCTCCCGTACTGCTTGACGGCGGAGACGCGGACTGTTCGAATCTCCGGATCCTCTTTCATCAATTCCATTGCGGCGAGCTCGGCTGTGCTGCTGCCGCCGACCCGCCAACTGGCCTGATCACGCGCTACACCGTCGTCTCGCAGGCTATGCGCACTCCACCATCGTCGTAGGCGAGCTGTTGCCGTTCAGAACCTGGCGGGCGCCTGAGAACTTATCAAAATCCCGAACGACAAAAAACTGCTCGCGCGCACCCGGAACGATCGAGTCCCAATCGCCGTTAGCCACAAAAGCACAGGAGAAAGCGATGACCGGACGCAGAACTCATGAGCAGCAAATGCGTATCATCGAGGAGCGCGAGAACACGAAGAACGCGCCTAAGGAATTCGACGCCAAGGCGGAGCTGAATCAATCGGCTGCCGAGCGCGAGGCGCGACGGAAGGATTCGGATCTCAAAAGCGATGTGCCCGACCTTGTCGATCCGGACGACCGCAACATCCTGCGCGGCAAAAATCAGGAAAGCGCCCATAACAAGAACCGAGGTTCTAAGTAGGACCGCCTTCCGCGGGCGCGGCTGCGCCCTGGCTCGCGGCTTTGGCTTTTGCGCACCTATCTCTGAATTTTTGAACCTCCGCGTCGGTGAGATGTTCGATACCGATGAACTCGTTTTTTGCGCGTCCCGATCGGATGAGTTCATCGAGCTTTGCCTGGATGGCTGCGCCGTCGCAGTTCTGTGTGTTTTGAATCAGGAAAACAATAAGAAAAGTGACGATCGTGGTACCGGTGTTGATGATCAGCTGCCAGGTCTCCGAATACCGGAAAATCGGGCCTGTAACAGCCCAGAAGGCTACCGAAACCAAGCACAAGGCGAAGATCCACGCACGTCCGGCGCCGAGGGCGACAATTTCCGCAAGCCGGTTGAACGCCTTTTCCATTTTGAACTCCGATTGGGCGCCCGCCTATTTGCTGGAGGCATCCGGACCGTTGCAATGATCAACGCGGCGACGGCGCGCGAGTTTCAGCGGTTCACACGAGTCCCGAACGAGCACTGGGAACTTTTCGTCTCCGGCAGTCCTTAGAATGAGAATTGAAAGCCAGTTTGGATCATGCCGGATTACGAGAAGCTGCCGACGATGAATGGCGACCGCGTGAGGGTCGTCGTCGAAACGCCGCGCGGCGCAGCTGCGAAGTTCTCCTACGAGCCCAAAACCGGCGTCTTTGAATTCACCCGCCCGCTGGCGGTTGGAAACATCTATCCCTACGATTGGGGTTTCGTGCCATCGACGCTCGGCGAGGATGGCGACCCGTTGGATGGCCTCGTCGTTCACCAGGCGGCGTCTGCGCCCGGCGTCGTCATCAATTGCCATCTGCTAGGGGCGCTGCGCGTCAAACAAAAGGATGCGGAAGGTTCGCAATTCCACAATGACCGCTATATCTTTCGCCCTCACAAGCAGGACGCGCACGACAAGCCGGTTCTGGAGGACCACGTGCCCGACGATCTGCGCCACGAAATCGAGCAGTTCTTCCTGTCATCGGTGCTGGGGACGGGTAAGAAGATCGAGTTAGAAGGCTGGTGCGACGCCAAGGAAGCGGCCGCTCTGCTGAAAAGGGGGATGAAGAATTTCGCAAAAAAGGAAAGATGACACGCTGATTGACTGCTGTCTCGCCGCGCCATTACCTCGTCAAAAGAATGCGGCCTCGGTCAGATGACCGGGGCCGCATCGCCAGGCTCGGCGTGGCATGCGAACGGCAGCGCATGTCACGTCAGCGCGCCTTACGCGGCCGCCTGCAAGGCCCGCTTGTTCGCACCGCTTTCGCCGAGCTTGGTAAGTGTCTCGTCGGTGGCGGATTCTTCCTTGAGAGTCTCGCGCAGCAAGGGCAGGGCGTCTTTCAGCCCCAGTTCCTCCGCCCAGGCAATCAGCGTGCCGTAGCGCGCTATCTCATAATGCTCGACCGACTGGACGGCAGCTACAAGGCCGGCGTCGAGCGCCGGCTCGTCCTTGTATTCCTCGAGGATTTCCGACCCCTCTTCGATGATGCCATCGATCGCGGGGCACGTCTTACCCCGCACCGGTTTGCCCAGCATTTCGAATACTTGTTCGAGCCGATCGACCTGGCCTTCCGTTTCGGTGCGATGCTTTTCGAAGGCCGCGCTCACCTCTTCCGCCTGCGCCGCCTTAGCCATTTTCGGCAGCGTCCTCAGGATTTTCTTTTCCGCATAGTAGATGTCTTTCAGGCCGTCCACGAACAGGCTTTCGAGGCCGTTCGCGGCGCCGGACGAACTTTTCTTCGCCATGAATGTCTCCTTCAATGGGTTGCCTTTCCAAGGAACGGCGCCCGACTATTGTTCTAAGCATTAAGGAAGGTGTTCCTTCCTTAAGCAGCAAAACTGGCATGATCGACCGATGTTCCCGACGAAATAACTTGTGAAGCTGATGTTCAGAAAGCTCCGACGATCCGAGGTAAGATGAGGGGGTCACTTCAGTGGACCCTTATCCTCGAGAGCTGGTCGAGAATGATGAGCGCTACGCTCGGCTCTGAATGCTCCAGCAGACCCTGCTCAGCGGCCGCCTTCTTGAAAGCAGCAAAGGCGATTGCCGGGCGGCAAATCCCGTTGCCCGCGTCTTCCACCAAGCGGGCTTCCGGCCAAGCGCCTTCTTGGCGTCGGCGATCGAGGAAAACCACCATCGTGCCGCCGTTGACGAAGTGGATCGTGAGCGGCAGGAATCTGCTCAAGGCTCTTTCACCATCCTAGCCTCTCCTTCGTGCGCCAGGCGAGGCCGATGACGGCCGCTGCCAGAACATGAATGAAATAGGATTTCATCTTGCCACCGTGTAGTGGCCATAAACGAAGTGCCACCGGGTGGTTGCATCCACCTCTGCATGACTTCCACAGCGAGCCAGCACTTGGCCGAAGACGACCGGGAAGCTGGAGGTACGGAACAACTCCAACCTTTTCTGTCCGCATGCGTTGTCTCCCGAAAGCGAAGGAGAAATACGATGCCGACGAAATCCAACAGAATGGCTCAATCCGCGACGTCAGTAAGATCCGCTGCGCGGAGCAATTCCTTATCCGAGCAAGCGGCTAGCAAGCAGCGGAGTGTGCAGCGCAAGGTCGACGCGACCGATCGCGCCAAGCCGAACGGCAAATCCAAATCGCAACGAGCCATGCAGGCGGGCGCGCGCGAATATCCGGTGCCGCCCTTCCCGAAGCAGCACCATCCGAAGCCCGGCGAGGAATGGGCGATCGAGCCGGCGCCGCTCTATGATGCGCCGTTCTGGCAGGGGTCGAACAAGTTGGAGGGCAAGGTGGCGCTTATCACCGGCGGCGACTCCGGCATCGGCCGCTCGGTCGCCGTGTTGTTCGCCCGTGAAGGGGCGGACGTCGCCGTTGTCTACCTTAGCGAGGACCGCGACGCGAAGGCGACAAAGCAAGCAGTCGAGGCCGAAGGCAGGAGCTGCATCACCATACGCGGCGATGTCGCCAGGCGGACCTTCTGCCGCAAGGCGGTGGAGCAGACGCTGAAGGCCTTCGGCAAACTGGACGTTCTTGTCAACAACGCCGCCTTTCAAGTGCATTCGTCCGAATTTGCAGACCTCACCGAGCAGCATTTCGACACCACGCTGAAGACCAATCTCTATGGTTATTTCCATATGGCCCAGGAGGCCGTGCCCCACATGAAGCCCGGCTCGGCAATCATCAACACCGGTTCGGTGACCGGCATCGAAGGCTCGAAGGATCTGATCGACTACTCGATGACAAAAGGCGGCATTCACGCCTTCACACGGGCCCTGTCGGGCAGCCTGGTCAGCAAGGGTATTCGCGTCAATGCCGTGGCGCCGGGGCCGGTGTGGACGCCGCTCAACCCATCGGAAAAGGAGGCAGAGGACGTCTCGCGGTTCGGCGCCCAGACGCCGATGAAGCGGCCGGCCCAGCCGGAAGAGATCGCTCCAGCCTACGTGTTTCTCGCCTCGCCGCAATGCTCCAGCTATATCACTGGCGAGATATTGCCGATCATCGGAGGTTACTGAACGCGGCCGCTGCCGGTCATCGGAACGTCGCTCCACCGCCACCGGTTGCTGGGATGTGTATGCGATCACGCTGGAACCATATGATGCACGCGCTATTGATCTCAGCGGGCCGTGTCAGCGGGACCGGGTGGTAAAGAGAACAGGGTGGTTTTCCCGGCTTCACACCTTGGCCAACGAAAGGCGCTCTCGTCCCATCCGGCCCGCTTTAATTGGCCATTGGATAGCGTATGGCGGAACACGGGAAATCGAAGGCTGGCTGGTATCGGGAAGCCTGGCTTTTGCTGAAGGAAAGCGTCAGCGGGTACATGAGTGACGATGCGCTGAGCCATGGCGCGGCGATTGCTTTCTATGCCACGACCTCCCTTGCGCCGGTCGTTCTCATTGTGGTGGCGATCGCCGGCATCGTCGTCGGCAACGATGCTGCCCAGCTCGCGCTCTCGGCCGAGTTCGCGGGTGTGATGGGGCCGCAGAGCGCCGATCTCCTCAAGGCAACGATCGAGACCGCTTCGCATCGCGGGTCCAGCACGCTGGCCACCATCCTCGGGCTGATGGCGCTCCTTGTCACCGCCTCCGGCGTCTTCGGCGAGATGCAGCTGTCGCTGAACCAGATATGGAAGGTAAAGCCCAATGGCGTTTCGCTATCGCGCCTGGTGCGGGCGAGGGCAGCGAGCCTCGGCCTGGTGGCGGCTCTTGGTTTCATGCTTCTGGTGTCCCTTGCGGCAAGCACCGCGATCTCGGCACTGGGCGAGTACATAGATCAGCGCCTGCCTTTCGGCGAACTGATCGTGAGTGCCACCAACACCGTCGTGTCCTTCGTGCTGATCGCGCTGCTCTTTTCCGCGATCTACAAGGTCCTGCCGGACCGCACGCTGAAATGGCGCGACGTCGCCGTTGGTTCGCTGGTCACAGCACTGCTGTTCACCATCGGCAAGTCGGCGATCGGCTGGTACATCGGCACCAGCGCCATCGCGACGTCTTATGGCGCCGCTGGCGCGCTGATGGTCGTGCTGCTGTGGGTCTATTACTCGGCCCAGATATTTCTATTCGGCGCCGAGATCACCCGCGCCTATTCGGTGCGGAGCGGCAGCCGGCAGGATCTCGCCCCGGTGGTGCAGAGCAGGCCGGGCTCGCAACTTAGATCTGGAGCCGCGACTGCAGTGCGGTTCGGATCTTCCGAGAGGAAGATTCGCGGTTGGATCGTTTTCATCTACCTGATCACGCTGCTGGTCTCGCAGGTCTGGCGGCGGGAGGACTGAGCGCCACCCCAGCCGTCCTACTCGTCGAACCCGAGTGATCTTCAAGGCGGAACTAATACAGCGTTCTGAAGTTGGCCTTGCGGCGGCACCCGATTTTACAGGCCGCCGGTCGGTTAAACCCAGATCGCGCTCCGGCTAGCCCGGGCGTGGCGCCGACGGCCGTTGGCATGCGGCCGTCAATAAGTAAATCCGGCATTCTATTCTGAACTAACTCACTATCCATGGAACGAAAGCCAGTTGTCTGAATTGGTACATTGCCTTGACAACATAGGAGGTCGATATGGGCCGCGGTATATTGCTTTGGCTGCTCGGAGTTCCAATTCCAATCATTATCTTGCTCATGCTGTTCGCACGGTAGGAGCCTCAGATGAACTCCGCAATTGCTGATGTTGAAATTTCCGCCGCAAGGGAATCGCCCTTATCCGCCGTCAATTGGGGCCCGATCATCGCCGGTGCTTTCGCTGCGTCGACGCTGACGGTGATCCTGATGCTGGTCGGGTCCGGACTTGGCTTGACCATGGTTTCACCTTGGACCGGCGCAAGCGCATCGGCCACCACATTCGCGGTCTCGGCTGCGGCCTGGCTGGTCGTCGTGCAATGGCTCTCGGCCGGCCTGGGCGGCTATCTCACCGGCCGGCTACGCACAAAATGGGTCGGCATTCACGACAATGAAGTCGTCTTTCGCGATACCGCGCACGGCTTCCTTGCCTGGGCGCTGGCAACATTGCTGGTTGCGGGTGTCTTCGGTTCGGCTTTGTCAGCAGCTGTCGGCGCGGGCGTGCAGGCCGCCTCCAACATCGCAGCAGGGGCGACGGCGGGGGCCACATCTGCTGCCACCAGTGGCGCCGGGGGGGCACCCGACAGCAACAGTTTGGCCTACTTCGCCGATGCGCTGTTTCGCCCGGCCGACACCGGAACCGTCGCCCCCGCTGGACAGAATGACGCCGGCGCGACCGCGCAGGCAACTCGCATCCTGGTCGCGAGCGCTGCCAGAGGTGAAGTGTCGCCAGACGACAAGGCCTATCTTGCCAAACTGGTCGCATCCCGCACCGGGCTTTCGGAGGCCGACGCCGCCAAGCGCGTAGATACCGTCCTCACCGGCATGGAGGATGCCAAGAACAAGGCAAAGGCGGCCGCCGATACGGCCAGGAAGGCAAGCGCCGCTTTCGCGCTGGTCGGCGCCCTATCCATGATTGTGGGCGCTTTCATCGCTAGCGTGGCCGCAGTGCTCGGCGGCAAGCAGCGCGATGAAGACGAGGCGCTGTTCGTTCGCGACTGACCGCAAGTACCGCTCGCCTGCTGACATTTATCCAATCAAATTTGCCCGCTGGCTTGCCCGCGGGCAAATTGTTTTTAGTGGAGCTGGCGGGTAGGTCTAACAATACCTGCCCGGTAAGTCATTCCCGAGTCGCCCCAGCAGTTGGCGTCGCCTCATTGTCGGTCTGGTAGTTCTCCCATCGCTCTTCGATTTCGTAGGAAAGCCAGCGGCAGAACATGCCGATGATCGACGTGGCGGCGCCGCCGAGCAGGCAGGCAATCAGCAACGGACTTTTCGATGCGCTATCCCAGCTGACGATCGCCAGCAGGAATACGCTTGCCGCGGAGATCGAATATCCGACGCCCTTGAGCAGATGAAGCGACGATCTGGTCATGCTGATCCGCCTTCAAGATGGGAACAATTAGCTGTGATTGAAGTGCCATCTCCGTAGTATCTCTCCACATGGCGGCGGCCGGCGGCTCCTTCCTGGTGGGCCTGCAATCACAAAGCGCGGGCCGAGATCTCGGCATTGGCGCTCACCGCGTCATGCTTACCCAGATGGCAGAATCGCGGCCATGCAGGCCAAGCTTAACGAGATCGAGTGTTAGCGCTCCCGTTCGCTGGAATCTTTTGCCCCGGTGTCTCACTTGCCTGCCGCATGATTGCTAGCGCTTCCTCTGGCGTGAGACCGCATTTGCGGGCAAAATAAACCGCCTCGGTGGCCTCCGAGCGAGTGGCTGTCGCTATGGCGGACAATGCCGGTTTCGATTTCTTCTTGGTCATCGGTTCACCGTGGCAGACTCATTTCGTCAGTTGATAGCTCGCGGCTCCAAATTTCGGACTTTGAAGCGACGGGGCGCAACGCTCGTGTGGCGTTCATCCGCCGACGCGAGCCGGAGAAGGGTTGCTCGAGCGACACAACCCTTCTCCATTAACTGTCGGCCTACCAGCCTTGGCGGCGAGCCCACTCATCAACGTCGGCGCGAACACGATCCTTCTCGATGCCGTAACGTTCCTGGATCTTGCCTTCGAGCTGGTCGCGCTTGCCGGCGATGCGGTCGAGGTCATCGTCGGTGAGCTTACCCCACTGTTCCTTGACCTTGCCTTTGACCTGCTTCCAATTTCCTTCGACGCGGTTCCAATCCATGGTCCAAAATCTCCTTAGGTTGCATGGAGTAACAACGGCGGCGATGTTCCAGGGTTCCTGCCGAAAGGGTTTGTCGCGAGTAGGCGATTGCTTTTTACAAACATATTGCGCCTCGCTAACACCAGCTGCATTTTGCAGTTGCAAATCGACGACGCCGCCACCTCATGGAACCTTAGTCCCCTTAGGCGACTTATGATCGAGGGCGGGGCGCGCCCATACGGATTTCATGGTCGACACTCGAAACCGCATTTCACCTGCTCGCGCGAACCGGACAAGCTCGCCGCGAGAACAGGCGCGCAACCGCTTCATAATCGTGATCGGCGCGTCGGCGGGCGGGATCGAACCGCTGAAGAAGATCGTGAGCGATCTGCCCGCCGAGCTGCCGGCAGCCGTGTTCATCGTGCTCCATGTCGGCCAGATCAGTTATCTGCCCGCAATCCTCGACCGCGTGGCCACGCTCAAAACGTCGGTCGCCGAGAACGGCGCGTTTTTCAGGACCGGCAATATCTATGTGGCGCCACCCGGCTTCCATCTTCTCCTGCATGGCGACCACATGATGCTGCGGCGCGGACCGCGCGAAAACCTCGCCCGGCCAGCGATAGATCCGCTGTTCCGCTCGGCGGCGCTCAGCTACGGCGCGCGTGTCATCGGCGTCCTGCTTTCTGGTGCACTTTCCGACGGCACCGCCGGCTTGAGAGCTGTCAAGGCGGTGGGCGGGATCGCGGCCGTGCAGCATCCGAAAGACGCGGTGGTGCCATCCATGGTGGAAAGCGCGCTGCAATACGTCGAGATCGACTATTGCGTACCGGCGACCAAGCTCGGTAGCCTGCTGGCGAAACTGGCGGCCGAGCCGGCTGGCGAAACCTTGCCCGCCCCGCCAATAGTCAGACTGGAGGCGGCCATCGCTGCGCAGGAGCATTCGACCATGAAAGAAGCGGATCGACTTGGCGAATTGTCGGTGTTTACATGCCCAGAATGCAACGGGCCGCTGTGGGAGCTAAAAGACGGTGACATGCTGCGCTACCGGTGTCATACCGGACACGCTTTTACTGCCGAGGCGGTATTGGAAGCGCAGGCGATCGAGGCGGACGAGATTCTATGGAGTCTGCTGCGGTCACATCAGCAACGGGCGGAATTTGCCCGGCGCATGGCCGAGCGGGAAAGAACGCGGCATCGCTCACAGCTCGCGAGAGAGCTTGGCCAGCGGGCGGAGGAATACGATGCGGATGCCGCTCTCGTCGAGCGCATCCTCGAAAGCAGGCGGGTTCGCGTAACGGGCAATGGAACAGTCGACCAGGAAAGCAACGGCAAGAAACCCGAAGGCTAGGCCGCGTGGGGGTGCCAAAGAGCCGGCGTCCTTCCCTATCATAGGCATCGGCGCATCGGCGGGCGGCATCGGAGCGCTGCAGCAATTCTTTCCCGAAGTGCCGGCCGACAGCGGTTTTGCCTATGTGGTGATCCAGCATCTCGACGCCGAGCATGAAAGCGCGCTTGCCAGCATCATCCAGCGCTCCACCACGATTGAAACGCAAACCGCGGCAGAGGGTGCGGAGATCCAGCCGAATAATATCTACGTCATCCCCCCGGGCGTCTCGGTGACGATCGAGGACCAGCACTTTCACCTCGCCAAGATGCCTGCCGCGCGTGTCAAGCGCACGCCGATCGATGATTTCTTCACGTCGCTGGCGCGGGAGCAGGCTGAGTATGCGGCCGGCATTATCCTTTCGGGGACCGGCAGCGATGGTACGATGGGACTGCGGGCAATCAAGGAGCGTGGCGGACTGACACTGGCGCAGGAAAGCGCCGAATATGACGGTATGATGCGAAGCGCCGTCCAGGGTGGCCTTGTCGACATGGTGCTTCCCGCAGGGCAAATGGCGGGAAAGCTGGTCAGTTATTTCAGCCGCTCCAACCGGACCGAAAGCGAGCGCGATCGCCGCAAGCGCGACTTGGCGGAACAGCTTTCGCGGATCGTGACGCTGCTTCGGGTACGCACCGGCCACGATTTCAGCGGCTACAAGGATAACACCATCATGCGGCGCATCCAGCGCCGCATGCACGTGCTGCAGATCGACGATCCCGCCACTTTCTATGAGCACTTGCGCGACGATCCGCAGCAGATCGACCTGCTGTTCCAGGATCTGCTCATCGGCGTGACTAGTTTTTTCCGCGACACACGGGCCTTCGAAGCGCTCGAACGTTTCGTCATTCCAAAGCTTTTCAAGGACCGCAAACCGGACGAGACGATCCGGGTCTGGGTGCCGGCCTGCTCCACTGGCGAAGAAGTCTATTCGATCGCGATGCTGCTGAAGGAAAACGCGCGCGGCGCCGCTTCGCCCAGCCTGCAGATATTCGCCACCGACGTTGACGAGCGCGCTTTGGAAATAGCGCGCGCCGGGCGCTATCCCGCGGCGATCGCAAGCTATGTCACGCCGAAGCGCCTCAAGGAGTTCTTCTCGCGCGAGGACGGTACTTATCGTGTCGGCGCCGATTTGCGGGAGATCTGCTTATTTTCAGCACACAATCTTCTACGCGACCCGCCGTTTTCCCGGCTCGACCTGATCGCCTGTCGCAACTTGCTGATTTATCTGGGTCCTGAACTGCAGGAGAAGATCTTGCCGGTCTTCCACTACGCTCTGCGCAGCAACGGCTATCTGTTTCTCGGATCGTCCGAGAACGTCACGCGTCACGGGCGCCTGTTCTCGACCGTGGACAAGACCAGCCGCATCTTTCAAAAGCGCGGCGAGGTGGCGGCGCAGCGGCTGCCGGAATTCCCGCTCGCCGCGGCGGCTAGGCAGCCGGCCTCGCATGCACGTCTGCGCGCCACGACTTCAACCCTGCAGGAGTCCGCGGAACGGCTGATCCTCCAGCGCTATTCGCCCGCGCATGTGGTGGTCAACGCCGCCGGCGAACTCATGCACAGTTCCGGAGGTACAGGCAAATATCTTGAGCTCGCCGCCGGCGCACCCGACCACAACGTCTTCTCCATGGCCAGACGGGGCCTGCGCATGGACTTGCGGGCAGCGCTTCACAAGGCCGTCAGCTCCGGACAGGTGGCGATCCAGAGCAACATTGCGGTAGGCACCAATGGCGGACGCCAGGCGATCAGCCTCGTCGTTCAGCCGCTGCTATCCGCCGGCTCGGCCGATCCGCTCTACATGATCGTGTTCCGCGATATCGGCGGCATCAAACCGGAGGCCGAGGACGAGCCAGCCCACGCAGCCGACGACGTCGAAAGCGCCAATGTCAGCCAGCTCGAAAAGGAGCTGAGGGAAACCAGGGAACGGCTGCAGATCACGACGGAGGAACTCGAATCCTCCAACGAGGAGTTGAAATCCTCCAACGAGGAGCTGTCATCCATCAACGAGGAACTGCAGTCCTCCAACGAGGAACTGGAGACCTCAAAGGAGGAATTGCAGTCGATCAACGAGGAATTGCAGACAGTCAATGCTGAGCTCAGTATCCGTGTCGACGAACTCAGCCGCGCCAACAACGATATGGCGAACTTGCTCGAGAGCACCCAGATCGCGACCGTCTTCCTCGACCGCGACCTCTGCATCAAGAGCTTCACGCCGACGGCGCGCGACCTGTTCAGGCTGGTCGAAAGCGACGTCGGGCGGCCGCTCGCGCATGTGCGCCCGCGCTTTCTGGCCGACGGATTGCAAGGGGACTTGGAGCAGGTCCTGCTGCGGCTTGGAACGATCGAGCGGCAGATCAAGGGCGTCGACAACGACCGGCGCTACATCATGCGCGTACTGCCGTACCGTACGGTCGAGAACGTCATCGCCGGTCTGGTCGTCACCTTCGTCGACGTCACCCAGATCGTGAAAGCCGAGGAAAAGATCGGCGCGCTCTCGCAAGATCTGCGCAACCGCATCGAGAGCCTAGCAACGCTGCTGGACCTGGTGCCGGTGGGCATTCTGATCGCCGAGGACGGCAACGTCGAGGCGATCCGTGCCAATCGCCGGGCGGTTGAACTTGCCGCCCGGAGCGGCGCTGACGGCAAGCTGACGTCGGTGCCGGCTGTGCTGCCGTTGACGGTTAATGGCGTTGTAGTGGACGCGGGTGACCAGCCCCTGCAAAAAGCGATGCGGACGGGCAAAGCCATTCCCGGATATGAGGCGCGGATCGCGCGGGCTGATGGTGCACGCTTCGACGTGATGATTTCGGCAAATCCGCTATTTGACGAATCCGGCAAGGTCCGCGGCGCGATTGCAGCCCTGGTCGACATATCTAACCACAAGGAGGCGGAGCGCAGCCAGGAGAGGCTGTTGCATGAGTTGCAGCATCGCGTGAAGAATATCCTCGCCACGGTCACCGCGCTGGCCTCGCGCATGACCCGCTCATCGGTCTCGATAGGCGAGTTCTCGACGTCATTTCACGAGCGATTGCATGCGATGGCCCGCACGCACGAGGTCCTGTCATCTTACAATTGGGGCGATGCCGACCTCGAGCAACTGCTCAGGGCGACGCTGGCTCCCTATGGTAGCACGGAACGCCAGGCCGTAGTCGTCAAGGGGCGGCCGCTCCACCTCAATTCGGCCACGGCGGCGACGCTCGGCATGGTTTTTTTCGAACTAGCCAGCAACGCCGCCAAATATGGCGCGCTTTCCGTCGACACCGGCCGCATCGAAGTGTCTTGGGACATCGTGAAGCCGGGTTTCTTGTCGATCAGCTGGAAGGAGATCGGCGGCCCGATTGTGGAAGAACCATCCCGCAGGAATTTCGGAACAACTTTCATCCAGCAGAGTTTGGAGTACGAGCTGGGGGGAACTGTAGGATTGAGGTTCAAGCCCTCCGGCGTGGAATGCCTGCTTGAAATTCCATGGTCCCGAACCGAGGGGTCGATCGATCCCTAGCTCGGAAACGAATGAATAAGAGCGCTCCATTATCCGGCCTGCGGGTCCTCGTCGTCGAGGATGCATTCCTGGTTGCGCTCGATCTGGCCGACGAATTGAAGGCAGCCGGATGCGACGTCGTCGGTCCTGCGCCTTCTGTCGAACAAGCACTTCAGCAGATCGACGGCGTTGAACTGGACGGTGCGGTGCTCGACGTCAACCTGCATGGCGAACGGAGTTTCCCGCTTGCCGAGCATCTCGTCACCCTGGGTGTGCCTTTTGTCTTTCTCACCGGCTATGACAGCACCACGGTCTTTCCCGATCGGTTCCAGGATTCGCCGAGACTGTCGAAGCCTTTCGAGATCAGGGTGCTGATCGAAGCGGTCGCGCGTTTCGACAAAGGTAAGCATTGAGGCCACGCGGCGCTCTCGCTTGCCCAATAGACCCCCCAAGCACCTGCCGCGCCTTTCGCATCCGCCAAGGCGGCGCAACCCAGGTGCGTAGCAACAAGCAACGAAACAGAGTTCGATGGCCGTTTCAGCCCAACAACGCGGCGGAACGGGCGATCCAAAAGCGCGAAAAATTCCACATGGATACGGGGCCCTGCGGCGGAACAAAACGCTTGATGAGGCAGTTCGACCCGGGACCAAAGGCGGCACCACTCATATTCGGCCGATCCTTTCCCGGTGGGCGTCGAGCGCAAGTGATGACCGAGCAAGCCAACAAGGAGGCGAACGGACGAACGCGGAAAGGCTTAGGGAGAGCCGTTGGCCTGGCCCTGATCGCGGGTGCGGCCGACGACGATTGCTCGGCAATCGGTACCTATGCCAGCGCGGGAGCAAGGTTCGGACCGGATCTGCTTTGGACCGCCCCAGTGACACTGCCGATGATGTACGCTGTCGTGTACCTCTCATCGAAGCTCGGCCAGGTGTCCGGGCGCGGACTGTTCCAGGTTATCGCGGATTTCTATCCGCGATGGCTGCTATGGCCGGTCCTGGTTGGAGCCCTGGCTGGCAACGTGATCGAGGCTGCCGCGAATCTGGGCGCCATGTCGGCGGCGATCAACCTGTTCGTGCCGTTGCCCATCCCGGTGATCGTCGCTTTCATCGCAGCGTTTATGTTTGCTCTTCAAGTTTTTGGTTCTTACGGCCTCCTCAGGAATCTGTTCCGTCTGCTGGCGTTGGCGCTCCTCGCCTATGTCGTCTCGGCTGTCCTCGCCAGACCAGAACCGATGTCGGTGATAAGTGGCACCTTGCTGCCGAGGGTGCATTTCAGCCAAGAGTATTTGTTGATGCTCGTTGCGATCATCGGAACAACGCTTTCGGCATATCTCTATACTTGGCAATCCAACCAGGAAGTGGAAGAGGAAATCGCCAAGGGAAGAACTACTCTTGAGAAACGCAAAGGAGCGACCGATGGAGAGCTGCGCCGGTCGCGCCATGACATTCTGATCGGCCTGACGTTTTCCAACCTGATCATGTATTTCATCATTCTTTCGACGGGTTCGACGCTTCACAAGGCCGGCCAAACCCAGATCGAAACGGCAGCCCAGGCGGCTGAAGCGCTGCGACCGCTTGCTGGCGATGCAGCCGGCATATTTTTCGCCGCTGGTGTGATCGGTGTCGGCTTTCTGGCCGTTCCTGTCATGACGACAGGCGCTGCCTTTGATCTCGCGCAGGCAATGGGCTGGAACCATGGCATGAACGCGAAGCCTCAGAAAGCGCCAGCCTTCTACCTGGCGACGGCGGCATTCACGTTGATCGCAGTCGGCCTAAATTTTCTTGGCTTCAATCCAATGCATGCGCTGGTCTGGGCGGGCGTTATGCAAGGCTTTTCCACTCCCCCGCTGCTGCTGTTGATCCTATTGATGACGAACGATCGCAGGATTATGGGCGACAGGGTCAATAGCCGGAGCACAAACATCCTAGGAGGCGTCACGACGGCAGCAATCTTTGCGGCCTCGGCTGTGCTGGTGGCGAGCTGGTTCCTCTAGCCCGAACGGCGGGATCAGTTTGGCAAACGGATATCCAAGGATGTTCGTTTCCAACAGGAACGATCGTCATCGTCACGCATTCTTTCTAATCATTGCTATCAACGCGCTGCCGGGGTTCGAACCGTGTTACCAAAAGGCCATGCGACGCCTGACTGCGTGCCGGGCGAAATCAACGTTATCGATCTCATCCCTGCCTTGCGTGCTTTTGCCCGCACTTTTTGCCGGGTACCCGATGATGCCGATGACCTCGTGCAGGAGACTTTGATGAAGGGGCTTGCCAATTTGGACAAATTCGAGCCAGGAACGCGCTTGAAGTCTTGGCTTTTCACCATCATGCGCAACACGCACTATACGCGGGTGAAGGCTGCAGCCAGAGAAGCACCTGGATTGCTCGACTGCGTCTCCAGCAGACCGATTTCGGAAGCCTCCCAAGAGTGGTCCATTCAAAGCAAGGAAGTTTACCAAGCCATCCAGAAGCTTCCGTCACATCAGCGCGAAGTGCTGATGCTGATCGGTGTGCTAGGCGTCAGCTACGAAGAAACCGCTGAGATATGCAATTGCGCGGTAGGAACCATCAAAAGCCGTCTCAACCGCGCGCGCGCCAGCGTCCTGGAGTCCCTTGATGAAAGATCATCACAAGCGCTGATCGAAAGACATGAGCATGTCTCGCAAGACCACTGGGACAGAGCCGCTGACAGACCTCGATGAGAGCACGCGTCAGCTTTCCATTTCACGGCGACGCTTCTGGATTAGCGCATTCTGCAACTCGATCGCGAGCTTGGTCAGGCGATCCGGGACATTCTCCTGCTCGATCGCCGTCAACAGCGATGCAATCTCTTTGTCTATGCTCAGGATTGCGTTACTGGCGGTATCGCTTTGGCTCGGGCGAGACATGGCATTCTCTTAGCAATTAAGGTCCCTTCGAAAATTCACTGAGACCATAGCCGGCCAGAGTTTGCAAGGCGCTCCAGCCGATCAGATTTGGCTCGGCACTGGATTGTGCCCAGAGCAAAGCCCTCTGCTTGACCCCATAACTGGTCCGTTTGCGCCACTGCAAGTCCGCTGAGAGCCGCCGCAAGCTCAGTCTTCGGGGAGCCGGTTTCCCGCGTGGTCCTGATACTGATCGGACTTAATCCGATTGCCGTCCAGGCCGCGTTGTTGTGTATGCTGCTTCTTATCCCGGTTCGACAAGACGTCGTTTTCTCCGACCATGTCTTTCGGAACCTCCGTCTTGGCCCCGGTCCCGGAACCTTTGCCCTGACTGCCGCGGCCCATGTGTTTATTACCGCCGGATGCCATCTGCTTCTCCTGGTCTGCCAGCTTTTGCGCAAGTGGTCTCGGCGCCCGAACTTCGGGCCGCCTGTTATGTTCCGCCGGTACGGCGAATAAGAAAGACGGTGCCATCCCAGCGACGGAAAGGCGTCGCGCCATCGATCACGATGTCCATGGAGCATGCATTGGCGAAGTTGCGGATGTCGGCAGAATCGGCGGCAGGCGACATCCGGTATGAATAGTTGAGAATTGCCGCCATCCCTCCAGGTCGCAATAGGCGCGCGATTTCGCTGAAGTGTCGCTCGGCGACGCCGGCGATCACCAGGTAGGGGAAAATGTCAACTGCCAATACGCCGTCAAAGCGCTCGTCGGCGACTTCGCCAAGATCGAGGCCGGAGGTCTGACGGAACTCGACGTTGCCGAGGCCGGCGCACCTTCGACGCGTCGCGGCGATCATCCCGTAGGAAATATCGATGCCGACAATGCGTTTGGCTCTAGCGGAGAGCGCGCATTCGAAACGGCCGATGCCACAGCCGATGTCGAGTATTGTCTTGTCCTCGCCTGTAAACCCTTGTCGCTCAAGCCAAGAGGCGATCTCGGCAGTTGTAGCCGAGAGCTTTTCCTCATCACCGAGCGACGAAAGTTGGACGCTGGCAGCCGGTGAGATGACGACGGCCTGGTCAAAGCCACTGGCCAGCCGGCGGACCGTCATCTCGGCCGTTTCGCTATCCTGACGGTCATGACATATGGAAGCTGCCGTCGCCCGGAGACTGTCAAAGGCGCCCGTGTTGGCCGAAAGAAGCGCGGCCACGTCCTCGAGCCAGCCTCTGCAATGGTAGGCCTTTGTCCGCATCTCCAGCGCGACGTCCGCCAATTTCGCAGCATTGATTTCCGCCGTAAGGACGGCCAATCTGGCTACCGCAACTTCGGCGGACAGGTCGTCTGCCATGCAATTCTCGAGAATGCGGCTGGCGGCCATCCTCTGCTGTTCTGCCGCGATCACAGCGCTGCGCTCCGGGTCCAGAGCCTTTGCGCGGTCCACCGGTCCACTGCCCCCCAGCTATACTTATAGCTCTCCCGGCCGCGTAGAAAATCGAACTCCCGTGCCCCTTCGCGAGCGGCTTCGGCAATAGCGTTGCCGATCAGGATCGCGCCGGGGCTTTCCTGCGCATAGGCCGAGTCGAAACCACCGAGATAGGCATAGGCGCGACCATGATGATGGAAGCCATAATACGCGCCGACGATAGCGTCACCGATTCCGATCAACCAGCATCGCGCCAGACCGTTCGCGGCAAGGCGAGGCAGGGCCTTCCGATGGAATCCCAGAGCGATGTCCGTCAGTACGCCTCCGCCCTGTTCGGCCCAACGTGCTTTGTGCAGGCGCACCAGGTGGCCGAGAAACATCTCTGGTGCGGCTTCCGCCCGCGTAATCGTTACCCGGCCTCTCCGTTGCGCGGCTCTCAGAGCGCGACGAAGCTGGCGTCTTCGCCGCGCGGGAACCGAGCCTGTAAGCGTCTCGTCGCCGGCCACGGCAAGCACCGGACAGGCGGCATGCCCGGCAGATAGGCTCTCGTCAATGTCGGGCAGTACAAGATCCAGGGATGTGGCTTTAAGCGGAAGGTCCGGCAGAATCCATTGCGCCCATTCGAGCGAAAGCACTGTTTCGGCAATCGCGGTACCGACGGCTTTCTTGAGTTCGGGTACGCAAAGAACATCGAGATAGTCGCTCAGCGATATCCCGATTGGAAGCAGGCGCGAACCATATGCATGCCGCTCAAGGTAGAGCGGTGCCAGTCCTACAAGATCATTTCCGTTCCACACGGCGATCGCCGAAAGATCGCCCGGCGCGAATGTCCGCCACCATGGCAAGAGCCAGGCGGGCGACTGGAAAGGCGTGGCAGAGCTGCACTGCGCCCAGAGCGCCCACCAATGCTGCTCGAGATCATCGAACGCACCCGGGTTTCGTATGACATCGGCGCGCAAGCAGTTCATTGCGCGGCCTTCGAGCCTGAGCGGCAAGCGCCGAGCTCTGCCAATGCCCGATAGGCATCCATGTAGGCCACAATCATGCCGTCGAGCGAGAAGCGATGTCGCGCCTCGCCCAGGCATGTTTCGCTGTCGAGATCGGCCGAGGCGTTTATGGCGCTCGCCATCTCGTCAATGTCGGTGACGAGAAATCCGGTCTTGCCATGTTCGACGACATTGGGCAGGGCGCCATTCGGGAAGGCCACGACGGGCGTGCCGCACGCAAGAGCTTCCATGGCAACCAACGAACTTGTTTCCGCCGCAAGGCTCGGAATGACCAGGCAGCGGGCGGCATTCAGAAGCCTGCGCTTGGCGGAAAACCCGAGCGGTCCCAGGAAGCGCCGCCGTCTGTCGAGGCGAGGCGCCACCTCATCGGCGAAATACTGGACATGTGTCTGGTAGGGATAGATCTGACCGCCAATCGCAAGCGGCACGGCGGCACGCTTGGCGGCCTCGATCGCAAGGTGGACGCCCTTCTCCGGGCAAATTCGGCTCAGCACGAGCGCAAAATTGCGCCGCGATCGCATTTCGTTCAGCGCATCAATGTCAACGCCGTTTGGGATCGGCGCGATGAGTCTCGATCCGGGCGGCGCGGTTTTTTGCTGCGCCTCCGAAACCGCATGCAGCCACAGGTCGTCACGGGCCGGTCTCAGTACGTCGGGTGTGTACCAGGCGAGCGGCAGGTGCAGGCTCACAAGTGTCGGGCCGTCGCCAGGGAGATAGGCGTCGAAATCGATGCCGTGCAGGTGAACGACGTCGATCGGCCAACGCGCCCGAGCCGCAGCGATTGCCGCGCGATGCGCGCGTTGGGCGCGGCTCTTTGCCGCCTCATCGAGCACGCCTTTTTCCGCGGGTGTCTCGACCAGTGTCCCGGCCGCGCTGGAGCCCCGGCAGGCGACCACGATGGAATGATGGCCTTGCCGCACCAGCGCGCGATCCAGCATTGACAGCACCTGTTCGGCGCCGCCGACCGCATCGGGGCCGACGGGCGCAAGCGGGTAGGCGACGTTGAGCACGGTAAGCGTCATGGCTGATCGAGCCGAAGCTCCTCATGCGCGAGAGCCGCGGCGCTCAACCAGGTCGGGGGCTCGAACCCCAAAGGCAGCAATCGATAATAGAGCCTCCCGTTATTGGGCAGCGTGCGGAAATCGTAGGCCGGCGCCAAACGGAATCGCTCGGTCGACCCGAAGAACGGTGCAAGCGTCCGCAACTGCGTCGTGTAGCTGGCCAGCATGGCTTGCTTGAGCCGAAAGGCCGATTCGGTCAGGCGGACGTCGACACGGTCCGTCCCAAGATCATCGGCGAAATCCTGGAAGATGGGGCCCTTCGGCCCTGCGGCATAAAACGCCATCTCGATGATGGTGGGCGCCGGACACTGGTCACGACGCAGCAATTGACAGGCGGCATGGACCGCGAAGGCAGTGGCGTCGTGGTCGGGATGCCCCCCTTCGAAGGGGTGCGTGCAGACGAAGCGGATCTCGGCGGCAGCGAAGAGGCAGGCCAACTCTTGGGCGAGCGGGACGAGATGCATGACCGCTTCCGTATCAGGATAGTCAAGGCTGGTCAGGATCCCGCACGACAGGCCCGCCGTCGACAGCGCGTCCTCTAATTCACCGCGACGGGCATGGGCGTAGTCTTGCCAGCTATCAAAACCATGGACTTTTGCGTCGGCAAGGTTGCGGGGTGCTCCGTCGGTGAGATGCACGATGCGGCACTCAGACAGCCCAGCGAGATGTCCGCCGATGCCGATCGTCTCGTCGTCCGGGTGCGCCACGACAATCATAATGCCGGCACCTGGATGGATGTCATCGCCGGTTAGCCGTGTGGCGAATTCTGCCAGCACGTCAGGCGACTGATCGATTGAGGACATGGCGATCTCATGCGGCCGAGACCCGCCGCATCGGCATCGCGTCGCTGCGCACGCCAGGTGCGTAGCGGCGCATCATGCTGGCGCAAAATTCAGCGAATTCTTCGGGCACTTGTGGCGGGCTTGTATGGTGAGGCTGCATGCCTCGGTGTTCGGGCGTGAAGCAAAAAGTGACGGTGACGTCGAAATCTGCCAGGGCTTCCATCTGGCGGTCGAACCAATCGAGGGCGTTCGGTCTGAAACTGTCGGCCCAGGAAAGACCCGTGCGCAGATTTGTGACGCCCAACCGCTTCATCCAGGCGACGGCGTCGTCCAGCCGGTGGTCCTCGAAATGGAACCACTGGACCAATCCCATCTGCGGAGTGTGGCGCAGGAACTCCTCTAAGGCCGGCTTGGGCGTGCCATCCTCGCGCAGCAGGCCCATGTAGAAATGACGGTAATAGGAGGAGCCTTCCACCTCGCGATGCCGCGTGGTCGCTCCCCAGGCGTGCGGCAAATCGTAGAGGCTGTACCATTGGACGCGGGGTGCCCGGCCAAGCAGCAGCTCCGCCGTTCGTCGCAGACCCCAGACCTGGACCTCCTCGGCGCCGAAGCTCGACACGCCGGCTTCGCTGATCCAGATCGGCAGATCGGTGATTTCCGCAATCTCGGCGAGCTTTTGCGGCCATTCATGCATTTGCCAAAGATTCCAGTCGAGCGGGAAGCCATGCACCGCAACGGCGTCGACACGATCGAGCACGCCGTATCCCTTCATCAATGACATGAAGCCGGCGTCGATCGGCGAAATGCCACCGAGCACCCGGGTGATCGCCGGGTTTTCGAGACTGATCGCTTCGGCAGCCAGGATGGTCATGTTCGCGAAGCGGCTCCAGTCCGGATCGAGTTCGGGGTCCCAATGCGACTTGTTGTTGGGCTCGTTCCAGATCATCGCAGCTTCAATCATCGTTTCTTCCTTTCGCAGGGTAGACCGCACCTCCGCCAGCTGGCTCACCGGATGCACGGCAGAAATAGACCTCGTCTTCCGGGTGGAGCAGGATCTCGAAACCGGAACTGCGCAGCATGGCTTCGATACAGCTGCGATTCGGAATCCACCAGTTGGTCGGATCGTCCGCATAGCGGTGTTCGATGAAGTGCAGTTTCGGAAACTCAGGTCGATTGAACAGATCGTGGGTCCAGAAATGGTAGTTCTGTTCCAGCGCGGGGACCTCGCTGCTGCCGCGTTGCATCGACTGGAAGATTACCAGATCCCGTGCGACGTGCTGGCGGATCAGGTCGAGCGCCAGCAACGGGTGGCGCAGGTGATAGAGCACGCCCATGAAGAGCACGATGTCGAAAGTCTCGCCGAGGGCGCCGACGTCATAGACCGACAGCTCGCGAAATTCGATGTCGCAGCCGGCGATTTCGGCGGCGAAACGCGCCTGAGTCAGATAAGCTACGTCGAAATCTATGCCGAGCACGCGATCGGCGCCCCGCTTCTTCATTTCGATGGAATAGAAGCCGGCGTTGCAGCCGATGTCGAGCACCGACTTGCCTGAAAGATCGGCCGGGATCGCGTCGGCGAACTTCTGCCATTTGACCAAAGGATAGTTGCCGAGGAAATGGTCGGGAGCAGTCTGAACGCCCGCCAATTCCATGTTGTGGAACCACGGCCCCAGCGCATCTATTCGACGGCGAATTTCCGCGTCGGAATGCAGCATCGTCAGCCTCCTTCGCCTGGCAGGTATGGTACCTGGGAGCTGCTCGGCCGCATGAACATCGGCGTGCTTTCGTCTTCCGACGTTTCGTTGTTTTCGAGCAGCCGCAGTGCCGTGCGGTAGCCGTTGAACGTGCCGACATCGACATAGGCCAGGCCCGCCTTGACACCCCAGGCTTCACCTCCGGCGGCCAGGTAGGCGTTGACCAGCGTGCCGAAATATTCATCGCAGCCATCCCGCTCGCGCCAGAGCCCCGCGAGCCGATGAAAGATGCGGCCTGGCATCTTGAATGCTCCCCAGACCCAATCCGTGGCCGCGTCCCGCTGCTTGACCTGGATCTGCTCGACGCGGCCATCCTGATCGACGACCACAGCGTCGAAAAGTTCCGGCCGGTCCACAGGAAACAGCAGGAATGACAGACGGTCGTCCGGAAGATGGCAGAAGCCGTCCTCGGGAAACCAGATCGTATCCGGCAGACCGATCAGCACCGTTTCTTCCGGCACGACGAGAGGCGCGGCGCGGAAGATCGCGTCACAAAGGCCGACCGGGGAAGGCTGGGCCACGAAGATGGCGGCGGCGCTGCCATAGCCGGCGGCATAATATTCGAGGATGTCCGACTTGCCCGACCCGATGATGAAGCAGATCCTGTCGACGCCATTGCGCACCATTCGGCGCACCAGATATTCGCTGACCGCGCAGGGGCGCTCGGTTTGCCCATCCATCCGGCTGCCCACTGGCAGCAACTCCTTGGAAAAGCCCAGCGGTTGAATGCGGCTGCCGCGCCCTGCGGCAGGCACGATGCCCAACATCAGACGGCTTCCTTCATCTGTTCGCTGGCTGGCGCCCGGGCCGCCTCGTTCAGGATCCGATCCAGTTCCGCGGCGCGGCGAGCTGATGTGTGTTCGTCGAGCACGCGTTCGCGGGCTGTACGGCCCAGCGCTCCGATCTCGCCGTCCGATAAACCCAGGGCTGCGACCACGTCTTCCGTGGAATGCGCAAGTAGGATCTCCTTGCCAGGTTCGAAGAAGGTTTCCAGGCCTGGCCAGTCATCTGAAATGATCGCGGCGCCGCAGGCTGCCGCTTCGAACAATCGGCCCGAGGGGCACCAGCCCTTACGGGCCATCGCCTCGCGGGTGACATTCAAGGTCAGGCGTGACGAGCAGAAGAAGGCCGAATGATCGGCGGGCGGCAGATGCCTGACGAAGAAGATGTTGTCACTCCATGGAAAATCCTGCGGGTATTGTGCGCCGCCGATGACAAAGCGGCGCTCGGGCATCCGGACCGCCGGCGCGACAAGCAATTTCTCGACGCCGGTTTGCCGATCGTCGGCATAGGTGCCGAGATAGGACAGATCGCCGGCAAATTCGGCCCGAGGCTGCGACGGCCGATGGTGGCCGGGATCCACATGGCCGTAGAGCGGCATGACGAGACGCGCGCCCAGCATGGTCTTAAGCGCATCAAGCGCCGGGCCGCCGGTATAGCTCAGCACCAGGTCGAAGTCGCGAAGTCCTTCCGGACCGAAATAGGCTGGCTGATCGCCCTGTTCGATGCGTGCCAGCGTCACCGCGGTATCCAAATCATAGAACACTTTCAGCCCGGCACAGCTTTCTCGCGCGAGGCGTGAGGCTTGAATTGCATCTGGGCAGTAGGAGGTCACAATGACAGCGTCAGCTTCCCGGACGGCGACCGCTGCGGCCTGGGCGATATCGTCCCAACCGGCATAGAGCACCACGTCGCCGCCATCGAGATGGTCGAGGTCCCTTGCACCGGCGTAATAGGGCATGTCGCGCTCGAAGAAGCTGATACGCCAGCCGAGTGGCGCCAGCGCTCGTATCAGCCCGCGCCAGAGCGTGGCATGTCCGTTTCCCCAGGAGGAAGTGACAGTGAGGCCGAAGATGACCATGCGCATCGGGCAGCTCCCGTCAGGCGACTTCGTTCAGGCGAATGAGCTTGGAGCCCCAGTCGCCATGAACGATGGTGGTGATCGAGGCGGGCTCAATGTCGAAACGGAAACATTCGCCGAGCTGAAGGCCGAGGACCTTGCACACCGCAGCCTTGATGACGTCCGCGTGGCTGATAAGCGCGACATGTCGATTTGGCTTCTGTTGGCGCAACGCATCCATCAGCCCGATAATCCGCTCCTGCGTGTCCTGCATGGTCTCGCCGCCCGGCGTGCGGGCGCTCTGTCGCTGGTCATTCCACATTCGCCAGGCGGCATCGCCATTCAGCTCTTCGAATGTCTTGCCGGACCATGCACCGAAATCGATTTCGTCCAATTCCTGGCGGATCGAAATATGCTTCACGCCGCATGACATGGCGATGGGTTTCGCGGTCTCCAACGTGCGCTTGCGTGGACTGCTCAAGATCGCGGCAAGCGGCTCCCTCGCCAGGCGTTGGGCCAGATGCTGCGCCTGTGAGCGGCCCGCGGTCCCGAGGTCGATGTCCTTCAGGCGGCCGGCCAGGCAGTGGCCGACGTCGTCATGCGCCGCATGCCGGACGAGGAAAAAGGTCGTGGTCATTCCGCGGCGTCGAGCATCGGCTCGTCCCTGCCGGCAATGAAAGCGAGCGTCCGCAGGCGAGCTTCAGCGTCCGTGAACTGTTCCGGCGGCGACTTCATGAAGTAACTGCAAGGCCCAGTGAGCGCCCCCGCAATGCCGCGATCGAGGGCGAGCCTGGCGCAGCGCACGGCGTCGATCACCACGCCGGCGGAGTTGGGCGAGTCCCAGACTTCCAGCTTGAGCTCGGCATTCAGTGGCACGCCGCCAAAAGTCGTGCCTTCGACGCGGATATAGGCCCATTTTCGATCGGTCAGCCAAGGCACATGATCGCTTGGTCCGACATGGATGTTGCCAGGTTCAAGCGGAACGTCAATCTGGCTGGTGACCGATTGCGTCTTGGAGATCTTTTTCGATTCCAGCCGCTCCCGCTCCAGCATGTTTAGGAAATCCGTGTTGCCGCCGAAGTTGAGTTGGTAGGTGCGGTCGATACGCACGCCACGTTCCCGGAAAAGATTGGCGAGCAGCCGGTGAACAATGGTCGCGCCCACCTGGCTCTTGATGTCGTCGCCGACAAGGGGCAGGCCTCGCTCTTCAAAACGTCGCCGCCATTCTGGCCGCGACGCAATGAAGACCGGTATGCAATTGACGAACGCGCATCCGGCTTCCAGGGCGCGTTCGGCATAGAAGTGGGTGGCCGCTTCGGAGCCGACCGGCAAATAGGATACCAGCACCTGGGCTCCGCTTTCCCGTAGGGCTGCGGTCACGTCGGCGACCGGCTCGTCCGCTTCCTCGATCTCGTCGCGCAGATATTTGCCGATGCCGTCGAGCGTCGGCCCGCGTTCCACGCGCACGCCAATCGGGGTCACGTCGGCAAATCGAAAGGTGTTGTTCGGAGCGCTGTAAATTGCTTCAGCCACGTCGCGCCCCACCTTGGCCTTGGCGACGTCGAAAGCGCAAACGACGTCGATGTCGTCGACATGATAGCCGCCGAGATCGGCATGCATCAGCCCCGGAATGGGCTCGTTGCTTTTTGCCTGGCGATAGTAGGTTAGGCCTTGCACGAGGGAGGACGCGCAATTGCCGACGCCGACGATGCCGATGCGAACCTTTTTCGATGTCACGAAACTGCCGCCTCTGCTGTTGAAGGAACCGTCCACGTCGCCGAACTGGGACAGAGCAGGAATGTTCCTTGAAAGCCGGAAAAATTGCGAAGTCCAACAGGAGGATCGGCATGATTGCTTCGCAGACGGCCAGCACATGGAACCGATCGCAACACGCTATGGCCGATATCTCGATCTTCTGTGTCTGAGAACTTGCAATGAGTCTTTCGATCGAAGAGCGTCGCGAGGTCCGTGACTCCGATCTGGGCGACGAGGAACTGCGCGCAAGGTGCGACATGGCAGCGCCGCCATGGGGCCTGACAGCGATTGAAGACCAGCAACTCGGCGGCCTGATCATGTGGGTGGGCGCCAGCACGTTTTATTAGGCGGCCGCGTTGATCCTTGCTGCGCTTTGGATCGGGAGCGGATCTTCCGCGAAGAAAAAACTTGGTGGCAGCGTGAGTTCCGTTCGGGATTGACACCTGCAGGATGACTGTCGACCTCTGCTGTCGAACCGGCTTGCACGATCGGCGCGACCGGATGTCATTTCACCGTGTCTGCGGACGGAATGGCTCATCCCTTCCAGTCTGGCCTCAAACCCGGCCCATGAGCGCCAAGATAATCAGGATGACAAGAATGACGCCGACAATGCCCGATGGCCCATAGCCCCAGCCCGACGAATATGGCCAGGCCGGTATCGCGCCGATTAGCAGCAGGATCAGAATTACGATCAGGATAGTGCCGAGGCTCATATCTGTTCCTCTTCAAGTGATGCTAGGACCTGCCATTGGGCTGCCTCATCTGAGGCTCAAGGCTCAGTCCAGCCTGCGCAACATGTCAGCTTCCTGCTCGAGGATGCTGGCGACCTCTTCGCGTTGGAGATGCGTCATCATCAGGCTGACGCAACATTCGAGATACGTGATGGACGATCGTCGCAGGAAGTCGGCGGTTTGCGCGGCCGCCATCTGCTCGATGTCCTTGGCTGATCGCTTCGACTGCACGACTGCGTTCTCCGTGCCGGGGGTTGTCGGACCCAACCAGAATCTCTGTCGGATGTTCCCCTTCGGCGTAAAGAACGCGGGTTGCATCCGGATTATCGCGGGCGCCAGGTGCAAATCCATTTGCACCTGACCCGTTTGTCGCAGCAACCGGCTCTGTTGCGCCGTTGCCAAGGTCGGAGAAATAAACGACCGTCTGCAGCAGACCTTGCCTGAGAGGCACTTTGGGCGACCAGCCAAGAAGGGATCGCGCACGAGCTATGTCGGGGCGCCGCCGGCGAGGGTCGTCTTCCGGCAAAGGTAGGAATTTCACGGGCGATCTGGTGCCCGTCAGTTCCCTCACCAGGCCTGCCAGATCGAGGATGGTGAATTCTCCGGGGTTGCCAAGGTTGATCGGCTGGCGCGGATTGGGCTCGATGTCCATGAGCCGCAACAGTCCTTCGACCAGATCGGTGACGTAGCAGAAGGATCGGGTCTGTCGGCCATCGCCGAATATCGTCAGCGGCCGCTTTTCCAGTGCTTGCATGACCAGGTTTGAGACGATTCGCCCGTCGGCGGGATCCATCCTGGGGCCGTAAGTGTTAAAGATGCGCGCGACCCGGACATCGGCCATATCGGCTCGCAGATAGTCGAAGCAAAGCGTCTCTGCGGTGCGCTTGCCTTCGTCGTAGCAGGCACGCGGGCCGGTGCAGTTCACATGGCCGAGATAGTCTTCTCGCTGTGGATGTTGTTCGGGATCGCCATAGATTTCGCTCGTCGATGCCTGCAGGAATCGTGCACCGTCGCGAACGGCAAGCTCGAGCAGATTGAGCGTTCCGATTACGCAGGTGCGCGTCGTGTGGACGGGATCGGCTTGGTAGCGGGGCGGCGATGCCGCGCATGCCAAGTTGAAAATACGATCGACCGGCTCGCCGAGCTCAAGCGGATTACAGATATCCTGCTCGATCAGCCGAAACCGCGATTGGCCGATGAGCGACGTGACGTTTTCTATTCGGCCGGTGAGAAAGTTGTCGACACAGATCACGCGATAGTCATTGCGAAACAGGGCTTCGCATAGGTGCGAACCGAGGAAACCAGCGCCGCCGGCGACAAGCACCGTCCGTGTCCGTTGGGCCTTTCTTGAACGCCGCATCTGTGTGTTCTCCTGTAGTCTGCCTGTCATGCCGCACTCTCAACGCCCAGGTCGAGCACCGGACGTATCTGTCTTGACTGCGTCAGTGCGGACGTGAATTCACGAGCCCGAGCGGTTCCGGTGTGTCTTGCCAGGACCAGTGAATGAGCCTGTCTGGCCATACGGAGTCGTGCCCTGTCGGACTTTGCCAGAAGGATTTCCGTCACATCATCGGCGCTGCCGGCCGTCTGGATCGCCGAAGTCGGAAAGAAACTGTCGAGGCCGGGCCAGCGGTCGCTGATGATCGGCGTGCCGCACGCTGCGGCCTCAAATAGCCGCACGCTGGGCGACCATCCGGCCGCGATCATCGAGGTGCGTGTCACATTAAGCGTATAGCGCTGCCGGCTGTAGAAACCGGCATGCTCGGCAGGCGGCAGGTGCTCGATCCGCGTGACATTGTCGGGCCAGGCGATATCGTGAGGATATTGCGATCCCGCCACGACGAAGCGCCGATCCGGGAGTCGACGCGCAGGCTCAAGCAGAAGTGCTTCCAGGGTCTGCTGGCGGTCCGGGCTGTAGGTGCCGAGATAGCCCAGATCCCATTCGATCGCATTTCCGCTTCGGTGGTGCCACTCGGGGTCGACGGAGCAGTAGAGCGGCTCCGCCCGGCGTGCCCCGAATTCGAACTTCAGGCGTTCGAGAGTCGGCCCGCCGGTGAAGGAGAAATAGACGTCGAAATAGGGAATCTGCCGGCGGGCCAGATAATCGCAATCGTCTTCGGCAACCCTTGCGAGCGTCACCGGCGTGTCGATGTCATAAAAGCAGAACTGTCCGGTGCACAATGACGCGAGCGCATCGATGATCGCTCTGCCCTCGGGTACGAAGGAACCGACCACCACAACATCGGCCCGCTGAAGCACTCGCTTGTGCTTGCGGCACAGTTCGTCGACCGTGCCGTAATAGCGCAAGCGGCAGAAATCGGGATCGCGCAGGTCGCGGTGACGCGCGTACCAGGGCACGTCGCGCTCGAGGAATGTGACGCGATGGCCGAGCGTGTTGAGCGCTCGCAACAGCCCCCGAAAGGTGGTTGCGTGGCCGTTGCCCCAGGAAGAGGACAACGAAAGACCAAGAAAAACGATATCGAGCGGCTTCGTCATTCCGCGGCCTCCACCATCCGGCGCTCAAAATCCGCCTTGAAGATGGCGTCAACCAATTCAGCTCTCAGCGTGTAGGTATGTTCGGCAAGAACGCGCCGAAGCGCTGCCGCGCCGATTGCCTTCGCCCGTCGTGGCCTGAGCGTGCGCGTGATCTCGGCGACGTCGGCGCCGTCCCGCGCGACCAGAATTTCTTCCCCGGGCTTCAGGAACATCTCTATGCCGGCCCATGCGTCCGTGATGAGGCACGCACCAGCGCCAGCCGCCTCAAAGACCCGTGTGGCGGGCGAAAATCCGTTGCTGGCCATGCTGTCGCGGCTGATGTTCAGCACCGCTTTTGGCGTGACGTTGAAAGCATTGTGATCTCGGGTGCCGACATGGCCAAGCCAGAAGACATTCGCCGGCAGTTGCTTGTCACCCCAGCCGGATCCGCCGAGCAGGAAGGTTTGGCCGGCCAAGGCACGTGCGGGCTCGAGGAAGAACGACTCGGCCCGTGCCTCGCGGTCCGGCAAGCGATTGCCGAGAAAAGCGAGATCGCAGCCAAAACGCGGATTTTCTGCGACGGGATGGTGCGTTTCGGGATCGAGCGCGTTGTAGATCGGCACGCATTCGGCCGCGCCAAATGCTCTGTAGTCCCAGACGACCGGGTCGCCGCCGCCATAGGTGAGCACTAGCCCGATTCTTTTCAGCGCGTCGTGGAGAGGATGGTCGGGATCGTTCCGTAGTTCGCCCAGTGTCGCGGGCGCGTCGACGTCCCAGAACACCGTCAGCGCGTCACTGCGGGCGTGGTCGAGCACCGCGCGCAACAACGCTTCGTCTTCATAGCCGACGCCGCTTGCCTTGACGACGATGTCGGCCTGCGCGGCACGGGACGCGACCTCTATCAGCCCATCCGGCGTTGCCTCGTAGACGACGACGTTGCACCAGTCGGGAGGCTCGATATCACGGTGTTTCTGCCGGTCGAAGGCGTCCGGCTCATAGAAAACGATATCATAACCGCGTCGGGAAAGGGCCTTCAGCAGGCCCCGATAATAGGTGGCGGCGCCATTCCAGTAGGACGACAGCAGACTGGATCCATAAAACGCGATTTTCATGCGGCGACCTCCTTTGTTAATGCGCCCTCGAATGCGCGTTGATTGCCGCATGCGATGAGTATCTCGAACAACTCATCCGCGCGACGCCGGCATGTGTGGCGCGCTAGAATGGTTTCCAGCCCGGCTGCTGCCAGCGCCTTTGCGAGCTCGGCATCATGCAGCACATCGCGCAGGTGCTGCCGCATCTCGGCGCCGTCGCGGGCGAACAGGAAATCCTTGCCGGGACGGAACAGTCCTTCAACGTCTGACCAGGGCGCCGAGACAAGAGGGATGCCGCAGGCCAATGCCTCGAACATACGGATCGTGGGAATGCCGGGCAGGTGTTCTCGGTAAGGCCGGCGCGGGATGTGTACTGTGACACGATGCTGCGCGAACGATTTTGGGACGTCGGCATTGGCGATCCAGCCCTCGTAGCGCAAGCCGGCATCGGCGAGTGCGGCCAGTGCTCCCATTGGATAGCGTACGCCGTGAACGGTTCCCGACAGGCCGAGCTCGCGTGCCGGATCGACCAGGAACTGCTGGATTTCGGCACTGCGTTCTTCATCGCCCCAATTGCCGATCCAGACCAGCTCCGATACAGGCTCGATTTCGGGGTGCGGCCTGAACAAACGATCGTCCGCTGCCTCATGCCAAGTGAAGGCCCTTTTGCCCCAACCGGCCCGAAGATAGCTCTCCCGCAATGCCTCGCCAAAAACCAACACGCCGTCGAAATGCTCCAGGTGGAGCGCCGAAATCGACTGCGTCGACGATACTGCGCGGTGGTGTGTGTCGTGGAACAGAAGCGTGAAATTGCCACTATTGAGCTTGGCCCGCCCAACGCGGGCGACGAGGTCTGGATCCGTCCATTCATGGACAATCACCACATCCGCGTCGGCAACCCATGCCTCATGATCGAAAGAAGCGTCATAGGTCACTGGAACGAGCTCGGGGAAATCCTTCCGGAAACGTTCGACGGCGAAGGGACCTTGCTCGCGCAGTAGGTTCGAACGGCTCCACCCGTCAGCGGGCTCGAGCGCGAACACGTGATGCCCGCGCGCGACGAGCGCGCGCATGATCCCGCGCTGGAAATGCGCATTGCCATGGTTCCAGTCGGAAACGACGGAATGGGTATAGAATACGAAATGCATGGTCAGTGCCCCGCAACGGCCGTCGCCGCCCGATCGTAGATTTGGCGCATCGTGGCCGACTGCGCCTGCAACGAATATCTACGCGCACGCCGAGCGGCGCACCGACCGAGTTGGCGCCGCAAATCCGCGTCGCGGGCGAGGCCGTTGATGCATGCTGCGAGTGCGTGCGGATCACGTGTGTCGAAGAAAATGGCCGCGCCGTCCCAGATCTCGCGATAGGTTGCAATATCGGCAAGCACTAATGGCGTGCCCGAGAGTCCGGCCTCTAAAGCAGCGAGACCGAAAGGCTCATAGATCGACGTTGAGACGAAAATGCTGGCCCTGGCCATAAGCCGACGCGCCTCGGCATGGTCGATCGAGCCGAGCGAGACGCAATGATCGAGACACGCCTTCTCTCCAGCCGCTCCCTCGAGCGGGCCGGCGGCATAGACCGGCCATTCGGTGATCGCAGCCGCGGCATTCAGCACCGCCGCGTTCTTGCCATCGTCCCACCAGCGGGCGGCTGCGAGGACGAACGCCTCGCGGCGCGACACAGGCGGGCCGGGCAGGGCGCCATTGTGGACGACGCTCAAGCGCGCAATCGGCCCGTAGCAGGTCTCGAGCATATCGGCGTGGCTTCGACTAGGCGCGACGACCATCCCGGCCCGATCGAACCCAGCCCTGTTGCGATCCTTCTGCCAAGCCCAGTCGCCCGCCACGACTTGGTCGCGCACCGCATGCAGCCATGTCACGACGCATGAATGCGAGACCGCGACGATAGGGCAGGGCAGATCGAGCTTCGCCGCTTGCGCCGGTGCGTTGAGGTGGACGAGATCGGCGCCATAAGCGGTCGCAAGCGCCTTCAGCTCGCCAGGAAATTGCTCGAGATCGATCTCGTCGCGTGTCATCCAGTCAGGCGGGCTTTCAAGCCAGGTGAGGGTCGCGAAAGATCGCGCCTCCCTGACCTGCTCCGCCGAAGGCTGAGGTCCTAAGCCGGCGAGCATGATGCTGTCGCCGCCGGTCGCAAGCGCGCGCGCCAGATCGAGCGAATAGCGCCAGACCCCACCGACGGCATCGGTGGTCATCAGGATACGTCTCGGGGGATGGGTCAATGATTGCAGCATGAGGACTCCAACTCGGCCAGCGCGCGTGGACGCTGGTCCTGGATGTCGCTGAATGCTTGGAACGAGGCGAGGTAGTGCTCATGCGCACGCTCCCAGGCGAAATCGTCGGGTTCGCCCCACAGCTCGCGGTAGCTGGGCGAACTTGGATAAGGATAGAGCGGCACCGGCTCGTTGGCCCAGACGCCGTTGTCGATGAGGTGCTTGCGCCAATAATCCACTAGCGCCGGATCGTCCTCGACCACGCCGATCAGATTGGCCTGGACGAAAGGAACATGACGGCGGGCGTCGACGAGCAGCGCGGCCAACTCCTCGGTGCCGAGCCGGCAGCGCTTGGCCAGCATCTCGCGGCCTTCGACAGTCAGGCTTTCGAGGCCGGCTTCGATCGAGACGCAGCCAGCTTCGCCCAGCAATTCCAGCAGTTCGGGTTTCCACAGATCGATACGCGTCTGGATGCCGAATTGGACATCGCGGTCGATCAATGCATCAAGCAGCGCTTTCTGCGGCAGGAATATCTCGTCGATAAAATAGACATACCCGACGCCCTGCGCGATCAGCCCGTCGATCTCGGCAACGACGGCGTCATGGTTCCTGCGCCTGTATGCATCGCGAAAATCGATCTTGGCGCAAAAGCTGCAATTATAGGGGCATCCCCGGGACGCCTCCACTTCCGCGCCGGCACCTATCTGGTTCGCGTCGAACCGGTGATGATGGTGCGCATGGGCAGCGATCCAGTCCGACGGCCAATGGAGCGCCGGGTGGTCGACGAAGCGGCTGGCATGCACTCCACCGTTTGAGATCAATTCCTCGCCTTCAAGCCGAGCCGTATGGCACACGGCGCTCCAGTCGCTTTGACGGGCAAGCTCCGCCACGACTTCCTCGCACTCGCCGCGCACGACGATGTCGACGCCAAGCTTGCGCAGGGTAGGGGCTGGCGTCGCCGAGCCATGCGGCCCAACAGCGACGGTGCGACCCCCGCGCCCGGCGAGATGCTTCAGGAAGTCAGCCGGCACCCGCAGCTCTGGCGGCGCGCAGCGCCAGAAGAGATAAGTGGGCGCGGTCGTCACCACCGTCATCTGCGGCCCGAAAGCCGCCACCTGCTCGGCAAGCGCGGCATTGTCGAGGTCCTGCAGTTGCCCATCCAGCATCAGCAGGTCGTGCCCGTCCATCTCCAGCAGGGCTTTCGCATAGCCAAGCTCCAGCGGCAGGTGGGGCTGTCGGCAGCCGAAGTAGATGCTGTGCTCGTATGTCCAGTGCGGGTTGATCAGTGCGACTTTCATGCGACGTGTCTCGCGGCTTCGAGGGACGGCTGGAGACGGTGCCGTAGCAGCCAGCCTGCGAGATCGCAGACACCTTCGCGCCACGCGACATGGGCTCGCCAGCCGAGAGCTCTCTCTATCTTGCGGGTATCGGCGACGAAGAAGGGCTGGTCGCCAGTGCGTTGGAGATCGTGCCGGACCACAGTCTCACGGCCGGTCATTGCGGCGATCTCCGACAACAGCGTGCGCAGACTGACAGCGTTGCGCGGTCCGCCGCCGAGGTTGAAGGCTTGTCCCTTGACGTCTGCGATCCTGACCATCACGTTGCGATAAGCGGCAACCGCATCGGACACATGCAGGATGTCGCGCACCTGCTTGCCGTCGCCGTAGACGGTGATGGGACGACCGCTGAGCGCGCTCAGCAGGAAATGCGCGACCCAGCCCTGGTCTTCGGTGCCGAACTGGCGCGGTCCGTAGATGCAGCTCATGCGCAGCACTGCGGTCGGCAGGTCGTAGGACTTGGCGTAGTCAAGGACATATTGGTCCGCCGCGCCCTTCGAGCAGCCGTAGGGCGTGCAGAAATTTAAACCGATCGTCTCGTCCACCCCGTTGGCGCGGATGGCTTCGTCGCTGGGCTCGTAGCGATCGTCCGCTTCCCGCACCGCGATCTGGGGCAAACTGCCATAGACCTTGTTGGTGCTGGCAAAGACTACCGGTACGCTCGCCAGACGTGCCGCTTCGAGCACATTGAACGTGCCCTTGACATTGATGTCGAGATCTTCCGTAGGATCGAGCAGGCTCGTTGTCACAGCGGTCTGCGCGGCCAGATGGAAGATCGCCTTGGCCGGCGCCAACGCCGAAACCAGGTTATTCTGGTCGCGGATGTCGACAGTTTCCACGCTGAGACGGCTGCCGTGTTTTTGCGCCAGCCATTGGAGGTTCTGTTCGACGCCGGGACGGCTGAGATTGTCGATTACCAGCACGGGCTCGCCATCCGACAACAAGCTGTCGGCGAGATTGGAGCCAATGAAGCCGCTGCCGCCGACAATCGCTACAGGTTGATTGCGAAGTTCGCGATGAGGTTGTCTCATGACACCAGCCCTCGCTCTTCAAGCTCGCGCTTCATGTCGGCACCACGGTCGACGGCGACGCTGTTGCGAACCCAGGCTGCGAATTCGCCGAGCGAATTCTCCAGCAGATGGCTGGGTTCGAAGCCGAGCAGCTCGCGCGCCTTGGCGATGTCGGCGAAGCAGTTGCGGATGTCGCCCGCGCGCGACTTGCCGAGGATTTCGGGCGATAGCCTCGGAACGCCCATCGCCTCGGCAAGCAGGCGGGCGACCTCGCTGATCGTGTAGGATCGTCCGCTGCCGATATTGATGGCGTGACCGGCGGCCGGGCGCTGCTCCAAAGCCAGCCGGAAAGCCCGGGCCACGTCGCGCACATGGACGAAGTCGCGCTTTTGCTTGCCGTCCTCGAAGATCATCGGCCGTTTGCCGTTGGCAAGCCGCGAGGCGAAGTTGGCGAGCACGCCGGTGTAAGGATTGGCGAGCGCCTGTCCTGCGCCGAAGACGTTGAACAGGCGCAGCGCTACCGCATCTACATCGTAGGCCTGACCGAAGATCAGCACCGCGCGCTCCTGCGCATATTTTGTCAGCGCGTAGATCGAGGCGAGGTCGGGCCGTTTCTCCTCGTCGGTGGGTACAGGCAATAGCATGTCGCCCGCGGCCGATAGCAGGTCCCACCGGCCAGCCCTGACGTCGATCGGGCTGCGGCGGGCATCGTTCATACGCCTTCCATCCGGTGTCTCGTAGAGGCCTTCGCCGTAAATGCTCATCGACGACGCGACGACAATCCGTTCGACAGGCTTCTTGATCAACGCCTCGAGCAGGGTCGCCGTGCCGAGATCGTTCGTGCCGACGTAGCGGGCGATTTCGTACATGGATTGGCCGACGCCAACCTCGGCAGCGAGGTGGATGACGGCGTCGATGTCCGAAATCGCTGCGGATATTGTGCCTCGATCGCGCACATCGCCCTTTATCAGCTCGGAGTCAGCTGGGATGCTGACGGTTTCGCCGCCGTGCACCTGGTCCAGGAGCACGTCCAGGATACGGACTTCATAGCCATGTTCGACGAGTTCCTGGGCGACATGCCGGCCGATGAAACCGCAGCCCCCCGTAACCAGTACACGTTTCACGAGAACTCCTTGCGGATTTGACGTTGGGCTTCCGAACTGCGGGACCAAAGGTTTGTTCCCTGCTTCAACAAAGTTCCCCCTGCTGTGCCGGATACGGCGAGTTGGATGCTGGGCCGCCATGCTTGGAACATTGCCCTTTGCGTGCTGTTAGAACCGCATCGGTTCCGCAGTGAGAAAGGGAAAGCCATGTCCGAGGCGAAGACGACCACCAATCACGACGAAATCCGTAAATGGGTAGAGGAGAGGAACGGCCATCCCGCCGTAGTTCGCACGAAGGGCGAGGGCGGCATATTGCGCATCGACTTCGGCGAGCCGGAGGAAACACTCGAGCCGATCGAGTGGGAGGAGTTCTTCCGGATATTCGATGAGAACGATCTTGCCTTTCTCCATCAGGACGAGGCCGGCAGCAAAGGAAGCAGCCGCTTCAACAAGTTCGTCGAGCGCAGCCGGAAGAGTTGAGCTCGCGCCGGGATCGCTGCCATTGCTTTGCAAGCGGATCGACGTTGCGGGACCTCACGACCGGCCGTCGGTCGCCCGAAATGGGTCCGGACGCTCAAGCTTCGAGATATTGGCCAGAGGCGGCCGCCGTGGGATGGAACTATTTTGAGCATTCAGCCGTTCCGGGCGGAAAAGCGGAGTGGCCGCCATGGGACTGTTTTCCGATCTGAACAAAAAACTAGCCGAGAACATCTATACCCATGGCAACTACCTGAGCGACCCGGGAGCCGATCTGCCACAGAGAGTCAATGAGACGGTAGATCTCCTTATGCCATTCATCCAGCCGGAAGCGCGCGAGGAGGTGAGGCTGCAAATCCTAGGCATCATCCACGAGCACATCTATGACGAGACCGAGGGAGATCCGGGAGCCGGGGAGTGTGACGACCGGTGACACCCGCTGGCGTATCGGCAGGCCTGATCCGGCGCGACATAGCCACGCCTTCCGTGGATCGCTCGGCGGGCCCTACGAAATCTAGGGCAACAAATAGCGCTGGATGGCGTTCGTCCATCGTCGACACCCTTCGAGGAGGATTCAAGATGACCAAGAGCGCAGGTAAAAATCGAGGTACGCTGGCGGTAGTCGAAGACCACGAGATCGAACATTTCGCGCGCCAGAATGGGGTCACCACCGAACAGGTGAAGCGGCTCATCGCGCAACATGGTAGCGACCGGGTTACGTTGACCCAGGCGACGAAGGCGCTGAAGCAAACCGGTGATCAGGATGCCAGCGGGGCCGACAAAGTGACAAGACAGGCACACAGGCAGGCCACGCCCATGCATATTGGCAAGACGACCGGGCCCGGCTGAACCCCGCCAGCCTGTGCGACCACCGCGGCAGCGTCGACCGAGCCAATCACTAGCTGATATTTGCCGCAGATGGCTTTGATGCCGGACTCGTAGGCAGGCGCGGTTCGCGCAGTCGCGCCGTCTTTGCGCGGGGCGCCAAGTGTTCCGTTTCAAGCAGTTCGCGCGCCACAAGCGCTGTGCGCTCATGCCTGTCGAATCTTCCGGACGGCCACGGTCGTTCCTGCAACTTGGCCGACGGCCTGTTGTTCCGAACGAGCTTTTCGGCGACACCGGTTCCGTACAGAGCATCCGCTATATTCGAACATCCGCCAGCAAAAGCCCTTGTCGGAAGCTCACTGTTTCTTGGTTCCGCAGGAACATCGGTGCCATTTGCCGGTTTTGTAGCGGTGTGATCGTGATCGCTCCGGCGTAGTTTGGGTTCCGGTCGCACCGAAAGACGCGACGGCGTCGGTGAACCGCCAGTCAAAGCAACGCACGAACAGCAACAGCGGCACGGAGGAACGCCTCAACACCGGACATGCGGGCAAAGATTTCAACGCCGAACGGACGCTCCGGGCTCGAACAATCGTCGCCGGCTCCTGGAGGCACGATTGAGCCCATCGGGCAACCGAGTGAGAACTCGCACACAAGCCGGTTGTTGCGTCTGGTGACATTTTTTGCAGGCGGGCTCTTCCTCCTGGCAATCCTTGCGGCCTCCTTTGCAGCGAGCGCCATAGTGCTTCCGCTAGTGCTTGCCGTCGTCCTCAAGTTGCTCCTGCAGCCCGCTGTCAGCTTGCTGGAACGCTTTTTTGTGCCTAGGGTTTTGGGAGCGATTTTGCCGATCGCCCTGGTGGTTGGGATCTTAGTTGGCCTGGTGGCCGCCCTGTCCGAGCCCGCGGCGACATGGGCTCAAAAACTACCCGAAGGCGTGCCAAGATTGGAAGCGCATTTGATGGTGCTGAGCGGCCCGATGCACAAGCTGCAGGGCGCCTTGCAAGTTGCCGAGGAAGTCGCAAACGCGCCTCCGCAAGGGCGCACCATGGTAGCGGTACGCAGCGATCTCGGTTTTGCCGGGACATTGTTCGCCGGCACCAAGGCCGTTCTGGACGGACTGCTCACGACGGTCCTGGTTCTCTACTTTCTCCTGTTGTCCGGCGACACGTTCCTTCGGCGCCTTGTCGAGGTACTGCCGAATTTCGGCGACAAACGACAGGCCGTCGAGATTTTCCAACGGATCGAAAGCGACATATCCATTTATCTGCTGACGATAACGCTCATGAACGCGCTGGTCGGATTGGCCACCGCCGCAGTCATGTATCTGTGCGGAATCGGCGACGTATTGCTGTGGGGCACGACTGCGTTTCTGCTTAATTACGTTCCCTTTCTGGGTCCTCTCCTCGGGGTCGGTATTTTTCTGCTGGTGGGCTTGCTTGGGTTTGACAGTCTGTGGTGGGCGCTTCTTCCGCCGGGGCTGTATTTCCTGATTCATCTCATCGAAGGGGAGACGGTCACGCCCCTCCTTCTAGCGCGCCGCTTTACCTTGAATCCGGTTCTTGTCGTCCTGTCCCTGATATTCTGGTTTTGGATGTGGGGAGCGCCGGGAGCGCTTTTGGCGTTCCCGCTACTGGCCATGCTCAAGATCATTTCCGATCGGCTGTCGTCGCTGAGAGCCGTCGGCCATTTCCTGGAACGATGATGGTCAAGGAAATACAGCGCACGACACCAACTTGGTCAGGCAAGGCGCACGTCGGGCGTGCAGCCTGCCAGCGGTGTGGCGCGACATTACACGTATGAACTCTATCCCTTGTGGCCGCGCGAATCCTGATCGTTGATCTCACGCAGCAACCGCACGATCGCATCGACAGGCGATGGATCGGCGGCCGGTTGGATCTTCCGTGGCCATAGACGGCGAAGAAGCCTTCTTAAGTTTGGCATCGAAATAGCCTCCTTCAGCTACAAACTTGTGGCGCGCCGGCAATTACCGCAGCAATGCGGCAAGCAATAACGCGACAGCCGCCAGGAACACGAACGCCGCAATCACCAGCACAGGTCCCGTCCTGGCCGGCTGAAGACCGGGCGCATTCTCCGGACGCCGCATTGCGTTAGCGAAGCTGGCCTGGTTGGTGAAATTTGGCTCATGCCGGACGGCGGGGCGGGCCGAATTCGCGGAACTCCCCGCCTCGGCGTCCGTCTCCTGGGGCGCGGCGGCTGGATCGAACCCGGGTGTCTTGTCTTGAGTTGTGCCTGCCTGGATTTCGCCCCGGTCCGCGGCAGGTGTTCGCTTGTTCCATGAGGTCATCGGACAACTCCTTCGCAACAAAACATCTGTCGGGCCTTGCTGTTCCAACGGCCCAGCTGTTCCAATGGATCTGCTGGAGGTGAAGAACAACGCTGCCTTTCGGAAACGCATTTTCGGCTATTCCGTCCGCTATTGCGGGTGACGATCGTGAGGGCAGCCGGAACTATTCCAACAGGCGCGCCTTTAATCTCCACTGTTCCACGATGGCGGCCGCGGGCTGCACAGCCAAAGAAAGGGCATGTGATGAATCCCTTACTCCCGCTGGATACATTGGCGGCACCCAGAGGCGACGGGCTGCACCCCAAGCTTGCCCGTCTGCTCAGATCACATCTTATTTTGGGTGCGCCTGGCGTGGTCGTGCTCGGCCAAGCCCAAGGTGACGGCCTCGTCCAGGCCGGCCCCCATCCGGCCGGCAATGTGGATGAAGCGTCGCAAAAGGGAGTGCTTCGCTTCCCCGAGCGGCAAAGCCTCAGGTTCCGGCGTCGGAAGAATTGAACAGGACGTCAGGCGATCTTCGCGACCCACTCGCTCTTCCCGTCGGGAGCAGTCCTCCGCCTCACTTCATGATGGAACCGGCGGGCCGGCGTTTTGTTAGGTCCGCAGGTGGACCCAGAGAGGCGAATATGAAGGCGCCATTGGCATTGATCATGGAAGATGAATATTTGCTCGCTTCGGATGTGGCAGACGGACTGAAGCAAAATGGGTTCCGAGTAGCCTGTGTAGCCTCCGAGCATGCGGCCAAAACCTGGTTGGCCGACAACAGGCCGGATTTGGCCATCATCGACATTCAGTTGCTGGACGGGCAGCGCGGTGTTGCCGCCGCTCGCCTTAAAGCGCTGAATGTGCCCTTCATAGTACACTCAGGTTATGATCCTGCGTTCCAGGCGCCTGTCTTTCACGATGCGCCATATCTGTCGAAGCCGGCTGCGATCCCGGATTTGGTCAAGCTCGCAAACCAGATCATCGAGAAACGCGCCGCACTGTAAAAGACGATACCCCGCCACTGTCTGGCGGCGCAGCCCGATGCACGAATTCCATCTTCCTCCGGAACATTGGAGACGACTGTCAGTTCGACATTGTGCAGGCGCCATCGATTGGCACCTGCCCAAAGATCGGTGGGCAACCGTGATGGGCCTACGCCTAGGTCCCTTGGACGGGCCTGCCGCTTTACCCGGTACGAACCAGTCAGACAAGAATGGACGGGAGCTAGTCATGAAACACCAAACGCTCGATCAATTGCACGCGATCGCGGATGTCAAGCCGCTCGTGCCACTCAAGACAAAAGCTGAAAAGATAGAGAGGTGGGCAGAACTGCTCGACCGGAATCCGTTGCGTTGTCTCACCGCGCTCACCGGCACCGAGTATCTCTATCCAAGCATGCGGGCAGAGGCGCGGGCGCCAGGATCGCCACTCACAGTCGCCTTCGAGGACCCGCTGCTCAGGGCCTCGGGATTGCAGTCCGATACCTATGGAGAGGCCAGGCGCTTCTTTGAACTCTCCGATTGGGAATTGCATGAAATCGTATGCAGCTGTCATGCCGGCGCAACCATGCAGGCCAGTTGGGCTGCTGGACGAGTCCGCCGGATTATCACCGGCAATCGTATCTTTGCCTGGCTGAGAAGTCGCATCATGCACTGACTGAACGCGGGCTCTGGGTAGCGACTATTGCAGATAGTCGCCGGTGGTGCTCGGACGGATGTCAATGCAGCAGACTTGATCCGCATGAACGGGCGATCTCGGCCATAATGCCACTCAGCCAATCGGCGGTTGCCTGTCCCGTCGGCTTCGTTTCTACCTCGACGAGGGCTCTCTCCAGCGTGCGTTCGACCAAGCGGTCCGAAGCACTCACGTCGCCAAGCAGCAGCCGGGCCGCAAGCCTCAGCTTGGGCAGAAGCGCAAAAATATCTTCTGAACCGGTTTCCTCTGGCCTGGCTCCTGATCGGTAAGACTGGGGAGTGAACAAAGCGTCGAATACAGTGGTCCTAGTCGCTGATTTGGAAAGGCTGCTGGCGTGCCTCAGATGTTCCGGGATGGCTATGTCCCGATAACCGCTGAAGAACACGAACGGTACGTTGCGGCGCATCAGTTCGTCTGCAATCGGGAACACTCGCCGACCCTTGAGGTCTATGTCCAGAATGGCGGCTTCGGCAGCCTGCGTGTGGCGTTCGGCTTGCTCTACTGTTGCCACGGGGCCGAGGATAACAGCACCCATGTCGCCGAAGAATTTTGCAAGATCATCGGCCAACAGCCACTCGTCCTCGACGATCAGTAAGCGAACACCTGTCAAGTCTCGCACAGAGTGATCCCTTTGTTCAGTTCGTAGCAGTCTTGGTGATGCACGCGCCTTTGCATTGCTGCGCCCAATGCAGCCGGCAAAAGCCGGCTTGCACAGAGGAGTTCCGTTGCTCCTATTCCCGAAAGAGAAACTGCTGCTGCAAATCTTGTATCAATGGGTTTTCCGTGGGCAGGGATCCCAGAGAACCATGCCGTCGGAATATTGTTTGTAGAACGTGGTCAGGAACGAGTCGTTCCAAAGCCGGTTGCGTTTGGACATTAAGATTGTGCCGTTCGGAACCCTTGGCCCGGCGCGCAGTTCGGACCCGCAGGCGTTGGGTACAAGTGCCGCTCGCGTGAGGATCCCATGGAGGCCATAACAGCCAGATCAGTTCAGCGCCGGAGCACGTTGCAATACTGAACGATCCGATGGTGCTGATTCTGATGTACTTCGTCCTGCCTGTCTGGCTGATCGCCGGATTTGCCGACTGGCTCTGCCATCGCGCAACGCATATTGAATCGACGACCGGAGCAAAGGAATCGCTGATCCATCTGTTGATGTTCGCCGAAATCGGCGTGCCTTTGCTCGCGGCGATGTTCCTGGAGGTCAACGCCTTGATCATTGCCGCGATGATGATCGTTTTTGTCATCCACGAGGCAACCGCGATATGGGACGTGCGCTATGCGACGACCGCGCGTACCGTGAGCCCGATCGAACAGCACGTCCACAGTTTCCTTGAGATGATTCCGCTGATGGGGCTTGTCAGCGTGGTTTCATTGCACTGGGCCCAGTTCCTGGCACTGTTCGGATTTTGGCCTGAGCGCGCGCGCTTTGGCCTCGCCTGGAAGGAGCAGCAACTGCCCGTGGCGTATGTTGCAACCGTGATGACCGTGATTCTGCTGTTTGAATTGCTGCCTTATGTAGAGGAGTTTTTCAGGGGCCTGCGAGCCAACTCCGGCCGAATGGTTCCTCCTAAGGCCCGGGGAAACAAAATAGGTGAGACGGCCATGCGATGAGCGACCCGCAGCGCGTTTGGGCCTATGTCAGCCGTTCTGATCGATCGCGTGAGGCGCAGGCTGCTGGCCGGGCGGGCGCCTGGAGTCTCGACCCGCCCAAACCCAGACGGCGATCAGTAGAAGGACAATTGCTACGGTTGCAGTCCATGCAAAGGTTCGCGACATCGGAAGTCCTTCCGCTGAGGCTCGTAGCCACTCGGCTTGTTTGTGTTTGGATCCGGCGCGGCGCCGACTGTCGGATCAGCAACCGAACCTTGTTCGGATAGATTCGATCTCCTGGACTGCCTGATCCCAGTGCTCTTATTCCCGTCCTTCCGGCCGCCCCTCACGTTCCCAAATTTCGTGGGCGCGGCGTCTGATGCGTTCTTCCCTGTCCGTGGCTGTTACCTCCTCGCGCGGCGCCGACGCCTACACGCGCCCAATCCGTAGCCTGATGATTTGTTCCATTGAGACATGAACCGGCCGGCCTGGTCGCGAGTTGAGGAACGCTCTTCCGACTGTCTGGTTATCCAACAGGCCAACGGAGACTAGCCATGAGCGAAGAAAAGAACCGCCGCGAGACCGGCGCCAGGAAATACCCGGCCAACACCGGCCCGGATCCCTCGGACCAGTTCTCACAGGCAGCAGCGAACAACGAGAAGCCTCACGGTCGATTTGGACTCGCCCGAAAGCAAGGTGAGGTGGAAGACAAGACGCGCCAGTCCGAGGGTCAGAATCCGCCGGGTCGAACGCGACCAAGCTTTGATACGGAGGAAAACTCCGGAGCCAGCAACCCGATTGCCGAGGGCTCCAGGGAAGCGAAAGCGCCAAAGAGAGATCGCGGACCGGACGCCTACGCAAAGGATCGAGACGCCGAACGCAGGCCGAGCAAAACGTAGCGCTCCATCATCGGGCGCGCTGACGAGCCACGTCGACGGACGCTTCCCGCGGAACCTCCCGCATCGCTATCGATGCCGCGCCGGCTGAGATGGACAGCGACCATTCGGCGACGCGCAGGACAGGTCGAGCATGTGTGCTTCCTCAACTCTTCAGCCAGCCAGAGAGACGGAACCGCGGGCCCGCGGCCGCGTCATCCCTCGGCCTCCATCATGGTCTTGGCCGGCTCGCGCGCGACGTTCTGCTCGATTCGTTCGTGCCCTGGAGTCCGCGCCAGCGCGTTGCGGAAATTCTTAGCGTAGTCGGGCGGCATTCTCGGCGGCATCATCGGCTCGTAGGCATCGACGAGCGCCTGGATGACGATCGGCCCATCAGCGGCAAAGGCTTCGTCGAGAACGCGCTCCACCTCGTCGGCCCGCTCGATGCTGAAGCCTTTGCCACCCATAGCTTCGGCGGCCTTGGCAAAATCTATCGGCTGCAATTCGCAGCCGAATTGCGGATTGCCGAGGAACATCATCTGCTCCCAGGCGATCTGGTTCAGCATGTTGTTCTTGATGACCAGCAGCTTCAGTGGAATGCCGTAACGCACGGCCGTCGAGAACTCGCCGAGTTGCATGGCAAACCCGCCATCGCCGACAATCGCCGCGATCGGCCGGCCGGGAAACGCAATTCCGGCAGCGATCGCGTAGCTCAGTCCGCAGGCCATCGAAGCCAGCGTGCCAGAAACGCCGAACGCCTGGCCCTGGCGAAGATCGACATGGCGCGCCGCCATTTCGGTGTTTTGGCCGGAGTCGGTGGCCAATATCGCATTATCGGCCAAGCGTTCGCCAAACGCCCGGGCAACGAGTTGCGGCTTGAGCGGATGGGCCTGGGCGTCTTCCGACTGGCGCATCATCTCTCGCCATTCCCGCATGGAGGTTTGCGCCGCCGCGAGGAATGCGCCGTCGGCCTTGCTTTTGAGGCGCCGGTTGAGCGCCCGAAGCGTCTCCGTCGCCTCGCCGACGAGGCCCGCCTCAACGGGGAAGCGCAAACCGATGCGTTGCGCGTCGCAATCTATCTGAACGCCACGAGCCTGCCCCGGCTTTGGATAATATTCGATGTAGGGGAAGGTCGAGCCGACGATCAGAACGGCGTCGCAAGTCTCCATCGCTTCCTGCGACGGCAACGTTCCCAAGATACCGATGCCACCAGTGGTGTAGGGATGGTCGTCCGGAAGCACCGCCTTGCCGAGCAGCGCTTTGATGATCGGAGCCTGCAGCAGCTTCGCGGTTTGCTCGAGTTCTGCCGCGGCGCCAAGTGCACCGCGCCCCGCCAGGATCGCCACGCGCTTGGCGCCGTTCAGGATGGCGGCCGCCTTGTCCAATTCCTCATCCTCGGCAACGCAGTGAGGGACAAACATGTCCTGTGGCGTATGCGCGGGACGGTTGCGCTTGGAGCGCTCGGCGGCATCGGACGGCTGCTCCTGGATATCGCTGGCGATCGAAAGATGGGCAACGCCCCTGCGGGCCAGCGCGGTGCGGCAGGCAAGGCTTGCCACGTTCTCCATATGCGCCGCGTCCGAGACCTGCACGTTGTAGACGGCGACGTCGTTGAAGACGCGGGTCAAGTCGACATCCTGCTGGGTGAACGTCTCGATCAGATCGTGGAACTGCATCCCGGTAATCGCGAGGACCGGAGCCTGATCGAGCTTGGCATCGTAGAGCCCTGTGAGAAGGTGGGCGCCGCCTGGTCCCGATGTGGCGAGACACACGCCGAGCCTTCCCGTCCACTTGGCATAGGCGCAGGCCATGAGGGCGGCGGACTCCTCATGACGCACCTGAACAAAGGAAATTTTGTCCTGGTTTTTCCGCAAAGCCTCCATAATGCCGTTGATGCCATCGCCGGGCAGACCGAAGACGACCTCAACGTTCCAGGCAATCAAAGTGTCGATGAGAATTTCCGCTGCATTTGACATGGTGAGGCTCCGCTGAATGCCTTCCGAACCAGCAGCGCTGCGGTTGGTTCCTTCAAATGGCAGAGAGCCCGAACTGCGGGAACAAAGCCGCCGTCAGCAAGGTTGGGCGGGGGTGGAGATCGGAGTGGAATCCATGGAGGTTTCCTTTTGCGATACATCGCTTCTGCGGATCGCCTATCTGAGCGGCGGGCCGGAGGATGGCCCGCCGGTACTGTTTCTTCATGGCTGGCCAGATGACGCAACGACTTTCGCGGACATCGTGCCTTCCGTCCAGGCCGATGGTTTCCGCACCGTCACGCCTTGGCTGCGCGGCTTTGGAAAGACCATCTTCCGGTCGAACGAAACAATGCGCTCGGGCGAAATTGCCGCGATGGCGCAGGACACAATTGATTTGGCCGACGCTCTTGGGCTCGGCCGCTTTGCTGTCGTCGGCCACGATTGGGGCGCGCGCATTGCGTACCTGCTCGCTTCAGTGCTCCCCGAGCGCATAACGTGCTGTGCAGCGCTCTCGCTGGGGTGGCAACCCGGTCTGCCGGCGACTCCGCATTTAGAGCAGGCAATGGCTTTCTGGTACCAATGGTTCATGGCAACCAGGCCGGGGGAAGAAGCGGTTCGAGAGCACGGTCGGGCCTTTGCCCGTTTCCTGTGGGATACCTGGAGCCCTGCGGGATGGTTTGACGACGAGAGTTTCAACAGCGTTGCGAAATCCTTCGAAAATCCCGACTGGGTCGATGTGACGCTGCATTCCTACCGCGTACGATGGGACGAGGCGAAACCCGATCCGTGCTATGCCGAACTGGCTCGCAAACAGATTTCTGCAAACACAATCGCAGTGCCGACTTTGACGCTCCACGGCGATGAAGATCGTGTCGTGCTCGCCACTTCCTCGGAAGCCAAGGGGCGCTATTTCAGCGCCAGCTACGATCGCCGGCTTTTGGCCGGCATTGGTCATTTCCCCACTCGGGAGGCACCCGAGCAGGTGCTGGAAGCGATACGGGAATTTCTGGCAGCCTTCGCGCAAGGCAATGCGCCAGCATAGACCTGATCTCCAAGATGGCATGGTCGTTGTCCGTATCGAAAGGAAAAGAATGAAAGCTGCAATCCGAAGCCTGCTCGCCGAAATCGTCCCGGCATGGTTCCGGCACAGAGAGGCCAAGACTCCCGATGCCGCACAGGGTCGAGGGTCGGCGAACTCCGTCAAGATGCGACAGCAGGTCCAAGAGCAAACGCCTCCGACGAAGACAGAGCAGCCGACCCCAACTTCGCGAAATGGCGGTGGGGATGATTGATGCAGTCGTTCACCGGGATTGCTGCTGCCAGCTGGCGATTCCCGTTTGATCGAGGGAATCCATGCTCAGGAACAAGAAAGCTCAGGTGTGGTTACTCTCTCAAAGGATGGTGAGCGAGCCGGCAGTCACGGAGGCCGATATGAGCGACGCACTGAAAACCACAAACCATGAGGTGATCCGGGCATGGATCGAAGCGCGGGAAGGGCGGCCGGCCGTTGCGGGCACCTCAGGCAAGGGCGCCATCTTGCGCGTGGATTTCGGCGAAGCGGATGAGGAACTGCAACCCGTCGAATGGGAAGAGTTCTTCAGGATAATGGACGCCAGTAATTTGGCATTCGTGCATCAGGACATGACGGCGGATGGCGCCACCAGCCGCTTCAACAAATTCGTCGAGCGTGACTAGGGCAATTCCAGGAAAAGTGTGAAGCGGTTTTCCTTCCGGAATTGCGTCAAAACAAAGAGATAGAGCGGTTCGCCGTTTCCGTGAAACGGGTCTGGGTACCCCGCGGGCAGCTCGGAGTGGCCGTGATCACTGATTGCCCGGCATCTTGTTGCTGTCTTGCGGATTCTTGTTTATGCCGGCCGCGGAGATGTGTCCTGGGGCGCGTTTCCGCCCTGGTTCTGCTCGGGCGTCCGCTTCACCGGCGCCGTCGGCCAGCCTTCTTCGACGTAGACGAACGCCCAATAGCACGCCAACAGAATCACCACAGGCAGCATCAGCGGCAACAGCACTCGCCTTACGCCGGCTTCCTCATTCGCTGCGCTAGCGGCCGGCCTTTCCCAGCGGACGCAATAATCATCGGTCGCGGCGCGCGATACCGCGATCGACGTCCTCAGCTCGGGAACCCGCCGTATCAAATCCAGTCCAACCGCCTGCTTCGTATTCGTTCCGCCGCTCGGCGACGTCCACTGATCTGGAATCGCGGAGAATCCCTGCGACCTGCGGAGCAAGATCGTCATCGACGCGAGCGGTGACCAGCGTACCGCCCCGGCGAACGCCTTCGGCATAGACATCGCCGTCGTTCTCCGACACGCCGCCGTCCGTCAAGGCTCCGACGATGCCGCCGGCCGCCCCGCCGACCACTGCGCCGGCGGCCGCGCCAGCAGCGGTCGCCGCCAGCCAACCGGCCGCCACGACCGGGCCGACACCAGGTATCGCCATGGCGCCGAGACCGGTCGCCAAGCCCCCCGCGCCACCCACCACGGCACCTATCCCGGCTCCGCTGGCTGCATCCGCGGCAGCAGGCGAGGAATGCCGGCCGTCAGCATTGTTGGCGACGATGCTGAGATCGGATGTTGGCACTCCCATGGCCTCCAACTCGCCCACGGCATCGGCGGCATCGTCGTAATCGTCGAACAACGCGGCAATGGTTTGCATCGTGATGACTCCTGTTGATAATCACTGTTGGCCGGCAAAGACGTTGCCCTGATAATCCAGCGCCACAGAGATGCTCTTTCCGTTCTTCTTCGCCTGACCTCGCCAGACGCCCTGGCTATCCTTGGCGAGTGAAGAGACATCCGCGTAGCCGGCGTCCTGAATGCGGGTTATTGCCTGCGTTTCAGTGAAGCTGTTGGCGCCGGGAACGGGCGCGGGCGGTTTGGGCGTGGAAGCCGACTTGATTGCCGGCATGCCTGCATTGGCCGCCGCGATCTTCTCGATCATGTCCTGATGCATCTTCAGTGTCGGCAAAGTCTCTGCCGCGAATGCCTTCAGACTGGGATTGTCGCCGTCCTTTGCATAGGATTGGAAGAGGTCCACCGCATCGGCGTGCGCGCCGCGCTGCATCTCGACGTAAGGCTGATCAAATCCCTTCGTGGTGTTCTGCAGTCTTTCCAGATCGGTCTTATGGGCTGTGTCGGGCTGAGCGGGCACTTGCAGCTTCTGCTCACCGGCGATCTTTTTGAGTTTCTCATTCGCCGCGCCGTAGTCGGCAATCATCTTCTCGGCAAAATTCTTGACCTGCTGGTCCTTGGCTCTGTCCTGCGCGATCCTGCTTGAATCCACCTCGAACATTCCGCCGATGGCGGCCTTGTTGACAAAGGTCTGCGCGTTGTCGGTGGCAACCGCCGGAAAAGCGAGCGACGCCGCAGCGATGGCCAATGGCGCAAGAGTTGTCCGCATTGTCATAACTCAAGCTCCTTTGCTCGATGGAGGAGAGCCGAACAAATGTCTCTCGGCAATGTTCCAATCGCGGCCGTCGAAGTTGGGATGACACTGCCCCCTTTGGGTTCGTTCAAGGGATCCGTCCGACCCGACTCTCTCTGAACGATTCTTTTCGTTGGCTCCCGCGAGGCCCTTGGCCGCGAACGCCAGCTGTAACCCGGCGTCTGCCGACCTTCCGCTTATTCTGCCGATGCACCAATTCAGCAAGTCGGCGGCGAGGCCGCCGAGTCGCTGCATGGAACAAAATTGGCGACGCCCTGTTCGACATCAGATGTGCGAAGCAAACTGATGTACGCATGGTTGGCGGACAAGGCGGCCCTGATGTCGGCTTTTGCCAGTATAGGCATGCTGGTCATTTGGTCTGTTTATCTGCACATCTTCTGGCGAAGCCACCAGCGTCGAGGAACGCCAAAGCTCTTGATCAATTGGGGCGAAGGGCGAGAGTTATCCGCGCGATGCTTCGTCACCAACATGAGCGAAGGAGCAGTCTTCATTCAAAGCGTCATCGTCGATCTGGAAACGCCGCCCAGCCACCATCGCGTATTCATCTCCGATGCCGAAGATCTTAGGAACTCCAGGACGCCGTCTGGCTGGAAGCACATGACGCGCCAGGGCCCAGTCGGTCCTGGAAAACTCGTCGACATGGGAAGCTTCGAAGGCATTCTGGCGTACGCGCTCCATGAAAAGGCGGGGGATAAAAGCACGGGCGAGAAGAATCTCGAGGAATCGAGTTTGGGTCGCAAGATTCACCAGTTCGAAATCACGATCATTGGAATGTACGGTTCGGAAGATGCGTTGATAGGTGCGTCCCGCCGGTTTGAGATCGTCCGCGCCCGCGGCAAGGCATGCTTACGATCCGCGACCGTAGAGACACGCCAAATAGTCTCGGCTCGAGAGCGCAAACAGCTGGCCAAGGAAATTGCGGAGCAACTGTGACGTGGCGCGAATGGCAAGTCCCGCCAGCAGCGCATCATGTTTATTCAAAGCCTCACCTGATCACAGTGGGCCGACGCAACTCTGAGGTTTTGGCCTGCAATGCTCCGTTCGGGGGGAACAGTCTCCCCTGTTGCGGGTTAGCAGAGATACAGCTCTCAGCGGAGAGATACAGCAGTCGGTCTGCGCCGATCGCGTATCGCCCACCCTATGTGCTGCAAATGGGCCACGCGCCCAACTTGGCATAATGGCCAAGGATCCGATCTGGAACTGTTTTTGAACACCGCGAAGGAGAACGCCATGTCTAATTCTCGCAGCGGTGCGCCAGGCACCGTCGACCAGAAGCCACGTTGGGAAGGCCCGCAGGAAAATCGACCTCCCGGCTATCTCCCGGCGGAGGACAACCCGAACGAAGATCGCGATGCCGCCGGCGAGAATTTGAAGGACCCCGAAAAGAGCGATCTTGGTGATGCCATGAAAACGAAACGGGGCAAACACCAGCCGACCGCGCCAGACGAATCCGAATAGACCTATGGGGTTCCACGCGGACTCTCAGCACTGCTCTTATTAAAGGAACGTTTCTACCCTCTCTCGGTTGGCTCAACAACAGCAACGTGGTTGCTGGAGAACGACCTTTAATGGGAAGCCAAAGCCATGTTCGGCACCGATATGGCTGTTCATTGTCGCCGGCGGTCCGCTGATCCTCCCTTGCGATCATCTACCCCTTCATGAGCCGCCGCAGAAGCCCGGCTGAACGGCGCGAGAGCGACCGAGCGACCGAGCGCCTGTACCGCGAGCGAAAGGACTAGCGCGCAATTGCACCAAGCCAGTGTTTCCGCGCAATTTCCCAGATCAAATGGCAAAGACTGCTCTCGCGGAAATGAGTTCTGCCAGAAAAACCAAACTCGCAGATCGGGCCTGGAGTGTAGTGCCTCAGCGTCATTCGGGCATCACCACGCGCACCGGCACCGACTTTGCCGCCGGCACATGTGCCTTTTCGGCACGGTGCCATAGCGGAATGAGCGGATTGAGCTCGGGATAATAGCCGGCGCAATCGCCGCGCGGAATTGGATAGGGGGTGACGCGCAGTCTGCGCACACGGCGCTTAACATTGTCGCCCGCGGCGGATTCCAGATCGATCTCCTGTCCGTCGCTAAGGCCCATCCGCCGGATATCGTCTTCGTTCATCATGAGCACCATGCGTGTTCCGTCGATGCCGCGCAGCCGGTCGCGATAGCCGTAAATCGTCGTGTTGAACTGATCGTTGGAACGGACGGTGATCAGCGTCAGCACGTCCGATCGCGACGCGTCGATATCCGGATCCGTCTCCAGCATTGTCGGCGGCTTGAAGTTCGCCTTCTTGTTGGGTGTCTGCCACACTCGCTTCGAGGCCTTTATGTCGCGGTGAAATCCGCCCGGCGCCAGGAAGCGTTTGTTGAAGTCCCTGAAGTGATCGGGGTAGCAACGTTCGATCTCGTCCCTCACACGCGAATAGTCAGCCACCCACTCATCCCATGGTATCGAGCTCTTTGCCGCCACCGTCGCCTTGGCGAGCTCGGCGACGATGCGGGGCTCGGAGAGCAGGTTGGGTCCGACCGGCGGTCGGGAGCCGAAGGAGCCATGGATGCAGGCCGTGGAATCCTCCACGGAGACGTGTTGCTCACCGCTCCTTTGCACGTCCTTTTCGATCCGCGAGAGACACGGCAGTAAATAGGTGACGGCTCCCGGTATCAGGTGGCTGCGGTTGAGTTTCGTTGCGATCTGGACATGTAACCTCAAATGCCGCCACGCTTCCTCGACCAGCCCTGTTTCGGGAACGGCGCGCACGAAGTTTCCACCCAGTCCGATGAAGGCCTTCACCGACCCGTCGATCACGCCTTCGCATGTTTCGACGGTGTCGCGCCCTTTCTCGCGCGGCGGCTCGAAGTTGTAGAATTCGGCGAACTTGTCGAGCGGGACCAATTCAGGCTTCTCCGAGATGCCGACGGTTCGCTGGCCCTGAACGTTGGAGTGACCGCGAAGCGGCGACACGCCGGCGCCTTTCTTGCCGACATTGCCGCGCATCAGGAGCAGGTTGCAGAGCATATGGACGTTCTCGGTCCCGTGCCGGTGCTGCGTTAGCCCCATGCCGTAGTTGCCGATGACCGCCGAGGCCTTGCTGTAGATGTCGGCTACATGTTCGAGATCCGCGCGCGCAATGCCGGACCGGGCTTCGATCCTTTGCCACGGTGTGCGGCGCAGATAGGCCTCGAACTCCTCGAAGCCATGCGTGTGTTCTTCGATGAAGGCGATATCGAGGACGCGCGGGGCACCGGTCTGTTTCGCGGCGTCATCAAGAGCCAGCACTGCTTTCGCAATGCCGGTCATCGCCGCAATGTCGCCGCCACCGCGAATCTGGTAGAAGTCGCTGGACATCCTGGTGCCCGGACCGGGCGAAAGCATCTCGACGGGATTCTGCGGATTTTTGAAGCGCTTCAGGCCCCGTTCCGGCAGCGGGTTGAAGGTGATGACAGGGATCCCGCGCTGGCGCGCTTCCTCGATCGGATGAAGCAGTCGCGGCGCGCTGACGCCGGTGTTGTGGCCGAAGAAGAACATCAGGTCGCAACGGCTGAAGTCCTCCAACTGGACCGTGCCGACCGGTGAGCCGATCGACTCGGGCAATCCAACCGAGGTCGACTCGTGACACATGTTGGACGAGTCCGGCAGATTGCCCGAGCCATAGATGCGCGCGAATAGCTGGTACATGAACGAGGCTTCGAGCGAGGCGCGGCCCGAGGTGTAGAAGACGACGGATTTAGGATCGAGCCTGTTGAGTTCCGCGCCGATGTCGCGGAACGCCGTCTCCCACGCTATTGGCTCATATTTGTCGGTGACCTCGTTGTAACGCATCGGCTCAAGCAGCCGGCCCTGTTTTTCGAGATCGTGATCAGGCCAGTCGAGCAGTTCGTTGATAGGATGCGCGGCGAAGAAGGCCGGGCCGCAGCACCGTTTCGTCTGGTCCCACATCGTGGCCTTGGCGCCGTTCTCGCAAAATTCGAACGGCCGCGGCTCGGCGGGCTTCGCCCAGGAACAAGAGACACACATGTAGCCATCGGCTTTGTTCTGCTTGAGCAGCGTGCTCCAGATGCCTGACATCAGCAGACCTTCACCGCGCGCCTTGCGGATCAGCGACTTCAGAGATCCCCATCCGCCGGTCGGATGGTTGTACTTGTAGATTTCAACATGGTCGGTGGTGGAAGGGCTCATGGTGGAGCTCTGCTTGCTATTACTTTGATCTTCAACCCGTCCGGGTCCAACATGTTCCGGTGCCGGCGAACCCATCAGCCGCATTCAGGTCGCGCGCGATGACCTGCCAACAGGCGCCAAGATGCCTGGATAGTCACGGCTGGGCGGGCGCCATCAGCTATACCTCGTCGAAGCGGCTGCCTTCCTTGGACGGATCGCGCGACAGCACGCGTTCCTCCTCGTCGTCGGGCAGGGCCTCGTCGCTCTCCTGATCGGGGTTGTCGTCGTCCTCCTCGGGCAGGGCCCCCTCGGTCTCCCGCAGATCCGGGCCGTTCTCGGTGACCACGCTGTCGGGAAGCACCTTGTTGCCTTCGAAGGAATCCCAATCCTGCTGTTCGATGGTCGGCGCTTCGGTTTCTTCCTGCTTTTGGGATCGCTGCCTGTTGCGGGGGGCCATGTCGTTCTCCAACATCCAATGACTGCTCCTTTCAGGAACCGCACCGGCGACAGATTGTTCCGGCAAGTCACTGCTACGCGATCTGCTCGAAGGTGCATTGGCGCGGCGCCTTGTCGGGGCGCCAGCGCAGCAGCCTGGTACCATGCCGGAAGCGGTTGCCGGTGACATGGTCGAAGCGGACCTCGACGACCAGTTCCGGCCGGACCGGTTCCCATTCTCCGCTGCGGTCCGTGCTCCAGCGGCTCGGTCCGCCCGGCGCCTTGCCGGTGAAGCCCAGCCCGCCACGTAGCTTTTCGAGCTTTTGCGTCAGCACTGCACGCTCGTCATTGGCGATGGTCGATGTGAAGCCGACATGATCGAGCAGACCACTGTCATTGTAGAGGCCAAGCAGCAGCGACCCGACTTGCCTCGTGCCGTTCAGATGGCGGAAGCCGCCGACCACGCAGTCGGCCGTGCGCAGGCGTTTTACCTTCACCATCGCGCGTTCGCCCGGCCTGTAGGGATCGTTGAGCCGCTTGGCGACGACACCGTCCCCGGAACCGCTGCCGGCGTCCTTCAGCCATCTGTCGGCTGTCGCAAGGCTGGTGGTTGCAGGCGAGAGGCGCAAGGCCTTGGACTGGGCCTTGGCGACGAAATCTGCAGCTGCATCGCGCCGATCCTGCAAGGGCAGCTCGATCAGCGACTGTCCGCCCGGGCCGGCGAGCATGTCGAAGAGCACCAGTTGCGCGGGTGTTTCCCGACTGAGCTTGCGGATACGACTCTCCGCCGGATGAAGCCGCATCTGCAGCGCGTCGAAAGAGGCATGCCCCTCGATCACGATTTCGCCGTCGACCACGAATTCGGTCGCTGTGAGCGCGCTCAGAGCCGCGATCAATTCAGGAAAATAGCGGCCAAGCGGTTTGCCGGATTTTGCCCTGAGGTCGACGGTCTTGGCATCTTTGAAGGCTAGGCAGCGGAAGCCATCCCATTTCGGTTCGTACTGCCAGGGGCCATTGTCCCACGGCAATGCCTCCGCCGTACGCGCCTCCATCGGCTGCGTGCTCAAGGGCAAGGGAAACTCGACGCCGGAAGCCGCTACCATCGCTCTGCCGTATCGAGATGAGGCAGGTCGGTGCCGCAGCGAACCCAGCTGAGATGCTGCGATGATCCGTAGTTGTATTGCGGCTCAAGTTCTGCCGGATTATCGAAGGTTCCGACATGCAGTGCGATCTCGTTGACGACGGCGTCGCAGGCTAGAGTAAGCGGAGAGCCGTATTCCCCGCAGAAGCCGCGTTTGGCGAGAGGTGATGACCGCCGAAAGTAAGGTTCCTTGCCCGGCCAAGACACGCCGGCAGAAGGCAGCACCGCGAATGCGCTGTCAGTCGCACGCCTGCACATGTCGCAATGGCAGTAGTGCACGCGTGGATCGCCCATAACCCGATAACTGATTTTGCCGCATAGGCATCCGCCCGTTCGTTCGACGGCAGCGGCCCGGATGGCAATCTCTGCGGTATTCATCCGATTTGAACGCTCGGCGCGAGATGTGGTTTCCGACGGAACAGGCCTCAAGGCAACGCGTTTGTCCAAACGTTCAGAGGATCAGATCTTGAATCTCAGGCGCCGCTCGGGCTCGTCGAAATATGCGCTTCCCCACTTGGCCTCGCCGCGGCCGGGTCGAATCTGCCGGGGATTGTGATGGCGGCTCAAGGCTTGAGCTACGGGCCGCTTGGCAAGCACTGCGCGCATCTTTGCGTAGACATGCAACGACTATTCGCCGAACCCTCTGAATGGGCGACGCCCTGGATCACCAGGGTGCTACCGAGAATAGTGAGTCTGGTCGAAAGAAAGGCCGACCGAACGATCTTTACCCGCTTTATCCCGGCTGCAAGGGCAGGGCAGGGCGCCGGTACCTGGAAGCGCTATTACGAGCGCTGGGCCTCGATGACGATGGAGGCCATCGGTCCGGAGATGGTCGAATTGCTTCCGCCGCTGCCTGCATTCTGTCCGCCGGCGAAGGTGATCGACAAACATGTCTATTCGCCTTGGCCTGAGGGTAGGTTGCAGACCGAACTTGCCAATCGCGGGATCGATACGTTGGTGATCACCGGCGGTGAAACGGATGTCTGCGTGCTCGCCACCGTTCTGGGGGCGATCGACATCGGCTACCGCGTCATCTTGGTTACGGATGCACTTTGCAGTTCTTCTGACGCCACCCATGACGCGTTGATGACCGTATACCATCAGCGCTTTGCCCAGCAGGTCGAGACGGTCGAAATGGAGGTCGTGCTCTCGGCTTGGGATTGACGAAGGCTGTTATGAAGCCTCGAGGTCGATCAGTGCAATGCAAAGCTCGGAACGCTTCCTGCGGCGCAAGTGGCCGGGCGATTCCGGCACGGTAACTTCCAGCGTCGGCCGCACAAAGCCCTCCAACAAGTGACCGCCTCGCGTGGATCCGTCACCGAGGTCCGGCATGACGTGAATGTGAACGCTCGGCTTGTCCTCCTCGTCGACGGCAATGTCCCCAATCAGCTCAGCACCTCGCATTGCTCCAGGAATCTTGCGGTAGGATTTCGACTGAAAGTCGAACCAGCCGACCGTCGCCTTCTCAAAGGCGCCGATGGCCATCAGCGAGGCGTCGGCGATTCCCTCCTGACCCGCGAAAGCGGTAAGGGACGCGAAGGCTTCCTCGCCCGGATCGAGCACGATCACGAAGGTTCTTTGTCCTGAGGTTTCTGCGACAAGTTTCGACTTCATGATGCCCTGCCAAGGGAGGGAAGGACTGGTGCAAAACTCATAGCCACGCCGCATGTTCCGTACGTCCGTCGAAGCTTCGTGGCGCTACGGCTCAAAGCAGGAAGCCTCACACTTTGGTAAAGCGTTGCGGTTCTGCGCGTCCACTCGGAATACTGGCACGCTGAAAAGGGGGAATCCGCTCGGCGCTCTCGTGCCGACGGCGAGGCCGCCGACAACAACGAAGTCAAGCGCCGCTGTCGGGTCATGCCGGTAGCCTGCGGCTGGCCGAGAGCGGCCAGATCTCCAACATGGCGAGCCTTGTGCCGGTCAACGCCGAGACCTGCAGGTGATCCTGGTCTCGGAAGTTGGCCACGCGGTCAATCCTGCCGGCGTGAAGGGGCTTGGCGACCTGGGCAATGTCGGCACGGCCGCCGCCGTTGCAAGCGCGGTCTATCACGCGACCGACAAGCGTATCCGCGACCTGTCGATCAGGATCGAGCAGTTGATCACTTGAGCATGAGACGACGGTTGACCGCGCGCCATGCTACTCTTTCAGACCCGCGACGCGCTCGAGCAGCGGTCGCTGCAGGGCGGGAACCGCACCGATGGTCCGCGTGACGAGGTTGCGGAACATCTGGACGAAGACGTTGGTAGACTGCGCCGTCGACAGGATGCGTTCGCTAAGCTCGATCCAGCGATGCCCTACCGGCCGGCGTTCATTGGTATATCCGGCCAGTGTGCCATCGCCGAAACGCCGGGCGAAGGATGCGGCATCCTCGATGCCGAGATTCATGCCGCGGGCGCCAAGGGGCGAGTGGACATGCGCGGCATCGCCGCCGAGGAAGACGCGGGCGATCTGGTAAGATGACGCCTGCTTTGCCGGAATGTGGAAACGATCGGTGCGCAGCACCTGCGATACGCGATAATTGCCCGGGACATGCGCCAGCGCATCGGGCGTATTGGAGACCGCGCGAAAACGGTTGTCGCCGATCGGTATGATGAAGCCTACATCGCCGCTGCGCTTGAGGAAAGCCTGCGCCGCTCCCGGCTCGTAAGGCCAGGACGCGATCTCCGCATCCGTGATGCTCCATTGCCGCCTGTGGGTGTACCCCTCGAATTCGATGCCCGCGTACTTGCGGACCGAGCTATCGGCGCCGTCGGCGCCGAAGGCGATGTCGAAGCTATGCTTTTCCTCTCCACCGCCTCGCTTGATCCGGGCCTCCACCTTGTCGGTTTGCTGGGTGAGGCCAACCAGTTGCGTGCGCCATTCGACCGTGATGCCGAATGTCGCCAGCGTGTCTGCCATGATCCTTTCTGTATCGCGCTGCGGCAGCGATAAGAGGAAATTGTAGCGGTGCGGCAGCAGCGAGAAGTCGATTGTGACGAGCTCGCGCGTCTCCGCGTGGAAATGCGCATGGCGGACCTTGAGCCCGTCGGCGAGAAGTTTCCCGCTCACCCCGGAGGCTTCGAGAACATCCAGGCTATGCGCGCTGATGCCGACGGCCTTGCTGAGCGGCGTGGGGCCGTCCTTCTTGTCTATGATACGGGGGTGGGCGCCGCGCCGCGCAAGCTCCAAGGCGGCTGTCAGTCCCGTCGGGCCTGCGCCAACGATGAGGATGGAAGCTGTTTCTCGAGGCATGATCGTCGCCTTTCGAATTGGAACTGTTTTTTCCTACGCTGGTTTGAATGTCTAAGCGCGAGCTTACCCGATGTCCGATCGCAAGGCGCATTCTACGATAGAGAGACGTTCATGTTTCACATCGGCATGTGGATGGTGGTTGTCGCCGGCGTTCTCCTGATCCTGATTTTGATCTGGATGTATGTCCTCGCCCGACGCCGAAGCGCACGAGGGCGCAACGGAAATCGAGCAAGGAATGGACCGCATGGCGGCCGGACGAGCTAGCGGCTTCAGGCGTTTCGTAAGGCCTGCGGCCTCAGAGCGCTCATCCTGAAGGTAAAGCGTAGGCAATGACTTCGTCGCCGACCTTGGTTTCCATGAAGTGATGGCCGCCGGGCGCGATGACGATGTATTGCCTGCCATCGACCTCATAAGTCATGGGAGTCGTCTGGCCGCCGGCCGGAAGATCGGCCTGCCACACCGTCTTGCCCGTCTTGACGTCGATCGCCCGTAGCTTATTGTCGGTGCTCGCTGCGATGAAGATCAGGCCGCCGGCCGTAACCAGCGGGCCGCCATTGTTTGGCGTTCCAATGGTGAGCGGCAGCATCGATGGAATGCCGAACGGGCCGTTGTTGTTTGCGCTGCCGAGCGGCTCGTCCCACAGCGTCCTGCCGGTCTTGAGATCGATGGCGCGGATATGGCCATAAGGCGGCTTCGAGCAGAGTAGGCCCGTCGAAAGGCGCCAGCCGGCATTGACCGCGATGGCGTATGGCGATCCGGCCTGCGGGTCGCCGATGTCCTTCACCTTCTTCGGGCTGCCGCCCTTGTCGATCGGCCTGAAGCCCATTTCGTCCGCCTTCTTGCGCGGAATGAGCTGGTCGTAGTTCGGCATGTCGTTGTAGTTGGCGATCAGCACGCCGCTGTCGGTGTCGACGGCGACGCTGCCCCAGTCCGAACCGCCATTGTAGCCGGGATATTCGATGAAGGGACGATCGACTGTCGGCGGCGTGTACTCACCCTGATAGAAGGCGCGATGGAACTGGATACGGCAGTAGAGCTGATCCAGCGGGCTCATGCCCCACATATCCTTTTCGGTGAGCGCCGGCTGGTCGAGATGCGCGTAGCCGGAATAGGGCTGTGTCTTGGACAGCTTGTCAGGCTCGACGCCGCCCGAGGGAACCTTGCGCTCCTCGACCGGGAAGAGCGGCTTGCCGGTCTTGCGATCGAGGACGTAGATCTGGCCCTGCTTGCTTGGCACGATGATGGCCGCGATCTTGCCGGTCGCGGTCGGGAAATCGACCAGCGCCGGCTGCGAACCGAGGTCGTAGTCCCAAAGATCGTGATGCACAGTCTGAAAGTGCCAGACGGGCTTGCCGGTCGTGACATCGATGGCGACGATCGACGAGTTGAACTGGTTCTCGAAATCCTTGCGGTCGACGCCGTAATAGTCGACGGCGGCGTTGCCGAGCGGCAGGTAGACATAGCCGAGCTGCGGATCGGCCGCGGCGACCGTCCACATATTCGGCGTGCCGCGCGTGTAGGTATCGCCCTGAGGCGGCGCGCCGCTGCGATCGGGGTGCCCCATGTCCCAAGCCCAGGCGAGCTTGCCGGTGGTGGCGTCATAGCCGCGAACGACGCCCGAAGGCGCGTCCTCGGCCTGGCCGTCCTTGACCTGCGCGCCGACGACCGCGATGCCGCGCACGATGGTCGGCGGCGCGGTGACGGAATACCAGCCGGGCACCGTCTCGCCGATGCCCTGGTTGAGGTCGACGCTGCCTTGCTGGCCGAAATCCGAGCAGGGTTTCCCCGTCTTGGCGTCGATGGCGATCAGCCGGGCGTCCAGCGTTCCGAAGATGATCCTGGTGGCGCAGGCCTGATCGGCCTTCGCGCCTGGAACGGAAAAATAGGCCACGCCGCGGCAGCTCGCGCCGTAGGGTATGGCGTTGTCGGGCACCTTCGGATCGTAACGCCATTCTTGCGTGCCGTTGCGCGCATCGGCGGAAATGACGATGTCCTTGGCAGAGCAGGCATAAACATGGCCGCCGATTTCCAGCGGGGTGTTTTCGGGCGAGTAGAGGTCCTTGGTCGCCTCGTTCGGCATATCGCCGGTGTGGAAGGACCAGGCGCGAGTGAGCTTGGAGACATTGGCCGTCGTGATCTGGTTGAGTGGCGAATAGCGTGTGCCAAGTTCAGACCCGCCATAGACGGGCCAGTTATTGCCGGCCTGGTGGATTGCTGTGCCCTGCGACGCCGGCGCGCCGACCGATGCAGGTGGGGTGGACGTCGCCGGCGGTTGAGCAGGTTGCGACTGAGCCAAGGCGTTGATGTGGAAAAGGCTGAACGCCGCCGCGGCAATAACCGGCAGTAGCAAGCCCGTCGCATAGGCAGCGTTCCTGCTGCCTCGCCCTGTCACGCCGCGGAATGCGGGGATAGCCAGTAGAACGAAGATAAGGATGATCGTGGGGGCCAAGACACGCGGCAGCAGGGCCCAGCCGTCGAAACCGACTTCCCAATAAGCCCAGGCGATCGTCGCGAGCCATGTCAGCAGGTAAAGCCACGCGCCGGCGAGGTTTCCAGCCAACATCAGGATGCCTGCCACCAATAGCGCGATGCCGGTGGGGAAGTAGTACCATGATCCGCCAAGCGCGATCAGCCAGGCGCCGCCGCCGCCGATCAGGAGGCCGAGGATGATTAGTAGGGTGCCGACGAGAACGCTCCACCAGAAAGCGACGCCACGGTGGCGCACAGGACGATGAGCGGTGTCGGCAGCGATGTTGCTCATGGCGTTTTTCCAACGTGAAACAGATCGTGATATCTGGCGAACGCATGCGACCGGCTGTGGTTGCGGACTAAAATTGATGACCTGTCTCCGTGCCGGTCACCATTCTGTGATCCGAGAGCGGCTTCGGAACCTTCGTGGCGAAAGTACCGTTTGGTGTCGTCAACTCTGAGTTTGCGTCCAGCAGAATCGGCGAGGGGATGCCGCAGATCTTCTCGAAAAACGCCAATGGCGTCGCGCGCTTTGTCATCTGGGGAAGTTGTGCAGTTCTGCTGATCGCCGCCGCGATCGGGGTCATCCTTCCCCGTTCGGATCTGGTAACGGGAGTAGGTGAGCCAGTGGCGCAGCCGGTGCCGTTCAGCCATAAGCACCATGTCGGCCAGCTCGGCATCGATTGCCGCTATTGCCATAACGGCGTGGAAACCTCGTCTTCGGCCGGTCTCCCGGCAACCGAAGTCTGCATGACCTGCCATTCGCAGCTTTTCACCAATGCCGACATGCTGGCGCCGGTACGTGCGAGCTTGGCGTCGGGCACGCCTATCAGATGGCAGCGTGTCAACGGCCTGCCCGACTTCGTTTTTTTCAACCACGCAATCCATGTCAACAAGGGCGTCGCCTGCGAGACATGTCATGGCGAGGTCGACGAGATGCCGCTGACGAGGCGCGCGCATACGCTGAGCATGGAATGGTGCCTCGGCTGCCATCGCAACCCGGAGCGCAATCTGCGCCCGCCGCAGGACGTGTTCCTGATGCACTGGCAGCCGCCTGAGAACATCGCCGATATCAGGCGGCGGTTGATCGGCATGCTCGACATCCACCCCGAGACGATGACGGATTGCTATGTCTGCCATCGCTGAGAAAGGGTCAGGCTCCGGCATCGACATCGCGGCCCTGCGTAGGCGGCTGGCAAACGGTCGCGACATGTGGCGGAGCCTCGACGAGATCGCCGGCACGGTGGAATTCCGCCGCTTCGTCGAGGCCGAGTTCCCGGCGATTGCCGAGCATCTGCCGGCAAAGCCGAACCGGCGGACGCTACTCAAGCTGATGGGCGCTTCGTTTTCGCTTGCCGGGCTCGCGGCCTGCAGCAGGGCGGAAAGTATTGTGCCCTATGTGCGCCAACCGGAAGTCCTCGTCCCCGGCAAGCCCGTCTACTACGCCACCACGCTGTCGAGCGACGGCTTCGGCGTCGGCGTGATGGTCGAAAGCCATGAAGGACGGCCGACAAAGGTCGAGGGCAATCCCGACCACCCCGCATCGCGCGGCGCGACCGATGCGGTGATGCAGGCGGCGGTATTGACGCTGTTCGATCCCGATCGCTCGCGCACGCCGCTCAAGGACGGCGAACCGGCGTCGTATGGCGATTTCCTGAAGGACATAGCGGCGCTTGTCTCGCGGTGGACGGCATCGCAAGGGCAGGGCGGCGCTCTGCTCCTCGATGCCTCGACATCGCCGACCCTCGCCGCGCAGGTCGACGTACTGCGGGCGCGCTATCCGAAGCTGAACGTCTATCGCCACGATCCGCTGGCAAGGCCGACTGCGGGGCAGGCGTCACGTGCCCTGTTCGGTTCCACGCTGACGCCGGTCTACCACTTCGATCGCGCCGAAGTGATCTTCAGCCTCGACGCCGATTTTCTCGGCGAGGGGCCTGGGCGGCTCGCCTATGCGCGCGACTTTGCCGCGCGGCGGCGTGTGCGCAGTCCCGCAGACTGGATGAGCCGGCTCTATGTCGTGGAGACGTCGCCGACCATCACGGGGGCAACTGCCGATCATCGTTTGGCGGTGAAGCCACGCGACATCGAAGCCGTGGCCGCTGCGCTGCGCGCGAAGCTTGGCGCTCAGGCCGAGGCCCCCAGGTCGCCAGTCGATCCGACGTGGATGACCGCGCTATCCAAGGATCTGGTGGCGGCCGGCCGCAACGCGCTGGTGATCCCGGGAGCGCATCAGAGCGCCTTCGTGTATGCGATCGCGCTTGCCGCCAATGCGAAGCTTGGCGCGCTTGGCAATACGGTGGAACTGATCGAGCCACCGGACACATTGCAAGTCGATGGCGATCTCACGACGCTGTGTGAGGCAATCAGCGATGGCGTGATCGATACGGCCGTGGTGGTGGGCGCAAATCCGATGCACACCGCCCCGGCAGGCCTTAATGCGCATAAGGCATTCTCTAGCCTGCAATTGCTTGTGCATCACGGCCTCTATCGCGACGAGACTGCTTTCTTGTCGCACTGGCATGTACCGGCAGCGCATGAGCTCGAGAGCTGGAGCGATATCCGCGCCTATGACGGCACGGCGTCACTGGTCCAGCCGCTGATCAAGCCGCTCTACGACGGCAAGACCTTGCATCAGTTGCTCGCCGTGCTTGGCGGTCAATTCGAAATCGATGCGCTTTCACTTATCCGGCAGCACTGGTCGGAGATCAATGACGAAGCATGGAGGAAGGCTCTCCGCGACGGCGCCATAGCGAACAGCGCCGCCAAGCCTGCATCGGTGACGGCGCCGCCGGATTTGGGTGGATTGAAGCCCGCCGTGCAGGCAGGTGGCCGGATCGATATTCGCTTCGTCGCCGATCCCTGGCTACGCGACGGGCGCTTTGCCAATGCCTCGTGGCTGCAGGAACTGCCGCGACCGCTGACCAAGATCGTCTGGGGTAACGCCGCGCTCATCTCACCGGCAATGGCGGAGCGGCTGAAGATTGAGAACGGCAACGTCATCAACGTTGCAGCGAACGGGGTCAGCCTCGACGCTCCTGCCTGGATATTGCCCGGTCACCCCGACGAAACAGTGACGCTTTCATTCGGCTTCGGGCGCAAGGTTGGTTCCGTAGCCGCGCTGTCCGAAGGCTACGACGCTTTCCGCTTACGCGACGGCACGGAATGGTTTGCGACCGGCGCTGCCGTTACGCCTAGCACGAACGATATGCGAGTGATCACCACGCAGCATCACCAGGCGATCGAAGGCCGCGCCATCGTTCGCCACGCTTCGCTCGATACGTTTCGGCAGGATCCGCATTTCGTTCGCAAGGATGCGCCGCCGTCGCCAACGGAATCGCTCTACCCCGATTGGCCGTACAACCAGGAAGCCTGGGCTATGGCGATCGACCTCTCGGCCTGCATCGGTTGCATGGCCTGCGTTTCGGCCTGCCAGGCGGAAAACAACATTGCAACCGTCGGCCCGGACGAATGCGAGCGCGGCCAGGAAATGCATTGGCTTCGGGTCGATCGCTATTATGCCGGCCCACTCGATGCGCCCGACACCTTCTTCCAGCCGGTGCCCTGCATGCATTGCGAGAAGGCGCCGTGCGAGGTGGTCTGCCCGGTCAACGCAACGGTACACACGCATGATGGGTTGAATGCGCAGGTCTACAATCGCTGCATCGGCACCCGCTATTGCTCCCAGAATTGCCCCTACAAGGTGCGGCGCTTCAACTTTCTCGACCATCAATCCTTCGACAAGGACGAAGCCGGCTCGGAGCAGGGCGTGCACAACCCCAATGTCAGCGTGCGCTCGCGCGGCGTCATGGAGAAGTGCACCTATTGCGTCCAGCGTATCAGCGCCAAGCGCATCCAGGCCCAGATCGAGAATCGCGACATCGCCGACGGCGAGGTTGTCACCGCCTGCCAGCAGGCCTGCCCGACGCGGGCGATCACCTTTGGCGACCTCAACAGGAAGGATGCCAACGTCGTTCGCGAAAAGACCGCGCCGCAGAACTACCCATTGCTCGAGGAGCTGAACACGCGGCCGCGCACGACTTATCTCGGCAGGATTTCCAACCCGAACGGCGAGTTGTCCAAGCCGGGTGAGGCGATCGATGACTGAAGCCAGCGCTAGCAGCCCAGCCGTCTTGCGTGGCCGCCACGATTTTCCCGAGATCAGCGGACGCATCGGCTCGATCGTGCTCAGCGGCCGCCTGCCGCGCCATTTCTGGACGGCATTCTTCCTCTGCTTCCTGCTCGTGCTGCTGCTCCTCTATTCCATCACCTACCTGATTTCGGTCGGCGTCGGCGGCCTCGGTATCAACATGCCTGTCGTTTGGGGCACGATGATCTCCAATTTCGTCTGGTGGATCGGCATCGGCCACGCCGGCACGCTGATCTCGGCGGTGCTGTTGCTGCTGCGCCAGCCATGGCGCGCTTCGATCAACCGTTTCGCCGAAGCGATGACGCTGTTTGCCGTCGCCATGGCCGGCTTGTTCCCCATCCTGCATCTCGGCCGGCCGTGGTTCTTCTACTGGCTGCTGCCGCTTCCCAATGTGCACATGCACTGGCCGCAATGGCGCAGCCCACTGGTCTGGGACTTCGCGGCGATCAGCACCTACGCCACCGTTTCGCTGCTGTTCTGGTACATGGGACTTTTGCCCGATCTTGCCGTCTTGCGCGACCGCGCCAGATCGAGACCGGCGCAGCTCTTCTACGGCATACTGGCGCTCGGATGGCGCGGCTCGGCCTTCCATTGGGCGCGCTACCAGGTCGTCTATTTCCTGCTTGCGGCCCTGGCCACGCCGCTGGTCGTTTCGGTACATTCGATCGTTTCGCTCGATTTTACCTTCGCGATCACGCCCGGCTACCACTCGACGATCTTCCCGCCCTATTTCGTTGCCGGCGCGCTGCTCTCCGGCTTCGCCATGGTGCTCACCATCGCCATTCCGTTGCGCTGGGCCTTCTCAGTCGAGGACCTGATCACCGTCAGGCACATGGACAATGCCGCCAAGCTGATGATCGCCGCCGGCATGGTCGTCGCCTATGGCTATGTCTCGGAAGCGTTCTTCGCCTGGTATTCCGGGGAGCCCTACGAACGCGCCATGATGGTGCAACGCGCCATAGGCCCCTATGCGCCGCTGTTCTGGACGATGCTCGGCTTGAATTGCGGCCTGCTGCAATTGCTGTGGTTCCGACGCATCCGCCGCAACATGCCGCTTTTGTTTGCAATCGCCATTGCCGTCAACATTGGCATGTGGATCGAGCGTTACATCATCGTCGTCACCGGGCCGAGCCGCGACTACCTCCCGTCGGCCTGGGGCGAGCAGTCGCTGACCTGGCTCGATTTCGGCATTCTGTTCGGCTCGATCGGCACGTTTTTTGCGCTGATCTTCCTGTTCATCCGCATCCTGCCCGCAATCACCATCTTCGAGGTCGAGGAACTGGCCGAGGAGGAGGGCAAGCTCCGATGAGCCTCTACGGCCTGATGGCGGCATTTGCCGATCCGGAAGCGCTGATAGACGCTGCGCGCGGCATGCGCGAACGCGGCTACCGGCGCATGGATGCCTTCTCGCCATTTCCGTTGGAAGAGCTGGACGGAATATTGGAGATCCCGAAGACGCGACTGCCCTGGGCTGTGCTCGTCGGCGGCATCACCTGCGCTGCTCTCGTCTATGCACTGATCTGGTATTCGGTCGAAGTCGACTATCCCATCAATGTCGGCGGACGGCCGCTGCATTCCTGGCCGCCTTTCGTCGTCATCGCCTTCGAGGCTGGCATCCTCGGCGCCGCCTTCGCCGGCTTTCTGGGTGTGCTCGTGGCCAACGGGCTGCCCCGCTACTACCATCCGGTTTTCAACGCCGAGAGCTTCACCTATGCGCGTGGCGGCAGGTTCTACCTTCTCATCGAAGCGACCGATCCCAAGTACCGCAAGAGCGTCACCAAGCGCCAACTGACGCGGCTCGGTGCCGAGATCGTCGAGGAGATCGAGGCGTGAGCGCCCTGCGCTTCACACTGGTTTTTGGGGCTTTGCTGCTGGCGGGCTGCCGGCAGGACATGGAGGACCAACCACGCTACGATCCGCTCGAGGCCAGCAATCAGTTCGCCGACGGGACGTCGGCGCGAACGCCCGTGACCGGCACAGTTGCGCGCGATGCCGATCTTTCGCCGACGCCGGACAGGATTCCCTCTCCGGTCACGATCGAGTTGCTGCAGCGGGGACAGCAACGTTTCGACATCTTCTGCTCACCCTGCCATGGTCGCACCGGCGATGGCCATGGCATGATCGTCCAGCGCGGTTTTCCGGCGCCGCCGAGCTACCATCAGGACGCGCTGCGCAAGGCCTCCGACCGGCATTTCTACGACGTCATCACCAACGGTTACGGCGCCATGTACTCTTACGCGGCACGGGTGCCGCCGCGGGACCGCTGGGCGATCGTGGCCTATATCCGCGCGCTGCAATATTCGCGCGACGCGCCTGTAGCCGAGCTTCCGCAAACCGTGAGTGCGCGGCTCGAGGAAATGCCATGAGCCGCATCGAGCAAGCTTTCCTGATTGCCGGCATTGCGGGACTGGCATGTTGTGCGGCCGGCGTGTCGCTCGACGCCAGGGCGATGCTGGGCGCCTGGCTCGCCGCGGCGAGTTTCGCGCTTAGCCTGCCGCTCGGCGCACTGACAATATTGATGGTGCATGGGCTGACCGGCGGGCGTTGGGGCGGCGCGATCCGTCAGCCTTTGCGGATCCTGGCGGCGACACTACCGCTTGCGCTGATCTTGCTCTTGCCCGTGCTGATAAGGCTCGATCTCATCTTCTCGTGGGCCGGCGCAGATTCTGCGATGCTGGCCGAGAAGCTTCGAGAGAAGCTTGTCTATCTAAACGTGCCCTTCTTCCTGCTGCGTTTCGCCGTCTGCGCCGCAATCTGGCTCGCTCTCGCCTGGATGGTGCTCAGCTCGACTGAAGAGCACCTCGCAAAGAGTGGCGATGGCAGGAAATATGCCCTCGGTCTCATCCTCCATGCTTTTGCGATAAGCGTCTTTTCAATCGACTGGATGCTGTCACTTGAGCCGGAATTCACCTCGACCGTCTATGCGCTTTTCGAAGCGTCGGCCGAAGTGGTCGGGGCATTCGCCGCGGCGGTCATCGTGCTGGCGGCAAGAGGTGCGGTCGAAGTCCTGCCGGGCGGCGAAGAAGGCGTCGCTCTAAGCGAGGACCTCGCCAACATGTTGCTCGGTTTCGTGCTGACCTGGATCTATCTCGTCTTTATGCAATGGCTGGTGGTCTGGGGTGGCGATCTGCCCGAAGAGGTTCATTGGTACGTCATCCGCAGCGGAAGCGGATGGCAGTATCTGCTCTACCTGCTGATCGCGTTGCAGGTGGCTGCCTTCGTGGGCCTGCTCAACCGAGACCTGAAACGCAGCCATGCCGGCTTGATCTGGCTCGCTGGAATTACCTTGGCCGGGCATTTCGTTGATGTGTTCTGGCGAATACGCCCGGCGCTCTTCGCCGGCGGCCCGCTGGCGTTGTGGCATGACGCCGCTGCCTGGATTGGATCGGGCGGGCTGTGGCTGGCACTCTTCCTTTTCCTCCTTCGTCGGTCGGATCGGATCACCTGGCGGAAGCGCGAGGTGGCGCATGGCTAAGGCGCATCGCCATCCCGAGACGCGCGACGTCTGGCCACGCACACTGCTTGCGTTCGGCGGCGGGCTGCTGCTCCTTATCGCTCTCGCCGCTATCGGCATCAAGCTTGCCTTCGACACCACGCCGACCTGGCTGCCGCTAACTGCGAACACCAGTCTGGAAAACCCCGATTTGCAGACCGCGCCAAAGCAGGATCTGATCAGCTTCCGCGCCGAGGAAGATCGTCAGTTGAAAATGCTTGGCTGGGTCGACCGCAACGCCGGCATTGCCCGCATTCCTATCGACGACGCCATGTGGGCGGTGGTCAGCAACGGTTTGCCGGACTGGTCGCAGCAAGGAGCCGGAGCCGCGAGCACTGAAAATTGCGCCTTGGTCACGGCTGCGGTTCCCCGGGCACCTCAGGCCCAGGATTGCCAGCAGCAGAGCAGGGCAGGGCGATGAGGAGCTTGTTGGCTGCGCTTTGTCTGTTCGTTGCCGGTACGGCGCTTGCCGCCGAACGACCGATCTTCGACCCGAAGCCCGGCGCGCAGCTAGCTCTCGATCGCGAATTGGTCGATGCAAGCGGCCGGAAGCTGACGCTCGGGGAAACGCTCGGCGGGCGTCCTGCGCTGGTCATCTTCGGCTATGACAGATGCCCGAACCTTTGCGGCGTCACACAGCAGGCGGTCGCCTCTGACCTTAAGAAGACGTCGCTTCTTCCTGCCGATTACCGCGCGCTATTCATCTCGATCGACGCTGATGAGACGTCCGCCGATGCCGCCGAGGCGCAAGCCGAAATCGCCTCCGCCGCCGGCCCGACGGGATTGTCCGCCTGGCGCTTCCTGACCGGCAGCGACGGCTCCGGCGCGGTGCTGGCCAACGAGGCCGGTATCACCTTCGACCGGCGCAAGGGCATAGATCAGTTCGTCCATCCGATCGCGGTCATTGCACTCACTCCGGCTGGTCGGATTTCGCAAGTGCTGCCGGCGCTGACCTTCACGCCGCGCGACCTCCAGCTTGCGCTGGTCGAAGCATCGGCCAATAAGCTCGGGTCGATCGCCGATCACGTCTTCCTGTTCTGCGCAGGCTTCGACAGCTCCAAAGGTCAGTACACCCCAGCCATCTGGGCGGCGTTGAAAGTGGCAAGCCTGGCAATGGTACTCGGCCTAGGCGCGACGGTGCTTTGGCAAACGCGCGGGAGGGGAAGATGAGCTTCGGCATTCCCTTCTTTCCGCAGGAAGCCTCATCGGAAGCCAGCCAGGTCGATGCGTTGTTTTACACGCTGCTCGCTTTCTCGGCCGTTCTCGGACTGGCGCTCACAGGTCTCGTTGTCGGGTATGCGGTGAAATACCGCGTCGGCTCGCCGGCGGATCGCACCGGCCAGCGTTCCCGCAACATGTGGCTCGAGATGAGCTGGACCATCGCCAGCCTGATCATCGCCTTCATCTTCTTCGGCTGGGGCGCGACACTTTTCGTTCGCCGCGACCATCCGCCGGCGGATGCGCTGGAGATCACGGGGCTGGGCAAACAGTGGATGTGGGAGTTCAGACAACCCGGCGGCCAGCGCGAGATCAACGAATTGCATGTTCCGGTCGGCAAACCGGTCGTGGTGTCGCTTGCCGCGCAGGACGTCATCCACTCCTTCTTTGTGCCGGCTTTCCGAATAAAGCAGGACGCCGTTCCTGGACGCACCACTCACATTTGGTTCATCGCTACCGAGCCCGGACACTATCACTTGTTCTGCGCCCAATATTGCGGCACGCAGCATTCCGAAATGGGCGGCTGGGTGACGGTGATGGCCCCTGAGCAGTATGCCGCGTGGCTGAACAGCCAGGGCGAGGGCGAGACGCTTGCCGCAAGCGGCGAAAAGCTGTTTCGCGTGCTGGGCTGCTCCGGATGCCACGGCGCAAGCAGCAAGGTGCGGGCACCGGCCCTCGAAGGCATCTTCGGCCGGCCGGTGGCGCTCGAGAACCAGCAGACGGTGATCGCCGACGAGCGATATCTGCGCGACTCGATCCTCATTCCGAAGAAAGAAATCGCCGCAGGCTACGAGCCGGTCATGCCGAGCTTCGACGGCCTGATCGACGAAGGCGAGCTGCAGATGCTGCTTGCCTATCTGAAATCGCTTTCGCCGCAACCAAGCGCGGGAACAAAGCCATGACCAGTTCGGCAATGACGGGGACTTATCTGAGCGAGGGAGCCGGGCCCCGCGCGTGGCTGCTCACCACCGACCATAAGCGTGTCGCCTGGCTCTACCTGGTCTCGTTAACGGCATTCTTCTTTCTCGGCGGCGCAATGGCGGTGCTGATGCGGATCGAGCTGGCGACACCGGCCGGCGATCTCGTCTCCGACGATGTCTACAACCGGCTGTTTTCGCTGCACGGCATCATCATGGTCTGGTTCTTCCTGGTTCCGTCGATCCCGGCAACGTTAGGCAATTTCCTGTTGCCGTTGATGATCGGCGCGCGCGATCTTGCATTTCCGCGGCTCAATCTTGCCAGCTGGTATGTCTTCATCTTCGGCAGCCTGTTCGCGCTGTTTTCGGTGGTCGCCGGCGGCGTCGATACCGGCTGGACCTTCTACACGCCGCTGTCGACGCTCTATGCCAACGGCTTCGTCTCGACCGCAGCGTTCGGCGTCTTCATCGTCGGCTTCTCGACGATCATGACCGGCATAAATTTCATCGTCACGGTACACACGCTGCGGGCGCCGGGGCTTACCTGGTTTCGCCTGCCGATCTTCGTGTGGACGCTCTACGCCACCAGTCTGGTGATGGTGCTGGCAACCCCGGTGCTCGCCGCCTCGCTGATCCTGATCGTGCTGGAACGTGTCTTCGGCATCGGCATCTTCAATCCCGATCTCGGCGGTGATCCGCTGCTCTTCCAGCATCTCTTCTGGTTCTACTCGCACCCCGCCGTCTACATCATGATCCTGCCGGGCATGGGCGTGGTGTCGGAGGTGCTGCCCTGCTTCAGCCGCCGGCCACTGTTCGGCTACAAGGCGGTGGCGATGTCGTCGATGGCGATCGCCGTCTTCGGCTTCCTGGTCTGGGGCCATCATATGTTCGTCAGTGGGCAATCGGCCTATGCCGGCGTGGTGTTCTCGTTCCTGTCGTTCTGCGTTGCGATCCCGTCAGCGATCAAGGTCTTCAACTGGAGCCTGACGTTGCGCAAGGGCGAGATCAGCTTCGAGACACCGATGCTCTACGGATTGTTTTTCCTGGGGCTGTTCACTTTCGGCGGATTGGCCGGGCTCTTCCTTGCGGCGCTGGCGGTCGATGTCCATGTCCACGATACGTATTTCGTCATCGCGCATTTTCACTACATCATGGTCGGCGGGATGGTGACGGCCTATATGGCTGGCCTGCATTTCTGGTGGCCGAAGCTCACCGGCCGCATGTATTCCGAAACCGCGGGGCGCATCGCGGCTACCGTCACCTTCGTCGGCTTCAACCTCACCTTCTTTCCGCAATATGTGCTGGGTTTCGACGGCATGCCGCGGCGCTATCATACCTACCCGCCGGAGTTCCAGTTCTGGAACGTGTTGTCCTCGGCTGGCGCAGTGGTACTGGCGATCGGCTATCTGATGCCGTTGTTCTATCTCGGCTGGTCGCTGTTTCGCGGCGCTCGCGCGACCGACAGTCCGTGGAACGCCACGGGGCTCGAATGGCAGACGAGCTCGCCGCCGCCGCCGCATAACTTCAAGAGCATGCCGATCGTGACGCGGCCGGCCTATGCCTACGACATGAAAGGGCTGGAGCACGAGCGCTTCAGCCCGCATCTGGAGGCCGGCAGATGAGCAGGACCGAAAGCGTCGCCTTCGACAACCCGCGGCGCGAAAGGCGAGCCGACACTTTCGCGATGTGGGTGTTCATCGGTTCGGAAGCGATGCTGTTCGGCGCGATCTTTCTGGTCTTCCTCGTCGCGCACCTCGATTTCGGCCCCGCTTTCGCCGCAGCCTCGAAACATCTTTCGGTGGCGCTCGGCGCCTTCAACACCGCTGTTTTGATCACCAGCAGCTTCACCATGGCGGTGGCGCATATGTTTGCGCTTCATAGACGTTGGCGCGCGACGGTTTGGGCGCTGCTCGCGACCTCGGCGCTGGGCGTGTGCTTTCTGGTGGTGAAATCGATGGAATACGGCAAGGAAATCGCCGAAGGAATGGCGCCGCTCCTCGGCCTGCCTTTCCGCTATGAAGGACCGGATCCCGTGCATGCCGAATTCTTCTTCAGCCTCTATTTCACGATGACCTCACTGCATGCCCTGCATCTGATCGGCGGCATCGCCGTCATTGGTGGCATGATTGCGCTCTGGCGCACCGCCAGCCCCGCCAATCGATTGCACCGGGTCGAGGCCGTCGGCCTTTATTGGCATTTCGTCGACGTCGTATGGATGTTCATGTTCCCCGTTCTGTATCTGATCAACCGATGAGCGAACTTCGCAAACTCACCTTCGGCTATGTCGGGCTGCTTGCGCTGCTGGCGTTGACGGTTGGGTCATCCTTCCTCGATCTCGGCGGCTTTAACGTCACCATCAACCTGGCGATCGCCGCCGGCAAGGCGATCCTTATCGCGATGCTGTTCATGCATCTGACCGGCACATTGCCGCGGCTCGCCGTTGCGGCTGCCGGACTTTGGCTCGTCATCTTGTTCGGGCTGACGCTCATCGGCTCATAAGAGCCAGCTGACGGCGGATGCTAAGGAGACGCGCGGACGCAATGGGTCAAGCCGGGGCTAATTGGCCGCATGAAGCACATGCGCGCGAAGAGGATCTGCGGCACGCGTCGCTGCAGGACTTTCGCATAGACGTTACGCATGGGACCAATGGGCCTTCACTTCGCACCCGCCGCACGTACATTAGCGATCATTAAAATCTCTTTTGCGCGCCGGAACCGGGCTCGGCAGGTGCACGTTGTTTCCGGTTAGTGTGTGACGAAAGGGAGGTATTCCGATGATTGTGAAGATGCTCAGCATAGGCGCAATAGCGTTCTCCATATTGGGTGGTGTTGCCATGGCTGGTTCCACTACTGGAACGTCCGCGCTTGATGATCCGGCCAAGATGTCGCCGTTTTTTACTGACGCCGGCATGAAAACGTTAAGGTCGGAAGGTGACTTCAAAACCGCATGGATGGCGATGAAACCTGACGAACGTACAGCGGTTTTGAAAGACTGCGGTGACGCAACGATGAATAAGGCGCATGCCGATTTCTGCGCTATGGCCAAGAAGATGGGCGGCTAACAAAGCTCCAGACTAGCCAGGAAGGCGGATCTTGCAATCCGCCTTCCTGGCTAATGTTGGCCGGCGTTGTCGGATCGAGCCACGCATCATAGTAGGTGGGCTCAACAATGAGCGGCTGGCAGTTGTGGATCTCGTTTACGGGCGCGGCCGACGGTTCGGTGATGATCGTGCAACTGGTGACGCAGTGACGAAGATGCATCCGAACCTAAGTAAAAGATGTTCGAGGCCATATTGTGGGAATCGCCTTAACACTTTGACATTATGCGATATTGCTAAGTTCCATAAGATAGATTACGCGACTTTCACCTGTAGCAGCCATTTAGTAATGCGACAGTTGCCCCAGTTAGAGATGCGACACTTCCTGCTTCCGAGACTGGTCAACATGAAGCTGGAAAGGAAGGCTGGCGACTTCACAGAGCCTGGCGTGAGACCAGGCCCATTGCGGAGCCGTCATGCCTTTGGTCACCTTGTCGCAAAAAGAGCTGCATCGTCTCGAAGCCATCCAGAAGATCCGCGACCGACGGCTGAGCGTCGTCCAGGCGGCTGAGCTCCTTCATCTCAGCCGCAGTCAGGTTCACCGGCTGTTGCAGGCCTATGGCCAGGACGGCGCCGGCGGCCTGGCCTCGAAGAAGCGCGGCCGACCGAGCAATCGCCGCCATGATGAGAACTTCCGCAACACCGCATTGGATCTGGTGCGCGATCGCTACCGGGACTTCGGCCCGACGCTTGCCCGCGAGAAGCTGCTTGAGTGGCACCAGATCGCCGTCAGCACCGAGACGCTACGCAAATGGATGACGGAAGCCGGCATCTGGACATCGCGCCGGGAGCGCAAGAAGCAGCTTCACCAGCCACGGGGCCGGCGCGACTGCCTCGGCGAGTTGGTGCAGATCGATGGCTCGCACCATTGGTGGTTCGAGAACCGCGGTCCCAAATGCGCCCTGCTCGTCTACATCGATGACGCGACCGGCAAGCTGCTGCATCTGCGCTTTGCCGGTTCCGAGAACACGTTCGACTATCTGATCGCCACGAAGGCGTATTTGCAGGAATGGGGCAAACCGATCTCCTTCTACAGCGACAAACATGGCGTCTTCCGCACGACGCATGGTTCGGAGAAGGATCGAACGACTGGCCTGACGCAGTTCGGCCGTGCGCTGTACGAACTGAACATCGACATCATTTGCGCCAACAGCCCGCAGGCCAAGGGCCGCGTCGAGCGCGCCAACCAGACGCTGCAAGACCGGCTTGTGAAGGAGCTGCGCCTGCGCGGAATCAGCACGATCGAGGCGGCCAATGCCTATGCGGCGGAGTTCGCCGCCGACTTCAATCTCCGCTTCGGCAAGCAGCCGCGCAATCCGAAGGACATGCACCGTCCCCTCGCCGAGCATGAGAATCTGGACAGCGCCATGTGTCGCAAGGAGTTCCGCACGCTGTCGCAAGCCTTGACGCTGCGCTATGACAAGGTGCTGTTCATCCTCGATCCGAGCGCCTTTGCGAAGAGCCTGGCCGGCAAGAAGGTGGTGGTCTGCGATTATCCCGACGGCCGGCTTGAGATCATGGATGGCAGCACGTCCCTTCCCTACAGGACATTTGACAAGCTGCGCTCGGTTCACAGATCGGAGATTGTCGAGAACAAGCGCCTAGACGAAGCGCTTGCAATGGTGGCCGAGATGCAGGCTGGCCGCGATCTTCAGCGCAGCCAGCACGGGCCGCGCCGCACCGGCCAGGCGAACCACATGTTCGGCATTCCCGACGGCAGCCAGGGCAACGGTTATGTGAAGCGCGGCCGCAAGCCCGGCAAGAGGACGGATTTCATGAACGATCCCGCCGTCATCGCACGGCGTGAACAGGCGCTGGCAAGGCTGGAAGCTGCGGAATGAGATTTGCGCCAGAAGGGTGGCTAACGGACTTTCGGACGATGTCCTTTCTGGCCGCTGTTATACCAGACAAGGCGGGCTGGCGGTTCGCCGCTGACGGTTTGCAGGGTTGCCCCGCTCTCACGCAGCTTCCTCCGGAAGCGCGAACCGTTCCGGGCTCCCCAAACGGCGAGATAAGCCTCTTCGGTCGCTTCATCGCGGTAGTAAGCCGAGCCTCCAAAGGCAGCTTCAAGCCCCTGCTCGCCTTTCATTCCGCCACCGCCAAATACCGAGACGACGAGATCAATTGGCGCAGCGGTCACGACCGTCTCGCTCTTGGCGAATTGACGAGCACGGAAAACGTGTATCGGAATGGGCTGGGTCACCATCGCAAGCTGCCATGGCAGGCCGAATGTCCGCAAGGGGCCGGACCCCATTCATGTCGTTGACAGGCTCTCAAAGCTAAAGCCGGGGAGCTTGGCTTAACCGCCCCCGATCGGGCTGCGCAACCCCCACCAGCTGACGCCCGATCGGGCGCTTGCGTCGGTGCCAGGCGGCACGTCACTGTCGCATCTCTAACTTGCCGGCGATGTCGCGTCTCTAAATCGCTTTGACAT
>NZ_ATYO01000017.1 GCF_000427725.1 Mesorhizobium sp. WSM3224 | reverse complement strand
GGGTGTGGGTGTCGGAGGTGTCGACATCGCCGTAGGTGACGGTGCCCGAGGTGGTGCGGGCGGCGGCGTTGTCGTCGCCTTCCGAGACCGCGCCGTCGTCATGCGCCGTGATGATCGGCGCGTCGTTGGTGCCGGTGATGGTGACGACGACATCGCGGGTGATGACACCGCCATGCTGGTCGTCGAGCGTGACGGTATAGGTCTCATGCACGACCTGGCCGGCCGCGAGCTTGTCGAGGGCCGAATCCGCAGCAGTAAACGTCCAGGTGACCAGGCCGCCGGACCCGGTGCCTGTGGTGTCGGTCGTCTTGACCGCGTTGAGCGAACCAAGCTGGCCGCTATAGTCGGTGCCCTTGAACACCGCCGAGACCAGGTGCACGTCGGTAAGGTCGACATCGCTGAACGCAATGGTTCCACCTGCGGTCTCGGTCGGAGTATGGGCGTCCTCGGTAACGGCGCCCGCAAGCGTGGCGGCGCCAATCACCGGCACATCATTGGTGCCAGTGATGGTGATAACAACATCGCGGGTTATGACACCACCATGTTGGTCATCAAGCGTGACGGTATAGGTCTCGTGCACGGTCTGGCCGGCCGCAAGCTGGTTGAGCGCAGCATCCGAGGCCGTGAAGGTCCAGGTTATCAGGCCGCCGGAGCCGGTGCCTGTGGTGTCAGTCGTCTTCATAGCGGCGAGCGATCCGAGCTGGCCGCTATAATCGGTGCCCTTGAACGCAGCTGAGACCAGATGCATGTCGTTGAGGTCGACGTCGCTGAACGCGATAGTTCCGCCGGCGGTCTCGGTGGGGGTATGGGCATCCTCTGTAACAGCGCCCACAATGGTGGCTGCACCAATTACCGGCTTGTCGTTGGTGCCGGTGAACTGAATTGTGGTCGTAGCCCAGCTCAGCGTGCCGTTGCCGAGCTGAATGGCGTAAGTCAGCTTGTCAGTAAGAACCTGCCCCTGCGCAAGCGACTGCAACAGCGTATTGATATCCGCCGTGTTGTAGTGGATCGTGCCATCACTGGCGATCCAAATACGGGCCCCCAGATAGCTCAGGTCGGTGGTCGGGGGCGTCCCTGGAGCGCCGGCAAGCGCTACGCTGTCGCTGGAATATGTGGTGTCGCGCACCAGCAAGTCCGACGGCGCGGGTGTTTTCGTTGCTGTCGATGCACTAATCGAGTCGTCGATGGAATAGAGCTGCTTGGCCGCACCTCCCAGATCATTCGCCAATACATTCAGGATCAGAACGCCAGTCGAATCCTCTGAAAAGAAAAGGACCTCATCCTTGGCCTGCGGCGTGTTGGAGAAGGAAACAGTCGTGCCGCCTGCGCCGGCAACCTGCTGAGTGGCCATTTTTTATCCCCCTGTCGGCAGACGCGGCGCATCTGCTCGTGGCCGCACGTGACGGCCGACAACCCCATGCCGAAACCTTTATGGCGTTCGGCGCTCAGTTACGTGAGGTGGGAGCGATCAATGCACCGAGCCGCAACCCCTCGCTCCCGCCCGCGGATAGCCAGCATAAGCGTGGCAATCCACCAGACAGGTGGTGGCTCAATGATGATTGCTACGACGGCTATGATCCCCGCCTTGCGTTTCCCTAACCCCAGTAGCGCCATGACTCGTTGTTGCCGGTCGGGAGATGTTCACGCTACCTTTATATTAGGACATTATTAACTCTACGGAAGCAAGGGTCAACGTCCAATCGAATGAAGGGTTAATGCCATTATGCGTACTTGTACGTGCATGTTTCTAACTTGCCCTTCGGGAACTCACCCATCCGCCCTACGATCGGGATGGGCCCTCAGGCGTCATCTTGATTCATCGGGAAACGCCCTTGAACGCCCGCGTCCGGCGCAACCAGGATTTCCAGTTTGACGGCCGCAATGTCGGCTTTCGAGATAGAAGAAACCCACATCGCGTGCTGCGCGCCGGAGCTCTCGAGGAATCGCCTGCGGGAGTCCGGATCGGAATTGTAGCCGGAAAAATCCAGCACCGGGATTGTTCTCGCGTCGCTGACGTTGCTCATTTCCACCCTCTTTCTCTGAGGCGGAAAGCGTTTCATCACCGAGGTGGGAAACAAAGAAAATGCCGACCTTTTCGGCGGCGGCCGAAAGAATTCGCGTATCGAGGACGCAGCCGCGAAGGAGAATTTCGGTTAATTCCCAAAATGTTAGACCTTGACCCTGGTCGCACGCAATATCGCAACGAGGTGTGAGGCTGCCGCTTCGAGTAGGAGACCTATGTCAATCGGCGCCGAACTTTGACCCCTGATTGGAGTGCGCCCCTGAGGGTGGACAGATCGGAATGTGTGGATTGACCAGCCTTCCGGGTTTTCGGAGAGAGAACCCATGGCAAAGCACCGCAGTCACAGCATCGAGTTCAAACGCCAGGTCGCGCAGGAGTTCATCGCCGGCGAGACACTGCACGGCTTGGCTAAGCACCACGATGTCTCGCGCAACCTGATCCGCATCTAGGTCCGCAAATATGAGCAAGGCGCGTTCGACGATGATGCGCAGGCTGCCGACCTGATCCAGGAATACGAAGCCCGGATCACAGCGCTCGAACGGTTGGTCGCGCGGCTCTGTCATAGCTCGGCTTGCGGCCCCGGTAGCGGTCTTCCTGCGCCCGAGCGGCCTCTATCCCTGCCCGCTGGGCCTCTTTCGAGGGTTCGGCCTGCACTTGTGCGGTTGCCGCCATGAAGCCTATCAGTGCGTCCCGCACCGCCATCTGCATCGGGTCTTTGGTCGCGCCGTCGAAGGTCATGTTGTTGATCACCGTGCGGACCACCACACCCTTGCGCATGAACTCCCGGATTGTGTCGCAAACGTCCTGGTAGTTGCGGCCCAGCCGGTCCACCCAGCGGACCACCAGCATGTCTCCTCGCCGCAGCATATCGCGGAGCCGTCCGCCCGTACATTGGGCCACCCGCATGTCCGATTAGACGCACCGTCGCTCGTCCCCACGCAACATGAAGCGAACATGCACGTTGAATTGACAGCGGAAGCCTTGATCAGGGGAAGGTGACTACGATGTCAAAATTCAAAGACGCCCTCGAACGCGGCAAGAAGGCCCAACGCCAGCACGAGGTTCGTGCGGAAGAGGACGCTCCGTTGGCAGACTTCGGCGCACAGGCCAAAGCTTGGTTGGATGAGGTTGTGGTTGCAGTTCTGAAGGCAGCCAAGGGCGAGGTAGCGGAAGATGTGACCATCGAGATAGACACCGCGCCGGACAGTCAAGTCAAAGTGGTAGCACCCTCTGTGAGGTTTCAAGTCTACCCAAAGGGACGAGATGAGAATTCAGCTGTAAGGACCTTCACAGTCACAGTTCCGGTCAGCGGGGAGGTATCTGTCTCGGCACCCGGCATGGTGGCGGAGGATGTGGGCAATATAGGCGAAAGGTCCGACGAGAGGTTCCGCAACTTCCTTGCGAAATTGATCGAGGAGGCGGCAAAGCAAAACCATCCGCCCATGTGAGATGACCAGGTGCCCTCTGTCGAATGTCAGCGTTCGTTGTGCCTGACAAATGAGTGGTAGAGAGGCATTCGGGTCTGCCCGATGTCCTACACCAGCGAACCCGTGGAAGCCGCTCCGGCCGCTACGGCACGAAAGAGGCCTATTGGTGGCCGAGCGTGGGGCCGGGCGCGACCCCGCCGGGAGATATGCGCTGCTGCAACTGTTGAGTTCGACCCCTCGGATTTTTTCGTCAGTTTGAACGGCCCCCTCCATTCTCGGAACCATTTCGTGGTGGCCGAGTTTCGACCGCACCCGAAGGATCTCCGGAAATGGCAGAGTTTGACAGAACAGGGCAGAAGTCTGTTGAAGAGGACATGCAGCAACTGATCCGTTCGGAAGACAATCGTCGGCGGTTGCGCGTCATGCTAAATTCTAGCCGTCGACCCAGGATTGCCGCGTCCTCTCGCTTTATTACTTGAGGCGCTGCAGCAGGCCAATCAGGATCCAATGCCGGACTCCAAACGGACAACCCGCTAAACGCGTTAGATATTCTCGCCCCGAAGTTCACCATGGCCCAACGTTACGACATAGAGAAAACACCTGAAGGCACGTGGGACATCGTAGACGTATTCACCGGGCTGCCGGTGATAGAGGCGGGCGTCCCATTGATCGACATGCCCATCGAAGAGGCCGACGATTTGGTCGACCTTCTAAACTGCCGCGATAGGGAACAGCGGGACGATACTTAGGACCTCTCCCTATAACAGTTTCGTCAACCATTCCGTCAGCAAGGTCGACACGTCTCGAACATCTATTTGATTTCGTTCACGCAGAGGATCAAGATCGGGTGTCGTTGGCGTCCTTTGAGGGCGGGTCGCATGAGCGTCCATAGCGTCGGCCCAGTTCTGACGGCAGAACAGGTAATTGTCGAACTCCTCGAAAAGGCAAAGCCCGGAGACCTTGTTTCGTTCAAAGCGGCGATGGAACAAGCTCGGGAGGCTGCACCACATTTGCTGGAAACCGATGAAGAGCTAACCGAGACTATCGTGACCGTTGCAACCGCTTTCGGCCTGTTCGTCGCCTTTGACAGTCGCGAGTAGCCATGGCTCTCCACTGGTTCAACCCTCCGGTCTACGTCAGGACTGACCGCACTGGGATCCGCTTCGGGGTCAGCCACGTCGAGGGTGCCGTCGAGCAGCTCCTGAAATGGACCAAGCGCGGCCCCAAGTGGAAGCAGGCGGTCGAGACCTGTATGGCCGCCATCGAAGGCAACGCGCCCTCGCAGGATGCTCGTAGGGCATTCGAGGCGGCGGCTAAGGAAGAGAGCATGTTCCTACCACCTGGATAGGTTCTTGCTGCGAGCCACGCCTCGCGAAAACATGGCACATTCGAGCTAGGCCGGCGGCCTTTCGTACGGAAAGTCCGGCAGCCGTTCCCAGCTACGTTAGCTGTCGCTAAGGCGCTGCCCCGGTCCCGCCCCGTTCCGCCGGATGAACTCCACTTCCTTCCCGGTGACTTCCCGAAGCCAGGCAAATTGCCAAAAGCTCGGCCCTCTTGCAATATCGCGCGCGATATCCAATATGCCTGTATGAGACTGCTTCTCGATACGGCGATTATGGTGGCGGCGATCCGAAGTGACGCTGGCGCCTCGCACCAACTCTTAGTGGCGGCTTTGGAGCGCCGGCTGACGCTCGTCGTTTCGGTGACGTTGATGATCGAGTATCAGGCGGTCATGACAAGGCCCGAGCACCTGGAGGCGTCCGGGTTGTCGGCCGAGGATGTGAACACGCTGCTAGATGCCGTGGCGGCCGTCGCCGAGCCGGTTCGCCTTGTCTTTCTCTGGCGGCCCGCCGTACGTGACCCGGACGACGACATGGTGTTGGAAGCTGCGGTAAACGGACGGGCGGATGCTATAGTGACGTTCAATCTACGCGATTTCGACAAGGTGGCCGAGCGCTTCGGTACGATTGTCCTGTCGCCGGGTGAAGCGCTGAGACGATTGGAGAGAAAGACATGAGGAGAAGCAATTTCGCACTGCGGCTTCAGTTCTCGCTTCTGGATGAGGCGCGCAAAGTGGCTGAGAGCGAAGGCGTGCCGCTCAATCAGTTCATTAATGTGGCGGTCGCCGAGAAGCTTTCGGCGTTGCGCACGGAAAGTTATTTTCAGGAACGCGCTGCCCGTGCCGACATCCCTAAGGCGCTGGACATTCTGAAGCGGGCCGGCAGAGGCAAGGCGCCGATCAAAGGCGACGAATTTCCGGAGTAGTACTCCCTGGGATGGAGCGGTATCGCTCGTAACGGAGCCTGCCGGTGTCCGAAGCGTTCGCCTGACCGAAAACTGCCGGTCACAGCTGGCGCGGCACACACCACCGCGTAGCGGCTGTGGCCTTGATGGGCTGGCTTCGGCCCGGTTTGCTCTCGACAAGCGGACCGCTCGCTGGCCGGGAAAAAGCATCAACGAGTCTTCGCGGACACTGCTTCCGCTTCGGAATCGGGGTGCCTCACCTTGAAGGTCGGTGAATACCCGAAACCAGAATCGGAACTCCTGTGTCCTCCCGTCGCAGTGCGCCGGGAAGGCGCAACAGGCGATTGCGGTCGCGGCTGTCTTTCCCCAAAAGGCTTTCGCTGCCTCTGCAGCTTCAGGCACCGTCCATTTCTTCAAGGCGGCGTCGCGGTTGAAGGCGTCCACCAAATCGGGATCGCTCGCCGCCGGGTGGTGAGATGCAGGAGCGTCCAGTGCTGCCAACTCGCTGGGGCTGAAGGGTGACGGGAGGCAGACGCTTCACTGTAATTTGTGGGACTCTCGGCTGGAGCCGGACGTTGGGCTGGACGGTTCTTCATGGCTCGTCTCCATCTTCGTCTTTCAGGCGCGAGAACAGCAGCCAGCCCGTCGCGTGCAAAGCTTGCGACGCCGCTCGCTGTGAAAGAACTGTTCCGGCATCGTCTGCCGGGCGATGCACACGAGATCGCTGAGCGCCGAGCGGATTTGCGGCCAGGGGAACTCCGAGCATTCCTGCCAGGCCTCGCCCTCGCGCAACACGGCATCGAGCTTGCCCGCCACACCGGCGAGAGTCGTGGCGGGGGTCGTCGAGAACGCTTCCAGCAGATCCTCCGCCCGGTCGCCAGCCTCGCGCTCAGCTCTGAGCGCGGCCGTGTAACCGGTTTCCTCGGCAGTCGCATCCCAGCGTGACTGGTGTGCTGCGAAATCAAATTCGGCCTTCTCGCGGAGAGCCACCATATCTGGCCCTTTCCCGAGCAATTCATAGAGCGCCGCGATCGAATGGACCGTCACGTTCCCACCCTCGGGCAGGCGAACGGTCACACAAGGAAAGCCGACGCTCTCGACAAGCCTCGTCTCCAGGCGCTGCTGGCTGCGGCAAAGCCGCTCGCTCAGCTTGTGGGCCGTCTCCCACTCCCGCCAAAGCGCAAGCGCTGGGTCGGGAGGCGGACTCGTTACAACAGTGTTGCCGGCAAGCGCACTTTTCTCAAGCAGCAAAGTGGTGGACGTGATCATCCCTCCCGCAAGCACTCGCCTGCGGGTGACGAAAGGCGGAGTCATGCTATTGTCGGAATCAGCCATGATCCGAGCTCCAATCAGCTTGGGTTGTGGTAGGCCGGACGGGATGGTGCAAACATCCTGTTCGGCCGCGAACATTGTCGCAGCGTAAATCCTTTGACAATTTGACAAGCTATTCGCAAAAAGTCAACCTTAGAGACATACATTTGGCTCATAGTAAAATTTCAGCTGCACAGTGTCGGGGCGCTCGCGCGATGTTGGGAATGAGTCAGAGCGAGTTAGCGGACGCTGCCAAGGTCTCACGGCCCACCGTAGTTGATTTTGAGCGAGGTACCCGCGTCCCACACCCGAACAATATGGCAGCGATCCGCCAAGCATTAGAGGCTGCCGGTATGGAGTTCATCCCAGAGAATGGTGGCGGCGCTGGTGTTCGGCTGGCTCGTCGATCTGACGATGACTAGTCTATCCTTAGCAGCAAAGGGCAAATTTGACCCGAACCGACATTCATGGTTCAACGGTTGGATAGCAGACATGCTCCTATGCCGTCGTAGAGGTGAGCGTAGCGAACTGCTGAAAGTCAATGCCTCGTCGGGGCAATCCCAACCCGTTGGAAAGGGGCATCGTAGGAGCGCGGTTATGAAGCTTTTGCTAAATCCAACACGCTGGATGGTAGAGGCGTCACAGTCTTGTCCTTCTCCACATACGCGGTGCCGCCCGGTTTCATCGCGAGATCGGAGCGGCGCCCTTTTCGATCGCGGTGCTGCGCAAGCGACGGCACAACACGTCAGCCAGAGCCGGCTCTTCGACAGCCACGACCACTTGGCGGTTCTGTTGCCTAATGGCGAACAGAGCCTCCACCAGATTCATCGCACGAAAATCGTCGATGTGCTGGACCGGATCGTCGAGAAGCAGCGTTTGGAGCTTTGACCATGGCGGAGAGAGAGATGGATCGCGAATACGAACGACAGCCCGACCGCGCGCCGTTGGCCGCTGGAAAATAAAAATTGCGGATTTTTACCCTCTCCGACAGTGAAGTTTAAAGAGGCCTATCTCTCCGCCAAAATCCGTCTCTATGTCTCGCCATTCGGTGTGCGGCCTCAACCGCGCGGCCATGAGCAGGGCATAGCGCCGTGGCGCTTCATCGACGGAGGCAAGACATTCACGGTTGCACCCCCGGGGCCGTTTCAAGGCAGACAATGGCGAAGCGCTGCTATCGGCGGCACTGGCCGCGCTCGGCATGGCGTTATTGCCGGATTTCCGGATCGAACTCCACATAGCTCCGGCGCCCTCGTCGCGCCGCTGCCGGATATCACGCCTTTCGCGGCGGGGCTTTATGTGGTGCGTCCTCCGGGGGACTTCCCGCCGCGGAAAGTCAGAGCGCTGATCGACATCATGCTCGAATATCACGGCGGCAGAGGGCGGCCGGCGGACAGTCCACGGCCAAGTTGTCATCTTCCGATCACAGTCGCGCTACTCCTTGACCGACACCTGACGCATTTCAGACAGGCAGCATTAGGGCTCGAAGCGGACCGGCAGCTTCTGCGTCCGAAGTCGATAGCGGACGTTCAGCCTGGTGGAATTGGGACCCGACCGACCATTACTGACAATCAGGAGCGGTTCTGCTTGCCGTCGGCAATCACATCGGCAGGGCATTGAAGAAGGACCGACCTATAGGGGTCCAGCAACCAGCTGTGGATCGATCTCACAAGGTTGGCATTTCCATCTATGACGCCCTCCAAATGCATGCTCGGCGGGACGAGCAATTCGACTGCGTCCGGCGAAAGATTTGCCACCAAGATGCGGATATTTTCGCCTAAGCGGTAAGCGACGGCGGATACGGCCGGATGAGTAACGAAAACCTCGTAGCGCGCGGTACCGGCCGCGGCAGCAAGCTCGGCATGAACCGCCTGCAAGGGCCGCCGGCGGCCGTGATCGTCCAAGAGCCCAAAGGGTCCGGCCGGCGCGGCGATGACGAGGCGATGGACACCAGCCGCAGCCGCTCGAGACGCCACCCCGACAGCGAAAGCCGCGCCGAACAAGGCGCCATGCCGGGGATCATTGCCTGCGGCGGGCACACGCGAGAGAGCAGGGTTTGTCGCCACGGCCTCACCATAGGGATTGTGGCGCATGCCGATCGTGCAAGGCCCAAGCCAGATCGGTTTTCCAGGACATAGACGCCGCGCCGTGGCGATGACGGACGGATAGACGCTCAAAGTCTCCATGACTGATAGATCGTCGGCGGCATGGACGCTGGCGGCGTTGCCGAAGAAGATGAAATCGGCATCGCCGGTCGGCGGGTTGCGATTGAATTCCGTGAACAGGGACGGCGTCCCGGCGCCAATGGCGGCGGTGATGCCAGTTGACTTCACTGCGTCCAACAAGTCGCTGATTGGGTGCTCGCCTGGAGGCAGCGAGTTCGGGGGACGCGTCCTGAATTCGCGCCGGGGTGAAATCAGCACAGCACTTGGTTCCACGCCCGATGAGCGGATGGCGTCGGCGACAGTCTTTGCCTCGGCTCGTGGATTGACGGCATCAAAGATTGCCTCGATCGCAAGCCGAGCGCCGATCGAAGTGGCGAACCCCGCTGCCTTGCTAAGCATGCTTGCATCATGCCCGCGCGCGCCAACGAAGCGGACAACGATCTCCTGTGCCGACCCGAGCGAGGAAGCGCCCGCCATCGCCGCGGGCAAATCGTCAGGATCCAGGAACAATGCCATGGCCGGCATCCGTCCGGCCGGCCCACCCAGTGTCAGTGTCGCCTTGTCGGCGGCCTTGAACAGAGCCGCCGATGCCTTGGCCGCGATGGAGACCTCGATGCGCTGGATGTCCTTCGAACCCTTGGCAATGACATAGGGGCGCGGCTTCGACAGCGGGCGGATATAGGTCTTGAACGAGGCGTCGGTCCAGTTGCGCTGGTCTTCCATCTCGAAGGCATCGCCTTCCATGGTGACGGTGCAGACCATTCCAGGTGCCGGCTCGTGCGTCAGCGCAGCAATGTCGAAGGCCGGCTGGTCGGGGCTGATCGCGTCAGGGAACACCGTCTCCTCGTTCTCGCCAGAGCTGTGGCGGATGGTCAGCCTTCCGCCCGCCGCTTCCGAAGGATGAAGCACGACGAAGCCGGTGCGGTTGGTCGGGAAATCGGTAAGGGCGACGCCTTCCGCCTCCACGCTCAGCACGCCCGGGGCCTCGCCTGTAATCTTCATCCGGTAGGAAAAGCTGCCCTGGGGACCGGCGCACTGCCCATCATAGGCAACCTCGAACGCCGACTTGCGCTCCGAAATCCGCATGTTCGAAAGTTCGGCCTTGTACGTCCCCCAGGATGCGTCCCGCGCCAGATAGTTGATGGCGCGGACGACCTCGATGCCAGCAAAGCGGATCGTGCGAAGGTTGCCGTCTTCGAGGATCACGGTCAGCGGTCCGGCGGTGAGGGTCCGGCGCTCGGCGACCGGTTCGTCCGTGCCAAACAGATCGAACGCACCGGTATCGCCGCTCATATCGGTTCCTGGATTTTCGCGTTCTCCCGCACGGTGTAGGCGAGAACGGTTTTGCTGATCACCAGGTCGCGCGAGCGTTCGTCGAATTGCCGGAAATGCGCCGAGGCGAGGTGCAGGTCGAAGGCGGCGCGATCCCTGTATATCTCGTAGAGGAAGACATGAGTGGCAGTTGCCGCATCCGCCGGCGTCAGGACATCGAAGCGCAAACAATCCGGCTCGAGCTTGACGGAAAGCGCCGCATTCTCGGCGACCAGCCGATGGAATTCGAGATAGGCGCCTTCGACAAGTTCGAATGCCACGGTGATTGCGAAGGCGACGGCGCTTTCACTGCCTAGTCCCGGCGCCTTTTCCCGACTCGCCGTCATGGCGCCCCCCGGCCGTTTGCGATGGCGCCCATGCTTTCATTCCACCGTTCCGGAACAATGGCCCGGCCTTCGGCGGCCGCGCGGTAGGCCGCATCGACCAGGGCGTAAGTCTTGAGGTTGTCCCGGCCCGACGTTTCAGCGGGGATACCGCGGTGCAGGCAATCGAGGAAATGGCGGCAGGCGGACAACGCGCCTTCCTGCGCAACGTGCCAAGGGTGGCTCGTCCACGACAGCAACGGCGAGCCGATGTCCTCCTCGGTCGTCGTTCCATTGCTGGTGACCCGCATATGCGAGCCCCCGCGAACGACGATCGAGCCGCGGTCGCCCTCGATCTCGATCAGTGTTTCGGGGAACGGGTCGGGGTCGCGGCGCGCCTCATAGGTGCATTCAACTATGCTGACCGCGCCGCCGCGATGGCGAAGCAGCATCGTTGCGGTGTCCTCCGCTCGCACCTTGGGATTGCGGCGCTGGGTCTCACAGGAGATGCGCTCGACCTCGCCCAGGAAGAAGCGTGCGAGGTCGAGCATGTGGATGCCGACATCGGCGATCGCCAGCCGCTCCTCGTCATAGAGATAGGGCTGCGTTCGAAAGACGTCGAAGCCGGTTCGGAACGTCACGCGCGCCCAGCTCGGCGTGCCGATGGCGCCGCTGTCGATGACGCGGCGCACATGCCGCATCGGCGCCTGGAAGCGGAAATTCTCATGCACGGCGAGCCACACGCTGGCCTTTTCGGCGGCCTCGACGATGGCGGCGCAATCTTTCCAGGTTGGCGCGAAAGGCTTTTGCACGATGGTGGCGACCCGCTTCGCGATCGCCAGTTCGCAGAGCGCGCGGTGCGTGTCGTGACGGGTGACGATGTCGACGGCATCGAGCCGCTCGGTCGCCATCATGGTTGCGGCATCCGTGTAGGACGGAACGCCGAAGCTGCGGCCGGCCGTTTGCGCCTTGCCGGCATCGACATCGCAGACCGCGGCGAGCATGGCGCCTTCGTTCGCGAGATCCTTCCACGCATGCAGATGGTTCTGCGCGTAGAAGCCGCAGCCGATCACGCCGATCCGGATCGCCCCCCTCGCCATTTCTATCCCGCGACAATCGGTGTTCTGAGGATGCCGATGCCCTCGGCTTCGATCTCGACGACGTCGCCGGCCTTCATGAAGACCGGCGGCTTCTGGAAGATGCCGACGCCGGCCGGCGTTCCGGTCGATACGATGTCGCCGGGTTCGAGCGGGATGTATTGCGACAGGAAGGAAATCAGCAATGGCAACGAAAATAGCCAGTCGGAGGTGCTGCCGTTCTGCAGCGTCTTGCCGTTGAGCCGGGTCTTCAGCGCGACATTGTCCGGATGCGGCATCGCGTCCGACGTGACGATGCACGGGCCGATCGGCGCAAAGCCGGCGAAGTTCTTGCCGATGGTGATCTGGTTGTCCTTGAACTGCACATCGCGTGCGGAAATGTCGTTGAGCAGCGTGTAGCCGAAGATCGCCGGCATCACGTCGGCTTCCTTCGCCTTGTGCAGCCTCCTGCCGATGACGGCCGAAAACTCCACCTCGTAGTCCATCTGCTCGGTCCTGATCGGCTTTTCGACTGGCACGTCAGGCCCGACCACCGAGCTCGGCAGCTTGCTGAAGAAGAACGGTTCGGTCGGCATTTTCGCGTTGGGGTTTTCCTCGGCGTGGCCCTTGTAGTTGATGCCGGAGCACAGCACCTTGCCCGGCCGGATCGGCGCTTCGAGCGTCACATCCGTCAACGCATAACGCGGCGCCTTGGCGGCACCGGCGCGGATCTGGTCCAGCATCTTCTTGCCACCGAGCACGATCTCCATCACGCTGCCGGCGATGCCGGCCTCCGTCAGGCACGCAACATGGTCGCCGTCGAGCATGCCGGCATGATGGTCATTGCCTCCCTTGCGATGGGAGAAGGTAACGAGTTTCATCTAGGTCTCCGGAAGGAATACGGCCTTGTGCAAGGCCATTGGATTTTCTGCGAGTTTCTGGAAGACGCCGGGCGCTTCGCCGAGGGCGAAGGAACTTGCGATTTTCGGATAGTGGATTTCGCCGGAAGCGAGCAGGGCCAATGCCTCGGGAAAACAGTCGACCGATGCCCGCGAGCCGAGGATCGTCACTTCCTTGCGGGTGAAATCGAGGCCCGGGAAGGTGATGCCCTGGCCCTTCTTGACGAGGCCGAGGATGACGACGCGTCCGCCGGCGGCGACGAGATCGATCGTCTCCTCCATCGCCGGTGCGGCCCCTGTCGCTTCCATCACCACCGGCATGCCTTCGCCGCTGGTGATTTCATGCACGCGTTCGAGAAGCCCGGCACCGCCGGCGACCGGTACGGCGCCGAGGTCGGCCGCGGTCGACAGGCGCTCGGCCGAGAGATCGGTGGCGTAGACCTTTGCACCAAGCGCGCGGGCCACTTCGACGATCGCCAATCCGATCGGCCCGGCGCCGAGCACCAGCACAGTGTCCTCCGCGGTGACCATGCCGCGGCGGCAGCCCTGGACGCCGATGGCCACCGGCTCGGCGAAAGCCGCCTCGAAGTCGGCAAGCGTATCCGGCACGACGTTGAGGTTCTGGGCCGGCGCCGTCACGAAATCGGCGAAGCCGCCCTCGCGATGAACACCGACGATGGTGAGGTTGGCGCAGCAGTTGCGCTTGCCGATGCGGCAGGGATAGCAGTGACCGCAGCCGATGAACGGGTCGACAACGACACGCGTGCCGATCTCCGGCCCGGTGGTGCCGGGACCGTAGGCCTCGACGACACCGGCGATCTCGTGACAGCCTATCCGCGGATAGGTCACATAGGGGTTCTTGCCGGTGTAGATGTAGAGGTCGCCGGCGCAAAGGCCGGCAGCCTTGACCCGGACCAGCACCTCTCCCGCTTGCGCCTGAGGCTTCGGCGCCTCGGCCATGCGGATCGAAAGGGGGGCGTCGAAGATCGCTGCGCGCATCTGGTCAGGCCGCCTTGGCCGGCCGCACGACCTTGCCGTCGCGGTCGAATTCGATCCAGTCGCCGGCACGCAGCAGATAGGGATCGGCAATCGCCTCGCCGCGAGCCTTGGCCTCGCGATGGTGCTTCATGTATTCGGCGACGTCCTTGTCGCCGTCCAGCTTGATGTAGTGGCAGGGCAGCACGGTATCGAGGCCCAGCCATTGCGTGGCAAGCACACCTTCATACGGGCTCATCTCGCCGGTCAGCATTTCGCCCGGCATCGGGTTGAGATGCAGGATTTCCTGCGGGTTGGCGATGCCGATGCAGCCGACATTCGGCTTGTAGAGCTCGGCCTGCAGCTTGAGGTCCGAAAAGATCGCCGTATCGCCGTAGTGATAGAAGCGCAGATTGTCGTCGGCATAGACGATGAAGGCCATCGGCACGCCGGAAATGAAGGAATTGTCCTTCAGCCTGATCTGAGACCAGTGATGACATTCGAGCGGCTGGATCTCGATGCCGGCCACCTTGACCCGGATGCCCCAGGTGGTGGCGCGGATCTGGCTGGCCGGAATGCCACGATCCATCAGCCAGGCCTTGACCTCACCGCCGCAGACAACCGGGCAGCCATATTTTGCGGCGATCTTGTCGGTGTCGCCGAGGTGATCGAAGGCAGCATGGCTGACGATGACCAGGTCGACATGGTCGAACTCGGTCGACTTCGTTGCCGCGCCCGGATTCTGATCCAGGAACGGATCGCACAGGATGCGCAATCCGTCGCGGGTCAGGATTTCGTAGGCGGCGACGCCGTGGAAGCGCATGCGGGTGGTTGGATGGGCCATGGTCAATCCGTCTTCTTTCTTTCGACGAGCAAAGGCAGCTTCGCCAGGCCGCGCCGATCGCCCCTTGTCTTCCAGCGCGGCGCTGCCCCCGGGTCGAGGGCAAGGCCGATACCGGTTTCGATCAGGGCCTCCAGCGCGACTGCCAATTCCATGCGGGCAACGCCGGCACCGGCGCACAGATGCGGCCCTGCGCCAAAGGTGAGATGCCTGTTCGGCTTTCGATCGAGGCGCAGTTCGTCCGGCGCCTCGAACACGGCCGGATCGCGGTTGGCGGAGCCGAAAGCCAAGGCAACGATGTCGCCGGCCCGAATCCGGCGGTCATGCACGCACAGGTCACGCGCGGCGTTGCGGCCGAAAACCTGGATCGGCGCGGAAAAGCGCAGGAATTCCTCCACGGCCGTCGGGATCAGACCTGGCTCGGCGGCCAGTCGCGCCAGGCTCGCCGGGTTTTCGGCGAGCCAGTGCAGCATCACCGAAAGGCCATCGGCGGTGGTCTCGAACCCGGCGCCGAACACCACCGTCATGAAGGACCGTATCTGGCCGTCTTCGAGCCTTTCGCCATCGATCTCGGCGGCCATCAGCATGCTGATGAAGTCGCCCGTCGGTATTGCCCGGCGCGCAGCGATCAGCCCGTCTATATAGGCAACGAGTTCGCGGCTCGCGGCGGCACCCGCGACCGGGTCGCCGACGTCGAACATCCTGGTGATCCAGTCGACCCAGCGTTCGGAATCGGCCAGCGGCACGTCGGTAAAGGCGGCAAGCGAGGTGATCGCGACCGGCACGCAGAACTCGGCCACGGCGTCGGCGCTGCCCTTCTGCGCCATGCGTTCGAGGATCGACCGGGCGAGATCTTTGATGCGCGGCGTGATTTCCGCGACCCGTTCCGGCGCGAATACCGGATTGACGAGAGCCCGGTAGCGGGAATGGTGCGGTGGATCGATCTCGATCGGCAGCATCGGTTCGGTGCGTGGCGTGATTACCGGGATCGCGGTGACGCCGGCGACGCTCGAGGTAAAATCGCGCCAGTTAATGGCGCCGGCGCGCACATCTTCATAGCGCGTCATCAGCCAGAAGCCGCCATGCTTGTTGGAGCGGGCGACCGGACAGTCGCGGCGCAACCGGTCATAGACGGTGAACGGATCGCGCACGAAAGCCGGATCGTGGATGTCCACGTCCTGCGGAATCTGCGGCTTGTTCAGTGTTGCGGGGCCCGACATGGCTTTCTGTCTTGAAGTTTGGATGGCCACCCGGCGGCGGGGGAGATCATCCGCCGCCGGACGCTGCGCGAGCCCTGGACCAGAACCCGCTGTCCCGGTTCAGCCTATTTCACCTTCAGCGCTGTCAGCACCTTGTCGACATTGTCCTTGGTGACGAGCAGGACCCCGGTATCCAGCGTATCGGGAACCGGTCGGCCGCCGTCGCTCGCGGCGAGGCCAGCGGACCTCAGCCCGTTGTGATTATAGTCGTGCAGGATCTTCACGGCGTAGTAGATGAACAGTTCGCGGTTCTGCACCACGATGCCGTCGACCCAGCCGTCCTTGGCGGTCTTGAAGAAGTCGGGCGTCTGCTCCATCGCGGTCACCTTGATGTCGCCCGGATTCTTGCCGGCCTCGCGCAGCGCAGTGATGATGCCCGCTCCCGATTCCGAATCGAAGCCTGAGATGCCGGCGATGTCGGGATTGGCGGCCAGGACAGCCGCGGTAACCTGCGCCGCCTTCTGCGCATCGCCGCCGTCGTCTTCATTGGAGACAATGTTGTATTTGCCGCCGCCATTCGCCTCGATATAGGCCTTGAAGCCGGCCACGGCCTCGCGCATGTTGCCGGCATTGATGATCGACATCATGGCAAGCTTGCCGCCCTTCGGCAGCATCTCCATCATCTTCTTGGCCTGGGCGACGCCGACCTGCGTCCAGTTGGTACCGATATAGGCGAGACGGCCGGAATTGGGCAGGTCGCCGTCATCGACGACGGTCGGGACGCCCTGCTCCAGGCACTTCTTGACCGATTCAGTCAGCGACGGATCCCAACCGCCGACGACCGAAACGCCATTCGGCTTCTGGGCGCAGACCTGGTCGACCGCGGCGATGAAGCCCGGAAGGTCGAAATCCGTCGGCCCGGCGACGACCACCTTGACGCCGAGTTCCTCGGCGATCCTCTTCATGCCGACATAGTCGTACTGCACGAAGAGCGGCAGGTTCGCCTTGTTGGAAATCCAGTAGTAGGTCTCCTTGGCGTCGGCGGGGCCGAACGACGATTCCTGTGCGCGCGCCGGCCCCGTCACGGCCGACGCGAGCGCCGCTAGTCCCAGTGCGATTAGTGTCGATTTCAGTATTGAGCGCATTTTTCGTTCCCTCCTGATCGGTTTCTCTTCCCAGTTTTTTTGCACGTCTCACCGGCCTGGCCGGATTTCTCCCCGGTGCCGAACTAGCCGCGGCCCGCGGTCTTGAAGCGATCGAGCGAGACGGCGAAGAGCAGGACGAGGCCCACGACCAGTCCCTGCCAGAACACGCCGACCGCGTTGATGATCATGGCGTTCTCGATCAGCGCGATGAAAAGCACGCCGAGAATGCCGCCCAGAACGGTGCCCTCGCCGCCTTTGAGGCTGGCGCCGCCAAGCACCGTCGCGGTGATGACCTTGAGCTCGATGCCGACGCCGGCATTGACGACCGCGCTGTTCAGCCGCGCCGCTCCGAGCACCCCGGCAATGCCCGCCAGCGCACCCATGATGACGAAGCCGATCAGGATCAGCCTGTCGACCCGGATGCCCGACAGTTGCGCGGCGCGCGGATTGCCGCCGACAAAATAGAACTGGCGGAAGAAGCGGGTGCGGGCGATCAGCCAGCCGCCAATCAGAACGATGACGAGCATCGCCCAGAACGGCGACTGGATGCGCAGGAGCGGGTCCGCGACGCGGCCATATTCGGCGAAGTCGTCCGAAATCGGCGTGACACCGGTTCCGGCCGTCACATAGGTCAGGCTTCGATAGATGGTGAGCGTGCCCAGCGTCGCGATCAGCGCGTTGATGCCGATGCGAGTGACGATCAGGCCGTTGATCAGCCCGGCCACCGCCCCCACCACCACGCCGATGGCCAGCGCCGCCTCCGCCGGCCAGCCCCACCAGCCGGCAACAACGCCCGCCCACACGCCGGAAAGCGCCAAAGTCGACCCGACCGACAGATCGAACGTCCCGGCGATCATGAGAAGCATCATGCCGCAGACGAGGATGCCGACCGGAGCCAGATTGAGCAGCACTGCTCGCATGTTCGGCCCGGTCGGAAAATTATGGGGATAGATGATGGTCATCGCCAGCGCGAGCAGGACCACCAGCACGAACAAGGTCAGCTCGCGCGAATTGGCGAGACGGCGCACGATGCGCAGCAGCAGCGACTCCCGAGGCTCGGCCGGCGCTTGCACTTCGTTCTGGGAAACCTGTACCACGCTCATGCTCCAACCGCTTCCTTGCGTACTTCCGCCACGGACGATGTGAACCGGGTCGCCAGGCGCAGCACCTGCTCTTCGCTTGCGCCTTCACCAGGGAGTTCTCCGACGGTGCGGCCTTCGGCCATCACGACGATCCGGTCCGCCAAGGCCAGCACCTCCGGCAGATCCGACGAGACGACCAGGAGCGCGACGCCCCTCTCGGCCAGGCCGCGCAACAGGCGATAGATTTCCGAGCGGGCGCCGACATCGACGCCGCGCGTCGGCTCGTCGACGATGAGCAGGCGCGGCTCCATGGCCAGCCATTTCGCCAGCAGCACCTTCTGCTGGTTGCCGCCGGAAAGCTCGCCGACGATCTTGCGGACGCTCGGCGTCGCAATACGCAATTCGTCGACGAAGCTGCCCGCAAGCGCCTCGGCCTTGGTGTTGGAGAAATTGGCGCCGGACGAAACCTTCGACAGCACGGTCGCGGCGATGTTGTTGACGAGGTCCATGCCGAGGAACAGACCCGATGTCTTGCGGTCCTCCGGCACCATGCCGATGCCGGCGTGTTTGGCGTCCCATGGCCCTTGGGGATCGATCGGCGCGCCGCCGACACTGATCGTGCCGGCCTTGCGGCGCCTGGCGCCGAAGATCGCCTCGCAGAATTCGCTGCGCCCGGAGCCGATCAGCCCGGCAAGGCAGACGATCTCGCCGGCCCGCACGGTAATCGATGCCGACTGCACCAGAGGAGGTGCGGACACCGCATTGGCTTCGAGAACGATCGGCCCTGTTTGCCGCGCCGAAGCAGAACGGGAGAGATGCACCTCGCGGCCGACCATGAGCCGGATCAGCTCATCCGTCGTCGTCTCGGCGACCTTTCGCGTGCCCGCCAGCCGGCCGTCTTTCAGCACCGTGACGGAATCGCAGAGCGCAAAGATCTCGGCCAAGCGGTGCGAGACATAGATGATCGAGACGCCGTCCCTGGCCAGCCGGCGCACGATCTCGAACAGCTTCTCGGTTTCCGTCAGCGTCAGCGCCGCCGTCGGCTCATCCAGGATCAGGAGCTTCATGTCGCGCGACAGCGCCTTGGCGATCTCGACGATCTGCGCCTGTGCCGGCGACAGGAACGTCACCTTCATCGTCGGATCGATGGCGACGCCGAGCTGCGCGATCAGCGCGCGCGCCTTTTCGCGCATCAGCCTGACGTCGACCTGGCCGAGCCACCGCGTCGGCTGGCGGCCGGCGAAGATGTTCTCCGCCACCGAAAGCTGCGGCACCAGCGAGCCTTCTTGATGGACGATGCCGATGCCGAGATCGCCCGCGGCCTTCTCGTCAAATTCACCGAGTTCCGCGCCATCCAGCCGCACTTCACCCCTGGTGCGGCTGTAGACGCCCGCAACGATCTTGCCGAGCGTCGATTTTCCCGCGCCATTTTCGCCGAGCAACGCCCGGATCTCGCCCGGCTCGACCGACATCGAAACGTCGTCCAGCGCCCGCACGCCGGGGAACCACTTCGAAAGGTTCGAGACTTGGAGACGCGCCATGTCCGGCCTCAAACTCTGGCGAATGAGGCGGTCATCACTGCGCCTTCGCCTGGAGGTAGTGGGCCTGCTTGGCCTGGATCATCCAGACCATGGTTTCATTGACAGGCGTGGCCACGCCGGTGCGCTTGCCGGCATCGACGATGGCGCCGTTGATCACCTCGATCTCGGTCTGGCGGCTGGCCTCCACATCCTGCAGCATCGAGGCCTTGCCGCCGACTGCCTTTTCGAGCAGCCCGGTGATCGCAGCCCAGCGCTCGTCATAGTCGAGCGCGATGCCCTGCGCATTCGCCACGGCCACGACCTCCTTCAGGATCGCCGCCATCAAGCTCTTGGTGCCGTCGAAGGCGACGAGCTCATGCGACATGAAATGCAGCAGGCCGGCAACGGGCAGCGTGCAGGCGTTCAGCGCCAGCTTCTTCCAGACCTCGTCGAGGATCTTGTCGGACCGGGTGGTCTCGATCTGCGCCGCGCGGAAAGTCTCGATGACCTTGCCGAGGCGCTCGCTCGGCTTGCCGGTCAGCTCGCCGATATAGGTCATGCCGGAGCCCGGATGCTTGACACGGCCCGGCGCCAGCAATGTGCCACCATGGTAGGTGAGCCCGACCAGGACGCGGTCTTCGCCAACGATCGAGGCGATGCGTGGTGCGTTGCCCCAGCCATTTTGCAGGCTGAGCACCGCTGTGTCCTTGGCGATCATGGGTGCCGCCGCCCGAACGGCGGCTTCGGTGTGGTAGCACTTGACGAAATTGATGACGAGATCGACAGGCCCGACAGAAGCGGGTCTGTCGCTCGCCGGCACCCTTATCACTGGCTGCGACCCGTCTTTCTCCTCGATCGTCAAGCCGTTGTCGTTGATTGCCGTGACCGCCGCCTTCGAGACGTCGATAAGCGTCACGTCATTGCCAGCCCGGGCAAGATATCCTCCGAATATCCCGCCCATGGCTCCGCCGCCGCCCAGAATGGCGATTTTCATCAATCTTCCTCCCATTGACGGCCGCAGCCGCCCGGCAAAAGCGCGTCGATCCGCCCGGTTCGGTGCGTGCCGTACCAAACCAGCGCCGGCCGATGCCCGTTGAGCCCGGCCTTGTCGTCCCGCTCTTCAATCTTGAGATTTCAGCATTGCAAGCTGTTGCATGGTTGTCAAGCATGATGGTATGAAAGGTCTATGGTCGACCCTCTCGTCATCGAACGCAAGAAACTCTTCGAGCATGTGGCTTCACATCTCGAAGGACAGATCCTCTCCGGCAAACTGAAACCTGGAGATCAATTGCCGCCCGAACGCGACCTGCAGTCGCGCTTCGGCGTCGGCCGCCCCGCCATCCGCGAGGCGCTGATCTCATTGCAGAAGGCCGGCCTCGTCGAACTCACCAATGGCGCCCGCGCCAAGGTGCTGATGCCGACCGCCAGCCATATCTTCACCGGCATGGCGCCGGCGGTCAGGCAGATGCTGTCTACCGAGGAAGGCCAGCGCTCCTTTCAGGGCGCGCGCATGTTCTTCGAAGTCGGCCTCGCCCGGGAGGCCGCCCGTACGGCGACGCCTCAGGATCTGGTTTCGCTGCGCGAGGCGCTCGAAGCCAACCGGCTGGCTATCGGCGACCGCGAGCGCTTCACCAGCACGGACATCGCCTTCCACTTCGAGCTTGCTCGCATTGCCCGCAACCTTGTCTTCGTCGCCCTGCACGATCAGATCTCGGAATGGCTGAAGGAACAACGCGTCGTCACGCTGGCCGCCGACGGCCAGGAACAGACGGCCTACGAGGCGCACCGGGCCATCTATGACGGCATCGCGGCGCGCGATCCGGATCGTGCCGAACTGGCTATGCGCGAGCATCTCAATCAGCTGACGACGATGTTCTGGCGCCAACGGGCGAGCGAGCACGAGACCGGCGACCGCGGCGAATGAAGATCGGCGTCATCGGCGACGATTTCACCGGTTCGAGCGACATCGCCAACACGCTCGCCAAGGCCGGCGCGCGGACGGTTCAATTTGTCGGCACGCCGGCCGCGCGACTGGAGACCGAGATCGACGCCGCGGTCATTGCGCTGAAGACGCGCTCGATCGACGCCGGCGATGCGGTGGCGCAATCGCTGGCTGCCTGCAGATGGCTGGTTGCCAACGGCGCCGAGCAGGTCGTTTTCAAATACTGCTCGACTTTCGATTCGACGCCGCAAGGCAATATCGGACCGGTCGCGGAAGCGCTGCTTGAGGAGCTGGACGCGCCGCTGGCGCTGGTTTGCCCGGCTTTCCCCGCCAATCGCCGCACGCTCTACAATGGGCACCTCTTCGTCGGCGACCACCTGCTCAGCGAGTCGGGCATGGAAAACCATCCGCTGACGCCGATGACCGATCCCGACATAAGGCGATGGCTTTCGCGCCAGACATCTCTAAAGGTCGGTCATCTCACGCTCGAGAGCTTGCGCTCGGGTGGTGCGGAAGCGGCCTTGGGCATTGTAGAACGCAACAGCGAAAGACTGATCGTCGCCGACGCGATCTCGGATGACGATCTCCTGGCGCTGGGCCGGATAGCCAGGTCCCACCGGCTGGTAACCGGCGGCTCCGGCATTGCCATGGGCCTGCCCGGCAATTTCGGCATCCAGCCTGCTATCGGCGACCTGCGGGAATTCGCGGGCAGCGACGGTCCAGGCTTCATCCTCTCCGGCAGCTGCTCTTCGGCGACGCGCAGGCAGATCGCCGCTTATGGCGGTGCCCGGCCGTCGAAGCGCCTGGCTGCCGCCGAGGTGCTCGATCCGGGCGCTGCCGTCGCCAGCTGTCTCGATTTTCTGGCCAGCCACAAGGATGCCGGTCCGCTTGTCTATTCGACGGCGGAACCGTCGGAGGTGGCCGCGGCGCAAGCCCGATACGGGCGCGAAAGGCTGGCGGCATTGTTCGAGACGATCTTCGCCGAGCTCGCTCTGGAGGCGGTGGCCGCCGGCTTCCGGCGGATCGTGGTTGCAGGCGGCGAAACGTCCGGCGCGGTTGCCTCGGCATTCGGAGCGGCGGCGCTCGAGGTCGGCCCGGAGATCGACGCCGGGGTGCCGGCGCTCGTGCTCGACGGCAAGCCGAGGCTGGCCTTGGCGCTGAAATCGGGCAATTTCGGCGCCGACGATTTTTTCGAACGCGCGCTCGACATGCTGAAAGGCTACGGCCGATGACCCTGGGAGAACAGCGACTGCGCGACGAGTTTTGCCGATGGGGCGAATCCCTGTTCATGCGCGGCTACACCGCAGGCTCATCCGGTAATCTGTCGGCTCGGCTTGCCGACGGGTTCCTAGTGACGCCGACCAATTCCTGCCTGGGCTATCTCGAACCCGGCAGACTGTCGAAGCTGGATGCTCAAGGCGCGGCTGTGTCCGGCGATGCTCCGACCAAGGAAATCCCGCTCCACATGGCATTCTATGAAGCGCGACCGCAGGCGGCTGGTGTCGTGCATCTTCACTCGACCTATGCCACGGCGCTCTCCTGTCTCGAAGACACCGACCCGGAAGACGCCATTCCGCCAATCACCCCCTATGTGGTGATGCGCGTCGGACGCGTGCCGCTCCTGCCCTACACCCATCCCGGCTCGGCCGATGTCAGGCCGCTGGTGCTGGCCAAGGCTCCAAACCATGCGGCCGTCCTTCTGGCCAATCATGGGCCGGTGGTTTCGGGGCGCAGTTTCAGAGACGCGGTATTCGCCGCGGAAGAGCTGGAAGAGACGGCAAAGCTGGTGTTGCTGACAAGACAGCTGGCCGTGCGGCGACTGGATGCGCAGACCGTCGCCGAGCTTGATCAGCGTCGGCAGAAGTGAACGTCCGGACGCTCTTGTCCGGTGCGAACGCCTGAACGGCGGGTCCCCTGAATGCCTATTCGAACGAGTAGGTAAATCCTTCCGCGGACGCACCCACGATGACTTTCGTCATCTTCTTGCCCTCCAGCGAGCGATTGAGCACGCCGCGGCTGAGTTCCGGCAACAATGTGTTGGTGAGGATGGCATCGATCATGCGCCCGCCCGACTCGATCTCGGTGCAGCGCGCCTTGACCAGGTCCATCACGCCGTCGCCGATCACCAGTTCGGCATCGTTGGTTGCCTTGAGGCGCTTGGCGATCTTGCCGAATTGATGCCGGGCGATCGCCTCGATCATCGCGTCCGAGAGCGGATAATAGGGGATGGTCACCACGCGGCCGAGGAAGGCGGCAGGAAACACTTTCAGCAGCGGGGCGCGCAAGGCTGTGTCAAGATCGTCGATGCCGGTCCGCACCGCGCCGTTCTTGGTGCGGTCCATGATGACGTCGGACCCGACATTCGAAGTGAGCAGGATCAACGTGTTCTTGAAGTCGATCCTGCGGCCTTCGCTGTCATCCATCATGCCCTTGTCGAAGACCTGGAAGAAGATCTCGTGCACGTCGGGATGCGCCTTCTCGACCTCGTCGAGCAGGATCACCGAATAAGGTTTTCTGCGCACCGCCTCGGTCAGGATGCCGCCCTTGCCGTAGCCGACATAGCCGGGCGGCGCGCCCTTCAGCGTCGAGACCGTGTGCGCCTCCTGGAACTCCGACATGTTGATCGAGATCAGGTTCTGCTCACCGCCATAGAGCATTTCGGCGAGCGCCAGAGCGGTTTCGGTCTTGCCGACGCCGGAAGGTCCGCAAAGCAGGAACACGCCGACCGGCTTTTCCGGCGCGCCGAGGCCGGCGCGGCTGGTCTGCACGCGCCTGGCGATCATTTCCATCGCGTGATCCTGGCCGACCACCCGCTCGGACAGCGTCGCGGCGAGCCTGAGCGCCTTCTCGGTCTGGCTGGACAGCATTCGTCCGGTCGGAATGCCGGTCCAGTCCTGCACCACGGCGGCGACAGCATTGCGGTCGACCGAGGGCAGGATCAGCGGCGTCTCGCCCTGCGCGGCCGCGAGTTCAGCCATCAGCTCGCGTAGCCGCGCCAGGTCGGCGGCGGCTTCATCCGCCGGCTCAGCAGAAGCCGCATCGGCCTTTGCGGATTTGGATCCCTTGGCTTTCGAGGCCTTGATTTTCTTGGTCTCGGCTGGCTTTTGCTCAGGCGCCTTTGCCGCGCCTTCTGCGCTCTCGGTCTCCGCGGCGGCGGCCTCTTCAGCCGCCGCCGCATCGAGCGGCACGCCCTCGCCGCGCAATTTTGCGCGCAGGTCGAGTATCTCGGCCACCAAAGCCTTTTCCCGGTCCCAGCGCGCCTGGGCGGCGGCCAAACTGGTCTCGGTTTCCGCCAACCCGGCGTCGACGCGGGCCTGCCGGTCGGCCACGTCGATGCCGATCGCCGCCTCGCGGCCGATGATGCCGTTCTCGACCTCCAGCGCCTGACGGCGGCGCAGGATATCCTCGACCTCGGCCGGCGTCGCATGTTGCGAGACCGCGACGCGGGCGCAGGCGGTGTCGAGCAGGCTGACCGCCTTGTCCGGCAATTGCCTGGCCGGGATATAGCGGTGCGAAAGCGAAACCGCCGCCTCGATCGCCTCATCCAGGATCTGCACCTTGTGATGCTGCTCCAGCACGCCGGCGACGCCGCGCAGCATCAGCACGGCCACCGCTTCCGACGGCTCGTCGATCTTGACCACCTGGAAGCGGCGGGTCAGCGCCGGGTCCTTCTCGATGTGCTGCTTGTACTCGGCCCAGGTCGTGGCGGCGATGGTGCGAAGCTCGCCGCGCGCCAATGCCGGTTTCAAGAGATTGGCCGCATCGCCGGTCCCGGCCGCGCCGCCGGCGCCGATCAGCGTATGCGCCTCGTCGATGAACAGGATGATCGGTACCTCGGAGGCCTGCACCTCGTCGATCACCGCCTTCAGCCGCTTCTCGAACTCACCCTTGACGCTGGCGCCCGCCTGCATCAGCCCGACATCGAGCATGCGCACGCTGACATTCTGCAAGGTCGGCGGCACGTCGCCCTGGGCGATGCGCAGCGCAAAGCCCTCGACCACCGCGGTCTTGCCGACGCCCGCCTCGCCGGTCAGGATCGGGTTGTTTTGCCGGCGTCGCATCAGGACATCGACGATCTGTCTTATTTCCGGATCGCGTCCGACGACAGGATCTATCTTGCCGTCGCGGGCGCGCTGGGTCAGGTCGGTGGCGTATTTGGCAAGCGCCGAATCCCCGCCCGGACCGCGCTTCATCGGCGTCTCGGCAGCCGCTGCGGCGGGAGGCGAGCCGGCTTCGAGCGAGCCTTCGGTGACATCGGCGAAGCGGGAAATGACACCATCCGCGTCGATCTTGTCGAACTCGGCGCTGATCTTGGACACCAGGCCTTCCAGCACCGGCGTCTTCAGGCAGGCAAGCAGGATGTGAGCACTGCGCACCTCCTCCACGCCGAACTGCAGCGTCGCAAGGCTCCAAGCATCGTGAATGGCTTGAAAGATATGCTCGGACATTTCCTCCACCGACGTGGCGCCGTAGGGCAGCTTGTCGACGGCGCGGGTCAGGTCGGCGGTCAGCCGGCTTGTATCCAAGCCGGCATCGGCCACGATCATCTGAACATCCGAGCGATCGGATAGAACCAGTTGCTCAATGAAATGGACAAGCTCGACATAAGGGTTGCCGCGCAGCTTGGCGGCGCTGGCAGCTGCCATGAAGGCACGCTGACAGAGAGGATTCAGCTTGGCGACCAGTTCCTTACGCTTGAAGCTCTGCGATGACCGGCGCTGTTCCATTGAACCTGCTCCCCGCAACCTGCCGACCCTACCCTGCCATATAAGCGGCTGCTTGACAAAGCCGCGTGACGGATAAGGCGTTTTGAATCTATCCGGGCGGCACCGCCCGGTTACACAAGCCTTGCAAACTCGTTGCAACAAACACTGGATTGCGGTCCGAGCTATGCGAGCCATTTCACATACCGGGTCCGACAATCGCGCAATGGGTTTCGCCGCAAGAGGCGGTCGTGTTTAGCTTCCGTTAGTTTTTGCGCAGATGCTCAATTGTCGTCGCGTGAGGCCGGTGATAACGTTACATCACATGGGGTCTCAGGGCCGCTGGCTGGGGGTAGGTGTGATTGATCTCGCACTCTGGCTGAATCCTCTGAACGGTGCGAATCCGTCGGGTGAGGACTTGCGCAACGACCCGGCTTTCCATGAGCTGGAGCGCCTGACCGAAGCCCAGCTCAAGGTCGTCCACGATGGCGGCAACAAGACCTCGCAAGCCACTGTCCCGGTAGACTGGCCGGCCGTTCTGGAAAAGGCGGAGGAATTGCGGCTTCGCGGCCGCGACTTGCGTCTGGTGGTTCTCGTCACGCGCGGCCTTGCCAATGAAGAAGGACTGGCCGGCCTCGCCCAGGGGCTGACGCTGATTGCGCGGACCTTCGAGCAGTATTGGGACACGATGCACCCGTCGCTGCGCACCGGCGCGCCGCGCGAAGCCGCCTTACGCCGCATCAACGCGCTGCTCGATCTGCAGAACGGCCAGGAAGGCTTGCTGGCGAACCTCAGGCAGGTGGTCTTCTTCTCGCCGCGCGCGATCGGGCCGATCAGCGGCCGGGACCTGGAACAGGCGGCGCTCGACGAGCGCGTCATGCTCCAGGAAGCGGCCTCCGGCCTGGGAGCCGCCGAAAAGGCGGCCCTGACGAGCGCTCACAACCAGCTGTTGAACCGGGTGCGCACCGGCTGTGCGGCACAAATCGATCAGGCAGCGGACGCGATGACGTCGCTGCAGGCCGACGCGCGTGCCGCGATCGCCGCCCTCGACGCAGTCGACGCCGCGCTCAACGCCCGCATCGAAGGCAATGGCGCCACTGTCCCGGAATTGAAGAAGTTCCTGCAGCGTTTGTTGACGACGCTGGAACGGAATTCCGGCGCCGTGGCAAACGGCGCCGCGAAGCCCGCTCCGCAGGCAGCGGAACTAGCAATGCCCGCCCGAAACGGTCATGCAGGCGAAGCGAGGGGGGCCGAGACGATGGCAAGTGTGGCAAGCTCTGTGGAAGCGGGCGCCGGCCTGCCGGACCGAATCAACTCGCGCGACGAAGTCGTCAAATGCCTCGACCTTGTCGTCGCCTTCTACGACCGCACCGAACCGTCGAGCCCCATCCCGCATCTCGCCCGGCGCGTGCGCCGGATGGTGCACATGGATTTCGTGGAACTGATGGAAGATCTAGCCCCGTCGGGGCTGAAGGAGTTCCGGCTGCTTGCCGGTGTCCCCGATCCCAAGAAGCCGGCCCAGAAGGATGAAAGGTAGAAAAGCATGCCAGCAGAGAGCAAAGCCAAGGTCATCGAAAGAAACCGCGCGCCGCGCGTGCAGATCGCCTACGACGTTGAAACCTACGGCAGCCCGACGACGATCGAACTGCCGTTCGTCATGGCCGTGATGGCCGACCTTTCCGGCGCTTCACAGACCAAGGAAGCGTCGAAGTCGGTCCTCGACCGCAATTTCGTCGAAACCGACGCCAACCGCTTCCCGAAATTCATGGAAGCGATGGGACCGCGCGTGAAGGCGCGGGTGAAGAATACCCTGCCGCAGGTCGAGGGTCAGGAGCGGGACGAAGAGCTGGCGATCGATCTCACCTTTTCCAAGATGGGCGATTTCGCGCCGGACAAGGTTGCCGAGCAGGTCCCGCAGCTGGCCGAGATCCTGAAGATGCGCCGTCAGCTCGAGGAGCTGCTCGGCTTCATGGACGGCCGCGTCGACGCCGAAAAGCGCATTGCGCAACTTCTGAACAACGAGCCGCTGCTGAGCAAGATCGCCAGCCAGGCGATGGATGACGGCAAGGGCGAGGAGTAAGTCATGGCCGAACAGCAAAAGACAGCAGCCGCCACCGCCGAGGCGGAAGCCATCGATCTCGGTGAATTCAGCGGACTTCTCGAAAAGGACTTCAAGGTCAAGAAGGACGACAGCGAAAAGCTGCAGCAACTGGTGCGCAACCTGGCGCTTGCCGCTCAGTCGCGCTCCGAGACCACGACCATCTCGTCCAACGCGATCAAGTCGATCAAGTCGCTGATCGCCGGCATCGACAAGATGCTGACGACGCAGGTCAACGAGATCCTGCATGCGCCGGAAGTGCGCGAGATGGAAGGCACCTGGCGCGGCCTCTGGTACCTGATCAACAACACCGAGACGGATACCAAGCTCAAAATCCGGGTGATGAACATCTCCAAGGAGCAGCTGGCCGATACGCTCGAAGACTATGAAGGCCAGATGTGGGACCAGAGCCCGGTCTTCAAGAAGGTCTACACGGACGAGTATTCGATGCTGGGCGGCGAGCCGATCGGCTGCATCATCGGCGCCTACGAGTTCTCCAACCATCCGCGCGACGTCGGCCTGCTGCGCAACATTTCGGGCGTCTGCGCCTCGGCGCATACGCCGTTCATCGCGGCAGCCTCGCCACGGCTGTTCCGCATGGACAGCTGGCAGGAACTGCCGAACCCGCAAGACCTGCAGATGATCGTGAACAACCCGGCCTATGCCTCATGGCAGTCGCTGCGCGAAAGCGAGGACGCCCGCTATATCGGCCTCACCATGCCGCGGGTGCTGGCGCGCCTGCCCTACGGCTCGGAGACCGTTCCTGTGAAGGGGTTCACCTTCGAGGAAGAGGTGGGCGGCGACCACAACAAATATGTCTGGATGAACGCCGCCTTCCCCATGGGCGTGAACATCAACCGCAGCCACAAGCTCTACGGCTGGGGCACCCAGATCCGCGGCGTCGAAAACGGCGGCACGGTGCTCAACCTGCCGGTGCACGCCTTCCCGACCGACGACGGCTCGATCGCGATGAAATGCCCGACCGAGGTCGCCATCGACGATCGGCGCGAGGCGGAATTGGCCAAGCTCGGCCTGATGCCGATCCTGCATCGCAAGAACACCGACCTTGCGGCCTTCATCGGCGCGCATTCGCTGCAGGATGACGAGACGCGCGCCGGGCGTCTGGTCGACCCCGACGCCCAGTCGAACGAACGGCTGAGCGCCAACCTGCCCTACCTCTTCCCGGTCTCGCGCTTCGCGCACTACCTCAAGGCGATCGCGCGCGACAAGATCGGCTCGTTCAAGGAACGCACCGATATGGAGACCTGGTTGACCGAATGGATCAACCGGTACGTGCTGGCCAATCCGGCCTTTGCCGACGACAAGGCGCGCGCCAAGCGCCCGCTTGCCGCGGCGGAGGTCCAAGTCGACAGCGTCGAAGGCCGGCCCGGTTACTACAATGCCCGTTTCTATCTGCGTCCCCACTACCAGTTGGAAGGCATCAACGCCTCGCTCCGGCTGGTGTCGGAACTGCCGTCAGTGAAGGGCTGAAATCATAAGCAAAGTCATCTTGTTGCGTTTGAAAGCGGTGGAGAAAGACAATGCCAGACAGAACCGATGCGCCTTCGATGAAGATCGACGGTTTCCTGAAAGTCCCGGATATCAAGGGCCCGAGCAAGCGCGACGGCCATGAAGACGAAATCGAGATCCATGGCGTCGATTACAAGATGATCGCGCCCTACGACCCGAATTCGCTCTCGCGGCGCGGCCGCGTGTCGATGGGTATGATCAAGTTTTCCAAGCACTACGACAAGTCGTCGCCCTACCTGAAGAAAGCGTTGTTCGAGAACAAGGCGCTCGACGAAGTCGTGTTTTCGGCTCGCCGCACCATTGATGGCGAGACCAGCGACTATCTGGTCGTGACCCTTACCGACGCCTCGATCATGGAATACGACATGCGGCAGGCCGCCGACGAGGCGGACCTGATCGAGGAAGAGGTCAGCTTCGCCTACAAGAAGATCAAGTTCGTCTACGACAAGGACGACGAGATCGAAATGGACGTCTATGTCGGCAAGTGAGGCCAAGCGGCCTGGCGCGAAAGCGCAGCTTGCCGGCAGTTCCCGGGCAAAGCGCGAGGCGGTCCAGCCCTCTCTCTGGGACCGCCTCGTCAACGACTTGCCCGGGCTGACGTCGGAGATCGACGGGCTGCGCCGTCTGCTGGAAGAAGAACTCGGCGCCGAGCGCGTCGAGGCTCTTCTTGCCGGCAGCGCGCGCGTCATCGATGCCGATGCCGAACTCACGTCCGAGCAAAAAAGACGACTGCATAGGCTGGTCTTCCAGACCGACCATCGCACCGAAATCGAAAGCCGAGGCGTGGTGGTCTCGGCGCGCGTGCTCAGGGAAGCCGTCCGGCGCGACATCGAGGCCCTGTTCAACACCGAGCGCTTCGAGTCCGTGCCGATGCTTTCCGATGCCGAGCACGAACAGCCACTGGACGAACTGCCGCCGCTCGCCGACTTTCCGGAGGTTCGCCGCAGCGTGATCAATTATGGCGTGCCGTCCTTTTCGGGCCGCTCGTCGCGGGATTTCGACCGCGATACTCTGGCGCGCGAGATCCGCGCGGTGCTCGCAACCTTCGAGCCGCGTCTGAAGGAGAGCGCGACGACCGTCAATGTCACGCTCGGCGACAAAAGCGTCGGCCTCAAGATCGAGATCGACGCGGTGCTGATCATGACGCCGACGCCCGAACGCATGCGGCTGCGCACCACGATCAATCTCGACAACGGCCTGGCGCGAACCGAATTCCGGGAGACCTGAGATGGATCGGGTCTTCGTGGAGTATTACGAAGAGGAACTGACCCATATCCGGGCGCTTGCCGCGGAATTCGCCGACATGCATCCGGCGGTCGCCCGCAACCTTTCCCTCGACACGGTCCCCTGCCCCGACCCTTATGTCGAACGGCTGCTCGACGGCGTGGCCTTTCTCGCCGCGCGGGCGCGGCTCAAGGTCGACGCGGAGCGCTCGCGCTTCTCGCGGGCCGTGCTCGACGTGCTTTACCCGGATCTGGTGACGCCGGCGCCGGCGACAGCGATGGCCGTGCTGAAACCCGGCCAGCAGGTGCAGTCGATGATCGCCGGCCACGGCGTCCCGCGCGGCACGCGGCTGGTTTCCGGCCTGCATCCAGGGCTTTCGACGCGCTCGACCTTCACCACCGCGCAAGAAGTCACGCTGTGGCCGATCGCGATTACCTCGGTCAGCTATTTCCAGGATCGCAGCGCGCTGGCGGCGGCCGGTATCGCGCCGGTCGGCGGCATGCGCGGCGAGGCGGCGTTCCGCATCGCGCTTGCCCGAACCGGAAAAGGCAAGCTCAGCGAATTGTCTCTCGACCGTCTCGATCTCTATTTCGCCGGGCGCACCAAGGCGCCGCTGCTGTTCGACACGATCTTCGGCGCCTGCTCGGCCGTCGGCGCGCGGGCGGAAGGCAAGACCAATCCGCTCACGGCGCTGCCCGAGCCCGAGATGATCGGCATAAGCGACGATGAAGCGCTGATGCCGCGCACGCGCCCGACCTTCGAGGGATACCGGCTGCTGCGCGAATATTTCATGATCCCCGAACGCTTCCACTATGTGCGGATCGCCGGCCTGCAGCCGGTGGTGCGCAAGTGCGACGGGGGAATAGAGATCATCTTCCTGTTCCGGCGTCCGGCGCCGGAGCTCGCCGATGTGACCGCCGCCGATTTCGAGCTGTTCGTAACGCCGATCATCAATCTCTTCGAACGCGAGTGCAACGTCATCGAGATCGATCCGCGCCGGACGCGCCAGGTGCTGCACGCCGACCGCACCCGGGCGCGCGACTTCGAGATTTTCCGGGTCAGCAGGGTGGAAGACGCCGACGCGGAAGGCAACGAGGCGATAATTCCAGAATTGTTCAGCCTGGGGCAGAACCGCGGCAGCGGCTGGGTCTATTCGACCGAGCGACGTCCCCGTCGGGCCACGGAAGACGAGCGGCGCGACGGCCTGACCCGCACCTCCTACACCGGCGACGATGTGTTCCTCGCCGTCTCGAGGCCGGCCGGCAGCCAGCCCAACCGGCCGCTGAAGCGGCTCGACGTGATGGCGCTGTGCACCAACCGCGACCTGCCGATCCTGGACGACACGCCGGCGCTGACGCTGGAGACCGCCGATCCGGTGGAAGCGGTGCGGTTGCTGGGCGCGCTGCGGCCGCCGCAGCCGGCGATCCCGGCAGCGCTGCCGGCGGGCGCAGAAGGCGAATCCCGCGCCGACAATCTCGCGTGGCGGCTGGTGGCGCAGCTCTCGCTCAATTTCCTCAGCCTTGCCAAGGAAGGCCGCGGCGTCGATCCGCTGCATGCATTGCTCGACCTCTACGCCGATCGCGGCGATCCGAGCCTTGCCCGCAATGTGCATTCGATCACCCGCATCGACTCGCGACCGGTGATCGAGCGGCTCAAGATCGACGGGCCGATGTGTTTCGGACGCGGCACCGAGGTGACGCTGCATGTCGACCAGTCGGTGCTGGCGGGCCAAAGCACGCTGCTGCTTTCGGCCCTGCTTGCGCGGCTGTTTGCCCGCCATGCCGGGATAAACGGTTTCGTGCGGACGCGCACGCGGTTGCTGCAGAAGCAGGAGGATGTGCCATGGCCGATGACGCCCGGCAATCGCTACCTGATCTAGCGCGGCCTGCCTCGAACGAAGGCGAGCCGCTGTCGGAGAGCTTCGACTTCTTCGAGCTGCTGCGCCGCCTGGAGCAGCGGCGCGGACTGTTCGGCCATTCGGGTCAGGCCGACCGCGAGCCGGCAAGGCTCGGCCAGCATGTGCGCCTGAGCTTCTCGGCGAGGGACGTGGTCAAATTCCAGGATGCCAAGGACAAGGCTCCGGCGCGGGTGACCGTCGCCAATCTCGGCCTGCTTGGACCGGAAGGGCCGATGCCGCTGCATCTGACGCGCTGGGTGCTCGACCGGCTGTCGCAGCGCTGGTTCACGGGCGTCGACGCCGAGCAGACCAGCGACACGACCTTTGTCGACTTCGTCAACATCCTGCAGCATCGCCTGATCGCGCTCTACTACCGCGCATGGGCAGACGCGCATCCGGCGGTGCAGGTCGAACGTTCGGTCGGCGGACGCGTCCGCGCCATGCTTGAAGCGATGGCCGGGATCGGCCTTCCCGGCACACAGGATCTCGAGCTCGACACTGTGCGGCTGCGCCAGGCCGGATCGCTGGCCAACCAGGTGGACGGCGCGGAGCGGCTGACGCTGTTCCTCGCCACGGCCTTCAAGGTGCCGGTGCAGATCAAGGAATTCGTCGCCGCCTGGATCACCATCCCGAAAGCGCTCCAGAGCCGCGTCGGCAAGGCCTATGCGACCCTCGGCAGCGGGGCGACGATCGGCCCGCGCGTCTTCAGCCGGCAAAGCAGGATCGAATTGCGCGTCGGACCGCTCGGCCTTGACGACTTCAAGTCGTTCCTGCCCGGAGAACGGCGCCTCGCCCTGTTCAAGAAGGCGGTGCGCGACATGATCGGGGAAGCGCTCGACGTCGATATGCGCCTCGTGCTGGCGCGCGACGCCGTGCCTCCGCCGCGCATGGGAGCCATCCAGCTCGGCCGAACCTCATGGCTTTCACGCCCCGCCGAAAAGGGGGATGCTGACGATCTCAGGCTGCAGACCGTCGTCGGCTGGCGGCCGGAAATGGCGGAGGCAGCCGCATGAGCCTGCTGCTGACCTTGGAACAGGGCCCGCGCTCGCAGGTGGTCAGGCAGACCCGGCTGGACGAGGGCGAGCTGGTGATCGGCCGCAGCGCCGATGCCGGCTGGCAGATCGACGATCCGGACATGTTCGTCTCGCGGGCGCACTGCAAGATCAGCGGCGGCCGGGATGGCTACTTCGTCACCGACACGTCGAGCAGCGGATTGTTCATCGACGATTCCGAGAGCGCTCTGGGGACCGGCAGGTCGACCCGGCTGCAAAGCGGCATGCGGCTGCGCATGGGCGACTACGTGCTCCATGTCGAGATCCAGCCAAGCGCTGGCCACACCTCGGTCGGCCAGGCGCCGATCGCCAATCATTCGACGCCGGCATGGTCATCGCCGCAATCGCGGACGCCACCTAGCATCGGTGGCGACGACTTCTTCTCGGCCAAGGCCGAGGAAGAGCCGCAGCGGCCGCGCCCGGCCGGGCTGCCGAACCCGTTCGAACAGCCTGTGCCCGGGGCTTACGACCGCGCTTCGAGCCAGCGCAGCTCACCGGCCTTCGACGACCCGTTCAGCCTCGATCCGGTGGCGACGCCTGCCTCGAACGAGGAGCCGACCGCCGGCCAGTCGGATCCATTCGGCTTCGGCGAGATGCCATCGCGCAACGTTACGGCCGAGCCTGCGCCAAAACCGTCCGCCTTCGACGACGATTTCAGCTTCGGGCCAGCCGCGACGGCCGCTTCCACCAACGGCACCGATCCAGCTGGTCGTGCCGGGCGCCCCGCCGAAAAGCCGCAGGCCGCTCGTCCCTGGGAGATACCGGTGCAGGTGGCCGATTCCCTTGCTCCACCGCCGCGCGCTGTTCATGTGTCCAAGCCATCGCGTCCAGCGCAACCGGCGCCCAGCGACATGGCGTTGCGCGCCGCGTTCCTGCGCGGCATGGGCGTCGAGGAAGCCGATTTCCCCGGGCGCGACGCGATCGCCGAAATGGAAAAGTTCGGTCGGGAATACAGGCTGATGCTCGACGGCCTGATGCAGCTCCTGCGCAAGCGCGCCGAGGAGAAGGGAAGCGCGCGCGTCGCCCAGACGATGGTCGGCGCTTCCGAGGTCAACCCGCTCAAATTCCTGCCGACGGTCGAGGATGTGATCGTCACCATCATCGCCGAACGCAGTCCTGGCTTTCTCTCCGGCGAGGCGGCGATCGGCGACGCGGTGAAGGACCTTGCGCAGCATCACGTGCGCGCCTGGCGCGGCGTGCAGGCCGCTCTGCGGCGCATGATCGACCGCTTCGATCCGGCCGCGATCGAGGAAGAGCTCAAAGCCAATTCCGCAATCGGCAATCTGCTCGCCGGCGGGCGCAATGCCAAGCTGTGGGAGCTCTACCAGAAACGCCATCGCGACATCGCCCAGAGCGCGGAATCGAGCTTCCTGGGCGAGATCGGCGCAGACTTCAGGGACGCATACGAAGAGGAGTAGGGACATGATCGACAGACGCGAATTCATCGTTGCCATCGGCGCGACCGGGCTGCTTGCGGCTTGCCAGAGCGGCCCGCCGAAACCATCGGTTGTCTCGGTCAACATAACCGGCGGCGCTGGCATGAATCCGGGACCGGGCGGCGGCGACCGGCCGGTGACCGTGCTGGTGATGCGGCTTGCCAGCACCGGCAAGTTCAATTCGGCCGATTATTTCGCGCTGCAGGGCGATGCCGGGTCGGCGCTCGGGGCCGACCTCATCGGCTCGGACGCGATCTCGGTCGCGCCGGGCAAGACCGCGGCAAAGACCATCACAGTCGAGCCTAATGCGACGGCACTCGGCTTCGTGGCGCTGATCCGCGAGCCCGGCGGACGCAACTGGCGCACGACCAAGTCGGTATCGCCGGGATCGAAATTCACCATCAACGTCAGTCTCGGCAAGGGCGGCATTTCCGCCTAGAGCGGTTTGCCGTTTCCAGGAAACGGCGAACCGCTCTATCTCATTGTTTTTACGCAATTCCGACGGAAAAAACGTTTCACACTTTTCCTGGAATTGTTTAGCGGCGCGACGACAAGGCGGCAGGACAGTGCAGAGAGTAACGGCATGAGCGATGCAAACAGGGTGCTTTGGTCGGAGGGCCTGTTTCTCAGGACCCAGCACTTCCAGCAGCAGGATCGGTTCTTCGAGGGCATGGTGCGCGGCGCGCTGCAGGCCGGGCAGCTCCATACGTTCGGTTTCCAGCAGCTGACGCTGGACCAGTCGCTGCTCGATACCGGCCAGGTCTCGATCGTGTCCGCCCGGGGCATCTTCCCGGACGGCACCCCTTTCTCCATCCCGGAACTGATGGACGCGCCAAAGCCGTTGCCGGTGACGGCCGACACCGGCGCCGGGCCGGTGCTGGTCGCGCTGCCGCTCGAACCGCCCGGCGGCGTCGGATTCGATCCGGCGCATGCGCAATCGACCGGCGCGCGCTACCACGGCAAAATCGTCTCCGTGCGCGATGCCGTCCAGAGCGGCGCCGACCCGGAAGACATCGAAATCGCCCGGCCGCAAGCGGTATTGCTTGCGCCCGGCAAATCGGTCGGCGGCTATACAGCCTTGCCGATCGCCGACATCAAAGGTGTGCGCGCCGACGGCGGCATTTCGCTCGACGAGACCTTCCTGCCGCCGACGCTGATCACCGGCGCGGTCCACTGGTACCGGCAATTGCTGCAGGAGGTCGTCACCGGCCTCGACCAGATCGCCGAGGCGCATGGCAAGATGGTGATGGGCGGCGCCGGCCGCAGCGTCGAAGATCTTTTGATGCTGCACCTTGCCAATGCCGCTCGCCCGCGGCTTGCCCATATGCTGGCGCAGGACGTCTTCCATCCGGCCGAGCTCTATCTCGAACTTGCCGGCCTCGCCGGAGAGATGGCCACCTACGGCTCGAGCTCGCGGCGGCTCGGCGAACTGCCGGCCTACGACCATATGGCGCCCGGCCCCGCCTATATGGCGCTGGCCGACGCCTTGCGTTCGCTGATCCTCAGCCTGCGCTACATCGAGCCGAAATCGCGCGCGCTGCCGGTGATGCGTCACGCCACCAATGTCTGGAAGGTGCGCATCGACAACCCGAAGCTCCTGGTCGCCAGCCGCATCGTCATTCGTGTCGGATCGGAATTGTCGGAAGACGCGCTGCGCAAGATCTTCGTCAACCAGGCGACCGTCGGCTCGGCCGACCAGTTCGAAGGGCTGTGGAAGTCGCGCCTGCCCGGCATTCCGCTGAAACCGCTCCATTCGCAGCCGCGCGAAATCCCCTATGACGGCGACCGGCTATGCCTGGAGCTTGACCAGAAGAGCGAGCATTGGGCCTCGCTGCTCGACGCCCCCGGCTTCGTCATCGGTGTTTCCGGTGTGCTGCCGAGCGAGCCGCAGGTCGACTGCTATTCGGTGAACAGGTGAGGCCATGAGCCGGGATGATCCTTTCGGACTGTCGGAGGATCGCGAGCGCACACGCATCCGGCTGACGGGCGCCGCGCCCCGGCCGATGGCGCCGCTGGCGCCGGGCGCGCCGGTCAAACGGGCGCGTGCCCATCCCAACACGCTCATCAACATCTTCGCGCCGCTGCTCGAATTCGCGCCGGAGCTCGAAAGCGCGCTGGCGCCGGAGAACCCGGAAGTGATGCGCACGCGCCTGCTCGACGAGCTGGTGCGGGCCCGCGATGCCGCTATTGCCGCGGGTTCATCGCTGGAGCGCGCCGACCAGGCTGCCTGGGCGGTAGCGGCGCTGCTCGACGATCTCGCGCTCAACACGCCGTGGGGCGGGGCCAGCGCCTGGCCGCGCCAGCCTCTGGTGGTCATGCTGCGCGGCGACGTCGACGCCGGCACCCAGTTCTTCACCCGCCTCGACGAGCTGGAGCGCCATCCGAACCGCGACCGCGAGATGCTGGAGCTGCAATATTACTGCCTGGCGCTCGGCTTCCGCGGCAAGTATCGGGTGCCGGGTCGCGCGGGCGACCGGTCGCTCAATGCCGTGCGTGTCGCAGCCGCGCGCTTCCTGCGCGACGCCGACGCCGAGGACGCGCCGCTGTCGCCGAACTGGAAAGGCGTGATCGCCTCCGACGAGCCGCAGCGCTTCATCGTTCCGATCTGGGTGATGGCGCTTGCCGCGATGGTCGTTGCCGCCGCTGCCTATATCGGCCTGTCGATGGGCTTGAGCAGCCAGGCGGTCGAGCTCTCCGCGCTGGTACGCACGCTGCCGCCGGCCTCGCGCGGCGACGTCACCCGCGCCGCGCCCAAGCAGGATGCCCCTGAACCCGAAGCGCCGCAGCCGGTCGATTTCGCGCTGCTGCCCGAGTTCAAGGCCGAAGCGCCGGACAATCTCAAGGGGGCGCTCAGCGGCACCGAGAGCGTCTCACTGGCCAAGCTTGTCGTTCAGTCCTCCAACCCCGAGCTGTTCCAGTCTTCGCGGCCGACGCTGACCCAAGGCTATGAGCCGCTGATCGCCGCGATCGCCAAGGTGATCCTGGACAACAAGGAGCTGATCGGAAAAATCACCGTCGTTGGCCATACCGACAATGTGCGCCTGCAAAGGTCCAACCCGCTTGCCAGCAACCAGCGTCTGTCGGAGGCGCGCGCCGAAACCATAGCCAAGCTTCTGGTGCAAGCAGGCGTGCCGCAGGAGAGTATCTCTTCCGAAGGCCGCGCCGAAACCGATCCGGCGGCCGACAACTCGACGCGCGAGGGCCGTGCGCTCAACCGGCGCGTCGAGGTTCTGGTCGAGAAGAGGCTCTGAGATGTTCATCCTGCGCTTCCTCTGGGCAGTCATCACCTCGCGATTTCTGTGGACGCTGATCGGCATTGCGCTGCTTTCGCTGTTGATCTGGGTGTTCGGCCCGATCGTGCAGGTCGGCCCTTACGCACCGTTCGAATCCGACAATGTGCGCATCGCCATGATCGCCGGGCTGGTGATCCTGTGGCTGATCTGGCTGATCATCGCGCAGCGCCGCGCGATCCGCGCCAACCGCATGTTCGTCGCCGAGATCGCGGCGCCCGTGGCCGAAAAGCAGCTGACGCCCGGCGAAGAGAGCGTCGCGGCGGTCGGCGCCAAGTTCGGCGAGGTGATGGCGGAACTGAAGCGGCGCAAGCTCGGCGGCAGAAAATTCCTGCGCGAGATGCCCTGGTATGTCATCGTCGGACCGCCGGCCACCGGCAAGACCACCGCATTGCGCCAGTCCGGCCTCAATTTCCCGATCGACCTCACCGACGATCTGCAGGGCGTCGGCGGCACGCGCAATTGCGACTGGTTCTTCTCCGAGAACGCGGTGCTGATCGACACGGCGGGCCGCTACGTCCAGCAGGAAAGCCAGCCGGACGTCGACGCGGCGGAATGGCTGGGCTTCCTCGACCTTTTGAAAAAGCACCGGGGCCGGCGTGCGCTCAACGGCGTCATCGTCGCGCTGTCGATCGACGCGCTCTCGGAAGGAGACGAGGCGATCAAGGCGCATGGGCGCAAGATCCGCCGCCGGCTGGCGGAGCTGAACGATCGGCTCGAAATCCGCCTGCCGGTCTACCTGATGCTGACCAAGGCCGACCTGATCAAAGGCTTCGAAGCCTTCTTCGGCGGCCTGTCGACGACGGCGCGCGAGCAGGTGTGGGGCACGACTTTTCCGCTCGACGCCCGTGTCAACGCCGGCACGATCCAGACAGAACTTGGCAGACTTGCCGGCGAACTGGAGCGGCGGCTGGTGCCCCGGCTCGAGGACGAGGACAAGCTCGGCCAGCGTGCCGAAATCTTCCGCTTCCCGGCGCAGTTGGCCAGCCTCTCCGAGCCGATCCAGGCGCTGATCGAGGCGATGTTCGGCGAGAGCCGCTACGAGGAAGCCGCCTGGCTGCGCGGCCTCTATCTGACCTCGGCGACGCAGGAAGGCGCGCCGATCGACCGGCTGACCGCGGCGTTGTCATCCTCCTTCGGATTGCCGCCGCGCCGCGCCATGCCGGCGGCGCGCGTTGAGAAGCGCAGCTTCTTCCTCAGGAACCTTCTCACCGAGGTGATCTTCAAGGAGGCCGGTCTCGGCATGTTCGATCCGCTGGCGCAGCGTCGCCGCGCCTGGATCTGGCGCGGAGCGGCCGCAGCCTGCGCGCTCGCGGCCCTGCTCGCCGGCGGACTGTTCACCTGGTCCTATCTCGACAACCGCTATGCGATCACCGAACAGGCCGGCCAGTTCGAAGCGCTGCAGCAGCCTCTGACCGACGTCGCCGCCATGCCGGCCGCGGTCGAGCAGCCGACGATGGACGGCGCGCTGGCGGCGATGGATGCTGTGGCGGCGGCTCGAACCGCGCCGCCGGATGCTGTTCACAACCTGCTCGGCCCGACAGCCTCAGCCGAGTTGGTGCGCGCGCAGACCGACACCTATGACCATGCGCTACGCAATGTGCTGGAGCCGCACATGGTCGCGCTGCTCGAAGCGACGATGTGGCGGCAGATCCGCGATCCGGATTTCATGCTCGGCGCGCTGAAGACCTACCGTATGATGACCGGCCTGTCGCAGATGGACACCGATTTCGTGCAGAGCTGGTGGGTGAACAGCCTGCCGCAATTCGCGCCGGCTGCGCCCTTCCCGACCGCGGACGCCGAAGAGCATCAGCTCGCCGCGATCCGCCGCATGGCGGTCGACGACAGCTACATCGCGCCGGACAAGGAGCTGGTCGCCGAGGCGCTGAAGACAGTGTGCACGATCTCGCTGCCGGAGCGCGCCTACAAGCAGCTTCTGGCCGACCCCGAAGTGGCTGCGGCGAAGGAATGGGTGCCGGCCAATTTCGCCGGACCGAACGGCGCCAAAGTGTTCGCGCGCCGCTCGGACAAGACATTGCGTGTCGGCGTTCCAGGCCCCTACACCTATGCCGGCTTCCATGATGCGATCCTCGATCGGGTCGAGGATGTCGCGGGACAGGCGGCGCTCGACCGGGCGGTGTTCGCCGGCGGCTGCTCGGAGAATTCGGAGACGTCGGTCTCGGCGCTGTCGGAAGACATCCTGAAGCTCTATTACGACGATTATATCGCGCAATGGGATAGCTTCCTGCGCGACATGCGGCTGGCGCCGCTGACCGACCTCAACGTCGCCAGCGAGAACCTCAAGGACCTGTCGAGCGCCGACTCCGCGCTGAAGCGCTTGTTGACCGCGGTGGTGCAGGAGACCGACCTGACCCGCTCCGACGAGGCACCTGCCGACGACAAGAGCGGCGGCGCCGCCAAGACCGGGTCGAAGCTGTTGAGCAAGCTCGGCAAACTCGGCAAGGTGGTGACCACGGGCGCCAAGCTCCTGCCGCGCGCCGGCTCCGCCAACCAGGTGGACATGACCGGCAGCCTGGTGGCCGAACATTTCAAGCCGCTCAAAGGCACGATCGCCCAGGTCGACGGCCAGCCGCCGGCGCTCGACGCCGCCGTCGTGGCGCTGACGGCGCTGTCCAACGTGCTGCAGACGGTGACCGCAAACCCCAACCCGCAGGATGCGATCAAGAAGCAGGGCGGCCTCGCCGAACTGACGGGCGCTGTCGCCAGGCAGGCGCAGATCCTGCCTTCGCCGATCAACGACTGGCTGGGCGGCATTGCCGGCGACACCAGCGGCCTGTCGCAGAAGGCCGTCACCAACGAGCTCAACGCTATCTGGCGGGCGGACATACTGCCCTTCTGCCAGGCGGCGCTCAACAACCGCTATCCGTTCAGCCCGGACAGCGCGGTCGACGTCAATGTGCGCGATTTCCAGCGCCTGTTCGGGCCGACCGGCCTGATAGATGCCTTCACCAACGACCATCTGATCAACTATGTCGACACCGCCAGCGAGCCGTGGAAATGGCGCGCCGATTTCGGCCTCGACCCGGCGGCGCTGGCGGCGTTCGAGCAGGCGCGGCATATCCGCGACGACCTGTTTCCCGGCGGCACCGGACCGGTGATGAACTTCACGCTGGAGCCGAAGGACCTGTCGCCCAACGTGGCGAGGGTGACGCTCAACCTCGACGGCCAGAACCTCGCCTACTACAACAACGCGACCAGGCCGCAGCCGATGACGTGGCCCGGCAAGGACGGCACCGGCGTGATCTCGCTGGCCTTCCAGCCGGTCGACGGCTCGCCCGAAGTGATGCTCAACGAGACCGGCAGCTGGGCGTGGCTGAGAATGCTGCGCGGCGGCCGCTTCAACGCGACCAAGCTCACCGACGTCTACAGCCTGCGGCTCGGCACGAAGGGGATGTGGGCCGATTTCGAGCTCAAGGCGGCCAGCGTCGAGAACCCGTACACACTCGAAATGTTTAAGAAGTTCACATGTCCGCCGCAGATCTGATCACGCCCGGCTTTTACGGCAAAATGCCCGCCACCGGCGATTTCGTGACGCGGCGGCTGCCGGCGGATTTCGTGCGCGTATGGGACCGCTGGTTGGCGCAGAACATCGTGCCGCTGTTTGGGATGGAAACCTGGCCCCAGAGCATGGCGCTGCGTTTCTTGGCTGGCCCCGCCTTCTTCGGCGCCTCGATGGGCGTCATTGTACAGAGCGCGGACCGGGTCGGCCGGCTGTTTCCGTTGAGCGTCGTCGTGCTGCTCCCCGTAGCACCGCTGAAGTTGGCCTACGCGGACGTGTGGTTCGAAGGCATTGAAACCGCCGCCTTCGCCGCGCAGCGGGGCGAGCTGACGCCGGACGAGCTGGAAGCGGCGCTGGGCGGACTGTCGGTTTCGCTTGTCGGTGGCGAAAGCGATGTCATCGACGATCTCGTGGCGTGGACAGCGCACTCCGATATTTTCGACGTCGATGCGCAGGCGCCGCAGCCGACGCTGGAGCAGATCTTTGCCGCGAGTTGGGAGACCAGCTGATGCAGGTGAAATTGAGCACAGAGGATGTTTTCCAAAGCTGGTTCTTTTGAAGGTGGTTGAGGCCCGTTGCTTGCCTAGGGACGCGTTGTCAAAATGTGGATACTGTCCAACGATACGCCGTTCGCTGCCCAGGAGAGTTGGACGCGTGACGAGCGCGGCCACGAGGTGTGGCTGATCGCGATCAAGGCGTCGTTCGAGATCGATCCGGACGGCAAACAGCGACTCTTGAAGGACCAGACGCCTGTGAACCTGGCGCCCGTCTATGGCTCGGATCCCAACGAGCTTCTCGACGAGACCGACCTTAACCTCGAGAAGAGGCACACAGATATTCTGATCGAAGGGCACATCTACACACCCGATGGCCGCCCAAACGTCGAAAGCGTGGCGCGCATCAAGGTCGGCGATGTCGACAAGAGCGTAAAAGCGGTGGGCAACCGCGTGTTCATGCCCGGCCCGGTATCCGTGCGATTGGGCCGGTCTGAACCATTTACGAAAATGCCGATCAGCTGGCGCCGCACCTACGGCGGCACGGATATGGAAGCATCGAAGCCGGACTGGGACCAGCGCAATCCTGTAGGCACAGGATTTGCCGTCGACCCGCAGCGCCTGATCGGCAAAAGCGGACCGAATTTCGAATATCCCGACGCTCCCTATCGCGATCACAGAAGCGGCAGGCCGGCCGGCTTCGGCGCGGTGGCACGGCATTGGCAGCCGCGCATAAAATATGCCGGCACCTATGGCGAGGAGTGGGAAAAAAACCGCGATCCGCTTTTACCCCGCGATTTCGACCGTATGTACTTCCAGTGCGCGCCCGAGGATCAGCAAACCCAGACCCCCCTGATCGGTTATGAGGCCGTCCGATTGGGCAACTTCACGGAGGAGGGCTTCTGGCAGTTCCTGCTGCCGCGCATCACCTTCGATATGAACACTGAGTTCTACAACCGGCCTGATCGCAAAAACGGCGAAGCGATCATTCACACGCTTCGCATCAAGCCCGACCTCAGGCAGTTCTCGATCACGTGGATGTCGACGCTGCCGGTGCCGTTCGACGAGGAGCGCCTGAAGCAGACGACGCTGAGCATCCGCGAGCGCACCGGTATTTCTCCAACGATCGCGGCGACGGGTGTTTGGCTGGCGGACGAAGAAGACGAATGATGGCGAAAGGGGACACGATCGTCGTTGTCGGCGTAGGAGCGCGCACACCGCTGGGGTTTGACGCGGCCGCCAGCGCTGCGGCGGTGCGTGCCGGAATCTCGGCCATCCAGGACCATCCTTATATGATCGACCGGTACGGCGAGCGGATGAAGGTGACACGCGATACCGGTGTCGACGTCGATCTGCGCGGGGCCGACCGGATAGTCGAGATCGCGCAATCGGCGGCCTTGGACGCGTTGCGGCCTTTCCTGAAATCGGGCGCCACCCTGCCGGTGACGCTCGTGCTGTCCACTGGTGAACCCCGGCCAGGGCAGCCGGAAGGGTTCGCCGCGCAGGTCGATACGCGTCTTCGCCAACGCCTGGCGCAGCATGTCGTCCTGGAGGGCGGCGGCTCGACGGCGGGCGGTCATGCCGGCGGCCTACTCGCGATCTATCACGCATGTAAATCGTTGCGGGACGGCCGAGCCAAGCTTTGCCTTGTCGGCGGCGTCGACAGCTATCTTGAACCGGAAACGCTGGAATGGCTGGACGAGAACGAGCAGCTTCATTCGGAGACGACCACTTACGGTTTCTGCCCAGGCGAAGCGGCCGGGTTTGCGTTGCTGACAACGCATGCGGCAGCGCGCGCTCACGGACTTGTCCCGTTGCTGGAAATCGTCGGCGCTTCGATCGCCAGCGAGGAAAATAGAATCAAAACCGAAACCGTCGTGCTGGGAGAGGGCCTGGGCGCGGCTTTCCGCTCGCTTTTCCAGGATGCGCCGATCGACAAAGTCGATCGCATCATCTGTGACATGAACGGCGAGCGCTATCGCGGCAACGAGTATGGATTCGCCGTCATCCGCAATCCTGGGCGCTTCAAGGATGCCGCCGATTTCGAGACACCCGCCGATTGCTGGGGCGATGTCGGCGCGGCATCGGGGGCCTTGTTCATCAGCCTGGTCACGGAAGCAGACGCGCGCGGCTATCAGGCCGGCCCGCTGTCGCTGATCTGGGCAAGCTCCGAGAACGGCGCTCGAGCAGCCGTATTGCTCGGCGGACCGAGAAGGGTCGGCTGATGCCCACTCATATCGTCGTCAACAATCTTGGCTTGACCTACAAAGGCACGATCGGCCTGTCGATCGCGACTATCCCCGACGTCTGCAAGACCCCCAGCCCCGGCGGTCCTATTCCCTTGCCTTACCCCAACATCGCCAACCAGAGCACGCTAAAGGACGGCACCACGACGGTTCTGGCCAAGGGGGGCAAGATGATCGCCATCAAGGGCTCGCAATACGCGATGAGTTCAGGCGATGAGCCGGGCACGGTCGGAGGCGTCAAGTCGAACGTCTTCAAGAAGGCGACCGACTGGATCACCTATTCGTTCGACGTCAAGATGGACGGCGGCAACACCTGCCGCCACACCGACAAAAAATTCCACAACGACAAGAATACCGTGAACCTTGCAGGAGATGTCGATCCGCTTAAGGCAACCGATTGCTTTATGCTCAACATCCGATGCGACAAGAAGATGAAGAAGCGGGGAAAAAAGAAATGGACCGCCTGCATGTGCAAACAGCTTTGCGCCAAGGTGGCATCTCTTGACCGCGCCAGGCTGAATCGCGGTGTAAACACGCCGAAGGGCAAATCCCTTCGAAGGGTCGATTACAGCCAGTCGGATTATGATTCCTACAAGGCGGTATATACCGAACGCTTCGCCGCGCGCGCCGCCGACAAGAAGAACAAGATGGAGAGCCAATTCGCGCATCCATGCGCGGCCAAGGAATGGAACGACATGAACCCCAGGCCGTCAAACCCGACAGAAGGCGGGTCAAACGCGCCCTTCAATGCCGATCACCTGCATGACGCAGCGCTCGGCGGCCCACTCGCCAGCATGCGCAACTTCAAGATGCTCAATACACGGGTGAACACCACGATCGGCGCCGCCATGGGCCGATACAACCGCGACAACTCGGGCGATCACGATGGCTTACCAATCCGCGCGCATCCGAGCTGCCAGTGTCCGGATGGTCCTCCGGATTCATGATTGCCTGCAAGGAGAAAATCCATGTCCAGTGACGAGACTGTGCTTTCGCTTGTAAAACAGATTGCCGATCGAGCCATCGAGCATCGATCTTTTTTCAGGATAAAGAGAGAGCCGGTATTCAGGCCGGGAGCGAACGAGCAGAGCATCGAGAAGCTGAAAAAGCTCTGGCGCCATCCTCTTCCGGATGATTATCTGAATCTGCTCCGCAGGCACGATGGCATCGACAATCTGGATGCACCCAACGTCTTCTTGTTATCGACCAAATACATCCTCGATAACCCAGAAATGGACGAGATCTTTGTCGATGCGGAGATGTTCAGAGATGGTGAGATCTTCATCTTCGCTCAGGCCGACAGCGATGCTCACTCCGTTGCCTTCAGGGCAAGCAGGAAAGGGAAAATCGATGTCGTGGACTTCGATTCCGGTGGCATCCGCAAGGAGCATCAGGATTTCGTAGCCTATCTGGAATCGCGGAGAGCCGAACTCGAGAAAGATATTGCACGCCACAAGGCGGACCGGAAAGGTCTGACGCGATGAGTTCCACCCGTCGGCCGTCGGATACTTTCCTCAAGGTCGAAACTCGTTTCGACGAGAATATCCCGCGGTGGGAACTCAAACTTGTTTTCGTTCTCTATTTCGATCGTCCCGTCGAAATCACTTATATCAGCCGCATCTACGACCTGTACATGTCGCGCTTCGGCAAGAGGATGCGCAGATATCTGGCGACCTGGTCGGATTCATTCATCGAGGAATTCGACGAAACGGTGCATCGCAGGTTTCTCGATGAATATCTGCCGGATTTTTACCGGACACTGGAATGGGGGTACGCCTTCGATGATGGCAATCTGCTCGGTGCCTTTCTGTTCGTCTTCCACAGCTACAAACCCGTGAGTGAGCCAAACAAGTCGAGCTTCTGCCGCTTCGAGTTCCCACATGACTATGATCAGGCCGACCTTCAGGCGTTTGTGTCGGACGTTGCGGCTCTGGCGCCATTCACCAGCGGCAGCTGTGGCTTTGTACTTCAGCCGTGGCCCGACGATGTCGACGCATTCGACCATATGTATGCGGTATGCCGAAGATATTGGGGCGTGGAAGCATGGAACCAGGATGTGACCGTCAATTGGCTCGGCAACCGTTTCAAATGCATATCCTGGCTTACCCTCTTGGGCGCTTCGGTGCTGGAGGAGTTCCCTGAAGTTCAATCGGCGGCACGCCGTGCCGCTCACGCCCATAGGCAGATTCCGACAGGCGCGATATACCAAACCCGACCCAGTCCAGCACTCATCGACCTCAACCGGCGCGAGGACTTTCAACCGGAAGCCAGGCTCGCCAAGGCACTTCTTCCAGCGCAAATCGTGGCGCACGGCTCCTTTGGCGGAAACCGGTGGACCGAGGACAACTCAGTTCAGTGGCTGCACAGATTTACGTCTAGCTAGCGCAGCTTTTCATCGGAAGGGCGGCGGTTCGCCTTATAGCAATTTCAGTACGACCTACGTCAGGAAGCCGCCAGCCAGCCGGTGGCACTGCCCCACGCCTTGACCTTGTCCGCAAACGGTACCCTTGCGAACTGATCCCCAAAATGATCGCTGAAGGCCTGATCCACCTGGCCCGGATCGGTTGTGAACAGGTCAGCCTCGCGGGACTCGGGAAATAGCTCCAGTAGGGCGCCGCCAGCAGCAGCGGCCAGCGCCGGACTACGCATTTGATGTATCAGCCAATGGAGGAGAGTGCGATCGCCCAGCATGCCAGCGCCTCGAACCGCCAGTGGCGCGGTTTTGGGTGATTTCAGCAGTCCGCCCATCCACGACCGCACATCCTGGTCTGGCGCGGCCTTAATCGCCGCCCGAAGGGCAGTCAGTGCGTCGGGGCCTCCGTTCACCGCCGCTTCGCGCAGTCGTGGGCTAGCCAGATCACCAGAGCCGAGTTCAGTCAACGCCCAGGCAGCCCAGAACCGCGGCTGCTCTTCGCCATCCTCAAGCGCCGCCCGCAATTCCCCTACAAGGTCGGTCCGTCTCAATTTTCCGGCGAGGCGCAGGCTGGCGGCTCGCACGCGCATGTCCGGGTCGCGGACGAGGCGCGCCAGCAATTGTCCCGGATTAGCGTTATGGCCAAGGCAAGCCGACACGCCTAAAAATCGCTTGAATGCATCCGGCGCGCCGATCCAGTCGCGCACGAAAGGAGCTATCGTTGCAGGCTTATGCCATGCCAATGCACCGACCAATCCACGAGCCTCGTCCGTGCTTTGACGGCCGAGCTCGATCGCCTCAGCGACGCGGCGATCATTGTCCTCTTCGATCGACATCCATCCGTAGAGGAACAGTTCGCCCTTCTCGGGAAAATCCTTATAGGCGGCGACGACGAACGGCCAAGCGGCCGGTCCAGCGATGCGCAGACCATCGAGGTTCGCTTCCAAGCGTCTGTCTACGCCGGCGACCACATGAAGGTCGGGCGGATCGCCCAACATTAACGTGTCGCGCTGCGCCCAGAAGAACGCGGCCTGCTCGGCATGCTGCCTGACGACATCCGGAACCACAGGCCGGTCCGGCGCGCCCTTCATTTTGCTTCGAGCCGAGGCCGACATCAGTTGAGATCGATCGAGCCGCCGCGTATGCGATTGGCGGCGCTCGCCTGGCTGGTAACGTAAGTTCCGCGAATGGTGATGCGGCCGTCCTTTTCCATGAGGATCGTCGCCTTGCCGCAGCGCAGCTCGACGCGCTCCTCTCCCACGATGCGCACACTCTCACCGTCACGGATGACCTGCGGCGATGAAGCCTTTCGGGGCGGTTCAACGATGCGCCCGACAATCAACGGGCGGAGGGGATCGCCATCCTGAAAAAGCAGGGCGACTTCCGCGCCGATCATGTCGGAGACAAGCTCGGTTAGGCTGCGGGCCGGAACCGCGGTCTCTTGTGGATTGCCGGGGAAAACAACCAACGGGGCTCCCTCATTGAACCCCAGAAAAATCCCTATCACGACCCCTTCGATGCGTTCCCTTGTCTCGCTCATTTTGACGCCCTCAGTTTTCAGTGATCGTCGAGCCCTTCATCGTGATGTCACTAGAGGCCTTGATGCTGATCTTGCCTGAGCCCTTCACTGAAATGTCCTTCCCCTCGATACCGATCGTGCCGTCCTTCTTCATCATGATTTTGGCCGAACCACACTGGATCAAGATTTCGTCGCCGGCATCTATCACCAACTTCTTGCCAACCTTGATCGAACTGTCTTCGCCGACGCTGATCCCGCTGTCCTTGGCGACAGTCAGCGAATGGGCGCCTCCAACCGTCGTGGCATCATCGTCCGCGATACTGGCACTACGGCCGGCGCCAACGTTGAACGTCTGGTTGCTGCCGATGGTCACACTTTGATCCGCGCCAACATTGACGGTCTGCGCGGCACCGATGTCCCAGCTGTCCGCTGCACCAATACTGTGGCTTTGATTGACACCCACCGTGACAGAGCGCGACGCGCCGATGGTGTTGGTCTGCGAGGCGCCCACGGTCCTCGCTTCCGCTGCTCCCACCGTGTCCACGCGCGCGATACCCACCGTGACGGTCTGGTTGAGACCCACCGTCTGCGAGTGGTTCGCATCGATGTTTTCCGTGGAATTGGCGACGACGTGGATCGTCTCGTTCGCCATCACCGTCAATGACCGGTTCGCGCCCACCGTCTCGGTGTCGTTGCTGCCGATGTTGGTGGTCTGGTCGACGCCGATCTTGACCGTCTTGTTGTTGCCGACGTCTTCATCGAGGTTATGGCCGACGGAGTGCTTGGCGTCGTGGTCGATGCGGTCGGACTGGTCGTGCTGGACCGTCTTGTTGCGATCGTGCTTGATCAGCAGGTGGTGGTCTTTCTGCGCCTGGAAATTGACCAGCTCGGAGCCCGCCTTGTCCTCGAACATCAGCTCGTTGTAACCGCCGCCGCCTTTCGAGGAATTCGACTTCCAGCCTGACTGCGTGGCGTTGCCCGGCAGCCCATAGGGCGGCATCTGCGAAGCGTTGTAGACCCGGCCAGTGATGATCGGCAGGTCCGGATCGCCCTCGATGAAATCGACGATGACTTCCTGGCCGATGCGCGGGATCTGGATGAAGCCCCAGTTGCTGCCGGCCCAGGTCTGCGACACACGCACGAAGCAGGAAGAGTTCTGGTCCTTCTTGCCGATCCGGTCCCAATGGAACTGCACCTTCACACGCGCATATTTGTCGGTGAAGATTTCCTCGCCCGAAGGGCCGACCACCGTCGCGGTCTGCGGTCCGCGCATGATCGGCCGCGGCGTGATGCGCGGCGGCCGGTAGGGCAATTTGGTTGGCGCCACGCCCAGCACCACCTTGAAATTCTCGCTATGGGCTTCGTTCTGGGTCCGATAGCCCGGGTCGAACAGCCGGTATTCGGCGCTGACCACCAGATAGTCCTGGTTCTGGTCGTCGCGCGGAAAACTTTCCAGCGCGAACTTGCAGCCGGAAAAAAGGCCGCGCACCGTGCCCACCGCCGTGCTGTGCTGGTGCACCGCCTGAAGTTCCTCGCGGCGGATTCCCGCGATCGTGTCGCCGCGGCCGACGTCGAGATGCGCGCCGGGCTGGCGATAGTTTTCGCCTGCGGCCTCCTTGTGGCCAAAGGGTTGGGCGGATTTCGCCATCAGATCGGCGCCGGGCTTCTCGAAATCATAATCCGTATGGGCGTAGGCGCCCGGCCGAACCGCGCTGCCCGGGATCCATTCGGTGATGTATTCGACGTCGCGGCGCGAGCCGTGGCCTTCGAAATTATAGAGCACCTTCTCGTAACCGGGCGCCGGCTTCAGCTTGCTCATCGCATCGCACAGCACCAGCGTGTGCTTGCCCTCGTCATGCTCGAAGAAATAGAAGATGCCTTCGTGCTCGAGCAGCCGCTGCACGAAATCGAGATCGCTCTCGTCGTATTGAACGCAGTACTCACGCTGGGGGTAGGACCCCTGCAGCCGCTTCTCGCATTTGGCGATGCCGTATTTCGAGAATATCTTTTCGACGATCTCCACCGCCGTCATGTTCTGGAAGATACGGCAATCGGTGGTGTGGCCGAGGAACCAGAGCCACGGCCTGACGGTGGCCTCGTAGAAGGCCAGTCGGTCCTCGATACGGGTAAGCTTGAAATCCGACACAAGGCCGCTGAACCATCGCTTCGGGTCGGATTCGCCTTCGACCGAAACGACACCGCCCAGCATCTTCAGCGGATCGACGTCACGGTTTTTGCTGACGAAGCCGACGGTATAGGCGAAACAACGGCTGATCTCATCGCGACCGATGAGATGGGTAAAGGTCAGGTCGGCGCCCGCCGGCGTCTGTACAACCGTGGCACGTTCGTTCGGCATGGGTCGTACCCCCTCCTCGACGCGGCCGCCAGTGTGATGGTTTGAAGCCCCCGCTCTATTAACTGCATCACGTTCGGGACGTTCGAATTCACCGCACCGTACGGCCGCCAACCTAGCACATGTTTGATGGAGGCCAAATAACAGCGATGGCTAAACAGCGCCCATGCGCCGGTGTGAAACACTCCTCTCCCGCTGCGCTTGCAAGCTGCTAGAATGCCAGAGCAATCCCGGGAAAAGCGCGCAGCGGTTTTCGTCGGGAATTGCGTGGAAAATAAGCATTTATTGACCAAGTTCGGCGACGCTTCCGGATGTTCATCTCTCTCCAGATCAGCAATGTCGACGGGCTGCCGGCCGGCATCGCCGCGAGTTACGCCGCCCGCGACCGCAGTTTCGAGATCGGCCGCGAGAATTGCGACTGGACGCTGTCCGATCCGGACAAGTTCATCTCGGGCCGACACTGCGAGGTCCGCTACCAGGCGGGTTCGTTCTGGCTCTACGATGTCTCGCGCAACGGCACTTTCGTCAACGGCTCAAGCCGGCGTATGGCCGGGCCGCATCGGCTGGCCCAGGGCGACCGGCTGCTGATCGGACGTTATGTCGTCGGCGTTTCGATCGAAGACGAACGAGCCGCGGCCGGACATCCGCAGGCCAGGACCGGGTCGACGCAGCGCGAGCCGCCACCCTCGACGGGCCGCCCGCAGGATCCCGGTCGCGAGCCATTCTTCAACCCGACGGAGCAACACCCGACCGAGCCGGTGTCGGCATCGTCGGCGCCGCAGCCCGGCCCGGCAGCCCCGGCCAATCGGCCGGCGGAATCGGATGCGATGTTGCGCGATATCGCCAAGGCGGCCGGCCTTGCGCCGGAATTGCTGCAGTCGCGCGATCCGCATGACGTCGCCGCTGAGATCGGCGCGGTGCTGAGGACCACGGTCGAGCAATTGTCCATGCTGCTCAAGGCGCGCGCGGCGGCCAAGGTGCTCGCCAAGAGCGCGCACCGCACCATGATCGGCGCCGAGGACAACAACCCGCTGAAATTCGTGCCGGGAACCGACGACATACTGGAGATCATGTTCGCCAAGCGCAGGGCCGGCTATCTCGATGCGAGGCATAGTATCGAGGATGCGTTCCGCGACCTGAAGACGCACGAAATCGCAACTTACGCCGCCATGCAGGCCGCGCTGTCGCGGCTGCTTGACGACCTGTCGCCGGAGGCGATCGCCAAAAAAATCCCGCCTGCCTCCTTCTCGTCCAGGAAAAGCCAAGCCTGGGATGCGCTTGTCGCAACCTGGCGGACGATGGAAGACAAGCACGAGAACGGCATGCTTGATGTCTTCCTCGCCTATTTCGCCGAGGCCTACGCCAAGGCCGACAAGCAGAAATAGCCGCATGCGCACGGACCGCGCCACCCGTATGTGACGGGTCTCATAGAAGAAGCCGCCTCTTCGATCATCTTGCATTCCGATTTCAATCGGCGGCCCGTTTCAATTGAGTGCCCGGGCGATTAGAATGGGCAGGGACGCTTGCCTGGCGGGCAAAGCGGCGTGGCTTGGGGCGTGTGCAGCAATGGCATGTTTCGGCGAAATGAGCCTTTCCATACGGCCCGCCGCCGAGGCTAAGCCTGCAGCGCATCTCCCATCCGTCCGAACACGTGCTCGTTGCGCCGCGACGGTGGGTCGTCGCCGATGAACTCGAAGGACGATTCCTCCGGACCGACGGATAAAACCGTCATCCGCGCGCCACGGCCGAAGCAGAAACCGCTTGCGCCTTCCGAGAGGTCCGGTCCGGAAGGCATGCAGCCTGCTCCATCGCCTGCCCGCGAATCGACAGTGTTCGATCCCAGCGGCGGCCGGCAGATCCCGCCCGGCTGGTCGTCCGGAACCGTGCTCTTTCAAGGGCCTGCTCCGGGAGCGGCCGCAAACGCGGCGCCGGGGTTGCAGCAGGATGCCCTGCTCAACGCCGCCGGCGGCGTGAGATACCCTGCGGCAAATCCGATCCTTGCCGCCGCGGCGCCGTTGCTGATGCTGTTCGGCCAATTGCGGCTGATGCCGGTCGAACGACAAGCGGCGCCGTTGGCGGAGCATATAGCCGAAACGATCGAGACCTTCGAGCGAACAGTCGCGAAAGCCGGCATCGGAGAAGAAGACGCGCGGATCGCCAAATTCGCCGTTTGCGCAACGGCCGACGACCTCGTCGGCAATTTGCCCTGGCCGAGCAAGGACAGCTGGCTTCAGCACAGCCTGGTGGCGCAGTTCTTCCACATCCGACCAACGGGCGCCGGCTTCTACGAGGCGCTGAACAATATCCTCGCCAAGCCGGAAGCGCATTGCGACCTGCTCGAACTGATGCACACCTGCCTGTCGCTGGGCTTCGAAGGCCAGTATCGGGGGCTGGCGGGCGAGCGAAACACGCTCGAACGCGTCCGGCGCGACGTCTATGACACGCTGCGCTACTTCAAGCCGCGCACCGCCGATGACGTCTCGCCCCGCTGGCAAGGCATGGCGGCGGCGATGTCGAAGCCAAGGGCGCGGCTGCCGCTCTGGGCCCTCGCGGCCGCCGCGGCGACGCTGGTGACAGCGGCCTTCTTCGGACTGCGCGTCATGATCACCGATCAAGGCGACGCGACCGCCGGCGCATTGCTTGCGCTCAACCCGTCGACGCCCGTCACCATCGAGCGCGCCAGCGTGGCGCCGTCCGCCGAACCGGTGCAGGCTAGCCCGCCACTGCCGGCGGTTCCAGACACGACCCAGATCGACCGCATCCGCGCGGCGCTTGCCAAGGAGATTGCCGCGGGCGGGCTGAGCGTCGGCCAGAAGGGCGAGTTCATCGTCGTCGAGATCAACAACCAGCTTTTGTTTGCTCCCGGCCAGGCGGAGCTGAAGCCGCAATTCCAGCCGATCGCGGCCGACGTCGCCACGGCGCTCGACGCCGAGCCCGGGCCGGTAGAAATCGTCGGTCACACCGATAATGTGAAGCCGAAGAAGTCGAGCACGTTCAAATCCAATTTCGATCTCTCAGTCGCCCGCGCGAAAGCCGTCCAGGCGATGATGGCCAGGCAATTGAAGGACCCGTCCCGGCTCAGCGTCGACGGCAAGGGCGAGGACGAACCGATCGCCGACAATGGCACGGCGGACGGCCGCGCCAGGAACCGCCGCGTCGACGTGATGATCCCGAAACAGGAGACCTTGCAGAACGGTTCCGCGGAGAACGGCAACTGATGCGCTGGATGCTGCGGATCTTCAGCTTGGCTGCGCTCGCCGGTTTCTCGACGGCGGTCTGGTATGCCGGGCCGCTGATCCGCTTCGCCGATACGCGCCCGCTTGGGCCTGCGTGGCTGAGGGCAACGATCGTCGGCGTCAGCGTCGCGCTGCTTGCGCTGTTCTACGGGGTGCGCTTCTGGCGGCGGCGCAAGGCGCAAAAGGCGCTCGAAACGGCCATCGTGCGCAGCGACGAGCGGAACGACGATTCGCAGGTGCTCGAAACGCGCATGAGCGAAGCCATCGCGACGCTGAAGCGGACGAGCGGCAAGCGCAATTTCCTCTATGACATCCCCTGGTACATCATCATCGGCCCGCCGGGCGCCGGCAAGACGACGGCGCTGGTCAATTCCGGGCTGAAATTTCCGCTTGCCGGCTCCGGCAGCGCGCAGCCGGTGGCCGGCCTCGGCGGCACGCGGTCCTGCGACTGGTGGTTCACCGACGAAGCGGTGCTGATCGATACGGCCGGCCGCTACACGACGCAGGAATCGGATCGCGAACGCGACAAGGCGAGCTGGCTCGCATTCCTGGGATTGCTCAAGAAACACCGCACCAGGCAACCGATCAACGGCGTGATCCTCGCCATCAGCCTTGCCGATCTGATCGGCTTCGACGACCAGCAGCTAGACGCGCATGTCGCCGAAATCAGGAGCCGCCTGCGCGAATTGCACGAGACGCTGAAGATCCAGTTCCCGGTCTATCTGCTGTTCACCAAGGCCGATCTCGTCTCCGGCTTCATGGATTATTTCGGCAATTTCGACGAGGCGCGCAGGCGCAAGGTGTGGGGCGCGACCTTCCAGACCGCCGATCGCAGCAAAAACATGGCTGGCGAGGCGCCGGCAGAATTCGACGGATTGGCGCAGCGGCTCGCCGAAGGGCTTGCCGACCGGCTGCAGGAAGAGGCCGACCCGGTGGCGCGGATCGCGCTGTTCGGCTTCCCGGCGCAGTTCGGCGCGCTGAAGAACCGGATAACGCAGTTCGTCGGCAGCCTGTTCGACGCCTCGCGGTCACAGGTCAATGTCAGCCTGCGCGGGCTCTATTTCTCGTCGGGCACCCAGGAAGGGACGCCCTTCGACCAGGTGCTGGGCGCGATCGGCCGCAGTTTCGGCAGCTCCTCACAGGCTCATCTTTCCGGCACCGGCAAGAGCTTCTTCCTGCACGATCTGCTGGCCGACGTGATCTTCCCGGAATCGGGCTGGGTATCGTTCGACCGGGCCGCCGAGCGGCGCGCCAGGCTCGTCAGGTCCGGCAGACTTGCCGCGATTACGCTGGCCGCCCTGGCGGCGCTTGGCATGCTGGGCCTCAGCTTCTTCGCCAACAAGTCGCTGATCGCTTCGACAAGGCAAGCCATGGCGCATTATCGCGACAGCGCCGATTCGCTTCTGAAGAGCACGACGGTGACCGACGTCGATCTCGAAAACGTCATCGGCCCGCTCGACCAGTTGCGCAATCTGCCCGCCGGTTTCGAAAATGGCGACCAGGGCAAGCCGATCGAGGAGACGTTCGGGCTCAGCCAGCGGGAGAGGCTGCTGTCGGCCTCCAAGACGGCCTACCGGCAGGCGTTGGAGCGGACCTTCCGCTCCCGGCTCCTGGTTCAGGCCGAGCGGACGATCCAGGCCAAGATGGCCGATCCGATGGCGCTCTACGAACCGCTTAAGATCTACCTGATGCTGGGCGGCAAGGCGCCGAAGGTCGATGACGAACTGATCGTCTCCTGGATGAAGCAGGATTGGGAAGAGAACCGCTATCCCGGCGAAAACAACCGCGAAGGCCGCGCGCAGCTCGAAAAGCATCTGCGCGCCATGCTCGCGCTCGACGACGCCTACGATCCGGTCTTCGCGCTCAACCAGCCGCTGGTCGAGGCCGCGCAGCGCTCGCTTGGGCGCATGAGCCTCGCCGACCGCGCCTCGGCGCAGATCAAGTCGGCGGTCTACGCGGTAAGGCTGCAGGATTTCTCCGTCGCCGCGAAAGCCGGTCCGGAAGCGCAGCTGTCGTTCGAGCGCACGGACGGCAGCGAGCTTGCCGATCTCCAGGTTCCCGGCCTCTACACGCGCGCCGGCTTCAATCGCTTCTTCCTGCCGCAGCTGTCGCGCATCGCGCAGATGCTCGTCGACGACCAGTGGGTGCTGGGCGGCGGCGGCGAACAGGGCGGCATCGACCAGGACCTGCCCAGGCTCGGTCCCGAGCTCATCGACCGCTACGGCAAGGAATTCGCCGCCGCCTGGAACGGCGTGCTCGACCAGCTGAAGCTCAAGGCGATGTTGAAGGACAAGCCGCAATATCTGGCGCTCTCCGCCCTCGCCTCGCCGGACTCGCCCCTCGACCAGCTGTTCACGGCGATCGCCGATGAGACCGCGTTGACGACGGACAGTGCCGCCGCCGAGGCCGAGACCGGCACGGCGCAGCAGGATCCGGCCGCCATGGCCAAGGGCCTGGCACGTATCGGCCTGCAGATCGCCGGCGGCAAGTCGCAAAGCCGCGCCGGCGCAAGCTCGGCCGCTGCGCAGAACGCCGGCGCGAGCGTCGAGGCGCAGTTCCGGTCGTTCCAGGCGCTGGTCAGCGGGGCCGCCGGCCGCCGGCCGCTCGATGCGCTGACGCAGAATTTCCACGACATCTTCCAGAGCCTGAAGCTTGCGGCCGATGTCCCCTCGCAGACCGAGCGCGTCAACGCCAACCTGCAGCTGCAGATCTCGACATTGCGCGCCAATGTCTCACGCCTGCCCAAGCCGCTGGCGCGCATGGTCAACGCCGCGGCGGACGAGTTCGAAGGCAATGTCGCCGAAGCCTCTGTCGCCAACCTCAACCAGAGCCTCGACCAGACGGTCACGCGGCCTTGCGAAGAGGCGGTCAACGGCCACTATCCCTTCGCCAGCGACGGCACCGAAGACATCTCAATGGCGGATTTCGCCAAGCTGTTCGCGCCCGGCGGCCTGATGGACCGGTTCTTCGCACAGAACCTCGCGCCGCTGATCGACATGACCGGCCAGGAGTGGACATGGAAGCAGGATGCGCGTTCCAGCAAGGGCCTTGCGAAGTCGACCTTGAAGGCGTTCCAGGCGGCGGCGGAAATCCGCGGCGCCTTCTTCCCCTCGGGCGGATCGACGCCGTTGGCGTCGATCACCTTCACGCCCATCTCGCTGAACAGCGAAGTCGACAGCGCGCTTCTCAACGTGGACGGGCAGACGGTCCAGAGCGCTCAGGCCGGCAACGCGCCTAGCACGGTAACGTGGCCGAGCGGCGCCGCTTCAGGATCAGCGAGCCTCACCCTCGTCCCGGAAATGCCGGGCCGCGAGTCCGCGCTGAGGTTCGATGGGCCGTGGGCGTTGAAGCGGCTGCTCGACAAGGCGACCATCACCGGCGACGGCGCCAACACCGAAGCCCGCTTCGTCATTGGTGGGCGCGATGTTGCCTACACGATCCAGGCCGGATCAGGGGCCAACCCCCTGTTGCTGCCGGCTTTGTCCGGCTTCAGCTGTCCGAAGGCGTTCTGACCATGGCTGCGCTCCAGAACATCACCGGCTCGATCCTTCATTTCTGTACTCTAATGTATGCGCTTATGGCAGAGTGGCCCGGGCACGCGGCCCATGGCTGGTCACAGAGGACGCTCGCGAAGCGCTTGGTGGCAATTTGAGCACTGTCGCCCTTCCCATCGACAGCTTCGGCGTGAGCCACAAGGGCTGCGTGCGCGACCACAACGAGGACAATTACCTCATCGAGCCGCAGACCGGCCTCTGGGTGGTGGCTGACGGGATGGGCGGGCATGAGGCCGGCGAAGTCGCCTCGGCCAGCATCGTCGATCACCTGGCGACGATCGGCATTGCCAGCTCGGCGCCGGACCTTCGCGCCCGCTTCGAGGACCGACTTGGCCGCGCCAATGCCGAGATCCGCGACATATCGCGATCGCGCGGCATCACCATCGGCTCCACTTTCGCGGCCTTGCTTGCCATGGATGGACGCTTCGCTTGCCTATGGGCGGGCGACAGCCGCATCTATCTCGTCCGCAACGGCTCGATCTTCCAGGTTTCGAAGGATCATACCGAGGTGCAGGAATTGCTCGACCGCGGCATGATCAGCGCGGAGGAGGCGCGCACCTGGCCGCGCCGCAATGTGATCACGCATGCGGTCGGCGTCAGCGACGAGCTCGAGATCGACTTCCAGCAGGGCGAATTGATACCGGGCGATGTTTTCGTCCTGGGCACCGACGGACTGACGGCGCATGTCAGCGACGCCGAGATCGAGACCGCGGCCGGATCCGCCACGCCGCGGGCGGCATGCCAGAGCCTGCTGGACATGGTGCTGGCGCGCGGCGGAACCGACAATGTAACCATTGTACTCGTGAAGATCGGCGGCGGGCGCAACGACGCGCTCCATTCGGATCGGTCCGCAGCGGAGGGCCTGGCCAGATGAGCGACGACGACAAGACACGGCTGTCGACGAACATCGCCTATACCGGCGTCGGCACGCAGCTGAGCGGCATTTACGAGCTCGACGAAAGGATCGCCTCCGGGGGGATGGGCGAAGTCTACCGCGGCCACAATATCCAGACCGGCGACCATGTCGCGATCAAGATCGTGCTGCCCGAATTCGCTCGCGACCAGACGATCCTGTCGTTGTTCCGCAAGGAGGCGTCGATCCTCAACCATCTGTCGCATGACGCGGTGGTGCGCTACCACGTCTTCACCATCGATCCGGGGATCGGCCGTCCCTATCTTGCGATGGAGTTCGTGGACGGCGAGTCGCTGTTCGACATCATGCGGCGCGGGCCGATGCCGGGGGAAGATGTGCGCCGGCTTTGCCATCGCCTCGCCTCGGGGCTCGGCGCAGTGCACCAGGCGGGCGCGGTGCACCGCGACCTCTCGCCCGACAACATCATCCTGCCGGGCGGCCGGGTCGAGCGCGCCAAGATTATCGATTTCGGCATCGCGCGCTCGGCGACCGGCGGCGAGACGCTGATCGGTGGAAAGTTCGCCGGCAAATATAACTATGTTTCGCCGGAGCAGCTCGGCCTCTACGGCGGCGATGTCAGCGAGCAATCCGATATCTACAGCCTCGGGCTGGTGCTGGCCGCGGCACTGCGCGGCAAGCCGCTCGACATGAGCGGCTCGCAATACGAGGTCATCGAGAAACGCCGGACGGTGCCGGTCCTGTCGGATATCGATCCCGGTTTCCACGAACTCCTCGAAGCCATGCTGCAGCCGGATCCGCGCGACCGGCCGGCAAGCATGGCCGAGATCGCCAGGGCGACGCGGGGCGAGGATGTCGAGGCGACATTACCGCCGCCGATGTCGTTTGGAGCACGCGAACGCCCCGGCCTGCCGCGCGCCGGCTGGACGGCACCGCCGGACTCCAAACCGCAGCCATCGGCGCCTCCGGGCGAGCCGCGCTTCGTCGAACATGTGCGCCCGGCGCATCTGTCGGAGCCACGGCCTGCGCCGGCTGCCGCTGCGGCCAGCGCGCCGGCGCCGGCCGCGCCGAAAAGGGCTTCGCGGACGCCCGCCATCGCCGGCGGCGTCGCGGCGCTCGCGATCCTGGTGGGCGGCGGGCTTTATTTCAGCGGCATCCTGGCGCCGGCGGAAAAATCGACGCCGCTGACGCCGAAGCCGGTCGCGGAAGCAGCCAAACCAGCGACGGACGCGACGCAACCGGAGGCGCCGAAACCTCAGGCGTCGGCCACGCCTCAGCCGGAACCACCAAAACCTGACAGCGCCTCCGCCATCGAGACGGCGAAGCCACCCACCCAACCCGATGCGGAGGTCAAGACACCCGTCGAGAAGCCGACGCCACCTGCCGCTCAGCCGGAGAGCCAGGCCGACAACCAGGCGCATGTCCCCCAGGTCGAGACCAAACCCGCGCAACCGACCAGCGAGCCGCCGACGGTCAAGACGCCGAATCCGAGCCAGACGGCTGAAAACAAGCCGGCGCAGGAAGCAAATCCGCCGGCGGCCAAGCCCAGCGTAAAAGACCTCGTGGACATGCTTTCCAAGTTGCCCAAGCCGAAGGCTTCCCCATCCCCGACTTCGGAAAGCCAAGCGCCGGCGCGGCCGACCAGTCCGCCGGCCGAGCCGCAGGCACAGACCCCGACAGCCAGCCAGCCAGAAACGCCTGCCGCGCCGACCCAGCCGGCGCAGCAACCACAGCCGCCGGCGACCAAGCAGCCCGACGACACCGACGTCGCCATCAATGTACCCAAGCCGGCGCTTCCGTCACCGGAACAGGATATGGCGACGTGGAACGAGTATCGCGCCTGGGTGCGCGATTTCAGCGGCGGCAGCTGTTTTTACGTGAACGTGACATCGGGTCTCGGCGCTTCCCCCGCGATCGAGGGATTCGGAACGGCGGTCCAGCCCTTCGAGCAATTGCTCAACGATTTCCAGACCAGGTTCCATATCGAGCCGGACATCAGCGTGCGCCTCATCACCCCATCCCAGTGCGGAGTGCCCACCTTCCTTCGCTTTCTCGACCGGAGCTCGGCCGAGAAGCCACAGCTCGTCCTCGACCGGACGTCGGTCCCGGACGGCTCGCCGGTCAGCGGCGCGCTGTATACGGGCGGCGGGCTGATCTCGAACATAATTCTGATCGACCACAAGGGCGTCGCGTTCAACCTCGATGACCGCATGGTGCCGCAAGCCGACAAGGTGACCTTCAACATCCCGATCGGCCTTGCCGCCACCGACAAGGCAGCCGGCAAGGCGGTGCCGCAGATCATGCTGGTGATCACCGGACCCAAGGACATCCAGGCCGCCATGTTCTCCAGACCGACACTGGCCTCGGAGCTGTTGCCCAAGATCCTCGAGGAGATCGAGGCCGACGGATCACAGTTCTCCGCCACGGCCACGTATTTCCGGCTTGGCGGATAGCATGAACGCCGATGGATCTTCGCACCCTGCGTTCATTGTGCCAGCCCTCGCCACGCAAGCAGCGTAGCCGGCTGCGATTCCTGTTGCCGGGCCGCGCGGCGCTTGCAGCGCTGCTCGGCGCGGCGCTGCTCTCGATCCTTTCGCCCAACAAGGCGCATGCCGAATTCACCGTCTGCAACCAGACGCTCGATGTCGTCAATCTCGCCGTCGGACAGAAGGTCGACAATGGCGACCAGACGGACGGCTGGTGGACCATCGGCGCCAACCAGTGCGTCAACGTCATCCGTGAGGAGCTGACCAACCGCTACATCTATCTCTACGCGACGGACGTCTTCGGCCACGCGATCCTCAACGGATCGACCGAGATGTGCATCGACCGGCGGCGCTTCTCGATCCGCGGCATCGACGAGTGCTGGCAGCGCGGCCATATCGCGGCGCGCTTCGTCGAGGTCGACACGCTCGAGCAAGCGCGCTGGACCTATTTCCTGACCGGAAGCAGCCCGTGACGCACTCGATCGACACGAGCTTCAAGGCAAAGAAGCAGGCGCGACTGGCCGAGCGCCGGCGCAAGCTCTGGCGCCGAGCCGTTGCCGGCCTTGCCACGCTGTGCGTCGTTGCTTTAGCCACCGGCTTCTATCTGACCAAGGACTATTGGTCGTTCGGCGACGAGGACGAAGAGCTGCATGCCGTCGAGGACATGGAAGACGTACCGCCCGACGCCTCGGTCTATGTGCCGGCCATCATCGATCTGGCCGGTGACCCGATGTGGATCACGCTTGCACCCGACGCCGATACCGCGACGAAGGGCCATACCATAGCGCGCCCGGCCGAGCTCGACAGTTCAGGCGCCTCGCCGCAGATCGACATTCTGTCCGACGTGATGCTGAGCGCCAGCGAAAAGTTCATGACGACAATCCCGTCGACGCAAGAGGATTTCGCCTTCTTCCAGGCACAGCGGCAGGCAGCTCCCAAGCCTTCGGCAACGGTGCCCGATGATGCGCAACCGGCCCCGCCCGCTCCGGCCGCGGCGTCGGACGATCAGCAGGGCGATCTGGGGAACGACCTTCAGGCGGCGCCGGACGAGAGCGACACCTCTGCCGGTTCGGCCCCCAAGGCCGACGCCGACGACCCCGAGGCCGGCTGGGGCGAAACCATCGACCAGGGCGAGGCAGCGCTTCCGACTTTCAAGAAAACCGCGATCGAAAACAACACGACGGTTGCGACCGTCACCAGCGAATATCAACGCTTCGAGGCGACCGAGGATAGCTTCGTGAAGATCCTCAACGACCGCAGCCTGGACAGCGTGGCGCTCGACGCGCATTTCTCCGCCGATGATGCGAAGCTTGCCGGCGAGGCGCTGAAGATGCTGTTCAATCGCGACGGGCTGGAGCCCGGCTTCGTCGTCGCCATGCGCGGCTTCCGGCCGAACCGCGAGACGACGACCATGTCGCTGATGCAGGTCTCCGTCTACGCAAAGAACGTCTATGTCGGCACGCTGACGCGCAATGCGGCCGGCGCTTTCGTGTCGGGCGTCGATCCCTGGGTCCGCGAGGACCTCTTCAACTATTCCGGCGCCTCGGACCAGGGCGGGCCCAAACGTCAGTACCGCCTGCTCGACGCGATCTATTCGACGGCGGCGCGCAACAAGGTGCCGACCAGCGTGATCGGCGAGGCGATCATGTATCTGTCGCGGGGACAGGACCTCGACGCCTTCGCCAGCGAGGACCAGCGCCTGGTGCTGATCTATTCGCAGACGCCGCGCGGCCAGGGCGAGATCTCCGGACGAGTGCTCTATGTCGGCGTCCAGGGCGCGGAAAAGAGCCTCGACTGTTTCGTCTTCCAGCAGAGCGACGGCCAGTATGCCTGCGTGACCGGCGACGATCAGGTCCGCTCGCTGACCGTCACCAACGGCATGGTCACGCCGGTGGCCGGGGTGATGACCTCGACCTTCGGCCCGCGCAAGCATCCGATCCTCGGCACGGTTCGGATCCACAAGGGCGTCGACTGGGCGGCACCGGTCGGCACGCCGATCGTGGCCGCCTTCGACGGCGAGATCTCTTTCCAGGGCGATGGCGGCAGCTACGGCAACCTGGTGAAGATCGCGCATGCCAACGGCCGCGAGACGCGCTACGCCCATATGCAGAAATTCGCCATCGCCAGCGGCGTCGGCGCCAAGGTGAAGGCCGGCGACGTCATCGGCTATATCGGCACCACGGGGCTTTCGACCGGCCCGCATCTGCATTTCGAGCTCTACCTGAACGGCGAGGCGATCGACCCGCTGGGGACGGTCACCTCGGTCGCCACCGCCGTCTCCGTCAGTTCCGGCGGTCCCGGCGATTCTGCCGTCGAGACGCTGACCGACCGCATCGTGCATGTCGAAAGCGGCGGCAGCGCCCGCGCCAAGAATCCCAACTCGTCGGCGACCGGCGCCGGCCAGTTCATCACCAAGACCTGGATCCGGATGATGAACACCTATCGTCCCGATCTTGCCCGATCGCTTTCGACCGCCGACCTGCTCGCGCTTCGCTATGATGCCACGCTGTCGCGCGAGATGGTGCGCAACCTGGCGCGCGAAGGGGAAGCCTATCTGCGGGCCCGCGGCCACCAGATCACCGCCGGGCGCCTCTATCTTTGCCATTTCCTCGGCATGGAAGGGGCGCATCAGGTGCTGGCCGCGGCCGGTTCGTCGCAATTGAGCGCCGTCCTCGGATCAGCCGTCATCCAGGCCAACCCGTTCCTGACTGGCAAGACGGTCGGCTACGTCATCGATTGGGCCGAGCGGAAAATGGGGCAGAAAGCGCCGCGCGTGGTAATCGATCAAAGCCAGCCGGCGACGACCACAACCGAGGTCCGGCAGACGTCGCCGGAGTTCGAGAAATACAAGCAGGCAATAACCGCACTGATAGGTTCTATCCAGGATACGCTTGAGCCAGGCTAGACGCAGTTTTTGGTTCACCAAACACCGCGTTTTTCGCCGGGCCGATTGGTTTTCAGGCCTGCGAATGGTACATTAGCGAATATTCATGGAGGAATTTTCGGGCCTTTCATGAACCAAATCTGTGGCCGGGATCACAGACACCCAAGAGACATTTTTGGCAGAAGCGCCGTTGTCGCTTGCGAAATTCAGCATACGCAGACATCGATAACGCGCCCCGTGGGGGCGGAGGGCTGATCCATGAAAGCGTTCGCCATCCTTTTGGGCGGGTTCATCCTGCTTTTCCATGCCGCGTTCGGCGCCCAGGCCGCCGCGTCCGACACCAAGCGTGTCGCGCTGGTCATCGGCAACAGCAAATATGTCAATGCCGTCGCTTTGCCCAACCCGGCGAACGATGCCCACCTCATCGCGTCCACGCTGCGCAATGCCGGCTTCGAAGTGATCGAGGGCGTCGACCAGGACAATGCCGGCATGCACAGCCTGATCAGCAAATTCACAGAGGAATCCTACAATGCCGACCTCGCGGTCATCTTCTATGCCGGGCACGGCATGCAGGTCGACGGCAAGAACTACCTCATTCCGGTCGATGCCGAGCTGACATCGCCGGCCTATCTCAAGACCCGCACCGTCCAGATCGACGAGTTCATGGCGGCGCTGCCGGCCGATCCCGCCGTCGGCATCATCATCCTCGATGCCTGCCGCGACAACCCGCTGGCGCGCACGATGGCCGCCGCGCTGCCGAAGAGCCGCTCGCTCGGCGCCGGCCTGGCGCCGGTCGATGCAAAGGCGGACGGCATGGGCACGGGCGGCGTCCTGATCGCCTATGCGACGGACCCCGGCGCCATCGCTTTCGACGGCAATGGCGTCGACAGCCCCTATTCGCTGGCTTTGGCCAAGCACCTGACCGAGCCCGGCGTCGAGATCCAGAGCGCGCTGACGCGCGTGCGCGGCGAGGTGACGGAAACCACGCAGGGCCGGCAGCGGCCGTGGCACAATGCATCGCTGGGACGCGAGGTGTTCCTCGGCAAGCCAGCGGCGCCCATCGCAGCGCCGGTGGCCGACGCCGACAAGACGACGGCAACGCCCGCCCCCGCTCCGGTGGCGAGCGAGCCGCCGTCATGGGAGGTCGAGCAGCGCCTTTGGGACGAGGCTTCGAAGAAGAATGCCATCCCCTATTACGAGGCCTATCTCGACCAGTTCCCGAACGGCCGTTTCGCCACGGTGGCAAAGCTCACATCGACCAGCTGAAGGATCCGACGGCGGGCAAGCAGGTCGCGGCGCTCGACACGGAGGATGCTAACGCCAATCCAGGTTCGGCTATCCGCACCTCGGTCGGCATCACCGACGAGATGAAACAGACGCAAGGCACCGAGTTGACGGAAAGCGCTATCGGGCTCGACCGCGACGGCCGCATCGATCTGCAGCTGCGCATCGAAGCGCTGGGCAACGAGCTTGGCCGGGTCGACGGCAATCTCGGCCAAAGGACACGCCAGGCGATCGGCGTCTGGCAAGGCAGGAACGGCTTGCCGCCAACCACCTATCTGACGCGCGAGCAGCTGGCCTTCCTGGTCATCCAGACCGACCCGATGATGGATGCCGTGCGCGCCAAGAACGCCGCCGACCAGGCCCGCACCGCGCCACCGAAGAAACAGGTCGTGCAGAAGACCCGCACGCTGAAGCCGGTGGCGCAGCAAAAGCCGCGCAGGAAACAGACGCAGGTCGTCCAGCGGAGGCGCGACAGCGAGACCGTGGTCCGCGAGGACGCGCCACCGCCAAGAGACAACAACGACTTCCTGACCAAGGCATTGATCTTCGGCACCGGCATTGCGGTGGGCGGCGCGCTCAAGAACTGATTGAGGGTAAAAGTAGGCCCTGGCCTGTGGGCAGGGCTCTAGCCGCTAGTTCTAGTCTCGCTATGAGCTTGTTGACGCCAGCGACCTATTCGGTCCTGATCCGCATTTCCACCCGGCGGTTGACCGGATCGTAGGGATTGGCGACACGCGGGTGCGTCTTGCCCAGGCCGATCGCTTCGAGCCGCGCCGATTCAACGCCGTTCGCTTCGAGGAAAGCGGCCACCGATTGCGCCCTTCGCTGCGAAAGGGTCTGGTTGTAGCGATCCGGGCCCGTCGCATCGGTATGGCCCTCGACGACGAAGCTGAACGTGCTCAGCCGGTTGTCCTTCAGCGCCTTGGCGAATTCGTCCAGCTCCGAGCGGGCGGTCTGGTCGAGCTGGGCCGAATCCAGGGCGAAGTTGATCATCATGTCGAGGCCGGTTTTTTGAGATGAACCGCTCTTATCGGCCTTGCTCTTGCACTCTTCCTCGGTGCCGACGCAGATGCCGCGCGAGGCGCCAAGATTGCCCTGGCCGGCGAAGAACTTCACGATGTCTTCCGACTTCTGAAGCGGATCGGCGAACACGTGCGTTGAAAAAAGCACGGCCGCCAATGCCAAAGCTGAGCTGCCCCACCTCATGACCGTCACTCCTGTTTGATGTTTGAGCGGGTTTCGCTAGTGCGAACTATATCAAATCTCGAAGCGATTGTCTGTGAACAAGCGCACGTTGCCAGCGACCGCCACCTGCTAAAGGCTAAGGCTTGACCGGCGCTCGGCCGCAGGCTTGAGTGCTAGAGCGGTTCGCCGTTTCACGGAAACGCCGAACCGCTGTATCTGTTTATTTTACGCAATTCCGGACGGAAAGCCGTTTCACACTTTCCTGGAATTGCTCCAATTCGCTGGTTCTCGGGGTGCGGCAGCCATGGCCAATGAACTCGGATACAGAACAGCACGGGATCTCTTCCTCGCCTGTCCCGCGATCGCGCGGGACATGAAATCGCCGGCCGCCGCCCAGCCCCCACTCGAATTTTGCCGCGCGCTGCTCGCCGGGCGCGTGCCGGAGGAAGCAGTCACGTTCTGCGCCTACCTCCTGCCCGAACGCGCCGCGGTCTGGTGGGGACATGAATGCCTGAGCAATCTCGCCGAGCTTCTTGCCGACAGGGATATCGAATTGCTCGCGCTTGTCAGTGACTGGGTGGGCGAGCCCGGCAATCCCCACCATCGGGCGGCGCTGGGCGGCGCCGTCGACCAGTCGCCGACGACGCCGGCCGCATGGATCGCGCTGTCGGCAGCCTGGCGTGATCCGGCCTTCGACATGATATCGACCGGATTTCCCGCCGCCCATGCCGTCAACGCCGGTATCCTGGCGGGGCTTGCCCGCGTCTCGACCGCGGACCGCTTTGGCGTGCTTTCGGCCTTCGTCGAAATGGGCATCCAGATGGTGGAGATGGAGGCGCAGCGGCAATCGGTCGACGCGTATTAGGATTTCCGCCGGCAAGGCTCCGAAAGCCCTAATCCAGTGTCATTTGCAGCCGCCTTGCGCCCATCTGGCGAGCGCGACCTTGAAGCGGGTGCCGAGCGGATGCTGCAGGCGCAGGACGGAGACGTCGTTGGCGGCGAAATTCTTTGCCTGGTCGCAGAGGCGGGTCTCGTTCCACTGATGACAGCCTTCGCAGTGCTTGCCTTGCCAGACCGACTTGTCGAGGCCTTCGACCGGACTGAAAAGCGGCTCTCCCTTGATCAATTGGGCGATGCTCTTGCCATCGATCGCCGGGTCGCCGAACTTGACCGGACGATCGAAGAAGATCGGCCCGTCCGTCGCCAGCTTCGGGATCTTCTCGCGCAGCAGGTTGAGCGCAAGCTGATCGTCGGTCTGGCCGGACGCCGCGCCGGTATTGCGCGTCTCGGAACCCGCCTCTGCCTGCGGCGCACTCGCCTCGCCGACGATCAGCGGCGCGTTGAGGTCGACCTTGTGCAGGACGACCTCGGTGGTCAGCGAGACATTGATCCAAGGACGCTGCTTGCTGGCGGTCGCCTTGAAGACGTCGCTGGTCACCCTGTTCATCGCTTCGGTGATGGAGACGTTGGATTCACCGATATGCTGGAGCAGCGCCGTGGTAAAAGGCGAGTGGTCGCCCGACCCGTCATAGGCGAGTTGGTTCGGACTGGCGGCGAAAGCGACCAGCGTGCCGGCGCCGCCATTCTCGATCGGGATTTCGGCCAGACCGCTGCTTGCGCCCTTTATGCCGGCGGTCTTTGCCAGCACGTCGGCAAGCGGGTTGTCCCGGCATGCGTCCAGGAAAACGAGCCTGATGCTGGTCTCGCGCGACATCTGGCGCAGGATGAAATCGACCGAGACCGCCTCGAAATCGAGCGAGGTCTCGTCCTCGAGTGCGGCATCGACCGGAAGCAGATAATTCTTGCCCGAGACCTGCAGGCCATGGCCGGCATAGAAGAAAAGCGCGATGTCGGCGCCGCGCACCTGCTTGGCGAACTGCGCGACCGTACCTTGCGTCTGCTGCTTGGTAAGGTCGAAGCCCGAGACCACCTCGAAGCCGAGGTTCTGCAGCCGCTCGGCTATGGCCTGCGCATCCCGCGCCGGGTTGGCGAGCGGCGCCGCATGCTGATACTGCGAGTTGCCGAGCACCAGCGCGACGCGCCGCTCGGCACTTGCGGCTGTCAACGTCAAGAGCAAGGCAAGCGCCGCAAGTCCGGCGGCGCGAAACATGCCACCGCAAAGGGCGATCGGACCGGAACTCACCACGACCTCAATTGGCGGGCTTGCTGGCGGAGAACTCGATGCGCCGGTTGAGCGCCTTGTTCTTGGGCGTGTCGTTGGCGGCGACCGGCTTGTCCTCGCCATAGCCGGCGGAGCTTATCTGGCCGCGCGGAACGCCGTCGGCTACAAGCGCATCGGCGACCGCCTGGGCGCGTCGCTCCGACAGCAATTTGTTCGTCTCCGGCGATCCGTCGGAATCGGTGTAGCCCGACACCTCGACCTTGAGGGCCGGGCATTTGCCGACGACGCCTTCGACCTCCGCCAGCAGCGGGCGGCTCTTGGCGTCGAGCCTTGCACTCGCCTGACGGAAGTAGATGGCGCCGGTGCGCGAGAGCACGGCAAACCTGTTGAGGCATTCCTCGTCGCTGAAATTGGCTTTCGCGGCATCGGTGGCGACGGGACCGACCTCGGCGGCGCTGGCCGCAACGGTCTGCACGGCGGCCGGCTTGCCGCCATCGGCGGTGAAGACGAAATCAAAGGAAACCGACGCGGTGGGCACTATGTTGGTGACATTGGCGGCCTGCTGCAATTTGTCGATGTTGGGCAGCAGGCCGAAATCCTCGACATGGACGGCGACAGGCGCCTCCGAAGCGACGGAAACCTGGGTATCGCTGATCATGGTGACGACGACGCTCGCCTCGAGATCCTTGTCGACGCCATGCAGGTTGAGGCGGAACGGCAATGTCGTCTTCACCCGGCGCTTGGCCGGCAGATCGGCGAACGCCGCCGGGTCCACCTTCGCCGTCAGCTCGGCCGTCGGATAGGTGAATGTCTCGAAAAACAGGAAGCGCATGCGGACGTTGCGCAGGTCGACGCCGGTATCGACGGAATTGAGGTCGAAACTGATCTTGGCGTCACCGGCCGAACTCAGCGTGCCGGTGATGTTCCTGATCTTGTTGGTCTCGACGATCGTGTTCTTCTTGACCGACTGATAGGTGAGCACCGAAGCGGACGGATCGAGCGTCCAGCTCGGCGCGGCGCTCGCGATCTGCGGTCCGAAGACCAGCAATGCGGCAACAATCAAGCCAAAGGCCGCGGGCTTGGCTCGCACTTTTCGCAAGAATGCGACGACTTCGAACATGGAACGCCCCCGCCAGGACAACCCGATCTCGATACCGGCATGTGGCGAGAGCATAGAGCACTTGAACCGGATTGGCGAGCGGTTCAAGCGGGATGCGAAAAAGTGGCGCCAGTCACCACACGTCGAAAAGAGCATCGTAGGTCGAGGACGTTATCACCACCCGCCACCGCCACCGCCACCGTTGCCGCCACCACCTATTGGCGCAATGACGGGCACGGTTTCGTTCTTGACCGGTTTGATCAGCTTCTTGGCAGTCACCTTCTTCTGCTTCACCACCTTCGGCGTCGTCGTCACGCGAACGTGCTTGGTGGGATATTTGGTTGTCGGCGTCGGCTCGAACCTGGGCGTCACAGTTGTACACCCAGCAACCGCAAAGGATAGGAATATTGCGATGACCGCCTGCTTCAATGCCCTGCCCACTATTGCCTCCTTGTTGATCAGAACAGGTCCCGACGCGGATTGGCTTGCTCCCAGACGGCTCTGGCCGTCCGGATCAGTTGATCGTCGACCGAGCCGCCTGCGGGGATTTTCGATTTGAGTTCCGAGCGCAGCTGCTTCAAGGCAGCCGACTTCGGCTTCGCGCCGAACTGCGCCAGGGTTCTACGCGCGCTCGGTAGCTCGTTGCGAAGATCGAGCCCTGCCGCAAACGCCAGATAGCGGACGGCGACGGCTTGGTCGGATTTGTCGCCTTTCTGCATCTCGATAGCCGCGCGGTCATACGCGCCGGAATAGTCTCCGCGGGCGCTCGCAAGCTCGAAAAGCCGTTGCGCTTCGTCGAGGTTCTGCGTCACGCCAACCCCGTCCCGATACATGCGCCCAAGGCTGCCGGGCGCATAAGGCTGGCCAAGGTCCATCGCCTTCTGGAAAAGCGTCTGCGCCTGCTTCGTATCCTTCTCGACGCCACGTCCGCTGAGATAGTTGCGTCCGAGAATATTCATCGAATACATGTCCTGGCGCTCGACGCCCGCCTTGAGGAAGGCAACGGCGCGAGCCGGGTCGGCGGGCACGCCATTGCGGCCTTCGGTGAAGATCGCGGCGAGATCGTTCATGGCATAGGTATGCCCCATGGCCGCCGCCTTGAGCAGCAGGTCCAGGCCCTTGCCGGTATCGCGCTGGACGCCGAGGCCATTGAACAAGGCCCGCCCCCAGGCGGTCATTCCATAGGGATCCCCTTTGTCGGACGCCTTCGCGTAGAAACTGTTGGCCTTGCTCGGGTCCACGGCCGTTCCTATGCCGGACGAAGCGATATAGCCGAGCTCGAACACCGCGCGAACATGCCCCTTGTCGGCAGCGTCCTGGATCGCCTTCTTTGCCTCGTCGACCTTACCGGCCGCCAACAGCGCTCGTCCGAACTCGTATCGGAAACGGGCGACGTCCGGATAGGCCTTCACCGCCGCCCGGCAGACATCCACGGCGTTGCTGCTGATTTCGTTCGGCAGCAGGCCGGGAACAACGCCCTGCAGGTCGAGAGGCTCGCCAGCCTCCCTGTCGCAGGGCTCGACGCTCGGCGACAACTTCATCGTCGCCGGCTTTGACTGCGTGTTGTCAGCCCGGATTTCGAAGCCGACTATCAATGGTTCGACGGCGCCTATCTGAGGTTCGTAGCGCAGCTGGTCGACTTCGCCGGCCATCAGGCTCGATTCCGGCGACAAGGTCCGATCCGGCAAGGACAGCGTCCCGGTTGCCGGATAGCTCGCAAGCTTCAGGCTGACCCCCGTATCCTTGGTCGGAAAATCCAGCTTCAGCGGAACCGGGCCGATGCCGACCGGAATGCTGACGTCATGGTTCTCGATCGCCTCGGCGGCGCCGGCGATGTGGATGCCGCGCTCCAGCACCTGCTGCTTCTGCTCGGACTCGAGCGAGGCCACGAGCTGCCTGCCCGCGGCACCGTCGCCGTTCTTGACCCGGAACACCAGGATGCCCTGCGATCCACCACCCCACTCGTCATGCGTGGCATAGGCCAGCATATCGACCTGGTCCTCGGCGTCGGCGCCCTTCGGCACATCCATCTGAAGCCGCGGCAGATCCTTGCCCTCAATCGGCTCGCCCGTTGCGACCGGCTTGCCGTCCAGGATCAGACGCCCCAGCGCCGGCGGCCTTTCGATGCTGATGGTGACCGCGCCGCCATCGACATCGACCGGCACCGGCAGGTCGAGCGCGACCGGCCCGACGCCCGACGGTACGGTCTTTTCCAGCACCGGCGGCAACGCCGGCCGGTTGGCGCGGCGCATCAGCACCACCTCGTCGATCAGCGAGGAGTTCTCCCACGGAACCTGCGCGCCTTTGGTGGCTTCGACTACGTCGCGGCGGACGGCGGCCATGACGGAGCGTATCTCCTGGTTCGGCGCCAGCGCGCGGCGGGAGAAGGCGGATGAAAACGGACTGAGATCGCCGGACCCGTCATAGGCGACCGCGCCGGGCTCGGTAGCGAAGGCGATCAGCGTGTTCAGCGAACTTTTCACCTGCGCAAGGCCGGTGCCGCCGGCCGCAATCAACTGGTCGCGCAGCCAATAGTCCTTGCGCGGGAAAGGATTGTTGCGGCAGGCGTCGAGGATAATCACCTGGATCTTCGATTTAGCGCGCAGCTGCTGCAGGACGTCGTCGAGCTTGACCGCCTGGACCTCGATATCGGCTGCACCCTTGAGCGATGCATCGACCGGGATCAGGAAATTTTCACCGCCGATCTGGAAGCCGTGACCCGAGTAATAGACGACCGCAAGATCGGCGCCGTCCGCCGCCGCGAGATAATTGCGGAACTCCTTCTCGAACTGGAGTTTGGTGAGGTCCTTGGCGACGAACACATCGAAGCCGGCCAGCCGAAACGTGTTCGACACATCCTCGGCATCCTTGTCCGGATTCTTGAGCGCCGGGATTTCGCGGTATTCGGAATTGCCGATGACAAGCGCAACCCTTCGATCGGCATGCGCCTGCACTGTCGTGAGGCCCACGAGGATGAAGGCTGCAATCAGCGCACAGCATCGCAGCATGGCAAAATCCCTAACTGCTATCACCTGTCGGCCACAGGAACGCAGCTTGCGGCATCGTGGTCTGTTAAAGACTTCACAATCCGCCAAGGCGACAATGCAAGGAACCGCGCCGGCAAGGCGGATCGCTTATCCAATCAATTGCTAAAATAGCTCAGAGGCCTGGATGCCGCAATGACCCGAGTGCGTGCGTCGCCGCCTGCCGACGCTGGACTGCCATCGGGATAGGCGGCGTCTTCTCGCTGACGCAGATGGCGCTGTTGCCCACTCTGGCTACACCCCGCGACGTTGGCTGCAACGAAGCCGAACCAGTCGCGATTGAGCGGCCGTTTCAACCCACGCTGATTTCTGCTTGAATACTCTCCCACCCATCCTGGAGCACGTCCATCGCAAACGATCCCTTCGCCCCATTGCGGCAACGCTTCCTGCTCCGGTGTGCCGATCAGTTGGCGGAGCTGAAGGCTATCGCTTGTCAAGGCGGCCCCCTGCCCAGTGATCCGCTGATCAGGATCGCGCATTCGCTGGCGGGAGCGGCGGGAACGTTCGGCTTTGCGGAGATCAGCGCGCGAGCGTCCGCGCTGGAGACGCTGCTGATCGATCAATCGGATGGCGGGGCTGGCCGCACCGCTCTCGATGCGCTCATCGCGGAGATCGAGTGCACGCTGCAATGACGCGGCGGGTCGTGCTCATTTCTTTGTGCCGGACAGGCCGGTCCTGGTCATCTCGCCCCAGCCCTGGTTACCGCGCAGGAATTGCCACCAGCCCTTGACGCGCCAGAAATTGTTGAGCTGGCGGTAGCCGAAATTCTCGATCACGGCGGCCGCCGTCAGCACGGCGAGGTCCCTGGCCCGCGGGAAGCGCTGCAGCTCGGCCTCTTCGAGGATCAGCGAGCAGACGCTGACGCAGACGCCATAGGTGAAGATGAGCGCGGTGAAGGCGAGAAGATATTCGGCCGAGAGGATGCCGAGCAGCCAGAAGGCTGGGATCAGGATATAGCCCAGCACCTCAGCCACAGGCCCCAGCACGTCGACGACCAAGATATGGCCAAAGCCGAGGAATCCGACACGGCCATAGCGCGGGTTGAAGAGCATCGAGCGGTAGCGGAAGAAGCATTCGAGCGCGCCGCGCTGCCAGCGCGAGCGCTGCCGGGCAAGAACGCTCAGCGTCTCCGGCGCCTCGGTCCAACACACCGGCTCGGGAATGAACTGGATGCGGTATTCGCGCTTCATGTCGCGCATATGGCGATGCAGCTTGATGACGAGGTCCAGGTCCTCGCCCATCGAGCCCTTGGTGAAGCCGCCGACCGCCACCACTTCCGCGCGGCGGAACATGCCGAAGGCGCCGGAGACCAGCATCAGCGTGTTGATGCTGCTCCAGGCAAGCCGCGCCATGAGAAAGGCGCGCAGGTATTCGACCACCTGGAACAGCGGCAGCAGCCGGCGCGGCAGATGGATCTCGCGCACCCTGCCAGCCTCGATCTTCGAGCCGTTGGCGATGCGGATAGTGCCGCCGACAGCGATGGTGCGCTCGGGATCGTCGATGAAGGGCTGGGCGGCGCGCATCAGCGCATCGGGCTCGAGGATGGAATCGCCGTCGATCACGCAGAACAGCGGCGCGCGGCAGACATTGATGCCGGCATTCTGGGCGTCGGCCTTGCCGCCATTTTCCTTGTCGACCACGAACAACCGTTCGGTCATCGGCGAGGAATAGAGGCCACGGATCGGCTTGTGCGCGAGCGCCTCCTCATAGGGCCGGTGGAACTTCACCAGCTTGAAAGCCTCAATAAGCCGCTGCAGCGTGTCGTCCTTCGAGCCGTCATTGATGACGACCACCTCGAAATTCGGATATTCGAGCGCCAGCATCGAATGCACGCTCTCCACCACGTTCAACGCCTCGTTATAGGCGGGCACCAGCAGCGCGATCGGCGGCGCGACATCGCTATATCGCTGCCAAAGCAGCGCCGAGCGGGCCACCGGCGGGCGCTTGGAAAGCGCGTAGCCGGCGACGACGAGCTGCAGGAGGTAGATCGTCGTCTGCGCCAGCCCCGTTCCGATGATGAACCAGGACAGGATGGTGGCGGCAAGAACGATCTCGTGGCTCCAGCCGGCAATCATAAGGCTGGCCCCTCGGCAAGAATGAGAGAGGCGGTGCGCTGGCTTCGCGAAACCTCGCTGGCCGCGATCTCGCGCAGCAGCCGTTCTCCTGATTGACCGAAGGAGCGCAGCGCGTTGGCGGCGGCATAACGCACGGTCCAGACCTCGTCGTCCATCAGCCTGGAGAGCGGCGCCGCGAGTTCGGGAAAGCCGAGGCGCCCCGCGGATTCGGCGGCGGCGGCGCGCACCTCCCAGTCGTCGTTTTCCATAGCGCGCTTCAGGATGGCCGGCGCCTGGGCGTGACCCGTGAGGCCCAGTGCCCGCAGCGCAGCAGCGACAACCTCGGGTGCGGCATCGCCAGCCAGGCCGGCGAAGAAATCGGCGAAGCCGAAGCCGCCGGCGCGGGCGAGCGCGTCGATCGCAGCCGCCCTGACGAAGGGCGAGGCGTCCGCTCGCGACGCATGGACCGCGAGTTCGTTGAAGCGCGAGCGCGGAAAGCGCCTGAACAGCTCGATCAGGCGCCGCGACCGCTGCCCCGCCACGCCGATAAAGTCCAGCGCGGTGCCGAGCAGAGGCAGGCTGCCCAGATCGCAGAGCGCGATTGCCGCCGCGATCCTGACTTCGCGCGAACGGTCCTGGGCGAGCGCCGAAAGCAGGCTTGCCGACGCATCCTCAGAACCCAGCGCCGCCAGCATCTCGGCCGCATGGATGCGGTCGGCGACGTTGCCTTTCTGAAGCTGCCTGCCGACACGGGCCGGCAGGCCGCATTCGTTGAAGGCGACAAGCACGTCGTCCCTCTCCTCGCCGCGCAACAGCGAAATGAACTCGAAGCCGGCATCGATCGCGATGCCGGCTGGTACGCCAAGCAGCCTCACCTTCAAGGCCTCGCGGTCGCGGTTTTCGGTGAAGGCGATCAGCGCGGTCAGCAGTTGGCGCCGCTGGTCGGCCGCCGCCCTGCCCCGGCGCTCCTGCAGCATGCGGCGCGCAATCAGGAACAGCATGATCACCAGGGAAACGACGCTGAGCAGTATCGACAGGTCCCAGATATACCACATGGTCAGAACCGCGCCGTCAGGCCGAGGCCGAATATGCTTCGGTCGAATGTCGGGCGTTGTTCATGCGCGATGCTGGCGCGCAGCGTCAGCGGATCGCTGACGTCGAAGGAAATACCGCCGAAGATGGTGCGCGTCGGGATCAGCGCGCCGTCGTCGATCTCGGGGGCGTCGGCGTAGCCGCCGAAGACATTGAAGCGCGGTGTCACCGCAAGGTCGGCACGAAGCACATAGCCATCGGCGCGCGTGCCGATATCGTCCTGGGCGTGTACCCAGCGGGCGGACAGCCCCAGACGGCCATCGAGGATGTAGCCCTGCACCCAAGGCGAGATGCTGGTTACGTCGGTATTGGCGAAATTGTCGTAGCGGGCGTCGATGTTGAGCGAAAGCGGGCCGAACGCCTTTGCCGGCGCCACAACCTGCCACGAACCTCCGGCGCCGATGGAATAGCGCGCCAGGAAGTCGGCATCCGGCGTTGCCGCGGCCAAGGCGTAGGCGGAGAACGCCGGCGAGAAAGCCTGGTCGATGCGACCCTCGATCTGAACGTCGGTGTGGCCGAAGCGGGTGGCCACGCGGGTGCGCCCGGAAATGGTCGTGCGCGGCGACAGCCGATAGGCAAGACCGGCGGAACTGTCTGTCCAGTCGCGAAGCCCGTTGGTGAGATCGCTCACCTCGCTGCCGACGTCGAGCCGCCATTTGCGTGGTGGCGGCACGGCCAGCCTCTGCTCGACATCGGCGGAGCCGGGCTCGATGGCAAGCGCCTGCTTATAGGCTTCCCGTGCTGCATCGTCGTCGCCCTGGGCCCGGCGCACGTCGCCGATCCCCACCAGCGCCTCGGCGTTGCGCGGATCGACCGCAAGCACGCGCTGGAACGACTGCTCGGCCCGTGTGTAATCGGCTTCAAGCAGGGCGATCCGGGCGTCGAGGTCGAGCGCCTCTACATTGTTCGGTGCTGTCGCCAGCACGCCGTCCACCAAGGCGCGAGCGTGCGGCGCGTCTCCCTGCCAGATCGCCAGGCGGACCTTGCCCAGCCGGGCATCGAGGAGGCCTGGTTTTATGGCCAGCGCCTGGTCGAAGAAATGCCCGGCCTCGTCGAAGCGCTGGCTGGAGCCCACGACCAATCCAAGAGCGACCAGGATGTCGGTGTTCCGTGGCGCCAGCTTGAGGGCACTGCGATAGGCTTTCTCCGCCTCGGGCAGCTTGCCAGCAGCGCGCAGGTGCCTGCCCTGCTCCATCAGGCCGGGAACGGGATCGGCCCGCCTGCGAGGCGGCTCCTTCGCTGGCGTCGCGGCAGCCGGAACCGGCTTCAGCTGGCCGGCCTGCCTTGCCTTGCGGATGTTCTCGATCAGCGTTCGGGCGTCGGCATTACCGGGATCGGCCTGCGCGACCGATTCGGCGAGCCGCAGCGCGGCGTCCGGATTGCCGGAGCGGAACTCGACCTCGGCCATGCCGAAAGAGGCATCCCGATAGGTCGGCGCAAGGGAAAGTGCCTTGGAAAAAGCGTCTCGCGCCGCCGTCAAATCGTTGCGGCCGAGCTCCGCGAAGCCAAGCTGAACCAGGGCGTCGGCGTTGTCGGGCTTGAGCGCCAGCGCGCGCCGGAAAAGATCCGCCGCCTCGTCGAAATGCTGCGCTTGCCTGGCTTTGACGCCGGACGCGTAGAGCTCGTCGACCGTCTGCGCCAGCACCGCGTGGGGAGCCACCGCGATCGCCAGAACCAGGCATGTGGCAAGCACCGAGCGCCGGCCGCGCCGCATCAGCGTTTGCCGCCCTTGCGCGCGATCAGACGCGCCAGCCGGGCCAGAAGCTCCTCGGGGATGAATGGCTTCACCAGGTAGTCGTCGGCTCCCTTTTCCAGAGCCGAGACAATGTCCCTTTCACCCTTGCGGGCAGTCAGCATGACCACCGGCGTTTCAGATAGAGCCGAATTGCCCTTGATGCGCGCCAGCACCTCCAGGCCGTCGACCTTCGGCATCATCGCGTCAAGCACGATGATGTCGGGTTCGTCCTGCTCCGCCTTCGCCAGCGCTTCGGCGCCGTCTGCCGCCTTGATGACCTCGTAGCCCTTCGCCCGCAGCCTGAATTCCATCAATTCGAGCAACAGGGGGTCATCATCGCAGATCAGAACTTTTGCCTTATCTCCATTCACAAGTCCTGCTCCGGTTCCGTCGCCCCCCGGAGTAATCAACCCATGAACCGACATCCGCCAATGCGGTCCATGCCAACAGCGCGCGAGTCTCGCCGCGCCGGCCAATGCCGCGCAATCATAATAAAGCTGATTCGCGACGGCCGCACTTCGATGCAATCAGTAGATGAATATCGGTGCATGGTATAGGAGGCGTAAACGGCAAACGGCGCTTGCCACAACCTTCTTGCCACCCCGCCGTGGGTCAGGCCTGCTTCCCGCCGGATGAAAGCAGCTTCCTGACTTCGCCGGCGAGCGCCAGCGGGTCGAAGGGTTTGGCGATGACCCCGACCGCTCCCATGGCGAGATAGCGTTCCACCTCGTGCGTCTGGGTGCGCGCCGTGATGAACGCCACGGGAATGGACGCCGTCAGCGGCGAATCGGCCAGGCGCCTCAGTGTTTCCGGCCCGTCCATGTCCGGCATCATCACGTCAAGCAGAATGAGGTCGGGCCGCCAATCGGCGGCATCGGCCAGCGCCTCGATGCCCGAAGCGCTGGACCGCACCTCGAATTCCGGGTCGAGCTCGAGCGACATCTGAGCGATTTCGCGGATGTCGTCCTCGTCATCCACATAGAGGATCCTTGCCAGCATCGTGTCACTCCTCGGCATGAGCAGGCTTGGTGCTGTCGCGAGACGAAGCCAACATGCTTCTGACCAGCTTCGCGACGTCGATTTCGGATGCCTTGGTCTTGGTCATGATCGCCTGCACGCGATCGCCGAGCTTCTGGTCGAGTTCCGCCGCCGAGAACACGATGACCCCGGTCTCGAGCGGCAGATCGGTGAGCAGATCCAGCCCCGATCCGTCGGGAAGCGCGATGTCGAGGATGACAAGGTCGAAGCGATGGCGTGCGATCGCCTGCTGGGCCTCCGCCAGCGTTTTCGCCGAGGTGATCGAGACGCCCGAACCCAACCCCTCCGACATCACCGCAAGCACACCCTCATCATCCTCGACATGCAGGATCCGCGGCTTCGGCTCTATCCTGCGGCCGACGATCTTGGCGAGAGCGGCGTGAAGCCGTTTCGAATCCACCGGTTTCTCCAGCCAGTCGACGATGCCGACGGCGCTGCCGTTCAGCGAGCGCCGGGCCTCGTCAGCGACGGCGGAGATGACGATGACCGAAATGTCGGAATTCACAGGCGATGCCCGTATATCGTGGAAGAGCTTGATGCCGGATTCCCCCGCCAGCTTGATATCGAGCGTCAGCGCCACGTAATCGCGAGACCGCAGGAGCGCCTTGGCGGTGTCGATATCGGGGGCGACGTCGCTGGAAAAGCCTTCCGCGTCGAGCAGCGCCGCGATCACCGCAGCGATGTCGGCTTCGTCCTCGCAAATCAGGACACGCAGGCGGCGATCGCGCTTCCGCGACCGGCGCTCGACCAAAACCGGCTTTTCGGCCTGCCTGTGCGCTTCGGCAAGGTCGACGTGAAACGAGGTTCCCTTGCCTTCCTCTGTTTCGAAGGAAACGGCGCCGCCCAGCTTTTCAACGATGGTCTTGACGATGCTCAAGCCCAAGCCGGTGCCCCCCTTCTTGCGGGTGCTGGACGCGTCGGCCTGCTCGAACTTGCCGAATATGCGGCTGCGGAACGCTTCGGGAATGCCCGCTCCCTGATCGATCACGGAGATACGCAGCATGTCGCGATCGCGGCGCTGGAGCTTCACCATCACGGTGCCGCCGGGTTCAGAGAATTTGATCGCATTCGACAAAAGGTTCGCCATCACCTGGTGCAGGCGGTCCGGGTCGATATTGGCCTCGGCGCGCGGGGCGTCGTCGACCAGGACGATGCGTATCCTGCTCTCGGCCATGTAGTTGGCACTGGCGGCGATGGTCTGCTCCAGGACCGGACGCACGGGCATCTGCTTGATCTTGAAGGTGATCACGCCTGATTCGATCTTCTCCATGTCGAGGATATCGTTGATGAGGAGAACCAGCCTTTCGCTGTTGTTGTGGGCGATGTTGACGAGGTTGGCGGCCTTGGACGGCAGTTCGCCCGCGACGCCGGCCGCGATCAAGCCGAGCGAGCCGCGGATCGATGTCAACGGGGTCCGCAATTCGTGGCTGACCGTCGAGATGAAGTCGTTCTTGAGCTCGGCGTTCCGCTTCTGCTCGGTGATGTCGCGATTGTAGGTGATGACGCCGACGATCTTGCCGGCCTCGTCGCGGAAAGGCGCCTTCAGTGTGTAGAGCCAACCCTGCCTGCCGTCCGGGAACAGCGCGGGCTGGTCGATGCGCGATGTTTGCCCGGCCTCCAGAGCGCCGGTCTCATCCTGCCTGAAACGCTCGGCCACGTCCTTCGAATAGAAATCGAAATCCGTCTTGCCGATGAGGTCTTCGACCGAGGCAGCGCGCATCATTTCGGCGGTGGCTGGGTTTGCGACGACGAAGCGGCCGTCGACATCCTTGACGTTGAGGCAATCCGGCAGCTCGCGAACCATGGCGCGGTAGACCATGTTGGACATAGCGAGATCGCGCCGCCGTTGCTGCCTATCGAGCAGCACGCCGATGACGAAGGTGCCGAGAAGACGGAACACAAGGGACGGGAGCGTGCTCTGCTGCACAAAGCTGGCAAGGACTTGCGGAGGGATGACCAGAAGTGTGATGAGCCCGGCCAGCGCGACCGACACGCCGAGGCCGAGTATGTCGAACATGGTGCGCGACCGGACCGCGACGACGTGATGCCAGGCCAGGCCGACGATGGCGGTGATCAGGATGCTCATGACGCCCGCGGCGGCACCCTGCCCGCCGAGATAGAGCCGATAGGCGATGGAGCCTGCGGTAGCGATGGCCATCGCCGGCCATCCACCGAAGAACGCGGCTGCGCCGATAAACGCGGCGCGCAGGTCGACGACGAAGCCGGAGACGGACAGCGCCGTCGCCATGGAAATGATGGCGCCCATACACATGACCAAGCCGAGAAGCAGCGATTGTATCCGCCGCGGGAGACGCCCGGTGAAATCCGCCACAAGGTCCCAGGCGACGACCAGGATGGAGACCAGGGCAAGATTGGCGAGGAGTGAATGCCAGATGTCGGTCATGACTTTTCTGCTCCCTTTTTCCGATAAATATCGGCAAAACCTATCCGAGGTCTAAAGAGGCTGCTCGCTAGCCAAAAGCGTCCACGCGAAGACCTCGGCGTCACCAACGTCGTTGATCGCCTGTCCTTGCTTCTTCAGGCGCAGATTCAGTGCCCGATGTTATCGCATATGGCAGCGCTGCGCGCATGTCGGGATCGACGCGCAGGCGTCGCTTCAGTGGCGGCACGGCACGCTGGCCGTAATTCGGCCGCTTGCAGATGCGGCAGGAGACGCCTGTCGGCTGGAAGACGGCGCGGCCCGCCAGGCTGAGGCCGTCGGCATAGACGAAGTCGTCGGCACGCGAAACCCCGCAGCCCAGCGCGATCGCATAGCGCTGTTGCGGCGCGGCAAAGCCGCCTCGCTCGCCGCCGGCAACAAGACGCTGGCGCCGCAACTCGTTGAAAGCGCTGGGGCGCTGTGTACCGAGGACGTTGTGGTCGGCGGCGTCATTCCCCGGCAGGACTATCAGTTCCTGCTGGACCGCGGCGTGGCCGCGGTCTCTGGCCCCGGCGCCAACGCGCCCGACGCCGCGCATGCCGTGCTCGACCTCCTGGAGGGTCGGCGCAACGCCTGACGAACCCATCCGCACTGGAATTGGACCGGCAGCGATCCCGGCGAAGATGCCCGGATTTTCAGCCGGGCATCCTCGGACACGACCACCGCCTGGGCGGAATTTATTTCTCCGCGTAAGTCGGCTTGCCGTCGGCGCCCTTCTTCCATTCGTAGATGACATAGTCGGGACGCGTGATGTCGCCCTTCTGGTTATAGCCGATGTCGCCGATCGCCGTCTTCCACGGGCCGCTTGCCTTAATGGTCGCGGCGACCTTCTGCGCATCGTCGGCCGAGCCGGTCTTGTCGATCGCCGCTGCGACGATCTGAACCGCAGCGTAGGAGTAGAGCGTATAGGCCTCCGGCTCGAAACCCGAGGCACGGAACTTTTCGACGATGGTCTTGGCTGCAGAGTTTTTCCGTGGGTCCGGCGAGAAGGTGTTCAAGGTGCCGATAACTGAATCGCCCGCGATCGAGGCCAGCTCGTTCGAGACCATTCCGTCGCCCGAGAACAGCGTCGCCTTCAGGCCCTGATCCGCCGACTGGCGCATGATCAGACCCGCCTCGGTGTGGAGACCGCCGAAATAGATCAGCGTGACGCCGGCCGCTTTCATCTTGGCGATGAGCGCGGAGAAGTCCTTGTCGCCGACATTGATGCCTTCATACATCACCTCGGTCAGGCCGTCGGCGTTCAGGTCCTTCTTCGCGACATCGACGAGGCCCTGGCCGTAGGGTGTCTTGTCGTGGACGATGGCGATTTTGGCGTCCTTGAAGTTCGCGGCGATATAGTCTCCCGCCACCTTGCCCTGCTGGTCGTCGCGGCCGCAGGTGCGGAACGTGTTCCAAAGGCCTCGCTCGGTATATTGCGGATTGGTCGATGCCGGCGAGATCTCGAGCACGCCGTTCTCGGCATAGACTTCCGAGGCCGGGATCGACACGCCCGAGTTGAAGTGACCGACCACATACTTCACGCCGTCAGCGACGAATTTGTTGGCAACCGAAATGCCTTGCTTCGGATCGGAAACATCGTCGCCGATCTCGATCTTGATCTTCTGGCCGAGCACGCCGCCAGCCGCGTTGATGTCCGCCGCCGCCTGTTCGGCGCCTTTTTGGAACTGCGCGCCAAACGCCGCGTTCGGGCCGGTTATCGGCCCGGCGACGCCGATGACGATGTCCGCCCAGGCATTGCCCGCGAAGGCGGCAAGCGCGGCCCCCGCGACCGCTGACAAGAGATATTTCTTCATATGGAGCTCCCATTTTCGTGGCGGGCACTGGTTGAAGCTTCGATGCGATGCCCACGTCCGACGCATCGAGCAGACTTGCAGGTCATGACCGATGCCGGCGGTCAGGGCATGAGGCCGAGACCGGCCCCCGTCACGAGAACGTCTCGCCTTCGATCCGCATCCAACCTGCCCCCGCGCGGCTGCGCTGTCGGGGCATATTGGCTGCAAGCGAAGTGGCATGCGATGACCGTAGGACCCAGATTTGGTGATCGATTTTGCAATGTTTCGGGAATGCGTCGCCTGCGTGCTATGCGCGGACGCTTTGTCCCGCGCATCGACGTCGGACGATGCCTCGCGGCGGAACAAAGCCGGGCTCTTGCCGGTCCATTTGTGGAATGCGCGATGAAATGCGCTCGGTTCGGAAAAGCCGATGTCGGCGGCGAGGTCGGCGACACTGCGACTGCCGTTGAGCAAGGCCTCCATCGCCAGGGCCCTGCGCATCTCGTCCTTGATCGAGCGATAGCTCTGGCCCTCCAACTGGAGCCTGCGGCGCAAGGTCGGCACCTGCATGCGCATGCCGGCGGCAAGCCTCTCGAAGCTCGGCCATGCTGCGGGCACCGTGGCGTGGAGGCGTCCGCGTATGGCCGCCGACAGCCCTTCGTCATGGCGGTAGCGCACGAGAATGTTGGCTGAAGCCCTGCGCAGGAATTCCCGCAAGGCGCAGGCGTCGCGGATAACAGGCAGCTTCAGGAACTCGGCATCGAAGACCAGGCGGCTATCGGGCTGATCGAACCGTACCGGCGCGCCGAAGAACAGCCGATGGTCGCTCCCCATCGGCGGGATGCTGCATTTGAAATCCACCCAGCGGATGGGAAGGCGCCGACCCACCAGCCAGCAGTTCACGCCATGGACGATGATCCAGAAGGTGCGATAGGCGAAAGCCGACCGCAGCGGGCCCGAGTTACTCAACGTGACTTCTGCGAGGCCGTTCCTGACGATCAATTCGCCATGCGGATCGTCGAGCACGACGCGCAGGAAGCGCAAGCCCCTGCGCAAGGCATGCTCCAGCGTCTCGGTTGAAAGCAGCGCCTGGCAGAGCAGCGCGAAGCTGCCGGCCCGCATCGGCCGGGCGCCTTCGCCGAAGAACTCGTCGTCCATCGTCTGCGCGACGGCGTGCCAGAGTTCGCCATATTGTTGGGTCGAGATCGGTTCGGAAATCACCGGCGGCAGCCCGACACGAGCCAACAGGGGTTCCACCTCGACGTTGTGGCGGCGAAGGCACTCAAGCGTATCGTCCATGAAACAGGGAGCGATCATCCGGCGCTGCATCGCGTGGGGTTCCGTGCTTCCTCTTGACCTCGCTAGCGCTCGCCCCGATCGAATGTGGCGGCGCCCACACCCTGCTGCCGCAAGGCGGTCCTGGCGATTTTCTGCGTCGGCGTCCGCGGAAGCGGCGTGTCGGTGATTTCGATGTAACGCGGCACCATGTGGCGCGGCGCCGATGCCCTGAAATGCGCAAGCAGCTCGGCCGCCTCCAGCGTCGAGCCCGCGCGTCGCTGGGCCACGACCATGATGTCCTCCTCGGTGAACTCGGACGGAATCCCGAACGCTGCGCTTTCGACAATGTCGGGGTGCTTCTCGGCGATGGTCTCCACCTCGTAGGCGGAGATGTTCTCGCCCCGCCGCCGGATCGCCTCGTTCAGACGGTGCTTGAAGTAGAGCCAGCCATCCTCATCAATGCAGCCGGCATCGCCGGAATGATACCAGAGGTTTCTGAGCGTCTGCACCGTCTTGGCGTCTGCCCGGTAGTAACCGGAAAACATGCTCCAGTTCTTGCGCGGGCGCGACACGATCTCGCCGATGGAACCGTGCGGCAGGGGCCGGTCCCTGTCGTCGACGATCGCGACTTCCCAGTCCGGATGCGGCCGCCCGCATGAGCCAGCTTTCGTATCCCCCACTGTGTCGAGAGTGACGAAACCTGTCTCCGTCTGCCCGTAGCCCGTGACGAGCCGCATGCCGAAGCGCCGCTCGAATGCTTCCTTGTCCGGGACCATGGGAATGCACTGGCATATGCGCACCGGGTTGGCGCCGTCGCCGTCGGACGACGGCTGGCGCGACAGGATGACCGCCATGGCGCCTAGCAGGTTCGTCGCCGTGGCGCCGCTGGCGCGGACCTGATCCCAGAACCGCGAAGCGCTGAAGCCGTCGACCAGCGTCGTGCGGGTGCCGTAGATAAGCGGCAGGTAGACGCCGAACATCTGCGCGTCGGTGTGGAACAGCGGCAATGCCGAGAAATAGCTGTCGCCGACCGTATAGCCGAGATTGAGGGCCATCGCCGCCGCCCAGGAATAGCAGTGATGGTGGGACATCAACGCGCCCTTGGCCGGGCCGGTGGTGCCCGAAGTGTAGAGGATCGCCATCGGGTCGGAATAATGGATGTCGGCGAGATCGAAATGCGGCTGCGGCGCCATGCATTCCTCGAAACCGACGATCCGGCCGATCCGGATGCCGGCTGCCCGAGCTTCGCCTGGATCGACGCCGACGAGGATCAGGGTACGCAGGTCCGGCAAACGGTCCTGGACCCTGGCGAGCTCGTCAAGCGCATTGGCGTCCGCGACCAGGACTTCGGCGCCGCAATTGTTCAGGTTGTGGCAAAGCAGATCGCCCTTCAGGCCGGGATTGGCGGGCACCTCGATCGCGCCCAGGCTCGATACGGCGAACCACATCGCGACCAGCTCGAAACAATTGGGCAAGAGCATCGCCACGCGGTCGGACTTGCCGATGCCCAGGCCGCGCAGGCCCCGCGCCAGCCGTCCCGAGACGATCTGCATCTCCTCGAAGCCGGCGGAGCGTCCGCAAATGTCGATGAACGGGCTGTTGCCCAGGCGCTCGGCCTGCTTGAGCAGGATTTTCGGCAGCGCCCGGCTCTCCAGATCGTCGTCGTGCTGGCCGGGGATGTAGAAGGAAGGGGCAACTTCAAGCATGGTCATGAATCAGAAATTCTTTGCTCGCGCCTGCGCATCGGGAGACAGGAAACCGCTCACGGTGGCCCGGGTCTCGAGCGCCATTGCGTCCGCGAGAGAGGAGTGGAAGCCGTTGTTGATGGCGTGCTTGATGTCGGCCACGGCATTTTCCGGACGTTCCGCTATCGCCAAAGCGAGCTTCCTTGCCTCGTCCAGCAGTTGCGCCTCGGGAAAGAGCTTCCACGCGATGCCGACCTCGAGCGCTTTCCTGGCGTCATGCCTTTCGCCCAGGATCATCAGCTCCTTGGCGACCTGCGGGCCGGCCTGCTTGGTCAGCAGCGCGGTGACGCCGCCGGTGACGAACAGCCCATAAGTGACTTCGGGGAAGAACCAGCGCGCGTTGTCGGCGAATAGCGTGAAGTCGCAATTCACCGCCCATTCAAGCGCGCCGCCCACGCACCAGCCATGCACCGCGGCGATCACGATCTTGCGCGACTGCATGATCTGCAGGGTGATATTCTGGATGGCGTCCACCCAGGCCTGCGTCGCCGCTTCGGAAGTGGTCTGCTCATCGAGGTCCTTGAGGTCGTCACCGGAGCAAAAGGCGCGTCCCTCACCATGCAGGATGACGGCGCGGATCGAGGGGTCCGCTTCGGCCCGAGCCAACGCCTCGGACAAACCGTCGACAAGTTGCCTGTTCATGGCGTTGAGCCGTTCGGGACGGTTGAGCTTGACCCAGGCGATCGCGCCGTCGTGCCTGGAAATGACCGCGCCTGTCTTGCCATCCCCCATCTTGGCGTCCCCCATCTTGACGTCATTTGTCATGGCGTCCTCCTCAAACGATCATCGGTTCGGCATAGGAGCCCCAGACCTCGCGCAGCGTTGCGCAGATCTCGCCAAGCGTCGCCTTCGCCTTCACGGCTTCGATGGTCGTCGGCAAAAGATTGGCCTCGTCGGATCTTGCCTGTTCGGCGAGTTCGTTCAGCAGTTGCCGGACGCGGGCGCCGTCACGCCCTGCCCGCACCGCGTTGAGGCGGTCGATCTGCAACTGCGTGCACCGCTCGTCATAGGGATGGATGTGCACCTCGGCCGAGCGGCTGGTCTCGTCGACATAGCGATTGACGCCGACAGAGATCTTTTCGCCGGCGTCGATCTTGCGGAATGTCGCATAGGCTGAGTCCGCCAGCTTCTGCTGGAACCAGCCTTCCTCAACCAGCTTCACCGCGCCGCCGCGCTCATCCACTTCGTCCAGAAGTTTCCAGATCTCGGTCTCCATGTCGCGGGTGAGGCGCTCGATGAAATAGGAGCCGCCGAGCGGGTCGATCACCGAGGTCACGTTGATCTCGTCGCGGATGATCTGCTGGGTGCGGATGGCCAGCTTCATGGCCTCTTCGGTCGGGATGGCGAAGGCCTCGTCGAGGCCGTTGGTGTGCATGCTCTGGCAGCCGCCCAGCACGGCGCCGAGCGCCTGGATGGCCGTGCGCATGAGGTTGTTGTGGTGCTCGACCTTGGTCAGGCTCATCGCTGCAGTCTGCACATGCACCCGCAGCCGCATGGACTCCGGCTTCCTGGCCTTGAAGCGCTGCGCCATGATCTTGGCATAGACCCGCCTGGCCGCCCTGAACTTGCAGATCTGCTCGAAGAAATCCTGATGGCTGATGAAGAAGAACGACAGCCTGGGCGCGAAGTCGTCAATGTCCATGCCGGCGCCGGTGACCTCCTCGCAATAGGCGATGGTGAAGGCCATGATGAAGGCGATCTCCTGGAGCGCGTTTCCGCCGACATCCGAAAGGTGATAGCCGCTGAGGCTGATCGGATTGATCTTCGGCGTCGCCTTGGCGCTGTACATGATGAGGTCGCGCAGCAGCCGGACGGCCGGGCGCACCGGATAGATCCACTCCTTCTGCGCGACATACTCCTTGAGTGGATCCGCCTGCAGCGTGCCTGCCAGCTTGTGAAGGTCGTAGCCGCGCCGCGCCGCGACGGCGACATACATGGCGTAGACCACCCAGGCAGACGGATTGATGGTGAGCGAGACCGAGATCTTCTCCAGGTCTATACCGTCGAACAGCCGGTCGACGTCGTCGACCGTGTCGATGGCGACACCGACGCGCCCGACTTCGCCGAACGCCCTCGGATCGTCCGAGTCCAGGCCAAGCAGCGTCGGCAGGTCGAAATCGGTCGAGAGCCCGGTCTGACCGGTCTGGATCATGTATTTGTAGCGCTGGTTCGTGGCCTCGGGATTGCCGAAGCCGGCGACCTGTCTGATGGTCCAGGGCCGGCCGCGATACATCGTCGGATAGGCGCCGCGGGTAAAAGGATAGGCGCCGGGGAAACCCAGCTCGTCGGCGGGAATGTCGGCGATGTCGGCGGCCGTGTAGACGCGCTTCAGCGGAATGCCGCATTCCGTCTCGTAGGCCGGCTTTTCCTCCGGCCTGCTGCCGAGCGCGGCGGCGAGTTCCCTTTCCTCCCACGCGGCCTGCTTTTCGCGGATGTCCCCGATCGCGGTTTCGGAAAACAGGTTCATGTCGCTCGCACCTCGTTCGCCCAGCCGAGCAGAAGGTAAGCCGCGCCGGAGGGATCCATGTCCCTGTTCACGACGGCCTGGATGTGCTCTCCGATCTCGTCGGCCCGCTCGTCGAATTTGCGCTGGAAAAGATGTTTGGCCGCGCCGAGGATCCGCGTCCGGCAAATGCCCCGCTGCCGCTCGGCCAGCTCGCCGCTTTCGCGAAGATGCGACCAGTGCCTGGAGATGGCATCCTTCAGCTCGCCGATGCGCTCGCCCGAAACCGCGCTGACCGGAAGCACCGGCGGCGTCCATTTAGAGCCCGTCCGTTCCGAACCGAGGGTCATCATCCCGCGCAGGGCCGAAACGGTCGCCGCCGCCTCCGGCTTGTCGGATTTGCTGACGGCATGGATATCCGCGATCTCCAATATGCCGGCCTTGATCGCCTGAATGTCGTCGCCGAGCCCGGGCGCCGAGAGAACGACGATGCTGTGCGCCGCCGTCACCACTTCCACTTCGTCCTGTCCGACGCCGACGGTCTCGATGATGATGGGCGAGTAGCCGGCGGCGTCGAGGACATCGACCGCCTGCAGCGTCGACCGGGCAAGGCCGCCCAGATGGCCGCGCGTCGCCATGCTGCGGACGAAGGCGTGGGAGGATGAGGCCGCCTCGCTCATGCGCACCCTGTCGCCGAGGATCGCGCCGCCGGAGAACGGGCTGCTCGGATCGACGGCGACGACGCCAACCTTGCGCTCCTCCGACGCGAACGCCCGGATGAGGCAAGAAACCAGCGTGGACTTGCCCGCTCCCGGAACGCCGGTGATGCCGACGACATGCGCCTTGCCGGTGTGCCTGTAGATCTCCGCCAGCGCAGGCGCTGCTTCCGGATAGCCGGCCTCGGCGCGCGTTATCATGCGGGCGATGGCCGCAACATTGCCCGCGAGGATCTCGGGCACGAGCTCGATCGAGGGCCTGTATGCCGCGCGTCTCACTGGTCTCGGAGGTGTAAAGACAGTCATACCCGGCCACGAGCAGCAATCAGGTTCCTGATTGTCGTCACGATCAGTTCGGCCCGCGCCTCTTGCGGCACGATCGCGTCGACACCGCTGTCCCACAGTGCGGCATAGTCCTGCTCGGGAATGACCCCGCCGGCGACGACGAAGATGTGATCGGCCTTCTCTTCGCGCAGGCAGCGTCCCAATTCCCGGAACAGCGGCACATGCGAGCCGGAAAGCAGGCTGACGCCGATGACGTCAACGTCCTCCTGGACAGCCGCCGCCACGACTTCGTCCGGCGACTTGTAGAGGCCGGTGTAGACGACTTCCATGCCGGCATCGCGCAGGATCCGCGCAACCACCTTGGCGCCCCGATCGTGTCCGTCCAACCCCAGCTTGGCGACAAGCACGCGGATGGTGCCGGTCATCGCGTTCCGCTCCGCCGCGTCGCCCGAGGCCTGTTTGATGCTCGCTTCGTTCATCAGCCCCTGCTTGTCATTCGGCGGCCATGCCGGCGCGGCCGGCGCCGCTGGATAGCACCGCCTCGATGGCTTCCGAGATCGTCCGCAATCCGAGGTCGAGCTCGTCCTCGGAAATCGTCAGCGGCGGCGCGATGCGGAACACGCCGCCCATGCCGGGGAGCTTGACGATGTTCATGCTCAGCCCGCGCCTGAACGCCTCGGCGGCAATTTTGGCGCCGAGCTCATGATCGGGCTCGCGGCCCTGGCCGTTCTTGACGATCTCGACCCCCAGCATCAGGCCGCGGCCGCGCACATCGCCGACGCATTCGTAACGCTGCTTGAGGCCGGACAAGCCGTCGAAAAGCTTGCCCCCGAGAAGGCGCGCGCGCTCGACAAGGCCCTCCTCTTCCACGACATCGAGCACGGTCAGGCCGACGGCGGCCGGCAGCGGATCGGACACATGGGTGGTGTAGAACAGGAAGCCCCGTTCATGCGCCGTTTCCTCGATCTCGGCCGTCGTCATGACAGCCGCCAGCGGAAGGCCGGCGCCGATGGTCTTCGACAAGGTGAGGATGTCCGGCGTGACGCCGTCGCGCTGGAAGGCGAACATGTCGCCGGTACGGCCGACGCCGGTCTGCGCCTCGTCGAGGATGAGCAGCATGCCGCGTTCGCGGCACTTCTGCTTCAGCGCCGCGAGGTAGCCCTGCGGCAGTTCCAGCATGCCGCCGCTCGACAGGATCGGCTCGGCGATGAAGGCCGCCAAACTGCCGGTGGACTGGCTGTCGACCAGGGCGAAGGCGTCATCGAGCTCGGCGGCCCAGTCGAGCGAGCCGTCGGCTTTCTTGAAGCGCGGGCGAAAGCTGTTCGGCGCGGGTATGGCGATCGAGCCGACCGCCGCAGGCCCGTAGCCCTTGCGGCCCGCGCTATAGGTGGCGGAAGCGGCAACCCCGGTCATGCCGTGCCAGCTTTTGGAGAAGGCGACGATCTCGTGCTTGCCGGTCACCAGTTTCGCCATGCGGATGGCCGCCTCGTTCGCTTCGGCACCGGTCGAAAGCAGGAGCGCCCTCTCGAGGCCGGGCGCCAGCGCGGCGAGGCGCTCGGCAAGCTCGACAACGGGTCGGGACAGCATGCCGCTGAAGAGATGCGCGACCGTTTCGACCTGACGGCGGACCGTCGCGACGATCCTGGGATGGCCGTGTCCGAGCAACGCACTCATCTGGCCGGAGGTGAAGTCGAGTATGGGCCGGGAATCGGCGTCGTAGACGAACGACCCTTCGGCTCGCTCGATGATGGCGGGCTCGAAGGCGCCGCCGTATCGGATGAGGTGCTTTCGCGCCGCCGACCAGAAGGCATTATCCAGATTTCTTGACATCCGCAGCCTCGCTAAAAAACACAGGCTTCAAGATTAGCGTCTGGCGCTACAGCAGTAAAATTGATAGATATCGGACTCCGATATCAATGGAATTGATATGCCCGCACCCCTCGATCTCAGATTGCTGGCGACCTTCGTTCGCGCGGCGCATTCGGGAACGCTCAGCGCGACGGCGGTGCAGGTCGGGCGCACGCAATCGGCGGTGACGATGCAGATACAGCGGCTCGAGGACGCGCTCGGCGGCCAGAGCCTGTTCCATCGCAGCGGCAGCGGCGTCCGCCTCACCGGCAGCGGCGAGCGCTTCCTTGCTTATGCCGAGCGCATTCTCAAAATCCACGATGAAGCGGTTTCGGCTTTCTCCGGCAAGGGCCTGCAAGGTTCGATCATCTTCGGCAGCCCGGAGGATTACCTCAGCGCCTTCTTTCCCACGCTTTTGAGAAGTTTCGGGAGCCTCTATCCGGACATCGAGATCAAGGTCGTATCGGCGCCGACAGTCGAACTGCACAATCTGCTGCATTCGCGCCAGGTCGATCTGGCGCTCGTCTCCATTCCGGACGCGAACGCCTCCAACGAGGTCGTGCGCACGGAACCGATGGTCTGGGTCGGCAGCAAGCCGACATTGGAACTCCACGAATTCGGCGAGACCGTTCCGCTGGCCCTGCCGGCATCGAATGCGATGGACCACAAGGCGGCCTGCGATGCCATGTCCCGCGCCGGGCTGCGCTACAAGATAGCCTATGCCAGCAACAGCCTTACCGGCCTGATAGCCGTGGCGCGCTCCGGTCTGGCGATAAGCGTGATGACGCAGAAAGCCGTCCCGTCGGATCTCTTCATCCTCAACGCGCCGCTTCCTAAATTATCCCGCCTCGGCGTTTTGATCGCCTTTGCCGAGACGACGAGATCGCCAGCCGTCGAGGCGTTTGCCAGTCATATCCGCGGCGTCCTGCCGTCGTTGTAGTCGACTTGCCGTCAAATTGGGCGAGCGATGGTCCGACCATCGATTGGCTCTCCCCAGAGGTAACCAATCCCCGCTAAAGCGCATCGCGTTGAAACGGATTCAATCGACGCGCTTTAGTCTTTGTTTTTGATGCATGTCTATTCCCCAAAACCGCTGCGCACTTTTGGGCGACATGCATTAGATAGCGGACGCAATCGGATGAAATGTCGGGAAGCAAAATGATCTTACTGACGAGAGCTGTGGTTCAGCCTTGGAATTGCGACATGATGGGCCACATGACGACGCGGTTCTACGTCGCGTTTTTCGATGACGCCATCAATATCCTGCTCGGCCAGGCGACCGGCTGGGCGCCGACGACGCCTGAATGGGCCGACCGGGGGTGGGCGGACGTCCGACATGAGATCGACTTTGTCGGCGAGGTGGCGTCCGGGGTTATCGTGGAGATCTACGGCGCAGTCCGCAATGTCGGCCGCACGTCCATCCAGACGGACTACGAGATGCGCAGGCTCCATGGCGGCCAAATCGCGGCCAGGCTGACCGCCAAAACGGTCTTCTTCAACCTTTCGGAACGAAAATCCACCCCGCTGACGGAGCCGATGCTCGAGCGCCTGAAATCCTGGATGACCGCGACGCCAGGCCACGGCGGCGCCGCCTGAAGCTGGTTAAGTGTCCTCCTCGAACAGCGAGGACCTGGTGGCTCTATCCCGCGTCAGCCACATGATCGGAGCCTGGAGAAGGCAGGCGCGGCTCCCACACTCCGAGCTTGCGCAGGACACGCACCTCATCGCGTATGAGGGTCGTCAGCGCAACAGCGGCAACGATGTCCGACGTGTGGGCGAGGAGGGCCTGTTCGAAACGCTCGCCCAATCCAACATCGACGCCATCCGCGCATGCAGCTTCAACCGCATCGTCACCACGGATCCGCACAGCTTGAACGCGCTGAAAAACGACTACCGCCATTTTGGCGGAGAGTTCGAGGTGCTCCATTACACGGCGCTGCTTGCCGAGCTGGTCACGGCGGGCAGGCTACACATCGCACCGGCCGGCGGCGCCCTGGTGACCTATCATGATCCCTGCTATCTCGGCCGCTACAATGGCGGTTTCGACGCGCCCCGCGACCTCATCAGGGCGGCAGGCTATGTCCTGCACGACATGCCGCGCTGCCGCGAGAATTCCTTTTGCTGCGGCGCCGGCGGCGGCCGCATCTGGCAAGGCGACGACGGCGTCAAGGAACGCCCCAGCGAAAATCGCATCCGCGAGGCGCTTGGCCTCGGCGTCGGAATCTTCGTCGTCGCCTGTCCCAAGGACAAGGTGATGTACACCGCCGCAACCGATGCGCTTGGCGTGGCAGGCGGGCTGAAGATCGTCGACGTGGCTGAACTGATCAGCCTGCGGGAAGCGCCTGCCGTTGAAAATTTCGACGACCGCGTCGACGGCAACGCGGCCGGCGGCTGACGCCGCCAGCCGCTCTTTACCGGGTCAGGCGTCGCTCCACATTGCGTCCGGCACGACCACCAGCTTGCCGACGAAGTCCTTGCCCATGAAGTCTGTCTGGGCGCGGTGGAAATCGGACAATCTGTATACGCCGCCGACCAGCGGCTTGATCTTTTTTTCCTCGATGTAGCGCACGATACGGCGGAAATCGGCGCGCGTGCCTTGGCTTGAGCCATGCAGTTGGAGCTGCTTCAAATACATGGTGCGCAGGTCGAGCTGCACCACGGGCCCAGCAATGGCGCCGGCCGTGGTGTAGCGGCCCTCGGGCCGAAGAATGCGAAGCAGATCGTTGAAGATCGCGCCGCCGACAAGATCGGCGACCACGTCGATAGGCTTGCCGCCTGTCGCCTCATCGACTGCGGTGAGCAGATCGGCCACGCCGCGCGTGATCACCTTCTCGGCGCCGATGTCGAGCACGGCCTGTTCCTTGCCCTTGCCGGCAACGGCATAGGGGATGGCGCCGCGCGCGCGTGCCAATTGCACAATGCCTGAGCCGACACCACCTGACGCGCCGGTAACCAGCACCCGTTCGCCGGCCTTCAGGCCCGCGCGCTCCAGCATCTGCTCGCCGGTAAGGTAAGCGCAGCAGAAGGTGGCGAGCTCGACATCGCTGAGGTCGGTACCGACGACATGGGCGTTCTCGGCCGGCAGCGCCTGGTACTCGGCGTAACCGCCGTCGCGGCCGTGGCCCATATAGTCGATGTCGGCAAGCGAATCGTCGTCACGGTTATAGATCGAGAAATCGACCATGACGCGTTCGCCGATGCGATCGGCGGACACGCCGTCACCGACGGCGACGATGGTGCCCACCGTGTCGGTGCCCTGGACGCGCGGAAAGGCCAGCGTGTTGCCTTGCCGGCGCCAGGTCGAGACCGCCCCGGCGTCCTCCTCCGTGCCGTAAGCACCCTGACGCACCCAGACATCGGTGTTGTTCATGCCGCAGGCGCTGACCTTGACGAGCACTTCGCCGGCGGCCGGCGCGGGCACTTTCACATCGGTGCGGTAGACGAGCTTCTCCAGACCGCCATGGCCCATGAGCTGCACGGCGGCCATTGTTGCCGGGACGGTTGTGGTCATTGCATTCATGTCACTCTGTTCTTTTTCTTTCACGCAATTCCGGACGGAAAACCGTTTCGCACTTTTCCTGGAATTGCTTCAGATGCTGGCAAACACGCTTTTTATCGCGTCCGCCGTCTTCGCCACCACGGTGTCGGCCTCCTCGCGCGTCAGGCAGAGCGGCGGCGCGAAGCCGAGGATGTCGCCCTGCGGCATGGCGCGGCCGATGACGCCGTTCGCGGCAAGCGCGGTGGCGATCTGCGGCCCGACCTTCAGCGACGGATCGAAGAAGACGCGGTCGTCGCGGTCCTTCACGAATTCGATCGCCGCCAGCATGCCGTCGCCACGCACCTCGCCGACATGCTTGTGGCCGCCGACGGCCTTGGCGAGCTCGGCGCGGAAATAGGCGCCGGTCTCGCCGGCGTTCTGTACCAGATCCATCTCGTCGATCAGTTCGAGATTGGCTACACCCGCGGCAACGCAGATCGGATGCGCCGAATAGGTCCAGCCGTGGCCGAGCGAGCCGAGCTTGTCGGAACCCTTGACCAGCACCTGCCAGACCTTGTCGGCGACGATGACGCCGGACAGCGGCGCGTAGGCCGAGGTCAGGCCCTTGGCGATGGTGATCAGGTCCGGCTTGATGCCGTAATGATCGGAGCCGAACATGGTACCGAGACGGCCGAAACCGGTGACCACTTCGTCGGCGACAAGCAGCACATCATATTTGTTCAGCACACCTTGAATCTTTTCCCAGTAGCCAGCCGGTGGCGGCACGATGCCGCCGGTGCCGAGGATCGGCTCGCCGATGAAGGCCGCGACCGTGTCCGGACCTTCTGCAAGGATCATCTCCTCCAGCTTGTCGGCGCAATATTGCGAGAACTGCTCCTCGCTCATCGATCGGTCGGCGCGGCGGAAATAGTAGGGCGCCTCGGTGTGCAGGATCGGCGCGCGCGGCAGGTCGAAAGCGTTGTGGAACAGCTCAAGCCCGGTCAGTGATCCGGTCATGACGCCCGAACCGTGATAGCCGCGCCAGCGCGAGATGATCTTCTTCTTCTCGGGCCGGCCGAGAACGTTGTTGTAGTACCAGATCAGCTTGATGTTGGTCTCGTTGGCATCGGAGCCGGAGAGGCCGAAATAGACCCTCGACATGCCCTGCGGCGCGCGATCGATGATCATCTTGGACAGCCGGATCGAGGCCTCGGTGCCGTGCCCGACATAGGCATGGTAGTAGGCGAGGTTTTTTGCCTGCTCGGCGATGGCGTCGGCGATCTTCTGGCGGCCATAGCCGACATTGACGCAATAGAGGCCGGCAAAGGCATCGATGCTCTTCTTGCCGGTGTTGTCCCAGACGGTGACGCCTTCGCCGCCGGCCATGATCCTAGCTGGTGACTCACCCCGCGCGTGCGTGCCCATATGCGTCGAGGGATGGAAGAAGTGATCGCGGTCCCAGGCCGAGAGTTCATTGGATTGTTCGAGCATTTTTTTAACTCCTTGAAAGTTCGGGGATCGCCTATGCGACATCCAGGCAAAGGTATTTCAGATCTGTGAAGGCTTCGAGGCCGTGGCGCGAGCCCTCGCGGCCGATGCCGGATTGCTTGACGCCGCCGAAGGGAATCGGCGCGCCGGTGATCTTGACCCGATTGATCGCGACCATACCGCACTCCAAGGCGCGGCCCATGCGCGCCTGGCGGGCGCCGTTCTCAGTCACGACATAAGCGACGAGGCCGTATTCGGTGGCGTTGGCGCGGTCGACCACTTCGGCTTCAGAATCGAACGGCGTCACGGCGGCGACCGGGCCGAACGTCTCTTCGCGCATGATCAGCGCATCGTCCGGCACGTCGACGAGCAGCGTCGGCTGGTAGAACAGCGGGCCGGCCGCGTGGCGCTTGCCGCCGGCAAGGCAGCGCGCACCGCGGGTGAGCGCATCGGCTACCTGCTCTTCGACTTTCTTGACAGCACGCTCATGCATCAGCGGCCCGATATCGGCATCGCCGGAGAGCCCGTTGGCTGTACGGAGCTGCTCGATGCGGCGCGCGAAAGCGGTGCAGAAGCGGTCGTAGACCGGCCGCTGCACATAGATGCGATTGGCGGCAAGACAGTCCTGGCCGGAGGTGGCGAATTTGGCGTCGAGCGCGATCGTCACAGCCTTCCCGATATCGGCGTCGTCGAAGACGATCAGCGGCGCATGGCCGCCGAGTTCCATCACCAAGCGTTTCATCGTCGGCGCGCTCTGCGCGGCGATCAGCCGGCCGACCTCGGTCGAACCGGTGAAGCTCATGGCGCGGACCCGGGCATCAGCACACATCGCGCCGACAATGGTGCGCGCACCGCCGGTGACGATGTTGAAGACACCGGCCGGCAGCCCGGCGCGCTCGCCAAGCTCGGCCAGCGCCAGCGCCGACAGCGGCGTCTCTGAAGACGGATGCGCCACCACGGTGCAGCCGGCGGCAAGAGCTGCGGCGGCCTTGCGGGTGAGCATGGCCGACGGAAAATTCCACGGCGTCACGACGCCGACCACACCGAGCGGTTCGCGGTGGACCGTCATCTGAGCATTCGGCAGATGGCTGGTGACGCTTTCGGCGTTGAGGCGTTTTGCTTCCTCGGCGTACCACTCGATGAAGGAAGCGGCGTAGTCGATCTCGCCAAGCGATTCCTTCAGCGGCTTGCCCTGTTCCAGCGTCATCAGCAGCGCCAGATCGTCCTTGGCGGCGATGATCAGCTCGAACCATTTTCGCAGGATTCTGGAGCGCTCCTGCGGCAGGATCGATCGCCATGCGGAGAACGCGCGGGATGCCGCGTTGATCGCCTTCGTCGTCTGCGCTGCATCGAGCGCGGCCACAAAGGCGACGGTGGCGCCGGTCGCCGGATCGGTAACCTCAAAACTTTCCGCCGCTTCGCTCGCGGTCCAGTGGCCGTCGACATAAGCGAGCGCGCGCAACAACCGGCGGTCGGTGAGGCGATCAAGCGCTTCATGGTGGTTGGTGCGGGCAAAATGCGCAGACATCAGTCGGGTCTCCCGGTGAGGCGATGTGGAGAGACTAGTCGCGCGATCGAGACAGAGAGGCTGTTTCGGCAAGCTGACAGAGAGAGATTGTCTCTATTGGTCGGTTGCCGCAGAAAATCTCTCTACTTCACGATTTCCCCGGCAGCAGATCGGCTACCGGCAGAACGGTCTCCTCCTTCACCGTCTTGGTGACGATGTAGGTGAAGTAGCGGTCGATGCCGATCTCGCGCTCGAGCAGGCTGTCGACCAGACGCTGATAGGCATCGATGTCGCGTGCCATCACCTTCAGCACGTAGTCGACGCCGCCGCCGACCGACCAGCAGGCGACGATCTCCGGGACATCGCGCACGACCCGTTCGAAACGGTCGAAATCCGCCTGGCGGTGATTGGCCAGGGTCACTTCCATCAGCACCGTCGCCACAGGCGCGACAGCGCGCATGGCCACGGAAGCGTGGTAGCCGGACACGATGCCGGCCTTCTCCAGCTTGCGCAGCCGCATCCAGCACGGCGTCGGCGACAGGCCGACCTTCTCGGCCAGCGCCAGCTTGGTGATGCGCCCGTCGCGCTGGATGGCGTCGAGAATCCTGAGGTCGATCGGGTCGAGTTTCGCTGCCGCCATGCCGGCTCCGTTTTCTGCTCGGGACACCATGACGATGCATTATTTCGATTGTCAATTGCACTGATTTCGATCTCTAATAAGTCATGACATTATGGCAGCCAGATCCAGCTCTCATCCGCCGCCCGGCCTATCTCTCGCTGGCAGACCAGTTCGCGCGCGCGATCCATGACGGGCGTCTGGCCACTGGCGCGCGGCTGCCGACGCATCGCCGCCTTGCCGATGACCTGAAGCTTTCGGTGCAAACGGTCAGCCGCGCCTATGAGGAACTGATCCGCCGCGGGCTGATTTCGGGCGAGGTCGGCCGCGGCAGCTTCGTGCAGACACAGCGCCGCGAGCCGGAGCCGCCCTACCTTCCGGAGCGGCTGGGCGAGGTCATTGACCTCTCCATCCTGAAGCCGGTCTGCGAGCCGATGCATCTGGAGCGGCTGAAGCAGGCGCTGGGCTGGCTCGCCGACAACCTGCCGTCGAGCTCGGCGCTGTCGTTCCGGCCGAACATGATTTTTCCGCGCCACCGTGCCGTCGCGGTCGAATGGCTCAAACTATGCGGCCTCGAAGCGTCGCCGCAGAACATCAGCCTGACCAACGGCGCTACCGCCGGCATGACGGTAGCGCTGATGAGCGTGGCGCCGCCCGGCTCGACCGTCGCCACCGAGGCAATCGGCCACCACACGCTGATCCCGCTTGCCCGCTATCTCGGCTTCAACCTCGAAGGCCTGCCGATCGACAGCAACGGCCTCATTCCCGAAGCGCTGGACGAGGCTTGCCGTCTGTCGGACATCCGCGCCGTCTTCGTCCAGCCCTCGGTGATCAACCCGACGGCAACGTTGATGGACGCCACAAGGCGCGAGCAAATCGCTGCGGTGGCGCGCAAGCACGACATCGCCATCATCGAGAACGACGTGCTTGGGCCTCTCGTCGAAGGCCGGCCGCCGGCGGTCGCCGCTTTCGCGCCCGAGCGCACGCTCTACGTCACTTCCTTCACCAAGATCGTCCTGCCTGGCCTGCGCATCGGCTATCTCGCGGTGCCCGACCGTTACGTCGCTGCCGTCGCCAACCGCCACCTTGTCTCGAACTGGATGGCGACGCCGATGGTGGCGGAGATCGCGACGCGCTGGGTGAACGACGGCACGGCGATGGAGTTGGTCAACTGGCAGCGCGCGGCACTGAGGCGGCGCCAGGAGATCGCAGCGGAGGTGCTGACGGGGGTCGAATACCGCGTCCACCGCGACGGGCTGCATATCTGGCTCGAATTACCGGGCGATCGTGCCGAGGACAGCTTCGTCGCGCAGGCACGGCTTCGCGGGGTGGCGATCGCGCCGGGCACTTCGTTCCGTATCGCCGAAACAGCCTGGCATCCTGCCGTCCGAATTTCACTGGGGTCGACCACCGAAGGGGAACTGCGCGCGGGCTTGAGCGTTGTCGCCAAGCTCTTGCTTGGCGATCCTGAACATCTGCTGCTCGCCATTTGATGCACAAAGGGAGCACAAATTGCCCTGAAATTGTGCCGCGCTGGAATTATTGTCATGATATTATTTTCCTGATTGACATGATTTAGCGCGTTTCGCATCGTTAAGGGCATAGGCCTCTCCAGAACGGGGAAATGGATTGCCCGCGCCCATCATCAAGGTCGACGCCATCTCGAAAAGCTTCGGCACCTTCAAGGTGCTGGACGGCCTGTCGATGCAGGTCATGCCGGGCGAGAAGCTGGCGCTGATCGGCCCGTCCGGCTCCGGCAAGACGACGATCCTGCGCATCCTGATGACGCTGGAGAAGATCGACGGCGGCCACATCCAGGTCGACGGCGAGCAGCTCTATCACATGGAACGCAACGGCCAGCTGCTGCCGGCGGACGAGCGGCACCTGGCTAAAATGCGCCAGAAGATCGGCATGGTCTTCCAGCTGTTCAATCTCTTTCCGCACAAATGCGTCATGGACAATGTGACGCTGGCGCCGATGCTGACCAAGGGCGTTGCACGCGCCGCGGCCCAGAAGCGGGCGATGGAACTGCTCGACATGGTCGGTCTCGCCGACAAGGCCAAGGCGATGCCGGCGCAGCTTTCCGGTGGCCAGAAGCAGCGCGTGGCGATCGCAAGGGCCTTGGCGCTGTCGCCGAAGATCATGCTTTTCGACGAAGTCACCTCGGCGCTCGACCCCGAGCTGGTCGAGGAGGTGCTCAACGTCATGCGCAAGCTCGCCGCCGAGACCGACATGACGATGCTGCTCGTCACCCACGAGATGGGGTTTGCCCACGACTTCGCCGACCGCGTGCTGTTCTTCGACCGCGGCCGGATCGTCGAGGAAGGCAAGCCCGACGAGATTTTCCGCCATCCCAAACAGGAGCGAACGCAGAGCTTCCTGAAGAAGATCATCGCGGCCGGACATCGCGTCTGACCGCAATGCAAAAGGGCGGCGTGGTCCTCCCCGGGCGGCGCAGCCGTTCCGAGGCGACACAGTCGCCGCAAACCAAGAAGAGACACAAGGAGTTGGGAACAATGAAGAAACTTGGCATTCTGGCTGGCGTCGCCGGCCTCGCAGTGAGCACGATGCTGATCGCCTCCGGTGCGCGTTCGGCCGACGACGCCAAGCTGGAGCAGCTCAAGCAGCAAGGCTTCGCCCGCGTCGCCATTGCCAATGAGCCGCCCTATACGGCGGTGGCCGCCGACGGCAAGGTCTCGGGCGCGGCGCCCGACGTGGCGCGAGAGATCTTCAAGCGCCTCGGCGTCAACGACATCGTCGCTTCGATCTCCGAATATGGCGCCATGATCCCCGGCCTGCAGGCAGGCCGCTTCGACGTCGTCACCGCCGGCCTGTTCATGAAGCCGGAGCGCTGCGCGGCAGTCGCCTATTCCGAGCCGGTGCTGTGCGATGCCGAGGCAATGCTGGTGAAGAAGGGCAATCCGAAAGGCTTCAAGAGCTATGAGGACATCGCCAAGGACACCTCCGCCACTGTCGGCGCGCCGGGCGGCGGCACCGAAGAGAAGCTGGCGCTGACTGCCGGCGTGCCGCGCGATCGCGTCATTGTCGTGCCGGACGGCCAGAGCGGTCTGAAGATGGTGCAGGACGGCCGAATCGACGCCTATTCGCTGCCGGTCCTGTCGATCAACGACCTAATCAAGAAGGCCAACGATCCGAACCTCGAAGTGATCGCGCCGGTGCAGGGCGCGCCGGTCTACTGCGATGGCGCTGCCTTCAAGAAGGGCGACGAGGCGCTGCGCGATGCCTATGATGTCGAGCTCGCCAAGCTGAAGAAGTCCGGCGAGTTTGCCAAGATCATCGAGCCCTATGGCTTCTCAGCCAAGGCGGCGATGTCGACGACGCGCGAGAAGCTCTGCGCGGCGAAGTGATCTTTGATCTTTCCTTCTCCCCGTTTACGGGGAGAAGGTGGCCCGACGGGTCGGATGAGGGGCGGCACCTTGCTTTCGTAAGTTCGCGCTGCCCCTCATCTGCCTACCCATCCTACGCAGCAGCTGCGCTGCAGCTACGGAGGGTGAACCGGCATCTTCTCCCCGTGAACGGGGAGAAGGGACTTGTCGCAGCGGCCTCGCACAACCGCAAAAACGCTAGGAAATTTGGCACCCTATGACCCAGTGGTCCGGCTATCTCGGCCTGATATTGCAAGGAGCGCTTGTCACCATCGAGCTGACGCTGATGGGATCGGTGCTTGCGCTGGTCATGGCCTTCCTTGCCGGCATGGGGCGTGTGTCGCGCTTCTTCATCGTGCGGGCGATCGCCACGACCTACATCGAATTCTTCCGCGGCACTTCGATCTTCGTGCAGCTGTTCTGGGCGTATTTCGTGCTGCCTTTCGCCGGCCTGTCGCTGACGCCGCTGCAGGCAGGCGTGCTGGCGCTGGGGCTCAATGTCGGCGCCTACGCAGCAGAGGTGGTGCGCGGCGCCATCCTGTCGGTCGGCCGCGAGCAATATGAGGCCTGCACGGCGCTCAATCTCGGGCGCTGGCAAGGCATGCGCCACGTGATCCTGCCGCAGGCGCTGCTCGTCATGCTGCCGACCTTCGGCAACAACGCGATCGAGCTGCTCAAGGCGACGTCGGTCGTGTCGCTGATCTCGCTCGCCGATCTCACCTTCCAGGCACAGGTCGTGCGCTCGCAGACCGGCAGCACGCTGATGCCCTTCGTTTCCGTGCTCGTCATCTATTTCGGGCTCGCGCTGATCATATCCTGGGGCATCCGCTCACTGGAGCGCCGCATGGCGCGCGGCCTCGATGGAGTGCGTGTCTGATGGAGTGGGATTGGAACTTCGTCCGCGAGATCATGCCTACGCTAATCCAGGGGGTGAAGATCACCATCCTGGCGACGGTGCTCGGCTCGGTCCTGGCCGCGATCGTGGGGCTTGGGATCGCGCTGGCGCGGCGCTCGGAGAACCGGATCGTCGCGCGCAGTGTCGGCTGGTTCGCCGAGTTCATTCGCGGCACGCCGCTCCTAGTGCAGCTCTATTTCATCTTCTATGTGCTGCCCGACATCGGCATTCTGCTTCCGCCGCTGGTGGCGGGCGTCATCGGGCTTGGCCTGCACTACGGCACCTACACGGCGGAAGTCTATCGCGCCGGCATCGAGAATGTGCCGCGCGGCCAGTGGGAGGCGGCCAAGGCCTGCAACCTCAGCGGCTATAATACCTGGACGCACATCATCCTGCCGCAGGCGATCCCGCCGATGATCCCGGCGCTGGCCAACTATTTCATCGCCATGTTCAAGGAGACGCCGCTGCTTTCGGCGATCACCGTGCTGGAGCTGATGAACCAGGCCAAGAGCGTCGCTAACACCTATTACCGCTACATCGAGCCGATGACGCTGGTCGGCGCCTTCTTCCTCGTCATCAGCCTCTGCTCCGTCGTACTCTTGCGCTGGCTGGAGCACCGCTACGGCAGGATCGAAAGATGAAAGTCATGAACCAGTTGCCCGAAATCCGGCTGGCGCCGAGCCGGCCCGCCCTCGATGTGCGCCCGCTGGAAAAACGCGTTGGCCTGATCGCCTTGGCCACCGACCACACCAGCGAGGTCGACTTCCGCCGTATGGTGGCGAGCGAGCGGATCGGCGTCTATGTCGCGCGCATTCCCTATGCCAATCCGACGACGCCGGAAAACCTGCGCAAGATGCAGCCGCAGCTTTCGGCTGGAGCGGCCCTGATCCTGCCGGACGAGACGCTCGACGCGGTCTGCTACTCCTGCACCTCGGCGTCCGTCGTGATCGGCGATGCCGAGATCGAAGCGGCGATCCAGGCGGCCAAGCCAGGTGTCCGTGTGGTCACGCCGCCCATGGCCGGCGTGCGCGGCCTGAAGGCTTTTGGAGTGAAGCGGATCAGCATTCTCACGCCTTACACCGTCGAGACCAGCCGGCCGATGGCAACCTATTTCGCTGCGCACGGCTTCGATATCGATAGCTTCACCTGCCTCGGCTTCGAGGACGACCGCGAGATGGCGCGGATCGCGCCGGCCTCGCTCGTCGAGCTGGCGCGCAAGGCAACCCACGCGCAGGCCGATGCATTGTTCGTCTCGTGCACCGCACTGCGCGCCGCGCTCGCGGTTCCGGGCATGGAAGAGGCGATCGGGCGTCCAGTCGTCACCAGTAACCAGGCCAGCGCCTGGAACTGTCTGCGGCTCTGCGGCGACGACGCACAGCGGCCGGAGTTCGGCCGGCTGATGACAAAGCCGCTGCCCCAGTGATCGAAATGACAGTCGAGCTTCAACATATTCGGGCCGCGCGCGAACGCATTGCCGGCAAGGTCGAGCTGACATCCTGCGTGGTGTCGCAAAGCCTATCGGATCTCACTGGCACCCCGGTTCATCTGAAGCTGGAGCACCATCAGACGACCGGCGCGTTCAAGCTGCGCGGCGCTTCCAACGCCATCGCCGCGTTGAGCCCGCAGGAAAGATCGCGCGGCGTCGTCGCTGCTTCGACCGGCAATCACGGCCGCGCGCTTGCGCATGCGGCGAAGCTCGAAGGCATCCGCGCGGTGATCTGCATGTCGAGACTGGTGCCGCAGAACAAGCTCGACGCCATCCGCCGCCTCGGCGCGGACGTCCGTATCATCGGCAACAGCCAGGACGACGCCCAGCAGGAAGTCGACAGGCTGGTGGCGGAAGAAGGGCCGGTCATGCTGCCACCCTTCGATCATCCCGACATTATCGCCGGGCAAGGCACGCTCGGATTGGAAATCATGGAGCAGGTGCCGGACGCAGCAAGCGTGCTGGTGCCGCTTTCCGGCGGCGGGCTGGCGTCCGGTGTAGCGGCGGCGGTCAAAGGCGTGAGCCCGAGCACCAAGGTCATCGGCATCTCGATGGCGCGGGGCGCGGCAATGAAAGCCAGCCTCGATGCCGGCCGGCCCGTGCAGGTCGAGGAACTGCCGACGCTGGCGGACTCGCTCGGCGGTGGCATCGGCCTCGACAACCGGCTGACTTTCGCCATGTGCCGCAGCCTGCTCGACGACGTCGTCCTGCTTTCCGAGGACGAGATCGCCGCGGGCATCCGTCATGCCTATGAGCAGGAGCGCGAGATCGTCGAAGGCGCGGGTGCCGTCGGCATCGCGGCGCTGCTCGCGGGCAAGATCAAACCGACCGGCCCGACTGTTCTCATCCTCTCCGGCCGCAACATCGACATGGACCTGCACCGCAGGATCGTCTGCGGCGAGGAGCCATCAACCGCGGAGCGCGCCGCATGAGCCGCATGACCATCCTCACCGAAGCGGAACTGCGCAAGATCGTGATGCTCGATCTGGAAGCCGTCGCCTGCGTCGAGAACGCCTTTCGCGCCTTAGCCACGCTGCCGGTGGCGATGCCACCGATCCTGCGGCTGGACATTCACGAGCATCGCGGCGAGGTCGACGTGAAGTCCGCCTATGTGCCCGGCATCGATGGCTTTGCCGTCAAGATCAGCTCCGGCTTCTTCGACAATCCGACGCTGGGCCTGCCGAGCGGCGGCGGCATGATGGTGCTGCTTTCGGCAAAGACCGGGGTGGTCGAGGCGCTGCTGCTCGACAATGGCTATCTGACCGATATCCGCACGGCCGCAGCAGGCGCGGTCGCGGCCAGGCATCTGTCGCGCGAAGACTCCAAGATAGCGGCGATCTTCGGCGCCGGTTTGCAGGCCAGTTTGCAATTGGAAGCGTTGCGCCTCGTACGGCCGATCGAGGAAGCGCGCATCTGGGCGCGCGACGCCGCCAAGGCCGAGGCAACCGCCGCCCGCTTGCGCGACAGGCTCGGCATCATGGTGCGCGCGGAACCGGATGCGGCCAAGGCGGCGGCCGAGGCCGACATCATCGTCACCACCACGCCTTCGACAGAACCGCTGATCAAGGCCGGCTTCATCTCCTCCGGCCAGCACATCACCGCCATGGGCTCGGATGCCGAGCACAAGAACGAGATCGCGCCGGCGATCCTTCGCATGGCCGATCTCTATGTCGCCGACAGCGCCAAGCAGACGCGGCGCCTCGGCGAGCTCCACCACGCCATCGAGGCCGGCGTGATGGCCGCCGACGCCGAAGTCACCGAGCTCGGCCAGATCATTGCTGGCGAAAAGCACGGACGACGCTCGGCCGGCGACATCACCATCGCCGACCTCACCGGCACCGGCGTGCAGGACACGGCGATCGCCACTCTAGCCCGCGACCGCGCGGGGGCGGCCAATGCCGGGACCGTCTTTGAAAGCTGATGCTGGCCGTGAGGCCCAACAAACGAGGACCAACAAAATGCAGCCAAACCTGAAATTCTCGCGGGGCGAATTTGGAGATCGCCTCGCCAAGACGCGCAAAGCCATGGAGGCCAAGGGGGTCGATCTGCTGATCGTCAGCGATCCCTCCAACATGGCATGGCTGACGGGCTATGACGGCTGGTCCTTCTACGTGCATCAGGCGGTTATCGTGCCGCCTTCCGGCGAGCCGGTCTGGTATGGTCGCGGCCAGGACGCCAATGGTGCCAAGCGCACCGCCTATCTCTCGCATGACAACATCATCGGTTACGCCGACCACTATGTGCAGTCGACCGAGCGGCATCCTATGGACTACCTCGCCGGCGTGCTTGCCGAGCGTGGTTGGGACAAGTTCACCATCGGCGTCGAGATGGACAATTACTGGTTCTCGGCCGCTGCGTTCGCCTCGCTCCAGAAACACCTGCCCAACGCCCGCTTTGCCGACGCCACGGCGCTGGTGAACTGGCAGCGCGCGATAAAGAGCCCGACCGAGATCGACTACATGCGCAAGGCCGCCCGCATCGTCGAGGCCATGCACAAGCGCATCGTCGACAAGGTCGAGGTCGGCATGCGCAAATGCGATCTGGTCGCCGAGATCTACGATGCCGGCACGCGCGGCGTCGACGGCATCGGCGGCGACTATCCGGCGATCGTGCCGTTGTTGCCGTCGGGCGCGGATGCCTCGGCGCCGCATCTCACCTGGGACGACAAGCCGATGAAGGTCAACGAAGGCACGTTCTTCGAGATCGCCGGCTGCTACAACCGCTATCACTGCCCGCTGTCGCGCACCGTCTTCCTCGGCAAGCCGACACAGGCCTTCCTCGATGCCGAAAAGGCGACGCTGGAGGGCATGGAGGCAGGGCTTGCCGCCGCCAAGCCCGGCAATGCCTGCGAGGACATCGCCAACGCCTTCTTCGGCGTCTTGAAGAAATACGGCATCGTCAAGGACAATCGCACCGGCTACTCGATCGGCCTGTCCTATCCGCCGGACTGGGGCGAGCGCACGATGAGCCTGCGCCCCGGCGACCGCACCGAGCTCAAGCCCGGCATGACCTTCCATTTCATGACCGGCCTGTGGCTGGAGACGATGGGGCTGGAGATCACCGAGTCCATCCTGATCACCGACATAGGCGTCGAATGCCTGGCCAATGTGCCGCGCAAGCTCTTCGTGAAGGATTGAGGCCGATGTCAGCTCTGCGTCCATCGCCGATCGCGCCGACCGTCGACTTCGAGCGCGACGGCGTCCAGCACGGCTTCCTGCGCCTGCCCTACAGCCGCGACGATTCCGCCTGGGGATCGGTGATGATCCCGGTCTGCGTCGTGCGCAACGGCAAGGGCTCGACGGCGCTGCTCACCGGCGGCAATCACGGCGACGAGTATGAGGGGCCGCTGGCGCTCTACGAACTCGCCCGCACGCTCGACCCGAAAAACGTCACCGGCACGGTCATCATCGTGCCGGCGATGAACTATCCGGCGTTCCGCGCCGGCACGCGCACCTCGCCGATCGACAAGGGCAACATGAACCGCTCCTTCCCCGGCCGGCCGGACGGCACGGTGACGGAGAAGATCGCCGACTATTTCCAGCGTGAATTGCTGCCGCGCGCGGACATCGTGTTCGACTTCCATTCCGGCGGCAAGACGCTGGATTTCGTGCCATTCTGCGCCGCGCATACGCTGCCGGACAAGGCGCAGGAAAAGAAGTCCTTCGCCGCGGTCGAGGCTTTCTCGGCGCCATTCTCGATGCGGATGACCGAGATCGATGCGGTCGGCATGTACGACACGGCCGCCGAGGAGATGGGCAAGGTCTTCGTCACCACCGAGCTCGGCGGCGGCGGGACCTCTCGCGCCGAAACCGTGCGCATCGCCCGGCGCGGCATCCTCAACGTGCTGCGCCATGCCGGCATTGTGTCTGGTGCGGTCGAGAAGAGCAGAACTCAGTGGCTGGACATGCCGTCGGGGGATTGTTTCGCCTTCGCCGAGGACGACGGCATGATCGAGACGATGGTCGATCTCGGCGAACCCGTGGTGGACGGCCAGGTGGTTGCGCGCATCCATCCGGTCGGGCGCACCGGGCAGGCGCCGCAGGAGATCAGGGCCAGGATGTCGGGGCTGCTCGCCGCGCGCCACTTCCCAGGCCTGGTCAAGGCAGGCGACTGCGTCTCGGTGCTGGGTGTGGCCGTTCGGTAATTTCCCTGGCGCACCCGCCTTACCGGAATTCGCTATTGCACGACGCGCTTCTCGAGCTTGCGGGCGAGCGTGCGCCGGTGCAGGCCGAGCCGGCGCGCGGTTTCGGAGATGTTGAAGCCGGTCTCGACCAGCGTTTCGTGGATGCGCTCCCATTCGAGGTTCTTGATCGAGGTGGGGCGGCTGGTGAGCGGCACCGAAACGTCGCCCTCGGCGCGGCCGAAGGCGGCTTCGATGTCATCGGTGTTGGCGGGCTTGGCCAGATAGTGGCACGCGCCGAGCTTGATCGCCTCGACCGCCGTGGCGATGCTGGCAAATCCCGTCAGCACGACGATCCGCATCGACGGGTTGCGGGCGCCCAGAAGCTTGACGCATTCGAGCCCCGATCCCGCTCCGAGCTTGAGATCGACGACGGCGTAGGCCGGAACGGCCGTTTCCAGCGCGACGAGCAGCGCCTCGCGGTCGTGGCAGACCACGACGTCGTAGTCGCGCTTCTCAAAGGACCGTTTGAGCGTGCGAGCGAAAGTCGCGTCGTCCTCGACGACGAACAAGGATCGATCAGGCTTCACGATCGCCTCCATCGGTCAGCGCCGCCAGCGGCAGCGAAAGGGTAACGCAGGCGCCCTCGGCCATGTTGCGCGCCGAAATGTCGCCGCCGAGCTTGCGCACCACATTGAACACCAGGAAGAGGCCCAGACCGCCGCCCGGGCGTCCCTTGCTCGACATATAGGGCTGGCCGAGCGCGGCCAGAATATCCTTGTCGAAACCCGGTCCGCGATCCTTGACGGAGAACACCAGCTTCTCATCCTGCCGCTCGGCAGTGATGCCGACCCAATCGTGCGATGCTTCCTGCGCATTGTCGAGCACATTGAAGATCACTTGCTTCAGGGCGGTGTCGGATACGATCTGCTCGTCCGGCTCGAAACCGTTGCTGTAGTCCAGCATGAAGGGCTGGCGGCTGATGCGCCACTCCTGGACGAGATCGTCGAGGAAGTGGCGGATCGTGGTGCGGATCGTGCCCTCGCCCCGCGCCTGCCCTGACGACATGAGGATGCCTGTCACGATGCTCTTGCAGCGCCCGATCTGCGCCTGCATTTCAGCCACGTCCTCGGAAAGTTCGCGGTTGCGCTTGACGCCGCGCATCTGGCGCCAGTCGGACAGGATGACCGAAATGGTCGCGAGCGGCGTGCCCAGTTCATGCGCGGCACCTGAGGCCAGCAGGCCCATGCGCACGATATGGTCCTCCTCGGCCGAACGCTGACGCAGGTCGGCGAGGTAGGCGTCGCGTTCGCGCAGGTTGCGGTTGATGCGCGTCATGAAGATCACGATCAGGCCGGCCGCCAGCACGAAGCAGATGAACATGCCACGCAGATGCAAGGCGAGGAGGTCGCTGCCGCCATGATGGGGGATGGCGATAGGCTGGAAAACGAAGATGAGGAAGACGAAGCAGGCCGAGGCAGCCAGGACCAGGACCCAGGTGGACCATGACGCCAGCAGCGCGGCGCCGAGCGTGATCTGCAGGAGATAGAGCGACACGAACGGGTTCGAGGCGCCGCCGCTCAGGTAAAGCTGTGTGGTCAGCGCCGCCATGTCGAAGATCAGCGCGACGAAGAGCTGCGCGTTGGAGATGCGGCGACTGCCGCGCAAGGCCAGCAGGCTGAAGATGTTCAGCCCGACAAGGAAAAGCACCACACCGGCCATCTCGGCCAGGGGCAGCGGGATGGCGAACCAGTATTGCGTCGCCAGGATGGTCAGCACCTGCCCCGCCACCGCGAGCCAGCGCAGCTGGATGAGCAGGAGCAGGTTCTTCCTGTTCGTCACGTCGGAATTCGACGCGACGCCTCCCTGGCCGGCAAGGGAAGCCGCCAGGAACAACTTGTGGTGACGAAGCCGCGAGATCGGAATGTTCATCTTGCCACGCTCCGCTGCCGGCGGCCGGCGAAGAATGGCGCGGCGAGAGCGATTGCCAGCATCAGTGCCAGGGCAAACCACGTCAAAGCATAGACAAGATGGCTATTGCGGAAGTGGACGACGGTGAGCCCGCCGCGCGGCCAGCCAGCCGCGCCGGAGGCATCTGCATCGACGAAATAGGGCGCGATACCGGTCAGGCCGCGCGCCTTTGCGATGGCGTCGACGTCTCGCGAATACCAGCGATTGGCCGCCGGATCGTTGCTGCGCAGGAAACCGCCGCCGGGCTCGCTGATGCGCAACAGGCCGTCAATCACTGCCGGCGACGTGGAACCGCCGCTCTCCCGCTCGAACTCCGCCTTGCGCTCCTGAGGGACGAAGCCGCGATTGACGAGGGCCACGAAACCGATGTCGGTGCGCATCGGCGTCAGAACCCAATAGCCACCGCCAAGCCCGGTCACAGCCCGCACCAGCGTGTTTGCGCCGCTGAGGAAGCGCCCGGACAGGCGCACATGGCGATATTCGTAGTCAGCCGCGCTCAAGCCGCTCCAGCTCCGGGGACCAGGCGCATCGACAACCGGACAGTGGATGCGCTGGTCGACGCGGGCGATCAGGTCGAGTTTCCACACCCGCCTCTCCAGCTGCCAGACGCCGAGCCCGACAAACACAAGAACGCCGAGAAGCCCCAGCAGCGCAAGGAACAATCGCGACGCGGCGCCTGTCGACGGCGCGGCGTGAGAGCCAATATCTGCCAGGCCGATCATGTCCTTTGCCTCGAATTCGGCCCTCCCCACGCCCGACACAGGGCTCATGGCATCTCCCGCATCTCGTGCAGTCCGGGCATCATGTTGGCGTTGAGGTGGTACATCACCCAGAGCGAGCCGCTCAACACGATGACCACGAGGATCACAGTGAAGATCAGCGCCAGCATCGACCATCCGCCCTCCGAGGCGGGGTTCATGTGCAGGAAGAAGACCATGTGCACCACGATCTGCACAGCCGCGAAGGCCATGACGATGACGGCCGTTGCCTGCTTGTTGTCGATGGCGCCGGTCATGACCATCCAGAACGGAATGGCGGTGAGGATCACCGACAGGACGAAGCCGATCAGGTAGCCCTTCAGCGACCCGTGCGGGGCGCCGCCATGGCCGTGACCGGCATGATCATGAGCGCTCATCGCAGCATTCCCATCAGATAGACGAAGGTGAAGACGCCGATCCAGACGACGTCGAGGAAGTGCCAGAACATTGAGAGGCACATCAGCCGGCGGCGGTTGGCCTCGACGAGGCCGTATCTCGCGACCTGCATCATCAGCGTCACCATCCAGACGATGCCGAAGGTGACGTGCAGGCCGTGCGTGCCTACCAGCGTGAAGAAGGACGACAGGAAGGCGCTGCGCTGCGGCGTCGCGCCCTCACGGATCATGTGCGCGAATTCGTTGAGCTCGATGGACAGGAACCCGAGGCCGAACAGCATGGTCACGGCCAGCCAGGCCTGCGTCGCCGCGACGCGGCCCTTGTCCATGGTCAGCATGGCGAAGCCATAGGTGATCGAGGATAGGAGCAGCAGGGTGGTGTTGACCGCCACAAGGCCAAGGTCAAACAGGTCCTTCGGCGCCGGACCCGCCGCGTAGTTGCCGCCAAGCACGCCATAGGCGGCGAACAGCATGGCGAAAACCAGGCAGTCGCTCATCAGATAAAGCCAGAAGCCGAGCATGGTGCTGCCGCCCTCGGCGTGCGCATGCTCCTCTTCCAGGTGGAAGACCGGTTCGGCGCCGGCCGTGGTTGCCGTCGATGCCATGCTCAAACCCTAGCCCTGCGCGGCGAGGAGCGTCGTCCTCGTCTCTTCCGTTTGCGCGACCTCGGCAGCCGGGATGTCGAAGTCGCGGTGATAGTTGAAGGTGTGGCCGATCGCGGTTGCGATGAGGCAGACGAAGCTCAGCGCCGCCAGCCACCACATGTACCAGATCAGGCCGAAGCCGAGCGCGACGCTGAAGGCGGCAAGGATCACGCCCGTGCCGGTGTTGCTCGGCATATGGATCGGCTTGAATCCGGAGAGCGGGCGCCGGTAGCCGGCCTTCTTCATATCCCACCAGGCGTCATTGTCGCGGATGACGGGGGTGAAGGCGAAGTTGTAGGCCGGCGGCGGCGAGGAGGTCGACCATTCGAGCGTGCGCCCGTCCCAAGGGTCGCCGGTGACGTCGACCAGTTCAGCGCGCTTGCGGATGGAGACGAAGATCTGCACCAGGAAGGCGGCGATGCCGCAGGCGATCAGCACCGCGCCAAAAGCGGCGATCACGAACCAGATCTGCAGCGACGGATCGTCGAAGACGCGCATGCGGCGCGTCACGCCCATCAGGCCGAGGATATAGAGCGGCATGAAGGCGAACCAGAAGCCGACCACCCAGCACCAGAACGAGACCTTGCCCCAGAACGGATCAAGCTTGAAGCCGAAGGCCTTGGGCCACCAGTAGGCAATGCCGGCGAACAGGCCGAAGAGCACGCCACCGATGATGACGTTGTGGAAGTGCGCGATCAGGAACAGGCTGTTGTGCAGCACGAAGTCGGCCGGCGGCACGGCAAGCAGCACGCCGGTCATGCCGCCGACGACGAAGGTGAGCATGAAGGCCACCGTCCACATCATCGGCAGTTCGAAGCGGATGCGGCCGCGATACATGGTGAAAAGCCAGTTGAACATCTTTGCCCCGGTCGGGATCGAGATGATCATCGTGGTGATGCCGAAGAAGGAATTGACGCTGGCGCCGGAGCCCATGGTGAAGAAGTGGTGCAGCCAGACCAGATAGGACAGGATGGTGATGACTATCGTGGCGTAGACCATCGAGGTGTAGCCGAACAGGCGCTTACCGGAGAAGGTCGAGGTGACCTCGGAGAAGACGCCGAACAGCGGCAGGATGAGGATGTAGACCTCCGGATGACCCCATATCCAGATGAGGTTCACATACATCATCGGGTTGCCGCCGAAGTCGTTGGTGAAGAAGTTGGTGCCGACATAGCGGTCGAGCGCCAGCAGCGTCAGCACCGCCGTAAGCACCGGGAAGGACGCCACGATCAGCACGTTGGTGCAGAGCGATGTCCAGGTGAAGACGGGCATGCGCATCATCGTCATGCCGGGCGCGCGCATCTTGATGATGGTGCATATCAGATTGATGCCGGATAGCGTCGTGCCGACGCCGGCAACCTGCAGCGCCCATATGTAGTAATCGACGCCGACATCGGGACTGTAGCCGATACCCGAGAGCGGCGGATAGGCCAGCCAGCCTGTGCGGGCGAATTCGCCGACGAACAGCGAGGCCATGACCAGGATGGCGCCGCCGACCGTCATCCAGAAGCTGAAATTGTTGAGGAAGGGGAAAGAGACGTCGCGCGCCCCGATCTGCAGGGGCACCACGAAGTTCATCAGCCCGGTGACGAAGGGCATCGCCACGAAGAAGATCATGATCACGCCATGGGCGGTGAAGATCTGGTCGTAGTGATGGGCGTTGAGATAGCCCTCGGAACCGTTGAAGGCGATGGCCTGCTGCAGGCGCATCATGATGGCGTCGGAGAAGCCGCGCAGCAGCATGACGAGGCCGAGCGCCATGTACATGACGCCGATCTTCTTGTGGTCGACGCTGGTGAACCACTCGCGCCACAGATAGGTCCAGAGCCGGAAATAGGTGATGGCGCCGAGAACCGCGAGGCCGCCGAGCGCCACCACGATGAAGGTGCCGACGACGATCGGCTCGTGCAGCGGCAGCGACTCCAGGGTGAGGCGGCCGAAGATGAATTTGGTCAGCGTCTCAGGCATCCGCCATCCCTCACAATTCGAAGCGCAGCAGGCCGAGCGACGGCGTCTCGGCGTCGGCGCGGCGGCTGCCTGTCCCGGGACCGAGCAGCCCCGCCCCGCGCAGCGGGGAAAGATCGCGCGCCGGCCAATATTTCGCGTCGGCATCGCTGGCCGCGCGCGAGGCGGCAGCCGCTTCTTCCGCAGTGCAGATGCTCGCGACATAGGACGGATCGTTGCCGAACACCGCGCCGCGCCGGGCAAGCTTGTCATATTGCAACGGCAGGGTGTTGCGGACGCCGGCGAGCCCAAGGCCTCCCCTGGCGTCGATCGACATCATCTCGTTCATGCACATCTTGCCGCGCTCGACGCACAAATTGAGAATGGCGCCATAGAGGTCGGGATCGACGGAGGCAAAGTGTCGGACCGGCTCGTTCTCACTCGGACGTTCGAGTTGGAGATAGCTGTCGCGGCTAAGCGTGGCCTGCGCGCCTTTGATCTGCGCCACCCACTGGTCGAAGGCCTGGTCGGAGAAGCCGTGGAAAGCAAAGCGCATGCCGGAAAAGCCGGCGCCGCTGTAATTGGCCGAGAAACCGGTATAGGTGCCCGGGCGGTTGATGACGGCGTGCAGCTTCGTCTCCATGGCGGGCATGGCGTAAATCTGCCCGGCAAGGGCGGGAATGTAGAAGGAGTTCATCACCGTCGACGAGGTGATGCGGAAATCGATCGGCTGGTTGACCGGCGCCGCCAGCTCGTTGACGGAGGCGATGCCGTAATCCGGATAAATGAAGAGCCATTTCCAGTCTAATGCGACGACCTGGACCCTGAGCGGCTTGTGCAACTGAGTGACGGGCTGGCCGGGCTCGATCCGGTCGATCCTGCGGTATGGGTCGAGCAGGTGCGTGCCAAGCCAGGTCAGGGCGCCCAGGCATATGATGACAAGCAGGGGCGCCGCCCAGATCACCAGTTCCAGCTTGGTCGAATGATCCCAGTCGGGCGCGTAGGTCGCCGTGGTGCTGGATTGCCGGTAGCGCCAGGCAAACAGCACGGTCAGCGCCATGACGGGCACGATGATGAGCAGCATCAGCAGGGTCGAAACGACGAGCAGGTCGCGCTGCTGCACCGCGACGTCGCCCGCGGGCGCCAGCACGACCAGATCGCAGCCGCTCAGCAACACGGCCAGCGGAAAAAGAAGCAAGGCTCCGGATCGTTTCATCAAACGCTGCCCTCGATGGCCCTGCAGCAGGTCTTTGCAGGTTGCGATGCGATATGGACCAACGGCTACTGCCGCGGGCTCGGCGACGACATTGGACAATTTGTCCAATGCCCAGTTGGTATGGCTTTCGCGAAAGTGTGCACGCATAATGGGATGACGACAACGTCGCATCTGGATGACGACAATAGTCGTACTTGGATGACAACAATAATCGCATCTGGATGACGACAATAATCGCATCGGAACGACGACAATCGCGTTCCGAACTCAGCTTGGTGGCGACGGAAACGATGGCTGAAACTTCGACTTCCAAAACTGACAGCGGGCTGATCGGCTCGCATCACGGCCAGGTCAGCGCGGGCGATATCGCGGTCGGGGTGATTATCGGCAGGACGTCGGAATTCTTCGATTTCTTCGTCTATGCGATCGCTTCCGTGATCGTGTTTCCCAGGCTTGTGTTTCCAACGCACGATCCGCTGGTCGGAACGCTCTATTCCTTCGCGATCTTCGCGCTGGCCTTCATCGCGCGCCCGTTCGGCACCGTGCTGTTCATGGCGGTCGACCGCGCCTATGGCCGCGGCGCAAAGCTGACGATCGCGCTGTTCCTGCTCGGCACCTCGACCGTCGCCATGGCGTTCCTACCCTCCTATGAGGATGTCGGCGCAGTCGCTGCCTGGCTGCTGGCGCTTACCCGCTTCCTGCAGGGGCTGGCGCTCGGCGGAACATGGGACGGACTACCTTCTCTTCTGGCGCTGAACGCGCCGCACAACCGGCGCGGCATCTATGCGATGATCCCGCAACTCGGCGCGCCGATCGGGCTCATCGTGGCAAGCTCGCTGTTTGCCTTCTTCGTCGCCAATCTCTCGGCCGACGACTTCTTCGCCTGGGGCTGGCGCTATCCTTTCTTCGTCGCCTTCGCCATCAATGTCGTGGCGCTGTTTGCCAGGCTGCGCATCGTCGTCACGCCCGAATTCTCGAAACTCTACGAGAGCGGCGACCTGCAGCCGACGCGCATCAGGGAAATGATCCGGACGGAAGGCCGCAAAGTCGTCGTCGGCGCCTTCGCGCCGCTGGCGAGCTTCGCGCTGTTCCATATGGTGACGGTGTTTCCGCTGTCCTGGGTGTTCCTGTTCACCAATGAGGGTCCGGAGCGCTTCCTGGTGATCGAAGCGGTGAGCGCGCTGTTCGGCATCGCGGCAATCGTCGCTTCGGGTCCGCTGGCCGACCGCGTCGGGCGTCGCGCCCTGCTCGGCGGCGGCGCCGTCGCCATCGCCGCATTCAGCGGCTTTGCCCCGCAGCTTCTCAACGGCGGCACCGTTGGCGAGACGGTGTTCATGGTGCTGGGCTTCATCCTGCTCGGCCTGAGCTTCGGGCAATCCTCGGGCGTCGTCGCGACGAGCTTCTCGCGCCAGCATCGCTATACCGGCTCGGCGGTGACCTCGGACCTCGCCTGGATGTTCGGCGCCGGCTTCGCGCCGCTCGCCGCGCTGCTTCTGGCCGGCAATTTCGGCCTCATCGCCGCCGGCGCCTATCTGCTTTCGGGCGCCGCCTGCACGCTGATCGCGCTGTGGATCGACAGGCAGTCCGCCACGACCGACCGCTAATGCATGTCGCCCAAAAGTGCGCTGCGGTTTTGGGGGATCGACATGCATCAAAAACAAAGACTTAAAGCGCGTCGATTGAATCCGTTTCAACGCGACGCGCTTTAGACCTGTCCCCGGAATTGCTCTGGCGCGTTGTCGCCGCGGCTATCCAGTCAGATCTGATAGAAGTCGCGATACCATTCCACGAAGCGTGGAACGCCGATCTCGACCGGGATCCTGGGTTTGAACCCGATCACCTCTTCGAGCGAGGTCACGTCGGCGAAGGTTGCCGGTACGTCGCCCGGTTGGAGCGGCATCATGTTGCGGATTGCCTTGCGCCCAAGCGCGTCTTCCAGCACGTCGATCAGCCGGTTCAGCTCGACCGGTGAACTGTCGCCGATGTTGTGGATCCTGAATGGCGCATTGCTTGTCGCAGGATCCGGCGCAGCGTTTGTCCAATCGGGGTTGGGCGTCGCGGGATGCTGCATGACGCGGACCACCCCCTCGACGATGTCGTCGATGTAGGTGAAATCCCGCTGCATGTTGCCATGGTTGAAAACGTCGATCGGCTGGCCGGCGAGGATGGCCTTGGTGAAGATGAACAGAGCCATGTCGGGCCGCCCCCACGGACCGTAGACGGTGAAGAAGCGCAGGCCCGTCGTCGGCAGCCCGAACAGATGGCTGTAGGTGTGGGCCATCAGCTCGTTTGCCTTCTTGCTGGCGGCATAGAGGCTGAGGGGATGGTCGGCAGAATCATGCACGGAGAACGGCATGCGCGTGCTGCCGCCATAGATCGAGCTCGACGATGCATAGACGAGATGGCCGACCGAGGCCTGCCGGCATCCTTCCAGGATGTTGAGGAAGCCGTTGAGATTGCTTTGCGCATAGACGTGAGGATTGATCAGCGAATAGCGGACGCCCGCCTGGGCGGCGAGATTGACGACGATCTCCGGCGCGGCCGACGCAAAGATCCCCGAGATGCCATCGCTATCTGCGAGATCGGCATGCTCGAAGCGAAAGTTTGGGAACGCCTTCAGCCGCTCGAGCCGCGCCCGCTTCAGGGCGATGTCGTAATACTCGTTCATGGAATCGAGGCCGACAACCTGCCGGCCTTCGGCAAGCAGCCTATGGCAGAGGTGAAAACCTATGAAGCCGGCTGCGCCGGTGACCAGAATCGGCCTGCTTGACGTCAATGCATGCCCCTAACGCTGCAGCCAGACCATTCACCGATCGATTGCTCGCCGACAACAGCTCGCGGACCAACGCAGCCCAGGCCTATCGTGGCTACAGATTCGGGCACGTCTGGACTTCCTTCGAGCGTCGTAAACTTGCGCCTTTTATGGCAGGCCGACGATGAATTCAACGATAGGCTTTCTCCCGCCGTGCGACGCAGCCGCTCGATCATTGCACCGGAGCCGGAACCAGCGGCTGCAGCGTCTTCAACATGGCGACCAACTGGCTCTGCTGGTGGGTGCCGGTTTTCTGGAAGACGCGCTCCAGATAGGTGCGGGCGGACTTGACCGTGATGCCACCCGGGGCGGCCGTTTCCGACAGGGTCAGGCCGGCGGCAAGATCGGCCGCCAGCCGCGCCTCGGCTGGCGTCAGATCGAACAAGGCGTTGAGCAGGCTCGCCGAATGCACAAGCGCGCTCGAGCAGGCCCGGAAGGGCCGCCAGTATCCGACAGCGGAAGTTCGATCTCAAGCCAACGCTTATATATGACCCTGGCATGGGATCGAACCCGCCCCTACGGAACATGATTGCGTGCAAAGCCCGATTGGGGATTTGTTTTTCTTGGTCATCCCCCTTTGTTGGGGCAAACTGCTAGCGGGCTGTCAGGAGGAGAAATGAGAGCACGCGCGGCGACGGTCGGAGATTTGGAAGACGTTTTCCGCGGCCTGTCCAAGCGAATGTCGGACGAATATGTGGCGGCAGGCAAGGACAGCAAAAGCGCCTATGACAACCTGATGATGAATCTGAAGGAAGGCCGGGCGCATGCGCTCGTTGAGGGCGACAGGACCGTCGCGATCATCGCCTGGCATGAGCACGCCGATGCCGCCGATACGCTGTTTGCCGCACGGGAGGATTTCTTCAACGCCTCGACGGTCCGCTTCTGCAAGCGGCACATCCGCCATGTCCAGGCGCTTGCCGGCAACCTTCCCATCCATTCGCGCAGCTGGCTGGACAGGCCCGAAGTCACGAAATGGTTCCGCGTGATCGGCTATATCGACCGGGGGCGGGAGAACGGCGCCACTCTGTTCGAGCTGCGCCGGCTGCCAACGGCTGAAAGGCCGGGAACAATGCCAACGCCCCCGTCGTCAGAGGCCGAACCAGCGCGACCTCCTGCTGGCGCCGAACATCTCCTTGTCGGCACGAAGCGTGACCGAAGGCTCATAGTAGTTGCCGGTCGGCGAGGGACCTGAGAAGAAGTCGACTTCGACCTTGCCGATGCGCCCGCCGCCGAACTCGATGTAGCAGGTGCCGAAGCCATCATAGAGGGTGCCACTGCCTCTCCGGCGCAGCTTTGCGACGATGGCGCTGGCCACCGCCCGTGCGGCGCCCTCGGCGAAGACGCCAGCCTTGGGTGTGCCGGTGTTAGCGCCGTCGCCAACAGCGTAGACATTCTCGTGTTTCGTTTCGAGCGTGCGCGGGTTGACCGGGATCCAGCCGTTTTCGGACATGCCGCTCTCGAGCACGACCGGCGGCACCTGGTGCTTGGGCACGCCAAGGAAGAGCTCGAAAGGCATTTCCGAGCCGTCATCGAGGACGGCCACGTTCCGCGTATTGTCGACGGAGGCGACGCGGCGGCCCGGGATGAATTCGATGCCGCGCTCGGCGAAAGCCGCGAGTAAGGCGCGCGAGGTGTCGGGCGAAGGCGGCACCGGGGTGGCCAATGGCAGCACCAGCGATATCTCGCAGGCCTCGCGCACGCCTTGCCGCACCAGATAGTCATGCAGCATCAGCACGCATTCGCTTGGCGCCGGTGGACATTTGTAGGGCGCGCCGCAAACACCCACCACCGCCCTGCCCTTCCTGAAGCCGGGCAGCACGTCGCGCAGCCGCTCCGCACCGGGTACCGAATAGAACTCGTTGGTTCCGGAAAGCCCCGGTGTTGCGTCGAAATCATATTCGGCGCCAAGCGCCACGATCAGGTGGTCGGCCTCGAACACGCCGTCATCGGTGACGACGCGCCGACTTTGCGGATCGATCGCCGTGATGGTGCGCTTCAACATGCGCACGCCGGGTTTTGCGAAGCTGGCATAGGGCAGGCGAACCGCCTCCGGCTGCTTCAGGCCAAACATGACGTCGAGCTTGGAAAAGCCGAAAATGAAGGAATCGCTCTTGTCGATCAGCGTCACGTCGATGCTGTCACCCATCGCTTCGGAGAGCAGCGTCGTGAGCTCAAGGCCGCCGAAGCCCGCCCCGAGGACAACGATGCGCGGTTTGTTTGCTGTGTTCATCTCAGTTCCCCAGCTTTGTCTCTGGCGCCGAGCGCCGGTTGAATCTTTGTGGAAGCGGCGGCGAGGACGCCAGGTTCCGCCGCCGATGCCCCAACGCCCAAGCCTCGCGGCCTGCCGCTTGCCCCTGTCAGGTGAGCACGGGCTGCGGCACGATGCGGATGTAGGGCTTGGGTTCCTTCCAGCCCTGCGGGTAGAGTTGCCTGGCCTCGTCGTTCGACACCGAGCCCGCGATGATCACGTCGTCGCCGGGCTTCCAGTTGACGGGCGTCGCCAGGCGGTGCTTGGCCGTCAGTTGCAGTGAGTCGATGACGCGCAGCACCTCATCGAAATTGCGGCCGGTCGTCATCGGATAGGAAATGACCAGCTTGATCTTCTTGTCAGGGCCGATGACGTAGACGTTGCGCACAGTCTGGTTGTCGGCGGCGGTGCGGCCGTCGGCGGTGTTGCCGGCCGACGCCGGCAGCATGTCGTAAAGCTGGGAGACAGCAAGCGTCGGGTCGCCGATCATCGGGAAGTTAGGGGCCATCCCCTGCGTTTCAGCGATGTCCTTCGCCCAGCCGGCGTGCTTCTCGACAGGGTCGACAGAGAGCCCGATGATCTTGACGCCGCGCTTGTCGAACTCAGGCTTCAGACGCGCCATGTAGCCGAGCTCGGTCGTGCAGACCGGCGTATAGTCCTTGGGATGCGAGAAAAGGATGCCCCAATCCTTGCCCAGCCATTCATGGAAGGAGATCGGGCCTTCCGTGGTGTCGGCCATGAAGTCGGGAGCGATGTCTGCGATACGGAGTGACATAGTTATGTTCCTTTCCGGTTGGAATTCGATTGCGGCGCTAAATTAGGAAATCTATGTTCCGCCAGCGTTCCCCAGTGGCCACCCCTCGGTGATGGCTTCGGCGGCGGCGCCTCTGCTTCCGGACGGTGCATGCATGCGCGTTTCGATCCACCTGCTCGGCCGTTTCGCCGTCAACGTCGATGACCGGGTGATCCCGGCGGCGGAGTGGCGGCGCGACCGCGCCGCGGCGCTGGTCAAGCTGCTTGCCTTGCGGCCAACGCATCGCGCCCACCGCGAGCAGATCATGGAGACCTTCTGGCCGGACGCGGACCCCGACGCCGCCGGCGCCAGCCTGCGCAAGGCCATCCATTTCGCACGCCGCGTGCTCGGCGCCCACGACCTGATCGAAGTGAGCAACGACATCGTGGCGCTCGCCCCGCATGCCGGGCTGACGGTCGACACCGAAAACTTCGAGACCGCCGCCAAGGCAATTTTGCGCGGCGGCGACAGCGAAGCCTTCGGACATGCCGCCGACCTTTACGGAGGCAGGCTCCTGCCCGACGATCTGTTCGTCGAATGGCTGGACACCCCGCGAGCGCAGCTGCAGCAGCGCTATAGCGATCTCCTGCGCGCCGGCGGCCTCTGGCAGCGGCTGATTGCGCTCGACCCGGCCGACGAACAGGCGCAATGCGCGCTGATGCAGGCAGCGCTCGACGCCGGCAATCGCGTGGAAGCGATCCGCCAATTCAACCAGCTTCGCGACAATCTGCATGCCGAGCTCGGCGTCGGGCCGAGCGCCGCGACCATCGAGCTCTACGAGAAGGCCCTGGCATTGTCCGGTACCGGAACCGTCAGTCCGGTGGAGCAGATACGCACATCGCTCGCCTGGGGCCTGGTGCATCTGCAGAGCGGCGAATTCGACAAGGCGAGCGAAATCGCCCGGCGCACGCGTGACCTCGCACTCGGCGCCGACCTGCCGCGCGAGGTGGGCGAGGCGAGCGCGCTGCTGGGCATCGCATCGATGATGCAAGCCCGGTGGCCGCAACTGTTCCGGTCCGAATTCATCGAATGGGTCCGCGCCAAACCCGCCTTTGCGCAGCACGTGTTCGACGGCCATCTGTGCCTGTCCGAATTCTGCCTGTGCAGTGCGAAGGGCCATGCGGACGTCGAGAGGCTTGCCCAGGAATTGCTTACCGTGGCCGAGGAGGCCGGATCGAACGCGGGCCGCGGTCTCGCTTGCCTGCTGCTCGGAGAGGCATCGCTTTTCTCAGGCGATCTAGACGGCGCCGAGGGCTTCCTGACTGCAGCGGAACAACTGCTTGAGGAGGCGGATGCCGTGGCGGGTCGCGTGCTTGCGATCGAACGGCTGGCCGAAATCGCGCTGGAGCGCGGCCAAAAGTGGCGGGCCGGCCGGCTCATCCGGCGCGGTCTGACGGATGCGGAACGATCCTGGCTTTCGCCGCATCTGATCATGCGCATGCAGGCATTGGCCGTTCGGGCTGCCTCGACGCCCAAGCTGGTGGCGGAGGAAATCCTTGCCGGCGACCGGCTGCTGACCCCCGGCGCCTGTCAGCCCTGCTCGATGGCGCTGCGCACCGCCTCGGCTATCGCTCTTGCCGAAGCAGGCGACCTGGAACAGGTCGACCGCCGCCTGAACGACGCCGAACGCATCGCCGGCATGTGGCAGGGAGGCCCTTGGGCTGCGGCGCTTTGGGAGGCGCGCGGCGTGCAGCGGCGGGCGCAGAACAAGGAAATGCGCGCGCTGGCGGCCTTCGAGGAGGCGGCAGGCCGCTACGAGGAGCTCGGGCGACCGCGCGACCAGGCCCGCTGCCTCGCACGCATGAGCGCCAGCAATTGATTCGACCGATATTGGCTCGCTTGGTTTCCACGTTGGGCCTCCGCCCGAAAGGCGTCTTCCTTGTCTGTCGGTGGCTTGCACCAGACGCTGTTTAGCGGGATTGTAGCAAACGCAGCCGGGGGCAAACCGGCACGCCGGATCGGTATGGCTGCTGGAAATCGAGATGCTGCGCGTCTGCCTGGCCCTTGTCGCCATCGCTGCCCTGACGAGGCCGTCGGAGGCGGACATGCGCGTGTCCCATCTCTTCGACCGCCCCCAACTGGCGGCGGCCTATTCGGGCCAATCCGATCTTGTCACCGCATACACGACCGGCATGGCGCGCTACCGGCTTCAGTATTCGGGCCACGCGGCCCAAGCCGGGTTGGCCGCGCCGCTTGAACCCCGGCTACTGCGGCCTGAATTCCAGCAACGGACATGGCGCTCGGCGGATGGCAGCCTGCTGCAGGGCTTTGTCGGCAAGGGAGGCTTTCGGCTGACCACAGGCAACTGCGTGGCCAGCCTCTGTGTGGCCAGCGAGTGCAGCGATGCCGGCTGGCCGCTCTATGCCTGCAGCGATGGCCGCAAACGCAAGATGTCGGTCAAGAGCTTCGTGACGGCAACATTCGATGGCGTTTCCTACCGGCGATTGAGCGCGCCGAAGGAGTGATCTTGGCGACCGGAACCGGGTAGCGGTGCCGCTTGCGTTCATCTCGCCAAGCGTGGCATCGGTTGCGCGCTTGAGAAGTTCGAAGACAAAATAGTGGCACGCCAACCCGACCGACGATCCGCAACCCCAAAGGTCAGCCTCGCCCGAGCGCTCTCCAAACTCGGCTTCTGCTCGCGCACGCAGGCCGAGCGTCTGGTCGCCGAGGGGCGCGTTCAGCTAAACGGCAAGACGGTGCGCGATGCCTTGCTGCGCATCGATCCCGACCGCGACCGGATCACCGTCGACGGCGAGCGCGTCGCCGCCGAGCGGAAGGTCTATCTGATGCTCAACAAGCCACGCGGGCTGGTCACCACCCGCGACGATCCAGAAGGGCGCGGCACGGTCTATGATTGCCTGGAAGGGTTCGAGCTGCCGTTCGTGTCGCCGGTCGGCCGGCTCGACAAGGCAAGCGAAGGCCTGCTGCTGATGACCAACGACACACGCTGGGCGAACGGCCTGCTCGACCCGGCCTCGCATATCGCCAAGACCTATCACGTGCAGATAGCCGCCGTGCCCGACGAGGCGATGCTTGCGCGATTTGGCCAGGGCGCCGAGGTGGATGGCGAACTGCTGACGGCAAGCTCGATCGCGTTGCTACGCAGCGGCGGGCGAACCGCCTGGCTGGAAATCGTCCTCGACGAAGGGCGCAACCGGCAGATCCGCAGGCTGCTCGGCGCCTTCGACATCGAGGTGCTGAGACTGGTCAGGGTTGCGATCGGCGGCCTTCAGCTCGGCGAGCTTGCCAAAGGCACGGCGCGGCATTTGACGACTGAGGAGCTGGCGATGCTTGTTGCCTGAATGGCTGCGCCCGAACTTCGTCATCCACGGGCGGAGCGGGAGCGAAGCGGACGCGCAGACCCGAGGATGACGAAGCGATGGGCGTTTCGGCAATCTCCAAAGGTGGGCATCTTAGCTATCCGATAGTCTACTTCTCATTCCACCGCCGGATGACCGGCTCGGTCAGGTCGTGCTCGTAGCCGAGGACGCTGAGGCTGGCGGTGTCGAGCACGAAATGCTCGCCGCCTTCCGGCGGCAGGCCGATCCAGCGCGCCGCGAACACGCGCAGGAAATGGGAGCTGGAGAAGATGAGCACATTGCCGGCAATCGTGCGAAGCCCGGCGATGATGGCGTCGGCGCGAGCGCCGACATCGGCCGCCGTCTCGCCGTCCGGGCAGCCGTCGCGAAACAATTGCCAGCCGGGACGCCTAGACAGGATCTCCCTGGTCGTCACGCCTTCGTAAGCTCCATAATCCCATTCCTGCAGATCAGCCTTTTTCAGCGCGCGCTCGCCGAAACCAGCGAGGCGGCAGGTATCGAAGGCACGCTGCGACGGGCTCGACCAGACCGCCTGGAACGTCAGTCCCTCGAGACGATCGGCGACGCCGCGCGCGGCTTCTTCGCCTTTCGTGGTCAGGGGGATGTCGGTACGGCCGGTGTGCCTGCCCGAGGCGCTCCACTCTGTCTCGCCGTGGCGAACGACGTAGACCTCGGGAAACGCACCGCTCATCAACCGCCCCTCACCCTTGAATGCACCGGCGGGAGTGCCGGACGGCGCACCCTATGCGGCGGCCAGCAAAAAGAACAGGCCGCGGCGATTGCCGCGGCCTGCTCGGCATCGGGAGGATGCCTTTGTTTGTCTGGGCAATTCCGAACGGTTCCGGGCCTGCCGTTGGGCACGTTCCCGAAATTGCTTCGATCGCTCAGGCCGGCTGCAAACCGCCGGACAGCGCGAGGTCCGCCTCTTCCGGCAACTGGCCGGCCATTGCGGCGGCGAACTTGGTCTGGTCGAGCTCGCCTTCCCAGCGTGCCACGACGATGGTCGCGACCGCATTGCCGACGAAGTTGGTAAGCGCGCGGCACTCCGACATGAAGCGATCGACGCCGAGGATCAGCGCCATGCCGGCGACCGGCACGGACGGCACCACCGACAGCGTCGCGGCCAAGGTGATGAAACCGGCACCGGTGATGCCGGCGGCACCCTTGGAGCTCAGCATGGCGACGAGCAAAAGCAGGATCTGGTCGCCGAAGGTGAGCGGCGTGTCGGTCGCCTGGGCGATGAACAGCGCGGCCAGCGTCATGTAGATATTGGTGCCGTCGAGGTTGAAGGAATAGCCGGTCGGGATGACCAGGCCGACCACCGAGCGGTTGCAGCCGGCGCGCTCCATCTTGGCCATCAAGCCGGGAAGTGCCGCCTCGGACGACGAGGTGCCGAGCACCAGGAGCAGCTCTTCCTTGATGTAGCGGATCAGCGCCAGGATCGAGAAGCCGTTGTACCATGCGACAGCGCCGAGCACGACGAGCACGAAGAGCAGCGACGTCAGGTAGAAGGTGCCGATCAGCATGGCGAGGTTGGCGATCGCGCCGATGCCGTATTTGCCGACGGTGAAGGCCATGGCGCCAAAAGCGCCGATCGGGGCGGCCTTCATCAGGATCGCGACAAGGCGGAAGACCGGCGAGGTCAGCGCCTGCAGGAAATCGACGACCGGACGGCCGCGATCACCGACAAGCGCCAGCGCGATACCGAACAGCACCGAGAAGAACAGCACCTGCAGGATATCGCCCTGCGCGAAGGCGCCGGTGATGGTGTCGGGGATGATGTTCATCAGGAAGCCGACAATGCTTGTGTCATGCGCCTTCTCGGTGAAGGTCGCCACCTTCGAGGGGTCTAGGGTCGCCGGATTGATGTGCATGCCGGCGCCGGGCTGGATGACGTTCGACACGACCAGGCCGAGGACGAGCGCCAGCGTCGAGAAGACGAGGAAATAGATCATCGCCTTGCCGGCGACGCGGCCGACCTTGTGCAAGTCGGAAACACCGGCGATGCCGGTCGCCACCGTCAGGAAGATCACCGGCGCGATGACCATCTTGACCAGTTTGATGAAGGCGTCGCCCAGCGGTTTCAGCGACGCGCCGAGATCGGGATAGAAATGTCCAAGCAGGATGCCAGCGGCGATCGCCACCAGGACCTGCACATAGAGATGCCGGTAAAAGGGAATTTTGCCGCGCGGTTCCGCGGCAGCGATAGCCGTCTGCATGATGTCCTCCGTTCAGCCCCGATCGAGAAGCTCGACCTCCCGGGGCATTTGACCTCCACAGCCTCGCGGCTGCTGCAGAAGCATTTGCAACGCGCGTGCCAGATGACGTCCAGAATCTCTTTTCCTTGATTTTGTTGGCTTTTCGGAATTCGACGCATGCACCTTAGAGGGCGTTGATGCGGCTATCCGCATAGATCGAATTGTGATTTGTGCGAAATCATGCACAAATGCGGCATGCTGCAACGCCCTGCCGCTGTCCTCGCCTCGACGCCGGAACTGCTCGCCGGGCGGGCGCGGCGCGCCTGGCTGCTGTTCACCGCGGTGGCGCTGCTGATCGTGCTCGCAGCGCTCTATGGCGCGGGCCTCTATGGCCGTTCGACGGAGATCGAGGCTTTAGCCACGCAGGGACGCACCGACGCCAACCTCAAGGTGGCGTTGCTGCGCGCCGTGCTCGAAAATCCGCGCGCGCTGCCGCTGCTCCTATCGGAGGATCAGCAGGTCAACGACGCGCTGACCGAGCGCAGCCCCGCCTCGATCGACGTCTTGAACCGCAAGCTCGAAGGGCTGGTTTCAGGCACCAAGGCCTCGGTGCTCTATGTCACCGGCACGGACGGCTTCGCGATCGCCTCCAGCAACTGGCGCGAGCCGGTCAGCTTCGTCGGCAACGACTACGGTTTTCGCGCCTATTTCTCCGGAGCCATGCAAACGGGCACTGCCGAGTATTTCGCGCTCGGCAATGTCAGCAAGCGGCCGGGCCTCTACATCTCGCGCCGCGTCGACAGCGCTTCAGGACCGCTCGGCGTCGTCGTGGTCAAGATGGAATTCGACCAGCTCGAGGCGGACTGGCACGAAGCGAACCGCCCGGCCTATGTCAGCGATGCGCATGGCGTGGTGCTGATCACCAGCGTGCCCTCCTGGCGCTTCCTGGCCACGGCGCCGCTTGCCGCGCCGGTTCTGGCGGAGGTCCGCGCAAGCCAGCAGTTCGGCGATGCGCCGCTGGTGCCTCTTCCGATCACCCGTCCGCAGGCATTGAGCGCCGATGTCGCGCTTGTGCACGCGATTACGCCGGGCAGTGGCGATGCGGAATATCTAAGGCTGTCGACCGCCGTGCCGTCGACACCGTGGCGCCTCGACTATCTTGTTCCGGTCGAAGCTCCGATTGCGGCCGCGCAGCGCGAAATGCGGCTTCTGGCGCTCGGCGTCCTCGTCCCGCTTATTGCTTTAGCCGCCTATCTGCTATGGCGCCGGCAATCCGGCCAGATGCGGATTGCCGCCGAACAGGCCGCGCGCGCCGAGCTCGAGCGCCGGGTCGTCGAACGCACGCAGGACCTTAGCCTGGCGCGCGACCGGCTGCAGGCCGAGATCGCCGACCATCGCAGCACCGAGGTGAAGCTACAGGTGATGCAGCAGGAATTGGTGCAGGCCAACCGGCTTGCGACGCTTGGCCAAGTCGCCGCCGGCGTCGCGCATGAGATCAACCAGCCCGTGGCAACCATACGTGCCTATGCCGACAATGCGCGCGTCTTCCTGGAGCGCAAGCAGAACTCCTCAGCCGAGGAGAACCTCGGCGCAATCGCCGCGCTGACCGAGCGCATCGGCTCGATCACCGAGGAGCTGAAAGCCTTCGCCCGCAAGGGCCGCACCGCCGCAGGGCCGGTCGAGTTGCGCGATGTGATCGAGGGCGCCGTCGTGCTGCTCAGGAGCCGCTTCGCCGGCCGGCTGGACGCGCTCGCAATCACGCTGCCGCCGCCGGCGCTGAAGGTGATGGGAAACCGGCTGCGGCTGGAGCAGGTGCTGATCAACCTGTTTCAGAACGCCCTGGAAGCGCTTGAGGGCCGCGATGACGCGCGGGTCGAAGTCACAGCCGCCGAAACCGCCGAAGACGTGTCGCTGGTTGTGTCCGACAACGGACCGGGCATACCGCCCGCGATCCTGAAATCCCTGTTCACGCCCTTCAACACCTCGAAGGAAAAGGGCCTGGGGCTAGGCCTCGTCATCTCCAAGGATATCGTCGCCGACTATGGCGGCCGCATCGAGGTGGCGAGCGGTGAGAGCGGCACACGCTTTACCATCCATCTGTCGAAAGCTGGTGCGGCATGACGAACGACGATCCCGCACCGGTGATCCTGATCGATGACGACAGCGACCTGCTCAGGGCGACAAGGCAGACGCTTGAGCTTGCCGGCTTTGCGGTGTCGGCCTACTCGGTGGCGCGGGAGGCACTGGCGGCGCTCGACAGGAATTTCGGCGGCGTGGTGGTGTCGGACATCCGCATGCCCGAGATCGACGGACTGCAGCTTTTCGACCGCGTGCTGCGGCTCGATCCGGACATTCCCGTCATCCTGGTCACGGGGCATGGCGACATCGCCATGGCGGTCAAGGCGATCAAGGACGGCGCCTATGACTTCATCACTAAGCCTTTCGCGGCCGACCGGCTGGCGCAGAGCGTTGCCCGCGCCGCCGAGAAGCGCCGCCTTGTGATGGAGAACCGCGGCTTGCGCGAGGCGGCCGAGCAGGCGCAGGAGGGATTGCCGCTTATCGGCCAGACGCCGGCGATGGAGCGGCTGCGCCGGACGCTGAGGCAGATTGCCGACACCGATGTCGACGTGCTGGTGACCGGCGAGACCGGCTCGGGCAAGGAGGTGGTGGCAGGCCTGCTGCACCATTGGAGCCGCCGCGCCAAGGGCAATTTCGTTGCGCTCAACTGCGGCACGCTGCCGGAGACGGTCATTGAAAGCGAGCTGTTCGGCCATGAAGCCGGCGCCTTCACCGGCGCGCAGAAAAAGCGCGTCGGCCGCATCGAGCATTCGAGCGGCGGCACCCTGTTCCTCGACGAGATCGAAAGCATGCCGGCCTCGACGCAGGTGCAGATGCTGCGCGTGCTCGAAATGCGCGAGGTGACGCCGCTCGGCACCAACGAGATCCGGCCGGTCGACCTGCGCGTCGTCGCCGCGGCCAAGGTCGATCTCGGCGATGCCAGCCAGCGCGGCAACTTCCGCGAGGACCTCTATTACCGGCTCAATGTGGTGACGATTTCGATCCCGCCGCTGCGCGAAAGGCGCGACGACGTGCCGTTGCTGTTCGGCTATTTCGCCGAGCGCGCCGCCGCCCGCTTCCGGCGCGCCATGCCGGCAATTTCGGCCGCGGTCCAGCGCCACCTGAGGGAGCATGACTGGCCGGGCAATGTGCGCGAGCTCGCCCATTTCGCCGAGCGCTTCGTGCTCGGGCTGGAGGACATTGCCGAAACGCCTTCCCCGGCGGCAATTGAGAGCGATGCCGGCATGCCGTTACCGGAACGGCTCGATCGCTATGAGGCCGAGATCATCCGCGAGACACTTGGTCGCAATGACGGCGACGTCCGCCGCACCATCGAGGCGCTCGGCATCCCGCGCAAGACCTTCTATGACAAGCTGCAGCGGCACGGCATCGTGCGCAGCGATTTTTCCAGATAGATCAAGCCTATGGAACCTCTCTGGGGCGCTAATCGTTTGGTCTTGCCGGGAAAGCGTGGCACGTTGGCACCAGCCGGGCGGCGAACACATCGCCGCGGCGGCCTTGGCGGTTGCGCTTGGCAAGCGTTGATGGTTTGTTGCCGCTCAGCGGAGAACGAATGATGCGCGAATCCCTCGATCAAGATGAATACGGCTCGGCCAGCCCCTTCGACCCGGACGACCTGCCCAATCTCAATGCGATGGGTCCGGCGATGGGCGGCGGCAATGATTTCGAGAAATACGCGGTCGCCGTCATCATCGTCTTCGGCGCGCTGATCATCGGCGGCCTGATGGCCGCCTCCATGTCCTTCGGCCACCGCAACGGCTTCCTGTTCGCGCTCGGCGGCGCCACCGCGGCCTGGATTTCCGGCAATGCGCTGCTGCTCGACCGGCCGCGCATCTACGCGCTGTTCGTCGGCATTGCCGCTGTCTTGTTGATCGCTTCGACGATCACATTGGTGGTCTGATTTTATCTGAGCATGATCTTTTCCAAAAGCCGGTTCCCACTTTTTGGGATCATGCTCTAAAGCGTGTCGCGCTGAAACGGATTCAGGCGACACGCTTTAAGTCTTTGTTTTTATGCATGTCGTTGTCCCAGAACCGCTGCGCACTTCTGGGCGACATGCATTAGTATCCCAAAGCCTCGCCCGCAGCGGCGCGGCTGTCGATAGCGCCGTTGTAGCGCGCGCCACCCCCCTTCTCGATTTCACCCAGGCTCTTGCCGCCGACAAGGATGCCGGCGGCCTGCCCCCAGGTCTCGTCGCTCAAATCGAGGTGGTAGCCCATTCCGGCAAGCAGCTTCTCGGTGTCCGGCGAAAGCCCGAACGGCTCGACATAGACCGTGTCCGGCAGCCATTGATGATGGATGCGCGGCGCGTCGATCGCCTGCTGGATGTTCATGCCGTGGTCGATGACGTTGACGATCGCCTCCAGCGTGATGGTGATGATGCGCGAACCGCCCGGACTGCCGATGACCATGAACGGCTTGCCGTCCCTGGTCACGATCGTCGGGCTCATCGAGGATAAGGGCGTCTTTTTCGGCTGGATGGCATTGGCCTCGCCCTGGACCAGCCCGTAGAGGTTCGGCACGCCCGGCTTCTGGGTAAAATCGTCCATCTCGTTGTTGAGCAGGATACCGGTGCCGTCGGCGACAACGCCGGCGCCGAAGGAGCCGTTCAACGTGTAGGTGACCGCCACCGCGTTGCCGTCATTGTCGATGATCGAATAATGGGTGGTCTCATTCGACTCGCCGAAACCCTTCGGCATCAGGTCCTTCGACACCCCAGCGCGGAACGGATCGATCTTGTCGCGGATGTCCTTGGCATAGGTCTTGTCGAGCAGTTTCGAGACCGGATTGTCGACGAAATCCGGATCGCCGAGCGCCGAGTTGCGGTCGACATAAGCGTGGCGCATGGCTTCGACCATGACATGGACCGTCTCGGCCGAGCCGGCGCCGAGATAGGACAGCGGGTACCCTTCGAGCACGTTGAGGATCTCGCAGATGATGACGCCGCCCGAACTCGGCGGCGGCGAGGAGATGATCTCGTAGCCACGATAGGAACAGGTCACGGGCTTCAGCTCGCGTACCGCATATTGCTCGAAATCGCCCTTGGCGAGGATGCCGCCCCTGGCGCCGCTTGCCTTGACGATGGCGTCGGCGATAGCGCCCTTGTAGAAGGCGTCCGGCCCCTTATCAGAGATCGCCGAGAGCGAGGCGGCAAGGTCCGGCTGAACGAGCTTCTCGCCGATGCCGTAAGGCTTGCCGTCTTTTTTCAAGAAGATGGCGGCCGCCGCCGGGTCCTTTGCCAGCCGGTCGGCACTGGCCGCGAAAGAAGCTGCGTCGCCCTGATTGAGGACGAACCCGTCCTTGGCTAAGGCAACCGCCGGTGCGATCAGATCCTGTCTGGACAGCGTGCCGTATTTCTCGCGCGCCATCTCGAAGCCGGCAACCGAGCCCGGCACGCCGACGGCGAGATAGCCGTCGAGGCTGGCGCCTTTGATCGGCTTACCGTCCTTGTCGAGATACATGGTCTTGGTCGCGGCGAGCGGGGCGCGCTCGCGGAAATCGATGAAGGTCGTGCGGCCGTCCTTCAGGCGCACCGTCATGAAACCGCCGCCGCCGATATTGCCGGCGTTCGGATAGACCACGGCCAGCGCATAGCCGACGGCGACGGCGGCATCGACCGCGTTGCCGCCCTTCTTCAGCACCTCGACACCGACCCCCGTGGCAAGATGCTGGGCTGTTGCCACCATGCCGTGCTCGCCCTTGGCGGGGGTCGGCGAGGCCGCGAAGACAACGATCGAGGGCGCGAGAGTGATTGCGAGCGAAAGGGTGACGCCGATCAGCGTCCGTCGGTTCAAGGGCATGGCGGTCCTCCAAGTACTGCGTGCTTGGAAAAGCTACTTGGAGCGGCCGCGTCCATCCATCATATGAGCGAACACATATTGGTGTTCACCTGCTGGCCATTCCATGTTGCAGGAAAGAGAGAGCCGGCGCCCATGCCGGCCAATCTCCCCCTTCTGGGTCCCACAAGGGGGAGATTACCATTTCACAGCGCCTTCACCGCCACCTTCACCGGCTTTTCGATCTCAAGCGGATTGCGCAGCGGCAGACCGAAATCCTGCGCCTCGATCTCGAACGTATCGCCGGCTTCCGTCCTGATGCCGTCGGCGAAGGACAATGTCGCGGTGCCGAACATATGCACATGCACATCGCCCGGCTGACGGAAGGCCGAATATTTGAAATGGTGGTGCTCGAGATTGGCGATGGCGTGCGACATGTTCGCTTCGCCCGACAGGAACGGCTTTTCCCACAGAAGCTTGCCGTCGCGCCAGATGCGCGATGCGCCGCGGATGTCGGCCGGCAGGTCGCCGATCAGGATTTCGGGGCCAAACGAGGCGTTGCGCAGCTTGGAATGGGCGAGGAACAGATAGTTCACCCGCTCCGTCACGTGATCGGAGAACTCGTTCGACAGTGTGAAGCCCACGCGGAACGGCGCGCCGTCATCGCCGATCACATAGATGCCGGCGATCTCAGGCTCCTCGCCGCCGTCCTGCGCAAAGGCGGGCGACATCAAAGGTGCGCCCGGCGCCACCGCCATCGTGCCGTTGCCCTTGTAGAACCATTCCGGCTGTACGCCGACCTGGCCCTTGGCGGGCTTGCCGCCTTCGAGGCCCATGCGGAACATCTTCATGGAATCGGTGAGTTCTTCCTCGCCGCCCTCGCTGAGCTTCTTGTGCATGGAATCGCGCGTCGCCGCGGAGCCGAGATGCGTGAGGCCGGTACCGGTGAGGTGCAAATGCGCAGGATCGGGATGGTTGATCGGCGACACCAGCCTGTCCCTCTTATAAGCGGCATCGAGATCGACCGCCTCGCCATAGCCCTTGCGCTCGATCAGCGCCTCGAGCCCGGTGCCGGTGCGCGCGGCCTCCATCGCCAGCGAATAGACGCTGCGCGCGCCGTTGATGACCCTGGTCTTGCCGCCGCCGTTGCGGGCGACGACGCGGATCGTCTCGGCGTCGTCGAGGATCTGGGAGATCAGCATGGTTGAATCCTCTCTCATCTTGCCTGGCTGCCCGCGGGCAAACCTTGACCTACGCGGCGCGGAGGAGTCCGTGCCGCGGTTGAAATTCTTCGTCCGGATTGCGCTCGCGAGCCTGGTCCTTGCCTGGACTTCTTGGCGCCGGCGGGTTTGCCGGTAGCCTCGCGATCTAGAACCCGTATGCCTCCTGAACCTCGTTTGCGGCCTTCAGGCCTTGTTCTTGTTGTAGACGTCGAAGATGACGGCGCCGAGCAGCACCAGGCCTTTGACCACCTGCTGCCAGTCGACATTGACGCCCATGATCGACATGCCATTGTTCATCACGCCCATGATGAAGCCGCCGACCACGGCGCCGATCACCTGTCCGACGCCGCCCATTGCCGAGGCGCCGCCGATGAAGACGGCCGCGATGACGTCGAGCTCGCTGCCGAGGCCCGCCGCCGGCACGGCCTGGCCGAGGCGCGCCGCGATGATAAGGCCGCCCAGCGCAGACAGCACGCCCATGTTGATGAAGACGAGCAGCGTCAGCCGTTCGGTATTGATGCCCGAGAGCTGCGCGGCCTTGGCGTTGCCGCCCATCGCATAGATGCGGCGGCCGATGGTCATGCGCTTGGTGACGAAGACGAACAGCGAGATCAGCACGCCCATCACCAGCAGAACGACCGGCAGGCCCCTGTAGCTCGCGAACTGGAAGACCAGGAACAGCGCCAGCGCGCTGCCGACCAGTGTCTTGATGACGAACAGCGGGAAGGGCTCCGCCTCATAGCCATGACGCTCGCGCTTGCGCCGCGTCCGGAAGCCGAAATAGGCATAGGCGAGCACCGCGATAAGGCCGAGCACGACGGTCGTCATGTGCAGCGTCAAGCCGCTGCCGATGATGGTCTTGCCGGCGGCATTCACCGTCGGCGGGATCAGCGTCAGCGGGCCGATGACGTCCGGGATGAAGCCCGAGCTCAGCTGCTTGAAGCTGGGAGGAAGCGGGCCGACCGAGGAGCCGCCGCCAAGCAGCGCCTGGCAGATTCCGCGGAAGATCAGCATGCCGGCAAGCGTCACGATGAAGCTCGGTATCCGGTGATAGGCGATCCAGTAGCCTTGCGCCGCGCCTATGAGGGCGCCGACGAGCAGGCAGACGATCGATACCACCAGCGGATTGCTGAACACTCCGAGCGGCCAGATGACCATCATCATCGCGGCAAGCGCGCCGATGAAGCCGGCGACTGACCCCACGCTGAGGTCGATATAGCCGGAAATGATAACCAGCAGCATGCCGAGCGCCATCACGATGATGAACGAGTTCTGCTGCACCAGGTTGCTGAGGTTCACCGGTTTGAACAGCGTTCCCGACGTCGTGTACTGGAAGAACAGCATGATGACGATCAGCGCGATGATCAGGCCGTATTCGCGCAGGTTCGTCGTCAGCGCCGAGACGGCGATGCGCTGTCCATGCTTGACGTCCTCGGCGACGCCGCTTTGCGGCGCGGGAGCGCTTTCTGTGCTCATGATGCTTTTCCTTCTCCCCGAACGATGGCGCGCATGATTTTTTCCTGGCTTGCATCGCTTGCCGCCATTTCGCCGACGATACGCCCTTCGTTCATCACATAGATACGGTCGGAGATGCCGAGCAATTCAGGCATTTCCGACGAGATGACGATGATCGCTTTGCCCTCGGCGGCGAGGCGCGCGATGATCGTATAGATTTCGTACTTCGCCCCGACGTCAATGCCGCGGGTCGGCTCGTCGAGGATCAAAACTTCCGGATCGGCGAACAGCCATTTCGACAGCACCACCTTCTGCTGGTTGCCGCCCGACAGGTTGCCGGTCAGCTGGTAGACGCTGGAGGCGCGGATATTGGTCTTCTTGCGATAGTCGTTGGCGACGCTCATCTCGCGCATGTCGTCGATGACGCCACGGCTCGAAACGCCGGACAGGTTGGCTAAAGTCACATTGTGCTTGATGTGGTCGATGAGGTTGAGGCCGTAGGTCTTGCGGTCCTCGGTGACATAGGCGATGCGGTTCGCCACCGCCTTGCTCACCGACGAGAGGTCGAGCGGCTTGCCGTGGAGCGATACCTCTCCGGTGATGTGCCGGCCGTAGGAGCGGCCGAACAGGCTCATGGCGAATTCGGTGCGGCCGGCGCCCATCAGCCCGGCGATGCCGACAACCTCGCCCTTGCGCACATTGAGATTGATGTTCTTGATCACCTGCCGTTCGGCGTGGATCGGGTGGTAGACCGACCAGTCCTTCACCTCCAAGATGACGTCGCCGATCTGCGGCTCGCGCGGCGGAAAGCGGTCGTCGAGCGAGCGGCCGACCATCGAGGTGATGATGCGGTCTTCCGAGATGTCCTTCCTCGGCAAGGTCTCGATCGTGCGTCCGTCGCGGATCACCGTCACCTTGTCGGCGACACGGTTCACCTCGTTGAGCTTGTGCGAGATCAGGATCGAGGTCATGCCCTGGCGCTTGAACTCGAGCAGAAGGTCGAGCAGCGCCTGGCTGTCCTTTTCGCTGAGCGACGCCGTCGGCTCGTCCAGGATCAGAAGCTTCACTTCCTTGCTGAGCGCCTTGGCGATCTCGACCAATTGCTGCTTGCCGACGCCGATATTGGTGATCAGCGTCTTGGGATCTTCCTTGAGGCCGACCTTCTTGAGCAGCGCGCTGGTGCGCGTCTCGTTGGCATCCCAGTCGATGACGCCGTAGGTGGCGTGCTCGTTGCCGAGGAAGATGTTTTCCGCGATCGACAACATTGGCACCAGGGCAAGCTCCTGATGGATGATGACGATGCCGATATGCTCGCTGTCGTGAATGCCTTTGAAACTGCATTCCTGGCCGCGGAAGATGATCTGGCCTTCATAGGTGCCGGACGGATAGACGCCCGACAGCACCTTCATCAGCGTCGACTTGCCGGCGCCGTTCTCGCCGACGACGGCGTGGATCTCGCCTTCCTCGACACTGAGATTGACGTTCGACAACGCCTTCACGCCGGGGAACGTCTTGGTGATGTCGCGCATCTCCAAAATCGTTGAGGCCATCAGGTTCTGCTCCCTGGCGCATGGCTTCCAAATCGGTACCGATCTTGGAAAAGGCCCATGCGCGAATAATCAACATACTGCGGCGGCATCGCATCCCGCATCGGTGCGTGACGCTGCAGAGGCCGGCAAAACAATACCGGGGCCGCTTGCGAACGAAAAGGGGCCCTGCGTCGCGCAGGACCCCTTCTTTGAGACCGGATTACTTCAGCTCTTCAGCCTTGATGTAGCCGGAGTCGACGACCAGCTTCTGGTAGTTCGACTTGTCGACGTCATGCGGCGTCAACAGGATCGAGGGCACAACCTTGACGTCGTTGTTGTAGGTCTTGGTGTCGAGGCCGTCCGGCTTGCCGCCGGAGAGCACCTTGTCGACCAGCTCGACGGTCGCCTTGGCCAGCTCGCGGGTGTCCTTGAACACGGTCGAGTACTGCTCGCCCGAGATGATCAGCTTGACCGAGGCGGTCTCGGCATCCTGACCGGTCACGATCGGCCAGGGCTGTGCGTCGGTGCCGTAACCGACGGCGCGCAGCGAAGCGGTGATGCCGCGCGACAGGCCGTCATAGGGCGACAGAACGCCATCGACGCGGCTGCCGTCCGAGTAGTTGGCCGAGAGCAGATTGTCCATGCGGGCCTGGGCGGTGGCGGCGAGCCAGCGCAGCGTGCCGACCTTGTCCATGCCCATCTGGCCGGACTTGATCTTGATCGAGCCGTCATCGATCAGCGGCTGCAGGACCGACATGGCGCCGTTGTAGAAGAAGAAGGCGTTGTTGTCGTCCGGCGAGCCGCCGAACAGTTCGACGTTCCACGGCTTGGTGTTCGGGAAGCGCTCCTTGAGGCCCTTGACCAGCGAGTTCGCCTGGATCACGCCGACGCCGAAATTGTCGAAGGTGGTGTAGTAGTCGACATTGCCCGTCTTCTTGATCAGGCGGTCATAGGCGACGACGACGACGCCGGCGTCATTGGCCTTCTGCAGCGCGTCGGCCATGGTGGTGCCGTCGATCGACGCGATGATCAGCGCCTTCGGGCCCTTGGTGATTTCGTTTTCCAGCTGGCTGAGCTGGTTCGGGATATCGTCCTGCGCATACTGCAGGTCGACGGTGTAGCCGAGCGCTTCGAGCTGGGACTTGACGGCGTCGCCGTCGTTGATCCAGCGCTGCGAGGTCTTGGTCGGCATCAGCACGCCGATGAGACCCTTGTCGGCTGCATGCGCCGAATAGGTCATGGCGGCGATGCCAAGGGCCGCGACGGCGGCCAGCGTCTTGATGATCTTCACATTACTCTCCCTGGTTGATGGACGCGACACCTCGGGGCTTCGCGGGCCGCGCAACCGAACAGGTGCGCTGGCGCGCCACTGTCGGCTTTATCGATCTCCGGTATCCTCCCAATCGGTCCCGCGGCGCAGTTTAAATCGATACGAATTTGCTCGTTGCCGACGGTTGCGCCTCGGAACGCGCGAAGGGTGGGTCCCTTTGACATAACTGTCAAATGCGATCTTTGCTGGTTGCTATAACGAAACTGGTATAGCGTAAAGGGCCGATATCAACTTGGTGGAGAGGCTCAAAATCATGGCGGCATTGCGCGATCCCGACGCGATTTCAGGTAGTTACGAGAAATTGCCGGGAGACGGCGAGACGCTACTGCGCAGCGGGTTGAGCCTCCGTCACATGCGCATGATCGCCGCCCTGGACGATCACGGACGGGTGAGCGCCGCCGCGCAGGTCATGAACATCTCCCAGCCGGCCGCTTCGCGCATGATCGCCGAGATGGAGGCGGTACTCGACGTGAAGTTGTGCGAGCGGCTGCCGCGCGGCGTGACGCTGACCCCTTATGGCCAGGCGCTCGCCCGGCGCGCCCGCTCCATCCTGCTCGAAATGCGTGAGGCCGACCGCGAGATTTCCGAGCTCAAGGCCGGCAAGGGCGGCTCCGTGTTCCTTGGCGCGGTGACGGCGCCGGCGATCGAGCTCGCGGTGCCGGCGATCCGCGAGATACGCCGCATCTATCCGCGCATCGAGATCACCATGCAGGTCGAGACCTCGAACGTGCTCGCCCGCGAGCTGATTGCGTCCCGCCACGATTTCATCATCGCGCGCATCCCCGACGACCTCAATCCGCGGCTGTTCGAATCGCGCGTCATCGGCGTCGAGAAGGCATGTCTCATCGTGCGTCGCGGCCACCCGCTGGCGAGCGGCAAGATGGTCAAGCTCGAAGACACAGCGGCTTATGACTGGGTGTTCCAGTCCGGCGGCTCGCCGCTGCGCCAGGCGATGGAAAGCAACTTCCTCAACCGCGACATTCCGCTGCCCGACCGTATCCTCAACACGTCTTCGCTGCTGCTCACGTTGGTGATGGTGGCGCAGTCCGACGCCATCGCGCCGGTCTCGATCCAGGTCGCCAAGTTCATTCAAGGCGGCGACGGGCTGGCCGGCGCCATCGACGTGGTTCAGACCGAGTTCGATATCGAAGTGAGGCCCTACAGCCTGATCACGGTCAAGAATCGCGTGCTCTCGCCCGCCGCGAAAATGTTGCACGACTTCATCTTGCGCGAAGTGGGGTAATGGAACGAGAACGCTATTTGTGCGTTCAAACCGATCGGCGGCTCGCTAGCGTGTTTCGGGTGAGGGATCGAGTTGCCGATGTTCGACAGCTCGGGAGGTCTCGATGGAACGTCGGTTGTTTCTGACTGGAATGCTTGGCGTTGCGGGGGCGACGGCGCTTGCAAGCCTCGCTGGAACTGGCAAGGCGGTTGCCGGCGTCCCCAAAGGCAACGGAATTCTCGATGAGTTGGACAAGCCGGATCCGGCTATCTACGAGGAGGATGAGCAGGAAGATCTGCTGCAGCCGGCTCAGTACTATTACCGCCGCCGTCGCTACTACCGCGATAGGTATTACCGCCGTCGCCGCCGCCGGCGGGGCTGGAGAAGGGTCTGCCGCCGCTACTGGCGCTATGGCCGGCGTCATGTCCGCTGCTGGCGCCGCCGCGTCTGGATCGGTTTCTCGCTGTAAGGCATTAGGGGTCAACGTTCATAAACGACAAATTTGCGAATTAGGTCTTGCGCTGGTGCGCAAGACCTACGCTCGTGGTTGCCCCACGGTTCCGATGCTGTCGTGTCCGGTTTGGCGCCAGGTCTCGACCCGGCCGATATTGGCACTAATGGCCGTTACGATTGGGCGCGTCTGTAAATCTTGCTGGGTCGTCTGATAGCCTTGCTGATCGCGCGGCTGAGCGTCATGGGGTACTTCCGCTGCATAAACTGCTCATAGGCCTCAACCCATTTGCCGTGCCGCTCGGGCGTTATCTGCGACGGTGGCCTCTCATCATTGAAAAGTGACACGATCTTCTGGAGGCGGGAATGAAAGGCATCCAGATCCACCCCTGAAAGCATTGGCTTGCGAGCCACCACCGCGCTATCCCGCCAAAAATTCTCAGGGTTTGCGGCTGCAATTTTGTCGGTCTCGAAGTAGCTTTCTACCAGTTCCATGCCGGTCATCGAGCAAAGAGCGCCCCACGAATCCGGATAGAACCGCCAGCAGTCATACGGATAGCGGTGCACGTGGCCTGCTCCCGGCGCGATGATGAGCGCCAGACCGCCCGGCTTTGTGACGCGCGCGATTTCCGCGAATGTGACCCAGAAGAATGGGTTGTGCTCGAAAGTGGATGCAGAAAGGCAAAGATCGAACGAACAATCCGCGATTTCGGGCCAAACGAACGTGTTCGCCGGAACGATGTCCACGTTGTTTCCCGACTCGATATCGAGACCGGTGTAAGCAAATCTGGGAGGCGGGAACAGCGGCCTATAGGTATTTTGCGTATCGTACGATTTGGAGCCTATTTCCAGCACGCGCACGCCAGTTTGGGCGAACTCGTCATCATAGGTTTGCAGGAACATTTCAGCTTTTACAAATGATGTCTCGTGCATTGAACCTGACCCGTGTTGATCCAGTCGAAAGCGTAGGTTGATCGACCAGTACAACTCCCTTTGAAGCTGGAACAGGCGAATTATGTGGGCAGAGCCATCAAGGTATCCAGGATGCTGCGCCGCTTAAGCTCAAGCAACCGCTGGCGGCGAGCCGGCTCCATGTCAATGTCGGTCGTGAAGCGGCTCTCATGAAGCCAACTGTCAATACGCTCGAAAAGCGCTTCGTCCATCGCTATGCCGGCGGCGACTGTGATCCGTTCATAGTCGGCCGGGCATAGATCATGGTCACTGAGTTCCCGGTACAGGCGGTGCCAGTTCAGGCCGCCGGTATCAAACCCGTCGAGCCAGTCCCGACCGAAGTTGAGCCGATCTGTCCGCAATCGACCCAAGTTGAAAAAGGCAAACCCGGGCCACAGGTACCAGCGCTCTTCTGGCGCCGTTCGAACCAATCCCGCGACGGCGGCTTGATCCAGCATGCGGAAAGGGTCTGTCTTTGCGGTGGGGAAAATGTCGTGATCCAGAAAGCCGGCCATGGAAGGCTGGTTCGCAAGAACGATGTTCCTCCAAGCCCAATTCAGGGCATAGCCGTGCGATTTGCCCCCTTCCTTTTCTCGGCCTATCCAAGGGTTGGCGGGCACGGTCGCGAAGGCAATGTCGGCTGTCGCGCAGATGTCCCGAATGGCACGCTTTGCCGTCGGGTCGGTCGAGTTGTCGGCAACAATATGGACGGCCTCGGAAACGTTTCTAGCGATCAGATTGATCTGCCACTCGATCACTTGGGGATCATTGAAGCTGATCGTAATCAGGACTTTCCGGCCACGGATACGAGGAAGAGCCACCGGGCTGGCATGCCTGGCCAGCGCAATCCGTTCCCGAACCTGATAGCGGGCATGATTCTTGCGGTCGACCAGCGGTCGTAGCCTGAACCATTCACGGATAGTGTATTTCGATAGGGCGCGCGGCATGCTTCGCCTTTTATCCATCAGCGACCGACACGACAACCACAAGCTGTGGCCCAGGCTTCTTGGACTTTCGCCCGTACGCGGGAGGCTTCCGATTTGGACGGAAGCACTGCCCATATCGGGCCTGGACCTTGCGGGGACTGGAGCGGGTAGCGGGAATCGAACCCGCGCGTTCAGCTTGGGAAGCTGACAGGCTACCATTACATCATACCCGCGCAGTAGCCTCGTTACCATGATGGCGCGGCCTCAAGCAATCGGCAAAGCTGCATCACTGTCTCGCTGCTTGATGGCGGACTATCGAGTGCGTATTTCTGTATCGCGCTGCCGAATCGGGCGGCTCGAACCGGAGAATGGCCTTGTCCGCACTGACGCGCTTTCTTGGCGACACGCCGCTCAGGGTGTTCCTGAAGCTGCTCGTGGTCTCCTTCCTCGTCGGCCTCGTCATGCACGCCTTCGGCTGGTCGCCGATCGACGTCTTCTATGGCATCCGCCAGTTCTTCGTCGATTTGTGGAATCTGGGCTTCCACGCCATCGACCGCTTCCTGGGCTATATCCTGCTCGGCGCCGCGATCGTCGTGCCGGTGTTCATCCTGCTTCGGATCGCCAGCTACAGGAAATAGCCCGCGACTGCATCACGCATATCGGGCGGCGACCTCGAACAATATGGCGTGGCGTGCGGCCAGCGCCGGCACGTCGGTCGAGTAGCCGCCGCCGATGACGCCGCACAGCGCTACGCCATGGTTGCGAAAATGGCCGATGACCATGTCTTCGCGGGCCCGCAGGCCGTCGTCGGTCAGCGCCAGCCGGCCAAGCCTGTCCTCGGCGTGGGCATCCACGCCCGCATTGTAGAAGACGATGTCCCAGTGCCTTTGCCCCCATAGGTCCGGCAGGATGGCGGCAAGCCGCTCGAGATAGACGTCGTCGCCGGTGCCGTCCGGCAAGGCGACGTCGAGGTCGGAAGCGATCTTGCGCACAGGGTAATTGCGCTCGCCATGCATGGAAAAGGTGAAGGCGCGCGGCTCGTCCTTCAATATGTCGGCCGTGCCGTCGCCCTGATGCACGTCGAGATCGACAATCAGCACGTTTGCGACAGCACCCTCGGCCAGCAGCGTCAGCGAGGCGACGGCGACATCGTTGAAGGTGCAGAAGCCGGCGCCTTGCGCGCGCCGTGCATGGTGGCTGCCGCCGGCGGCGTTGCAGGCAATGCCGTGCTTCAGCGCCAGCCGCGCCGCCAGCACCGTCCCGGCGGTGGCGAGCTGCGCCCTCAGCGACACGCGCGGGCCGATCGGGAAGCCGATCTCGCGCTCTATTTTTTCCGGCACCCGGCAAGCGATCACCTGGTCGACATAGTCTGCCGCATGGGCAAGCTTCAGCGAGGCCGCCGGTGCGGGCTGCGGCATCGAAAGCGCGCCGGGCACAGCCAGCCCGCGTATGCGCAGGGCCTCCATCAGAAGCGGATATTTGCTCATCGGAAAGCGATGGTTGACGGCGAAGCCGGCGTCATAGTCGGGATGGTGGACGATCTGCAGCGGCATGGATCGGGCGGGCGCCAGCCTGGAGCAATTCCAGGAAAAGTGTGAAACGGTTTTCCGTCCGGAATTGCGTAAGACCAGCAGAAGATTCGGTTGGCAGTTCGGCGGATGGTGGTTGCGTGACGCCGGCAAACTGGGGCACATCGGGTCCTCGATCAAGCCGCAATCAGCCAGGCAGCAATCCCTTGGATGCGACCCCCTTGGACGTAACACAAGTCAACGCCAGGTCCTTCGCCGTCACCAACCGCTCGGTGTTGGCGATTGCCGTGCCGATGACGCTTGCCTATCTGACGACGCCGCTGCTCGGCATCGTCGACACGGCGGTGGTCGGCCAGTTCGGCGACGCGGCCCTGCTCGGCGGCCTGGCGGCGGGATCGCTGGTGTTCGACGTCGTCTTCACCACCTTTAATTTCCTGCGTTCCGGCACTACCGGCCTCGTCGCCCAGGCCTTCGGGCGCGGCGATGCGCTGGAAGAGCAGGCGGTGCTGTGGCGCGCCATGCTGATCGCGGTCGTCGCAGGCGTCATACTTGCCGCGCTTTCACCGCTCTTTGCCGTGGCCGGCCAATGGTTCATGGGCGCCGAGCCGCGCGTCAGCGCGGCGATGTCGGTCTATATCCGTATCAGGCTGCTCGCCGCGCCCTTCTCGCTGATCAACTACGCCATACTGGGCTACGTGCTGGGACGCGGCGAAGGCGGGCTCGGCCTGATGCTGCAAGCGGTGCTCAACGGCATCAACATCGCGCTCTGCTTCCTGCTCGGGCTCAAGCTCGGCTGGGGCGTCGCCGGCGTCGCCTGGGCGACCGTTACCGGCGAATTCCTGGCCATGCTGCTCGGCCTTGCCATCGTGCTCAGCCGCTTCCGCAAGCTGGAACGGCCGTCACGCCGCCGCATCCTCGACCTGCCGGCCTACCGGCGCATGCTGTCGCTCAACCGCGACATCATGATACGCTCCTTCTCGCTGCTTGCCGCTTTCGCGTTGTTCACCCGCCAGGGCGCGCAGTTCGGCACGGTGACACTCGCCGCCAACGCGGTGCTGATGAACTTCTTCCTGATCGCCGGCTATTTCCTCGATGGTTTTGCCACCGCCGCCGAACAACTTGCCGGCCGCGCTATCGGCGCGCATGCGCCCGCCCCGTTCCGGCAGGCGGTCCGGCTGACGTTGATCTGGGGTTTTGCCCTCGCCGGTATCGCCACGCTTACCCTGCTGACCGCCGGCACCAGCCTGGTGGCGCTGGTGACGACGTCTCCGGAGGTCCGCGCGGTCGCCGACACCTATCTTCCCTGGGCGGCCTTCACGGCGCTGAGCGGCGTGCTGGCGTTCCAGATGGACGGCGTCTTCATCGGCGCCACCTGGTCGCGCGATATGCGCAACATGATGCTGGTGTCGTTCCTCGTCTTCAGCGCCGCGCTCATCACCCTGGCCCCGGCCTTCGGCAACAACGGCCTATGGGCATCGCTGCATGTCTTCCTGCTGGTGCGGGGCGTGAGCTTGCTGGCGGTTCTGCGGCTGAGAGTACGCACTGCATTTTAGTGCTGTGCGTCTGAGGCGTTTCTCAGCTCCAGAGATCGGTCGAGAGGTACTTCAGCCCGGAGTCGCAAATCACGACAGCGATCGTCTTGCCCGATTGGCCGCCCCTTAGGAGACGCAGCGCGGCGGCAACATTCGCTCCGGAGGAGAAACCACCGAAGATACCTTCGCTGCGCGCCAGCAGGTGCGTGGCCTCGCGTGCTTCGTCGCCGGAAACTTGAAGATAACCATCGACGGGAGCGTTGTTCAGGAATGCCAGGTCCGGCATGGCGTAGCCGCCGCCTTGAATGGGGTGTTCGGGTTGGGTGACGGTCTCTCCCGCTGCCGCTGCGGCGCCCTTGGGCTCGACGATGAAGCACTTGATCAGAGGATTGCGTTCCTTGAGCGCCCTCGCTACCCCGGCATATGTGCCGCCCGAGCCGATGAAGTCGACGAATGCGTCGACGGCGCCGTGGCTGGCGTCCCAGATTTCCGGCCCGGTCCCTTGATAGTGCGCAAGCCAGTTCCCGTCGCGATGGAACTGGTCGGCACGGTACGCGCCTCGTTCCGTCGCCACCGCCCTGGCGGCTTGCTCGACAAGCGCCAGATCGCCACCCGAGACCTGCCCCGCCACCGACCCCGGCAACTGGTCCACGAGAATTACTTCCGCGCCGAGCGCCGTCATCATTCGTGCGCGCTCTTCAGAGTTGCCCTTCGACATCACCGCGACGAAGGGGTAACCCCTGACGGCGCAGATGATGGCGAGCCCCGTGCCCATATTTCCCGAGGTAAGCTCGACCACCGTTTGTCCTGGTTTGATGGCGCCGGATCTTTCGGCTTCCTCGATTATTCCAAGCGCCGCACGGTCCTTCTTGGAAAAGCCCGGATTGAGATATTCCAGCTTGGCGAGGATTGCGCCGTCGACGCCTGCCTGCGCGGTCAGCCTGTCGAGCCGGACCAATGGCGTTCCACCGATCGCGTCCACGACGGAGTTCAGAACCTCGGCCATTATCTGTCCTCCTGATTCCGTGGGTACTCGGTCAGAGTCGTTCGGACCAGTGTGCACAGCCGCTATCGCGCAGCTCTCCGATGGATTTGAGGCGCTCCCTCTCCGCAAGCCGCGCCATGCCGGCAATGATGCGCCCGGGCAGCGCCGGCCCGGCATAGATCATGCCGGTGTAGAGCTGGACGAGGTCGGCGCCGGCGCGGATCTTCTCCAATGCGGCCTCGGCCGAGTCGACGCCGCCGACGCCAATGATCGCCATCTGCGGGCCAAGCAGTTTGCGCATGCGCGCCAGAACCGCGGTCGAACGCTCGAACAATGGTTTTCCCGAGAGACCGCCGGTTTCATTCGCCAAGCCGCCGCTCCACAATCCCGTCCGCGCCAGCGTCGTGTTGGAGACGATGACGCCGTCGATCTTCTTCTCGCTCACCTCGGCGGCGATATCCTCCAGCTCCGCTTCGACCAGATCCGGCGCGATCTTGAGGAATATGGGCCGTTGCGCAGTGGCTGCGGCACGCGCGGCCATCACCCGAGACAGCAGTTCGCCGAGCTGCTCGCGCGCCTGCATGTTGCGCAGCCCCGGCGTGTTGGGCGAGGAGATGTTGACCGTCAGGTAACTCGCGTAAGGCGCGAAGCGGGCGACGCCGCGCTCATAGTCGGCGATGCGGTCGGCGCTGTCCTTGTTGGCGCCGATGTTGACGCCGACGATGCCCTGCCGCCCCTTGCGTGCGGCAAGGCGCTTTTCGGCGGCCGCGTGGCCTTCGTTGTTGAAACCCAGCCGGTTGATCACCGCTTCGTCCGCCGTCAGCCGGAAGATGCGCGGCTTCGGATTGCCCGATTGCGGTAGCGGCGTGATGGTGCCGACCTCGGCGAAGCCGAAGCCAAGTCCAAGCAGCGCGTCCGGCACTTCGGCGTTCTTGTCGTAGCCGGCGGCCATGCCGAGCGGGTTCGGGAAATCGAGGCCGCAGAGGCTGACCTTCAGCCGCGCGTCATGCGTCGGCAGCCGCGCGTCGCGGGGCGCGCCAAGCGGCAGTCCGCAGCGCAGCGCGGCGATCGACATGCCATGCGCGGTTTCCGGATCGAAGGAGAAAAGCAGCTTCTGGCCGAGCCGGTCGAGCACACTCATTCGCCCTCCAGTGCCGGGAATTCGTGGCCGTCGGCGCCGAGTGGCAGCGGCTTCACCCAGAGAACGGCGTCGAGAGCGAGCGGCGCATAGAGATGCGGGAACAAGGCGCCGCCGCGCGATACCTCGTATTTCAGCGCGTCGCCGAGTTTATTGCTGTCGACCGCGACCAGCAGCAGGTCAGTCTGCCCGGCGAAATGCCTGGCAGCCGTCTCGCGCGCCTGTGCAGCCGTGGAGAAATGGATGAAACCGTCGGCGATGTCGATCGGCGCGCCGGTGAAGCATCCGTTCTTCTCGGCTTCGCGCCAAAGCGCCTCGGGCGCGATCTTGTAGATAATCTGAGACATTGCCGCGCTATAGTCCGAACCGAAGGCACGGGGAAGGCTTGAAGCTCGACTCTTCCCCATTTCCGGCGCAAACCTATGATAGCTCGCCTTCACCGGCTCATGGAGGACAACATGCGTCTTCAGCACATCCTGATCCCGGCGGCACTATGCTCGCTGGTTGCCGCTTCCGCCTACTCCGAGGAGACCGACCACTATCGCCTGGAGAAGTCCGCCACCGGCTACGTCCGCATGGACACAAGGACTGGCGCCATGTCGATCTGCGAAGAGCGCGCCGGCCAGCTCGTCTGCAAGATGGCGGCGGACGAGCGTGCCGCCTACCAGGACGAGATCGACCGGCTGGACAATTCGGTCAAGGCGCTCGACGCGCGTGTCGCCAAGCTTGAGAATTCGCTGTCCGCCCGGCTCGAATCCCAATTGCCCAGCCAGGAAGATTTCAACAAGTCGCTGGGCTACATGGAGCAGTTCTTCCGCACCTTCAAGGACATCGTGAAGGACATGGACAAGGAAGACGGCGATGGCGGCGGCAAGCTGAACCAGAAGACCTGAGCATCGGGGCGGCTGAGCCGCCTGGGGAAAACCCCGCGCACGGCCTTTGCCGCTTGAAAACGCGCCGCGCCGCCGCATAATCATTCCGGTCCCCGCAAGAAGCAGAAAATGATGATGGGATCGGGGGAGGAATATTTGCCGTCGGGCCACACTTTCGTCATTGCCGACGACCATCCGCTTTTCCGCGGCGCGCTGAAGGAAGCGCTGGCCGGCGTCGGCGACGTTGCCGCCATCCACGAGGCCGGCGATTTCGAAAGCGCCAAGGCGCTGGTGCTTGCCAACGAGGACATCGACATGGTGCTGCTCGACCTGTCGATGCCGGGCGCCAGTGGCCTCTCCGGGCTGATCTCGCTGCGCGGTATCCATCCGGCGGTGCCGCTGGTGGTGGTGTCGGCGCATGACGATCCCGTCACCATCCGCCGCGCCCTCGATCTCGGCGCGTCTGGCTTCATCTCCAAATCGGCCAGCATGGAGGAGATACGCGGCGCTGTGCGGGCTGTGCTTGCCGGCGATATCGCGGCGCCTTCCGGCATCGAACTCGGTGTCGAGCGCGATCCGGAGATTTCCGACCTGATCAAGCGCCTGCAGGCGCTGACGCCGCAGCAGACCCGGGTGCTCGGCATGCTGGCCGAAGGCCTGCTCAACAAGCAGATCGCCTATGAGCTTGGCGTCTCCGAGGCGACCATCAAGGCGCATGTCTCGGCCGTCCTGCAAAAGCTCGGCGTCGACAGCCGTACCCAGGCCGTCATCCAGCTGTCGAAGATCGGCGGCGATCCACTGCAGCCGGTGAGTTGATCGGCTCGCCTCGATCGGAACTCTGAACCGCCGCCCGCCGCACCAGTGCTACCTTGAAGATCGCAAAGCCGATCGCCGCCATGATCCAGACGCCGATGCCGCCATAGAGCATCACCCAGCCGAAGCCGTTTGCCAGCGCGTCGTGGACGACGTTGTCCGGCAGCCCGGGCACCGGATTGCCGGCCGAGATCGCTTCGGCGAACTGGTAGAGCCTTGTACCGTCGAGATCGGGCAATGCGGCCCTGAGATGCGAGAGCACGCCGCTCGCCAGGATAAAACCCATCACCGCGATGTTCACGGCAAGCGAAATCATGCGCGCGCTCATGTCTATACCGGACGCCATGCCGGCGCGGTCCCGCGAAACCGAGCCGGTGGTGGTGTTGGTCACCGGCGTGTTGGTGATGCCGAGGCCGGCGCCGGCGATCAGACAGCCCGGCAGCATCGTCAGCCAGCTGGCATGGGCCACGGCGCTGCCCCACCTCATCAACAGGAAGCCGATGCCGATGGTCGCAAGTCCCGCCGGGATGACGACGCCGGGCCGGTAGCGCAGGGACCGCCGCTCGGCCAAAGGCGGCATGACCAGCGTCGGCAGCGTGTAGGCGAGCAAGGCCAGGCCGGTGGTAAAACTGTCCAGGCCGAGCCCGGCATGGAACCAGATCGGCAGATAGATCATGAACGGCCAATAGCTGACGTTCATTGCCGCCGAGCCGACGATCGCGCCGGAAAACGGACGGATCCGAAAGACCGAAAAGTCGAACATCGGCCGCTTGCTGACCCTCTCGGCAATGAGGAACGCGACGAAGCTCGCGACCGACAAAACAAGGATTGCCAGGGCGCTGGGGCTGGCGAAGCCAAGTTCCGGTCCTTGCGTGATGTAGAAGACGAGGCAGAAGACGCAAGGCGACAGCGTCAGGATGCCGGCGAGGTCCAGCTTGCTCGCATGCGGGTCCTTCGATTCATGGACGCCGGTGAGCGCAAGCACGAAGGCGGCGATCGCAACCGCCACATGGATGAGAAACACCCACTGCCAGCCCGACACGGCGACGATGCCGCCGCCGATGATCGGGCCGAAGCCGAGACCGATGCCGAAGATGACGCCCCACCAGCCCCAGGCGACGGCGCGCTCGCGCCCTTCCTGGAATTCATGTGACAGCACGGCCAACTGGCAGATCAGCATCGCGCCACCGCTCAGGCCCTGGAGGAACCGCGCCACGATCAGCATCGAGATGTTATCCGCCAGGCCGCAGATCAGCGAGGCGAGGCCGAAGGCGGCGATCGAGACCAGGAAGACGCGCTTGCGCCCATAACGATCGGCAATGGTGCCGACCGCCATCAGCACAGAGGTGACGGCGATCGTGTAGGCGTTCATCACCCATTGCAGTTGCTTGAAGTCCGCGTCGAGCACCTGTTCCAGCGTCGGCAGGATGGTCGGGACGCTGGAAATCTCCAGCCCGAACATCAGGCAGGCAAGACATGCGGCAAACAGAACGACGATGCCTCGGCGAGTGAGGACAGTGGTCATGATCAAGCCTTTCGAATCTCTTGGGCGGGGCGAAACCGATGGCGTCGCCGCTGCGCGCTCAGCTCAAGTTAGGGGAGGCTTGATCATTTTAAAATTGCATGGTTGGATATTTCAGTGACAACAGAACAAGATAGCTGACATGACGCTGGACGTAGATGCGGTGAAAGCCTTCCTCGCGGTTGCGGAGTTGCGCAGTTTCACGCGCGCCGCCGAGGCTCTCGGCAGCACGCAGGGCGCGATCAGCGTCAAGCTGAAGCGGCTGGAAGAGAGGATCGGCGAAAAACTGATCGAGCGGACGCCGCGGCTGGTGCGCCTTTCGGCGCGCGGCGCGGTGTTCCTGGAGCCGGCGCGCGAGCTGCTTGCCGCGCATGACCGCGCGGCAGCGAGCCTCACTGCTGTTCGCCGCCGTTTTAGGCTTGGCATCGCCACTCATGTCGGCGGCGCCGAGGTACCGACCTTGCTGGCGCGTCTGGCTGCGCATGACCCGGCACTCACCATCGAAATGCGGCTCGACGATTCGCGCGATCTGCTCGACGCCTTCGATCGCGGCGATCTCGATGCCGCGATCATCCGCCGTGAGGACGACCGCCGCGACGGCGAGGTGCTGGCGCCGGACCATTATGGCTGGTACGCCGCGCCCGACTTCGTCTACCGCGCCGACGAGCCGCTGCGGCTGGCCGCCTCCTCGCCGTCCTGCGGCATCCGCAACATTGCCACCGCTGCGCTCGATGCCGTTGGCATACCATGGGCGGAAGTGTTCCTCGGCTGCGGCTCCTTTGCCGTTGCCGAGGCCGTTTCGGCCGGTCTTGCCGCGTCGGTCTTTTCCTGCCGGCTGGCGCCACCCGGCACCATTGAGGTCAGCCGCAAATTCGGCCTGCCGCCATTGCCGCCGTCGCAGATCGTGCTGCTTTCCACACTCTCCGATCCCCAATCGCGCGAGGCGCTGCGCACGCTTGCCATGGCGTTTCGCGAGCATCGTCCGCCGCCGGCTGCCAACGTCGCGCGGCCTCGCTTCCGCAACTCGCGGATGGCCGGTCAACGATAGTTTTCGACCATGGAGCCTACCGGCGAAGCAGCATCTTCCTCGGATGGACTTGAGATGGTCTGCGCTCGCCCGATCGCCGCGCCAAGGCCGAGCGAAGCGATCGCCACCAGCGGAATGCCGGCGATCCAGGGCAGGCGCGGCGCCAGCGCGTAGAGCGCGGTGCCGATCGAGGGGCCGAGCGAGTCCTTGAGGTCGACCGCCACCGACGAGGCCGCCATGTAGGAGGCGCGCCGCGAAGCAGGCGCAAGCGCGTTGACGGCGGTCGGCACCAGCGGTCCGACCAGCATCTGCGCCACCGCGCAGAGGCTGACGGCCGCGATCAGCGAGATCATCGCCGGCGAGGTCGCCAGCAGCGCGAAGGCGGCGATGGTCGAGATCCCGGCGCCAACTGTCAGCCACAGCGCCGATCGCACTTCGGCAAACCGGCTGACCAGCATCTGCAGCCCGACCGTCAAGGCGGCCGCATAGGCAAACAGCGCGCCCACGCCGGATGGGGTAAGCGTGCCGGCATCCTGAGCATAGAGCGGGATCACGGCCTCGATCCAGTTGCCGGAGATTTCGAACAGCACGACCCAGGCGAGCAGCTTTGCCAGGCGGCCATCGCGGAAGGCCGGCAGCAGCGCCGACAGGCCTTCCTCATCTTCCACCTCGTCGGGGTGTCCTGCGGCATGCCCGCCCGTCTCGGCAAATGCAACGAGCATGACGACACCGCCAAGCACCAGCATGCCGCCGGCGGCGAGAAACACGCCGCTGAGCGAAACCAGCGCCAGCAGCGCGCCGCAGGCCGGTCCGAGGATCTGACCGGCGCTCGAGCTTACCCGCGCCATGCCGAACCAGCGCGGATGCGCTGACGGCTCAGTCACATCGGCGATCGCCGTGAGGATAGTCGGGTGGAGCACCGACTCGCACATGCCGGTCACAAGCAGCACGGCCGCAGTGGCGACGACGCCATGGACGAAGAACAGCGCGATGAAGCCGCAGCCGACGCCGAGCGAGGACAGGATGAGCACCGGCCGTCGGCCGATCCGGTCGGCGATGCCGCCGATCAGCGGCGCGGCGATCAATTCGCCGCCGGCATAGCAGGCAAACAACAGGCCGATAGCGCCGGTCGGGATGTTCGCCTCGCCGCTCGCCCAGAGCGGAAAGAAAGGCACCAGCGCGCCGTCGGCGAAACCGGCGCAAAAGAACAGGAAGAGGCCGAGCAGGGCCGGCCGCGGCAGCCCGCGCCACGACGATGGGAAAATGGTCATGATGTCACCTACGCGTCAAAGGCCTTGAGGCCCGGATTGCGCGTTGGTTGACGTAAACGCCTACGGCCGCCCGAAGAGCAGCATGATCATACTGTTTCAGGTGCTAGCCGAGCCGCATCGACAGCTCCACGTCGTCGCCGAACGGCGTCGACATGTAACCGCCAGCCGGCGAACGCACCCGTTCCAGATAGTCCGGCGAGAAATCGGCGTTGTCGGCGATGACCAGCGCGCCGGGCCTGAGCCGGCTCTCGACCAGGCTCAATATCTCCGGATAGAGCGACTTGGCGCCGTCGAGCAGCAGGAGGTCTATTCGCTCAGGCAGGTCCGTGCTGAGCGTTTCCAGCGCGTCGCCCTCGCGGATCTCCACCAGATCGATGAGTCCGCCTTCCGTTAGATTGGACTTGGCCCGCACCACCTTGGACGGCTCGAATTCCGTGGTGATCAGGCGGCCGCCGCCATTGTCGCGCAGCGCCGCGGCGAGATAGAGCGTCGAGATGCCAAACGAGGTGCCGAATTCGACGATGATGCGCGCGCCGGTGCTGCGCGCCAGCATGTAGAGCAGCGTGCCGGTCTCCGGCGAGGCCGCAAGCCATAGGTCCTTGAGGCTGCCGTAGAATTGGCGATACTCGGTTTTGCTGTTGATAAGGCGCGCCCGTTCCTCACGCGAATACTGGGCGATCGCCGGGCTTGCGGGTGCATCGGCTTCCTTGAACAGGCGGGCGAGCAGCGGGGCCAAAGGGGTTCCGGTCAAGGTACTCATGGGGTATCTCCGGGTGTGTCCTTGCGTTGCTTCGAAAAATACGAATAATCCTTCAGGTTTCCAATTCGCATTTCCGCGCACGATCATGATCCAACGCCCAAGCCCTTCAATTTCCACCCGAAAACAGCCAAAGCAGGCGCGCGCCACTGAGCTCGTCGCGGCGATTCTGCAGGCAGCTACTCAGGTTTTGGCTGTTGAAGGCGCCCAGCGTTTCACCACCACGCGCGTGGCGGAAAAAGCGGGCGTCAGCGTCGGCTCGCTCTACCAGTATTTCCCGAACAAGGCCGCGCTTCTGTTCCGCCTGCAGAGCGACGAATGGCGCCAGACGACCGAGCTCTTGTGCGGCATTCTCGAAAACGCCGAATTGTCACCTCTCGAACGGATACGAACGCTGGTCCACGCCTTCATCCGCTCGGAATGCGAGGAGGCGGCCGTGCGTGGCGCGCTGAACGACGCGGCACCGCTTTATCGCGACGCGCCCGAGGCGCAGGAGGCAAAGGCGATGGCGAACCGGACCGTCGAGGCCTTCATGCGTGAGACGCTGCCGGACGCTTCGGATGCCGTCCGTGCCTTGGCCAGCGAGTTGATCATAAAGACGCTGAGCGCCGCGGGAGCGGATTTCTCGGAAATGGAGCGAACGGCCGGCGAGATCGAGGCCTATTCCGACGCGCTCGCCGACATGTTCTGCGCCTATCTCAAAAGCCTCGGCCATCGCGGCTGAGACCGGGTTTCAGCTACTCCGCGGCCGGCGCCAGCGGCTTGACGCGCGCCATCATTGAGCGCAGCACTGCCGGCTTCAGTGGCTTGTTGACAACCGGAATATCGAGCCGGCCGGCAGCCGCGCGCACCTCGCTGGAGCGGTCGGCGGTGACCAGCACGCAGGCCAGGTCCTGTCCATAGGCGGCGCGTAGCGTAGCGATCGCATCGAGCCCGGTGCTGCCGTCGAGATGATAGTCGGCCAGCACAAGGTCCGGCTTTGGCGCGCCGGACTTCAGGAGATCGCCTGATCCCGAAGCCGTCTCGACACGACAGCCCCAGCCTTCGAGCAGCAGCCGCATGCCATCGAGGATGCGCGCGTCATTGTCGATGCAGAGCACATTGAGCCCGGCAAGCGTCGACGCGGAGCGGGCCGGCGCCTTGCCGATGTCACGCGGCGCTGCCGCGACCTCCGCGACCGGCAGGATGACGGAAAAACGGGTGCCTTTGCCGGGGTTGGAGTAGATGCGGATTTCAAGCCTCAGCACCCTGGCGATGCGGTCGACAATGGAGAGCCCCAGACCAAGGCCCTCCGCCTCGCGCGCGCCTTCGTCGAGGCGCGTGAACTCGTGGAAGACGGTGTTGAGCTTGTCGCCGGCGATGCCGATGCCGGTATCGATCACCTGGATCTCCGCCAACTCGCCGCGCCGCCTGACGCCCACCAGGATGCGGCCCTCGCGCGTGTATTTGATGGCGTTGGAGACGAGGTTCTGGATCAGCCGGCGCAACAGGTTGCGGTCGCTCATGACGCCGAGCGAAGACGGCATGATCTTGAGTTCGAGCTTCTTTTCGGCCGCAAGCGGGCGAAAATCATTGCCGATCTGGCCGAGCAGCCCGCCGAGGTTGAAGGCGGCATTCTCAGGCTTCATGGCGCCGGCGTCGAGCCGCGAGATGTCGAGCACAGCGCCGAGAATGGTCTCCACGGATTCCAGCGAGGATTCGATGTTGACCGCCGCCTTGCCGGCCGGCCCCTTGCCGGCCTTCTCTATCAGCGACGAGCAATAGAGCCGGGCGGCATTCAGCGGCTGCAGGATATCGTGGCCGGCGGCGGCAAGGAAGCGCGTCTTGCCGAGGTTGGCTTCCTCGGCCAGCATCTGCGCCTGCGCCAGCTCCTCGTTGACGCGGGTGAGCTCGATGGTGCGGGTCTTGACCCGCTGCTCAAGCGATTCATTGGCCCGTTTCAGCGCCAGGTCCTGTTCGACGCGGCCGGAAATATCGGCATAGGTGGCGACGATGCCGCCGTCGGGCATCGGATTGGAGCGCAGCTCCAGGATGCGGCCGCTGGTCTTCAATTCCATTTGCCATGGGCCGGCGAAACTGGTCAGCCGGTTGAGCATCGTCACGCGCTGGTCGGCGGGGATATCGCCGCGCTCGGCGAGATGGCGCAGGATCCGGTCGAGCGAAACGCCGACCTGGCCCATCTCGTCCGGCAGGTCGAACAGCAGCCGGTATTGCCGGTTCCAGCAGATCAGGCGGAAGTCACGGTCGAAGACGGTGATGCCTTGCTCCATCTGATCGAGCGCGATCTGCAGCAAGTCTCGATTGTGCTGCAGCGCCTCGGTGGCATCATCGAGCAGCTTGAAGGCATCCTTGGAATCGCGGTCGTTGCGGCGGAAGAGCAGCGACAGGATCAGCCGAGCAGAAGACGAACCGACGGCACTCGCCAGCAATTGCTCCGAGAAGCGGATGACATCCATGCTCGCCTGCTCCTTGCCGTGCAGCGAGACGTTGGCGTTCTTCTCGAAGGACTGGAAGGAGCGCTCCGTGCGCTCGACGCCGAGATAGCGCGAGATCGTATCCTTCAGGTCGTTGACGGTGACGGCGGTGCGGAAGCGCCGCAGGCTAGGCATCGGGCTCGCCTCCCGCGGCACGAAGATCGCCGCCTGGATGCGCTCCAGCGGCACTGACGCGCGGGAGAGGGAGCCGAGGACGAAAAACAGCGCGTTGACCGAGAGGCTCCACAACACGCCGTGGTTGAGCGGTTCGCCGACGGTGCCGAACAGCGCCTGCGGCCTCAGCGCCTCGAAGCCGAACAGGCCGTGGATGACGATGTCGGAGTCGAGACCGGCGAGCGAAGGGAGCAGAAGCGTGTAGCCCCAAACGGCGATGCCGGCGACCATGCCGAGCGCGGCGCCCCGGCCGTTGGCGCGGCGCCAGATCAGGCCGCCGATCAGCGCCGGCGCGAATTGCGCGATCGCGGCAAACGACATCAGCCCGATCGACGACAGCCGCGCGCTGTTGGTGCTCTCGCGGTAATAGAGGAACGCGATGAACAGCATGATGAAGATCGAGGCGCGGCGCACATTGAGGATCAGCGTCGACCAGTCCTCGTTCTCCGAAGTACTGGTCTTGAGCACGCGGCGCACGAACAGCGGGATGATGAGATCGTTGGAGATCATGATCGACAGCGCGACGCTTTCGACGATCACCATCGCGGTCGCCGCCGACAGGCCGCCGATGAAGGCGGCCATCGCCAGCAGATCATGGCCGCTGAGCAGCGGCAGCGACAACACATAGAGATCGCTGCTTGTCTTGGCGCCGACCAGCGACAGGCCGGCAAAGGCTATCGGCAGCACGAAGAGGTTGATCGCCACGAGGTAGAGCGGGAACACCCAGGTCGCGGTGCGCAGCTCCGCCTCGCTGCGGTTCTCGACGATGGTGACGTAGAACTGCCGTGGCAGCATCAGGATGGCAAAGCCGCTCAAGCCGGTCAGCACCAGCCAGGTGGCCAAAGAGGTGTTGTAGCCCATCGCCTGGCGCACATGGCCGTTTGCGGCGAGCTTGGCGAACATGTCGCCGGGGCCGCCGAAGATCAGGAACGTCACCATCAGGCCGATGGCGAGAAAGGCGGCGAGCTTGACCACGGTCTCGACCGCCACCGCCAGAACCAGCCCGTCCTGATGTTCCGTGGCGTCGGCATGGCGGGTGCCGAACAGCACCGCGAACAGCGCCAAAAGCATCGCCACCACCAGCGAGATGTCGCTGACGAACGGATCGAAAGAGGGCGGCGAGCCGGTATAGTGCTCGATCATCAGGCTGACGGAGCCGGAGATCGCCTTGAGCTGCAGCGCGATGTAGGGCACCGCGCCGATGGTCGCGATCAGCGTTGCGATCGCCGCAACGGTGAAGCTCTTGCCGTAACGGGCGCCGAGGAAGTCGGCGATCGAGGTGATCTTCTCGCTTTTGGCCAGCCTGATCATGCGGTTGAGCAGCGGGAAGCCGAACACGAAGACCAGCACCGGGCCGGTATAGATGCCGAGGAATTCGAGGCCGCGCTCGGAGGACAGGCCGACCGAACCGAAGAAGGTCCAGGAGGTGCAGTAGATGGCGAGGCTGAGCGCATAGATGAAAGGCCGTGCCCGGCCCAGCCCGATCGCGGCCGAACGCCGGTCGCCGACGCTGGCGATGACGAAAAGCAGCGTCACATAGGCGATCGCGATGATGACGACGAACCAGCCTTGCACGGTCCGCACTTCCTCCCTAGAGCATGATGCCAAAAAGTGGGGAGCGGTTTTCGGGCGACGTCATGCTCTATTTCTTAATTTAAAGCCGGTCTCCCATCCGGCTGAAGCTAAACGCAATCACAGCTTGGGGCCCAAGTCCATCGCGGCTTTTGGCGCATATGTCGTTGACGACGTTGCGTAAACGCAAACCGGTGCTTTCGCCTTTTTTCTGGTTTTGCAACCGGGGGTTTTTGCTATTGTGGGCCAGGGTCGGCGCCGAAGGGACAGTGACAAGGCGGCAGCGCGGCCGTCAAGGAGGGTCGAATGCTGAAAGAATTTCAGGAATTCATTTCCAAGGGCAATGTGATGGACTTGGCCGTCGGCGTCATCATCGGCGCGGCCTTCGGCAAGATCGTCGATTCATTGGTCAACGATATCATCATGCCGATCGTCGGCGCGATTTTCGGCGGGCTGGACTTCAACAATTACTTCTTCGGGTTGTCCTCGAACGTCCATTCGGCCGCGCTGGCCGATGCCAAGAAAGAGGGCGCCGTCTTCGCCTATGGCAGCTTCATCACCGTCGTGCTGAACTTCCTGATCCTTGCCTTCATCATCTTCCTTATGGTCAAGGCGGTGAACAACCTGCGCAAGCGGCTGGAGGCCGAAAAGCCGGCGCCTGCCGCCGCGCCACCGCCGGCCGATGTCGCGCTGCTGACCGAAATCCGCGATCTTCTCGCCAAGAAATAAGTTTTCTGGCGAGTGTTCTGGACCAAAACCCCGGCTGCTCGCGGCCGGGGTTTTCTGTTTTCGCATCTGGTAAAGAGCTGCAAACCGAGAGGAAACGGATTTGTCCATGAGCCTGATCGACAGCTTTCGCGCCGAAGCCCGCGCCGCACCGGAAAGCGGCATTGTCGCCGTCGTCAACTACGGGCGCCTGCGCGAGGGCCTGATCCCGCTCTGGGCCGGGGAGGGTGATCTGCCGACGCCGGCCTTCATCACCGATGCCGCCTCCAAGGCGCTGGCCGGCGGCGAGACTTTCTACACCTGGCAGAGGGGCATTCCCGACCTCAGGCACGCACTGGCACGCTACTACGCCAGGCATTTCGGCAAGACCTTCGCCGAGGAAGAATTCATCGTCACGGGATCCGGCATGCATGCCATCCAATTGGCGCTCGACGCCCTTGCGGGAGCCGGCGACGAAGTGATCTATCTGTCTCCCGCCTGGCCGAACTTCGACGCGGCCGCCGCGATTGCGGGAGCCGTTCCGGTGGCGGTTACACTTGACCATTCCGGCAATGGCTGGTCCTGCGACGTCGAGAAGATCGCGGCGGCGATCACGCCGCGCACCAAGGCGCTGTTTATCAATACGCCGTCCAACCCGACTGGCTGGACCGCCGATCACGAGACCTTACGTGCGATCCTCGACCTCGCGCGCGCCGAAAACCTTTGGATCATCGCCGACGAGATCTATTCGCTGTTCCACTATGGCCATGGCCGCGCGCCGTCCTTCCTCGACATCGCGACGGCGGAAGACCGCATCCTGTTCGTCAACTCTTTTTCCAAGAATTGGGCGATGACCGGCTGGCGCGTCGGCTGGATCAAAACGCATCCGAGCTTGCAGCAGGTATTCGAGAACCTGATCCAGTATTCGAATTCGGGTGTCGCCCAGTTCATGCAGCGCGGCGCGGTGGCCGCGCTTGACGAAGGCGATGCCTTCGTTGCCGAACAGGTGGAGCGGGCAAGGAAGGCGCGCGACCTGGTCTGCGGTATTCTCGGCGCCACCGGCCGCGCGGGGTTCACCGTACCGCAGGGCGCCTTCTATCTGTTCTTCACCGTCGACGGCATCACCGATTCGCGCACCGCCGCCTTCGATATCGTCGACAAGGCCAATGTCGGCCTGGCGCCGGGCACTGCCTTCGGCCCCGGCGGGGAGGCCTTCCTCAGGCTGTGCTTCCACCGCCGCCTAGATCAGCTAGAGGAGGCGGCACATCGCCTGGCGAAATGGATGAAGACGCTGTGAGAAAGGCGGCTTCAGCCGCCTGACTTAGGCACCAGCAGCGGAATGATCCGGTCGGTCTTGGCCACCGCAGGGCGCCCGGAGGCAGCATAGGGAATGCCGAGCGCGTCCCAGGTCTCGACCAGCGCATCCTGCAATTCGGCGATCAGCGCGTCCGAATGGAACGGCGTCGGCGTGATGCGCAGCCGCTCGGTGCCGCGCGGGACGGTCGGATAGTTGATCGGCTGGATGTAGATGCCGTGGACGCCGAGCAGCCGGTCGCTCGCCATCTTGCAAAGCTCGGGATCGCCGACCAGCACCGGCACGATATGGGTGGCCGACTCCATCACCGGCAAGCCGGCCGCGGCAAGCACCTGCTTGGTCCGCGCAGCCTGGCGCTGCTGCGCGTNGCGCTCGGCCTGCGAGCGCTTGAGATGNCGGATCGAGGCGGTGGTGGCGGCGGCGATGGCCGGCGGCAGCGCTGTCGTGAAGATGAAGCCNGGNGCATAGGAGCGAACCGCATCGATCACAGCACTTGTGCCGGTGATGTAGCCGCCCAGCGTGCCGAACGCCTTGGCTAAAGTGCCCTGGATGATGTCGATACGGTCGGCCAGGCCTTCGCGCTCGGTGATGCCGCCGCCGCGCGGTCCGTACATGCCNACNGCATGGACCTCGTCGATATAGGTCATGGCGTTGTAGCGCTCGGCCAGCTCGACGATCTCTCTGATCGGCGCGATGTCGCCGTCCATCGAATAGACGCTTTCGAACACGATCAGCTTGGCGCGCTCACGGCCTGCCGCCTGCAGCAGGCTTTCCAGATGCGCGACGTCGTTGTGGCGGAAAATCTTCTTNTCGGCGCCCGAGCGGCGCACGCCTTCGATCATCGAGGCGTGGTTCAGCTCGTCCGAGATGATCAGGCAGTTGGGCAAAAGCCGGGCGATGGTCGAGATCGAGGCCTCGTTGGAGACGAAGCCGGAGGTGAACACCAGCGC